>NZ_RCTF01000018.1 GCF_003667445.1 Xanthobacter tagetidis | reverse complement strand
ACCGGCGGCTGCGGCTGGGCGGTCTCGCTGCCCGACGCCTTCGGCGCCTGCCCCGACGCGGGCGCGGCCGCCTGCGGCTGGCCGCCGGCGCCGTCCGGCGTCGCCGCGGGGCTGGGGGCGACCGGCGGCGCGGAGGCCACGGGGCCGGCTGCGAGCCCGGCAGAGGCTGGAGCCTGGGGCGCGGCGACGGGCGGCGCCGACGCCTCCATCAGCTCCGGGGGCTTGGGCGGCGGCAGCGGCACCACCGTCGGACGGGCGGCGACCTTGGGCGGCTTCGGCGCGGCGGGCGGCGCCTGCACCGAGGGCGGCGGGCCGTAGGACGGCGGCCCATAGGGCGGCGGACCGGACACCGGCGGCGGGCCGCCGCCGATGGTGCGCGCCCCGATCACCCGGCCGGTGAAGCCGTCGATGCGCAGCACCACGGGACCTTCCTCGTCCACCGCCGCGACGGTGTAGATGCGCCCGGCGAGCTGGGGCTGCGAGATGCGCCAGTAGCCCATGCCGCGGACGATGTTGCGCACCTCCCAGGGCGGCAGCATCACGTAGCCTGGACGCGGCGGCGCCGCATAGGGACCGGGCGGTGGAGCGGGATAGTAGACCTGCGC
Organism: Xanthobacter tagetidis; assembly: GCF_003667445.1. Classification (GTDB taxonomy): domain Bacteria; phylum Pseudomonadota; class Alphaproteobacteria; order Rhizobiales; family Xanthobacteraceae; genus Xanthobacter; species Xanthobacter tagetidis. The sequence continues at coordinate 115,341 of NZ_RCTF01000018.1, read as the reverse complement.
GCCGGCCGGCGCCGCGAGGGCCAGCGGCCCCGCCAGGGCAAGGACAAGAGCGGTGGGACGGAGGGAAGCCTTCGGCATGGACGACCTTCGCTGTGACGACCTTCGCTTTGCGCGCACTGATCCCGGTGAGACCCGTCGTTTCGGCGCCGCGGCGTGGCAGAACGGCGAACCGGACGGAACTACAGCGGCTCAATGCGGCAGCGATGGGACCGCAATCGGGCCGCAAGCCGCCGCCTTGTAACAGGCGTCGCGCCGCGGTGGCGAGGCATCGTTGAAACGGCGTTGCGTCGGGAGGGGCTCGTGCCGTACCGTTCTTTCGTCTCGCATGCCGCGTGCGCAATAAATGGTCATTCGGTGCGGCGAGGCGGGCCCCGGGCGCTTGTGAGCGCGCCGATTTTCTGTCATGGTCCACTGGATAGGGAAGTCGTACTGCCCTATCCCCCGTGCCGCAGCCGAGAGTAAGCGCACGCTTGAACGAGCGGGTGCTTTTCTGCGCGGCTGGCGTGGAAGTTGCAAAGCGGCGTGGGAGGGGGCATCTCCACCAGCGTCCGCGCGGGCGCGCGGGATGGAAGCCCTGCGCCGGTTGAGGAGAGGGAAGAAGATGGCACCGATGCATCGCGATGAAGGCCGGAACGGAAGCGTGGCTCAGGGCGCCGCCGCCGTGAAAGGCGCGGCGATGATCGGCCGACCGGCCCCCTTCGGCCTGTTCGATCCGGCGCAGGAGCGGGACGCCTGCGGCGTCGGCTTCATCGCCGACATCAAGGGCCGCAAGTCGCACCGCATCGTCGAGGACGGCATCAAGATCCTGCTCAACCTGGAGCATCGCGGCGCGGTGGGCGCGGACCCGCGCGCCGGCGACGGCGCCGGCATGCTGGTGCAGATCCCGCACAAGTTCTTCCTGAAGGAGGCGGACCGCCTCGGCTTCACCTTGCCCGAGCCGGGCAAGTATGCGGTCGGCCACATCTTCCTGCCGCGCGATCCCAAGGGGCGGGAGATCGTGCGCGAAACCTATGAGCGCGTGCTCGCCGAGGAGGGGCTCTCCCTCATCGGCTGGCGCGCGGTGCCGACCGACAATTCCTCCCTCGGCGCGAGCGTCCTGCCCACCGAGCCGGAGCATGCGCAGGTGTTCGTCGGCCAGGGTGATCTCAGCCTCGACGAGGACGCCTTCGAGCGGCGCCTGTTCGTCACCCGCAAGGTGATCTCGAACGCCGTCTACGGCGCCAACGAGCCGTCGACGGCGGGCTATTACCCGGTGTCGCTGTCCTGCCGCACGCTGGTCTACAAGGGCATGTTCCTCGCCGACCAGCTGGGCGCCTATTATCCCGACCTCTCGGACCCGGACTTCGAGAGCGCGCTCGCCCTCGTGCACCAGCGCTTCTCCACCAACACCTTCCCGGCCTGGCCGCTGGCGCACCCCTACCGCATGGTGGCGCACAACGGCGAGATCAACACCCTGCGCGGCAACGTCAACTGGATGGCGGCGCGGCAGGCCTCGGTCGATTCGGAGCTGTTCGGCTCCGACATCTCCAAGCTCTGGCCCATCTCCTATGAGGGCCAGTCCGACACCGCCTGCTTCGACAACGCGCTCGAATTCCTGGTCCAGGGCGGCTACTCGCTGCCCCACGCGGCCATGATGCTGGTGCCCGAGGCGTGGGCCGGCAACCCGCTCATGGACGAGGAGCGGCGCGCCTTCTACGAGTATCACGCCTCCCTCATGGAGCCGTGGGACGGCCCCGCCGCCATCGTCGCGACCGACGGCCGCCAGATCGTCGCGACGCTGGACCGCAACGGCCTGCGCCCGGCCCGCTACATGGTGACGAGCGACGACACCATCGTCCTCGCCTCGGAAATGGGCGTGCTCACGCTGCCCGAGGAAAAGATCGTCACCAAGTGGCGTCTCCAGCCCGGCAAGATGCTGCTGGTGGACCTCGAGGAAGGCCGCCTCGTCCCCGACGAGGAGATTAAGACCGAGCTCGCCCGCGCCAACCCCTACAAGGAGTGGCTCAAGCACACCCAGCTCGTCCTGGAGGACCTGCGCCCCGTGGAGGCGCGCGAGGTGCGCACCGACGTGTCGCTGCTCGATCGCCAGCAGGCGTTCGGCTACACGCAGGAAGACCTCAAGCTCCTCATGGCGCCCATGGCCATCACCGGCCAGGAGGCCGTCGGCTCCATGGGCACCGACACGCCGATCTCGGTGCTGTCCGACAAGTCGAAGTCCCTGTTCAGCTACTTCCAGCAGAACTTCGCCCAGGTGACGAACCCGCCCATCGACCCGATCCGCGAGGAACTGGTGATGAGCCTCGTCTCCTTCATCGGGCCGCGGCCGAACATCTTCGACCTGGAGGGCACCGCCAAGCGCAAGCGCCTGGAAGTGCGCCAGCCCATCCTCACCAATGAGGACCTGGAGAAGATCCGCTCCATCGGCTTCATGGAGGAGCGGTTCGACACCCGCACGCTCGACATCACCTACGGCACCGAGAAGGGCGCCGCCGGCATGGCGACGGCGGTGGAGCACCTGTGCGAGCGCGCCGAGGCGGCGGTGCACGGCGGCTACAACATCATCATCCTGTCCGACCGGATGACCGGGCCGGACCGCATCCCGATCCCGGCTTTGCTCGCCACGGCGGCGGTGCACCACCATCTGATCCGCAAGGGGCTGCGCACGTCGGTCGGCCTCGTGGTGGAGACCGGCGAGGCGCGCGAGATCCATCACTTCGCCTGCCTTGCGGGCTACGGCGCCGAGGCGATCAACCCCTATCTCGCCTTCGAGACCCTTGTCGACATGCGCGACGAGATCCCCGAGGAGGTGGACGACAAGGAGATCGTCAAGCGCTTCATCAAGTCGGTGGACAAGGGGCTGCTCAAGGTGATGTCCAAGATGGGCATCTCCACCTACCAGTCCTATTGCGGCGCGCAGATCTTCGACGCGATCGGCCTGTCCTCCGAGCTGGTGGACAAGTATTTCTTCGGCACCGCCACCACCATCGAGGGCGTCGGCCTCGCCGAAATCGCCGAGGAGACCGTGCGGCGCCACCAGCTCGCCTTCTCCGACGCGCCGGTCTACCGGCTCTCGCTCGATGTGGGCGGCGAATATGCCTACCGCATGCGCGGCGAGGACCATGCCTGGACGCCTGAGGCGGTGGCGAGCCTCCAGCACGCCGTGCGCGGCGACGCCAAGGACAAGTACCGCGCCTTCGCCGAGATGATGAACGTCGAGGATCGCCGCCTGCTGACGGTGCGCTCGCTGTTCCGCATCCGCGGCGCCGAGGAACTCGGCCAGAAGCCGGTGGACCTCGCCGAGGTCGAGCCGGCCTCCGAGATCGTGAAGCGCTTCGTCACCGGCGCCATGTCGTTCGGCTCCATCTCGCGCGAGGCGCACACCACGCTCGCCATCGCCATGAACCGGATCGGCGGAAAGTCGAACACCGGCGAGGGCGGCGAGGAGGCCGAGCGCTACGTGCCCCTGCCCAACGGCGACAGCATGCGCTCGGCGATCAAGCAGGTGGCCTCCGGCCGCTTCGGCGTGAGCGCGGAATACCTCGTCAATTCCGACGTCATGCAGATCAAGGTGGCGCAGGGCGCCAAGCCCGGCGAGGGCGGCCAGTTGCCCGGCCACAAGGTGGACGCGGTGATCGCCAAGGTGCGCCACTCCACGCCCGGCGTCGGCCTCATCTCACCGCCGCCGCACCACGACATCTATTCCATCGAGGACCTGGCGCAGCTCATCTACGACCTGAAGAACGTGAACCCCGACGCGGATGTGTCGGTGAAGCTGGTCTCCGAGGTGGGCGTCGGCACGGTGGCGGCGGGCGTCGCCAAGGCGCGCGCGGACCACATCACCATCTCCGGCTTCGAGGGCGGCACGGGCGCCTCCCCGCTCACCTCCATCAAGCATGCCGGCTCGCCGTGGGAGATGGGCCTCGCCGAGACCCAGCAGACGCTGGTGGCAAACCGCCTGCGCTCGCGCGTCGCGCTGCAGGTGGACGGCGGCTTCCGCACCGGGCGCGACGTCATCATCGGCGCGCTGCTCGGGGCCGACGAGTTCGGCTTCTCCACCGCGCCCTTGATCTCGGCCGGCTGCATCATGATGCGCAAGTGCCACCTCAACACCTGCCCGGTGGGCGTCGCCACCCAGGACCCGGTGCTGCGCAAGCGCTTCAAGGGCACGCCCGAGCACGTCATCAACTACTTCTTCTTCGTCGCCGAGGAGGTGCGGGAGATCATGGCTTCGCTCGGCTTCCGCAAGCTGGAGGACCTGGTGGGCCGCGCCGACGTGCTGGACCAGCGCGAGGCGATCGACCACTGGAAGGCCAAGGGCCTCGACTTCTCGAAGCTGTTCGCGCAGCCCGACGTGCCGGCCGATGTCGGCATCCGCCATTCCGAGCGCCAGCACCACCCGATCGAGAAGGTGCTGGACCGCACCCTGATCGAGAAGGCGAAGCCGGCTCTGGAGAAGGGCGAGCGGGTCGAGATCGAGACGCCGATCCGCTCGGTGGACCGCTCGGCCGGTGCCATGCTCTCCGGTGCGGTGGCCAAGCGCTACGGCCACCAGGGCCTGCCCGACGACACGATCCACGTGACCCTGCGCGGCACCGCCGGCCAGTCGTTCGGCGCGTTCCTTGCCGCCGGCGTCACCTTCGACCTCATCGGCGAGGGCAACGATTATGTGGGCAAGGGCCTCTCGGGCGGGCGCATCATCGTGCGGCCGCCGGAGAATGCGGCGATCGTGGCGGAGGAATCCATCATCGTCGGCAATACGGTGATGTACGGCGCCATCGAAGGCGAATGCTACTTCCGCGGCATCGCCGGCGAGCGCTTCGCGGTGCGCAATTCGGGGGCAATCGCCGTGGTCGAGGGCACCGGCGACCATGGCTGCGAATACATGACCGGCGGCATTGTGGTCGTGATCGGCCCCACAGGGCGCAATTTCGCGGCCGGCATGTCGGGCGGCGTCGCCTATGTGCTGGACGAGGACAACAGCTTCAAGAAGCGCTGCAACCTCTCCATGGTGGACCTAGAGCCGGTGGAGGAGGAGGAGGACCTGTTGGAGCGCCTCCACCACCACGGCGGCGACCTGGAGTTCAAGGGCCGCATCGACGTGCAGGGCGACATGTCGCGCCACGACGAGGAGCGCCTGCACCAGCTCATCGCCAAGCACCTGCACCACACCGGCTCGGCGCGCGCCCAGCAGATCCTCGACAATTGGGCGGACTACCGCTCCAAGTTCGTCAAGGTGATGCCGGTGGAATACCGGCGCGCTCTGCGCGACATGGAGAAACTGCGCGGCCTCGCGGCGGCGGAATGAGCTGAAAGGCGGCCTGTCCCCGCGCCACGCGGGGCCAGCGCGCTCCCTCTCGCCGGCGGGGAGAGGGTTCGCGACACGCCCGGCTCCCCATGGGGCGCGATCTCCCCGGGCCTCGGTCTTGTCTGCCGGAAGGCGCACGAATTCCGAGTCCTCAAGCTGGAACAATTCTTGTAATGGAGCATCAGGCGCGCGGCGCGGATCGGCTCCTTCGACGAGGTTCGCATGGGTAAGGTCACGGGTTTTCTGGAGATCGATCGGCGCGAGCAGAAGTATCAGCCCGCCTCCGACCGCATCCGCCATTTCCGCGAGTTCACGCTGCCGCTGCCCGACGCCGAGGTGCAGAACCAGGCGGCGCGCTGCATGGATTGCGGCATCCCGTTCTGCCACGGGCCGAACGGCTGCCCGATCCACAACCAGATCCCGGACTGGAACGACCTCGTCTACAACGAGGACTGGGAGGCGGCGGTCGCCAACCTCCATTCCACCAACAACTTCCCGGAGTTCACCGGCCGCGTCTGCCCCGCCCCGTGCGAGGAGGCGTGCACGCTGAACCTCGAGGACATGCCGGTCACCATCAAGACCGTCGAGCAGGCGCTCGCCGACAAGGCGTGGAAGATGGGCTGGATCAAGCCCGAGCTGGCCGCGGCGAAGACCGGCAAGAGCGTCGGCGTGGTCGGCTCCGGCCCGGCCGGCATGGCGGCGGCCCAGCAGCTCGCCCGCGCCGGCCACGAGGTGCACGTCTATGAGCGCGAGCCCAAGGCCGGCGGCCTGCTGCGCTACGGCATCCCCGACTTCAAGATGGAAAAGCACCACATCGACCGCCGCGTGAAGCAGATGGAGGCCGAGGGCGTCACCTTCCATTACGGGGTGAACGTGGGCGTCACCACCTCGACCCAGGAGCTTCTCGACAAGCACGACGCCGTGCTGCTCGCCGGCGGCGCCGAGGCGCCGCGCGATCCCGGCCTGCCCGGCCAGGAGCTGGAAGGCGTGCACTTCGCCATGCCCTATCTGGTGCAGTCCAACCGCCGCGAGGGCGGCGAGCGGATCGACGAGGTGCCGATCCTCGCCTCCGGCAGGCACGTGGTGGTGGTGGGCGGCGGCGACACCGCCTCGGACTGCGTCGGCACCGCGTTCCGCCAGGGCGCGCTGTCGGTGACGCAGCTCGACATCCGCCCGGTTCCGCCGGCGAAGGAGGACAAGCTGGCGGTGTGGCCCTATTGGCCGACCAAGTTCCGCACCTCCTCGTCTCAGGCGGAGGGCGCCGAGCGCGAGTTCGCCTGCGCCACGCTGGGCATCGAGGGCCGCAACGGCCGGGTGACGGGCGTGAAGTGCGCGCGGGTGGACGCCAAGCGCCAGCCCATCTCCGGCACCGAGTTCGTGCTGCGCGCCGATCTCGTCTTCCTCGCCATCGGCTTTGCCGGGCCGCTGAAGGCGGGCCTGCTGGACCAGTCCGGCGCGGCGCTCGACCGGCGCGGCAACCTAGAGGCGGACGACGAGAGCTACCTCACCTCGGTGCCGAAGCTCTATGCGGCGGGCGACATGCGGCGCGGCCAGTCTTTGGTCGTGTGGGCCATCCGCGAGGGCCGCCAGGCCGCCCACGCCATCGACCTCGCGCTGATGGGCGCCACCACCCTGCCGCGCTGAAGCCGGGTCCGGGCTCGGCGCTCCGGACAGGCGCGAGAGGTAGGCCGCAAGGCAGGTCGCAATAGGCAGGTCGCGGAGGCCGGGCGCGAAGGCGCCGGCGCTCCCGAACGGGAGCGGGGCGTCCGTCAGCCGCCCTTCTGATCCTCGGCCTTGCGCACCGGCGGCGCGGCCGGCTCCACCGCGTCGAGGCCCTTGTCGATCTTCCGGACGATCTTTTCCAACTGGTCCGGCTCCGGCTTCAGATCCCGCGCGTGGTTCCACTGGAAGCCCGCCTCCAGGCGCCGGCCCACCTTCCAGTAGGCATCGCCCAGATGGTCGTTGACCACCGGGTCCGTCGGCATGCGCATCACGGCGCGCTCCAGCTCCGCCACCGCCTCGTCATAGCGGCCCATGCGGTAATAGGCCCAGCCCAGGCTGTCGATGATGGCGCCGTCGTCCGGCCGCAGATTGACCGCGCGGCGGATCATGTCGAGGCCCTTGTCGAGATTGATGCCCTGGTCGACCCAGGAATAGCCGAGATAGTTCAGCACATGGGGCTGCTCGGGATTGAGCTCCAGCGCCTTCTTGAAATCCGCTTCCGCCTGCGGCCAGTTCTTCGAGCGCTCGTTGCAGATGCCGCGCGAATAGAACAGCGGCCAGCTTCCGGCGCCGGGCGAGGGCAAGAGCGCGATGGCCTTGCTGTAGGTCACCGCGCACTCGGCGAACATCTTGCGATTGTTCTGGATCCGGCCCATGGCGACGATGGCGTCGAGGTCCTGGGGGTGGCTGGCGATGAACTTGTTCAGGTGGCGCAGCGCCTCGGTGGCGTTGTCGGCGGCGTCCAGATTGACCGCGAGGCGCACCTCGGCATCCCCCTTCAGGGGCGAGCTGGCCGGCACGGACGCGAACAGCTCGATGGCCTTGGCCGGCTGCTGCATCAGTTCGTAGAGTCCGGCCAGCGACATGCTGGCCATGGGATGGTCGGGGTTGAGCCAGATGGCGAGCTGGAGATAGGCGAGCGCGTAATCCTCCAGCCCCTGCCGGCTCAGCACGCCGGCGAGCCCGAACAGCACCTCGGCGGCGCCCTCCTGAGGCGTGCGCACCAGCGGCGGCATGGCCTTTCCGCTCTTGAGCTCGCCCATCATGTACTTGACCAGCGGATCGCCCGAATAGCGCCGGTCGAACTCCTGGTAGCTCTCCAGCGTGGCGGCCGTGCCGACATTGCGCGAGGACCAGCGCACGTGCGCATCCACGGCGCGCACCGTCAGCGGCTCGCTCTTCACCGCGGATTCGAGCCGGACGCCGGCCTCCTTCTTGAGGCCCGCGGCGTCGAGGATGAGGCCGGCGTGCAGGTCCTTGAACTGGCCATACCACACCGGACCCTGGAGCCGGTCGATCAGCTCGACGCCGGTCTTGGGGTTGCCGGACCCGTAGGTCGCCCAGGCGGCCAGCAGCGTGGTGCTGAGGCGGTCCACCAGATCGACGCCGGTGCGCTGCGTCGCCGAGGCGAGCCATGGCGCAAGCAGCATGGCGGTCACGTCGTCGATCGGGCCGCTCACCGCCAGAGAGAGGTTGGTGCGCGCCGTCTGATACTGGCCGCGCTTGATGGCGCGCACCGAGAGCAGGAAGCGCGCGAAGCGGTGGGTGCGGTCCACCTTCACGATCTTGTCGGCATACTTCATCGCGTCGTCCACCTGCCCGCCCAGCAGCGAGGCGAGCATGGTGCGCTCGATGATCTCCTCATTGCCGCGATCGAGCTTGAGCAGGTTGCGCAGATAGAAGGCGGCGATCTCCGATTCCCGCTGCACGGTCGCGAAGCGGGCGGCCAGGTAGCTGCCGGGAAGGGTGATCTCGCTGTCCGAGGGCTGGGCCAGTCCGGGCGTCGGCCGGAGCGCGCCGAACAGGGTGGCGCATCCGGCCAGAAGAAGAGCGGAAGAAAGGGCGCGGAAAAGCTTCACCAGCAATATCCCGAATGTCGACGCGCGGCGTGCGCTGCGAACCGTTAGCCGCGCCAGATGGCGGGAGGATGGCCGCTTTCCTGTTGCGCCGCAAGCGCGGGCAACCCCGCAGACGCCCCGCCCGCGGCCATGCGGGGCCCCGCCGTCCGCCCGCTTCGGGCGCCGGCGCCTTGCCGCGGTTGCGGCGGCGCGGCATAAGCCCTTCATGCACCGACTGACCGAGCGCGCCCCGGCGAAGATCAACCTGACATTGCGCGTGCTTGGCCGCCGCGCGGACGGGTTTCACGATCTCGTCAGCCTGGTGGCGTTCGCGGGGGCCGGCGACCTGCTGCACCTGGTTCCCGGGGCCCCGCTCGGCCTCGACCTCACCGGACCCACGGCGCTGGCGGCCGGCCCGGCCGGCGACAATCTGGTTTTGCGCGCGGCGGCGGGATTTGCCGCCCTGGTCCCCCAGGCGCGGCTCGGCGCCTTCGTGCTGGAGAAGCGCCTGCCGGTGGCGGCCGGGCTCGGCGGCGGCTCGGCCGATGCTGCCGCGGCCCTGCGGCTGCTGGCGCGGCTCAACGATCTGCCCGCCGACGATCCCCGCCTCTTCGCGGTGGCGCAGGACGTGGGGTCGGACGTGCCGGCCTGCCTCGATCCGCGCGCCCGCATCATGCGCGGGCGCGGCGAAGTGCTCTCCGCGCCGCTGCGCATTGCGCCGCTCGCCTGCGTCCTCGTCAATTGCGGCGCGGCGGTGCCGACCGCCCCGGTGTTCAGGGGGCTCGGCCTTCCGCCGGGCGCGCGTCTCGCCGGCCCGGACCATCCCGATGGGCTGCCGCCGGATGCGGACGGCGTGCTCGCGGCCATCCGGGCGGTGCCGAACGATCTGGAGCCGCCGGCGCTCACGATCGCGCCCGCCATCGGCACGGCGAAGGCCCTGCTTGCCGGGGGCCCGGAAGCGCAGTTGGTGCGCATGTCGGGCTCGGGCGCCACCGTCTTCGCCCTCACCGCCGACTGCCGCGCCGCCGCCGCGCTGGCGCGCCGCGTCAAGGCGGCGGAGCCGTCCTGGTGGGTCAAGCCCACCATGCTGAGGTGATGCCGTGACGCTCCCCGCCTTCCTCCTGGCCGCCTTGACCGAGATCGCCGGCTGCTTCGCCTTCTGGCACGTGGTGCGGACCGGCGGCTCGCCCTGGTGGCTGCTGCCGGGCATGGCGAGCCTCGCGGTGTTCGCCCTGGCCTTGACCCAGGTGGAGGCGGAAGCCGCCGGCCGCGCCTTCGCGGCCTATGGCGGCGTCTATATCCTCGCCTCGCTCGCCTGGATGTGGAGCGTGGAGGGCGTGCGGCCGGACCGGTTCGACACCATCGGCGCGGCGCTCTGCCTCGCGGGCGCCGCGGTCATCATCTTCGGTCCGCGGGCGTAACGGTCGCCGGAACGCAAGCGGGGCGGCCGAAGTCGCCCCGCTGCCGATCACGATGGGCCGCGCTCGCTCGCCGCGCTCACTCGGCGGCGAGGCGCACCTGCGGCTGGGCTTCCAGCACCGCCGCGTCCACGTGCTTCTCGAACTTGCCGAAATTCTCCTGGAACATGGCGACGAGCCTGCGCGCGGTGGCGTCGAAGTCCGCCTTGTCCGCCCAGGTCTTGGACGGATAGAGGATGTGCGGCTCGATGCCCGGCACCGAGGTCGGAACCGCGAAGCCGAAATAGGGATCGGTGCGGAAGGACACGTTCTTCAGCGAGCCGTCGAGGGCGCCGGTGAGGAGCGTGCGCGTGACCTTGATGGGCATGCGCCGGCCGACGCCGAACTTGCCGCCGGTCCAGCCGGTATTCACCAGCCAGCAGTCGACGCCATGCTTGGCGATAAGGTCGCGCAGCATGTTGCCGTAGACCGAGGGATGGCGCGGCATGAAGGGGGCGCCGAAGCAGGTGGAGAAGGTGGCTTCCGGGTCCTTCACGCCCTTCTCCGTGCCGGCCACCTTCGCGGTGTAGCCGGACAGGAAGTGGTACATGGCCTGCGCCGGCGTGAGCTTGGCGATGGGCGGCAGCACGCCGAACGCATCGCAGGTGAGCATGACGAGGTTCTTCGGCATGCCCGCCCGGCCGGTCGGGCTGGCGTTGGGGATGAAGTCCAGCGGATAGCAGGAGCGGGTGTTCTCGGTGAGCCGCCCGTCGTCGAAGTCCGGAACGCCGGTGTCGGGATCGAGGATCACGTTCTCCAGCACCGTCCCGAAGCGGTTGGAGGCGGCGAAAATCTCGGGCTCCGCCTCCTTGGAAAGGCGGATCGTCTTGGCGTAGCAGCCGCCCTCGAAATTGAAGACGCCGTCCGGGCTCCAGCCATGCTCGTCGTCGCCGAGCAGCGTGCGTTTGGGATCGGCTGACAGCGTCGTCTTGCCGGTGCCGGAGAGGCCGAAGAACAGGCAGACGTCGCCCGCCCCGCCGACATTCGCCGAGCAGTGCATCGGCATGACGCCCTTCTTGGGCAGCAGGTAGTTGAGGAAGGTGAAGACCGATTTCTTCATCTCGCCGGCATAGGACGAGGAGCCGATCAGCACGATGCCGCGGGTGAAGTCGACGGCGATGATGGTCTCGGAGCGCACGCCGTGGCGGGCCGGATCGGCCTTGAAGCTCGGCAGGTCGATGATGGTCATGTCCGGCACGTAGCTGTCGAGTTCGGACCGCTCGGGCCGGCGCAGCATGGTGCGGATGAACAGAGAGTGCCAGGCGTATTCGGTGTAGACGCGCGCCTTGATGCGGCAGGACGGATCGGCGCCGCCATAGAGGTCCTGCGCGAACAGCTCCTTGCCCGCGGCGGCCTTCAGGAAGTCCTGGTAGAGGGTCTCGAACTGGGCGGGGGTGATGGCGCCGTTATTGTCCCACCAGACCTCGCCTTCCGTGGAGGCGTCGCGCACCACGAACTTGTCCTTGGGGCTGCGGCCGGTATGGACGCCGGTCTCCGCCATCAGCGCCCCGCCGGAGGAGAGCTTGCCCTCATTCTTCGCAAGCGCATGCTCGTAGAGCGCGGGGGCCTGCAGGTTCCAGTGAACCCCGGCGAGATTGCGCAGACCGAAGGCCTCCGCGCCGCAGGCACTGTTGCGATGTCCAGTTTCGAGCACGAACGGCCCTCCTCACGTTTCCCAGCGGCATTATGCCGGCATAGCTCCGCCTGGATGTCTTCTGCATCCAGTATGAAGCGCACTCAAGACTAGAGCGTTCCCGCGGCCAAGAAAATGTCGTTCAAACGTTTAGATCGACGCCGGATTGTCGCGGCGCGCCTCGCCCACCAGGCGCACCAACTCCTTTCGCACCGCAGCAGAATTGGTGCAGGTCTCGGCGAAATCGAGCCGGCGCACGCGGTCGCCCAGGGCGAGTTCGCAGCCCTCCGGGTCGATCGCCAGCATCCGCCAGTCGCCGTCCGGCGCGCCGAGCAGCCGCGTGGCATAGAGCGCCACGGCGTCCGCATGGTCGGAATTCATATGCGCGATGACCCCCTCGGCCGCCGCCTTGAGGTCCGCCGCCGCGCTCCAGTCGGTCAGGAGCTTTGTCCCGGCGACGTCGACGATGCGCCCGAAGCCCTCCACCAGGTGCGCCTCCTCCACCTCCATCCGGTAGAAGGCGAAATCGGCGAAGTCGGCATAGCCTGAGGCATCCGGATGGCGGGCGAGGAAACGCGGCCGGGCGTCGTCGCCGGCGGGCGCGATGCGCCCGAGCAGGCTCGCGCGCGGCGAATTCATGGGATCGGCCACACCCGCCGCCGAGACGAGCAGCGAAATCCGCGGATCGCGGGCGATGTTCCGGGTGTGCCGGGCAAGCCGCGAGATGAGAAAGGTCGGCCGGCCGGCATCGTCGGTCGCCACCGCCACCAGCGAGGCATAGGGCGCGCCGCCGTCTTCCAGCGTGCCGAGCGCGCCGAAGCGGGCCTCCCGGATCAGCCGGCGGACGGCGGTGGCGGCGGTATCGCTCATGGTGGGCCTCCCAATTTCGGTCGGCGGACCATGGCCTTGCGCCAGCCGGCGAGGCAAGCGCGCCAACCCTGCGGCCAATGGCGCAGGCCCCGCCCCGGACGCCCACCGCCCGGCGCAATCGCTTCCGCCGCAAGGCTTTGCCCGCGAGCAAGCATCGGCGCGGGCGGCGCTTCATTGGAGTTGCTCAACTTCCAGGATGCGGCGGAACGGGCCCGGACCCCTGCCACAATTTGGCGTTCACCGAGAATCCCGCTATTTATCGGCCTCTCCGCTTGCGTGTCACATTTCGGCCACGCGAACCGGGTTCACCGCACGAGGCCGCGCAGTATGGCGGCCGGTTCGGGCGGCTGAAGCTCCGGACGGTTGATAAAAGAGGTGTCATGCCCACCATCGCCCTCGTCGACGACGACCGCAACATCCTCACCTCGGTGTCCATCGCACTGGAGGCGGAGGGTTATCGCATCGACACCTACACGGACGGCGCCTCGGCGCTCGACGGCTTCAAGACCAACCCGCCGGACCTCGCGATCCTGGACATCAAGATGCCGCGCATGGACGGCATGGAGCTGCTGCGCCGCCTGCGCCAGAAGACCGACATGCCGGTGATCTTCCTCACCTCCAAGGACGAGGAGATCGACGAACTGTTCGGGCTCAAGATGGGGGCCGACGACTTCATCAAGAAGCCGTTCTCCCAGCGCCTTCTGGTGGAGCGCGTGAAGGCCGTGCTGCGCCGGGTCGGCGCCAAGGACGGCTCGGTCCCGCGCGAGGTCGACAGCGCCAAGGTTCTGGAGCGCGGCAACCTGCGCATGGACCCCGAGCGCCACACCTGCACCTGGAAGAACGAGCCGGTGACGCTCACCGTCACCGAGTTCCTGATCCTCCAGGCCCTCGCCCAGCGCCCCGGCGTCGTGAAGAGCCGCAACGCCCTGATGGACGCGGCCTATGACGACCAGGTCTATGTGGACGACCGCACCATCGACAGCCACATCAAGCGCCTGCGCAAGAAGTTCAAGTCCGTGGACGACAGCTTCGAGATGATCGAGACCCTCTACGGCGTGGGCTACCGCTTCAAGGAATGAGCGCCCCCCAGCGCATCGCGCCGCGCTCCGGCGCGGACGATGACGAGCCCGAACTCTCGCCTGCGGCCCGCGCCGCGGGCGATCCCCCGGCTGCGCCGCGTGATGGCGAACCGCCGGATGCCGCTGCCCTACCGGAAGGCAAGCCGCCCCGCGGCGGCCTCATGGGCGCGATCGGGCGCGCGCGGCGCTTCGTCGCCTTCAAGAGCTTCTCCTCGCTCACCCGCCGCATCGTGCTGCTCAACCTCGCGGGGCTGTGCGCGCTGGTGTCGGGCATCCTCTATCTGTCCGAGTTCCGCGCCGGGCTCATCGATGCCCGCGTGCAGAGCCTGATGGTGCAGGGCGAGATCATCGCCGCCGCCATCGCCTCATCCGCGCAGGTGGAGACCAATGCCATCACCCTCGACCCCGAGCGGCTCCTGGAGCTTCAGGCCGGCGAAAGCTACGGGCCGTCCGAGGAAGGCTTCTCCAGCTTCGAGTTCCCCATCAATCCCGAGCGCGTCGCCCCGGTGCTGCGCCGTCTGGTCGGGCCGACCGGAACCCGCGCGCGCATCTACGACCGCGACGGCCAGCTGCTGCTCGATTCCCGCTCGCTCTATTCGCGCGGAGAGATCCTGCGCTTCGACCTGCCCGATCCGGCGGAACCGGCGCCCACGGTCTTCGAGCGTGCCTGGCGCGTGCTCCAGCTCTGGTTCGGGCGCGGCGACCTTCCGCTCTACAAGGAACTCGGGCCGCAGGCCGGCAAGAACTATCCCGAGGTCGCCGCCGCCGCCGTGGGCGTCAACGACGCCGAGGTGCGCGTCGACGACCGGGGCCGGGTGGTCATCTCGGTGGCGGTGCCGATCCAGCGCTTCCGCGCCATCCTCGGCGTGCTGATGCTGTCCACCCAGGGCGGCGAGATCGACGAGGCGGTGCGCGCGGAGCGCCTCGTGATCGTGCGCGTGTTCCTGGTGGCCGCGGCGGTCATGGTGCTGCTCTCCGTGCTGCTCGCGGGCACCATCGCCGATCCGGTGCGCAAGCTCGCCTCCGCGGCCGAGCGGGTGCGGCGGCGCATCAAGACCCGGGTGGAAATTCCGGACTTCTCCGCCCGCTCGGACGAAATCGGCCATCTCTCCCGCGCCCTGCGCGACATGACGGGGGCGCTCTACAACCGCATCGAGGCGATCGAGAGCTTCGCCGCCGACGTGGCGCATGAATTGAAGAACCCCCTCACCTCGCTCCGCAGCGCCGTCGAGACCTTGCCTCTGGCGAAGTCCGACACCTCGCGCGGCCGGCTGCTGGAGGTGATCCAGCACGACGTGAAGCGCCTCGACCGGCTGATCTCCGACATCTCCGACGCCAGCCGGCTCGACGCCGAACTCCAGCGCCAGGAGGCGGTGGCGGTGGACCTCAAGCAGCTGCTGGAAATGGTGGTGGGCATGGCGCAGGACGTGCGCGGCGACGACGGCGTCGGCGTCACCCTCGCCTTCGAGCGCGGCCCCGGCGCACCGGCGGACTTCGAGGTGGCGGGCCACGCCTCGCGCCTCGGCCAGGTGGTGGACAACCTCGTGTCCAACGCCCGTTCCTTCTCGCCGCGCGGGGCCACCGTGCGCGTCACCTGCCGACGCCTCAAGGACGGCGCGCAGATCGTGGTCGACGACGACGGGCCGGGCATCCGCCCCGACGCCCTCGCCCGCATCTTCGAGCGCTTCTACACCGACCGGCCGCACCAGGGCTTCGGCCAGAATTCCGGGCTCGGCCTGTCCATCTCCCGGCAGATCGTCGAGGCGCACGGCGGCAAGATCTGGGCCGAGAACCGCATGGGCACGGACGAGGCCGGCGCGCCGAAGGTCGAGGGGGCGCGCTTCGTCGTGCGCCTGCCCAAGGTCTGAGGCCGTGTCGGCGGACGGTGCAGACGGTGACACGCAGGCGGCCACGGAACACGGCACCTGCGTCGCCATAGGCGGGCACGGCATCCTGATCATCGGCGCGTCCGGCGCCGGCAAGTCCACGCTGGCGCTGAAGCTGATCCTCGACGCCCCGCGCGCTCTGCCGCCGGCCGAGCTGGTGGCGGACGACCGCGTGATCCTGGAAGCGGCAGACGGTAGCCTCACCGCACGCCCCCCGCCGCTGCTCGCCGGCCTGATCGAGGTGCGGGGGCTCGGCATCCGGCGGCTTTCCCATCGCCCGCAGGTCAAGCTCTCTCATGTGGTGCAGCTCGACCCGTTGGCCCAATTAATGCGCATGCCTAATGAAGATGCATGTTTGGCGCTTATCCGCGGATGCGCGCTGCATCGCATCGCCAGCACAACACCGGAACAGGCCGCGCTTCTTTTGGCTGCCGCGATTTTGACCGCGGATTACCAAAACTAAATGTGCTTTTGTGCGCTGCACCCCTTGCGTATTTTTTGAGCCGCTCTGAATATGTCGCTCCCGCGCTGCGGGAGGCCTTCATGGGGGTGAAGGCGGAGGAATCATGATCGGTCTCGTCCTCGTCACCCATGGCCGCCTCGCCGTCGAATTCTGCTCCGCGCTGGAGCATGTGATGGGGCCGCAGACTCAGATCGAAACCGTGACCATCGGTCCGGACGACGACATGGAGCGGCGTCGCCACGACATCATCGACGCGGTGGCCAAGGCCCAGAGCGGCGACGGCGTGGTGATCCTCACCGACATGTTCGGCGGCACGCCCTCCAACCTCGCGATTTCGGTGATGAATTCGCCGGAAGTGGAGGTTGTGGCGGGCATCAACCTGCCGATGCTGGTGAAGCTCGCCAAGGTGCGGGGCGAACTGCCGCTCGCCGAGGCCGTGAACTGCGCCCAGGAAGCGGGCAGGAAATACATCAATGTCGCGAGCCGTGTCCTTGCCGGCAAATGAGCCCGGCGGCAGCCCCTCGGCGGAATGCGAAGACCCTGCCGCCGCCTGCGGTCGACCGCTCGCGCCGGGCACGCAGTCGCGCTGCCTGCCGATCGTGAACAAGCGCGGCCTGCATGCCCGCGCCTCCGCCAAGTTCGTCCAGCTCGTGGAACGCTTCGACGCCTCGGTCAGCGTCTGCCGGAACGGCGAGGTGGTGGGCGGCACCTCCATCATGGGTCTGATGATGCTGGCGGCGGGCCCGGGAACGTCGATCACCGTCACCGCCCGCGGACGCGATGCCGAAACCGTTCTGGACGCGCTCGAAGCCCTGGTCGCGGAGCGGTTCGGCGAGGAAGAATAGGTCCGCGCGCATCGGCACCGCCCAAGACTTTCGCCGCCTGAACGTCTATGCCGGCCCGGCGTCTTTCCCCTTCTCGCGGCGAATTTACCCTGTGGGCAGGCCGCTCTGGCGGCGGACGCCGATGATACTTATTCTCGCTAAATCGTTATCAGGGCGTCGGCCCGGAGATCCGCAGGGGTTTGGTCCGCCGTAGAGAAGGCATGTTCAGACTAGCAAGCCAGAGCGCCGAGGCCGTCAGCGCGCCGCCAAAGCGGCGCCGCTTCGGCTTGTCGGCCAAGCTGCTTGCCCTCACCGTGGGCGTGGTGGCGGTGGCCGAAGTCTCGGTGCTGGTGCCCACCATCGCCAATTACCGCACCGCCTGGCTGTCCGATCGCCTCGCCGCCGCGCGCACCGCCGCCTTGGTGCTGGACGCCGCGCCGCAGGACCGCATTCCCGCCGACCTCACCCACGATCTTCTGGAGAGCGTCGGCGCCAAGGTGATCGTGGTGAAGAAGGACGACACGCGGCGCCTGCTCGCCATGTCCGACATGCCGCCCGAGGCCGACGTCCATATCGACATGCGCACCGGAAGCCTCTGGAGCATGGTGCGCGGCGCCGCAGACACGCTGCTGGCGCCCAATGGACGCTACCTGCGGCTCGTCGGCGATCCGCCGCCGGGCGGGGACTTCATCGAGATCGTGCTCTCCGAGACGCCGCTGCGCCGCGCCATGCTCGGCTTCGCAGCCACCGTCCTGTTCACGTCGCTGCTCGTGGCGGTGGCGGCAGGCGTTCTCGTCTATCTGTCCCTCAACTGGCTATTCGTGCGGCCGATGCGGCGCCTCACCGAACGCATGTCGGCGTTCCGGGAGAACCCCGAGGATGCCACGCGGATCATCGTCCCCAGCGGCCGCTCGGACGAAATCGGCACGGCCGAGGAGGCGCTGGAGGAGCTCCAGCGCGGCCTGTCCCAGACCCTTCACCAGAAGAGCCACCTGGCCGCCCTCGGCCTCGCGGTCTCCAAGATCAACCACGATCTGCGTAATCTTCTGGCCTCGGCCCAGTTGCTCTCGGACCGGCTGGCCGGTCTGCCGGACCCGACCGTGCAGCGGTTCGCACCCAAGCTGATCGCCGCCCTCGACCGTGCCGTCGCCTATTGCGAGCAGACGCTGTCCTACGGACGGGCGCAGGAGAAGCTGCCGGACCGGCGCGTGGTGCCGCTCGCCCACCTGTTCGATGAAGTGCGGGACACGCTGGGCCTCGGGCCGGGCGCGGCCATCGCCTGGAAGACCGGCATTCAGGACGACCTGGTGGTGGACGCGGACCCGGACCAGCTGTTCCGCGTGATCTTGAACATCACCCGAAATTCCGTTCAGGCGCTAGAATCGCGCGCGCCGAACGATCCGGCCCGCGACCAGCTGATCCTCACGGCGCGGCGCACGCCTTCGGGCACCGAGATCGAGATCGCCGACACCGGGCCAGGCATTCCGCCCGCGCGGCGCGCGCACCTGTTCGAGGCCTTCGTCTCATCCGCGCGCCGCGGCGGAACGGGCCTCGGCCTGCCCATCGCCGACGAACTGGTGCGCGCGCATGGCGGTGAGATCCGCCTTGTCGAGCGCGAGACGGGAACCGCGTTTCGGATCGTCATTCCGGACCAGCCCGGCACGCACAGGCACCGCAGCGAACGCCTGCGGGCCTGAGACACCGCCCGGGCGGGCCTGCGCGCGGCGGAGCCCGGGGCAGAGCGGACATCCGCGCGGCGCCGCCCGTGCGCGCCGTGCCCCCTGTGCCGGCCGTCGCCCGCCCCCAGGTTTTCCACAGCCCGCCGCCCCCTCGCCCGGCGCGCCGCGCGTCGATGTCTTTTGCCTTGCCAGCCCTCCTAAAAAGGGGTAGCAGACGGGTCCTCGCAGCGCACCACGCTGCGATCCCCGGGGAAGGCCACTTCCCCCGTTCGGCTCCTCAGCCAACGCCGCGGGACAATGCGCCGGTAGCTCAGCTGGATAGAGCACCAGACTACGAATCTGGGGGTCGGGAGTTCGAATCTTCCCCGGCGCGCCATTTAAGCCCAAGAAAAATCGAGGCTTCTGGGCCTTGAGTATTGCTGCGGAGACACCCTCCCCTCGGGTCTCCACCGGGTCATCGCGGGCAACAAACTTTCCTGCCCACCGATAGCCGGAATATCGAGCGAGCAAGCCGCATTGAGCGGAACCAGCACGGTGGCGTCGAACGCTACCGGTTTCGGGTCAGCGCGAATGTGGCGCCCACCAGCAGCGTCAGCGCCACGATCAGCCAGACGCCGATAGCCGATGCGGTCACCGGATCGCCGCCCGACCAGTAGTTCCAGATCAGCGTCGAGATCACCACGTTCTGCCGCCCGTGCAGCATCAGGGCGATCGACAGTTCGCGCATCACATGGGCGAACACCCAGACCCAGATGCCCAGCATGGCCGGGAACACCAGCGGGAAGGTGATGCGCAGGTGCGTGCGCGCCGCCGAGGCGCCGCTGGCGAGGCCAGCCTCCTCGAGATCCCGGTGCAGCTGGAAGAAGGCGCTCTGGGAGGTCCGGCTGCCATAGGCGAGATAGAAGGTGGTGTACGCGATCACCAGGATCCAGATGGTGCCATAGATCGGAATCACCGGGATCGAGAGATAGACGTAGGTCAGGGCGATGCCCATGATCACGCCCGGAATCGCCAGCGGCACGAAGGTCAGGATGTCCAGCACCCGTCCCGCCAGCCCGCGCTCGCGCACGATGATCCAGCCCGATGTCCCGGCGAGTGCCATGACCGCAGTGGAAGCGATGGTGGCGACCAGGAGCGAGTTCACCACCGCCGTCACGATCATTGGATTCTTGAGGATGGCGAGGTGGTTGGAGATCGTCATGAGGCCGAGATTCTGCCAAGTCACCGGGGTGAGATAGGGCATCAGGCTGGCCCAGACCAGCATGCCCAGCGGCAGGACGACCGCGAGCGCCAGATAGGCGCTGACGAGGCCCGCGCCCACCCAGCGCCATGGACCGAGCTCCTTCACCCGCGGGCGGAAGCCCTTGCCGGAGATGGTCACGAAGCGCGAAGAGACCCGCGTGAAGGATTGGTAGACCACCGCCAGCAGGATCAGGCAGGCGAGGATCAGCACCGCGAGCGCGCTGATCTGCCCGAAGGCGGGAACGCCCGACGGGCTCGCGCCGAAGAGATAGTAGACCTGCGAGGACAGCACGAAGATGCGCGCCGGCATGCCGAGCGTGCCGGGCACGTCGAACACCACCAGACAAACGATGGCGACGAACGCCGCCGCCCCGAGGATTGCCGGCGCCATCATGGGCAGTGTCACGCGCCAGAATACGCGCCAGGGCGAGGCGCCGGAGGTCTGCGCCGCCTCCTCGTGGGCCGGGTCGGCATTGCGGAAGGCGTGGGCCAGCATCAGGAACACGGTCGGGATGATGGTCAGCGTCTCCACGAACACCATGCCGGCCATGGAATATATGTTGAACGGCATCCCGGAGAGTCCCAGCGCGGACACCAGCCCGAGGTTCAGCGAGCCCGCGCGGGGGCTGAGCAGCATTGCCCAGGCTGTCGCGAGCAGCACCGGCGGGGTCGCCATGGGCACCACGATCAGCACCCGGAACACGCCGGCACCAGGCACGTCGGTGCGCTCGATGAGCCAGGCCAGCGCGGTGCCGAGCGCCACCGCGGATACGGTGGACGCCACCGTGAAGACCAGCGTGTTGAACAGGACGACGCGCAGCTCGGGATCGGTGTAGGCCTCCACATAGTGGCGCAGGGTGAAGCCCGCATCCGTGGGGAAACCCTCGGTCTTGAAGCTCGATAGGATCAGCAACGCCACCGGCACCACCACCAGCCAGCCGAGGATGATGCTGAGGCCGATCCACACCAGCGTCTTGCCGCGCGGCAGGCGCTCGCGCAGGGACGTCGGCGAAGGGAGGGCGCCGGCAAGCCTGCCATCGAACCGCGCGTCGCTCATCAGATCGGTCCGCCTGCCCGCAGGATCTTGTTGTAGAGCTCGATCAGCTTGGTCATGCGCGGCACCTCGTCGAGCGGGAACTCGGAGGCGGTGGGCAGCTTCAGCTTGGCGGTTTCGGTGTCGAGAAACAGGCTGCCGCGGCCGGTGGCAGCCTCGTAGGCGCGGTTGCCCTCGTTGGTGGCGAGCCAGCACGCGAAGAGCTTGGCGCTGTTCACGTTGCGGGCATATTTCGGCAGCGTCGAATAGTTGGTGCTCAGCGGGTAGGGATCGGGGAACAAGATCTTGATCGGCCCGCCGCGCTGGATGGTCGGCCGCGCAGTCCAGTTGAGGCCGACGGCCGCCAGCAGCTCGCCCGAGGCGCATTGCTGGGCCAGCGTGTAGGTGCTCGCGGTGATGACCGGCCCGTTGGCCGCGAACTTCTCGACGAATGCCGTGGTGCGCGGTTCGCCCCACACCGGCACGAGGCCGGCATAAGGCTGGGCGAAGGCCGGACTGCCCACCTTGCCCTTCCACTTGGGATTGAGGAGATCCTCCCATCCCTTGGGAGCCTCGGCCTCGGGCAGCTGGCTGGTGTTGTAGACGATGCAGAACAGGCTGTGCGCGCAGATCAGCGAATAGGGGGTTGGCGCGAACTTCGCCGGCATGCCGTAGTCCGTCCACTTCACCGGCAGAGCGAGGTCGCGCGAGGTGATGCCCCAGGTCTGGTCGGCGGTGGTGGTGACGAGATCGGCGGACTTGCCGGGCGCGCGGGCCTCCTGCATCACCTTGGCGACCATGTCGCCGACGCCGATGCCGCGCACATGCTCGATGGCGACCTTCGGGAAGCGCTTGTTGAAGGTGGCGATGCAGGGCGCGAGCAGATCGGTGGCCGTGGTCTCGTACCACACCGCCGGCTCCTCCTTGGCCGCCACCGCCGCCTCGGCCAGCGGCACGAGCTTCGCCATGTCGTCGGCCTCCGCCGCGAAGGCGGAGGCGAGCGGGCCGGGAAGGCCGCCCATGAGGCCGGCGGCGCCCGCCGCGAGCCCTTTCACCACGGTCCTGCGATCGATCTCGGTCATGGTTTCCTCCCTCTCTTTTTTGTCGTGTCCTATGCCACCTCTTCCGCTCACGCCGCGCGGCCCACCGTGATGCCGCCGCACACATAGATCACCTGTCCCGTGACGAAGCTGGCGGCGTCATCGAGGAAGAAGGCGACCACATTGGCCACGTCCCGCGGCTGTCCCATGCGCTGGAGCGGGATCGCGCGCAGGATCGCCTTCGTGCGCGGGTCCTCCGGCCGGTTGGCGGCCGCGAAGGCGGGGGTCTCGATCGGGCCCGGGGCGACCGCGTTCACCGTGATGCCGTGCGCCGCCAGTTCCAGCGCCCAGGTCTTGGTGAGCCCGACCAGCGCCGCCTTGGACGCCGAATAGACCGAGCGCAGCTCCTTGCCGATGGCGACGCGGCTCGAGATGTTGACGATGCGCCCGAAGCCGGCCGCCTTCATGCCGGGCACGAGCGCCTGCGCGCACTGGATGGCGCAGCGCACGTTGACCGACATCACCGCGTCGAGGTCCTCGAAGCGGATGTCCTCCAGCGGCCCCGGCCGGACGATCGCGACGTTGTTGACGAGGCGTGTCACGGGGCCGCGCGCCAGCATCCGGTCGAGGGCCGCGGCGGTGGCGCCGGGATCGGCGAGGTCGACCTTCACGAAGTCGACCGCGTCCGGCCGCACCGGGTCCTGGACGTCGAACACCACCACGCGCCGGCCGGCGGCGAGCTCGCGCTCGACCGTCGCCCAGCCGATGCTGGTCGCCCCGCCGGTGACGAGGGTGGTGCCGCCTTCGCCCGCTGCCGCCATTGCTCTCCTCCCGCCGTTCTTCCGTCTCGTCACGCCTCAGCCGATGCGCGCCAGCGCGCCGCCGTCAACGGGCAGCGCCACCCCGGTGATGAAGCTCGCATCGTCGGAGGCCAGGAACGCCGCGGCGCTCGCCACGTCCCAGGGGCTGCCCATGCGCCGGCGCAGCGGCACCTTGGCGTTGCGCTCGGCGATCAGCTGGTCCCGCGTCTTCTCGCCCGAGGCGAGGCGCGGCCCCATGGCCATGGGCGTCTCCATAACACCCGGCAGGATGGAATTGGCGCGCACGCCGTGCTCGGCGTTCTGCATCGCGATCTGGGCGGTGAACGCCACCATGCCTGCCTTCGAGGTCTTGTAGGCGACGTAGTTGTAGGTGTTCTCCACCGCGGCGATGGAGGACACGTTGATGACGACGCCCGAGCGCTGCGCGCGCATGATCGGCAGAACGTGCTTGGCGATCATGATCGCGCCGCGCAGGTTGATGGCGTTGACGCGGTCGAACGCCTCCTCGGTCAGCTGGGGCAGCAGCGCGTCGCCGGCAGCCATGCTGACGCCGACGTTGTAGTTGAGGATGTCGACGCGCCCCCACCGGCCATAAGCGGCCGCCACCGCGCCGGCGAGCGCGGCCTCGTCGGTCACGTCCGCCTGGTGGGCGATGCAGGTGCCGCCCGCCTGCGCCGCCATGGCGGCGGTCTCCTCGGCGGAGGCGAGGTCGCGGTCCACGGCGAGGATGAGCGCGCCCTCGCGGGCGAAGCGCAGCGTCGTCGCCCGGCCGATGCCGGTGCCCTCGCCCGGACTCTGGCCGGCGCCCACCACGATCGCGACCCTGTCCTTCAAAAGCATGGGCGTGAACTCCTGAACGCCGTCCGGCCTCAGCCGGGCGATCCCTCGACGACGATGCAATGGGCGGGCGGCATGTGCAGGACCACCGGGGCGCCCACCTCCCATTCGGAGGTGGAGAGCGTCTGCACGGCGAGCGAGGAGGCGCCCACTGCCGCGTGGTAGTCGATCAGCCGGCCCGAGAAGCTGCGGCTCTCGATGCGCGCCGGGAAGCGGTTGGGCAGCCCCTCCGGCACCGAGCCCCTGGGCAGGATCTGGATGTGCTCCGGGCGCACCAGGAGGCCGTGGCGCCCCGGCCCGATCCCTTGCGGAACGCCGGTGCACATCACCACCCCGAACGGCGCCCGCGCCTCGACCCGCCCGCCCGCCGGCGCAGCGGGAAGATCGCAGGGGAGCACCTCCGACTGGCCCACGAACTGGGCGGTGAAAACGCTGCGCGGCCGGTGGTAGAGGTCCTGGGGAGCGCCGATCTCCACGATCTTGCCGTTCCGCATCACCGCGATGCGGTCCGACAGGCTCATGGCCTCCTCCTGGTCGTGGGTCACGTAGATCATGGTGGCGCCGAGGCGGCGCTGGATGTTGCGCAGCTCGGCGCGCATCTGAATGCGCAGCGCCGCATCGAGGTTGGAGAGCGGCTCGTCGAGCAGCAGCAGCTTGGCGTTGGCGACGATGGCGCGCGCGAGCGCCACGCGCTGCTGCTGGCCGCCCGACAGCATCGGCGCCGGCCGGTCGGCCATGGCCGCGAGCCCCACCGTCTCCAGCGCCGCGCCGACGCGCGATTTCAGCTCGGCCCCGCGCACGCCGCGCGCCTCCAGCGGGAAGGCCACGTTGCCGAACACGCTCATGTGCGGCCAGATGGCGTAGGACTGGAACACCATGGCGATGTCGCGATGGTTGGCCGGAACCTGGATCCGCTGTGCGGCGGAATAGACAAGCTTGCGGTCGATGACGATCTCACCCTCGAACGGCATCTCAAGCCCG
This sequence comes from Xanthobacter tagetidis, assembly GCF_003667445.1. Taxonomy (GTDB): domain Bacteria; phylum Pseudomonadota; class Alphaproteobacteria; order Rhizobiales; family Xanthobacteraceae; genus Xanthobacter; species Xanthobacter tagetidis. Next base: position 90,631 of record NZ_RCTF01000018.1, on the reverse strand, counting down.
GCGATGCAGCGCAGGGTGGAGGTCTTTCCGCACCCGCTCGGCCCAAGCATGGTGAAGAACTCCCCCGCCGCGACGGAGAAGGAGACATCGTCCACCGCCAACCAGGCGCCGTAGCGCTTCTTGAGATGCGAGATGCGCAGCAACGCCTCATCTCCGGCGCCGGGCGTGGCCGCTGGTCTGCCGGAGGCGGAGGCGGAGGGGGGAAGGGGCTGCACCATCATCGCGGCCTCCTCACGCCGCCGCTTCCGGCGTGATCCGGCCGGACAGGCTGAGCCTCAGCGACCCGTGCTCGATCTCCACCGCCGCGATGTCCGCGCGCCGGCCGAGTTCGCCGATCAGCGCCGCCACCGGGCTCGGCCGCGGCGTCCAGGCGATGCGCGCGCGGTTGGCCTTGAACCCGGTATAGGCCGCCGGATTGAGGAACAGGAACAGCAGCAGGTCCTCGTCGGATTCGAACGGCCCGTGCTCGGCGCGGATGCGCGGCAGCGCCGGCTCGTCGAGGCCGGCGATGGAATCGATGGGCGCCTTGCCGCCGGTGAGGATGTCGGCAACGTTCGGGTCGAGCGGATGGATCGGCTGGCCGAACGCGCCGCGCGCGTAGAGCCGCAGCGCCTCCGGCACGGTGGCGTAGCGCTTGCCGCTGGTGACGTTCATCACCGCCTGCACGCCCACGAACTGCGAGAAGGGCGTGGACATGTGGGGATAGCCCACCTCGCCGCGCACCCGGCCCGCCTCCTCCAGCACGGCGGGCAGAAGGTGCTCCATCTTCAGGTCCTGGAGCTGGCGCACCAGGTTGGAGATCATGCCGCCGGGGATCTGGTGGCCCACATAGTCGCGGTGGTGCACCGGGTCGAAGGGCTCGTCCTCGGGGATCGGCTTTCCCTCCTTGTGCGCGACCCAGTAGAACCAGTCGTCGATCTCGGCGAGCGCGGCCTCGTCCACATCCACCTCGCGCCCCTCCTCGCGGGCGATGCGGACGATGTCGGATACCCAGGGCAGCGAATGGCCATAAGCGAGGGGGCGCGCGGCGGTCCAGATCACGTCCGCGCCGGCGCGGATCGCCTCGCGGCAGCATTCCTTGGAGACGCCGCCGGTGGTGTGGGCGTGGAAGTGCAGCGGCATGTCCTCGCCGATGGCGGCGCGCGTGGCGGCCACCGAGGAAAACGCGCGCTCCGGCAGCATCACGCCGGGGGAGTCGGACAGCACCAGTTCATGGACACCGTGCTCCTTGAATTCCCGCGCTTTGCCCGCGAGGTAGGCGTCGGTATGGGCGGGGCTGTCGTTGAAGCCTACGAAGCCCTTCACCTTGAAGCCGAGGCGACGGCCCTCTGAGATGATCCACGCCATGTTGCGCAGGTCGTTGAGGCCGTCGAACACCTTGAAGCTGTCGACGCCGTTGCGCATCAGCGTTTCGAGATAGACCGTCTGCACGTCGTAGGGCTGGGCCTTCCAGCCCCAGAGATTGCGCGCGCGCACCAGCACGTCGAATGAGGTCTTGGGCGCCTGCTGGCGCAGCAGGCGCATCCGCTCCCACGGGTCCTCGTGCAGGAACATGGCGGCGACCTCGAACGAGACACCGGCGGCGACGCAGATGGCATCGAAGCGCGCCTCGTCCATCACCGCGGCGATGGGCAGCATGTCGCGGGTGCGCATGCGCGTCGCCCACAGCGACTGCTGGGCGTTGCGGAGCGTCTCGTCGAGGATGCGCAGTTTCTTCAACGTCCTGGTCTCCGTTGCGGGGCAGGCCTCAGGCCGGGCCAATCACCATCAGCGTCTGCTCGATCTCCACCACCTCTTCGTTCCGCACGAGAATGGCGGCGACCACGCCGTCGCAGGGCGCCTGGATGGGCGTGAACAGCTTCATCACCTCGACGATGCCGAGCTGGTCGCCCTTGCGCACCGCGCGGCCCTCCTCGGCGAAAGGCGGCGCGCCGGGAGCGGGCGCGGCATAGAAGGTGCCTGCCATCGGGCTCGCGACCTTGGCGCCGTCGGGCACGTCGGCCGGGGCGCGGCGCGGCGTGGCCGGCGCAGTGGCTGGGGCCACCGCGTTGGCGGCCGGCGGTGGGGCGGGAGATGGTGATGCAGGCCGAGGCAAGGACGCCGGCCGGACCGTCGCTGGAACATCATCGCGGGACCGCGTGACCTTGAGCCGCGTTCCCTCGAACTCCAGCTCCACGTCGGAGAACGGACCGGAATCGATCAGCCGCAGGATGCCGATGACGTCCTGATAGGTCAGCTCCGTCATTGCCTTCTCCCTCCGCATCCAGGTCCGCTCCCGTCGCGCCCCATCTGTCGTCTCCTCATGATGCCGCCTCGGCCGCGGCCGGGTGTCGAGCCGGTGGCAGGGGTGCGAAAAACGAGGGCTCGGCCACCACCGCCTCCACCCAGCGGGTATTCACCGCGCCGGAGGCGAATTCCGGCCGGGCGAGCAGCCGGCGCAGGAAGGGCAGCGTCGTCTCCACGCCCTCGATCTCGAACGCCTCCAGCGCCGCGCCGGCGCGCGCCACGGCTTCCGTACGGTCCGCTCCATGGACGATGAGCTTGGCCAGCATGGAATCGTAGAAGGGCGGCACCACGTAGCCCTCGTGGCAGTGGGTATCGAGCCGCACGAAATCCTGCGGCGGTGCCTTCCAGCGGGTGATCCGGCCGGGCGCGGGGCGGAACCCGGCCTCCGCCGCCTCGGCGTTGATCCGGCATTCGATGACGTGGCCGCAAAGACGCACGTCCTCCTGCGCAAGCGTGAGCGGCGCGCCGGCGGCGACGCGCAATTGCTCGGCGACGATATCGATGCCCGTGAGCTCCTCGGTCACCGGGTGCTCCACCTGGATGCGGGTGTTCACCTCCAGGAAGAAGAAATCCTGCCGCTGCTGGTCGTAGATGAACTCGACCGTCCCGGCATTCTCGTAGCCGACGCTCCGCGCCAGATCGACCGCCGCCTGGCGCAGGCGCGCCACCAGCGGCGCCGGCACAAGGCTCGCCGGGCCCTCCTCGACGATCTTCTGGTGACGGCGCTGGAGCGTGCAGTCGCGCTCGCCGAGATGCAGCACGGTGCCGTGCCGGTCGGCGAGGATCTGCACCTCGATGTGGCGGGCGTCGGAGATCAGGCGCTCGATATAGAGCGTGCCGTCGCCGAACGCCGCCTGCGCCTCGGCGCGCGCGGTCTCGAACGCGCTGCGCAGCTCACCCTCGCTGCGCACGATCTTCATGCCGCGCCCGCCGCCACCAGCGGCCGCCTTGAACAGCAACGGCATGCCGATCTCGCGCGCCACCGCCTCGGCACGAGCGAAGTCGGCGACGCTGTTGTCGCCGGGCACGATGGGCACGCCGGCTGCGGCGGCGAGGGCGCGGGCCTCGATCTTGTTGCCCAGCTGCCGGATCGTCTCGGCGCGCGGGCCCACGAAAATGATGCCCGCCTTGGCGCACGCAGCCGCCAGTTCCGCGCGCTCGGAGAGGAAGCCGAAGCCGGGATGGAGCGCATCGCAGCCGGTGCCAATGGCTGCCATGACCACGGCGCCGATGTCGAGATAGCTCGCTGTTGCGCGCGCCGGCCCGATGCACACGGCGCGATCCGCGAGGCGCGCGGGCAGGCTGTCGCGATCGGCCTCGGACACCGTGACCACGGTCTCGATGCCGAGCCCGCGGCAGGTGCGGATGATGCGCGCCGCGATCTCGCCCCGATTGGCGACCAGCAGGCGACGGATGGGCCGGGTCGCGCTCATGGCGCCCCCCTCACGCCGGCGTCGGCGGGTACGACGCTGATGAGCGGCGCGCCAAATTCTACGAATGCACCGTCGCCGGCATGGACGGCGACCACAGTCCCGGCAATGCCCGCGGTGACGGAGTGGAGGGCATCCAGCACGCGGATCACCCCGATGGGGGTGCCGGTCAGGACATCCGCGCCCCGGCGTGCGAGCGGCGCGCCATCGGATGCACGCGCCGGCTCGAACATGCCGAGCACCGGCGCGTTGACCGCGACGGCGTCCGGATGCGCCTCCTTCGCCGTGTCCGACGCCAGCGGGCGGGACGCAGCGACCCTGACAGGGCCGATCGCCATCGCGAGCCGGGCGAAGCCCGAGCTTTCGAACGCCCGGAGCAGCTCGGCGACCTCGCTCGCCGCCATCGCCCACTCCCGACGCGCCGGCCCGCTAGACAAGGATCTCGCCATCCTCGACCACCGTATGCTTGCCGTCGACCACCCAGGTGACGTAGTCCGTGATGCCTTCCAGCCTGAGCTTGCTCTTCACCACCCCGCGGTCGGCCCCGTGGCCGATGCCGAAGTGCATGGCGCCGTAGCGCTTCTTCTCGGAGCGCATGTTGCCGGTATAGGGCAGGCAGCGCCGGTTGGTGCCGACCGAGATCTCGCCGCCCACGAGCCACGAATTCTCGTCGCCATAGAGGTTGAGATAGCGCCGGACGAGACGCGCCTCGTGCCCGCCGCGGATGTCGACCACCTTGCCCTTCTCGATCACCAGTTCCACCGGCTCCCTCCACTGGCCGGGCGGGAAATGGGCGGTCTGGTCCCAGACCACGACGCCGTTGGCGGTGCCGGCCAGCGGCTCGACGTGGAACTCGCCGAACGGCCAGGTGCCGGGGCTGAGGCCGAAGCGGCCGGTTGCCTCGTCGCGCTCGAAGGGGATCGCGCCCCAGCGGTCCGCCAGCGCGCCCGGCGGATAGCCGGAGATGTCCGCGGTAAGGTCGGTGCCGGCGCGAGAGGTGACGCGCACCTCCCTGCCGTTGTCGAACACCGCGCCGATGCGGCGCTGGACGTCGCACATTTCCTTGATCTCATCCTCGGTGGCGGCGCCGCCGCCGTCGATGAGGATCTCCTGGTTCGCCTCCTCCCACAGCCAGATCGGGGTCTTACCCTTGCCGCCGCCCTCGGAGCGGATCTGCCGCAGGCCCGGCGTGCCGCTGTTGAGCGCGGTGGTGGTGAGGGCGATCACCACGTCCGCCTCCTTGGCGGCGCCGATCGACATGGGCGAGGGGTCGGCACAGTGGTAGGCGCGCTTGGGGAACAGGCATAGCAGTGCCTCGGCCCCCCGGCTGTGCAGCTCCGCCATCATCGCCTGCCAGATGAGCGGGTCCATCTGATCGTCGGTGAGGATCACGAACTTGTCGCCTGCCCGCACGTGCCGCAACGGGTACTTCAGGCAATTCATCAAAGAGATCAGACGAGTGGGCGGCGCGCCATAGCGCGAAATCATCTCCATCGACGACACCCCCTCCCGGAAAATCTACGATCACGCAGATTTATTCTTATCGACAGGAGTGAGATCAGCGCCATTAGAGGCGAATTCAGCTCGCATGTCGTTGGGTCGAGTTTCGTCGAGAGGCCAAAATCCTCAAGCCAAATTGCGTAATCCAGTCATTAGAAAATCTAATTCGCGCTGCGGCTCGGCATGGATCGCTCGTGTCGCCTCAGTGGGGGTGGGGCTGGGCGGTGTTGTGCAGGTGCTCTGCCGCCCATTCGAAGAAGGCAGCCACCTTGGCGAGCTTGGCGCGCTCGGGCGTGGCGATGACGTGGTAGCCGAGCGGCGAGGGCAGGCGGATGGTGAACGGCTCCACCAGCCGGCCGGCCGCCAAATCCATGCGTGCCACCGACCAGCGCCCCATGGTCACGCCCAGGCCCTCGATCGCAGCCTCGTACGAGGAGAACAGCGTATCGCAATGCAACTCCGAAGCCGACATCAGTCCCGGTAGTCCAGCCCGGTCCAGCCACAGCGACCAGTCGCCCTGGATGTCGATGGGCGAGAGCGTGCGGATGATGGTGTGGCGCACGAGATCGCGCGGGCTGGTCAGGCCCTCGCCCTCCTGCAGCAGGTCGGGGCTGCAGACGGGAAAGAGAAAGTCGTCGCCGAGCTTCGCCAGCACCATGTCGGGCCAGCGGCTGCGCACGCCGTACTGGATCGAGACATCGTGGTCCTGGCGGGAGGCCTCCTCCAAGGGGTGGAGGGTCCGCAGGCGCAGGGCGATGTTGGGCCGCTGCCGGCGGAACTCCTTGAGCCTCGGGATCAGGCACTTGAGCGCGAACGTGCCGAGGCAAGCGATCGTGAGGATGTCGCCGCGGTGCCGTTCGACGGCGCGGCTCGTCGCCGACTGGACCTCTGCCAGCGCCATGCGCGCCGACGCCAGATAGTGCCGCCCCTCGTCCGTGATGCGGACCGCATTGCCCTCGCGCACGAACAGCTGGTGGCCGAGCAGATCCTCCAGCGCCTTGATGCGCTGGCTCACCGCGCCCTGGGTCAGGTTCAGCTCCGTCGCGGCGCGGGTAAAGCTGGAATGGCGTGCCGCCGCCTCGAATGCGAGGAGGCTCGACATGGACGGCAACCTGTTCAGCGTCTGCCTCCTCGCTTCGGACGGGGGATCCAGAGAACCCCATCTGACCCATCTGGCGGAGCCAAGCTAAGCTCCACTATTTTTTGGGTTTGAGGAAGCTGCGGTCAATCATCATCACGCTGTCCAAGAACCGGCTCAAGGCGCGCGGGATCGAACTTCGCTTTCAGCCGCATCCCCTGCGCGTTGGTGGCGCGGACCTTGTAGCAGCCGTCATCGGAGCGGATGGAGAGCACCGTCCAGCCCTCGGCCTCCAGCTTCTTCTGCAGCACCTCGCGCGGCTGCCAGTCGGCCAGCGGCACGTTGCAGTCGCGATCCGCAGCGGCCGGCGTCGCGGCAAGGCTGGTGATGACAAGGCTGGCGGCCACAAGCCGGAATGCGAACCCTTGGCGTCTCACCGCACATCCTCCTTCCGCCCCGGCCCCATCAACACCACGCCAAGCTGACACCCACCTGAACGGCCGGAGGAATTCTCTCGATCCTTCCACCTCGTGCCGCGCTAGATTGCCAGGCGGCCCTCCGAGGTGACAGATGCGAATCCTCCTCATCGAAGACGATCCCGTCCTGGGCATGGCCGTGCGCGACCAGATCGTCGCGGACGGGCACGGCGCCGACTGGGTGACGCGCCTTGCGGATGCCGCGCACGCCGTCCATGCCGCGGCCTTCGACCTGATCCTTCTCGACCTCATGCTGCCCGACGGGCGCGGCTCCGACTTCCTGAAGAAGCTGCGCAGCACGGGCGACGCGACGCCGGTGATGGTGCTCACCGCCCGCGACCAGATCTCCGACCGCATCGCCGCCCTCGACGCCGGCGCCGACGACTATCTGGTGAAGCCGTTCGACCTGTTCGAGCTGTCGGCGCGCATCCGCGCCGTGGGGCGGCGCTATGCGGGCAATCCCAACCCGCTGGTCGCGCTCGGCGACATCGAGGTGGACCTTTCCGCCCGCTCGGTGCGCCGCGCCGGGCAGACCATCGCTTTGACAGCGCGGGAATGGGCGCTGTTCGAGGCTTTCGTGCAGCGGCCGCACCAGCTCATGTCGAAGCCGCAGCTGGAGGAACGGCTCTATTCCTTCGATGCGGAGGTGGAGAGCAACACCATCGAGGTCTATGTGGCGCGCCTGCGCAAGAAGCTCGGTGCCGACGTGATCGAGACCGTGCGCGGCATGGGCTATCGCTTGGGCACGCCGGGAGGCGGCGCATGAGCGGACGCTGGAGCCTGCGCCGGCGCCTCGGCCTGTGGCTCGCGTTGTCGGTGGCCGCCCTGTGGCTCTCGGCAGCGACGGTTGCCGGGCTGGTGCTGCGGCACGAGATCGACGAGGTCTTCGACAGCGCGTTGCAGGAGGTGGCCCAGCGGGTGCTGCCCCTCGCCTATTCGGAGCTGCTCGCGCGCGAGGATGGGGCCGGCACGCACCACATGCCGCCCGTGGGCCCGCATCGCGAATTCATCACCTATGTGGTGCGCGACGCGCAAGGCCGTGTGCTGCTCCAGTCCAGCGACGCGGAGCAGATGGCGATTCCCGCCGGGCTCGCCCCCGGCTTTCACACCACGCCCCGGCTGCGCACCTACACGGAAGCGGCGGTGCGTGGCACCGTCATCGTCACCACGGCGGAGGAGCTGGACCATCGCGCCGCCGCGGTCTGGCGGGCGGTCATGGCGCTGATCTGGCCGCTTGTCGCCCTCGTGCCCATCGCGCTTGCCGGTGTCTGGCTCACGCTCCGCCTCACCTTGAAGCCGGTGCTCGCCTTCCGCCATGCCATCGCCGCGCGGGGGCGGGGCAACCTGGCGCCGGTGCCGGAGCAGGGTTTGCCGGAGGAGATGGCACCCGTCGCGGGTGCTGTGAATGCGCTCATGGAGCGCCTGCGCGGGGCGCTGGAGGCGGAGCGGGGCTTTGCCGCCAACAGCGCCCATGAGTTGCGCACCCCCATCGCCGCCGCCCTGGCGCAGACCCAGCGGCTCGTGGCCGAGCTGCCGGAAGGACCGGCGCAGGAGCGCGCACGCACCATCGCGGGCGCGCTGCGCCGCCTTTCGCGCCTGTCGGAGAAGTTGCTCCAGCTCGCCAAGGCCGAAGGCGCCGGCCTGCTCGCGGAGGCGCCTGCGCCACTCGCGCCTGTACTGCGCCATGTGATCGCCGACATCGACCGCCGGACCGACCGAGCGGGAGACATCGACCTCAGCATCACGGCGGAGGGCGGCCCCGTCAGCGATCTCGACCCCGACGCCTTCGCGGTTCTGGCACGCAATCTCATTGAAAATGCTTTGAAACACGGCGCGCCGGACACGCCGGTCCGGGTCCGCCTCACCGCCGACCGGCTGGAAATCACCAACCATGGCGCCGTCGTTCCGGCGGAACGGATGGCCCAGTTGCTGCGGCCGTTCGAGCGGGGACCGACGGGGGCGGAGGGCTCTGGCCTTGGCCTCGCCATTGCCGCCGCCATCTGCCGCGGGGCGGGGCTGGCGCTGGAAATCGCCTCGCCCATCCCGGGGGCGACGGAGGGCTTCAGCGCCGTCGTGCGCTTTCCCGAAGCGCGATCCTGACAGCAAGCTGAACGCGATTCAGCAGGGGGTTCAGGCGGCTGTCAGGTTGGTTCGTGAGGGTGTCAGCGTCATCGAACGCCGGAGCCCCTCCATGAAGACGCGAACCCTGATCGGAATCGCCCTCCTCCTCTCCACCGCCGGCCTCGGCGTGGCGCTGGCGGCGACCCAGATCGACCATCTCGATCTCCCCTTCCACAGCCGCGACGACGCTACCCGCGCCGACGCCCGCCCCCTCCGTCTCGCCGACAACGACCACCGGCGCGAGGGCAAGGAGCGCCATCACGGCCGCCATCACGACGATGATGACGACGACGATGATGACGGCCGCCCGGGCGCCCGCCCCGGTGCCGTTCCGCAGAACGGCCCGGCCGATCCCGCCGCGCCGGTGCCGGACAACGGCCTGTTCCAGGGCAAGGCCCGGCCCAAGGTCGAGGTGCAGTGACCCTCGGCCGCCCCCGCACCCCTTCAAAGGAATAATCAGATGAAATTCGTTCTCCCCGCCGTGGCGGCTACCGCCACCCTGCTGTCGCCGGTGCTGGCCGAGGCGCGGCAGGTCACCTTCGAGACCACCCTGAAGCCCTATGGCGGCAACGGCGCCTATGTGGTGCTGTACGTCACCGATGCGGCCGGCGCCTACAAGGGCACGCTCTGGATGGCCGGAGGCAAGGCGAAATACTACCGCCACCTCTCCGACTGGCAGCGCGCCTCCGGCGGACGGCCCACCGAGATCGACGGCATCACCGGCGCCAGCATCGGGTCCGGCAAGACACTGAAGATCACCCTCGATCTCGCCGATGCCATGATCGATGCCGGCTACCAGGTCCATGTGGACACGGCGGTGGAGGACGGGATGGACAATCCCTCCGAGGTGGTCGCCCCCCTCGCCGCAAGTGCGTCCGGCAAGCCCGTCGCCGGCAAGGGCTATGTGAAGTCCTTCACCGTCACCTTCTGATCCCCTTCGGACACCCCCCAAAATGCTTCGCCGCCTCCATGGCCTTCCCGGCATCGCGCTGGCGCTGGCCCTTGCCGTCACCGCCCTCTCCGGCACGGTCCTTTCCGTGCAGCCGGCGCTGAACCACGTTGCCGCCCCGGCCATACCGGCATCCGCCAGCGTCGCGGACGTCGCAGGTGCGGTCGCCGCGCGCCATCCCGGCGTCAGCGCCATCCGGCTGCGGGCGGACGGCAGCCTCACGGCGGCCTTCGACGATGGTGGCACGCGTGGCGTGGAGCGCATCGATCCCGCCACCGGCGCGGGGCTCGGGCCTTACGCGGTGTCGGACACCACCCGCTTCATCACCAACCTGCACCGCGCCTTCCTGATGGGCGATGCGGGGCGCGTGGCGGCGGCCATCGGCGCGCTGGCGATGCTGGGGCTCTCCGTCTCCGGCCTCCTGCTGCTGGCCCGCCGGCTCGGCGGCATGGGGGCGCTGCTGCGGCCCATCCGCGGCACCCCGGCGCAGCGCTGGCATGGCGAACTCGGCCGGCTCGCGGCCGTGGGCCTGATCCTGTCGTCGCTGACCGGCCTGTGGATGTCGGCGGGCACCTTCGGGCTTCTGCCTGAAAAGGCGGCGATGACCCCCGCCATCGCCGCCAGCGGTGGCGCGCCGGCCCCCGTCGGGACTCTCAGCAGCCTGAACAGCGTGAAGCTCCGGGATCTGCGCGAACTCACCTTCCCCGATCCTGCCGACCCCACCGACGTCTTCACCCTCGTCACCGCCGATGGCGAGCGGCTGGTGGATGCCGCCACCGGCGCCACCCTCGCCATGACGCCGGCGCCGGCGCTGGAGCGGATGAACGACCTCGTGCGCACGCTGCATACCGGGCGTGGCGCCTGGGTGCTCGGCCTTTTGCTGGGTCTCGCCTCTGCCATGGTTCCCGTGCTCGGCGGAACGGGCCTCGTCCTCTGGCTGCGGCGGCGGGCGGCACGGCCGCGCATCGGTGCCAACGTCCCGGCGCGGGCGGCGGATACGGTGATCCTGGTGGGCAGCGAGGGCAATTCCACCTGGGGTTTCGCGGGCACCCTGCACGCGGCCCTCGCCGCCGCCGGCCACAAGGTCCACACCGCGGCCATGAATGACGTGAGCGCGGCGCATATGGCCGCCCCGCGCCTGCTGGTGCTCGCCGCCACCTATGGCGAGGGCGCGGCGCCGCAATCGGCCAGACACTTCCTGTCCCGCCTCGCAAAGCTGCCGGGGCATCCGGCAGTGGCGGTGCTGGGCTTCGGCGATCGCAGCTTCCCCCATTTCTGCCGCTTCGCGCGCGACGTCGCCGATGCACTGGACGCGCGCGGCTGCCCGCAGCTCCTGCCCATGAAGCGGGTGGATCGCCGCTCACCCCAGGAATTCGCCCAATGGGGGCACGATCTGGGGGATGTGCTGGGGCATGACCTCGTGCTCACCCATGTGGCGGAGCCGCCGAAGACCACCCGGCTGGCGCTGGCCGGGCGGGAGCTTTACGGCGAGGCGGTGGGCGCGCCCGTGGCGATCCTGCGCTTCACGGCACCCGTTGACCCGCGCACCGGCGCGCCCGGCCCCCTGCCCGCCTTCGAGGCCGGCGACCTCGTGGGCATCGTGCCGCCTGTGAATGAGAAGCTTGGCGATGCCATGCCGCGCTTCTATTCGCTGGCCTCCTCCACCCGCGACGGCGTGCTGGAAATCTGCGTGCGGCTGCGCGCGGGCGGACTGTGCTCCACTTTCCTGCACGCTCTTCAGCCCGGCGAGGGCATCGATGCCTTCATCCGGGAAAATCCGACCTTCCGTCCGGCCAAGGGACGCGGCCCGCTCATCCTCATCGGCGCGGGGGCCGGCATCGGGCCGCTGGCCGGCTTCGTGCGGGCCAATGCGGCGGGTCGGCCGGTGCATCTCTACTGGGGCGGGCGGAGCGCGGCCTCCGACTTCCTCTATGAGCATGAACTCGCCCAGCACCTCGCCGAGCGGCGGCTGACCACCCTGCGCACCGCTTTCTCGCGGGATGCGGACGGGAGCGCCTATGTGCAGGACCGCATCGCCGCCGATGCCCCGCGCCTGCGGGAACTGGTGAAGCAGGGCGCGCAGATCCTCGTCTGCGGCGGCCGCGACATGGCCGAGGCCGTGACCCGCGCGCTGGAGCCGGTGGTGCGCCCGCTGGGCCTCGACCTTCCCACCCTCAAATCGAGCGGACGCTATGTCGAAGATGTCTATTGATGCGCCTCGGGATGCGACGGCGCTCCGCCGCCGCGCCCTGAGCGGGCCGGCCATGGGCGCGCGCTGGTCCGCCACCTTCTTCGCCGCCGGCGACGTGGACGAAGCGGCGCTCACCTGTCGCCTCCAGAGCGCGGTGGAGAAGGTGGAACAGCAGATGTCCACCTTCCGGCCCGACTCCGATCTGGAACGGCTGAACGCCGCGCCCATCGGGGCGTGGAGGCCCCTCCCCCGGGAGCTGATGCACGTCCTCGCAACGGCGCTGGAAATCGGTCGCCTCTCGGGCGGAGCATTCGATATCGGGGTGGGCGATCTGGTCCGGGCATGGGGCTTCGGCGGGGTGCCGGGGCCTGATGGCGGACACATCGCGGCGCTCGCCGGCCGCCCCTCCTTCGAGCCGCCGAAGACCTTGCAGCTCGATCCGGCCGGCTGCCGCGCCCGCCGTCTGGTACCGCTCCGGCTCGATCTGGCCGGCATCGCCAAGGGCTTCGGCGTGGATGAGCTGGCCCGCGAGATGCGCGCGGCCGGCCCCTCCTCCTTTCTGGTGGGCATCGACGGCGAGATGCGCGCCGAAGGCCTGAAGCCGGACGGCCGGCCGTGGACGGTGGCCCATGAGCGGCCGTCCGTGAGGGAGCGGGACATCCTCGGCGTGCTGGAACTCTCCGGCGCCGCCGTCGCCACCTCGGGCAATTATCGCCACCGGGTGGAAGTGGCGGGGCGCGTGCTCTCCCACACCATGGACCCGGCGCGGGGCGCGCCGCTGGAGAATGACCTCTCAGCCGTCACCGTGCTCGGCGAAACCTGCATGGCGGCGGACGCCTGGGCGACCGCTTTGCTGGTGCGCGGGGCAAGCGAGGGGCCAGCCCTCGCCCGCCGCCTCGGCCTCGCGGCGCTGTTCGTGCGCACGGACGGCACAATGGAGGGGACGGGGCCGCTCGCCGTACCGCCCGAGCCGGCAGGCGAACGAATCTAGACCGCGTGCCCGACCGCCGCGCCGATGGCGGCCGTCGCTGCCATGGCGATGGCGCCCCAGAAGGTCACGCGGATGGTCGGCTTCCAGATGTCCGCGCCGCCCGCGCGCGCGCCCAGCGCGCCGAGCACCGCGAGACACGCCAGCGATCCGCCCGAGACGATGGGCGCGATCAGCGCCGTGGGCGCCAGCAGCGAGATGATTAGCGGAATCGCGGCACCCAGCGCGAACGTCACCGCCGATGTCAGCGCGGCCTGTATGGGGCGTGCGACCACATGCTCGGCCAGACCCAGCTCGTCGCGGGCATGGGCGGTGAAGGCGTCCTTGGCCGTCATCTGCTCGGCCACCCGGCGCGCCAGCGCCGGCTCGACGCCCCGCCCCACATAGATATTCGTCAGTTCGTTCAGCTCGCTTTCGGGATCCTCGGCGAGTTCGCGCCGTTCCTTCTGCAGGTCGGCGTTCTCGGTGTCAGCCTGCGAACTGACCGAGACATATTCGCCAGCGGCCATGGACATGGCCCCGGCCACGAGGCTGGCGACGCCCGCGACCAGAATCTCGGATGCGTTCGTCGAGGCTGCTGCGACGCCCACCATGAGGCTCGCCGTGGAGATGATGCCGTCATTGGCGCCAAGGACCGCGGCGCGCAGCCAGCCGATGCGCGCGATCAGATGGTTTTCCCGGTGGAGGGGCTTCATGGCGAATCCTCGGGACACTGGGCAGATGGAAGCGCACCATACCCCTAAAGAGGCGGAAAAGGGCTATCGGCCCGCAACCGGTCGGATCCACTTCGACCCGGCGGAACCGCTGCACCAGCAGCACATCGCGGCGCGCTGCCGTGACCTCCCAGGGCGAGATGCTCACGTGGTCCGGCGAGGCCCTCAACCAGCCGCGCCTGCTACGACTACGGCCTCGGCTGCTGCCAGTCGGAGCGCCGGAGCGCGTCGACTCCTGTGAATCGAGAGCAAGCTGCCTGTTGCAGAAGATTCAAGACCGCGCGGCAGTCGCCAGCTTCAGCTCCAGCAGTTCGCCGGCGGAGAAATAGAACATCTCCTGCGGCGGCGTTTCCATCGCGCTCATCCACACGCGCGGGTCGACGCCCATCGCCACGAGGTGACGCTGGCATTCGGCCGACACCCGCTGGCCGCCCGCCATGCCTTCCGCCGCATCCGCGGGCGGCGCGCCGGCCGACCGCCGCCCGGTGAAGACCTGGTGGACCCCGATGGCGGACCCGCCTTCGGCGATGCGGTTGACGCCGCCCACGAAGACCAGCGGACAGGACGACACGCACAGGCCCGACGCTTCGACCTTGGTGTCAAGGCGCCGCTCGCGAATGAGCCGCCCCATGGCGAGGGCATCGCTGACCGATCCGCCGGGGGAATTGAGCACCACGGTCTTCACATAGTCGCCCAGCCGCGCGATCTCGGCGGCAAAGCGCTCTGCGGTGCCCGGGGTAATCGCGCCCCGCGCCTCCAGGCGGCCGCCGGCGACGAGTTCGATGACCATGGGCTTGCGCAGGTCAGCCGCCGGCACGCGGCCCGGGCGCCGCTCTTCGGGGCCGGGCATGCCCGGGCGCGCGGACGGCAGGTAGGGCTGCACGGTGTGTTCCTCGCCGGGGACGGCGGGCCGCTCCGGCGGCGCCGTCATGCGCTCGGCGAGATCCCAGCCGAGAACCGCGATGGTCAGCGCCATGAGGGCGCGGAAAACGGTGCGCAGCACAGTTTCGTCCGGTCGGACCCCGAGGAACCGGGCCCAGGTGCTCGTCGCCTCAGCATCCCCCGATGATGGCGCGCTTGCGGGCCCCGCACTCACGCTGTCACTCCTTCTTCGCGCGGCTGGTTGGCAGCGCCGTCACCGTTGCCGCCTGGGTGTCCGCCGTGTCCGGTGCATCGTCCTCCGCGTTCCCGGCGGCAGGGACAGGAGGGTACGACTGCGCTCGGATCTCGCCGGCAAGCCGCAGGGCGGTGATCAGCTGGTCCGCGGTCATGGTGCTTGCGGCCACCGGCTCGCCCTCCCGGCGAATGGCCGCATGGACGACGCACAGGATCAGCACCAGAACGGCGGGCAGCAAATCGATCGAGATCGCCCCTGCCCAGCTCGGCAGGAAATCTCCCGCATAACGGAGGACCGCCTCGGCGGTGCTGAGCGGCTGGAAGCGCGCCGGCTCCACGGTGCCGGTGCCGATGATCTTGTCGGCCGCCTTCGAGAGCGCGTTCGCCTGCGCCTCGACCGCCCGCTCCACATTGTCCACGACGGCGGACTGGCGGCCCGCGAGATCCGCCGTCCGCCCGCCCGCCGCCGGGGCGATGAAGCCTGAGGAGAGATCGTCGGCGGCGCGTTTCACCGCCTGCGCCATGGACGCCTGCTCGAGCGAGGCGATGGTGCCGACGAGACGCAGCGCCTCAGCCCCGAAGCCATCGGAGCGCGCCTTGATCTCGCCCTGACCGGAGACGAGCTCCCGCATCTGGGCGATGTTGGCGCTGCCTTCTGCATAGAGCGTCTTCACCCTCTCGCCGCTCGCCGAAACCTCGCGGCCGAGGTCGTCGAGCTGCCGCGACATCTGGCTGAGAAGCTGGACGACGGTGCCGGACCCGCCCGTGCCGGTGAGGGCGCCGCCGCGCTCGGCGTCGGCGAGCCGAGCGAAGCGGGTCGAGGCGAGCTGGATGTCCGGCAGAAGGCTCTGCGCGCCGAGGGCGCGATTGTGCGCTTCGTCGAGATCGCGCGTGTAGTTCTGGAGCGTTACCGCGAGATGCTGCTCAATGGCCGCGGAGCCCGCGAGCGCGGCGGCGTTGAGCCACGAGGACATGGCGATGATCATTACCGAGCCCAGCAGCATCGCCGCGGCGAGCCACACCCTGCTCGCGACATCCCGCACATGCGGCAGAAACGCCAGCAGGAACGACCAGAAGGCATAGATCGCGACGGAGACGGCGCTGGAATAGATCAGCGCGGCGAAGAAGGTGATGAGGGGCGATCCGTCGAGCAGATCGCGGACACCGAGATAGGTGTAGACGCCCGACGCCAGAGCCAGCACGGCAAGCGTGAGGCGCATCGTCGTATCGAGCCCGGAAACGCTGTGGCGCAAAGCCGATGCCATTCAGGGTAAACCTTCATGAAGAGGTTATCGAAATATTGCAGTCCATTGCGCCTGCAATAAGACAGGGCATCCAGCCAGGCCTCAGTGCACACCTCCCTGCGAACTCCCGTGCATCGTCAAACAATAACAATTGCGTGATTTTTTGCTTATGCCCCACTACGGCAACGCTTGCGCATGACTACCAGTTTCCTCCTGAAATCGAGCAAGGAACTGTAGGACAAGATTTTCGCGCACCACCACCATTCAGCTTCCATTGCGCCGCCTATTCCGGCCCGGCAGCCGGACGAACTCGCCATCGCGATGACGGTTCATGTCGCCTCCGACGAGAGGCAGGATCAACGGCCGGGGATCAGGCACGGAACGCGGCACCGGGCTCCCTCTGCACGACCGGCACCTGACGAGGCCGCCATGGACGCCGAACGAGCCGGACTGCAGGCCCGAGCGCACCCAGGAGCCTGGGCTGCCCATGGGCTCAGGCGCCTTGCCGCAGAGCACCGCGCGCGCCTGGATCGCCGCCGCGCCGGCAAAGAGGCTGAAGAGCGCGAAGGCCACGCGGCTCCACGCCTGCGGCTCGATGGACCCCAGCGTCGCGATGCGCATGAGGTGGGTCGCTGTCCTTTTCGCTCGGATGCCCGTCGCGGAATGCCTGGGATGCGGGCGGCCGCTATGCGTCAGACCGCGCCATGGCCGATGCGCACTGCCCAGGACGCGTTTGGCGAAACGGGCGTGTAGGTGGTCAGCACCGATGGGTCGTGGCCCGGCAGGATAATGCCGCCCGCGCCGGCCAGGGCGCGAAGCCTGGCGTATCCTTCCAGGACATCGGCGTAGTCGGCAAATAGCGGAAAGACCTTTCCGGCCTGCATGTGCGCGGCGAAGTGGACCGCGTCCGACGCAATTACCACCGGGCCGTCGCGCCGCGCCACCCGCACCACCTGCAGGCCCCGTGAGTGTCCCCCTACAAGGTGCAGCGACAGGCCCGGAAGAAGCTCCCCATCCCCATCGTGAAACCGCACGCGGCCGGCGAACACCATGCGCACCGCTTCCACCACATCATTCGCATGGAACGGCACGCGCATCCGCGGGTGGCACATGCAGCGGCCTGTTCCGTACGCCATCTCCCGGTCCTGGAGATGGAAAGTGGCGCGCGGGAAGGCGGCGAGGTTCCCCGCATGGTCGTAGTGCAAATGGGTCAGCACCACGTCGCGGACCGCGGCGGCGTCGATGCCGATGGATGCGAGCGCTTCCACCGGATGGCGCAGCAGCGTGCGCCCGCGCCGCTCACCCTCGGCGGGCAGGTAGCCGGTATCCACCACCACGACACCGAGCGGGCCGCGCACGACCCAAATGAAATAATCGATCCGGCCCGGCGCCTCGTGCGGGTCCGCCTCAAGCACGAGGTCCGCAGCCGGACGGATGGCCGTCGCGTAGTGGAGGGCGATCACCTCCCAGTCATTCATGAGCGCGGCTCCCGATGCGACGGTCCTGCGGTGGACGAAGTCGGCGCGTCACCGCGCCTTGTGGCGGGTGCCGACGAAACTGGAAATCTCCGTGTGGTCCGCCCCCGGCCGCAGGCCGGCGCGCGCCTGCTCCCATTTCCGCGCGCTGCATTCGATGAGGCCTTCCTCGATCCCCACCTCAGCGGCGAGATCCGCCGCGGTGCGCAGGTCCTTCGCCATCAATGCGAGCGCGAAGCCGGAGCCGAACGTGCCAGACAACACGAAGGGCTTCAGCTTGGTCTCAGTGGAGTTGTTGCGGCCGGTGGAGGCGTTGAGCACGTCCACCACGGTTTCCGGCGCGATGCCGAATGCCTCGGCTATCGCGAGCGCCTCGCAGGAAGCGAGCAGCCCGGCGGCCGAGACGTAGTTGTTCAGCGCCTTCATGGCGTGGCCCGAGCCCAGCGGGCCGGTGGCGAAGACGGAGCGCCCCATGGCTGCAAGCACCGGACGGGCCGCCTCCACGTCGGCGGCGGATCCGCCCGCCATGATGGCAAGCGTACCGTCCACCGCCCGGCGCACCCCGCCGGACACCGGCGCGTCGACGAAGCGCAATTCCAGCGCGGCGAGTTCTGCGCCGAGCCGAACGGTCCCGATCGGCGCCGATGAGCTCATGTCGAGGACGAGCGTGCCGGCGGGCAGGACGGCGGCGATGCCGCCGTCGCCCAGCAGCGCATCGCGAACGATCCTGCCGTCCGGCAGCATGGTGATGACCACGTCCGCCCCGGCGACGGCATCTCTCGCCTGTTCGAACGCGGCGCCGCCCGCGGCGGCGAACGCCGCGCGCGCCGAAGCGGACAGATCAGCGCCGACGACCGGGAAGCCTGCCTTCAGCAGGCAGGTCGCCATGGGCAGGCCCATCATGCCAAGGCCGATCATGGCCACCTTCGGCAGGCTATCAGACGCCACGGACATGGAGCGCCTCCCTGGCAGGCGAGGCATTCATTGCGGCTCGATGCCGGCGGCGCGGACCACCTCGCCCCACTTGGCGTGCTCGGTGGCGATGATGTCGGCGAGCGCGGCGCGCGACATGGGCCAGGGCTCGAACCCCTGGTCGATGATCTTCTTTCGGATGTCCGGCATCTCGAGGATCCGGTTGACCTCGCGGTTGATCTTGTCGGCGATCTCCGCCGGCACCCCGGCCGGCGCCACGAGCGCGTTCCAGCCCACGGCCACATAGCCAGGCACGCCGGCCTCCATCATGGTCGGCACGTCGGGCAGCGATGGCACGCGCTCATTGCCGAGCACGGCGAGCGCGCGCAGCTTGCCCGAGCGCACCGCGCCGAGCTGGGCGCCGACGGAGGAGATCATCATCGGCACGCGGCCGGCGATCACGTCGAGCGCCGCAGGGCCGTCGCCCTTGTAGGGTATGGCGACGATGTCGATGCCGGCCTTCGACTTGAACAGCTCCATGCCGAGCTGGAAGGCTGCGGCTCCGGAGGCATAGCTGAGGGCACCGGGCTTGGCCTTGGCGAGCGCGATCACGTCCTGGATGGTCTTGGCCTCGAAGTTCGGATCGACGACAAAGATGTTCTCGACCCGCGACAGCATGGCGACGGGTGTGAAATCTTTGCGGGTGTCGAAGGTCAGCCCCTTCATCAGGTGGGGACCCATGACGAGCGTGCCGCTGACGCCCACCACGAGGGTGTAACCGTCGGGCGCCGAGCGGGCCGCCGCCTCGAGGCCCACGGCGCCGCCGGCGCCGGGCCGGTTCTCGACCACCACCGCCTGCTTCCAGGCCTTGCTCATCTCCTCGCCCACCATGCGGGCCAAGATGTCGGACGCCCCGCCCGGCGTATAGGTGACGATAATGCGGATCGGACGACTGGGATAATCCGACTGCGCGAATGCACTTGTCGCGCCCAGCAGGCAAACTGCGAGGAAAAATAGGCGTTTCAGAATGCTCATCGCATCCCCTCCCCGGCTTGTCCGCGCGATTGCGCGGCATCTTGTTCTGCGTTGCTCTTGTTCCGGCGCGCCGGACGGAGCCGGCAGGGCGGAATGTTTGGCGTGACGATAGAGGCCCGCCGCTTCGTGTATTCATACCTACTGGGCATACGACCTATGCCGGCCACGCCGCGAGCACGGCAGCAGCGGGCACGGCATAACGCTCTCAGGCCGGGTGGCCGATGGGTGTCGGAACCGCGCCCGGCGCCGCTCGCAGATCTTGATGCGGCAGGATTGTTTCGAGCTGCCGTAAGACGAAGGAGCCGGCTTTTGCATCCGATGCATTCCCTGCCTCTGCGCGAGCGCGTGCTCGGCCCGATACTGCGACAGGTGGCCGAGCGGGAGGCGGACCGGATCTATCTGGAGGCCGACGGACGCGCCTTCTCGTTCGCCGAGACCTACGCGAATGTGCGCGCGCTCTCGTGCAGCTTCCGCGATCTTTCCCTGTCCAAGGGCGACCGCGTCGCCGTCATGCTTCCGAACGGCGCGGAGTTCATCTTCTGCTGGTATGCGTGCGTGAACATCGGCGCCGTGATCGTGCCGATCAACACCACCTATACCGGCGCGCTGCTCGAATACCTGCTGCGGGATTCCGGCAGCCGGGGCCTCGTCATCGCCGCTGAATTCCTCCCCGCGCTCGAGGCGGTGGGGGCCGAGGCGCGCGCCGCCCTCGATTGGGTGGCGGTGGTGGGCGAAGGCGCCGCTCCGGCCGGACCGACCCGCGTGCTCGGTTATGACGAACTGCTCGCGGGCGACGGCGCGGATCCGGAGATCGCATGCACCTTCGAGGACACGCAGGCCATCATGTACACTTCGGGCACCACCGGTCCCTCGAAGGGCGTGGTGATGCCGAACGGCCATTTCTTTTCCTCCACCTGCACCTTCCTGCGCGGCACCGACCTGCAGCGCGACGACGTGCTGTTCACGCCCATGCCGCTGTTCCACGGTGTGGCGAGCCGGCTCGGCGCGTTGCCGTGCCTCATGGTGGGGGCGAAGGTGGTGATCGCGCGGCAGTTCAGCGCCTCACGCTATTTCGAGCAGGCAGCGGCCTGCGCCGCCACCATCGGCCAGACCATCTTCACCATGCAGACCATGCTGAAGGCGCAGCCGCCGGGCGCCTTCGACCGCGGCCACAAGATGACGCGGATGTTCAATGCCAGCCATGATCCCGAATTCGAGGCGCGCTTCGGCGTACGGCTCGTGGAAGCGTACGGCATGACCGAGACCGGCCTCACCATCTACACCCCCCATGGCGGGGCGCGGCGCGCGGGAAGCTGCGGGCGCGTCCACGAGGACTGGGAGATGAAGATCCTCGACGAGCAGGGCCTCGAAGTGCCCGCCGGGCGCACCGGCGAGATCGCGCTGCGCCCGAAGCTGCCCTCCATCATGATGCGCGGCTACATCAACAAGAGCGAAGAGACGCTGAAGGTGTTCTCCGATCTGTGGTTCAAGACCGGGGACTATGCGCGCGTGGACGAGGATGGGTTCGTCTTCTTCACCTCACGCAAGAAGGAACGCATCCGCCGGCGCGGGGAGAACATCTCGCCCTACGAGATCGAGAGCGTGGTCGCCTCCCATCCGCTGGTGGACGACTGCGCGGCGGTGGCGGTGCCCGCCGCCGCGGGCGAGGACGACGTGCGCATCGTGTGCGAGGTCCGGGACCCCGGCCGGCTGCGTCCCGGCGAACTGGTGGACTGGCTCCAGGGCCGCCTGCCGCGGTTCATGATGCCCCGCTACGTCGATTTCGTGCGCGAGCTGCCGCGCACACCCAACAGCAAGGTCGAGAAGTACCGGCTGGTGGCCGACGGCATCGGCCCGGGCACCTGGGATCGCGAGACCGCCGACTATGTGCGGGTCACGGACGAGGCGAAGTCCTAAAATGATCGATCCGATCAAATTGAAACAAATTGATCGGATCGCCCTCTGAATTATTGGCAGAGAATGCGCCCGGGGCCTTCCCACCCTGCGCCGCGCATTCTCTCGCCCGCCTCTCAGCGCGACAGGATGAGCGCGCTCTTGTGCCCGGCGCCGCCACCGCTGTTGACGAAGCTGATCTCGGCGTCCGCCACTTGGGCCGTCGAAGTGCCCCGGATCTGACGCACGCCCTCGCTGACCAGATTCAGCCCGTGCAGATAGGCCTCCGAAAGCAGACCGCCCGCGGTGTTGGTGGGCAGCGTGCCGTTCGGCCAGGCGAGATTGCCGGCGGCTGCGAACGGGCCGCCGCCGCCGCGCGGCACGAAGCCGAAATCTTCCAGAGCCATCAGCACCAGGCCGCTGAAGGCGTCGTAGAACTGCGCGACGTCCACGTCCTCTGGCCCGATGCCAGCCATGGCGAACAGCGCCTCGGCGAGCGCGCGGGAATTGGTGGTGCCGTAGTCTTCGAGCGCCATGTTGTGGGAGGCGACCGGTCCGAGGCCCCAACCCTTGTTCGACGCCTGGGCCGCCGCCAGGATACGCGCAGGCTTCTGCCTCAGGTCGCGCGCCTTCTCCAGCGAGGTGACGATGAGCGCGCAGGCGCCGTCCGTCTCCAGGCAGCAATCGTAGAGGCGGAACGGCGTCGCGATGTAGCGCGCGGCGAAATACTCCTCCTTCGTCAGCGGTTTGCCGAACTGGATCGCGCGCGGATTGCGCTGCGCGTGGGCCCGGAAGGTGAGCGGCACCGCCGCCAGTTGTTGCTCCGTGGTGCCCTGCTCGAACATGTAGCGGCGGAAGGTGAGCGCGGTGTACTGCGCCGGCGTCAGCAGGCCGAACGGCGTCATGTAGGAGCCGCCGATGGGCCGCGGCCGGTATTGGCCGAAGCGGGCATACTGCCCCTGGCACAGCGAGCGGTAGACCACGACGGTCTTGCAGATGCCCGCATGGACCGCGAGGGCCGCATTCATGACGCTCGCTGAGCAACCGCCTCCGGCGGCGCCCCATACGAGGTTGGAGAAGCGCATCTGCGGGATACCCAGCGTCTGCTGGATGCGCACCGGCTCGTGGCGCTCATCGGCGAACGAGCAGAAGCCGTCGATCTCGCCGACGTCGAGGCCGGCGTCCTCGGCGGCGGCGGCGATCGCCTCGCACAGGAGCTGGAACTCGCTCACCTCGGTGATGCTGCCACGGCGGCCGTAGCGGCTTTCGCCGAGGCCGACGATGGCGGTGTCTGAGGGAAAGGCGACGGTCATGGCGCCCTCCGGAAGCGCGGCAGCACCTGGCCGTCCGCAACTTCATCCCAGGCGAGCGCGACGCGCATGCCGATCGCGATCTCGTCCGGCTCCGCGTCGATCACGTTGCTGACTATGCGGATGTCGTCGGTCCCGTCCAGCAGGACGACGCTGACATTGTAGGGCACGACGTCCTTCAGCGAGGCATGTGCCGGATAGTGGCAGACGGTGAAGGAAAACACCGTTCCGGTGCCGGGCACCGCGCGCCACGTGGTCCGCATGGAGCGGCACGCCGGGCAGGCTGGCATCGGCGGATGGCGCAGCTTGCCGCAGTCGGCGCAGGCCTGGATGCGCAGTTCGCGCGCCTTGCAGAAATCCCAGAAGGGCTGGTCGTCGAGGTCCGGCTGCGGACCGGGCAGCTGGGTGGGCAGATAGGTCGACACGGCGCGTCCAATCGTCGTTTTCGCTTGGGCAGGGAACTCCCGCCGGCGACGACGCTAGAGCAGCCCTTCCCGCCCCTGAACGAAGAACACGACAATGAAACTATGCCGGAAAGGCATTGCTGGCGCCGGCTCCGCTTTTCCGGCTGGACGGCGATTCACCGGGCTGGATGGCCGATCTGCGCCGCCTGCGCTCAGCCCCACGCCGCTTTGCCGGGCTTGGACACGCGCGGGAGCCGGTGCAACTTGCCGCGCCACACTCCCTGGTCCACGAGCGCCGCGACCTGGCGGCCGAGCAGAGCGACGAAGTCGGCGAGCTGGCCCGCATTCTGGTCCGTCTTCAGCGCCGCGCCGAGGCTCCACACAGCGCCCGCAGTGACGATGGGCGAGGCGGTGAGCTCGCCGGCGCTCACCTCTTTCTGCACCGCGCTGTAGGCGTAGAGCGTGGCGCCCATTCCCTCCTGAACCAGCGCCTTGGTCACGGTGAGCCCGTCGATCTCCTGAAGGATGTCGAGCTTGAGCTTGTCGCGCGCCGTGAGCTTGTCCACCAGCTGGCGCAGGCTGTTGGTCTGGCTGGGCAAATAAAGCGGGCGACTGAGCGCTTCCGCCAGGGTGAGGTTCTCGCGCGGCGGGGTGCCGGGCGGCTCCACCAGGTAGATGCGCTCCACCAGCATAGGCACGAACGTGAGGTTCGGCGCGAGGCTGGGATTGTGCATGAAGGCGATGTCCACCTGCCCGGTGCTCAGCCATTCGTGCAGGACGCCGGAGAAGCCCTCCATGATGCGCAAGGTGAGGTTCGGCGTCTCCTCGGCGACCGCGCGCAGGAGCGGCGGCACCAGCAGCCGCGCCGTCGCCGGCGGCACACCGAGAGTGACGCTGCGCGACTTGGCCCCTGCATAGCTCGCGATGTCGCGCTGGATGCGCGCGAGATCGTCGAACAGGGTGGTGGTGCGCTCGAACAGGAATTCGCCGGCACCGGTCAGAACCACGCCGCGGCTGTGGCGGGCGAACAGCGGCATGCCGAGCGAACTCTCCAGCCGCCGGATCTGCCGGCTGAGCGCCGGCTGCGCCACCCTCAGCTTGAGCGCCGCCTTCGAGAAGCTGCGCGCCTCCGCGACGGTCCTGAAATAGCGCAGCTCGCGGACGTCCACGCCGGTCCTCCAGCCATACCTTTGGATTATAGAACATATGCTCCCGCGAAAGTCGACCGGGCGCCGAGCGCGCCTGTACTTAGAGGAGACGACGCCCGCAGAGGCGTGCCGGTCCGTCCTGCGTGGGACGCACCGGGGGAGGCCGGCCCTGCGCGGAGCCGGACGCGACGGGGAACAGCGGGCTGATGTACGACTACATCATCGTGGGCGGCGGATCGGCCGGATGCGTTCTCGCCAGCCGCCTCTCGGCCAAGGCGTCGAACCGGGTGCTGCTGTGCGAGGCCGGGGAGGACACCCCGCCCGGCCGCGTGCCGCCGGAGATCGCAGACAGCTATCCCGGCTTCGCCTATCTCAATCCCCGCTTCCTGTGGACCGAGCTGAAGGCCCGCGCACGCGCCGTTCCGCACAACGACCCTGCGGCGGCGCCGCCGGAGGCGCGGTACGAGCAGGGCCGCGTTCTGGGCGGCGGCTCCTCCGTGAATGGACAGCTCGCCAATCGCGGCGCCCCCTCAGACTATGACGACTGGGAGAGACGCGGCGCGGCGGGATGGAACTGGGAGGCGGTGCTCCCCTATTTCCGCAAGCTCGAGCGGGACATGGACTTCGGCGGCCCGCTGCACGGCAAGGAGGGGCCGGTCCCCATCTCCCGCATCTTCCCGGAGCTGTGGTGCGGCCACGCCAAGGCGGTGAGCAAGGCGCTGGAAGCGGCCGGCATTCCCTTCCTGGAGGACCAGAACGGGGCTTTCGCGGACGGGCATTTCCCGATCGCCATCAACAACATCTACGACCGGCGCGTGTCCGCCGCCGCGGCCTATCTCGACGCCGCGACGCGCCGACGGGAGAACCTGCACATCCGCGCCGGCGCGAGAGTGACGCGCCTCCTGCTGGAGGATGGCGCCTGCGTCGGCGTCGCCGTCCGCTCCGGCGAGGGCGAGGACGAACTGCGTGCCCGCGAGGTCATCCTGTCGAGCGGCGCCATCGGCTCGCCGTCCCAGTTGCTGCGTGCCGGTATTGGCCCGGCGCCGCACCTGCGCGCCCATGGCATCGAGGTGGTGGCGCACGTCCCGGGGGTGGGCCAGAGCCTCATGGACCACCCGTCCGTGGCCCTCGCCTCGTTCCTGAAGCCCGAGGCCCGCATCGGCATTCTGACGCGGCGCCACATCCTGATGGCGCTGCGCTACTCGTCGGGCCTCGCGGGAGCGCCGCGCGGCGACATGTTCGTGACGCTTGCCAGCAAGTCCGCCTGGCACAAAGTGGGCGAGCAGCTCGGCACCTTCATCATCTTCGTCAACAAGAGCTATTCCCAATCCGGCACGGTGACGCTGCGCTCGGCGGACTGGCGCGAGCCGGCGGCGGTCGCCTTCAACCTGCTGAGCGACCACCGCGACCTGGTGCGCCTGATGGCGGGATTCCGCCTCATGGGCATGATCCAGCGCTCGGCCGAAATGCGCGCCGTCGCCTCCGATCCGTTCCCGGCGAGCTACGACAAGCGCGTGCGGCAGGTGGGCATGGTCAATTCCCGGAACCGTATCCTGATGGCGGTGCTGGCGCGGATGCTGGACGCCAATCCGGTCCTGCGCCGCGCCCTCATCGACCGCTTCATGGCCGGCAAGTACCGCTTCGACCGGCTGATGGAGGATGACGGGGAGCTGGAGGACTTCACCCGATCGGCGGTGACCGGCACCTGGCATGCAAGCTGTTCGTGCCGCATGGGACGGGCCGACGACCCCATGGCCGTGACCGACGCTGCCGGCCTTGTGCGCAGCGTCCGGGGGCTCAGGGTGGTGGACGCTTCCATCTTCCCCGTCGTGCCGTCCGCCAACACCAACGTCCCGGTGATGATGGCCGCCGAGAAGATCGCCGACGCGATCCTCTCCGGGCACTGACCCGTCGCCGAACCGACACGCAGGGCGGCTCTGCCGCCGCAGGAAACTGGAGCAGAAGATGGGAGAGAATACGGAGAAAGCCGGCGCCGTCGTCACCGGCGCCAACAGGGGCATCGGCCTCGCCATCGCCCGCCGCCTCGCGGCCCAAGGCCACCACGTGATCGGCCTCGCGCGCACCTCGCCCAAGGAGGATTTCCCCGGCGAGTTCGTCAACCTGGACTTCTCCGACAGCGCCGCCACCCGCGAGGTGCTCGCCGGCATCGCCGCCCGCCACAAGGTGCTGCGGCTCGTGAACAACGCCGCGCGCTTCTTCTACGGCGAGGTGGAGACGGCGGAGTTCGCCCATTTCGAGAACCTCGTGGCAGTGAATCTCGCCGCGAACATGCTGACCATGCAGGCGTTCGTACCGCACATGCGCGCCGCCGGCTTCGGGCGCATCGTCAACATGGGCAGCCGTTCGGCGCTCGGGAAGCACGGCCGCCTGCTCTACGGCATGACCAAGGCCGGCATCGTCGGGCTCACCCGCAACGCGGCGCTGGAGCTCGCGCCCTTCGGCATCACGGTGAACTGCATCTCCCCCGGCCCCATCGAGACCGAGGGCTTCACAGCCGGCAACATGGCCCCCGGCACGCCCCAGCGTGAGGCGTTCGTCAATGCGATCCCGGTGCGCCGCGTCGGCCAGCCGGAGGAGATCGCGGCGGCCTGCATGTACTTCATGTCCGACGAGGCCGGCTACACCACGGGGCAGACGCTCAATGTGTGCGGCGGCCTCACCATCGGCGTCGCCGCCATCTGACGGCGCGGCCGGAGAGCACGAAGGCGGAGGAGCGAGCCATGACCGCGACCAAGACCACGTCCAGCACCTACCGGGTGGGCGATATCGCCGTGACCCGTGTGGAGGAACTGCTCAGTCCCGGCTCGCCCCCGAGCTACCTGTTCGCCGACTTCCGGCCTTCCTTCTACGAGGAGAATCCCGAGCTCGCGAGCCCGGCCTTCCTCGATCCCAAGACCCAGCGGCTGATGTCGTCCATGCACACCTGGCTGGTGCGAAACGGCGACGACGTGATCCTCGTCGATACCGGCTGCGGCAACGCCAAGCCGCGCCCGCCAGCCTTCCGCCGCTTCGACATGCTGGACACGCCCTTCCTCGACCGCCTCGCCGCGGAAGGCGTCACGCCCGAAGACGTGACCCTGGTGGTCAACACCCATTTCCACGTCGACCATGTGGGCTGGAACACCATGCTGGTGGATGGCCGCTGGGTGCCGACCTTCCCCAATGCCCGCTATCTCTTCCCAAAGGCGGAGTACGAGCATTGGATCGCCACCGATACCGGCCTGAAGGGCTTTCCGGAGTGCGACTGCTATCTGGAGGACAGCATCAAGCCGATCTACGAGGCGGGCCTCGTGGACGACATCGCCGACGGCGACGAGATATCGAAGGGCCTCTTCATCCAGGCGGCGCCCGGCCACACCGCGGGACAGGTGGCCGTGATCGCCCGCTCGAAGGGCGAGACCGGCATCTTCTCCGCCGACGTGCTGCACCAGATCGTCCAGGTGCCTCGCCCGGAATGGCACTGCCGGTTCGACGAGGACAGCGCCCTCGCCTATCGCACCCGCAAGGCGCTGCTGGAGCAGGCGATCGAGACCGACGCCATGGTCTTTCCCGCCCATTTTGGCGCCCCCCACGCGAGCCGCCTTGCCCGCCGCGGCAGCGGCTATTGCCTCGTGCTCTGAGCCGGCAGCAGGAGACGCCCATGGCCGAGACCGCCCAACGCCGCGCCGCCGAGGCGCCCGCCTTGCCCGCCTTCGCCGACGGCGGGGCGCGCCGCATGCTCATCGGGGCGGACTGGGTGGAGGCCGCCTCCGGCCGCCGCTTCGAGGCCCGCAACCCCGCCACCGGCACGCTGCTGGCAACGCTTCCGGAGGGCGATGCCGAGGACGTCGACCGTGCCGTCGCCGCCGCGCGCGCCGCCCTGGACGGCTCGTGGTCGAAGGCGAAACCCGACGAGCGCCAAGCTGCGCTTTTGCGCCTCGCGGACCTCGTGGACACGAACTACGACGAGCTTGCCTGGCTCGACACCCTGGACATGGGCGGCCCCATCAGCCGCACGCGCCTCGGGCGCAAGCGCATGGTGGGGCTGCTGCGCTTCTACGCAGGGCAGGCCACGGCGCTGACCGGCGAGACCATCGAGAATTCCGTCCCTGGCGCGGTGCTCACCTTCACGGCGCGGGAGCCGGTGGGGGTCGTGGGCGCCATCATCCCCTGGAACGCGCCGCTGGGCATGAGCGTGCTGAAGGTGGGGCCGGCGCTGGCCACCGGCTGTGCCATCGTTCTGAAGCCCGCCGAGGATGCCTCGCTGAGCCCGCTGCGCTTCGCCGAGCTGGTGCTGGAGGCGGGCGTGCCGCCGGGTGTGGTGAACGTCGTCACCGGCTTCGGCCGAACGGCGGGCGCGGCCATTGCCGCCCATCCCGGCATCGACAAGGTGGCCTTCACCGGCTCGCATGTGACTGGGCAGGAGATCGTGCGGCTCTCCGCGGCCAACCTCAAGCGCCTGTCTCTGGAACTGGGCGGAAAGTCCGCGAACATCGTGTTCGCCGACGCCGACCTTGATGCCGCGGTGCCGGGCGCCGCCATGGCCGCCTTCGCCAATTCGGGACAGGTATGCAGCGCCGGCACGCGGCTGTTCGTTGAGCGGAGCATCTATGACGACGTCGTCGCGCGCGTCGCCGCATTCGGCGCCGCGCTCAAAGTCGGTGACGGTGCGGACCCTCAGACCCAGCTCGGGCCGCTGATCTCGGCGCGGCAGCTGGAGCGCGTGGCCTCCTATCTCGACATCGGCGCCGCCGAGGGGGCGCATGCGGTGTCCGGAGGCGCACGGCTCACGGATGGCGCCTACGCGAAAGGCTTCTACGTGCCGCCGACGGTGTTCTCAGGCGTCGAGGACCGGATGCGCATCGCCCAGGAGGAGATTTTCGGGCCGGTGCTGTGCGTCATCCCGTTCGACGGCGAAGCGGAGGTCATCGCCCGCGCCAACGCCAGCATGTTCGGCCTCGGCGCGGGCGTGTGGACCCGCGACGTCGGCCGCGCCCTGCGCGTCGCGCGCGCCATGAAGGCGGGCTCGGTCTGGGCCAACTGCTACCAACTCATGGACCCAGCCGTGTCGTTCGGCGGCTACCGCATGAGCGGCTACGGACGCGAGTCCGGCGCGCGGCATCTGGATGAGTATCTCAGCACCAAGTCGGTCTGGATCAACGCCGGCTGACCCTGCGTGCCGACCTTGAGTCCCCAGCGATCCCCACCCGTGGTCTGCCGATCGGATCGCGGCGCCCGCAAATGATGGGCAGGGGCGGCGAACGCGTTGCTGTCATGCGGCCGATGGCGCTCGTCCAAGACTTTCCCGCAGGATCAGCCGGGATTTGGAGAGGTGAGGCGGGACAGCGCGCGCGGGGGGCGGATCGTGTCGCCCGGCCCCGCCGATCGGTTCAGATTGCCGAGTTCCGAAAACAGCCAGTGTCGAAACGAGGTGATTTTCGGCAGTTGCTCCGACGCCTTCAAGTAAACAAGGCTGTGACAGATCATCTGCGGCCCCTCCATCCCGAAGGGGGCGACAAGACTGCCGCTCTTGATCTCCCGCTCGACCAGCAGCAGGCTTTCCAGGCAGACGCCCCGCCCGTCGACCGCCGCGCTGATCGACATGAACGAGCGGTCGAACCGGGGGCCTCGGTCGAGATTGAGCCGAACGCCGGGATGACGCTTCTGCCATTCAGGCCAGCCGAACAAATTGACTTCGGAGTGAATGAGCTGGTGATGCACGAGGTCGGCGGGCTCGCGAAGCGGATGGGCGCCTTCCAGGAAACGCGGCGAGCAAAGGGCCACGATCGTCTCGTTCGGGAACGGCTCGACCACGGTTCCGCTCTGCTGCAGCGCGGTGCCGTACTGGATGGCGAGATCGAGCGTCCCGGAATTGAGGTCGATCGTGTTGTTGGACGCGTGCAGCCTGAGGTCGATCTCCGCATTGATCTCGCTGAAGCGGGAAATCCGCGGCATCAGCCATTGGGTCGCCAGGCTCGGCACCACGTGGATTGACAGGATATCGCTGCGCTCGCCCCGGCGCACATTGCGCGTGGCGTCCTCGATCTGGGACAGCGCCCGCCCGATCTCGGTGGCATAGCGCCGGCCCACATCGGTCAGGATGATCGAGCGGTGGGCGCGATGAAACAGCCGCGCGCCGATCTCCTCCTCCAGGAAGCGGATCTGGTGGCTCACTGCCGAAGGGGTGACGCGCAGCTCGTCCGCCGCCTGCTGGATCGAGCCGAGGCGTGACGCCGCCTCGAAGGCGCGGACGGCTTTCAGGGTCGGGAGCTTGCGCATTCTTTGCCTGAATTAATTTCAGCTATTGGTCGTTCTAATTCGTTTGAAGCGGCCCGGCAAACGAAACACCCTTGGGGCAATGAAATGCGCAGGCCACCGTGCCGCGCCCGATCCCGATCCATCGGGACGCTTGGGAGGACACCATGCTTCGCATCCACGGCCCGGAACACTGAACTGCGCGCAGGCGCCTGCGGCGACGCAGCGCCTGCTGCGGGTCCGCATCCTTCTGTCAAGGTCATGCCCATGAGCCAGCTCGGCCACAACATTCCTATTCCCGAACGCGCACGCAACATCCGCCGCAACGCGCTGCGCATGGGCGAGGTGCAGGGACAGGGCTACATCGCCCAGGCGCTCGGCATCGCCGACGTGCTGGCGGTCGCCTACTTCCACGCCATGACCTACCGGCCGGAGGAGCCGGAATGGGAAGACCGCGACCGCTTCCTTCTGTCCAACGGCCACTATGCCATCGCCCTGTATGCGGCGCTGATCGAGGCCGGGATCATCCCGGACGCCGAGATCGAGACCTACGGCTCGGACGACAGCCGCCTGCCCATGTCCGGCATGGCCAGCTACACCCCCGGCATGGAGATGTCGGGCGGCTCGCTGGGGCTCGGGCTTTCCATCGCGGTCGGCAAGTGCCTCGGCCTGAAGCGCAAGGGCTCGGACCGCCGGGTCTATACGCTGTTCTCCGACGGCGAACTGGACGAGGGGTCGGTGTGGGAGGCCATCATGTCGGCCGGCCACTTCAAGCTCGACAACCTCATCGCCGTGGTCGACGTGAACAACCAGCAGGCCGACGGCCCGTCCACCTCCGTTCTGGGCTTCGAGCCGCTGCCGCAGAAGCTGGAGGCGTTCGGCTGGTTCGTCCGGCGCGTGGACGGCAACGACATCGCCGCGGTGCAGGCGGCGTTCGACGCCGCCAGGGCCCAGGCGGGAAGCGGCCGGCCGAGCATGATCGTCGCCGATACGCTGATGGGCAAGGGCGTGCCGTTCCTTGAGGCACGCGAGAAGAACCATTTCATCCGCGTCGATGCGCACGAATGGCAGCTGGCGCTGGCCGCGCTCGACGAAGGGAAGCCGTCATGAGCACGCACATCCGCAAGAACGCGCCGGCCGCCGCGGCCGGCAAGCCCCGCCTCACCACCTCGGCGATGATCGCCTCCATCGCAGCGGAGGGCCAGCGCACCAAGCCGGCGCCCTTCGGCCATGCGCTTGTCGCCCTCGCCCGCGAGAACGAGCGCGTGCTGGGCATGACGGCTGACCTCGGCAAGTACACCGACCTGCACATCTTCGCGCAGGCCTTTCCCGAGCGCTTCCACCAGATGGGGATGGCCGAGCAGCTCCTGTTCGGCGCGGCCTCGGGGCTCGCGTCCGAAGGGTTCATGCCCTTCGCCACCACCTATGCCGTGTTCGCCTCGCGCCGGGCCTACGACTTCATCCACCAGACGATCGCGGAGGAAAACCGCAACGTGAAGATCGTCTGCGCGCTGCCGGGCCTCACTTCGGGCTATGGCCCCTCGCACCAGGCGGCCGAGGATCTGGCGCTGTTCCGGGCGATGCCCAACATGGTGGTGATCGACCCCTGCGACGCGCACGAGATCGAGCAGGTGGTGCCGGCGATGGCCCGGCACGACGGGCCGGCCTACATGCGCCTGCTGCGCGGCCAGGTCCCGCTGGTGCTGGATGAGTATGGCTACACGTTCGAGCTCGGCAAGGCGAAGCTGCTGCGCGACGGCCCGGACGCCCTCGTCATCTCCTCCGGCCTCATGACCATGCGCGCTTTGGAGGCAGCCGATCTCCTGCGCAAGGACAAGGTGGAAGTGGCGGTGCTCCACGTGCCCACCATCAAGCCGCTCGACGAGGCGGCGATCGTCGCCGCCGCGCGCAAGACCGGCCGGCCGGTGATCGTGGCCGAGAACCACACGGTGATCGGCGGCCTCGGTGAAGCGGTGGCGGCCACGCTGCTGCGCGCCGGCGTGGCGCCGGCGGCCTTCCACCAAATCGGCCTGCCGGACGCCTTCCTCGACGCGGGCGCACTGCCGACGCTGCACGATCGCTACGGCATCTCCGCCGAGAAGGTGGCGGGCAGCATCAAGGCCTGGTCGGACGGCGGCGCGGGAGGCGCGGCATGAGCAAGGTTGCATTCGTCGGCCTCGGGGCCATGGGCCTGCCGATGGCCACCAACCTGGTCCGGGCCGGCTTTTCGGTCTGCGGCTGCGACCGCCGGCCGGAAGCGCTCGACGCCTTCGCCGCCGCCGGCGGCGCGGTCGCTCCAACCCCTGCGGACGCCGCCCGCGGCGCCGGAACGCTGCTGCTGATGGTCGTCAACGCGGCCCAGGCGGAGGATGTCCTGTTCAATGCCGACGCGCTCGACGCGCTGGCACCGGACGCGGTGGTGGTGCTCATGGCCACCTGCCTGCCGGGACAGGTGGCGGCGCTCGCCGCGAAGGTGATGGCCACGGGCCGCGGCTTCCTCGACGCGCCGGTCTCCGGCGGCGTGGTGGGCGCCGCCGCCGGCTCCCTCTCCATCATGGCGGCGGGACGCGAGGACATCTTCGCCCGCGCGCGGCCGTTGCTGGAGGCGATGGGCGGCAAGCTCTACAACACCGGCACCACGCCCGGACAGGGCGCGATGGCAAAGACCATCAACCAGCTTCTGTGCGGCGTGCATCTGGCGGCGGCCGCGGAGGCGCTGTCGCTCGCCGAGAAGGCCGGCGTCGATGCCGCCGTGGCGCTGGAGATCGTCTCCGGCTCGGCCGCATCGAGCTGGATGCTGAAGGACCGCGGCCCGCGGATGCTGGAGGACGAACCCATCGTCACGAGCACCGTCGACATCTTCGTGAAGGACCTCGGCATCGTGCTCGCCGCCGGCACGGAGACGCGCGCGGCGCTGCCCTTGGCCGCGGCGGCGCACCAGCTGTTCCTGGCCGTATCCGGCCAGGGCATGGGCGAACAGGACGACAGCAAGGTCATCGAGGCCTACCGGCGCCTGCGGGGCGCCTGAACCGGGAAACGCAGACAAGCAACAAGGAGACGGCGATGACCGTCGAGATCACCTCCCACTACGCCGAGCTCTCCGACGTCACGCTGCACTATCTTACGGCCGGCGCCGGAGATCCCGTGGTGCTGCTGCACGGCGTGCCGCAGAGCTCGCACGAATGGCGCACCATCATTCCCCAGCTGGCGGACCGCTATTCCATCATCGCCCCGGACCTGAGGGGATTGGGCGACACCTCCCGTCCCGCGTCCGGCTACGACAAGAAGACGGTGGCCGCCGACATTTGGGAACTGCTGCACCACAAGCTCGGCATCGAGCGCTTCTTCCTGGTCGGCCACGACTGGGGCGGCCCGGTCGCCTTCTCGCTTGCGGCCCAGCACCCGGAGGCGGTACGCGCGCTCGCCATCCTTGACGTCGCCATTCCCGGCGACGGGGCGGAGATGTCCCAGGGCGGCCGGCGCTGGCACCATCCCTTCTTCCGCACCCTCGACCTGCCCGAGAAGCTGTGCGAGGGGCGCGAGCACCTGGTCATCGACTGGCTGTTCGAGAATTACGGCAAGCGGCACGACGTGATTCCGCTCCAGGACCGACTCGAATACCACCGCACTTATGCGCGGCTCGGCGGCTTCCGCGCTCTGATCGCCTACTACCGGGCCTTCCCGCAGGACGCGATCGACAATGCCGAGATCGTCGCGCGCAACGGCAAGCTCAAGATGCCGGTGCTGGCGCTGGGCGGCGACAGCAGCTTCGGCCGCGGCATGGAGACGTTCGAGTCCCTGAGCCGCCTGGCGGAGAACGTGAGCGGCGGGCTCATCCCCGATTGCGGCCACTGGGTTGCGGAGGAGGCCCCGGACTTCGTGGCGGCGCAGCTCCGCGACTTCTTCGCCCAGCACGCCGGAACGTAAAGCGTACCCACTGTCAGGAATAAAAACGGGAGGACTACCATGTCGATCATCAGCCGCCGCGGCTTTCTCGCCGGCACCGCGCTCGCCGGCGCCACGATCGCCATGCCCGCCATCGTGCGGGCGGCGCCGGAGTTCACGCTCAAGTTCGCCAACATCATGCCGGTGGATCATCCGCTGAACACGCGGATGACCGAGGCGAGCAAGACCATCTCCCAGCTCACCGACGGCAAGGTGGAGATCCAGGTCTTCCCGGCGAGCCAGCTCGGCACCGATGCCGACATGCTGAGCCAGCTGCGCTCCGGCGCGCTGGACTTCTTCGCCCAGACCGGCCTCATCGTATCGACCCTGGTTCCGGTCGCCGCCATCACCGGCGTCGGCTTCGCGTTCTCGAACTATCCGCAGGTCTGGAAGGCCGTGGACGGACCGCTCGGCCAGCACATCATCAAGGCCTTCAACAAGGCCAATCTCGTCGCCTTCGACAAGATGTGGGACAACGGCTTCCGCCAGACCACCTCGCAGACCCGCCCGATCCGCACGCCCCAGGACTTCCAGGGCTTCAAGATCCGCGTCCCGCCGTCGCCGCTGTGGACCTCGCTCTTCAAGTCGCTGGGCGCCTCGCCCACCTCGATCCCGTGGGGCGAGACCTATTCGGCGCTGCAGACCCACGTCGCGGACGGCCTCGAAAACCCGCTCGCCGGCATCTACTTCGCGAAGATGTACGAGGTGCAGAAGTATCTCTCGAAGACCAACCACATGTGGGACGGCTTCTGGTTCCTCGCCAACCGCCGCAACTTCGAGGCGATGCCGGCGTCGACCCGCGACATCATCATGAAGACCGTCAACGAGGCCGCGCTGAAGCAGCGTGCCGACGTGGAGAAGCTCAATGCCGAACTGCAGGCCGAGCTGACCGCCAAGGGACTGGAGTTCTTCGACGTGGACAGCGCGCTGTTCCGCAAGAAGCTTCAGGATTCCACCTTCTATACCGAGTGGAAGGGCCGGTTCGGCGACGAGGCGTGGGGGCTGCTCGAAGCCGCCTCCGGCAAGCTCGGCTGAGGCCGGATCGATGGCGGCTCCGTCCCACCCCACTCCGGCTGCGGCCGTCGCGCTCCCTCCGGTGCTTGAAAAGCTGGAGGCCGGCGTGGTGCGCGTCGTCGAGTTCGCCGCCGGCGGGCTCGTCGTGGTCGAGGTGGCGGTGCTTCTCGCCGGCGTCCTCGCCCGCTACGTGTGGGGCGCGCCGCTGACCTGGTCGGACGAGCTCGCCTCGATGCTCTTCCTTTGGCTCTCCATGCTGGGGGCGGTGCTCGCCTTCCAGCGTGGGCAGCACATGCGCATGGGCGCGCTGGCGGATGCCGCGCCGCCTCGCGTGCGGTCGCGGCTTGAGCTGGCCGCCCTGGTGACCTGTCTCGCGCTCACCGTGATCCTGCTGCCCTACGCCTTCGAATATGCGGTGGACGAGATCATCGTCATCACCCCCGCGCTCGAAGTCTCGGTGGCCTGGCGCGCGGCGGGGCTGCCCATCGGGCTTGCGCTGATCCTGTTCTTCGGCCTGATGCGGGCCGCCCGGCTCGGGCAGCCGCGCGACGTGCTCGTCGCGGTCGCGGTCGCCGTCGCCGTCGTGGCCGCGGGCATGGCCGCAAAGCCCCTCATCCTCGCCCTCGGCAACTGGAACCTTGTATTGTTCTTCGTGCTGTTCGTGGCCACAGGCGTCTTGAGCGGCGTGCCGATCGCGTTCGTGTTCGGCCTCGCGGCGCTGAGCTATGTGGCGCTTGGCACCGGCCGCCCGCTGACCGTGATCGCCGGCCGGCTCGACGAGGGCATGTCGCATCTTCTGCTGCTCGCGGTGCCGCTGTTCGTGCTGCTCGGCATGCTGATGGAGCTGACCGGCATGGCGCGGGCCATGGTGGGCTTCCTCGCCGCCCTGCTCGGCCATGTGCGCGGCGGCCTGTCCTATGTGCTGGTCGCGGCGATGTATCTCGTGTCTGGCATCTCCGGCTCGAAGACCGCCGACATGGCGGCGGTGGCGCCGGCGCTGTTTCCGGAGATGAAGAAGCGCGGCGCGAAGGAGGGCGACCTCGTGGCCCTGCTCGCCGCCACCGGCGCGCAGACCGAGACCATCCCGCCCTCGCTCGTTCTCATCACCATCGGGTCGGTGACGAGCGTGTCCATCGCCTCGCTCTTCATCGGCGGGCTGCTGCCCGCCTTCGTGTGCGGCCTCGCCTTGTGCGCGCTCGTGTGGTGGCGCTACCGGAACGAGGACCTGTCCGGCGTGCGCCGGGCCACCCGCGGCGAGATATCGAAGGCGCTGCTGCTGGCCGTGCCGGCCCTCATCCTGCCGCTCATCATCCGCACCGCGGTGGTGGAGGGCGTGGCGACCGCCACCGAGGTGTCCACCATCGGCATCGCCTATTCGGTGCTGGTCGGCATCTTCATCTACCGCGAATTCGACCTGCGCCGGCTGCTGCGGATGCTGGTGGACACGGCCGCGCTCTCCGGCGCCATCCTCTTCATCATCGCCGCGGCGACCGCGGTGGCGTGGTGCCTGACGCAATCCGGATTCTCCCGGGCGCTGGCGACGGCCATGGGCAACCTGCCCGGCGGGGCGCCGGTGTTCATGGGGGTCTCGGTCATCACCTTCGTGGTGCTCGGCAGCGTGCTCGAAGGCATCCCGGCCGTGGTCCTGTTCGCCCCGCTGGTGTTCCCGATCGCCAAGGCCCTCGGCATCCACGAGGTGCATTACGCGATGGTCATCATCCTCTCGATGGGCGTCGGGCTGTTCATTCCGCCGTTCGGTGTCGGCTACTACGCGGCCTGTGCCATCGGCAGGGTGGACCCGACAAAGGGCATAAGGCCCCTCTGGGGATACATGGGCGCGCTCATCCTCGGCCTCGCGCTGGTCGCCGCCGTGCCGTGGATCTCCATCGGCTTCCTGTGACGCCGGCGCATGCGGCGTCCAATCTCAAGCGCCCGGACAGGGAGCCTCGTTGCGATCTGAGCGAAGGAGAGTGGCGGCTGATCGCGCCGCTGCTGCCGAACAAGCCGCGCGGGGTGCCCGGGGGCGATGATCGGCGGGCGATCAACGGGACGTTCTACGGGCCCGGGGAGGCTGTTCGTCCCGAGGTGGGATGGCGGAACTGGCTTTCAGCGGTGTGCTCGGCACGGTTCGCCAGCCTCTCCGGCGGCGGCCCTGCGCCAAGCGGGCGACGCCTTTTCCGGCGGCTGCTCCGCATCAGTCGGCGGCATCGGCCTCCGAGCGTGTCTGGCCCCTGCTCCACGTCGCGAGGAAGCCGCGCACGAAGTCCTGGAAGGTCATGGTCAGCCGGCGCTTGGCGATCCGCTTCAGCGTCACCAGCACCACCTTCAGCGGGCGCACCCCATCCTCCAGCGGCACGGTGACGATGCGCGAGCCGTCATAGGTGATCGAGGAGGCGGTCTTGAGGTTCAGGATCGAGTAGCCGAGGCCGTTGCCCACCAGGGTGCGCACTGCCTCGAACGAGGAGGAGCGGAAGCGGATGTTGGGTTCGAGCCCCAGCGCATAGAACAGCGAGAGGAAGTATTCGCGCGTGTGCGGCAGGTCCATGAGGATCATGGGTTCGGCGGCGAGTTCGCTGAGCTGAACGGCGCGCCGGCCGGCCAGCCGGTGCTGCTCGGGCAGCACCACGAACGCCGGAAGCTCGGCCATGTGCACCGCCTGGAACTGGTCGGATAGCCCGAGGTCGAAGGTGAGGGCGGTCTCGATGCGGCCGCTCTTGAGCCCCTGGAGGATCTCCTCCTGGTCGCCGATCTCGATATGGATGCGGATGCTCGGATAGCGCGCCGAGAACGAGCCCATGATGTTGGCGAACACCACCGGTGCGAGGTTGGTGAAGCAGCCCACCATGAGGTCGCCTTCCACCGCGTTGCCGAGCGCCCCAGCGATGGTCTCGAACTCGTCGGCATGGGCCAGGAGGCCGCGCGCCTCCAGCGCCACCAGCTCGCCGGAGGGCGTCAGGGCAAGGCCCTTGGCGGGCTTGCGCACGAACAATTGCAGGCCGACCTGCTCCTCGAAGTCGCTGATCGTGGTCGACACCGAGCCCTGGCTGCGGCCGAGCCGCTCCGCGGCAACGGAGATGGTCCCACACTCCGCCACCGTCACGAAGGTCCGCACCGCGCGGAGCGTAAAGCGGTTCATGTTTTCCGAACCTCATATTCGGTTTCTTATGTCTTTTCGAATGCTGCTCCAGCGATACGATGCATGCAAGAGGGCTTGTCCGGCACCCTGGGCCAGGCCCGGGTTTTTGGAAGGAAACATCTGGCATGCAAGGCATTCCTGGCTCCGGCGCCAGCCGCAAGACGGTCGTTGCTGCGGCGCACGTTGCGGCTCCGCCGTTCGACCTGCGCGGCGGCGTGGCGAAGGCGGTCGAGGTGATCGCCGATGCGGCGCGCACCGGCGCCCGGCTGGTGGTCTTTCCGGAATCCTTCATTCCCGGCTTCCCGATCTGGGCCGGCCTCTACCGGCCCGTCGACGCCCACCGCTTCTTCCGCCGCTTTGCGGAAAACGCGCTGCTGTCCGACCGCGGCCCCATCGGCGAGATCGCCGCCGCCGCCGCGCGCCACCGCATCTTCGTGAGCCTCGGCTTCTGCGAGGTCTCGCCGACCAGCCCCGGCTGCATGTGGAATTCCCAGGCGCTGATCTCCGACACCGGCGAGATCGTGAACCTGCACAGGAAGCTGGTGCCGACCTTCTACGAGCAGCTTTCCTGGAACCGGGGCGACGCCGCCGGCCTCCGGGTGGTGCAGACCTCGCTCGCCCGCATCGGCGGGCTGATCTGCGGCGAGAACAACAATCCGCTCGCCCGCTACGTGCTCATGAGCGAGGGCGAGGAGATCCACTGCTCCTGCTATCCGGCGATCTGGCCGTTCCGCAATCCGCTCGGCGGAGCGCCCTACGACCTGAAGGACGCCATCCGCTTCCGCACCGCCGCCCATGCGTTCGAGGCCAAGGTCTATTGCGTGGTGGCGGCCGGAACGCTCGACGAGCCCACCATCGCCGCAATGAGCGAGGGCGACGAGGAGGTGGAGGCGATGATGCGCGCCTGTCCGCGCGCGGCATCCATGATCGTCGGCCCCACCGGGGAGCTGCTCGCCAGCCGGCAGGGCGACGAGGAGGGGCTGATCCTGGCCGAGATCGACCTCTCCGTTCTGGTGGAGCTGAAGCAGCATCACGACATGGCGGGCTACTACAACCGCCACGAGCTGTTCTCGCTGCGTGTGCGGCGCGAGCGGCCGCGGCTGCTGGAGAGCCTGGATGCCGCCCCCTCGCCGTTCGACGGCGAGACCGAGCTGGCGTCGTTCGGCGCCGCGGCGGAGTAGGCGCCATGGCCGCCGCCAGCCCCTTGCACCGCTCGCTGCTCGGCGCGCCCGTCATCGGCGGCGCGGCGGTGGTCGGCTTCCTGATCGCCTGGTGGGTGTCGGCGAAGAGCTTCGACCCCATGCGCATCCCGCAGCCGGGCGACGTGTGGGACGCCGCCGTGCAGCTCGCCACCACCGGCTATGCGGGCGGCACCCTCGCCCAGCACACGCTGCAATCCATCATGCTCGCCTTCATGGGCTTCGCGGTGGCCGCGGGCACGGCGCTGCCCATCGGCCTCGCCATGGGCATGAGCCGCAGCGCGGAGGCGGTGTTCGGGCCGATCGTCGCCTTCATCCGCCCGATCCCGCCTCTGGCCTGGATCCCGCTCGCCATCATCTGGTTCGGGCTCGGCGACGGGGCCAAGATCTTCGTCATCTGGTTCACCGCCTTCGTGCCGACGCTCATCAATACCTTCACCGGCGTGCGCACCGTGGACCCCACCATCATCGCCGCCGCGCGGGTGCATGGCGCCGGGCCCCGCCGAATGCTGCTCGACGTGATCCTGCCCGGCGCGGCGCCTCTGATCTTCTCGGGGCTGCGGGTGTCGCTCCAGGCGTCCTGGATGGCGCTGGTGGCGGCGGAGCTGATCGGCGCCTTCTTCGGCCTCGGCCGGGTGCTGATGACCGCTGCGCAGGACATCTTCCCCGGGATGATCGTCGTCGCCATGGCGGCGGTGGCCGTGTGCGGCGCCACCATGACGTGGCTGCTCGGCGTCGTCGAGCGGCGCTGCCTTCCCTGGCTCAAGGTGACGCCATGACCATGGACATGCTGGCCAAATCAGATCTGCGACCGGTGCGCAGGCGCCGCGGCCCGGCAGTGGGGCCAGGCGCGCGGCTGACCCTGCTGTCCGCCGCCAGCATCGCCTTCGCCCTCGGCCTGTGGTTCGCCCTCGCCGCGTCCGGGCTGCTGCCGAAGATGCTGCTGCCCTCGCCATGGGACGTGGCCCAGGCGCTGGTGAAGAATATCGGCGTGCCGTTCGCGGGCGCGACGCTGCAGCAGCACCTCCTTGCGAGCCTCGGGCGGTTCTCCGCGGGCTTCGCGCTCGCCGTGGCGGTCGGCGTTCCGGTGGGCCTCATGATGGGATGGTTCGCACCGTTCCGCCATGCGTTCGCGCCGTTCTTCGAGACCTTCCGCTTCATCGCCCCGCTGGCCTGGGTGCCGTTCGCGGCGCTGTGGTTCGGCACCGGCATTGGCGGGCCGATCCTGATCGTCTTCTCCGGCGCCTTCGCCGCCTGCGTCATCAACACCTATCGCGGGGCGCGGATGACCGACGAGCGGCTCATCGAGGCCTGCCGCACCCTGGGGGCGGGGAACTGGCGGCTGATCGTCGACGTGCTCCTGCCCTCGGCGCTGCCCTCCATCATGGCCGGCATCCGGGTGGCGGCGGCGCTCGGCTGGCAGTCGCTGATCGGGGCGGAGCTGATCGTCGCGTCCTCGGGCGTCGGCTACCTCATCGTCCAGGGACAGGGATCGGTGGAGACGCCGATCGTCATGGCCGGCATGGCCACCATCGGCTTCGTCGGTCTCCTGATCGACCTCGGGCTTCGGCAAATCGACGCGCGCATCGGGCGCGGCTGGAGGGCAGGCGCATGAGCGGCATCGCATTCACCGACGTCACCCGCGCCTTCGAGCGCAAAGGCGGCGCGTTCCAGGCCCTGGAGCCGGTCACGCTGCATGTGCCGGACGGCGAGTTCGTCGCCATCGTCGGTCCCTCGGGCTGCGGTAAGACCACGCTGCTGCGGCTCGCCGCCGGGCTCGACCACCCCACCACCGGAAGCGTGATGGTGGGCGGGCGGGCGGTGACCGGGCCGGGACCGGACCGTGCCGTGGTGTTCCAGCAGTTCGCGCTGCTGCCCTGGAAGACGGTGCGCCAGAACATCGGCTTCGGCCTCAAGTGCCGCGGCATGAGCGACGCCGAGGCGCGCCCCCTGGTGGAGCGCTATCTCGCCACCATGCGGCTCGAAGGCCACGGCGACAGCTATCCGCACCAGCTTTCCGGCGGCATGCAGCAGCGCGTCGCCATCGCCCGCTCCTTCATCCTGGAGCCGGAGGTGCTGCTGATGGACGAGCCGTTCGGCGCCCTCGACGCGCAGACCCGCATCGAGATGCAGGAAGAGCTGATCCGCCTCACCGCGG
Organism: Xanthobacter tagetidis; assembly: GCF_003667445.1. Lineage (GTDB taxonomy): Bacteria > Pseudomonadota > Alphaproteobacteria > Rhizobiales > Xanthobacteraceae > Xanthobacter > Xanthobacter tagetidis. The sequence continues at coordinate 48,655 of NZ_RCTF01000018.1, read as the reverse complement.
GCCAGCGCCGCACCGTCCTGTTCATCACCCATTCGGTCGAGGAGGCGACCTACCTCGCCGACCGCGTGGTGGTGATGGCGGGCCGGCCGGGCTCGGTACGCGAGATCGTCGACGTCGCCTCCCTGCGCAAGGCGGAGCGCTGGGCGGAACGCCCGGTGGAGGAGGTGATGGAGCTGGACTCCTTCATCCGCATCCGCACCCGCCTGTGGCGCCTGCTGCGCTCGGCGGGTGCCCACCGCGACGACGCGGCCACGCACACGCTCCCGATCGCCTCCTGAAGGCGGCACGACGACGGCAACGACAAAGACAAACCTTCCAGAAAAAACGGGAACAGGAGTTCAGACCATGGTCTCTCGCAGCACGGTCCCCGCACGCAGGGTCCTCGCACGCACAATCCTCGCCGCCGGCATGGCGCTCGCCGCGCCGGCGTTCGCCGCCCCCGCCGCCGCCGAGGAGGTGAAGATCTCCTACCAGCCGGCGCTCTACTGGTCGCTTCCGTTCTACATCGCCACCGAGAAGGGCTGGTGGAAGGAGATGGGGCTGGAGCCGAGCTTCTCCACCTTCCCCGCCGGGCCGCAGCAGATCGCCGCCGCGCCGTCCAAGTCCTGGGACATCGGCGGCACCGGCTCGCCGCCGGCGGTGCTCGGCGCCGTGCGCTTCAACCTCGTCACCATCGCGCTCGCCGACGACCAGTCGGACACCGCCTGGGTCGCAGCCCGCGCCAAGGATGCGGACGCGATCCTCAAGGATCCCTCGATCCTGAAGGGCAAGGAGATTCTCCTCACTACCAATTCCACCGGCCATTACACGGCCGTGGCCTGCCTGAAGAAGATGGGCCTCGGCCCGAACGACGTGCGGGTGGTCAATCTCGGTCCCGCGCAGACCATCGCCGCCTATTCCTCGGGCAACGGCGCGCTCGCGGCGGCCTGGCCGCCCTTCTCCTACACGCTCCAGGAGAAGGCCGACACCAAGACGCTGTGCACCGGCCGGGACGGCGGCGCCGCGGTGACCGCCGCCGTGGTGGTGCGCGCCGATTTCGCGCAGGAGCATCCGGAGACGGTGGCCAAGGTGCTGGCGGTCTATCTGCGCTCCATCGCCTGGCAGAAGAAGCACCGCGCCGAGACCATGGCCTACATGAAGAAGTTCTACCCGGAAGGCGGCACCACGCTGTCCGACCACTTCATCGAGATGGATTACGACAAGCGGCCGATCTACACGCTGGAGGAGCAGCTCAAGCTCTTCGACCGCTCGAAGGGCCCCTCGACCATGGACCAGTGGCACACGGACCTTGCCGACTACCTGAGGTCCACCGGCACGCTGCAGAAGACGCCCGAGGCGAAGGACTACATCACCGACAAGTTCCTGAAGATGATCGCCGACGATCCCAAGCTGCGCGCCTTCGCCATGGACCAGGGCTGAGCGCGCCCATGAGCGAGGAGCGCCCGCGCATCCATCCGATGAGCCGGCCGGCGGGACATGTCCCGCCGATCCCGCGCTACTCGTCGCGCTTCGACCACGCGCCCGGCCGGCTCGCCGTGCTGTTCGTGGGCATGGCGGCGGAGGCGGACCTCGCCGCGCGCGCGCTCGCCGATTTCCTCGCGGCGGCGCGCGCGGCGCCCGATGCCCCCGGCCATCTCGACTGCGCCGCCTTCACCGACCTCGCGGGGCGGGCGAACCGCTTGGCGGCGCTCTATTGGCCCGACCGTGACGCCTATGCCCGCTGGCTCGGGGCGCCCGAGGTGGCGGCCTGGCGCGCCGGCACCCGCGCGCTGGCCGAAGACTTCGGCCAATGGTGGGAGCCGGTGAGCGTCGCTCCCGAGCGGGCCGAGACCATCGCCTTCGCGGAATATCGCCGCGGCCTCTCCGGCTGTCCCTTCTCGCGCCTGGAGCAGATGGACGAGACCGGCTACTGGGGCGCTGCGCGCGACCGCATCCCGGCCTCGGCCTGGGACCGGCTCGAAGGCGAGGCGCCGCGGCTCGTGTCGCTCGACGCCGCGCCGGAAGGGCGTGGCCAGCGCCTCGCGGTGCGCCCGCCCGCCGGCCTGGCGGTGATCCGCTCGGGCGTCTCCTGGGCCGCCTGCGGGCCGGAGCAGCGCGACAGCTACGAGCGCAACGTCCGGCCGAAGCTCGACGCCGGCATGGACTATCTGCGGCGCAATCCCTGCGAGGCCGGCTGCCCTGCGCTGCGCCAGGTGATGCTCACAGACGCCGCGGGGGCGCCTCTGGAGGAGGCCTATTCGCTCGGCCATTTCCTCTCGCTCGGGCACCTGGAGTCCTGGGCCATGCACCACCCCACCCATCTCGCCATCTATCACCGCGCGATGGCGGAGCGCCGGAAGTACCAGGAGGCGCTGGAACTGCGCACCTACAACGAAATCTACGTGCTCGATCACGACGCGCCCGACTTCGAGTATGTCAATTGCGATGGGGGCACCGGCCTCTTGCCCTATTTTCCCGCCCGCGTTCTGGGACAGGCCGGCTGACGCGCTGCACTCATGAGCATCGACCCCCAGTTCGCGACCATGGCGCTCGCCCTGTCCGTGGTGGTGGCCGCCGCGGCAGTGCTGCGCGGCTTCACCGGCTTCGGCTTCGGGCTGTTCGCCATGCCGTTCGCTTCCCTGTTCATGGATCCGGTGCAGGCCGTGCCGGTGGTGCTCTCCCTTCAGCTGGCATCCGGCGCGGTGACGCTGCGCGGCGACCTCGCCACGGTCGACCGGCGCAGCAGCGCCGCCATCGCCGCAGCCGGGCTGCCTTTCGTCGCCCTGGGGGCGGTCCTGCTCCACTTCGCCCCGCAGGACATGGTGCGGCTCCTGGTGGGTGTCGTGACCGTCGGCGCATCCCTGGGGCTGGCACTGGCTCCGCCGGTGCGCACGCCGCGCCCCGGCCTCGCCGTCACGCTCGCCACCGGAGCATCCGCGGGCTTTCTCCAGGGACTGGTGGCCATGGGCGGTCCGCCGCTCACCGCCTTCTACCTGCGCGGCTGGTTCACGCCCGCGGCCGCGCGCGCCTCCATGACCCTGGTGTTCTCGCTGTTCTGCGCGGCGCCGCTGGTGCTCGGCGCGCTCGCCGGTCAGATCACCGTCCGCCACATGGGGCTTGCCGCCCTGCTCCTGCCCGCGCTGATCGCCGGCACGCTCGCCGGCGGCTGGCTGTTCCGCCGCATGCCGGGCGGGCACCGGCGCGTGGCGCTCGTCGCGCTCGGCCTCATCGGCACGATGGCCGCCTCCCGCGGGGCGATGCTGCTGTTCTAGCAGCGGACGGATCAGCGCCATCCCGATCCCCCGGGCGGCGCGCGGGCCCCTCTTGACCCATCCACCGTGCAGCCACGATATGGAGGCTGGACGTCAACCTCCCGGATCCGCAGGTTCACCCTTGCGTTCCGGACCTACGCTCGTGCCGGTCCGATGTGGGATGGCAACCCGGTTCGCCTCGCACTGCTGCACATGCTTCCCGGCATCGCCGAGGAGCGCGGCGTCGCGCTTGCGCCCCTCTTGGCCCAAGCAGGACTTGCGGCCGACGCGCGGTTTGCCGGCGGCGATCTCGTCGCCCGCGCAAAGCTGTGTGCTCTCCTGCGCCAATTCGCACGGCGCAGCGCGGAGCCCGCCATCGGCCTCGACCTCGCCGCGGCGGCCGACCCGCTCCGGCTGGGCGCCGCCGGATGGGCGCTCTTCTCCGGACGCACTCTGCGCGAATGCCTCATTGCGCTCGCACGGCAGATGCCGGACCTGCAGGGCGGCGTCGCGCTTCGCCTGGAGGAGCGGCACGGAATGGCCGCCTGGCGCCACAGCCTGACGGACAGTGATCCCGAGCACGCACGCGTGCTCAATGACGGCGTCGCGGCCTTCATGCTCCGCGCCATCACGCAGATCGCGGGAGTGGACCCGGAACAGACCGTCGTCCACCTTCCCCATCGTCGCGCGGCGCCCGTGCACGTCTACGAGACCAAGCTCGGCGCGCGCGTGATCTTTGGTTCCGGCGATGGCATCGCCCTGACCTTCGACGCCGCGTGGCTCGACCGGCCGAACCTCCTGTTCGGCGCCACGACGCCTCCCGGTGATCGCCTGGAGGCCGCCGCAGCCGGGCCTGCCGCGGGGATCTGGGATAATGATGCCGCATTGCTGGCCGTGATCCACCGCCTGGTCGCCAGCGCGGCCATGAGCGGGTCCCTATCCTTGATCGATACGGCTTGCAGCCTGGGCGTCGCGCCGCGCACGTTGCAGCGGCGCCTCGCCGGTCTCGACACGTCGTTCGAGATGGAGGTGGATGGGTGGCGGCATGCGCAGGCCCGGCTTCACCTTGCCGGCGACGTCCTCCCCATCGGCTCGGTGGCGCGGGCGCTCGGCTATGGCCACGCTTCGCATTTCATCCGCGCGTTCCGGCGGTGGGAAGGCCGCACGCCGCTCGCCTACCGCAGGGCAGCGGCGATCGACGGCTGAGGCCGATCAAGGGCCGCGGAACCGTCCCGCGCACGGATCCGCTCGCATTGGCGCCAAATGGCAATTGAGGGCCCGCGATGGCTCCGGCTAAACCGCGGTCGGTGGCTTCGGCCCGGACCCCACGGTTCTAGACGGCCCGGATCGACCCGAGGGGCGGCAGAAGAAGGCAAGGACGATGCACGGGCAGCGCGATCTCCGCCCGCTCCTGAACGCGGCACCGAAACCTGGCCCGGGCGACGACATGGTGTGGCTCGCCGGCGGGCATTTTCTGATGGGTTCGGACGCGCACTATCCGGAAGAGGCGCCGGCTCATCCGGTCCACGTGGACGGCTTCTTCATCGACCGCACACCGGTGACCAATCGGGATTTTGCTGCATTCGTCGCGGCGACCGGCCACGTCACGCTGGCCGAGCAGATCCCCAGCGCGGCGGACTATCCGGATGCCGATCCGCGCCTTCTGATCGGCGGCTCGCTGGTGTTCGTGCCCGCGATGGCGCCGGGCGATCGGCGAGACTGGACCCGCTGGTGGCAGTTCGTGGCCGGGGCGAACTGGCGCCATCCCCGCGGGCCGGACAGCGATCTGAAGGGGTTGGACGACCACCCGGTGGTCCATGTCTGTCACGCCGATGCCGCCGCCTATGCGCGCTGGCGCGGAAAGGCGCTGCCCACGGAGGCCGAATGGGAGTTCGCCGCGCGCAGTGGGCTCGATGGCAAAGCGTTCGCCTGGGGCGACGAACTGGCGCCCGGTGGCGTGCATCTGGCCAACACTTGGCAGGGTGAGTTCCCTTACGAGAACCTGGCGCTTGACGGCTATGCGGGGACGTCGCCGGTCACGGCTTTTTCGCCCAACGGCTACGGTCTCTTCGACATGATCGGCAACGTGTGGGAATGGACCGACGACTGGTTCCGGCCCCGCCATGCCGACCCCTCGGCCAAGCCGTGCTGCCTTCCCCGCAACCCCCGCGGCGGCAGCCCTCAGGAAAGCCTCGACCAGAACCGGTGGGGACCCGCCCTGCCGCGCAAGGTGCTGAAGGGCGGCTCGCATCTGTGCGCGCCCAACTACTGCCGCCGCTACCGTCCCGCCGCCCGGCAGCCCCAGACCATCGACACCGGCTCCGTGCACATCGGATTCCGATGTGTCCGCCGTGTCTCTCCCTGACGAGGACCTCCATGACCGACGCACGCGACACTGCCGCAGATGCGGCCTCTCCGAACCGGCGCGATGTCCTCTCCGGCGGAGCCGGCTTCCTGGCCGCCGTGGCGGGACTGTCCCTGCTGGCCCCCGGCGCGCGGGCGGCCGGAGCGCCGCGACCTCACATTCTCTACATCCTCGCCGATGACCTCGGGTTTGCCGATGTCGGCTTTCACGGCTCGGACATCAAGACCCCCCATCTCGACCGGCTCGCCGCGGGGGGCGCGCGGCTTGGCCAGTTCTATACCCAGCCCTTGTGCACCCCGACCCGCGCGGCACTCATGACCGGCCGCTATCCGCTGCGCTACGGGCTCCAGGTGGGCGTCATTCCTTCCGGCGCGAGCTATGGCCTCGCCACCGACGAATTCCTGCTGCCCCAGGCGCTGAGGGAGGTGGGATATCGCACCGCACTGGTCGGCAAGTGGCACCTCGGCCACGCCGACAAGGCCTATTGGCCCCGCCAGCGCGGGTTCGACAGCTTCTATGGCCCGCTGGTCGGCGAGATCGACCACTTCAAGCACGAGGCCCACGGCGTCACCGACTGGTACCGCAACAACGAGCTGGTGAAGGAAGAGGGCTACGACACCGACCTGTTCGGCGCCGAAGCGGTGCACCTCATCGGCGGCCACGATCCGAACACGCCGCTGTTTCTCTACCTCGCCTTCACGGCGCCCCACACCCCGTTTCAGGCGCCGCAGCACTATCTCGACCTGTATGCCCACATTGCCGATCCCTCGCGGCGCGCCTATGCCGCCATGATCACCGCCATGGACGAGCAGATCGGCAAGGTGGTGGATGCGCTGGAGGCGCGCGGCATGCGCCGGGACACGCTCATCGTCTTCCATTCCGACAATGGCGGGACGCGCAACAAGATGTTCGTGGGCGAGGGAGCTGTGGCGGGCGAACTGCCGGCCCGCAACACGCCCTACCGCGACGGGAAGGGCTCGCTCTATGAAGGCGGCACTCGCGTGGTGGCGCTTGCCAACTGGCCGGGACGGATCGCGCCGGGCCAGTCGGACGGCGTGATGCATGTGGTGGACATGCTGCCGACGCTGGCCAGGCTCGCCGGCGCCGACCTCGCCCGCTCCAAGCCCCTCGATGGCCAGGATGTCTGGCAGGCGCTCTCCGCCGGCCAGGCCGGACGCGGCGGGGTGGTCTACAATGTGGAGCCCACTCAAGGGGCGGTCCGCGACGGCAAATGGAAGCTCGTCTGGCACGTCGTGCTGCCGCCCAAGGTGGAGCTGTTCGACCTCGATGCCGATCCTTCGGAGAAGACCGACCTCGCGGCCCGGCATCCCGACACGGTGAAGGCGCTGCAGGACAAGGTCATCGACCTTGCCCGAGCCATGGCGCCGCCGCTGTTCTATTCGGCGGCGCTGAAGGCGACGCTTTCGGCCCCGCTCGCCACCCCCGGCGCGGCGCTCTACGAGATGGGCCTGGAGGACGACTGAGGCCGCCGGCCGCCTGTTCGGGCGCAAGACCCCCCGGTCGCGTGGACTGACGACTGAAGCGCTCCCCATTTTCCTGCCGGTCATAAGCCAGGCCCGGCTGGGTTCCGGTCCTCATGGGACCGGCTGACGATCACGCATGCTCCCGGCAGAATCGCCGGCAACTCGCCTCAAACTCGCCGATCGATTGGGCCACGCTGGTGCGGGCTGCCAGGCGGTCGAGCGCGTCGAGACGCTGCCGATCGCATTGAAGGGATCTGTGTCATGTCCAGCAAGCCGGGCGAAAGCCTTGGTCGCCGCGACTTCATGATCGCGTCAGTTGCAACGCTCGGCGCATCGGCTGGGCTCATGGCCAACGCCAGTCCCGCCCCGGCTCAGGGTTCGCCGACCTCCGCAGCCGGCGGTCCATCCGCAACGGTCTATACCGGCGACGTCATCCAGGGGAAAAAGGTCGTCAGCGCGCTCAACGTCGACGACCTGGAGCCAGGGCGGAAGCATCTTCTGTATTTTCAGGGCGTCGAGACGCCCACGGGACAGCACTGGTACGTGTCGGTGACGGTCGCCAGGGGCGCCAAGCCGGGCAAGCGTGTCGTTCTGGTGAGCGGCGTGCACGGCGACGAGATGAGTTCCGTGCACACGGTGCAGACGGTGATGAACCAGCTCGATCCGGCGCGGATGTCGGGCACGGTCACGGCCGTGACCGACGTGTCTCGCGCAGCAATGGAAGGCATGCAGCGCAGATGGCCGAATGCCGGAAGGGGCGCCGACCTGATCGACATGAATCGGGAATGGCCCGGCAACGAGAACGGCCTGACCGCCCCAAGCCGGCATGCCGGGCTGCTGTTCAACCGCCTGCTGCGGCCGAACGCCGATGCCGCCATCGACTTCCATACCGGCACGACCGGGTTCGAGGTCGCCGCTTTCAACATCGGCGGCATGGACGTACCGGAGGTCAAGGCCATGGTGGAGCTCTACCCGGTCGGCCAGATCTTCGACAACCACGTGTATCCGGGTGTCCTGCACAATGCCTTCATGGACGCGGGCATCCCCGCCTTCACGCCGGAGATCGGCGCGGCGCGCGTGCTGGATCTTGAAATGATCGACTTATTCGTGGAAGGCACCATGAACGTCCTCAAGCATCACGGCATCGTCGCCGGGCCGATGGGACGGACGGGCAAGGACGTGAGCGTCTTCGTCGGCAACAGCGCCTTTCCCATCCTGGCGACCCAAGGCGGGCTCGTCGAGCATCTGGTCGGCCTCAGTGACAAGGTCGAACCCGGGCAGGAGGTGGCCGTCCAGCGCAACAGCTTCGGAGAAGTGGTCGCGACATATACGAGCGGCGTGGCCGGAGAGGTGACCGGCCAGCGCAGCGACGCGATGGCCGAACCAGGCAATCCCTTGGTCTTCATTCTTTTCCACAAGGATGCGCCGGATGGCTGCGAGAGCTATCCCGAGTGACCATCCGGCGCGCGACGTTTGCGCTTTTACCGTCGGCAATCTCTGGCCTGAGCTCAATGGGCACGGCGCCATGCGCCGCAGAAGCGCACGTAGGTGACTGTGGCATCTGGTCTCGCGGCCTATTACAAGGCGTTCCATAAACTTTCCGACGGCTCCCCTTCGACGCCTGACGATACTGCGAGATAGGCGGAACCAGCCGTGCCCTTCCAGACGACCAATCCTGCGCTCGCGCGCGCCCTAGCAGACCGGGAATACGACAACCCGACGCCGGTCCAGCGCGCCGTGCTGGCGCCCGAGGCCTCGGGGCGCGACCTTCTGGTGTCGGCCCAGACCGGTTCCGGCAAGACGGTGGCCTATGGCCTCGCCATGGCCGAGACGCTGCTGGGCGCCGCCGAGCGTTTCGAGTTCGCGACCGTGCCGCAGGCGCTGGTGGTGGCGCCCACGCGCGAACTGGCGCTCCAGGTCCAGCGCGAGTTCGCCTGGCTCTATGCGGGCACGGGCGCCCGCATCGTCTCCTGCGTCGGCGGGATGGATCCGCGCCAGGAGCAGCGCCAGCTGGAACGGGGCGCCCACATCGTCGTCGGCACGCCCGGCCGCCTGCGCGATCATCTGGAGCGTGGCCGCCTCGACCTCTCCGCGCTGCGCGTCTGCGTGCTCGACGAGGCCGACGAGATGCTCGACCTCGGCTTTCGCGACGATCTCGAATTCATTCTCGACGCCACCCCGCCGGAGCGGCGCAGCCTGCTGTTCTCGGCGACCATGCCGCGCGGCATCACCACGCTGGCCCGGCGCTATCAGCGCGAGGCGCTGCGGATCGAGGTGGCGAGCGCGGAAGGCGGCCACGCCGACATCGAGTACCGCACGATGCGTGTCGCGCCGACCGAGGTCGCGCATGCGGTGGTCAACGTGCTGCGCTATTACGACACCCCCAGCGCCATCGTGTTCTGCAACACGCGCGAGGCCGTGCGGCGCCTGCACGCCATGCTTCAGGAGCGGCAGTTCTCCGCCGTGGCGCTGTCCGGCGAGCTGAGCCAGAACGAGCGCAACCACGCCTTGCAGGCGCTCAGGGATGGGCGGGCGCGGGTCTGCGTGGCCACCGACGTCGCGGCGCGCGGCATCGACCTGCCGAACCTCGGCCTCGTCATCCATGCCGACCTGCCGAACGATGCCGAAAGCCTGCAGCACCGCAGCGGGCGCACCGGACGGGCGGGCCGCAAGGGCGTGAGCGTGCTGCTGGTTCCGCCGTTCCGCCGGCGCCGGACCGAAGACCTGATGCGGGGGCTGGGCATCAAGCCGTCATGGTCCGGCCCGCCGACCTCCGAGGACATCCGCAAGCTCGACCACGAACGCATGCTGCGCGACGCCGTTGTCACCGACGAGCCCAATGAGGAGGATGCCAGCGCCGGCCTCGCGCTGCTCGCCGCCCATTCGCCCGAGCACCTGGCCGCCGCTTTGGTGCGCCTCTATCGGGCCGGCCTGCCCGCCCCGGAGGAGGTGGCCGACCCGGGGGAGCCGCGCGCCGCACGCGACCGCGCGGCCGGCCGGGATTTCGGCGAAGCGTCCGGCGCCGGCGGTGCCTGGTTCCGCCTCAATGTGGGGCGCCGCAACAATGCCGACCCGAAATGGCTGCTGCCGCTGATCTGCCGGCGCGGGAACGTGACGCGAAAGGACATCGGCGTCATCCGCATCTTCGATGAGGAGACGGCCTTCGAGGTCAGCCTCGCCGCCGCCGACCGCTTCGCCAAGGCGGCGCGCAAGGCGGATGACGAAGATATCATCATCGAGCCGCTGCCCGGCCGACCCGCGGCCCCTTCGAAGCCTCCGGCACGCGGGAAGGCGATGCGCGGCCCGCCCTCCCCGGAGGGCCCTTCCCGCGGCAAGAAGTTTCGCAATGGGCGCCCGCACGGGAAGTCAGCCGATGGCCGAGCGGACGAAGGCAGGGCCGCGTTCGAGAAGCCGCGCGAGGCCAAGCCGTCAGGTCAAGGCAAAGGCGAGCGCCAGCCGAAAGGCGGGCGTCCGAGCCGCTTCGAGGGAAAGCCCAAAGGCAAGCCGACGCGACGTTCCTGACGACGCTCCGGGAGCCACTCGCGGGACCGGGCGAGAACGGAGCCCCCAAGAACCGACAAGGCCCATCGCGTGGCCCATCTGGCTATGCGGCAAAGATCGCTGCCAAGTGGCAAGAGCCAGGAGCGAGCATTGTGTCTCCGCGGCTCGGCGCCGAGGTTGGCACCAGACTCGCTGACTCTGGTTTTGTTCGCGATGTTGGCGCGCCTCCCAAGCGCGCCAATGGCGCTGCCACGGCTGCGATCGACCCCACGTCCACCGCTTCACAATCATGCCGGGATGACAGCCGGACGGTCGATCCCCTGCCCTTTCAGCCCGCTTTCGGCGGGGCAGGCCACGCGCAGCAGCCTCCATCAGCGGAGGCGAGCAGGGATTGCGCACATACTCCCATCAGTATAATTCCCTGACTCGTGGAGCCTCCAGTTCGCACGCATCGGTGCCTCTATGCCGCATTCGCCGGATGACAAGAAGCGCGCCCTGGCGCGCCTGCGCCGCATCAAGGGCCAGGCCGAGGCGCTGGAACGCGCGATCGAGGCGGGGGTGGAATGCCGGCTGCTGCTCCAGCAGATCGCCGCGCTGCGCGGAGCGGCGGGTGGGCTGATGGCCGAAGTGCTCGACAGTCATCTGCGCGACACGATCGGTCCCCTGGCGGCAAAGGCAGGGGCTGCCCCGATGCCGGATGACCTCAACGACATCATGCAGATTCTGCGCACCTATCTGAAATAGCCGTACACCAAGCCAGACAAAGGGGAAGACTCATGAAATCGCGCGCCGCCGTGGCCTGGGAGGCCAAGAAGCCGCTGACCATCGAAACCATCGAGATCGGCGGGCCGAAGCCCGGCGAGGTGCTGGTCGAGATCATGGCGACCGGCGTGTGCCACACCGACGCCTACACGCTCGATGGCCTCGACAGCGAGGGAAAGTTCCCCGCCATTCTCGGCCATGAGGGCGCGGGCATCGTGCGCGAGGTCGGCGCCGGCGTGACCTCGCTCAAGGTCGGGGATCACGTCATTCCGCTCTACACGCCGGAATGCCGGAGCTGCAAGACCTGCCTGTCGCAGCGCTCGAACCTCTGCACCTCGATCCGCGCCACGCAAGGCCAGGGCCTGATGCCGGACCGGACCTCGCGCTTCTCCTGCGAGGCCATTGGTGGAAAAAGCACGGAAATCTTCCACTATATGGGCTGCTCGACCTTCTCGAACTTCACCGTGCTGCCGGAGATCGCGCTGGCCAAGGTGCGCGAGGACGCCCCCTTCGACAAGATCTGCTACATCGGCTGCGGCGTCACCACCGGCATCGGCGCGGTGGTCTACACCGCCAAGGTGTGGCCCGGCGCGAACGTCGTGGTGTTCGGCCTCGGCGGTATTGGGCTCAACGTGATCCAGGGCGCCCGCATGGTCGGCGCCGACAAGATCATCGGCGTGGACATCAACCCGGCGAAGGTCGAGATGGCGAAGAAGTTCGGCATGACCGACTTCATCAACCCGCTGGAGATCGGTTCGGACAAGGTGGTCTCCGCCATTCAGGACCTGACGGATGGCGGCGCGGACTTCACCTTTGACTGCACCGGCAATGTGACTGTCATGCGTCAGGCTCTGGAAGCCTGCCATCGCGGCTGGGGAACCTCGATCGTCATCGGTGTGGCGCCGGCGGGGGCGGAGATCTCCACCCGCCCCTTCCAGCTCGTGACCGGCCGCAACTGGCGCGGCTCGGCCTTTGGCGGCGCGCGTGGGCGCACCGACGTGCCGAAGATCGTCGACTGGTACATGGAGGGCAAGATCAACATCGACGACCTGATCACCCACACCATGCCGCTCGACGAGATCAATACCGCCTTCGACCTGATGCATGAAGGCAAGTCGATCCGCTCGGTCGTGATCTACTGATGGAAACGACGGCGATGCAGACGGTCTCGACGGCGAAGTCCCATGGCGGTGTCCAGGGTGTCTATCGGCACTCTTCGCAGGTGACCGGCTCGACCATGACCTTCGCCGTCTTCGTGCCGCCTCAGGCCGCACGTGGGCCGGTGCCGGTGCTTTGGTATCTGTCGGGGCTCACCTGCACCCATGCCAATGTCATGGAGAAGGGCGAGTACCGCGCGGCGGCGGCCGAGCGCGGCGTCATCATCGTGGCGCCCGATACCAGCCCGCGCGGCGCCCATGTCGCGGACGAGCCGGACAATTGGCAGTTCGGCTCCGGTGCCGGCTTCTATCTGGACGCGACGCAGGACCCCTACGCGCCGCACTACCGGATGTATTCCTACATCGTCGAGGAACTCACCGCGCTCATCGCCGCCGAGTTTCCTGCCGATATGAGCCGGCAGGGCATTTTCGGCCACTCGATGGGCGGACATGGCGCGCTGACCTTTGCGCTGAAGCATCCCGACCGCTTCAAGAGCTGTTCGGCCTTCGCTCCGATCGTCCAGCCGTCGACCGCGGACTGGTCACGCCCGGCGTTGGAGAAATATCTCGGCAAGGACGAGGCGGCGTGGCGCTCCTACGACGCCGTGGCGCTGATCGAGGACGGCAAGCGCTTTCCGGAGTTCCTCGTCGATCAGGGCGCGGCGGATCCGTTCCTGAAGACGGGCCTTCGGCCGGAACTGCTGGTCGCGGCCTGCCAGACTGCGGGCATCCCCGTCACGCTCAATATGCGCGAGGGATACGACCATTCCTATTTCTTCATCTCGACCTTCATGGCGAGCCATATCCATTGGCACGCGGCGCGGCTGGAAAAGGCGTGACGGTGAAGACGGCTGCGGAAGCGAATGCGCTCCCGCAGCCCGCCGGCTCTGCCGTCACTGCGCCTTAAGATTGAGATCCCGGGCGAGGGCCTCATAGGTGTCGACCTCGCGCGCAACGATGTTCGTGAATTCCACCGGGCCGGCCGCGATCACGTCCACGCCCAGGTCGGCGAAGCGCTTCTGCATTTCCGGCGTCGCGATGCCCGCCATGACGGCGTCGTTGATCTTCTTCACCAGGTCCGGCGACATGTTGGCCGGGCCGGTCAGGCCGATCCAGGTTTCGGAAAGCACCTTCGGCAGGCCCACCTCGGCGAAGGTGGGCACGTCCGGCAGATGGGCGGAGCGCTTTTCCGAGCCGATCGCGAGCGCGCGCACCTGACCGGACTTCACCGCGCCGAGCGCCTGGTTCACGGCCGAGAACGACATCGGCACATGGCCGCCGATCACCGCCTGAAGGCTTTCTCCCGAGCTCTTGAAGGGGACGTGGTTCAGCTTCACGCCCGCTTCCCGCTCGAACAGGATCCCCATGAAGTGCGAGGTGGAGCCGACGCCCGAACTGCCATACGGAATCTCGCCCGGATGCGCCTTGGCATCGTCCACCACCGACTTCACGTCGGTGTACTTCGTGTCCTTGTTCACCGTCAGCATGGAGGGCGCAGTGGCGATCAGGCTGATGTAGGTCAGGTCCTTCTTGGTGTCGTAGTCGACCTTCTGGAGCGCCGGCGCCATGGTGTGCGTTCCGGGGATCATCAGCAGGGTGGTGCCGTCGGGGTCCGCCTTCGACACCTGGGCCGCGGCGCGGGTGCCGGCCGCGCCCGGCTTGTTCTCGACGATCACCGGCGCATTGAGGCGCTTGCGCAGGTCTTCGGCCACCACGCGGGCCAGCACGTCGGTAACGCCGCCGGCGGTGAAGCCGACAACGATCTTGATCGGCGGCCCCTCGGCGGCCCAAGCGGGCGATAGCGCCACGGCGACGGCCAGTGCCGCGCCCGCGAGACATGTGAGCTTCATCGGTTTCCTCCTGTTTTCTGGTTTTTCGCGGCCGCCGCGCGGCCCGTCATCGAGCGCCGGCCGCCATCGCGGCGCGGCGGGCGTTCGTCGCCTGCGCGTCGAGCGCGCCGTCTGCGCCAAGGACGACGCCGTAGTCGCGGGCCGCCGCCTCGACGGAGACGTAGCCTTGCCGGACATCCTCCAGCACCCGCCGGGGATCGCGCTCGAACGCCGGGCCATGCCCACCGCCGCCGCCGCTGCAGATGACGACCACGTCGCCGCGCTCCATCTGCATGCGCCCCTTGCGCAGGACGAAGGCGTCGCCATCGGCGCGGCGGACCTCTCCGCCGGCCGGCAAGGCGGCGCCGCCGCCCGCAAGGCCCCAGGGCGGGCACGCGGTGCGATCCATCTTGTTCATCAGCGTGAGCGGCTGAAGGAAGCGGTAGACCTTCTCGACCCCGAGGCCGCCGCGGAAGCGACCCGGACCGGCGGAATCCGGCCGCAGGCGCTTGGCCTCGATCCGGTACGGGTACAGCGCCTCCTGGATCTCCACCGGCACGTCGCGCACGTCGCCGTGCGTGGTGGAGCGGTAGGGGCCGGGACCGTCCGCATCCGAGAACGCGCCCCAGCCGCCCGACATGGCGTCGAGACACAGGAAGCGCGCGCCGGTCTCGGCATTGATCCCGGTGACGGTGTGCGTGCCGTAGATGCCGTGATGGCCGGCCGGAATGTCGTCGGGCAGCGCGCCGGCGAATGCGGCGAGGATGGTGTCGACCACGCTGGCGTGGGTGTTGCCGGCACTGCCATAGGCGGCGTGCGGCCCGGCGCTCAGGAAGGTCCCGTCGGGGACCTCGATGCGCACCCGGCCGAAATCGCCTTCGTTCACGGGCGAGAGCGGCGAGAACAGGAACTTGGCCGCCATGCGGCCCACCGCCACTGCGCCGCCCTCCCGCCCCGAATTGAACGGGCCGGAGACCTGCCCGTTGAGGCCCGACAGGTCGATCGTGATCCCCTCGTCCGCGACCACGACCTTCACGTCCACCTTGATGGGCACGCCGACATTGATGCCGTCGTCGTCGAAGAACGAGGATGCGGCGTAGGTGCCGCGCGGCACGTCGCGCAATGCACGGGCCATGTCGCGGTCGGCGTCCGCGTGCATGACCTCCATGGCTTCCGTCACCTCGTCGAGGCCATGCTGGGCAACCACCTCCAGGACCATGTCGTGGCCCATGCGGCAGCCGCCCAACTGGGCCTCCAGGTCGCCCATGACGAGATCGGGGAAGCGCGTGTTGCTCTCGATCAGGCGGAAGATCTCGCGGCACTTCCGCCCGCGGTCGATCAGCTTCAGCAGCGGGAACTGGATGCCTTCCTGGTAGATCTCCGTCGTGGTCGGCGACAGGCAGGAGCCGGGCATGTTGCCGCCCACGTCCACCCAGTGGACCAGGACCGCGAAGAACCCCAGGAGGCGGCCGTCGACCCGGATCGGCGTGAAGGCGCAGACGTCGTTGAGATGCTTTCCGAGGGTCGCCGCGTCGTTGATGATGAAGACGTCGCCCTCGTGCATCTCCGCCGCGCCGACCACGTCGAGCCCGGCCCGCACCGCAAGGCCCAGCGCGTTGGCGACGAAACCCGGCAGGCTGTAGCGGGACTGGGTGACGAGGTTGCCCGACGCGTCGACGAAGCCGACCGCATAGTCCTTGTATTCCTGCACCAGCAGGCTGAAGGCCGTGCGCTCGATGTTCTTCTCGATCAGGTTCGGGATCGCGATCAGCCGCTGGCGGATGATCTGCAGCTCGATGGGATCGCTCGCACGGGCGAAGGCGAGGGAATGCGAGATGTCATCCACGGGACGCGTCTCCTTTGCGGGCCGCGGGAGCGCACGTGATGCGCAACTCCCCGAGCGCGCCCACGGTCAGCGTGTCCCTCGGGGCAACCACGGTGGTGGAGCTGTATTCCTCGATGATCGCCGGCCCCTCGACGGTCGCGCCGGGCGCGAGGTCCGAACGGCGGTAGACCCTGGTCTCCAGACGTTGGCCGACGCTGGCGAAGTAGACCGAGCGCTGCGTGCGCGGGGCGCCATCGCCGGCGACGGGGGTTCGGCCGATCGCCTCCAGCGTCGGGCGCAGCGTCGGCACCACCGCTCCGGCGCGCAGCACGACGAAGGCCAGTCCCATGTCGTCGTTGAGGTGGCCGTAGCGCGCCCGGTACACCGCCTCGAAGGCGGCCTGGATGCTCTCGGTGGTGGGCTCCGGCGGAATCTGGATTCGCACCGTATGGGACTGGCCCTGGTAGTTCATGTCCGCCTCGTAGAGATACGAGATGCGCGACACGTCGAACTCGTCCGCCATGTCCACCCGCAGGCCGTCCGCCATCTCCTGTAGCGTGGCGAGCGCGTCGCCGACCGCCTGCTCCGACAGGGGGTGCAGGAAGGTGCGCGCCGCATCGCGCCGCGCCTCGGCCATGAGCATGCCCAGGGACGAGAAGGCGCCGGGATGCGGCGGCACGACGACGGTGCGGATGCCGAGGCTGCGGGCGAGATCCGAGCCGAACAGGGGGCCGCCGCCGCCGAAGACGAAGAGCTCGTAGTCGCGGATGTCGCGCCCGCGCTCGATGGTAATCTCCTTGATCGCGCCCGACATGGCGACCGTGGCGAGGTCCAGGATGCCCTGCGCCACCTGGTCGATCCGGTCCGGCCCCGCATAGCCGAGCGGCAAGGCGAGCTGGCGGTCTATGGCGGTGCTCGCGCCCTGGCGGTCGAGCGACAGCTTCCCGTTCATGAAGCTGTCCGAGCCAATGCGGCCGAGCACCACGTTCGCGTCGGTGACGGTCGGCTCGCTGCCGCCGCGCCCGAAGGCGATGGGGCCGGGATCGGAGCCGGCGCTGCGCGGGCCGAGGCGCATCCGGGAATTGTCGTCGATCCAGGCGATGGAGCCGCCGCCCGCGCCGACTTCCACGATGTCGAGCACCGGGGTGCGGATCGGGAAGCCGCGCTCGTATCCGCCCACCCAATAGGTGTTCACCACGTCGAAGCGGGCGTGCTCCACCAGTGCGCACTTGGCGGTGGTGCCGCCCATGTCGAAGGCGATCATCCGGTCGATGCCGAGCGCCGCGGCATAGGCCGCCGCACCGATGCAGCCGCCGATCGGCCCGGATTCCACCAGCGTCACCGGCTGGGCGATGGCCGCTTCGGGCGTCATCACGCCGCCGTTGGAGCCCATCATGTAGAAGCGCCCGTCGAACCGGCGGCCACGCAGCGCCTCCGAGAAGCCGCCCACATAGGCCGACATCCGGGCGCCCACGAACGCGTTGGCGACCGCCGTCGAGGTGCGCTCATACTCCATCCACTCGCGCGACAGCTCGGTGCCGGTGGTGATGTAGACATCCGGCAGCAGCGCCCGCAGCACCGCACGCGCCTGCTCTTCGTGGACGGCATTGGCGTAGGAATTGAGGAAGGAGATGGCGATGGATTCCACCTCCGCCTGCCGCAGGGCCGGCGCCAGGGCCTCCAGTTCCGCCACGTCCAGAGGGGTGACGACGCGTCCCTGGCCGTCCATGCGCTCCGTCACTTCGAAGCGGAGGCTGCGCGGCACGAGCGGAGCACCGCGGCGGTACCGAAGGTTGAACGTCTCCGGCCGGTTGCCGCGGCCGATCTCCAGCACGTCGCGGAAGCCGGCGGTGGCGATCAGGGCCGTGCGGCCGCCGCGGCGCTGGATGAAGGCGTTGATGACGTGTGTGGTGCCGTGCTTGAAGAGCGCCGCGTGGCTCAGCTCGGCCCCGGTATCCTCAAGGCCGGCGATCACGCCTTCCACCAGGTCGCCATAGGTCGTCAACGTCTTGCCGAAGGTCGTCGCGCCGGTGGCGGTGTCGTAGACGGCGAGGTCCGTGAACGTGCCGCCGGTGTCGGCGGCGATGAGGAAGCGGCGCGCGCCGTCGGCGGCCATAGACTGGATGGTCATGGGTGTCTCTCGCGCCGCGTCATTGGCACAGATGGGCGACGAACCAGTCGCGCGCGGCGCTGCTCGAAAGGGCGAACTGGTTGATGTAGGGGTCGTAGTGACCGCCCTCGAACAGGACCAGCTTCTTGGGCTCAAGCGCCCGGTTGTAGGCCGAGAGCGCAAGGTCCGTGGCGGTGAGCACGTCGCGGGTGCCGACGATCATCAGCAGCGGCGTAGGGCTGATGCGCTCGATATAGCTGCCGGGCTCGTATTCCCTCAGCATCTCGGCGCTGCGGACCGTCACCTCGTTCCGGCGGCTGGGGGCGACCTTGAGGCTTTCCTGAAAGAAGGCCCAGGCATCGGCCCCGCCGTTGAAGCAGGGCGTCTGCGGGTCTTCGGCCACCAGCGGCATGGTCGCCGGCGGCTCGCCGCGGAAGCGCCGCCGGCGGTCCTCGTCGAAGCGCGCCCGCGATGCCGCCATCTGATCGGCGCGGGTGCGGCGCAGCGCGCCCTGACCGCCGCTGATGGTGGGCACCTGCGCCACCACGCACTTCACCCGCCGGTCGAGGGCCGCGAGCATCAGCACGTGGCCGCCGCTGAGGCTCGTGCCCCAGGCGCCGATGCGCTGGGCGTCGGTGCTCGGCAGGGTCTCGGCGAAGGTGACGGCGTGGCGGTAGTCCCGCATCTGGAGGATCGGATCGATCTCCTGCCGGACGTCGCCGCCGCTCGCGCCGAAATTGCGGTTGTCGTAGACGATGGACGCAAGGCCCGCCGCGGCGAACACCTCCGCGTAGCGGTCGAGATACTGCTCCTTCAGCGCCGCCGATCCGTGCGCCATGACGATGGTGGGGAAGGGACCTGCGCCGGTGTCCGGCACATAGTGCCAGCCGCGCAGGACAGCGCCTTCGGCATTGAATTCGATGTCGGTCCTCATGATGTCGGTCCTCCTGGCGTCGGGCTCGTCTCGGCGGCCTGAGGCCAGGTGGCGGGTACGCGATCGGTGATCGGCAGGATGCCGGCGCTCAGGTGGACGGCGCCAGCGCCGGACAGGTTGTCGGCTGGCGTGCGGGGCGGGTCTGCGCAGAAGCGCGCCAGGTCGAACGCCGGCGGCCCGGGACGCGACTGCCGCTCGTGGGCCGCGAGCCTGCCGAGGCCGGCCTCAAGCTGGGCCGCTGCCGTCGGGCCGTCGAACTTCACGAGATCCAGCTGCCCGGCGCCGAACCGCCAGTCCTCGGCCACGGCCCACAGCGGCCGGAACACGACGCCGCGGCTGGCCTCGCGGTCGATGGCCTCGGTGGAGGGCATGCGGTCCGTGCCGCGCCGCTCGGCGATGCCGGCGAGGGCAAGCTCCAGGTCCGAGAATTCGTAGATCGCCAGATAGTCCGCCATCGGCGCCCGCGACAGCGAGTCCACAAGGCGAAATCGCTGCGCTGCAGCAATTCCGGGGATGGCCACAAGGTCGAAGATGTGCCGTTCCGAGTACCAGTGATTGAATTCCTTGTCCTGACCCGGCTTTGCCCGGGTGAAGACGAAGTAGAAATAGCGCGACACAAATGGCCTCCGTACCCTGCCGACGGCTGCGACTATTCCAGCGGGAGAATCTTCCGGCCAGCCGCGCGGAGGGACAACGGTTGTGAATTCGCTTCACAGCCAAAACGTCAGGATGGCGGCAGGTGCCAGGGATTGCGGGCAAACTTCTGGCAGAGGAAGTCCACGAACGTACGGATGCGCAGCGACTGCTCGGGCTGGCGCTGATAGAGCGCAAACAGAGGCTCGCGCGCGCTCACCGTGAATTCGGGCAGCAGATGCACCAGCGCCCCGGAGCGGATGTCGTCCGCCACGACGAAGTCCGCGACGCGGATGATTCCGACCCCGCGCAGCGCCAGCTCGCGCAGCATCGGCGCCTGGTTGGCGGTGGCGTTGCCCGTGATGCCGGCGGGGACATCCTGCGACTGGAAAGTCCAGACGATGGCGCGGGTGCGGACCGAGAAGTTCAGGCAATTGTGCCCCACGAGGTCCGCCGGCACGGCAGGCACGCCGCGCGCAGCGAGATAGGACGGCGCCGCGCAGACCGTCCAGCCGCTCTCGGCGATCTTGCGGGAGACGAGCGTGCTGTCGTGCCCGTAGCCGAGGCGCAGCAGCACATCGACGTCGGCCTCCACCAGGTCGATCTTCTCGGCGCCGAGCTGGATGTCGAGACGCACCTGTGGGTGCAGCAGCAGGAATTCGGGAATGATCGGCGCGAGCTGAGACAGCGCGAACGAGGGCAGGCAATAGACCCGGATCTGGCCCGAGGGCGCCGCCGAGAAGGTGTCGATGAGTCTGTCCGTCTCGCGCATGGCATCCATCACGCGGGTTGCGCGATGCAGCAGCGCCTCGCCCTCGTGGGACAAGCGCACAGCATGGGTGGTGCGGTTGAAGAGGCGGGCGCCGAAACGCTTCTCCAGGCGGGCGACCAGCTTCGAGACGGCGGATGGACTGAGCCCGAGGGCACGTCCGGCCGCAGAGAACGTTCCACTTTTCGCGATCTGCACGAACGCCTCGATTTCCTGAAGGCGATCCGTTCCCATTCTTCTCCTCCCGCGGCGCGTTCCCGGTCCCCGCCACGGGGGCGTGCCTTGCCGTCATTCCTGAGATTCCTCAGACCCATCATGGCAGATGACGCGGCCGGGCACAGGCTGGATTGCGGTTTGCTCGGCATGGCCTCGGACGGCGCTGAGCCGACGGGGCGCATAGGAGAAGAGACCGGGAGGAGAATCGAAAATGAGCGCTGAGGCGCGCGCGTGTCCTGCCAGTAAATGTCCCGCCACGACGCCCGAGCCGCTCCCCTCACCAGAACGCCTGGGAAAGGAAGAGCGCCGCGCCGGCAACTCGGACGGCCCCCGGCGCCACGGCGACCACGCCCGCTGCCTTCGACAGGATGGCACGATGCGGCAGGAGCTTCCCGGCCCCCACGTAGATGGCGAGTGCGGCGGTCCAGCGCAGGTCCATCGAAACGACCAGCAACAGCGACAGCCGACGCAATAGAGGCCGTGGCGAAAGCCCTTCAGCTTTTCTGGTCGTGCGGCTCAGCGGGTCGCCGCCAGCCGCGGGGAACTGGTCCCCACAGCCGGGATCCGTTGCATCAATAAGCGAGCGCGTAGGCCGGGAAGACCTCGGCGCGCGTGCCGCGCGGATCGGACCCCGCCTCCATGAGGCCCGTGTCGAGGTGGCGCTCGGTGCCGCACAGGAAACCCTCGGTCCAGGGCGGGGCGACATCGAGATCGTGCCCGCGATCCTCCAAACCGGCGATGGTTTCCGCGCCGACGCTCTCCTCGATCCGCAGCCGGTTGAGGAAGAAATCATGCGGGTAGAACAGCGCCGGAAAGTGATCGGAGGAGAATTTCGGCGCCTCGATCGCCGCCTGAAGCGGCATGTCGAACAAGACGCGGTTGAGCACGAACTGGATCTGCCACTGGTCCTGCTGGTCGCCGCCCATGGAGCCGAAAGCGAGCCAGGGCTTGCCGTCCTTCATCGCGAGGCTCGGGGATATGGTGGTGCGCGGCCGCTTGAAGGGCGCGACGATGTTCGGATGGTTCGGCGGGTCGAGCCGGCAGTTGGAGAGCCGGACGCCCAGCGGAAAGCCCAGCGCCGGCACCACTTCGGAGGCCTTCAGATAGGCGCCGCTCGGGGTGAAGGCGGCGGTGTAGCCGTCCTTGTCCATCGCGTCCACGTGGACCGTGCCGGGTCCCCAGAGGGCGCCGCCGATGCGCTCTTCGGCCGGAAGCAGGGCGACATTGTTCCAGGCGTCGCCGGGGCGCACCTCCATGTCGGCGCGCGGGCCGACAAGGGCGGAGCGCATGCGGCCGTAATCGTCGCTGAGCAGCCGGTCCATGGGCACGTCGACGAAGGCCGGATCGCCGTAATACTGCTCGCGATCGGCATAAGCGAGCTTGATGGCCTCGACCACGGTGTGGACGTAGTCGGCGGTGTTGTGGCCCATGGCCACGAGGTCGAAGTTCTTGAGGATGGAGAGGGTCTGGAGCAATGCGGGGCCCTGGTTCCAGGGGCCGCATTTGTGGAAGACCGCGCCGCCGAACTCGATCGACACCGGCACCTCGATGCGCACCTGGAAGCGCTCCAGGTCTTCGCGCGTCAGCAGGCCGCCTTGGTCCTTCACATAGTCGGCGATCTCGCGCGCCACGTCGCCCTTGTAGAAAGCGTCGAAGGCCGCCTCCAGCCCTTCCACGCGGGTGCCGCCGCGCGCCGCCTCGGAGCGCGAGAGATACTCGAACATGTCGGCCAGCGCCGGGTTGCGGATGGTCGTGCCCTCGTCGAGCTCGCTGCCATCCGGATTGAGGTAGAGCGCGGCCGAACCGTGCCATTCGGCGCGGAACAGGTCGGCGAGGTCGCAAACCCCGAAGGCATGCTGGCGCAGCAGGCCGGCATGGGCGGCGAAGCCGTTGCGCGCGAGATCGAGCGCCGGCCCCACGACGTCGCCGAAGGTGAGGCGGCCGTAGCGCTTCATCGCCTCGAGCAGCGCGCCCATGCAGCCCGGCACGCCCGCGGCGAAGACGCCGGAGGGGGGAATCTTCTCGAACCCGAGCTCCTTGAATCGTTCCGGCGTCGCCGCGGCGGGCGCCACCATGTTCCCGTTGATGCACACCACCGCGGGATGCTCCGGGGAGGAGACGAGGATGGGGACCTCGCCGCCGATCGAGTGCATGTGCTGGTTGACGACGCCCTCCACCAGGGTCGCGGCCACGGCCGCGTCGATGGCGTTGCCGCCCATCTTCAAGGCATCGATGCCGGCCATGGAGGCGAGGTAGTGCTCCGAGGCCACCGCGCCGCGATGTCCAAAGACCCGCGGATGCGTGGTCATCGACGCCGTGTCCTTGATGCGGAAGGCGCGGTTGGTCGGAATTCTGTTCATTGCGGATCCTCGTGAGGCGGCGCCGACGGCACCCGATGTCGGGCAGGCGGCTGCGGGGCGATCAGGCGGCGACCGCGCCGCGCTTGCGGCGGATGGCGGCGTTGGACAAGTCGGATGGTTCGGCGAGACGGCCGGGGCTCGCGCCCAGCTCCATGGACAGGCGCCGCGCCTGGGCCTTGATGGCTTCGGACAGGTGCGCGAGCATCTTAGCGCCGAGCCGCAGGCGGGGGCCGGCGATGCCGATGGCGCCCACTGCCGCGTCGTTGGGGCCGAACACCGGCACGGCGACGGCCGAGACATCCTCCGCCCATTCCCCCAGATTGACGGCGTAGCCGCGCCGGCTGGTGCGGTCGAGCTCGGTCAGAAGTCCGTCCGGCGAGGTGATGGTGCCGGGGGTGAAGGCGGCCAGGCCGGCAGCCAGGAATTCGGTGACGCGCTGGCGGTCGGAGAAGGCGAGAATGGCCTTGCCGGAGGCGACGCAGTGCCCGGGCACCCGGTCGCCGCGGCTCACCACCGCCCGAACCCGGTGCGAGCCCTCGGCGACGTCCACATAGACGATCTCCCGGCCGTCCATGATGGCGAGGTGGCTGGTCTCGCCGGTGACGCGCGAAAGCTCGCGCAGGTGCGCGCCGCCGATGGAGAGAAAACGGTCCTTCTCGGAAAACCGTCGGGCAAGGTCCAGCACCTTGGAGCCGAGCGAATAGGAGCCGTCGCGCACGTCCTTGACGACGTACCCGCCCTGCTCCAGCGCATTGAGGTTGCGGAATGCCGAGGCCTTGGCGATCCCGAGGCGGCGGCTGATCTCGGACAGCGAGAGCGCGGGGGTCTCGACGTCGAAGGATTCCAGGATTGCCAGCGCATTGAGGATGGCCGGCGTGGCCGGACCGAGCTTGCGCTTCACGCTCTCACTGTTTCGCATATGAAATGACTTTCTCTTATATGGAACATACTGTTGCGTGAGCACCTGGGTGTCAATCTGGATTGTGGCGCAGGCGATCGGATTGCAAGTCTTCGTTGAAAGTAATGGCAGAATATACCGCAGGGTTTGGCCATACCGCCCGCTCAAAATTGCGTCAATGCTTGCTGAAAATCACGCCTTGACATGCAGAGCCAGCACCGATGAAGTCATATAAGAAATACAGGTTTCATATATGAAACAATGATCGGCGCTAGTACTGGCGTCCGGCGACCTTCCTTCCGAGCGGAGCGTGCCATGATGAAGACCGTCGATCGCCGTCACGTCCTCAAGCTTTCAGCCGGCGCGGCAGCGGCAGGGCTGATCTCTCCGTTTGCAGCGGCAACGGATGCCTTCGCTCAAGCCAGCCAGCTCGTGGTGAGCGATTTCGGCGGCGATTGGGCAACCTGGAACAAGGCCAATATCGACGCCAAGTTCACCGAGATCACCAAGGTACCGGTGCTCCACGACACCGGCTCCGACAATGCCGCGCGCATCGCCAAGGCGAAGCTCGGCATCCCGCGCAGCGAGTACGACCTCATCTGCCTCGCGGATTCCTTCTTCGCCCGCGCCCAGTCCGAAGGCATCCTTGAGGCAATAAACTACAAGTCCCCCAAGCTTACGAACCTGAAGGACGTCGACCCGCGCTTCATCACCCCGAACTACACGTCGTTCCTCTTCAACGGCCTGGGCATGGGCTACAATCCGAAGATGGTGAAGAGCCCGCCCACGTCCTGGGCGGACATGTGGAACAAGGACTATCGCGGCAAGATCGTGCTGCCGGCCGTGGTCCACTCCTTCGGGCTCCACGTCATCCTCCTGTCGGCGCTGGCGGCCGGCAAGGACTACAAGGACACCCAGGCGGGCCTCGACAACCTGAAGCGCCTCGCCGATCTCGACCCGATCTGGACCGTCGACAGCCAGGCCAATGCGCGGAGCTTGTTCCAGGAGGAGGCCGCCATCGGCTGGCTTGGCCGCGCTGAATGGGTCCAGGTGCAGAACTGGGGCGGCGCCACCAAGTTCGTGCTGCCGAGCGAAGGCGGCTTCTTCACCTCGTGGGGCTTCGGGCCGATCCAGAACACCAAGAACATGGCGCTGATCGAAGACTACGTTAACGTCACGCTCGATCCGCAGCTCCAGGCGGCGAACGCCAAGAAGCTCGGCTTCCACCCCACCAACACCAAGTGGAAGGACTATATCGACGCCGAGAGCGCGGCGAAGATCTCCTGGACCCCGGAGGAGCAGAAGCGGTTCGTCGCCATCGACTATGCCTGGCTGAACTCCAAGCGGGCCGAGCTGACAGAAGCCTGGAACCGCACTGTCGGCCGCTGAGGGCGCGCGCCATGGCCAGTGTCGAGATAGCCGGCGTCTCCAAGCAATATGCCGGCGCCTGGGCGGTGGACCGCGTCAGCATCACGGTCCCGGACGGGTCGTTCTTCTCGCTGCTCGGTCCCAGCGGCTCGGGCAAGACCACGCTGCTGCGCCTCGTCGCCGGCTTCCTGCGGCCGGACGCCGGCACGGTGCGCATCGGCCCGGCCATCGTGAACGAGGTGCCGCCCCACAAGCGGGACATCGGCATGGTGTTCCAGCAGTATGCGCTGTTTCCCCACCAGACGGTGCTGGACAATGTCGCCTTCGGCCTCGAGATGCGCGGCATGGGCCGCAAGGCGCGCGAGGCGAAGGCGCGCGAGGCGCTGGAGATGGTGCGCATGGCGGGCCGCGAGCGCGCCTATCCCAAGGAGCTGAGCGGCGGCCAGCAGCAGCGCATCGCGATCGCCCGCTCGATCGCCGCGCGCCCTGCGGTGTGGCTGCTGGACGAGCCGCTGAGCGCGCTCGACCGCAAGCTGCGCATCGAGATGCAGAGCGAATTGCGCTCGCTGCAGAAGCTGCTCGGCATCACCACCATCTATGTCACCCACGACCAGGAGGAGGCGCTCGCCATGTCCGATGGCATTGCCATCTTCCGCGACGGGCGCATTGCCCAGCAGGGCTCGGCCGAGGACCTGTACGAGCGCCCGGCCGACGGCTTCGTCGCCGACTTCCTCGGCAGCGCAAATCTGATCGAAGGCGTGGTCGCCCGGGGGCCGCAGGGACTTCATGTCGTGGCGGAGGGCGAAGCCTTCCGCCCGTCCGCGGATCACATCTTGCGCGAGAACGAGCGGGTGCACCTCGCCATCCGGCCGGAGCGGCTCGACCTCAGCGGCGCGCCGGGCGCCGCGCAAGGCCTGCCGGCCAGGGTGGAAAGCGTCCTCTATCTCGGCAGCGACCTGCGGGTGGTGCTGCGGACGCGGGGCGGAGCCCTGCTGGTCGCCCGCGCGCCCAGCCGCGGAACCGCCCTCGCGGAGGGCGCGGAGGTCTTCGCCGCGTTCAAGCCGGAGGACGCCGCCATTGTCGCGCACTAGCAGCCTCGCCGGCACGGCCGAGCGCGCCCCCGCCGCCCGCCGGCCGTTCCGCTGGAAGCGGGCCGAGGCGCTTCTGGCGCCCGCCTTCCTCTATTATTTCGTCCTGCTCGTGCTGCCTTCGGCGGCGTTCTGCGTGGTGAGCTTCTACGGTCGGTCGGACACCGGTTTCTTCGACGGCGTCTTCACGCTGAAGAACTACGTCTCGGTGCTCACGGACGGCTTCTATCTCGGCAGCCTCTGGCTCACCTTCCGCATCAGCGTGGAGACGACGCTGGCCTGCCTGCTGCTCGGCTATCCCGCCGCCTACTATCTTGCCAAGCTGTCGCCGGCGGCGCGCAAGAAGCTCATCATCCTGCTGCTGTTCCCGCTGCTGCTGAGCACGGTGATCCGGGTCTATGGATGGATCGCGCTGCTCGGACGGCGCGGCATCGTCAACCAGGTACTCCTGTCGTCCGGAGCCACCGACTACCCCATCGCCTTCCTCTACACGGAAGGCACGGTGCTGCTCGGTCTCGTCTCGATCCTCCTGCCGTACATGATCATCAACATCACCAACACGCTCATCACCATCGATCCGGCGCTGCGCGAGGCTGCGGCCGCACACGGCGCAGGGCCGTTCAAGATATTCCTGAAGGTGACGCTGCCACTCAGCGGCGCCGGCATGGTGTCCGGCGCGGTGATGGTCTTCACGATCGCCATGAGCACCTACATCATCTCCTTCCTGCTCGGCGGCCCGAAGGTGAAGCTGCTCGGCAACCTGATCTTCGATTCCACGTCCAGCTTCAACTGGCCGCTCGCCGCCGCGCTTTCAGTGGTGCTGGTGGTGGCCACCGCGGCCGCCTGCGGCGCGATGGTCCGGCTGCTCGGCAGCCCTGCGAATGGGATGGCCCGATGAGCACGCCTTCGCGCGAAGCAGAACCCTCCCCGGCCCGCCCGCTGCGACGACCGATGGACTGGGGCAACGCGGCCCTGGCCGCCGCGACCGTGGTCGCCTATGCGGTGGTCCTGCTGCCGATCATCGTCATCATCATCTCGTCCTTCAATCCCTCCTCCGCGCTCACCTTTCCGCCGCAGCAGCTTTCGCTGCGCTGGTATTTCGAGTTCTTCAACACCGCCGACATGGTCAGCGGCTTCGTCTGGAGCCTGGTCATCGCGGTGATCGCCGCCGCCGCCTCGGTGGTGCTCGGCACGCTGGCCGCCATTGCGCTGGCGCGCGGGCGCTTCCCGTTCAAGGGGGCGATCAACGCCTTCCTGCTGACGCCGCTGATCTTTCCCGGCCTCATCCTCGGCGTTGCGCTGCTGCTGTATTTCCAGCTGGCGCACGCACCGATCCTCGCCCGGATCGCGACGGCGCACATCCTGCTTGGCGTGCCGTTCGTGGTGCGCTCGGTGCTGTCGAGCCTCGATCTGTTCGACATCCGCGTTGAGGAGGCAGCCATCATCCACGGCGCCTCGCCGGTGCGGGCGTTCTTCAAGGTGACGCTGCCCAGCATCCAGCCGGGGATCGTGGCCGGCGCGGTGTTCGCGTTCGTGGTGTCGTTCGGCGAGGTGAACGCGACGTTGTTCTTGACCGGGCCGGGCCTCTCCACCCTGCCAATCCAGATCTACAGCCAGATCCAGTACGGATCCGAACAGGTCATCGTTGCGGCCGCTTCGACCCTCCAGATGGGGTTGGTCATCGCGCTGATTGTGATCCTCGAGAAGGTGTTCGGCCTCTCCATCACCACCCCGACGAGATAGAAGCATGGAGTTGGATGGCGGAGCTGCTCGACGGCTCCTCCACCATCGATGACATCGCTGCCCGTGAAGGGATGGGGGATCGCAATGTGCGCAGGCTCCTGGCGCTGGCCTGCCTCTCGCCGAAGCTCATCAAGGCCATCGCTGATGGCAATGGGCCTGCCGACCTGACGGTCACCAGCCTGAGTGTAGCGCTGCCCCACGACTGGGCCGCGCAGGAACAGCGCATCCTCGGCGCCTAATCCGCCGTCTTTCCTATCAACACGACGCGCTTCGAGACCTGCCCGTGGGTCCGCGGGCCTCGGTCTCAAAGCCCAACGGCGATGCGGCCGGAAATTGGAAAGGTCCGGCCTCAGACGGACCGAGATATCCGCCCCAGGATTCGCCCAAGACCACCCGCAGCAGGTCTGCGGTCGCGCCAACGCCCGGCTAACCCACGACACCGTCGCAGGAATGACCGTGCACGCCAAAATCTCTGGGAAAGGAAACTGATTGGCTGGGGGACTAGGATTCGAACCTAGATTAACGGAGTCAGAGTCCGCTGTTCTACCGTTGAACTATCCCCCACCAGACCGCCTCTGCGCGGGCGGTGGCGGCGCGGGGCGGAGGCGGCGGGCGCCCCGCCAGCGCGGGCAGGCGCGCTCTATACGCAATTCGCCGCCGCCGGTCCAGAGCCAATTCGCACCCGCTTGCATCGGTCGCTGGTATACGGCATGCGCATTGGTGCTATGCACAATCGGCCATGTTGCAGCGCACGCAACCGCCCTATATTCGCATCATCGAATGGAGGGAAAGATGACCACGATCACTGCCAATGGCCTGCGCGATACCGGCTTCTTCGGGCGTTTCGCCGCGGCCGTGTCCAACTTCTTCTCGGCCGTCGCCGAGGCCCGCCGCATGGCCGACCGCTACGACTATCTGAGCCGCCTGAGCAACACCGAGCTCGCCCAGATGGGTCTCGTCCGCGAGGATATTCCCCAGGTCGTCGCGCGCAGCCGCTGAACCGGACGGCGCCCTCATCCATCGATCCCAATCCCGGTTGGTCCGGGATACGGAACGGATGTGAGGGTTCAAGGGTTCAGGTTCAAGGGCCGGCCGACGCAGGTCGCCGACCGGCCAGAGTTTCGGTGGACCGACGGAGTTTGCGGGCCTGTCCCGTCCGTCGTGCACCTGAGGGTTTTGCTTCTGCGCCCGCGTGGGCTCCGGCGATCCGCCTGTCGAGCCCGGTCGGCGCAAAGGGGCGACGGACCGGCCGCCACAAGCGTCGCTGTCTCGCACCCCCGACTGTTTCCTCCCGACCCCTCCCGGGGCCTCCAGACCGCCCGCCCTCACCGGCGCGGCGGTTTTTTTTTGCGCAGGCCTATTCCACGCGCACCGTAACGCTGTCGGCGCGGCCGGTGGCGTCGATCACGGTCAGGCGCACGAAGCCCCGGCCCGGCGGGGTCCAGAACACCGTGCGCCGGTCCTCGGAACGGGCGACGGGCTTGCCGTCCGCCAGCACGGTCAGGGGCAGCGCACCGCCCTCCACCTTGATGACGAGGCCGGTTTCATCCGCGCCGTCCGCTTCGGCTGCCGCCTCCAGACGCGCGCCGTTCGGCGGATAGATCACGGCGAAGCGGTCGGCGGCGCCATCGGCACCGAACCGCCGCTGCGGCGGCGGCAGGCGGGCGTTCACCGCCATCAGCGCCCCCTGCGGCGGCGCCCCCAGCGGGGCCGGCGTGCGCACGATGCGGGCGAAGGCGTCGAACAGAAGCGGGGCCGCGGCATTGCGGCCGGTGAGGTCGGCCACCGGGCGCCCATCGGGCCGCCCCACCCACACCGCCACCGTGCGCCGCCCGTCGAACCCCACCGCCCAGGCGTCGCGATAGCCGTAGGAGGTGCCGGTCTTGAAGGCGATGCGCCCACCGAGCGCATTGTCCGGGGCCGGCGTGCCCAGGAGGCTCGTCGCCACGTACCAGGCCGCCACCTCCCCCACCAGCGCCCGCGGCGGCCGGGCGGGACCGGCGAACGCGCCCTCCGCCCGCAGCTTCAAGGGCAGCGCCTGCCCGCCCCGCGCCAGCGCGGAATAGAGCATGGCGAGGTCGGTGAGGCGGATGCCGACGCCCCCGAGCCCCATGGGCAGGCTCGGCGCGGCGCCCTCGGGCAGTTCCAGCCGCGCGCCGGCCTCCTTGATGCGGGTGGCGAGGCGCTGCGGCCCCACCGCCTCCAGGAGGCGCACCGCCGGCACGTTCAGCGACAGTTGCAGCGCCTTCCTCACCGGCAGGACGCCCTGATATGTGAGGTCGAAATTCTCCGGCCGCCAGGCGCCGAAACGCGCGGGGGCGTCCTCGATCAGCGTCTGCGGGTGGGCGATGCCGTCATCGAAGGCGAGCGCATAGATGAACGGCTTCAGCGTCGAGCCCGGCGAACGCACCGCGCGGGCGAGGTCCACCGCGCCGGCGCGGCTGGCATCGGAGAAATCGGCCCCACCCACATAGGCGCGCACCTCGGCGCTGGCATTGTCCACCACGAGAAGCGCGGCCGAGACCCCGCGCCCGAGCGCCGCCGTGCGCTCCTTGACGAGGTCCTCCAGGCGCGCCTGGAGATCGCGCTCCAGGGTCAGCGCATGGCGTCGCACGGCGGGGCGCTCCGCCGCCATCTGCTCGGCGAGGTGCGGCGCCCGCTGCGGCAGCGGAAGGCGGGCGCGCGGCACCGGCTCGATCTTGGCGAGGCGCACCTCGTCGGCCTTCAGCGCGCCTTGGGCGAGCAGGCGGTCCAGCACCCGGTCGCGAGCGGCGCGGGCGGCGTCGGGGTTGCGGTCCGGCCGGCGCGCCTCGGGCGACTGGGGCAGCGCCACCAGCAGTGCTGCCTCGCCCAAAGTGAGCCGGCGCGGTTCCTTGCCGAAATAGGTGAGCGCGGCGGCCCTCACCCCCTCGATGTTGCCGCCATACGGGGCGAGCGTGAGATAGAGGGAGAGGATCTCGTCCTTGGTGCGGTGGCGCTCGATGGCGAGCGCGCGCGCCATCTGGCGCAGCTTGGCCTTGAGCGTGCGCGGCTGCGGCGGATCGGTGAGGCGCGCCACCTGCATGGTGAGGGTGGAACCGCCTGAGACCACGCGGCGCGCGCCGAGGCCCTGGAACGCGGCGCGCCCGAGCGCCAGCGGATCGACCCCGCCATGCGCGCGGAAGCGCCTGTCCTCATAGGCGAACAGCATGGCGAGGAAGCGCGGATCCACGTCCTCGGCCCGCGCATCGAGGCGCCAGCGCCCGTCTTTCAGCGCGAACGGACGCAGCAGCGCGCCGAAGCGGTCCACCACCTCGCGCGAGACCTCCGGATCCGCCGGCAGCCCGCCAAATCGCGCGCCGCCATGCCCGAGCCCGGCGAGGCCCGCATAGGCGCCGCCCGCGAGGAAGGCGGCGGCGATCGCCGCCCAGCCGGCCGCGCGCACCGCGCGCCGCGGATGGGGACCGGAGCGGGGCATGTCCCGGCCCACTCCGGTCGCGGCCGGGTCCGCTGCCGGGAGGTCCTCGCTCATCGGGCGGGCGCGACCTCCAGGGTGCCTGCGGCGGTGCGGGCGAAGCGGTCGGGCCGGTACATGTCCTCGATCATCGCCGGGGGGTGGGCATAGCGCCCCGGCGCCACCGCCCGCACCATGTAGGCGACGACGAACGGCGCATCGTCCTCCTGCCGGGTGACGGAGGCGACGAAGCGGTCGTCGCGGAATTCGAGATGCCCCGCCTCGCTGGTCTCGCCGAGCCACGCGAAGGCGTCCGCCTCGCCCGAGAGCAGGTTCGGGTTCTCGATCTCGAAGCCGGCGGGCAGATAGTCCACCAGCAGCACATCGGCGAGCACGGTGTCCTCCTCCTTGGCCTTCAGAACCACGACGAAGCGCTGGTTCTGCACCGCCTTGGAGGGGTCGGCCGGCTTGCCGTCCGGGGTGTAATAGCGCCGCTCCAGGGTGAAGCCGTGGGCGGTGGGCGGCTCCGGCTGGGCCGGGGCGCCGCTGACGGCGACCACCACCTTCACCGGCTCCGGCCCGGCATTGCGCAACGTCAGCTGCCCCTGCTCCAGGTCCTGGCGCGAGAGCGTGCGGCCGAACGCGCCGCGCCGGGCGGCGCCGTTCGCCTCGATCACCATGCCGGAGGCGCTGGCGGCGAGGGAGCGGGCGGCGAGCAGCAGCCAAGCGTTCTCCTGGGTGGAGGTGCGCAGGGTGAGGGTGCGCGCCACGTCGACCCGGTTCAGCGCCACGTCGGCGAGGCGCGGCAGGTCCGCCTCCCGCGCCAGCACGGCAAGCGCGGCGGCATCGCGCAAAGCCGAGCCGAAGTCGGCGCGGCCGGCCTCGGGGGCGGCGGCCGCCGTGGGCAGGCCGTCCAGCGCCACCTTCATCACGCGCTCGGCGCGGGTGCGGTCGCCGAGCAGCGCCAGCGCCGCGCCCACCTGGCCTTGGGAGAGCGGCGACGTAATGTCGGAGAGCCGCGCATCGGCGAGATAGCGCAGATCGCCGAGCGGCGCGCGGCCATTGCGGGCCAGCACGTAGAGCGCATAGGCAAGGCCCTCGCTGGCCTCGTCGAAGCGCGCGCCGGCGAGGTTGACGACGTTGCGCAGCCGGTCGAGCGCGAGGCGGAAGGCGATGTCCGGCACCGCATAGCCCTTCTCCCGCGCGCGGCCGAGGAAGTCGGTCACATAGGCGTCGAGCCAGGTGTCGCTGCCGCCCGCCGCCCACAGTCCGAACGAGCCGTCCGAACCCTGCCGCGAGAGCACGCGGGCGACGGCATCGCGGATGCGATCCGCGGCGCCGGGGTCGGTGTCCTTGCCGGTGAGCTGGGCCAGATCGTTGAAATAGAGCAGCGGCAGCGCGCGGCTGGTGATCTGCTCGGAGCAGCCATAGGGGTAGCGGTCGAGCGCCGAGAGCAGCGCCGGCACGTCGATGGTGGAGAGCGGCGCGGCGCTGACCGCCACCGATCCGGTGCCGGGCACGAGGTCCTGCACGAGGGCCGCGTTGAGCGTGATGCTCTCGCCGGGCGCGAGATTGCGCACCGTGCGGCGCTCGATCTCGGGATAGGCCGGGCGCACGTTCACCGCATAGGTGCGGCGGATGTCGACGCCCTGGCCGACCAGGCGCACCGCCACCGTGCCGGCGCCCACCGTCTTGCCCTCCACCGGCAGGCGCACGGACTGGCGCTCGCCGGCGGCGAGCTTCAGCGTCGGGCCGGGCACCGGGGTCGCCACCGCGCCCGTGCCCGTCACCTCCAGGCGGTAGTCGCCCGCCGGGGCGGTGATGGGTGTCACGTCCAGGTGGATCGAGCCGCGGTCGCCATTGGCGAGGAAGCGCGGCAGGGTCGGCATCAGCACCACCTGGTCGCGCACCAGCACGTCGCGGGCGGCGTGGCCGAGCCTGTCGGCGCTCCAGGCGATGGCCATCAGCCGCACCGTACCGTCAAAGGCGGGGATCGCGAACGAGACGCGCGCCGTGCCGTCCGGCCCCACCGCGACGAGGCCGGAGAATAGAGCGAGCGGCGGCTGGGTGGGCGGGCTCGCCAGCGCGTGCTCCTCGCCGCCGTCGCCGCCGGAGCGCAGGCGACCGGCATTGGCGCGCATGCCGTCGATCAGCGCGCCGTAGAGGTCGCGGATCTCGGGCGCGAGCCGGCGCTGGCCGAGGATGGCGGCGTCCGGGTTCGGCGGCTTGTAGCCGGTGAGGTTGAGGATGCCCACGTCCACCGCGGCGAGTGTCACAAAAGCCTGCTCGCCGGGCTTGAGCCCGGTGACGGTGACGGGAATGTCGAGCGCGGTCTCCGGGCGGATTTCCGCCGGGCCGCCCAGCTCCACCTTGAGAGTGCGCGCCGCGCGGTCCACCGAGAACCAGCCGAGGCCGATGGCGCGGCCCGGCATGCGGCCGGCGGCCACGTCGAGCGGGCGATGGTAGAAGGCGACCACATAGGCGCCGGGGGTCCAGGAGGGCTCCACCGGGAAGGCAACCTTGTTGGCGCCCTTCTCCAGCTTCAGGGTGCGGGTCGCCAGCACGCCTTCGTTCATCACCATGACGGTGGCGGCGCCGGGGGCGCGGGCGGTGATCGTCGCCTCCAGCGTGTCGCCGGCGGCATAGGCGTCGGCGCCGAGCGTCAGTTCCAGGCGGTCGGGTGTGTCGGCGCTGGCGCCGCCGCCGAAGCCGGCCTCGAACGGCAGCGAGGTGAGCGGCAGGCCGGGCCCGGTCACGTCGAGCCGGTAGCGGCCGAAATCGGTGGGCAGCTGGAGCCGCGCGGGAGCGTCCGCCGCCACGTCGAAGCGGCCTTCGCCGACGCGGGAGACGATCTTCACCGGCTCGTACTGCCAGGCGCCGTCCACCTTGTACCACTGGTAGCGCGTCTCCAGGCGCGACAGGCGCCAGGTGAGCCCGCTGGCGGCGCGCGGCTTGTCATCGGGAGCGGCGACCACCACCTCGAACGCCGCCGGCTCGCCCTCGCGCACGCGGGAGTCGAACAGCGGCTTCACGCCGATCTGACTGCCGGCGGCGGCGACCGGGACGGTGAGCGTGCGCTGCACCGCGCGCCCGCCCGCCTCCACGAGGCGCACGATGGCCTCGATCTCCAGCGGCCGCTCGGTGCGCGGCAGCGTGCCGGCGCCGAGGCGCAGGGTGGCACGGCCGTTCGCATCGGTGCGCGGGGCGTCGGGGGCCGGGTTGCGGTCGGCCAGCACCTCGTCCTCGGAATTGCCGAACAGGAAGCCGGGGAAGGCCTTGCGCCCGCCCGGCGCGAGGCGCAGCTCGCTCTCCGCCTCCACGTCGAGCAGCGCGGCCGGCGCGCCGAACAGATAGCGCCCGTTCAGCAGAACCTCCACCGAGCCGGCGCGCGGCACCGCGGTGGCGGCGGTGGAGAGCTCGAACTCCACCCGGTCGGGAACATAGTCCTCCAGCAGGAAGGTGGTCTCGCCGATGGGCGCCGCCTTCGGGTCGCTGAACGCCTTGATGCGCCAGGTGCCGGTCATGGCGCCCTTGAGCAGCGGCAGGTCCACGGTGCGCCCGCCCGCGCCGGCATCCTCGGAGACGAGGCGCCGGTCCTCGACGCCGTCCGGACGCTGGAGCACCAGGGTGATGGGAAGGCCGGGCGCCGCATTGCCTTTGGCGTCGCGCAGCAGAGCGGTGAGGTGCACGCTCTCGCCGGAGCGGTAGACGCCGCGCTCGGCGGCGAGGAAGGCGTCGAGCGGCCCCGGCGCCTCGCGCCCGGCGACGCCGCGGTCGGTGAGGTCGAAGCCCTGGTCCTTGAGCGACAGGAAGGCGTAGTCGCCCGCCTTGGTCTGCGCCACCACCACTTCGGGCTCAAGACCCGCCGGCCCGCGCGCGAGGCCGGGATCGAAGCGGGCGAGGCCGTTCGCGTCGGTGGTGCGGGTGCCGAGCACCTCGTTGGACTTGGCGACGAGGCGCACCTCGACCCCCGCCACCGGCTCGGCGCCGCCGAGCGAGCGCACCATCACATGCACGCCGTCGCGCGCCGACACGGCGGTGAGGCCGAGGTCGGAGACGATGAACCACTGGGTGGAGATGGTCTCGTAGTCGCCGTCCTCGGTGGTGGGCGCGGGGTCCGGCGCGGCGGTCATCACATAGACGCCGCTCTGGAGTTGGCCGAGCGCCTCGGTGACGGGGATGGCGGTCGTCACCTCGCCGTTCAGCGGGCTGTCCACTTCCAGGATGCCGTCGAACACCGGGATCGCCGCGCCCTCCTTCAGGCGCTCGCGCACGTAGAACTCGATCGCCTGCCGGAACTCGCCGTCGAGCGCGGTGGGCACGAGGCCGCGGTCGCCGATGCGCAGGATCGAGACCTTCACCGCCTTGGTGTTGACGGTGGTGATGGGAATGCCCTTCTGGCCGATGCTGGGCAGCACGTAGTTGCGGCCGCCGAAGCGGGCGGAGGGGCGCCGGTCGCGCACATAGATGGACAGCTCGGCGCCCTTGCGGGTGGTCTCGCCGATGGCGGCGGGAACGCCGGGCCGCACGCGCACCTCATAGTGCTCGCCGTGCTTGAGGCCCTCGACGCAGATCTGCCGCTCCTCGGCGGTGACCGCGGGCTTGTCCATGCCCTCCACCTGCACGAAGGCGGAGAAGTCGGTGGCGGGCTTGAGATCCTCGGAGAACTGGAGGCAGGCGCGCGGCGCGGCGGCGTCCGATTCGACCGTGTAGTCGAGCATGCGGAAGCCGTGCTCCTCCTTCATCTTCTCCAAGAAGGCGCGGTCGCTCGCATTGTCGCGCAAATCGAGCGCGAGCTTCATGGTGTCGATGGCCGAGCGCCAGGTGCCGCGACCGGCATCGGTGCGGGCGATGAAGGCGAGCGCGTCGCCCTCCAGCGCCGCCGTGCCGGCGCGGCGATAGGCGATGTAGGCGGCGCCGAGCGCATTCTCGGTGAAGGTGAAGCCGCTTTCCTTCTCGGTCGGCTTGATGGCCGAGAGCGCGCGGGCGAGCCGCATCCAGGAGGCCGCGTCGTCCGGGCTCGCCACCACCACGGCGGCATAGAGCTGGGCCGCGCCACGCGCGTCGTTGCGCTGGTAGGCGGTATCGGCGTCGCGCCGCAGCCTGTCGAGCGGCTGGGTCGGCGGCGTCGCGCCGCGGCGTAGCAAGCGCTCGTAGCGGCGCGCATTGGTGGACAGCTCGGCGCGCTGGAAGGTCTTGGCGGAGGCCGGACGGGTCGGAGCCTGGGCCTGCGGCGCGGGCGCGGGGGCCGGGGCGCTTTGGGCCGGCTGGGGCCGCGGCAGCGGCGCGGGCGCCTCGGGCCGGGCCGGAGGCCGGGGCGGCGGGGTCTGAGCCAGCGCCGCCGCCGCGGAGAGCGCCAGCACCACCGCAAATCCGACGCGAACGAGACGATGCCCCAGCCCCATGGACCCCTCCCTCGGCGCTTCGCCGCGGGCGGATGAAGCCCGATGGCTGCGACAGCGCAAAGACCTTATCCCACACTGGGGCTTATTTTAGGTGGAAAGCGCCCCCTCCTCGCCCGGCTCGCCCCCCATCCCGTCGGCCAGCAGGACGCGGGCGCGCAGCACGTGAATGCCGCGCCGGCCGATGCGCGCCAGAAGCCGCTGCTCGGCCTTCACCCCGGAGGGATGGCCGCCGAGCCGATCATAGTGCCGGTGGGAGATGATGAGCCCCTGCCCCGGCTTCGGCAGGCCGAGCAGCGCGAGTCGCGCCGCGGCCACCGCCTCGCCGAGCCGCGGGCGCAGGCCGTAGCCGTCCACCGCCAGGCGGAAGGTACCGGCGATCCGCTCCGCCTGCCCCCGCCGTTCCGCGGCCTCGATGAAATGCGCCACCTCGCGCGCCCAGCCCTCCTCCAGGAACGACTGGTCGGTGAGGAACATCAGCCAGCGCCCCCGCGAGGCCGCGGCCCCCTGGCGCAGCCGGACGCCGAGATCGCCCACCGAGGGCAGGAAGGCGCAGCCCGCACCGTCGGCGATGGTGGCGGTGCCGTCGGTCGATCCGTTGTCCACCAGCGTCACGTCGCGCAGCACGCCGGCGGTCACGCCCTGCACCAGGGCGGACAGGACGGGCACCAGGCGGCGCTCGGAATTCTGGGTGGGGATGATGACGGACAGCAAAGGGCGGCGGCTCCTCTTGGAAGCAAGCTATACCGCCGGTTTGCGGGATCGTCGATGGCTGTGTGCAGTGCGATGAAAACGGTTGCACGGCACCCCCTGTCCGGGCGCCGCTCGGGGGCGGCGGGCAGACGCGCCGCCCGCACCGCGCTTGCCCTGGCTGCGCGCATGTGGGAGAGGCAGGCCGCGCCGAACGGGCCGCCTCGCGCGGCGGGAGATTTCGGCCCCAGCACGGGACGACCATCGTGGCAGATGCACAGGGGACCGCCGCTCCCGGCGCCGGCCTCGCCGACACGCTCAAGGCGGCGATGCCGCAGCTGCGCGGCACGCTTCAGGCCGGCATCTCGCTGGCCGATCTCACCTGGTTCCGGGTCGGCGGCCCGGCCGAGGTCCTGTTCCTGCCCGCGGACGCGGACGACCTCGCTTATGCTCTGGCGCATCTGCCGGCCGAGATCCCGGTGACGGTGATCGGCCTCGGCTCCAACCTGATCGTGCGCGACGGCGGCATCCCCGGCGTCGTCATCCGGCTCGGGCGCGGCTTCTCCGAAGTGGAGGTCGAGGGCACCCGCATCACCGCGGGCGCGGCGGTGCCGGACGTGAAGGTCGCACGCGCGGCGGCCGATCATGCCATTGCGGGCTTCTCCTTCCTGCGCGGCATTCCGGGCTGCATCGGCGGGGCGCTGCGGATGAACGGCGGCGCCTATGGCGGCGAGACCAGAAACGTGGTGGTAGCGGTGGAGGCGGTCACGCGCCGCGGCGAGAAGATCACCCTCGCCAATGCCGACATGGGCTATTCCTACCGGCACTCCTCCGTGCCGGACGACCTGATCTTCACCCGCGCCGTGTTCGAGGGCCGGCCGGGAGACGGGGAGGTGATCGCCGCGGAGATGGCAAAGATCACCGAGAGCCGCGAGGCGACCCAGCCCATCAAGAGCCGCACCGGCGGCTCCACCTTCAAGAACCCGCCTGGCACCAGCGCCTGGAAGCTGGTGGACGCCGCCGGCTGCCGCGGATTGACCATCGGCCAGGCGCAGGTCTCGGAACTGCACGCGAATTTCCTCATCAACCTCGGCGGCGCCACGGCCGCCGACATCGAGGGCCTCGGGGAGGAGGTGCGGCGACGCGTGAAGGAGACGAGCGGCGTCACGCTGGACTGGGAAATCAAGCGCATCGGCGTGCCGAAAGGCGCTTAGAGCCGGTTTGGAAAATCGCAGAAGTGGGTGCCTGGAGCTTCCTGACATCGTCAGCCAAGTCAGGGCCGGGCTTGTCCCGGCCATGACGCCGGTGGGCGCGGCCATTCCTCTTTTGACCGATCAAACGGGCGCTTGGGTATGGGCAAGGTGTCCCGCCCATCGCCGCGACCGGGCGCCGGTTGCCCGCGCGGGCAGTCATGATATGCAGAATGCCAGATACGCGTCGCCACATCCCGGGGCACCGGGAGGACGGCGGGCGCGAGCGGGAGCGCGAACCGGCATGGATTTCGAGAACTGGGACAAGGACGAGGCGGGGCGCCTGAAGGTGTGGCCGCTCCAGGCCTTCACCACCGCCATCTTCGACGGCAAGGTCGGCGCGCTGCGGCTGGAGGTGGGCCGCCCGAAGCCGGGCCTGCCCACCCCCGCGGTCCAGGTCTCCGCCCCCGCCGATCTGCTGCGGGCGCTGGCCGCCGCCTTGACCGAGGTGGCCGATGCGATTGAAGAGAAGGCCCCGTCCGGCAAGGAAGGCGCGCCGAACTGAGGCCGCCCAGGGCCAGTGTAGCCGACATCACAGCTTGCGCGGATCGCCGTGGATGATCTGCGCATTGATGGCGCGCTCGACATGGTCGCACCAGCGGCCGGCGGGAAATTCACGCGATGCGGAGATGGCCTTGGCGCGCCGCAGCCGCGCGACGGCCTGCCTCAGCCATCCCCTAAGCCGGATCGCCCGGATGGAGCCCGTGGCCGCACCGGCGTCAGGCGTATTGGGCAAGGCCATGGCCGAGCGACCAGTTCTCGCGCGCGCCCTCGATGAGGTTCACGAACACATCCTCCGGGCGGAGGCCGGGGTTCTCGCCGAGCCGCGCTGCGATCGTCGCAAACAAGGCCTTCTTCTGCTCCAGCGTCCGGGTGTTCATGGCGCTGATCTGGATCAGCACCAGATCGTCGCTGCGGGCGATGCCGAAATAGGACGCGCCATAGCGGAAGTCGGCGGCGTCGTGCAGGGTGATGGTCATGAACTGGTCGTCCTCGGGCACCGAGAACGTCTCGCGCATGGCGCGATAAATCCCGTCGAAGATCGCCTGGCGATAGGCGTCGGACTTTCCGGAACGCATGGCAATGTGAACGAGCGGCATTGGGGCCTCCCTGGTCGCGCAATCGACGGTAGGCCCGGCTGATATATTTTGATATGCTATCACTTCTAATAACAATGATAACGTATCATAATGAATGTCCCTGCCCTCGACCTGGATGCGGTCCAGGCCTTCGTTCGCATTGCCGAACTCGGAAGCTTCACCCGCGCCGCCGAGGCCATGCAGACGACGCAGGCCGCCGTCAGCCTGAAGCTCAAGCGGCTTGAGGAGCGCCTGGGCTGCCGGCTGGTCGAACGCACCCCGCGCCACGTGCAGCTCTCCGCACGGGGCGAAGCATTCCTCGACCATGCCCGCGAACTGCTCGCAGCGAATGACCGGGCGCTGGCCCTGTTCGCCACCGCGCGCCAGCGCCTCACCATCGGCATCAGCGACCACGTGGCGGGCCCGGAGCTTCCAGGCCTGATCGCGCGGATGAACGCGCAGGACCCGCATCTGGTGATCGAGATTCGCATCGGCTCGTCGGGCGACCTGCTCCAGAGCTTCGACCGGCGCGAGCTGGACACGGTGATCGTGCGCCTGCACGCCGGGCGCGACGACGGCGAATGCCTCGCGCAGGAGAAGTTCGGCTGGTTCGCGGCGCCGGGCTGGCAGCAGCGCGCGGGCGAGCCGCTGCCGCTCGCCACCATGGCGGAGCCATGCGGCGTGCGCGCGCTCGCCGGGCGCCTCCTCGATGAAGCCGGCGTGCCCTGGACCGAGGTATTCGTCGGCGGCGGCGTCACGGCGGTCGCGGCGGCGGTCACGGCCGGGCTTGGCGTGGCCGCTCTGGCACCCCGCATGCTGCCGCTCGGCGCCGTCGACGTGGGGCGCCGGCTCGCGCTGCCGGACCTGCCGCGCCTTCCGGTGCTGCTGCACACGCGGGTGGTGGACGCGCGGCCGCGCGCCGCGCTCGCGGCCCTCGCCGCCGCTTATCGTAACGCCGTGCGCGGCTGACGTTGCGCTTGCGCTCCGGTCACCGCTCGGGTAAGAGCAGCCTTCCAAGCATTTGAGCGAAGAGTAGAGCGCCCCCGTGTCGTCCCGCACGACCAAGACTGCCGCCTCTGCCCCCCGGACCGATCGGTTTCCGGGCAACGCTCTCATTCTGCGCGCGCTTCTGCTCCTTAGCCGCCCCTGAGGGCCGGCCGGGCTTGCGCCTGGGCACTCAGGGGTTGATGCCGCCGCCGGGAAGCCCCGGCGCCCCATTCGGCTTATGATCCGCACCCTGTGCCGCCCCGACGATGGCCGGCCCGCCGGATCGCCAGAAGGACCGCAGCGATGACCGACACCACCACGCCCCCCGTATCCGCGCCCGCGAGCAAGGCGGACCGGGTCATCATCTTCGACACCACCCTGCGCGACGGCGAGCAGTGCCCCGGCGCCTCCATGACCTTCGAGGAGAAGCTGGAGGTGGCCGCGCTCCTCGACGAGATGGGCGTGGACGTGATCGAGGCCGGCTTCCCCATCGCCTCCATCGGCGATTTCGAGAGCGTGGCCGAGATCGCCCGCCGCACCAAGAACGCCACCATCGCCGGCCTGTCGCGCGCCGCGCTCAACGACATCGACCGCTGCGCCGAGGCGGTGAAGCATGCGCGCCGCGGGCGCATCCACACCTTCCTGTCCACCTCGCCGGTGCACATGAAGTACAAGCTCCAGAAGGAGCCCGAGCAGGTTCTGGAGATGATCGTCGCCTCGGTCACCCGCGCCCGCAACCATGTGGACGACGTGGAATGGTCGTCCGAAGACGGCACCCGCACCGAGATCGACTTCCTGTGCCGCTGCGTGGAGGCCGCGATCAAGGCCGGCGCCACCACCATCAACATCCCCGACACCGTGGGCTACACCACCCCGAGCGAGTATGAGCGCCTGTTCCGCACCGTGATCGAGCGGGTGCCGAACTCCGACAAGGCGGTATTCTCCGTGCACTGCCACGACGATCTGGGCATGGCGGTCGCCAA
The DNA here is from genome assembly GCF_003667445.1 of Xanthobacter tagetidis. Lineage (GTDB taxonomy): Bacteria > Pseudomonadota > Alphaproteobacteria > Rhizobiales > Xanthobacteraceae > Xanthobacter > Xanthobacter tagetidis. The sequence continues at coordinate 6,559 of NZ_RCTF01000018.1, read as the reverse complement.
TTCGCTGGCCGGCCTCGCCGGCGGTGCGCGGCAGATCGAGTGCACCATCAACGGCATCGGCGAGCGCGCGGGCAATGCGGCGCTGGAGGAGATCGTCATGGCGATCAACACCCGCGCCGACGTGCTGCCCTACGCCACCGGCATCGACGCGACCATGCTCACCCGCGCCTCCAAGCTGGTTTCGGCGGTGACCTCGTTCCCGGTGCAGTACAACAAGGCCATCGTCGGCCGGAACGCCTTCGCCCACGAGAGCGGCATCCACCAGGACGGCATGCTCAAGCACACCCAGACCTACGAGATCATGACGCCGGAGAGCGTCGGCGTCTCCAAGACGTCGCTGGTCATGGGCAAGCATTCCGGCCGCGCCGCGTTCCGCGACAAGCTCAAGACCATGGGCTACGAACTGGGCGAAAACGCCCTCAACGACGCCTTCGCCCGCTTCAAGGATCTCGCCGACCGCAAGAAGGTGGTCTACGACGAGGACATCGAGGCGCTGGTGGACCAGGGCATCGCCGCCGCCCACGACCGCATCAAGCTGATCTCCCTGTCGGTCATCGCCGGCACGCGCGGGCCGCAGCGCGCCACCATGAAGATGTCGGTGGACGGCGAGGTGAAGACCGAGGAGGCCGAGGGCAACGGCCCGGTGGACGCCACCTTCAACGCCATCAAGGCGCTGGTGCCGCACAATGTGAAGCTCGACCTCTACCAGGTCCATGCGGTCACCGAGGGCACGGACGCGCAGGCCGAGGTGTCGGTGCGGCTGGAGGAGAACGGCAAGGCCGTGACCGCCCGCGCGGCGGACCCGGACACGCTGGTCGCCTCGGCGCAGGCCTACATCACCGCCCTCAACAAGCTGCAGATGAAGCGCCAGACGCTGAATGCGCAGAGCGCGGCGGGCTGACCGCGGCGCGACGGATACCGCCGCGGCGCTTCGCCGTGGCGGTATCCACAGGGACGTGTTCCCATCGCCGCAGGATGGCAGCGGCGTGCGCCCCCCCCGGGTCCGCCCGTGCCGTCCCGCCCATGGCGCGGCGTCGGACCAGGCCGGGCGGTCGCAAATTTTGTTTGTGGCGCCTTTGCGCCCTAAATGGCGCAAATTCAGGCAAAACCTCTCAATCCCTTGAAGACCCGCCGAACTTCGCGCCGCGATACACGTCCCGGTGGCAGAAAAGGCGATTTCTTCTGCTTTGCACATAATGCTGCATTGCAAAACTTCGCCTGCGGCACCGCGCAACACTTGACGCTCGCCACGGCGCCCGTTTCAAAGGCAGTAGCCGGCAACGGCCCAAAACGCTCCCAGGGGAGTTGAGGAGGACACCATGCGCATCTTCAAAGCGGCGCTCGCCCTCGCCGCCGCCGTTGGACTGTCGTCCGCGGCCGGCGCCCAGACCTATCCCAGCCGGCCCATCACCATGGTGGTGCCCTTCACCGCCGGCGGCCCGACCGATACCGTCGCCCGGCTGATCGCCGAGAGCATGTCGCGCACCCTCGGCCAGCAGGTGCTGGTGGAGAATGTCGGCGGCGCCGGCGGCACCCGCGGCGCGGGCCAGGTGGCGAAGGCCGCGCCCGACGGCTACACGCTCCTGCTCCACCACATCGGCCAGGCGACGTCGGCGACCCTCTACCGCAAGCTGCCCTACAAGCCCGGCAGCGACTTCGAGGAAGTGGGCCTCGTCACCGCCGTGCCGATGACCATCATCGGCAAGACCGGCTTCGAGCCGAAGACCTACAAGGAACTGGTCGACTACGTGAAGGCCAACAAGGACAAGGTCACGTACGGCAATGCCGGCGTCGGCTCGGCCTCGCATCTGTGCGGCATGCTGTTCATGTCCAAGGTCGGCACGCCCATGACCACCGTGCCCTATCCCGGCACGGGCCCGGCCATGAACGACCTGGTGGGCGGCCAGATCGACCTCCTGTGCGACCAGACCACCAACACCACCGGCCAGATCAAGGGCGGCAAGGTGAAGCCCTATGCCGTGACCACCAAGGACCGCGTGAAGTCGCTGCCCGACATCCCGACCACCACGGAAGGCGGCCTGCCGGTCGAGGTCGCGGTCTGGCACGGCATCTACGCCCCGAAGGGCACGCCGAAGGACGTGGTCGAGAAGATCAACAAGGCGCTCGACGCGGCGCTCGACGATCCCAAGGTGATCGCCCGCATGGCCGATCTCGGCACCGAGCCGGAGCCGAAGGACCGCCGCAGCCCCGCGGTCCACGAGAAGTTCCTGCAAGACCAGATCGCCCAGTGGAAGCCGATCATCGAATCGGCCGGCGTATTTGCAGATTGACGCTTAGTCATGCGGCTTCCGGGCTCGCGCTCGGAAGCCGTTTTGTTTATGCATGTGGTCGCCGCGTCGGCGTCACGTCGCGGGCACGGGGCAGGATCGCCCCCAAGATCACAAAAACGACCAGTGGCTGAGGGGAGGCTATGAGTTTGGTGCGCAATCCCAAGGACGTCCTTTCGGGACTTCTTTTCATCGCCCTTGCGGCGCTTTTCGCCTGGCAAGGGCTCGAACTGCCGTTCGGCACATCGGGCCGGATGGGCCCAGGCTACTTCCCCATGGTGCTGTCGGGCACCCTGGGACTACTGGGCCTGATCGTGCTGGTGAACGGCCTGCGCACACAAGGGGAAGCCCCCTCAAGCATCGCGTGGCGGGCGCTCATCATCCTCATCGGCTCGATCGTCTTCTTCGGCTTCGCCATGCGCCCGCTCGGCTTCCTGCCGGCCCTGGCGATCTCGGTGTTCGCCTCGACGCTGGCGAGCCAGAAGTTCCGCCTGCAATCGGCGATCATCAACACCGTGGTGATGACGGTCTTCTGCTGGGCGGTCTTCATCAAGGGCCTCGGTCTGCCGCTGCAGATCATCGGTCCGTGGCTCGGCGGATACTGAGGGGCGCGCCATGGAACTTCTCAGCAATCTCGAACTCGGGTTCTCGGTCGCCCTCTCGTTTCAGAACCTCTTCTATTGCTTCATCGGCGTGCTTCTCGGCACGCTGATCGGCGTGCTGCCGGGCCTCGGCCCGGTGGCCACAATCGCCATGCTGCTGCCGATCACCTTCGGCCTGCCGCCGGTCTCCGCCCTGATCATGCTCGCCGGCATCTATTACGGCGCGCAGTATGGCGGCTCCACCACCGCCATCCTCATCAACCTGCCGGGCGAATCATCCTCGGTGGTGACAGCGCTCGACGGCCACCAGATGGCCAAGAAGGGCCGCGCCGGCGCGGCGCTCGCCATCGCCGCGCTCGGCTCGTTCTTTGCGGGCACGGTCGCGACCTTCCTCTTGGCGCTGTTCGCCCCCCCGCTTGCCAACCTCGCGCTGCAGTTCGGCCCGGCGGAATACTTCTCGCTGATGGTGCTCGGCCTGATCGCCTCGGTGACGCTCGCCTCCGGCTCGATCGTCAAGGCGCTGGCGATGATCGTGCTCGGCCTGCTGCTCGGCCTGTCGGGGCAGGACATCTACACCGGTACGCCGCGCTTCACCTTCGACATGCAGGAACTGGCCGACGGCTTCGACTTCGTCGCGGTCGCCATGGGCATGTTCGGCATCGGCGAAATCATCCGCAACCTGGAGGACGAGCACCAGCGATCCCTGGTGGCGGCGAAGGTGAAGAGCCTCCTTCTCACCAAGGACGAGTTCAAGGCCAGCATCGCCCCGGTGCTGCGCGGCACGGCGATCGGCTCGGTGCTCGGCATCCTGCCGGGCGGCGGCGCCATGCTGTCCTCGTTCGCCTCCTACTCGATCGAGAAGAAGGTCTCCAAGACCCCGAAGGAGTTCGGCAAAGGCGCCATCGCCGGCGTCGCCGGGCCGGAGAGCGCCAACAATGCGGGCGCGCAGACCTCCTTCATCCCCATGCTGACGCTGGGCATCCCGTCCAACCCGGTGATGGCGCTGATGATCGGCGCGCTCATCATCCAGGGCATCACGCCCGGGCCGAACGTGGTGACGGAGAAGCCGGACCTGTTCTGGGGCATCATCGCCTCCATGTGGGTCGGCAATGCCATGCTGGTGCTGCTCAACCTGCCGCTGATCGGCATGTGGGTGCGCCTGCTGACCGTGCCGTACCACCTGCTGTTCCCGGCCATCATCGCGTTCTGCTGCATCGGCGTGTACTCGGTGAACAACAACGCCTTCGACGTCTATTCGATGGCGCTGTTCGGCGTGCTGGGCTACGCGCTGGTGAAGCTCGACTGCGAGCCGGCGCCCATGCTGCTGGGCTTCGTCATCGGCCCGATGCTCGAGGAATATCTGCGCCGCGCCATGCTGATCTCGCGCGGCGATCCCATGGTGTTCCTCACCCGGCCGATCTCGGCCTCGCTGCTGATCCTCGCTGCGATCGCGCTGGTGGTGGTGCTGCTGCCCTCGGTGCAGAAGACCCGCGAGGAGGCCTTCAAGGAGTGAGACGGCACGGCGGCGGCCTTCGGGCGCGCCGCCGTCCGGCCGGCCCGGCCGACCCGCTTGCTTGACCGTGCCGGACCCGGCCGACGATCCCTGGCAAAAAAGTGCGCCTCCGCTCTTGTAAGGGCGGGGGCGTTTTGCTACACGGACGCCTCCTTCCGGGGCCACCCGGAACGGGCGCATAGCTCAGTTGGTAGAGCAGCTGACTCTTAATCAGCGGGTCCTAGGTTCGAGCCCTAGTGCGCCCACCAAATTTCCTCAATGACCATGGAATTTGGCGGAGAGCCCCCCTTTGATGGGGCTCGTCTTCGTGATCTGGCACAGCCGAGGGGCTGGCCGGAGCGTGCCCTGGCTTTCCCTATGGACCGCCGCAAACCGTGGGGCTGGAGCCTAGTATGGACTCAGGCTGCAACCGCGCCTCAGCAACGATTCGGTTTCGCAATAATTGAAATCGAAACTCCGATTTGCAGGTTGAGCTGTAAGATAATTTCGCCCACTCCGGATGCGGCCGATGCCTCCAGACGAATTATGCAGAGTATAATTTGCCGTAATATCGTATGGGCACCGATTTTCGATTATCCAGTACTGGCCATGCCTCGAATTTGCTGAGACGCACGCCGTTGCATTGGCCGCAGCCAGAATCCAAAACGCTGCTGCCAGGGCCAAAGTCTTGATATTCATGGTCTGCCCTCCGAAAACTTGCTTACGGTAGCAGCACGCTTCTCGTGGATAATCACCCGTTTGGGGTGGATGCCGACATGCCGGAGAGCGCAATGCCCACGCATTGCAGGTCTCCCGGCTTTCGCCTCGTGCCGGCAGGCGGATGCGCGGGGCGAGAGGTCCCGTTCCGTCGGCGGTTTCCGGATGGAGCGGCCCTCGGAGAGGTTCGATTTGCCCCTCCGGGGCCTGCCTGTCACATCTGGGGAAGAAGGTCTTCGGTGTTCCGGCGGCGCTTCAGCGCATCCGCGCGGCGGCGTCCGCCACCCGCTCGAACCGGCGCTTGCGGCGCTCCTCGAGGCGCGCCCGCGTGGATGCGACCAGTTCGGGCGGCGCGGTGTCGGGCGAGCCGGCCTGAAACGGCGGTGCGGGATTGTATTCGATCCAAAGCTGGATCGCCTCGGCCGCGGACCGGCCGACCAGTTCGGCAACGACGGTCAGTCCCAGATCGATGCCGGCGGTGACGCCCCCGCCGGTGATGCGGTTGCGGTCGATGCAGACACGTTCATGTGAAATCTCGGCCCCGAGCATCGGCAGGGCTGCGAGCGCGTTCCAGTGCGTCGTCGCGCGATACCCCCTCAACAGCCCGGCCGCCCCCAACACCAGGGCGCCCGTGCAGACCGAGGTCACGAAGCGCGCGCCCTCGGCCTGACGTCGCAGAAAGTCGAGAACCTCGTCGTCTCCCAGCAGATCGTCGATGCCGAATCCGCCCGGCACGCAGATCACGTCGAGCTGGGGACAGTCCGCCAGGGTCATCGTAGGCGTAAGAGTGATGATGGCGTCGGTGGATACAGGCTCGATCCGCTTCCAAAGAACATGGACTTCGGCACCCGGAACAGCGGCAAAGACCTGCAGCGGACCCGTCATATCCAATTGCGTGATGCCCGGAAAAACCAATAGTCCGAATTTGAGCTTCTTGTTCATGGCGGGCTCCGGAATGATCTTGCCCATATCATCCTATCATGATTTTGATGTCAAAATGACCGAGTTCCCTTGAATTTGGACATCGCGGTGATCGCCATCCTGAGCGTCCCGCGCTTCGTGCCGAACGCGCTCTTGGTGCGCCCCGGCCGGCCCGCTGCCGCGCCCTTGCTCGCCTGCGCGTCGATTGCCCCCCAGGATTGAAAATTCCCGAGCGGGCACCTTGGCGCCAACCCAAATGGGTGATGTGGGCGCCGCAGCGTCATGGTTAGCGTCGGTGGAGATGTCCCTTCGAAGGGATCGGTCGATGGCTGCTTGGACCCTGGAGTTCGTCATGGCGCTCTTTCCCTTCCGCTTCGGCGGCCTCGGCGGTTTCGGCGCCCGCGCGAAGACGCCGGCGTTCGGCGGACTCGATGCCGCGAAGACCGTGCGCGAGGCCGCGGTCAATTCCGGCCCGGTGCAGCTCGATCCCAACGTCACCCTCACCAATGCCGACGGCACCGGCTTCGGCGGCGGCCGGC
>NZ_RCTF01000017.1 GCF_003667445.1 Xanthobacter tagetidis | reverse complement strand
AGACCGGCTACTCGAGCTGGGAAGGCATGCGCACCAAGGGCGCGGCCACCCACACCATCGTCCGCGGCACCGTCGTCGCAAAGGACGGCAAGCTGCGCACCGCCCCCGGCTTCGGACAGTTCGTGCCGGGGACCGCGGCGGCCGTGTGACCTCCAAAAAAGACCCCCCACCTTCCAGGACAACACCGAGGAGCGTGTCATGCACAGGAGACATCTGGTGAAGGGCTGGGCGGCCCTCGGCCTTGCCGCCCTTCTCGCGGCCGGCCCCGCCGCCGCGCAGGACAAGATCAAGATCGGCGCCGCCGTCAGCCTTACCGGCAATTTCGCCCGCGAGGGCCATCTGCTGAAGAACGGCTACGCCTATTGGGAAAAGCTGGTGAACGATACCGGCGGCATCAAGGTCGGCGACAAGAAGATGCCGGTCGAGGTGATCTATTACGACGACGAGAGCAAGCCGCAGACCTCGGCGCGCCTGACCGAGAAGCTGATCACCGAGGACGGCGTGAGCTTCATCCTCGGCCCCTACTCCTCGGGCATCGCCACGGCGACGGCGGCGATCAGCGAGAAGTACAAGGTCATCACCATGACCCCCATGGCGACCGCCGACAGCCTCTACCAGCGCGGCTACAAATACATCTTCTGCCCGGCGCCGCTGGCCTCCACCACCCTCGACCCGATGCTGTCGCTGCTGAAGACGGTGAAGGACCCGCCCAAGACCATCGCCATCGCCGGCCCCGATGATCTGTTCCCCAACGTGTTCGCCGGCGCGGCGCTGAAGAAGGCCGAGGCCGAGGGGCTCAAGGTGGTCTACACGACCAAGTATCCCAAGGGCTCCGCCGACCTGTCGAGCGTCGCCACCGCGGTGAAGGAGAGCAATCCCGACGTGCTCATCCTCACCGGCTACGTGCAGGATTCGATCCTGCTCATCAAGACGCTGCAGACGCTGAAGGTGAACCCGAAGCTGATCGGCTTCGCCTTCGCGGTCGGCATCCCCGACTTCCTCAATGCGCTCGGCCCGGCGGCGGAGGACCTGTTCGGCGTGCAGATCTGGGACCCCGTGCTCACCTATAAGGGCCCCGTGGTCGCCGACAGCGCCACCTATGTGGAGACCTTCAAGAAGCAGTTCGGCGGCGAGACCCCCACCTACATCACCGCCGCCGGCACGGCGGGCGCACTGGTGCTCCAGCTCGCCATCGAGAAGGCCGGCAGCGTCGATCCGGTGAAGGTCCGGGAGGCGATGCTGAAGCTCGACACCGACACCTTCTTCGGCCCGGTCAAGTTCAACGACGCCGGGGTCGACGAGAAGGCCTCCGCCGTGGTGGCGCAGGTGCAGGGCGGCAAGGCCGTGCCGGTCTTCCCCCAGGCGGTCGCGGCTGCGCCGGTCGTCTATCCCCGCAAGCCGTTCCCGTGATCGTCGACGTTCACGCCCATGCCCTCTCGCGCGATTTCCTGAGCGAACTCGCGCGGGAGGGCGCCTTCGGCATCGAGACCTGTCCCGAGGGCTTCCGCTTCGCGGGCTACGGCCCGCTCGACCCGCTCCTGTTCGACATGGCGGGCCGGCTCGGAAGCCTCGAACGGCGCAATATCGGCCTGCAGCTTATTTCGCCGCCGCCCCGCGTGGTCTCCCATGCCGGCTGGGCGGCGGACGTCGCCTTCGCCCGCCGCCTCAATGCCCAGACACTCGCGGCGGCAAACGAAGGCGGCGGCCGGCTCGGCGGCCTCGCGGTTCCCCCGATCGCCAGCCCCGAGAAGTGCGCGGACGAGATCCGCCGTGCATACGACGAGGGCCATGTGGGCGTGGCGCTGCCCACCTCGGCGGCCGGCCGGCCGCTGGACGATCCGGCGTTCGACCCCCTCTGGGCGGAATGCGCGCGCCTGGGCTCGATCGTCTTCATGCATCCCACCACCGGCGTCGAGCGGGAGGCGTTCGGCAGCTACACCATGCTGCAGCTGGTGGGCTGGCCGTCCGAAACCGCGTTATGCGTCGCCCGGCTGATCTTCGCCGGCGTGTTCGAGCGCCATCCGGACCTGAAATTGGTGCTGGCCCATGGCGGCGGCACGCTGCCCATGCTCGCCGGCCGACTCGACCTCGCATACGAGGCGCCGCGCTACGAGGCCAACCCCGCCTGCCGCGCACATATCACGCGCCCGCCCAGCAGCTACCTACGGGACATCTTCTACGATACCGTGGTGGCGCACCCTGACGTGCTCGACTTTCTCCTGAAGCTGGTCGGGCCCGGCCGCGTGGTGTTCGGCACCGACTTTCCGTTCGAGATCGGCGACGCGGAGGGCGCCAAGGCGCTCGATGCGCTGGCGCGCCAGCCCGAAGCGGTGCAGGACGCGGTGATGACCAACGGGGCGCGCCTGCTGCGCGGCTGAGCCCCGCCGCCGGGGCGCGGTCCAGGCGGGGAGGAGCAATGGCGGCGCTCGAGATCATCCGGTTTCCCGATGCGCGCCTGCGCGAACCGGCGGCCCTCGTCATGGCCTTCGACGCGGCGCTGGCGCGCCTTGCGGCGGACCTCATCGACACCCTGCGCGCGGCACCCGGCATCGGCATCACGGCGCCGCATGTGGGGATCCTGCGCCGTGTGGTGGTGCTGGAACTGCCCGGCGACGCCGCGCCCCGGACCTACGTCAATCCGCGGATCGTGGAGGCGTCGCCGGACAGGATCCGGCACGCCGAGGGAAGCGTGTCCATGCCCGGCATCACCGAGGAGGTCGAGCGCCACGCGCGGGTAACGGTGGCCTACCAGGACCTCGACGGCGTGGAGCAGACGGAAGCGGCGGAGGGACTGCGGGCCGTGTGTCACCAGCACGAGATCGACCAGCTCGACGGCATTTTCTGGCTTCAGCGCCTGTCGCGCCTGAAGCGCGAGCGCGCCACGCGGCGGTTCGAGAAGGCCCAGCGCTATCCCCGTTAGCGCGCGATCCGATCAAGTTGAATCCATTTGATCGGTGAACCGCCCTCTAAACTATTGGCAGAGCACGCGCCGGCGTCGTGCCGCTCCGGGTCCGTGAGCGGCATCCCCGGTCGTCAACCGATGCGCCGCCCCCGGCCCTCTGTCCGGTCCGCCGCTGGCGTGCGGGCCGATCGGGAGGGCCTTCCCCTCCTTCGGCTATGGGGCATCGCACCGACGCGATCGAGGTCCGGCTGAGCGGAGCCAGCCCGAGCGCATCGACCGCCCGAGCCGGGCGCAATTGACACGCCGACACCGATCTGCCAGCTTTACAGAACAGCGTTTCAAATAATGCAATGCGCCGCCCGATCGGTCACAGACGAGCCCAAAAGAATGCTCGCGGCGCGGGAGGGAAAACATGCTCAGGATCTCGCGGGCAGCCGTCGCGCTCGCCTTGGCGGCGCTTTGCGCCACGGGCGTTGTGGCACAAGGTCGTGCCGATGATTTTCCCACCAAGCCGATCCGCTGGATCGTCCCCTTCTCCCCCGGCGGGGCGACCGACATCGTCGCCCGCGTGGTCGGGCAGAAGATGCAGGAGGCGTGGGGCCAGCCGGTTGTCGTCGAAAACAAGCCCGGCGCGGGCGGCACGCTCGCCACAGAGCTGATCGCCCGTGCCGCGCCGGACGGCTACACGATCGGCGGCATCTCGCTGAACTTCACCATGTACCCGTTCCTCTATCCGAGCTTCCCTTTCAACATCCAGAAAGACTTCACCCCCATCACGCTGGTGGCCCGCATCCCGTCGATCCTGGTGGTCACGCCGGCCATGCCGGTGAATTCGGTGGAGGACCTGATCCGCGCGGCGAAGGCGAGCCCCGGCAAGATCGGCTTTGCCTCCGGCGGCGGCGTCGGCACCGGCGGGCACGTGGCCGGCGAGCTGTTCAAGAAAATGACCGGGGTCGAGATGACCCATATCCCCTACAAGGGCGGCGGACCGGCCACCGCCGACCTGATCGGCGGCCACGTCCAGACCTCGTTCGCCACCACCACCTCCATCGTCGAGGCGATCCGCGCCAACAAGGTGCGGCCCATCGCCGTGACCTCGGCGACCCGCTTCCCGCTGTTCCCGGACCTGCCCACGGTGGCGGAATCCGGCGTGCCCGGATTCGTGACCGAGGAGATGCAAGGCATCATCGGGCCGGCCGGCATGCCCAAGCCGATCGTCGACAAGCTGAACCGCGAGATCGTGCGCATCCTCAACCTGCCCGAGGTGAGGGACCGCCTGGTCAATCTCGGCGCCACGCCGGTGGCGGGCACACCGGCGGAGTTCGCGGACTATCTGCGCACCGAGAGCGCCAAGTGGGCCGAGGTGTTCAAGGGCTCGGGCATTACCGCCGAGTGAGCCGGAACCGCCCCGCCGCCCGGCGGGGCCCTTCATTTTTGTTGCAGGGCGGCGAGCGGGAGATGTCCCTAACCGGCAAGAAGATCCTGGTGGTCGGCGGCAGCTCGGGCATGGGCCTTGCCACGGCGCTGATGGCGCAGAAGGCGGGCGCCGAGGTGGTGCTGTCGTCGCGGTCCGAGGCGCGCCTTGCCGCCGCCCGCGCCCGCTTTCCCGCGCCCGTGGAGACGCTTGCCGCCGACGCGGCCGACGAGGATCAGGTGCGCGCGCTGTTCGCGCGCGCCGGCCCGCTCGACCATGTCGTCGTCACCGCCGCCGTGGTCAACCGCAAGCCCCTCGCCGAGATCACGCTGAAGGAGGCGCACCAGGCGTTCGAGACCAAGTTCTGGTCGCAGTTCAACGTGGCGCGCCTGGGGGCGCCATTCATTCGTCCCGGCGGCAGCATCACCCTGTTCTCCGGCATCTCCAGCCAGCGCGGCTTCGCGAGCCTGGTAGTGGCGAGCGCGATCAACGGGGCGGTCGACGCCCTGTGCCGCTCGCTCGCCATGGCGCTCGCCCCGGTGCGGGTGAATGCGGTCAGCCCCGGCTTCGTGGACACCGACGGCCACCGCGACGCGGCGCGCGAGAAGGTGCTGGCGGAGGTCGCCGCGAAGCTTCCATTGCACCGGGTTGGCGCGCCGGATGACCTCGCCCGCGCCGTGCTGTTCCTGATGGAGAGCCCCTATGCGACCGGCTCGGTGGTGGTGGTGGACGGCGGACACCTGGCGGGGTGACGGCAAGAGGAAACGTCGCAACATCATTCAGAACGGAAACCGGAAGGGAGCGAGGACGTGGATTTCGCATTGACGGACGATCAGGAGCGGATGCGGGACGGGATTGCGCGGCTGGTGGAGCGCGAGGTGCGGCCGGTGCTGGCCGCCAACCCGCGCGACCGCGCCTTGCCCAAGGCCGAGATGGTCAAGCTGTTCGAGCGCATCGCCGAGTATGGCCTCCTGTGTCCGCGCCTGCCCGAGGAGGCCGGCGGCCCCGGCATCTCCATGCTCGACTACGGCATCATGTTCGAGCAGATCCCGCCCACCGTCTCCATGTCCATGCTCTCGCAGGACAGCTGCATCACCCGCCTCAACGCCGAATGCACCGCCGAGCAGAAGGCGCGCTTCCTTCCCGACCTCGTCGCCGGCCACAAGCTCGCCTGCACCGGCTCCACCGAGCCGGACACCGGCTCCGATCCGCGCGGCATCAAGACCCGGCTTTCCCGCAAGGGCGACAAGGCGGTGCTGAACGGTCGCAAGATGTGGATCACCAATGTCAGTGCCTGCGACCTGATCCTCGTCACCTGCATCGACGAGGGGCGCAGCAAGGACGGGCGGCCGGTCATCATCAAGGTGGTGGTGGAGCGCGAGGCCTCGCCATTCGAGGCGCGCGAGATCGACGCCATCGGCCTCAACCAGGGCTATCTCGGCGAGGCGGTGTTCGACGATTGCGAGGTGCCGATCGAGAACATCGTCGAGAGCGACAGCGGCACCCGCGTCCTCAACCGCTCCTGGTATGTGAACCGCTGCATGGTCGGGCTCCAGGCGGTGCACCTCGCCGAGCGCGCGTATCTCGCCGCGCTCGACTATGCCCGCGTGCGCCGGCAGTTCGGCAAGCCCATCGCGGCGCACCAGCTGGTGCAGAAGAACTTCTCCGACATGGTCACCGCCATCACCGCGAGCCGCATGCTCTGCTACCGCGCGCTGTGGATGATGGATGCGGGCGAGGAGGCGGGCGGCGCCTCCGCCATGGCCAAGCGCTTCGCGCAGATGAACTGCACCGAGGCGGTCTGGCAGGCCATGAACGTGCTCGGCGCCATGGGCCTCTCGCGCGAGGCGGGGCTCGAGGAGATGTACCGCGACATCCGCATGCTGCCGATTCCGGACGGCACCAACGAGATCCTGGCGCTGATCCACGGCCGCGAAATCACCGGCTTCGAGGCCTTCCGCGGCGCGGCGGGCGGCTGACGGACGGCGGCGGAGCGGAGGACCATCCGAGACGAAGAAAACGGAGGACACGTCCATGTTGGCAGAACACAAGCCGACCCCGGCCGCCCCGCCCGACGTGCGGGCGGGCGTGCGCATCACCAGGGTCGAGATCATCGCCGCCCACATCCCGTTCGCGATCGAATTCAAGATCGCGACCGGGGGCATCCGCCCCGGCGTGGACGTGATCCTGGTGCGCCTCCACACCGATGCCGGCGTCACCGGCATCGGCGAGACGCCGGCCTGGCGGCGCCAGGGGAGCAACGACACGGTGGCGTCGATCACCACGCTGATCCGCGACCACTTCACCCCGCTGGTGGTGGGGCGCTCGCCGTTCGACATCGGCGCCATCCTGGCGGACATGGACGACGCGATCTGGCATTCCAACTACGCCCAGGCCGGCATCGCCGACGCGCTGATGGACCTGCAGGGCAAGCTGCTCGGCGTACCCGTCTACCAGCTGCTCGGCGGCAAGTGCCGAGACGGCGTCGGCGCCTGCGCGGTGATCGGCATCAAGGCCGACTTCAAGCGCATGCTGGATGACGCGCAGAACTTCTACGACAAGGGCTTCCGCAGCTTCACCGTCAAGATCGGCAACGATGCGGTCAAGGACGTGAAGGCGGTGGAGGCGATCCGCGCACATCTGCCGGACGACGCGCTGATCCGCGTTGACGCCAATGCCGGCATGGATTTCGACACCGCCGTGTCGGTGCTGAAGCGCCTGGAGCCGCTCGGCATCGACGCCGCGGAGCAGATGGTCCAGCCCTGGGATATCGCCGGCATGGCGGAGCTTGCCCGCAAGACGCCGATCCCGCTCATGGCCGACGAATGCATCGCCACCGACCATGACCTGCTCGACGTGATCCAGCGCCGGGCGGCGACCGTGATGCAGACCAAGAGCCCCAAGAACGGCGGCATCTGGCGCTGCCGGCAGCTCTGGACCATCGCCCGCGCCGCCGGGATGCGCATCTATCCCGGCAACCACCCGGGCACCAGCATCGTCGCCACCGCCGTGGCGCACCTCGCCACCGCCTGGCCGGGGCCGCTGCTGGAAGGGCCGTTCGCCGTGGGCATCTGCGGGCTGATCGGCGCCGACGTGGTGACCGAGCCTGCGGTGATGGACGGCCGGTTCCTGCGGGTCTCCGACCGTCCGGGCTTCGGCCTGGAACTGGACGACGACCGCATCGAGGCGCTGCGCATCCCGTTCTGAGCGGGCGCGAGCCGCCGCCCCGAGGCGGCGGCGGCAGGGGCGCACGCGCTCCGGCAGTTCGATCGCCAAGGGATAAGCACGCCAATTATAAGAAACATTGTTCCACAATATGAAACAATAACGAGGGAGGAACACATGATCTCGAAACGACGCATCGGCCTCGCCTTAGCCGCCATGGTCGCCGCGGCGGCCTTCGCCCCGCTGCCGGCCGCCGCCGACACCTATCCCAGCCGCCCCATCAAGTACGTGGTTCCATTCCCGCCCGGCGGCGGCGTCGACACGCTGGCGCGCATCATCGCCGAGAAGCTCTCCGCGCGGCTCGGCCAGCAGGTGATCGTCGACAACCGTTCCGGTGCCGGCGGGCTCACCGGCACGCGCTCCGGCGCCAAGTCCGCGCCGGACGGCTACACGCTGGTCGCCGCCTCGTTCAACTATCTCACCCTGCCGGTGCTGTTCCCCGACATCGACTTCGACATCGTCAAGGACCTCGCGCCGGTGATCCTGGTGGCGAAGTTCCCGTGCGTTCTCGTGGTCTATCCCGACGTGCCGGCGAAGACGGTGATGGAGATGAAGGCGCTGGCCGCAACGCCTGCGAGCCTCAAGTTCGGCTCGTCGAGCACCGGCGGCGGCGGGCACATCGCCGGCGAGCTGTTCAACCAGATGGCCGGCGTGAAGATGACCCACGTGCCCTATCGCGGCGCGGCGCCCATGAATGTCGACCTGATCGCCGGGCGGATCGATCTCGCCTTCGCGCATATCACCTCGATCCTGGAGCTGATCCGCGGCGGCCGGGTACGCCCGCTCGCCATCACCTCCGACCAGCGCTCGCCGCTGCTGCCGGACGTGCCCACCATGACGGAGGCCGGGTTCCCGAACTTCGAGGCGGGAGAGCTGAACGGCATCCTGGTTCCCGCCGGCACACCGCCCGAGATCATCGCGCGGCTCAACAAGGAGATCGTCGCGATCCTCCAGCTGCCGGACGTGAAGGAGAAGCTCGCGGCGCAGGGCGCGCAGATCGTCGCCAGCACGCCGGCGGAATTCGCGACCTTCATCGTCACGGAATCCGAGCGCTGGAGCAAGGTCGCCAAGGCGGCCGGCATCAAGAGCGAATGAACGCGCGGGAGAACGCAATGGCACACGCACAGGCCCACATCACGCGCGGGGCGGCCGAGGCCGCGGACAGGACGGCGGCGCTGGCCGACGTCCTCGCGGTCCTCGACCCCGCCGCGCTTCCGCGCGCCACCTTCGAGCGCACCATGGATCTTGTCGTCGATCATCTCGGCGTCGCGCTCCACGGGCTCGATCTGCCGTGGTCGCGCATCATCGCCGAGTTCGGCACCGAGGAGGGCGGTCGCCCGGACGCGACGGTCTATGGCCGCGGCCGGCTGCCGGCGCGCACCGCCGCGCTCGTCAACGGAACCATGGCGCACGGCATCGAGCTCGACGACACGCACGACCAGTCCTGCTCCCATCCCGGCGCGGTGGTGATCCCGGCCGCGCTCGCGGTGGCGGAGATGACCGGCGCCTCGGGGCGCGACCTGATCGCGGCCATCGTCGCCGGCTACGAGGCGCAGACCCGCGCCGGCGCGGCGCTCACCGGCGATCTGATGAGCCGCGGCTTCCACCCGACCGCGCTCTCGGGCGTGTTCGGCGCCGCCACCGCGGCGGGGCGGCTGCTCGGCCTCACCTCGGCTCAGCTCCAGTCTGCCTGGGGGCTCGGCGTCTCCATGGCCTCGGGGGTGATGCAGTTCACCCAGGACCCGCTCGGCACCATGGTGAAGCGCCTGCATGCGGGCATCCCGGCCCACAACGGCGTGCTCGCCGCCATGCTCGCCGGGCGCGGCTTCCGGGGTCCGCGCGGCGCGCTCGACGGACAGGCGGGCTTCGTGCACGTCTTCAGCCCGCACCCCGAGGACTGGCGGCTGACGCAGCACCTCGGCACGGAGTTCGCGGTCGACCGCATCAGCATCAAGTTCTACGCCTGCTGCCGCATGTTCCACGCATTGGTGGACGCGATCCGCGAGAGCCGGGACGAGGCCGGCTGGAGCGCCGACGACGTCATCGACATGACCACCGCCGGCCCGCGCATCATGTCCGACGGGCACATGGAGTATCGTCCGCGCTCGGTGATGTCGGCGCAATATTCCCTGCCCTACACTGTCTCCGCCGCCGTGATGCTCGATCCCCGCGACCCGCGCTCGTTCAACGCCGAGACCATGGCCCGCGCCGACGTGCTCGCGCTCGCCGACCGGGTGTCGGCCGGCGTGAGCGCGGAACTGGAGACCTACTTCCCCGCCAAGTATCCGGGCGGCTTCACGGCGCGGCTCAAGGACGGGCGGACGATCGAGAAGACCCTGCTGGATTCGTTCGGCACGCCGGAGAAGCCTGTGGATCGCGCCGGCATCACCGGAAAGTTCCGTGCGCTGACGGATGGCATCGTGCAGCCGGCGCGGGCCGACGCCATTCTCGATGCGACGTTCGCGCTCGGCACGGCGGCGGATGTCCGAGGGCTTTGCGCCTTGCTGGGGGAAGGAGTCGCCCAGCGGTGATCGGGGCATCCGCGGCGGCGGGCGGCGCGCCCGCGCCGTGTTGACAGCCCGGGGAGCTGTGTTAATCGTCTAATATACGAAACAATGTTATAAATTGTGAAATAGGGAGGTTGAGGGTGGATACTGGGCTTGAAGGCCGCGTGGTGATGATCACCGGCAGCGGCGGCGGCATCGGCCGGACCATGGCGCTGGGCTTCGCGCGCGAGGGCGCGCAGATTGCCGTGAACGACGTCTCCGAAAAGGGCATCGCAGAGACCATCGACATGATCCGCGCGGCCGGCGGCAAGGCGGTTCCGGCCCGCTGCGACATTACCGATCTTTCGGCGGTGCAGGAAACGGTGAGGAAGGTGGAGGGCGAACTCGGCCGCATCGACGCGCTGGTCAACAACGCCGCCCTCATCGTCGCCCACGAGCTGTTCGTCGAGACCCGGCCCGAGGATTGCGACAAGGAGATCAAGGTCGTCCTCTACGGCACCCTGAACTGCACCCGGGCGGTGCTCGCGGGGATGATCGAGCGGCGCTTCGGCAAGATCATCAACATCGTCACCGACGCCGCCCGCGTGGGCCAGGAGCGCCAGGCCAACTATTCCGCGGCCAAGGGCGGGGTGATCTCCTTCACCAAGTCGCTGGCGAAGGAGGTCGGCCCGCACAACATCAACGTCAACGCCGTCTCCCCCGGCGCCACCAACTCGCCCATCCGCATGGAGATGCTGCGCCAGCTCACCACCAAGATCGGCGAGGAGAAGGCCAAGGAGCGCGAGGAGAAGGTGCGCCGCATGTACCCGCTGCGCCGCATCGGCGAATCCGAGGACGTGGCCAATGCCGTCGTGTTCCTCGCCTCCGACCTCGCCCGCCACATCACCGGACAGATCGTCAGCGTGAATGGCGGCTTCGCCATGCCGGGCTGAGGACGACGCATGACCGACATCCTCACCATCGACCGGACACCTCCCACCGCCCTTGTCACGCTCAATCGGCCGGAGAAGCAGAACGCGCTGAGCATCGAGATGTTCGACGCGCTCGATGCCGCCTTCGACGCGCTCGACCGCGAGACGGACATCCGCGGCGTGGTGCTCACGGGCAATCCCAAGGTGTTCTCCACCGGCGGCGACCTGAAGCAGGCGCTGGAGATCAACACCATCCTCCAGACCAAGTTCTGGCTCGACCGGTTCGCGGCCACCAATGCCCGGATCGAGGGCCTGACCAAGCCGGTGGTGGCGGCCATCCACGGCTTCTGCCTCACGGGCGGGCTTGAGCTTGCCTTGTGCTGCGACATCCGCATCGCCGCCGCCAATGCGCAGTTCGGCGTCACGTCGAGCCGCATCGGCACGGTGGCGGGGGCGGGGGCGACGCAGCGCCTCGCCCGCCTCATCGGGCCGGAATGGACCAAGCACCTGCTGTTCAGCGGCGATTTCATCGACGCCGAGACGGCGCTGCGCATCGGCCTCGTGAGCGAGGTGGTGGAGCCGGACGCCGTGGTGCCCGCCGCGAAGGCGCGCATCGAGGCCTATGCCCGGCGCGCGCCGCTGAGCGTCTATTATGCGAAGCTCGCGGTGAACAACGGCCTGCAGATGGACCTGCAGTCGGCGCTCGCCTACGAGCGCCAGCTCACCACCGGGCTGTTCGCCACCGCCGACAAGAAGGAGGGCATGGCCGCCTTCCTCGAGAAGCGCACGCCGGAATTCAAGGGCGAGTAATGCCCGCAGGAAACGTACAGGAGCCGAGCATGAACCAGCACACCAAGGCGCCGTTCCAGGACATTCTCTATGAGAAGCGGGACGGCATCGCCACCGTCACCATCAACCGCCCGCAGACCTACAATTCCATCACCCAGTTCACCGCCGAGGAGATGATCGCGGCCCTGCGCGACGCGGCGGAGGACGACGAGATCGGCGTCATCGTGCTCACCGGCGCGGGCGAGAAGGCGTTCTGCTCCGGCGGCAACATGCAGGCCATCGCCGAGCGCACCTCCTCCCACAAGCGCAACCATCTGCGCGTCATGGCGCAGCTCGCCCTCATGCTGCGCACGGCGGCCAAGCCGACCATCGCCGCGGTGAACGGCTATGCCATCGGCCTCGGCCACGAGCTGCATGTCATGTGCGACATCACCATCGCGGCCGATCATGCCAAGTTCGGCCAGACCGGCCCGAAGATGGGCAGCGTGCCGGTGTGGGGCGCGACCACACTGCTGCACCGCGTGGTGGGCGAGAAGAAGGCGCGCGAAATCCTGTTCTTCTGCCGCCAGTACACCGCCCAGCAGGCGCTGGAGATGGGCCTCGTGAACCACGTGGTGCCCATGTCGGAGCTGCGCGCCACCACCGAAGAGTGGTGCCAGGAACTGCTGGACAAGAGCCCGCAGTCGCTGCGCATCGCCAAGCTCGCCTTCAATCAGGAATCCGACCAGAGCCTGTGGGCGGGCATGTTCGCTGGCGCCGAGCTGCTCTCGATGCACATCGACAGCGACGAGTTCATCGAGGGCCCCACCGCCTGGCTCGACAAGCGCAAGGCGAACTTCCGCGCCTTCCGCAAGCGCAAGGTCCGCGAGGGCTGAGCGCAACGGCGGGGTCGCCCTCGCCTGCTTGTCGAGAAGGGACCACGGCCGGCGTCCCCCGCGCCGGCCGTGCATTCCCACCCCAGACCACCGGCGGCGCTGACGCGGCCGGATGGGACGCGGTTCCCGGCGCAGCGCCTCCATGGCGGCGCGCTCACCGCCCGCCACCACAGGGCTCGCGCCGTGCTGATACATTCCGATTGGCTCTGGGTGATCTTCACCCTGGCGGCGGCGCTCGCGCAGACGCTGCGCAATGCGACGCAGCGCGGGCTGATCGCCGGTCTCGGCGCCACGGCCGCGGCCCATGTGCGCTTCCTGTTCGGCCTGCCGTTCGGCCTCGCCTTCCTCGCGGCGCTTCTCCTGCTGACCGGCCAGATGCCGCCGCGCCCCTCGCTCGTTGCGCTCGGCTGGATGCTGTCCGGCTCGCTGATGCAGATCCTCGGCACCGCGCTGATGCTCTCGGCCATGAGCGAGCGCTCGTTCGTGGTGACCATCGCCTACACCAAGACCGAGCCGGTGCAGGTTGCGCTGTTCGGCATCGTCATGCTCTCGGAAAAGCTGACGCTGCCGCTCATCGCCGCCATCCTCATCGCCACCTCGGGCGTGATGATCATGGGCTGGCCGGCGCGCCAGGTTCCGGGCATGGACCGCCACCGGCTGAAGCCGGCTCTGCTCGGCATGGCTTCGGGCGCCTTCTTCGCCATGGCCGCGATCAGCTTTCGCGGCGGCATCCTGGCGCTCCAGGCGGAGAACTACATCCTTGCGGCGATCACCACACTCGCCATCGGCCTTCTCATGCAGACCGCCATGCTCACCGCCTGGCTGGCGCTCAGGGATCGGCGGGCGCTGCGCGAGATCATCCAAGCCTGGCGCCCATCGCTGGGCGCCGGCTTCCTCGGCGCAGTCGCATCGGCCTTCTGGTATCTCGCGTTCGCGCTGGAGAGCGCCGCGCGGGTGCGCACCCTGGCGCTGGTCGAAATCCTGTTCGCCCAGATCGTCTCCCGCAACATGTTCCGACAGAAAACCAGCCCCCGGGACGCGATCGGCATCGTCCTGGTGGTGGTTGGCGTCGTCATCCTGCTGAATTCCTGACCGGCGCGGGTTGATTAACGAAACGGCGTTCCGCAAGCTGCGCTCGCGGTCCGCCTCTATGGAAGGCGACCGCACGCTATGGTAGGAGCTTCCGTCGAAAGGTTGGGGCCAAGATGGAAAAGACGGTCGTCAAGGCGTTCGAGCTGCTCGAAACCCTCGCGGGAATGGACAAGCCGACCGGAATCACCGCGCTCGCGCAGGAGCTCGGCCTCACCAAGAGCAACGTGTTCCGGCTGCTCAACACCATGGCGCGGCGCGGCTATGTCCGCCGCCACGAGGACGCGGGACAGTACGAGCTGACCCTCAAGGTCTGGCACCTCGGCATGATGGTGCTCTCGCGGCTCGACGTGAAGAAGGCCGCCGCGGCGCACATCGAGGACCTGATGCGGACCACCACCGAATCGGTCCATCTGTCGATCCTGGTGGGCGGCGAGGTCACCTATATCGAGAAGATCGAGAGCGAGCAGGCCGTGCGCGCCTATTCGCGGGTGGGCGACCGGCCGCCGGCCCACTGCGTCGCGACCGGCAAGGTGCTGCTCGCCTATCTGCCCGAGGAGGCGCTGGAGAAGCGCCTGGAGCAGGGCCTGGCGAAATACACCACGCGCACCATCACCAACGCCCGGGTGCTGCGCAAGGAGCTGGAGGCGATCCGCAAGCGCGGCTTCAGCGAAAATCGCGGCGAGTGGCGCGAGAGCGTATGCGGTGTCGCCGCGCCGATCCGCGACTGGAGCGGGCAGGTGGTGGCGGCCGTCGGCATTTCCGGCCCCGCCGAGCGGCTGAAGCCCGACACGCTCGAGCGCTTCGCACCCCCGGTGATCGCCTGCGCCGAGACCATCTCGCGCGAACTCGGCTACCTGCCGAGCGCCCCGGAACCCCTGCCATTGCCGGAGCCGAAGAAGCGCGCGCCGCGCAAGGCGCCGGCCGCCAAGGCGGCGACCAAAGCGGCGGCGAAATAGGTTTCGGAACGCAAAAGGGACCCCTCCCGGCCGCAGCCGCAGGTGCCCGGACTCCAGGTGCCGGCGCCGAAGATCGAGCGACCGGACGAGGGGGTCAGGTCAGGCGGCCAAGGTCAGGCGCCCCTTGCCTCGCGCGAGCGGTCCCACAGGTTGGGCGTCGTCGCATTCGCGTATCCGGACACGAAGCTCTTCACCTCGCCGGTGTCCGGCACGAAGACGTGCCGCTTCACCGCGCCGATATTGGCGCCGTAGACGTGGATCGAGATGGACGGCTTGTCCGGCACCGCGTTCGACACCTTGTGGATGTCGCCGACGATCGGGCTGACGGCGCAGATCTCGCCCGGCCGCAGGATTTCCTCGTCGGTCTTGGTGAGCTTGCCCGCCGCGTCGCGCTCGAAGCTCTCGCTGGTCTCGGCCCCGCGCAGCATGCCGACGAGCCCCCACACCGTATGGTCGTGGACCGGCGTCGACTGGCCCGGCCCCCACACGAAGCTGACCACGCTGATCCGCTCCAGCGGATCGCAGTGCAGGAGATACTGCTGGTAATACTGCGGATGCGGCCGGGTGTATTCCTCCGGAAGCCAGTCGTCGTGGCTGACGAGGTCCTGGAGCAGCGGGCGCATCTGATCGAGCACTGCGGCCTCGTCCTTCGTCGCGCCGACGATCTCGGTGGCGCGGACGATGAAATCCCTCAGGCGGCTGATATCGGTCGACATGGGCCTTGCCTTTCCCTGCTGCGCCTCAGCCCGCGATCGCCTTCAGCGCCGCGGCGCTGTCGAGCGCACGGATGACGTCCTCGCGGTGTTCGCCGAGCGCCGGCGGCGGCGAACGGATCTCAATTCCCTTGCCGGAAAGCATGACCGGGCAAGCGAACGTCCTGGTGGTGATGCCCGACGGCAGATCGGTCTCCCGCACCCAGCCCATGTGGGCCACCTGCGGATCGGCGAGAATCTCAGAATAGCTGTTGATGGGACCGCACGGAACACCGACGCCGGTGAAGCCCTCGATCCATGCGGCGGTGCTGCGCTCGGCGAAGATCTCCTCCAGCAGAATGCGCAGCTCGGTCTGGTTGCGGGTGCGGCTCGCGGTGTTGAGGAAACGCGGGTCCTCGACGAGGTCGGCGCGTCCCACCAGTTCGCAGACCGAGCGCCAGAGCCGGTCATTGCCGGCCGCCATGGCGAAGTAGCCGTCCTTGGCCTTGAAGGCCTGATAGGGCGCGTTGCGCGGGTGGGCCGAGCCGAGCTTCTTCGGATCGACGCCGGTGCCGAAATATTCGCTGGTCTGCAGCGCCGCCATGGCGAGCGTCGCGCCCAGCATGGAGATGTCGATATGGTCGCCCTCGCCGCTCACCTGCGCCTTGCGCAGCGCGGAGGCGATGGAGAAGGCGGCGTAGAGGCCGGCGCCGAAGTCGGAGATCGGAACGCCGCACTTCACCGGCGGCCCGTCCGCCTCGCCGGTCACGCTCATCACCCCGCCCACCGCCTGGATGGTGAGATCGAAGCCGCCCTCGTGCGAGCGCGGTCCGCTCTGGCCGTAGGCGGAGATGGAGCAGTAGACCAAAGACGGCTTGTCCTTCGACATGGCGGCATAGCCGAGGCCGTTCTTGTCCATCACGCCGGGCCGATAGTTCTCGACCACGGCGTCGGCGGACAGGATGAGCCTGCGGGCGATATCGCGCTCTGCCGGATCCTTGAGATTGAGGGTGACCGACTTCTTGCCGCGATTGAGCGAGGCGAAGTTCTCGCTGTAGCCGTTGCTCAGCGGCGGCCACTGGCGCAGCGAATCGCCCACGCCCTCGCGCTCCACCTTGATCACCTCGGCGCCCATGTCGGCCAGCAGCATGCCGCAGAAGGGGCCGGATGCGACCTCGCAGAACTCGATCACCTTCACACCGCTGAGGGGCAGCACTCTTCTCTCCGTTGAGGTTCGCCGTCCGGTGTCCCGGACCGCGCCATTGGGGCAAGGCCGGGGGACGAGGTGGAGCGCCGGAGCGCGATGCGCTTTGTGCTGTTTTTTAGAACAATGTTTCATTACTTAAGGAAATCCGCCGCGGAATGTCAACCCAGGACACGACCGGAAAAGGTGTCCGTTCCACATTCTGATCCGCGCGCGGCGCGATCGGAGGCCGTCTTGACGGCGGCATCTCCAGCCTGCTCATAACGCGACGGAGACGAGGGGAAACGCAAGGCCATGACGAAGCTTCCGGACCACATGAAGGTGATCGTTTTGTCGCAGCCGGGCGGGCCGGAGTTCTTGGTTTCCGGCACGCGCCCCCTGCCCGCCGTCCCCGCGGGCTTCGTGCTCGTGAAGATCGCCGCGGCCGGCGTCAACGGGCCAGACCTGATGCAGCGTCGCGGGCTCTATCCGGCGCCCAAGGGCGCCTCCGATTTGCTCGGCCTGGAAATCTCCGGCCACGTGGCCGCGGTCGGCGAAGGGGTCGATGCGTGGCGTGTCGGCGATGCCGTCTGCGCGCTGACCAACGGCGGCGGCTATGCGGAATATTGTGTGGTCGACGCGCGCCACTGCATGCCCGTCCCCGAAGGCGTCTCGCTGGAGGACGCCGCCGGCCTGCCGGAAACCTTCTTCACCGTCTGGAGCAACATCTTTCTCGGCGCGGGGCTCAAGTCCGGCGAGAACTTCCTCGTCCATGGCGGCGCGGGCGGCATCGGCGCCACCGCGATCCAGCTCGGAAAGGCGTTCGGCGCCAAGGTGTTCGCCACCGAGAGCCCGCAGGCCCGCTGCGACTTCTGCCGCGAGCTCGGCGCCGACGCCGCGATCGACTACCGCACCGAGGACTTCGTCGAGGTGCTGCGCGCGGCGGGCGGCGCCGACGTCATCCTCGACGTGGTCGGCGGCCCCTATGTGGAGCGCAACATCAAGGCGACGCGCCATGATGCCCGCATCGTCCAGATCGCCTTCGCACTCGGCAGCAAGGTCGAGATCGACCTGATGCCCGTCATGCTGAAGCGCCTGAGCTATTCCGGCTCGACCCTGCGCACGCGCCCCGACGCCTACAAGGCGCAGGTGGCGCGCGACCTGGTGGAGAAGGTCTGGCCCCGGATCGCGGCAGGCGCGATCCGTCCGGCCACGTTCAAGATCTTCCCGCTCGCCGAAGCGCCGCAGGCCCACAGCCTGATGGAAAGCGCCGGGCATGCCGGCAAGATCCTGCTCAAGCCTTGAGGCCGGAGCCGGGCGGTCCGTTCAGCCGGAGCGCCCGGCCGCGAAGGCGGGCGGATCGAAGCAGGTCACCGGCGGCGCCGCGCCGTCGAACCGCTCCATCTCCACCAGACAGGAATGGGCCGCGCAGCCCTGTCCCAGGCGCGACGTGCCCCGGTCGGCGGTGAGGACGTTCGGGTTTCCGTGCTTCTCCAGCACGCCTTCGACGCCGGGCTCGACCGGATCGAACCAGGCGCCCGTGGCCAGCTGCACCACGCCGGGCCGCAGTTCGGCCGACAGCACCGCTGCCGCCAGGCAGGCCCCGCGCCCGTTGAAGATGCGCACGATGTCGCCATCGCCGATGCCGCGTGCCGCCGCGTCGTCGGGATGGATGCGCACCGGCTCGCGCCCCTTGATCTTCGCCGCCTGCGCCACCGCGCCGAGATCGTACTGGCTGTGCAGCTTGGTCGCCGGCTGGCTGGAGATGAGGTGCAGCGGATAGCGCTCGGCCTCGGGCGCGCCGAGCCATTCCTTCGGCGCGATCCAGGCCGGATGGCCGGGGCAGTCGTCGTAGCCGAAGGCCGCGATGGACTGCGAAAAAATCTCGATCCGCCCCGAGGGCGTGCGCAGGGCGTTGCCGGCCGGATCGCGGCGGAAGGCGGCGAGCGTCGGTTCGCTATGCTCGGCCTCGGGCAGGAGGGCGATGCCCTCGCGCCAGAAGGTGTCGAAGTCGGGCAGATCGAGGCCCTTCGCCGCCGTGCGCTGGCGCGCCACGCCATAGAGCTGGCGCAGCCACGCCTCCTCGTCGCGGCCTTCGGTGAAGGCCTCCCTCGCGCCCAGACGTTCGGCGATGGCGGCGAAGATGGCGAAATCGGCGCGCGCTTCCCCCGCCGGTTCCGCCACCTTGTGGGAGGCGGAGATCATGCGGTCGCGCGACGAGCAGGCGACATCGTTCCGTTCCAGCTGGGTCGCCGCCGGCAGCACGATGTCGGCATGCCGCGCAAGGCCGTTCCACCAGGATTCGTGGACGATCACCGTCTCTGGCCGGCGCCAGGCGCGCAGCAGGCGGTTGAGGTCCTGGTGGTGGTGGAACGGATTGCCCCCCGCCCAGTAGACGAGGCGGATGTCGGGATAGACGAGACGACGCCCGTTGAAATCGAAGCTTCCGCCCGGGTCGAGCAGCATGTCGGCGATCCGCGCCACCGGGATGAAATCCGGCACCGGATTGTCGCCCTGCGGCAGCGACGGCCAGGCGAAATCGTGGATCGGATTGCCGATGCCGTTCACCGAGCCGAAGCCGAAGCCGTATCCCCCGCCGGGCAGGCCGATCTGCCCCAGCATGGCGGCGAGCACGATCGCCATCCAATAGGGCTGCTCCCCGTGGTCCGCGCGCTGGAGCGACCAGGACATCATCAGGAATGTGCGCTTGGCCGCCATGCGGCGCGCCAGGGCGCGGATGTCCTCGGCCGGAACCTGCGTGATCTCCTGCGCCCACTCGGCCGTCTTCGGCACGCCGTCGGTCCGGCCGACGAGGTAGGCGCCGAACCGCTCGAACCCAATGGTGTAGCGCTCGATGAAGCCGGTGTCGCACAGGTCCTCGACCAGGAGCGTGTGCGCCAGCGCCAGCATGAGGGCGACGTCGGTGCCGGGCCGCGGCGCCATCCATTCGGCCTCGGCCTCGGCGGCCGTGTCGTCGCGGATGGGGCTGATGGAGACCAGTTCCGCACCGCCCTCCCGGCAGGCCCGCAGCGCCGCGCGGACGCCGTGGCGCACGATACCGCCCGATGAGACCTGCGCG
This sequence comes from Xanthobacter tagetidis, assembly GCF_003667445.1. Taxonomy (GTDB): domain Bacteria; phylum Pseudomonadota; class Alphaproteobacteria; order Rhizobiales; family Xanthobacteraceae; genus Xanthobacter; species Xanthobacter tagetidis. The sequence continues at coordinate 96,837 of NZ_RCTF01000017.1, read as the reverse complement.
TTCTTCGCGCCGATGCCGCCGAACATGACGATCAGCTCCGCGTGGCCGGCGATGAGGCGCCACGGCGTGTGCTCCACATGCAGGCCGAGGCGCTCGCCCACCACGTGCGGAACGATCACGTCCGCGGCGCCGTGGCTGTAGTTCGAGAACGAGCGGGTGTAGCCGCCGATGGTGTTGAGGAAGCGGTGGATCTGGCTTTGGGCATGGTGGAAGCGGCCGGCACTCGCCCAGCCGTAGGAGCCGCCGAAGATCGCTGAATTGCCGAAGTCATGGCGCACCCGGTCGAGCTCGCGGGCGACCAGATCGAGCGCCTGCGGCCAGTCCACCTCCACGAAGGGCTCCGCCCCGCGCCCGGCCCCGGTGGCCGCAGCGCCGCGCTCCAGGAACGAGCGCCGCACCGCGGGCCGCAGGATGCGGCAGGGATGATCGAGCGCGCCGAGCATGGACTGGGCAATCGGCGAGGGATCGGGGTCGCCCTCAAAGGGATCGAGCGCGATCGCACGCCCGTCCGCCATGGCGGCGCGGTAGATGCCCCAATGGGTGGTCACGGTGGGTCGCCGGGGCGTCGGCAGCATGGCGGATCCTCGCCTCAGCCGGCGTTCGCCGCCGGGGCTGCGAGCAGCCCCATCAGATGGCGGATGTCGCGCGCGCGATCGAGCCCGGCGATCGCGTCGCGGATGGCACGGGCGCGCTCGGCACCCACCGCCGGATCCGCATGCTCGTTGAACTTGCGCGCCATGGCGGCATCGTCGAGCGGATTGTCTGGGTGGCCCGGCGGCAGCGGGCATACCGCCTCCGCTTTGCTGCCGTCCCTGAGGGTCACGGTGACGGCTGCGCCGGTTCCGAGGTGATAGTCGCGCGTGAACGCGGCGTCCGCCACCAGCGTCGCCTTCGCCAGGAGGGTGCGCAGCACCGGATCGGCGAGCCGCTCCGGCGTGAACTGCGCCGGCCCGCAGGCGCCATCCATGAGCGCCACGGCCATCAGGTAATAGGGGCTGTGGTCGGCCAGCTCCTTGGTGGTGGGGGCGGCCTTCTGCCCGTCCGAGGTCGGCCAGTCGAGGATCTGCTGCGGAAAGCGGCCCTCGATGGCGACGATGTCCTCGGGCTGGGGCGACAGCCGGGCGCGCAGATCGAGCGCCGCCTGGACCAGGCCCTGGGCGGGCGAGAACGCCTCGAACGGCTTGATGCGCGCCTGCATGATGCGGAACGTGCCGTCGAGCGGCGCGGCGAGGGCGGGGAGGTCCGAGCCGCCCGCCACCGCCCGGTCCCAGCCATAGGCGCCCTCGAAGATGGTCTCCGGCCCCGTGAGGCCATGCGCCGCCATCAGCGCCGCCTCGACGCCGCCCTTGGCGGCCACAGCCTCGATGGTGGCCTTGATGGTGGCCATGCGCCCGCGCATGGATTCGGTGAGGATGTTGCCGTGGGTCCCGGCGATGGCGAGCGCCTCGGCGGTCCGCGCGGCATCGAGGCCCATCAGCCGGGCGGCGGCGGCCGCGCTGGCATAGGACATGTTGGTGGCGTGGTGCCAGCCGCGGTCCCACAGGCTCGGCGTGCCCGCATGGTCGCACAGGCGGAACTGGACCTCGTAGGCTGCCACCAATGCCGCGATGATGTCGCGCCCGGAGGCGCCCGACTTTTCGCCCACGGCCAGGATGGCGGCAAGGTTGCCGCTGGCATGGGCGGGGTCTCGGCCGAAATAATAGTCGTTCACGTCGAGATAGCGCAGCGCCGTGCCGTTGGCGAAGGTGGCGAGCGCGCAGGAGGTGCGGGCCTGCGCTCCGATGATCGTTGCCTCGGGCCGCCCGCCCAAGGCCTCGACCATGGCGTGGACCGCCCGGGTTGGAGCGCCGGACAGCCCGCCCAGCGCGCAGCCGACGGTGTCGAGGATGAGCATCTTCGCCTTGGCCACCACCTTGTGCGGCAGATCCTCGAAGCGGATCTCGGTGGCGATGGCGGCGAGGCCGTCGCGGACATGGCTGGGAGCGGGCTCGGCAACGGCGGAGGCGGCGGCGCTGGTCATGGAAGGCATGCGTCCTCGATCAGGTCCTTGCCGGCCGCGTTCCGCCGCGGCCGGCGTGGTCGGCGTCCGGCGCCGTCGGCAGGCGCCGGCACGGCCGCCTATTCGTTCTTGACGTTGGCTTCCTTGATGACGCGCGCCCACTTGACCATCTCGTCCTTCAGGAACTCGTCGAACTGGGCGATGGAGCCCCCGGTGAAGGCGACACCGATCTGGGAGAGCTTCTGCTCCACGTCCGGCATCTTCATGATGCGGGCGATCTCGGCGTTGAGCTTCTCGCGGATGGCGAGCGGCGTGCCGGCGGGCGCGAGCACGCCCCACCACTCCACCGAGACCACGGGATAGCCGCTCTCCTCCAGCGTCGGCACGTCCGGCAGCACCGGCGAGCGCTTCTTGCTGGACACCGCGATGGCGCGCACGCGGCCGGAATCCACGTAGGGAAATCCGGTCGGCACCGTGCTCATGGCCGTCTTGATATGGCCCGCCGCGAGATCGGTGATCGCCAGCGAGCCCCCCTTGTAGGAGACGTGGGCGTTGTCGAGCTTGGCGACGGTCTTGAACCACTCCATGGTGATGTGGCTGCTGCCGCCGGCGCCCGACGTGGCGTAGGCGTAGTCCTTGGGATTGGCCTTCACCAGCTTCACGTATTCGTCGAGCGTCTTCACCGGCACCGACGGATGGACCGCGACGAGGTTCGGAATCTCGGTGAGAAGGATGACAGGCTCGAAGCTCTTCACCGGGTCGTAAGGCAGCTGGGTGAAGTTGGGATTGATCACATGGCCGCTCGTGATGACCACGAGCGTGTAGCCGTCGGGCGGGGAATTGGCGACCGCGGCGGTGCCGATGGCGCCGGCGGCCCCGGGTCGGTTCTCCACCACCACGGGCTGCCCCCAGGCGACCGACATCTTGTTGCCGATGAGCCGCGCCAGCGTGTCCGTCAGAGCGCCCGGCGCGAACGGCGCGATGAGGCGGATCGGCTTGCTCGGGTAGTTGGCGGCGGCATCATCGGCGCGCGCGGGCGCGCCCGACAGGCCGAGCACGGCGGCCAGCGCCGCGCCGCGCATAAGGTTCACGATGAGCTTCATTTTTTCCTCCCCTCCGGCTTGGTATCCGGCCCGTATGTCGGACCTGGCGTGCCTTCTGTCTCATATTATGAGCATAGGGTTCGATATATGGCACGTGTTCGGCGCACCCTGTCAAGGCGAGTCACGCGCGAGGCTCTCCCAGGGGCAGGCGGGGCGCGAGATTTTCGTTTGTTCTGAATTGTGATCTTATGATCTAATTATCAGAACAAAAATCCCGTGCGCAGGCGCGCCGGGCAGGGAGGGCGAGGGATGGACATCATGCTGGATCGCGTCGATCAGGGGCGCAACGCCCCGGACAGCGGGTCCCTTGCCGGGCTCGAGCGCGAAGTGAAGCGCGATCTGGACCGACTGAACTACCCGCCGCGCGCCTGGCCGGTGCCGAAGCCGGCGCCCGACGGGTCGACGGCGCTCGACGCGCTGGTGATCGGCGGCGGAATGTATGGCCAGACCATGGCTTTCGCGCTCTATCGCGAGGGCATTCGCAACGTGCGGGTCATCGATCGCGCCCGCGAGGGCGAAGAGGGGCCGTGGGGCACATACGCCCGCATGGACATCCTGCGCTCGCCGAAACGCCAATGCGGCCCGGATCTCGGCGTGCCCTCGCTCACCTACCGCGCCTGGCATGAGGCCCAGGGACGAAGCTGGGATGAACTCTACAAGGTCCACCGGCTCGACTGGCTCGCCTATCTCCTGTGGCTGCGGCGAGTGCTCGAACTGCCTGTCGAGAACGAGACCAGTCTCCGCGCGCTCGAACCCGCGGACGGATTGCTGCGCACCGAAATCGAGGGCCCGCGCGGGCGCGAAGTTGTCTTTTCCCGGAAGGTGATCCTGGCCACCGGCCGCGAGGGCGCGGGCGGGCGGCAGGTGCCCGCCTTTCCCTCGTTCGACATGGCGCGCGGCGACCGCCATCCGCACATCCATCACTCCGCCGATGCCATCGACTTCGGCCCGCTCCGGGGGAAGCGCGTGGCGATCCTCGGCGCCAACGCCTCGGCCCTGGACAATGCCGGCACGGCGCTGGAGGGCGGCGCCGCCGCTGCGGTGATGTTCTGCCGCCGGCCGACGCTGCCGCAGGTGAACAAGTCGCGCTGGATGGTCTTTCCCGGTTTCCAGCACGGCTTTCCGGCGATGGACGACGCCGCGCGCTGGGAATTCATGAGCCACGTCGCCAGCGTGCAGATGCCGCCGCCCCACGAATCGGTTCTGCGCTGCACGCGGCATGCCGGCTTCGATCTGCGGTTTGCCGAGCCCTGGGTCGACGTGATCCCGGACGACGACGGGATCGACATCGTCACCGCGAAGGGGCGCCACCGCTTCGATGCCGTCATCTTCGCCACCGGCTTCAACGTGGACCTCGCCGACGTGCCCTATCTGGAAACGATTCTGCCGCACATCGAGACGTGGGGGGAGCGCGTGGCGCCGGAAGAGGCGGCCCGCTTTCCGGCGCTCGCGCGCCTGCCCTATCTGACCCCAGACTTCCAGCTGACGGCGAAGGCCGGCGTCCACGCGCCGGAGGTGGCAAACCTCTATTTGCTGAGCTTCGGCGCAAGCCTCAGCCACGGTGCGCTTGCGGGCGACCTGCCGGCAGTGCGCGCGACCACCACCCGTGCCGCCGCCGCAATCGCCCGTGAGCTGTTCGTCGCCGACTTCGGAACCTACCGGCAAAGCATGCGCCGGTTCCGCGAGGCCGAACTGGAGCCGACCCCCTACTTCGTTCCTCCCGAGGACATCGCGCCGTGATCCATCGCGCGGATCGCCGTTGACATTTTACGAAACAACGTTCCATTTCGTCGCGTTGACCCCCGTCACCGATCGGCGGCGGGCCTCATCCCTGTCGCCAGGGAGCCATGTCGCAAGGGAATTGGGGAGACGGATAGTCCGATGAACGTGGCTCAAGACGCCAGCGAACTGATCGTCGAGCGGGAAGGGCCGGTGACGCGCCTTCAGCTCAACCGTCCGGCCCGCGGCAACGCCCTCAGTGCAGGGCTGGTCCTTAACCTGCGGGACGCGGTCGCCGACGCGGCGCGCGACGGCACGCGGCTGCTGGTCCTCACGGGCGGTGGAGCAAGCTTCTGCTCCGGTTTCGACCTCGGCGGCCTCGACCGGCAGAGCGACGGCGACCTGGCGCTGCGCTTCCTGCAGGCGGAAGAGATGCTGCAGGCGGTCCATCACTTCCCCGGCGAGACGCTGGCGCTCGCGCACGGCCGCGTGTTCGGCGCCGGCGCGGACCTGTTCGGCGCGTGCGCCCGGCGCATTGCCGCCCCCGGGACCACGTTCCGCTTTCCCGGGGTGCGCTTCGGCGTGGTTCTCGGCACCCGCAGGCTGGGCGCCATCGTCGGCCTGCAGGCGGCGCGCCGCCTGATTCTGGATGGCATCGAGCTGGATGCCGACACCGCCATCGCCAATGGCTTCGCGAGCGAGATCGCCGCGCCAGCCGCCTGGCCGGAGCGCCAGTCGGCGATCTTCGCCAACCTCGGCCTGCTCGCGCCGCAGACCCACGAAGCCATCTCCCGCTGCCTGCGCCCCGACACGCGGGCGCAGGACATGGCCGACCTCGCCGCCTCCGTCGCGCGCCCCGGCCTGAAACAACGAATCGAGACCTACAAGAGCGCGATCGGAAACCGATCCTGACGGCCGAAGATGCCGCGAGAGGGAGGAAAGCATGGACGCGAAGCTCAAGGATGCAGTCGCCGAGACGGGCCGTCCCGGATCGGCACGCCATATCCCGCATATAAGGAACTGGAACGATGTTCTGACCGGAGCCACCTTCATCGGCATCGCCGGCTGGGGGTTGTGGCTCGCGCAGAACCTGAGGGTCGGCACGGCGGTGCGGATGGGGCCCGGCTGGCTGCCCACCGCCAGCGCCTACGTGCTGATCGCGCTTGGCCTCGCCATCATGGTGCGCAGCCTGTTCGCGGACGAGGAGAAGCTGGCGCGCTGGTATCCGCGCCCGCTGATCCTGATCTGCGCCGCCGTCGCCTTCTTTTCCGTGGCGCTCGATCGATTGGGCCTGCCGATCACCATCTGCGGCGTGGTCATCATCGCCGGCCTTGCCGACGCTGAGACCCGCTGGCGCGAAACGATCGTCCTCGCCATCGGGCTCGCGGTCGCCGCCAGCCTCATCTTCGTGGATGGCCTGGGCCTTCCCATGCCGCTGTGGCCGGAGCTCTTCTGATGTTCGATCTGTTCAGTCAGTTCCTGTCCGGCTTCGCCACCGCCGCGCAGCCGGCGAACCTCCTCTACTGCCTGATCGGCGCGCTCATCGGCACGCTGATCGGCGTCCTGCCCGGCCTCGGGCCGGTGGCCACCGTCGCCATGCTGCTGCCGGTGACGTTCTATCTGGAGCCGGTCTCGGCCCTGATCATGCTCGCCGGCATCTATTACGGCGCCTCCTATGGCGGCTCCACCACCGCCATCCTGGTGAACCTGCCAGGGGAGAACTCGTCCGTCGTCACCTGCCTCGACGGCTACCAGATGGCGCGGCAGGGCCGCGCCGGACCGGCGCTCGCGATCGCCGCGCTGGCCTCGCTGTTCGCGGGCCTGTTCGCCACCTTCTTCATCGCTTTGTTCGCGCCGCCGCTGGCCGAGGTCGCGCTGATGTTCGGGCCGGCGGAATACTGCTCGCTGATGGTGCTCGGCATGATCGCCGCCATCGTGCTGGCGCGCGGCTCGATCCTCTCGGCGCTCGGGATGATCGTGCTGGGCTTCTTCCTCTCGATGATCGGCACCGACATCAATACCGGCCAGCCGCGCATGACCCTCGGCATTCCCGAGCTCAATGACGGCATCGGCTTCGTGCCGCTCGCCATGGGCCTGTTCGCCATCGCCGAGACGCTCCGCAACCTCGAAAGTCCGGAGTACCGCTCGCTGGTTCAGGCCAAGATCGGCAGCCTGATGCCGAGCCGCCAGGACTTCCGCGAGGCGACGCCGGCCGCGATCCGCGGCACCATCCTCGGCGCCATTCTCGGCCTCCTGCCGGGCGGCGGCGCAACGCTCTCCGCCTTCGCCGCCTACGCGTTCGAGAAGCGCATCGCCAAGAATCCCGACCGCTTCGGCAAGGGCGCGATCGAGGGCGTCGCGGCGCCCGAGGCGGCCAACAATGCCGGCGCGCAGACCTCGTTCATCCCGCTGCTCACGCTGGGCATCCCGTCCAATGCCGTGATCGCGCTGATGGCGGGGGCGATGATGATCCACGGCATCCAGCCGGGCCCGCAGGTGATGACCAAGAACCCGGAACTGTTCTGGGGCGTCATCGCCTCGATGCTGATCGGCAACATCATGCTGGTCATCATCAACCTGCCGCTGATCAGCGTGTGGGTGGCGCTGCTCAAGGTGCCCTATCGCATGTTCCATCCGGTGCTGCTGGTGGTGTCCTGCATCGGCGTCTACAGCGTCAACAACTCGTCCTTCGAGGTGCTGCTGCTGATCGTGTTCGGCGTGCTCGGCTATGCGCTCACCAAATGGCGGTGCGAGCCGGCGCCCCTGCTGCTGGCGTTCGTCCTCGGCCCGCTGCTGGAAGAGAACCTGCGGCGCGCTATGCTGCTGTCGTCGGGCGACCCGAGCGTGTTCGTCACCCGTCCCATCAGCGCGGTGCTGTTGGTGCTTGCCGTGTGCCTGCTGGTGATCGTGATCCTGCCCAACGTGCGCAAGACCCGCGAGCTGGCCTTCGAGGAGGAGACGTGAGCGCCAACCCGCCGGACGCCAACAACCGCCAGCCCAGGGGAGCCGAGCCCGAAATGAAGACCCCCCTTTCGCACGACCTTCTGATTGTCGAGCTTGGAGAGCGGATCGCCGTTGCGGTCTGCGGCGCCCTGTTCGCGGAACTCGGCGCCACGGTGGTGATGATCGAGCCCGCTGCGCCGGGGGACGGGGGCACCAAGGCGCCCCACCGCGCCAGCCTTGCCGCAGGCAAGCACAGCCTGACGCTCGATGGGCCGGAGGCGGTGGCCGAGGTCGCCGCGGTCATATCCAAGGCGGACGCGGTCCTGGTCTCGCGCGACCTCGACCGGGACTGGCCGGAGCCGATCGCGGCGGCGCTGGGACGGGCCCGCCTCGTCTGCGATGTCACCGCGCTGGGCGCCGCGGCGGAGGCAGAGCCCCTGCCGGACGGCCTCGTGCAGGCGCTCTCGGGGGTCATGGACGTCACCGGCGACCCGGACGGGCCGCCGATCCCCTCCAGCACGCCGATCCTCGAATTCACCTCCGGCTTCTATGCCGCCTCGTCGGTGCTGCTCGCGCTGCGCGCCGGCGCGCGCGGCGCGCCGCCCCAGCACACCGCGGTCGCCATGTACGACTGCGCCTTCAGCATGCTCACCACCTTCCTGCCCCGGCATTTCGCCGGCGGGACGCCGAACCGCATCGGCAACCACCATCCCTCCATGTCGCCATGGAATGCCTACCGCGCCCGCGACGGCTGGGTGATGGTCTGCTCCGGCTCCAACGACCAGTGGGTGCGCATCTGCCGGATCATCGGCCGGCCCGACCTCGCGGACGATCCGCGCTTCACCACGCCCTCGGGCCGCGTGACCCACAATCCCGAGGTCGACCGGCTGATGGAGGAATGGACCGCCCGCCTGTCGGTGGCCGAATGCATGGACCAGCTCGACGCCGGCGCGATCCCCGCCGGCCCGGTGGCGCGGATCGCGGATCTGTTCGAGGAGCGCAACCTGCGCCACCGCGATATGACCCGGACGGCGGCGCTGCCCGACGGCACGCATGCGCGGGTGCCGGGCGCGCTGTTCCGCGGCTCCCGGACGCGCGGCCGGGCGCCGGCGGCGGTGCCGGCTCCGGGCCGCGACAGCGATTTCGTGCGCGACCTTCTCGCCCGCCGGGCCGGGCCGCGCCGCGCCGCGGCCGCAAGCGCACCGGAGCGGCCGCTGGACGGGCTCCGGGTGCTGGAGATCGGCCAGTACACCACGGCGCCTCTGTGCGCGCGCCAGCTCGGCGCATTCGGCGCCGACGTGGTGAAGATCGAGCCGCCGGGCGGCGAGCCGGCGCGCCTGCTGCCGCCGCTGCGCGAGGGCCAGGGCTACTTCTTCACCATGAGCAATTCCGACAAGCGCGGCGTGACCGTGGACCTGCGCGACAAGGCGGACGCCGCCATGTTCGCCGACCTCGTCGGCCGGGCGGACGTGCTGGTGGAGAACATGAAGCCGGGTGCGCTCGGCCGGTTCGGCTTCTCGCCGGACGCGCTCAACCGCATCAATCCGCGCCTCGTCTATTGCGCCGTCAGCGGGTTCGGCGCCGATGCGCCAGATCGCGCGCGCGGCGCCATGGACACCACCATCCAGAGCGCCGCCGGCATCATGGACGCGATCCGGCACGAGGACGTCCCCTACAAGGCCGGCATTTCGCTGATCGATCTGGTGGGCGGCCAGCTCAGCCTGCTGTTCATCCTCGCCGCGCTCGACCATCGCGAGCGCACCGGCGAGGGCCAGTTCATCGACCTCTCCATGCTGGACGCTGCCGCCTGGATGACCCGCCTCGACTGGAACGGCGCCTCGGCGCCGGCCACGGCCGTGCTCGCCTGCGCCGACGGCTTCATCGCCGTCGACCGCGCGGGACGGCCGCTTCCGGCGGACAGCGTGCGGGACCTTGCGCGCGCGCAGGCCGTGTCCAAGCTGGAGGCCATGGGATTTCGCGCGGCGCCCGTGCTGAGCGTCAGCGAGGTGGCAGAGAGCGAGCGCACGCGCACGCGCGGCCTCGTCGCCGCGGGAACCTCGCCGCTGGGGGACGCATGGTCGCTCCTGGCGTCGCCGATCCGCCTTTCGGCGACGCCGGGCCGCGTGGCCCGCGCCATGGGTCCGCTCGGCTGCGATGCGGCCGATGTGCTGGCCGACTGGGGCGTCGGCTCCCCGTCATCCGCCGCGGCGACGGGGAGCTGAACCGCTATTCGGCCTTGATGCCGGCCGCCTTGATCACCTTCTGCCACCGGTCGTAGTCGGTGCGGATGAAGTCGGCGAAGACGGCGGGCGTGCTTGTCGTCACCTCGTAGCCGAGCTTGGCGAAGCTCTCCTTCACCTCCTTGTCGTCGAGGGCGGTGACCACCGCCTTGTTGAGCGTGTCGATCACGCCCGCCGGGGTGCCGGCGGGCGCGAGCAGGCCGAACCAGGCGAGCGCCTCCACGGCGAACCCCTGCTCGATGAAGGTGGGAATCTCGGGCATGCCCGGCTCGCGCTGCGGGCTGGCGACCGCGAGCGCCTTGAGTCGGCCGTTGCGGACGAACTCCATGACCACCGCCGGCGACCCGGCGAACAGCTGTACCCGTCCTGCCAGAAGATCGGTGAGGGCGGCGCTGTTGCCCTTGTAGGGCGCGTGGACGATCTCCACCCCGGCCACCGAGCCGAACAGCTCGCCGGTGAGATGGCCGAGCGTGCCGACCCCGGCGGTGCCGAAATAGGCCTTGCGCGGGTTGGCCTTGGCGTAGGCCTGCAGCTCCTTCAGGTTGCTCGCCGGCAAAGAGGGATGCGCGGCGAGGATGTTGGTGGCGGTCGCCACCAGCGAGATCGGCGCGAAGTCCTTCAGCGGCTTGTAGGCGAGGTCGTCGTAGAGGAACGGGCTGATGACGAAGTTGGAGCTGTATCCCAGCAGCAGCGAATAGCCGTCCGCCGGTGCCTTGGCGATGAGGTCGGTGCCGATGTTGCCGCCTGCCCCGCCCCGGTTCTCCACCACGAACGGCTGCCCCAGCACCGCCTGCAGGCGCTGCGCCACGGTGCGCCCGATGAGGTCCGTGCCGCCGCCCGCGGCGAAGGCCACCACCACCCGGACCGGGCGATCGGGATAGGCCGCGGCGAGGCCGGGTCCCGGCAGGGCGCATACGGCGGCGGCTCCCAAAAGGAATTCTCTCCTGCGCATCGTTCCCTCTCGACTGTTCTATATTGCAGAACTATGTTCTATGAAAACGGACGATAGCCGATCGCGACCAGGGCGGGAAGCGCGCGGGGAGGAAGAAACGATGTTTCGCGAGCTTCGCTGCGCGCTGATGCGGGGCGGCACGAGCAAGGGCGTGTTCCTCGATGCGGCCGACCTGCCCGCCGACGAGGACGAGCGCCGGCGCGTCATTCTCGCGGTGTTCGGCTCGCCCGACCGGCGCCAGGTGAACGGGCTCGGCGGCGGCGACCCGCTCACCAGCAAGCTGGCGCTGATCGCGCCCGGCGGCCCCGAGGGCGCCGACGTCACATACACATTCGGACAGGTGGAGCTGGAGCGCGCGGCCATCGACTATGCGAGCCCGTGCGGCAACATCGTCTCGGCGGTGGGGCTGCATGCGGTGCAGCGCGGCCTCGTCCGGGCGGCGACGCCCTTCACCCCCGTGCGTATCTTCAACACCAATCTGCGTCGGGTGATCACCGTCGAGGTGCCGGTGGTCGATGGACGGGCCGTGGAAGCGGGCGACTACGCAATTCCCGGCGTTCCCGGGTCCGGTGCCAGGATCCTGGTGGATTTCTCCGACACCGCGGGTGCCGCCAGCGGCGCCCTCCTCCCCACCGGGCACGTGCGGGAGGAGATGGCGGTTCCGGGGCTCGGGACGATCGAGGTCTCGCTCGTCGACATCGCCAATCCGCATGTCATCGTGCGGGCCGCCGATTTCGGCCTTTCGGGCACCGAGAGCCTTGAGGCGATCCACAGCCGGCCCGGGCTCGTGGAGCAATTGGAGCAGGTGCGCGGCGAGGCGGCCTTCCGCTTCGGGCTGGTGGACGACCCGGCGAAGGCCCGCACCGAAAGCCGCGTCACGCCCATGGTGGTGATCGCCGGCCTGCCCGCGCCCTACCGCGCCGCGCCGGACGGGCGCGAAATCGCCGCGCAGGAGATGGACCTCGCCGCCCGGCTGATCTTCCTGGAGCGGGTTCATCCCAGTTACGCCGCCACCTCCATCGCCTGCACCGGCGTCGCCGCCCGGCTCCCGGGCAGCATCGCCGCCGAGGTGGTGCGCGCCGTGGCGCCGGGCGCGCCGATCCGCATCGGCCATCCCGCCGGCGTGGTGGAGGCGGAAGCGGAGGTGGCCCATTCCAATGGCGCGCCGCGCGTCACCCGCGCCGCATTCGGGCGCACCGCCCGCCGCATCATGGAAGGCGTCGCCTATGTGGATGCGTAGGAGCCGGCGCGCGGCCGGCGGGGCGGCGCCATGGAGGTGAAGCCGGGCTTCTGTGCGCTGTGCCGCTCACGCTGCGGCACGCTCAACGTGGTGGAGAACGGGCGCCTCATCGAGGTGCGGCCGGACCGCACCCACCCCACCGGGCAGGCGATCTGCCCGAAGGGGCGGGCGGCTCCGGAGATCGCCCATCACGCGCGCCGCCTCACCGTGCCGCTGCGCCGCACCGCGCCGAAGGGCGCTGCCGATCCGGGCTGGCGCGCCATCGGCTGGGACGAGGCCATGGCCGAGATCGCCGGGCGCCTCGATGCGATGCGGGCGGAGAGCGGGCCAGAGAGCGTCGCCTTCGCCATCACCTCCCAAAGCTCCAGCCCGATCTCCGACAGCACCGACTGGCTGCAGCGCTTCGTGCGTCTGTTCGGCAGCCCGAACAACTGCTTCGCCGTGGAGATGTGCAACTGGCACAAGGATTACGGCCACGCCTTCACCTTCGGCGTCGGCCTGCCCACGCCCGACTATCGCAACAGCGACCTGATCGTCCTCTGGGGGCACGATCCCGCCAATTCCTGGCTCGCGCAGGCCCAGGCCATCGGCGATGCGCAGGCGCGCGGCGCGAAGCTCATCGTGGTCGACCCCCACCGTTCCGGCAGCGCCTCGGGCGCCGACATCTGGTGCCCCGTGCGGCCGGGAACCGACGGCGCGCTGGCGCTGGGCATCGCCCGGCTGCTGGTGGCGCGCGGCGCGTTCGACCGGGATTTCGTCGCCCGCTGGACCAACGCCCCGTTCCTGGTGCGGAACGACACCGGCCATTTCTTGCGCGGCGCCGACCTCGGCTGGGCCGATGCGGAATGCTACGTCGCGGTCGATGCCGGATCCGGCGCCCCGGCTCCGGCCGACCAGGTCGCGGCGGCGGACCTCGAAGCCGCGACCGCGGTAAAGACGCCCGGCGGAACCCGCGCCTGCCGCACCGCCTTCGCCCACTACCGCGCCGCGCTCGACCCCTTCACACCGGACCGCGTCGCGGCCGAGACCGGGGTTTCGCCCGCTCTCCTGGAGGCGATCGCGGGCGCCTTCGCCAGCGCCAGGGCGGTGAGCTATTACGGCTGGACCGGCATCGGCCAGCACACCAACGCCACGCAGACCGACCGCGCCGTCGCCACGCTCCATGCGCTGACGGGGTGCTTCGACGCCCCCGGGGGCAACGTGCTGTTCGCCAAGCACCCGGTGCGCGGCATCAATCCGCCGGCGCTGCTCGCGCCGGAGCAGCGCGCCAAGGCGCTCGGCCTCGCCGCGCATCCGCTCGGCCCGCAGCGCAACGGCTGGATCACCTCGCGCGACCTGCACCGGGCGATCCTGGAGGGCGAGCCCTACCGCGTGCGGGCGCTGGTCGGCTTCGGCTCCAACATCCTGGTCTCGCACCCCGATCCCGCGCGCTCGCGGGCGGCGCTCGCGGCGCTGGAATTCCAGGTCCATTGCGACCTGTTCCTGAACCCGACCGCGGACTTCGCCGACATCGTCCTGCCGGTGGCAAGCGCGTGGGAGCGCGAGAGCCTGCGCGTCGGGTTCGAGATCACGCAGGCGGCCGAGGAACTGGTCCAACTGCGCCCGCGCATGGTCGAGCCCCTGGGAAGCGCGCGCTCGGACCTCGACATCGTGTTCGACCTCGCCACCCGCCTCGGCCTGGGAGAGGCCTTCTTCGGCGGCAGCGTCGAGGCGGGATGGAACCACGTGCTGGAGCCCATCGGGCTTACCGTCGACGACCTGCGCAAGCGTCCGGAAGGCATCCGCCCCCCGCTGGCATGGCGCCCGCACAAGTATCGGGAGACGGGCTTCGCCACGCAGACGAAGCGGGTGGAGATCTATTCCGAGCTGCTGCTGCGGCACGGCTATGACCCGGTGCCCGGCTTCACCCCCCCGGCCGAGCGCACCACGGCGTCGTTCCCGCTGGTGCTCACCACCGGCAACCGGGGCAATTTCTGCCACTCCCAGCACCGCGACATCGTCGCCCTGCGCCGGCGGGCGCCGGAGCCGGAAGCAAGCCTCAACCCCGAGACGGCCGCCGACCGCGGCATTTCCGGCGGCGACCGGGTGCGGCTGATGAGCCGCGTCGGCAGCGCGCGCCTCAAGGCGCGGATCGACGCCTCGGTGCAGCCGGGAACCGTGGTGGCGGACTATGGCTGGTGGCAGGCCTGCCCGGACCTCGGTCTGCCGGGGAGCGTGGCAGGCGATCCGGACGGCTTCAACTACAACAACCTGATCGCCAATGCCGACGGCGACCCGGTGAGCGGCGCGCCGGGCCTGCGCTCCTTCGCCTGCGAGGTGGCGCGCGAGAGCGCCGGCGCCTGGATCGGTAGACGCAAGTTCCGCGTGGCGGCGCGCCGGGAAGAGTGCGACGGCGTCGTCACCCTGCGGCTCGCGCCCTGCGACGGCGGGAGCCTGCCCGGTTTCCGGCCAGGCCAACACCTCACGCTCCATCGCGGCGGCCTTGCGCGCTCCTATTCGCTGTCCTCGGCGGCCGATCCGGCACCCGTCGCCTACGAGGTGACGGTGCGGCGGCTCGAAGGCGGCGCGTTCTCGCCCCTGGTGACGGACCTCGCGCCCGGCGGCGAGGTCGAGTGCCAGGCGCCCGGCGGCCTGTTCGCGCTGCCGTTGCAGAACGAGTTCCCGGTGGTGCTGGTAGCCGCCGGCGTCGGCATCACGCCCTTCATCTCCTATCTGCGGACGCTCTCCGGCGCCCCCGGCGAGCCGCGCGTGGTTCTCCACTACGGCAGCCGGGATGGGGCATCCGAGGCATTCGGAGCGGAGCTGAGGGCGCTGGCGGCGCGGCTGCCCAACCTCGCCGTGCGCCGGCATCTCTCCCGCCCGACGCCGGGAGACAAACCCGATGCCGTGGGCCGGATCACGGACGCGGCCATCGACGACGCGCTGATCGCCGCCCGCGCCCGATTCTATCTGTGCGGGCCGGACGCCATGATGCGGCAGGTGACGCACGGGCTGCTGGCGCGCGGCGTGCCGCGCTTCGAGATCTTCCAGGAGCGCTTCTGGAGCGGGGAGGCCATCGGCGCCATGCCCGGCGGCACCCACCGCATCGTCTTCGCCCGTTCCGGCCGCTCCATGGACTGGACGCCGGAGAAGGGAACCATCCTCGCCTGCGCCGAGGCCGGCGGGCTCGATCTGCCGAACGGCTGCCGCGTCGGCCAGTGCGAGAGCTGCGCGGTCGGCGTCGTCTCGGGCCGGATCGCCCATCTGTCCGAGGTCGCCGGCCTGGAGGAGGGCCTGTGCTTCACCTGCCGCGCGGTGCCCACATCCGATCTCACGCTTGACGCCTGAAGCGCCGAAACGCCGCGCGCGGGAGGGGCCTCTGCGCACGGACCACAACAGCCCCAAGGGACGCCCATGACCGAGCCGGTTCTCTTCTCGCCCTTCCGAATGCGCGGCCTGGAACTGCCGAACCGCATCGTGGTGTCGCCCATGGGGCAGTATTCCGCCACGCCGGAAGGGTTCGCCACCGACTGGCACCTGATGCATCTCGGCCATCTTGCCGTGTCCGGCGCCGGCCTCGTCATCACCGAGGCGACAGCGGTGGAGCCGGCAGGGCGCGTTTCCAGCGCCTGCCTCGGCATCTGGTCCGACGACCACATCGCCCCGCTGCGGGCGGCCCTGGCCTTCTGCCGGCGCCATGGCGGAGCCTCGATGGGCATGCAGCTCGCCCATGCCGGACGCAAGGGCTCGGTCTCGGTGCCGTGGGAGAAGCAGGTCGCCCTCGACGCGACCAATGGCGGGTGGCAGCTCAAGAGCGCATCGCCCATCGCCTATCCGGGCCGGCCGGTGCCCCATGCCTTGAGCGTCGACGAACTGGCCGAGATCCGCGACGCCTTCGCGGCGGCGGCGCGCCGGGCGGCAGCGCTCGACTTCGACCTGCTCGAGATCCACAACGCCCACGGCTACCTGCTGCATTCCTTCCTGACGCCGCTCGCCAATGCCCGCACCGATGCCTATGGCGGCGCGCTCGAAGGGCGCATGCGCTTCCCGCTCGAAGTGTTCGACGCGGTGCGCGCCGCGTGGCCGGCGGACCGGCCGCTCGGGGTGCGAATCACATCCACCGACTGGGCGGACGGCGGCTGGACGATCGAGGAATCGGTGGTGTTCGCGCAGCAGCTGAAGGCGCGCGGCTGTGACTATGTCTGCGCGTCGAGCGGCGGCAGCACGCCGGAACAGAAGATCCCGATCGGGCCGGGCTACCAGGTGCCGCTCGCCGAGCGCATCCGCACCGAGGCCGGCATTGCGACCATCGCGGTGGGCCTCATCACCGAGCCCGGCCAGGCGGAGGACATCGTGAGCGGGGGCAAGGCCGACCTCGTCGCCCTCGGCCGCGGCATGCTCTACAACCCCCGCTGGGCCTGGCATGCGGCGGAGGCGCTCGGCGCCAACGTCTATTTCCCCCACCCGTATGAGCGCTGCCATCCCTCGCTGCGGGGCAGCGACTTCCTCAAGCCGTTCCGCGACGCCAAGCCGGCATCCTGACGCAGGCACCGCCCACGCCCCGGCCGCAAACAAAGAAACATACGGCGGCGGGGCGACAGACCTGCAATCATGCTTAACGCGACGTGAATCCCCGCGCGGGCGGTGCAACACGCCGCCGGAACCGCGTTCGCGGGCCGGCCGGGGCCGCGCCGCCGATGGCGCGGACCGGCTCCGGCGGGCGCGTCGGGCGACCGGAATACGGCTCAATCAGCGGTTCTGGCGGCGCTGTGATGGCCGCGGCTGTTGCAATGCCCGCGTTTGCGCCCTAGAGCACGGATTGCAGGCGCGAGCGGCGCCTCGACCTTGTTCAGCGTTCTCCCATTCCATGGTGCGCCGATCAGGCCGGCGGCGGAGCGCCAGCTTCGGGCCGCGCGCCGCCGAGGAGGGGAGCCAGGCCGCCATGCGCGACGGGCCGCTCCCCGGCGCGCCGTCCTTAAGGTTCACCGATGCGCTCGACCGGACGATTCGCCCTCATACTCGCCGCCCTTGCCGTTGCGGCATCGACGCTGACGACCGGCGCCCATGCGGCGGGCGAGGTGGCCCGCCTCTACGCCCCCAAGCCCCCGCCGGGATCGGCCTTCGTGCGGGTGGTCGACCTCTCCGGAACGCCCGCGAGCTTCAGCTTCGGCACCGGCCCCGCCGCCAAGGTGGCCGACGGCGAGGTGGCGACCCTGTTCCGCATCGTGAAGGGCGGCGTTCCGCTCGCGCTGACGCGGGACGGCAAGCCGGTCGCCGGAGACCTGGTCCCCGCCGCGGACGGCTTCTCCACGGTGGTGATCCCGCCCGGCGGCGCGCCGGCGCTCATCATTTCCGACTCCACCGAGGGCCGAAACGACCTGAAGGCGCAGCTGCGCTTCTACAATTTCGCGCCCGGCTGCGCCGGCGCCGTGGCGGTGGTCGACGGCCCGACCGTGTTCGAGGACGTCGCCACCTTCGGCACCCGCCAGCGGGTCATCAACCCCATCGAGGCGAGCCTTTCCGGCCGCTGCGGCGGGGCCACGACGGCGGCGCTCAAGCTGCCGCCGCTGAAGGCGGGGGACAATTTCAGCCTGTTCCTGGTGCCGGGGCCTTCGGGCCTTGCCCTGATGGGGCAGCGGGACGAGACGGAACCCTATCGCGGCACCGCGAACTGACGGCGCCCACATGGTCTTCGCTTCGGACAGCTTCCTGTTCCTGTTCCTGCCCGCCTTCCTCATCGCCTATGCGCTGAGCCCGGCGGCGCTGCGGAACCTCTGCATCCTCTCCTTCTCCTGGCTGTTCTATGCCTGGTGGCGGGTGGACTTCCTGCCGCTCATCGTGTCGATCGCGGTCTGGTCCTGGCTCACCGGCCTGTGGATCGCGCGCGCCGAGGAGCCGGAGCGCCACCGCGCGCTGCTGGTGGGCATCGCCTGGCCGCTCGCCTCGCTGATCTGGTTCAAGTACGCCAACATGCTGGTGCACACGACCGAAGTGGTGGGCACCGACGTGACGTGGTGGTGGGCCGAGGTGCTGCTGCCCATCGGGCTCAGCTTCTTCGTGTTCGGCGCCATCTCCTATTCGATGGACGTCTACCGCCGCACCGTGCCGGCGGAGCCCTCGTTCATCAACTACGCCACCTACCAGTCCATGTTCGGCCACCTCGTGGCCGGCCCGGTGGTGCGCTACAAGTGGGTGGCGGAGCGGCTCAAGGAGCGCACCTTCCACCGCGCCGAATTCATGTTCGGCGTCGAGCGCTTCATGATGGGCTTCGCGATGAAGGTGCTCATCGCCGACACCCTCGCCCCGGTGGTGGATGCCGGCTATCACCTGCCCGACCCCTCGACCGTGGACGTGGTCGTCTCCATCGTCGGCTATTCGCTCCAGCTCTATTTCGACTTCGCCGGCTACAGCGCCATGGCCATCGGCCTCGGCCTGATGGTGGGCCTGAAGTTTCCCGAGAACTTCGACAATCCCTATCTGTGCACGTCGATCGGCGACTTCTGGCGACGCTGGCACATCTCGCTGTCGTCCTGGCTGCGCGACTATCTGTTCATCCCGCTCGGCGGCAGCCGGGCGAAGCTGCCGCGGGTGTGCGCGAACCTGCTCATCACCATGGGGCTGGGCGGCCTGTGGCACGGGGCGAGCTGGACCTACATGGTCTGGGGCCTGTGGCACGGCGCGGCTTTGGTGTTCGAGAAACTGTGGGACGTCTCGGGCTGGCCCAAGGTGCCGCCGCTGGTCGGCCACATCCTGGCGATCGTCTTCATCAATCTCGGCTGGATCCTGTTCCGCTCGCAGAGCTGGGCCGAGGCCGGGCTGATGACCAGCGGCCTGCTCGGCGAGCACGGCTTCGGCCTCTCCCCCGGCATGGGCGCGGTTCTGCGGCCGGTGGAGATGATGACATTCGTCGTCGGCATCGCCCTCATCTACCTGCCGAAGCTGATGCGCATCGACCCGTCCGCCCCCGAGCCGGGCCACACGGTGCGCGCCGTTTCCGCCCTGCCGCTGTTCCTGTTCGCGGTCTGGGTGCTGCAGGGGCGCACGGTCGTCCCCTTCCTCTATTTCCAGTTCTAGGGGGAGCGCATGGCAGACCTGTTCCGCACCATCGCCACCCTCGGCTTCTTCGCGCTGATCTTTCCCGGCTTCGGCTTCGTGGTGGCGCACCTGGCCGGTCCCGCCAAGGAGCCGATCGTCGCCGCCGCCCACGGCAAGAACCTGATCGACGGCCGCGTCACCGCCGTGGTGGACAAGCAGGTGGTGGGCGCCCTTCCGGGCACGCCGGCCCTCGACGGGCTGATGGCGGGCCTCACCTATCTGGTCCTCGACGACGCCGGCCCGCAGGTGCGCGCCGGCTGCCCGGGCTGGCTCTTCATCACCGAGGAGATCGCCTTCCAGAAGGGCGGCGACGCCAACCTCGCGGCGCGGCTGAAGATCGCCGCCAAGGTCCGCGACGTGATGAAGGCGCGCGGCGTCGAGATGCTGGTGATGCCGGTTCCCGACAAGATCTCGGTCTCGCGCGACGGCAGCTGCGGCCTGCCGGTGTCGCGCCAGGCGCAGGGGCGCCTCGCCGCCTGGCGCGCGGGAACCGCCGACCTCGGCCTCCAGCAGGTGGACGTCATCACCGGCTTCCCGGCCGACGGCTATCTGCGCACCGACACCCACTGGAATTCCGCGGGCGCGCGCTACGCCGCCGAGAAGCTCGCCGCCGCCATCACCGCCCGGCTCGGGCCGGGCAGCGAGAAGGTGGAGGTCACGGTCGGCGCGCCCCAGCCGCGCATCGGCGACCTGATGACCCTGTCCGGCCTCAACCGGTCCTACACCTGGTCCGGCCCGGCGCCGGACATGCAAGGCGAGGTGTCGAGCCGCATCATCCGCTCCGGCGGCCTGCTGGACGACGTGCCGCCGCCGAGCGTGGTGCTGATCGGCACGTCCTTCTCGCTGCGCTCGGGCTTCCCCGACTTCCTCGCCGCCGCGCTCTCGCGCGAGGTGGGCCAGAAGAGCCGCGAGGGCGGCGCGTTCGCCGGCGCCATGCTGGAGATCCTGCTCAACAATCCCCATGTCCTGGACGGCACGCGCCTCGTGGTGTGGGAGCTGCCGGTCCGCACGCTGACCTACCCCCTGACCGAGGCCGAGCGCCGCTTCCTGGGAGACGAGAAATGACGCTGCCCCCCCTGCGCCCCGGCGCCCTCACCCGGCGCGCCTTGGGCGCCGCCGCCGCGAGCCTCCTGGTCGCCGCGTCCTTCGCCGCGCCGGCGCAGGCGCAGAACACCGTCATCATCGGCAAGGGCGGATGGCTGTTCCCCGGCTGGGAGAGCCTGACCACGCTCGACAAGCCCGGCATCGACAAGGTGGTCGGCCTGATCGCCGACACCAAGGCCGCGCTCGCCGGGCGCAACATCGCCCTGATCGTGCCGGTGGTGCCACTCAAGGCGCGCTCCTACGCCGCCAACCTGCCGGACGGCACGCGCCTCTCGCCCGAGATCGAGGGCCAGTACGACTATATCCTCGGCCAGCTCCGCCAGGCGGGCATTGAGACGCTGGACCTGCGCCCGGCGCTGAAGTCGGTGGAGACCGGCAAGCAGACCGCCTTCTACCGGGCCGACTACCACTGGACCGCCTGGGCCGCCGAGGCGGCCGCGGACGCGGTGGGCCAGCTCATCAAGCAGAAGTTCCCGCGCCTCGGCGGCCAGCCGGGCACCGGCGACAAGCTCGGCCAGTGGATCACCCAGCGCAATCTCGGCGACCTCGCCCAGCGCTTCCTCACCCCCGAGCAGCAGCGCCAGGTGGGACCGGACCTGTTCACGGTGCGCGCCTCCGGCCAGAGCGGCGGCGGCCTGCTCGGCTCCGGCCCGGCGCCGGTGCACGTGGTGGGCAACAGCTTCGTGCAGCCCTATCTCGGCTTCCCGCAGAAGCTCTCCAGCGTGATCGACCGGCCGGTCTCCCTCACCTGGCAGCCGGGCAATGTGGGGCCGTATGCCACCCTGCTCCAGTTCCTGGCGACGCCCGACTTCCAGCGCGCCCCGCCGCAGATCGTGATCTGGCAGTTCAACGAGGGGCCGTTCCATTCCGGCCCCGAATCGCCGGATCAATGGGACACCGCCTCGCTGATGAGCCCGCAGACCTTCCGCGACCGCATGCAGCAGGGCGTCCGGCGCTAGAGAACGTGCAGATCAGCGTGCACCGCAGGCGGATCGGACCGCGTTCTCAGTCTTGAGGTGAGCGAAAGGCCGGGGCTCCGGGGCGAAAAGGCCCGGAGCCCCGGCCTTTTTCATTTTCCGGCGCGCGGGCGCGCGGGCGCGTCCGGGCGGTCGCGCGCAGCGCGCTCCGATAGTAAACAAACCATGAATACTTGGTGGCCCCGGCGCCACACTGCGAGCCCAAGCCCGGCAGGGGCTTGCGCCGGAAACGGCGGGCGCGCGCCGGGCTCCACACGCCAAACCGGCGCCTGCACCGCCGGCGGCCCCCGCATCAATATATTGTAATAAAATGATTTTTTCCTCGGCCGCGTCGCCTTCGCTGAAACCCGGGCGCATCCCGCTACCGCAAATGCAATCGCGTCATAATAGTAAACGAAACATGAATACTTGGAACAACCAAGTTGTCGCCATGTTAAGGTTAACTGCTATTTAAGCATTTCCGGCGACGGTGACGCCATGACCACCGCGCTCGATCTCCGAACCGTGTCCTCCGCCCGTCTCCGGCCGCGGACGAAGCTCCTGAGGCGGATCGCCTTGGGCCTGATGGTGGCCGCCTCCGCAGGCGCGATGTCCCTCGCGTTCTCGGGCGGGGCGCCGGCGCAGCCCTCCGAGCCGCCGCGCCTTGCGGCGCCGCCGCGGCTGGCGCAGTCGATGCCGTCGCTGCCCTCCGTGGCGCCGCCCCAGCCCACGACCTCGGTGGTCGCCCCGCCTGCGGCCGCGCCGCCGCTGCCCGGCGGTCCGGCCGCCGCACCCCCGCCGGCGCTCTCCGCCCAGCCGGCGCCGCCCCCCGTGATCGAGCCGCCGGAGCTGACCGGCGAGGCCTGGCGCACCGCCGACATGGCCTACAAGGCCCATCGCGACAAGAACTACGCCCAGGCGTCCGCGCTCGCCCGCGAGGCGCTGAAGCTGCGCCCCGACGTGCCGCGGCTCTGGCTGCTGCTGATGGATTCGCTGGAGGCGCAGAACCGCCTCGCCGAATCGGTGGCGGCGGCGTCCGAGGCGGTCGCCGCCGGCATCAAGGACCCGACCGTGATCGCGCGCCTGCGCGCCCAGAGCCGTATCCTCGCCCAGGGTCCGTCATTGGCCGCCAACAAGGCGCTCGCCGACCACAATCCCAAGGCCGCCATCGAGGCGGCGAGCCGCGCCATCGCGCTGGTGCCGGACGATCTCAGCTACCGCATGCTGCTGGTCTATTCGCTGATCGCGGACGGCCAGATCGAGGCGGCGGAGAAGGCGGCATCCCAGGCCATCGAGGCCGACCCGCGCTCGTTCCTGCCCCGCACCATGCGCGGCTATCTGCGCGAGCGGCTCGGCCAGATCGAGGCGGCGGAGGCCGATTTCGACGAGGCGCTCAAGGACGAGGTGCTCACCGGCGACACCAATCGCGACGTGCGCATCGTCATCGCCGACGCGGCGATCGCCGCCGGCCATCCCGAGCGCGCTTTGCGGGTGCTGGAGGGGCTGGACGCCAAGGAGCCCGGCGTCGCCGCCCGGCGCCAGGTGGCCAATGCCCAGAAGGACAAGCCACAGATCGTCCCGGACAATGCCAACCAGACGCTGCCGGTGCCCTACCAGAAGTGCATCGACACGCCCTATGGCCCGGTGTGCAGCCTGGTGCCCGCCACCACGCCGCCCGGCGCCGGCGTCTCCGACACGCCCGGCTACATCGAGGCGCTGGAGGCGTTCAACGCCTATCGCGACGGCGACAATAAGCTCGCCGAGACGCGCATCCGCGAGGCGCTCCAGGCGAGCCCGGGCAACCTCGCCTGGCGCCGGCTGCTGATCGACACGCTCGACCGCGCCAACAAGCTCGAAGACCTCGCCACCGCGATCCGCGAGGCGATCGCGCTCGGCGACACCGATCCCGCTCTGGTCGCCCGCAAGGCCGTGACCGACAAGCGCCTTGCCGAGCCCGACGCGGTGCAGGCGATCAAGGACGTGGCCGCCGGCAAGACCAAGGCCGCCGTCGCCGCCGCCAAGCGCGCGGTGGACCGCGCGCCCGACGCCATGGTCTACCGCGTCGTGCAGCTCCAGGCGCTGCTTGCCGCCGACCAGACCGAGGAGGCGCTCGCCGCCGCCAACGCCGCGGTGCAGATGGACGAGAACGATCCGCTGCCCCGCATGGTGCGCGGCTATCTGCTCCAGAAGACCGGCAAGACGCTCCAGGCGCGCAAGGATTTCGACGCGGTGATCGGGTCGAACATCCTCACCGACCTCGAAAACGTCAATTACCGCCTGATCGCCGCCAATGCGGCGCTCGCCAACGGCCAGGCGGAGGAGGCGCTCAGCCTCATCGAGCCGATCGAGGACCCGAAGAACCGCGAGATCGACGAGGTCCGCAAGGCCGCCCAGGCCATGCTGAAGAGCGCCACCGCGAAGCGCCCCGCGCTGCAGGCGCCGCAGGTGTTCTGCCAGCCCACCACCTATGGCGTCATCTGCTCGGTGTTCGCGAACCAGGGCGGCGGCGGGGGCGGCGATGCCAGCGCCCCCGGCTATGCCGACGGCACCGAGGCCTATGCGGCGCTGGCCAAGCGCGACTATCCCCGCGCCGAGGCGGCCGCCCGCCGCGCGGTGGCGGCCGATCCCGACAATCGCGGCTACCGCCTGCTGCTCATGCAGGTGCTCACCGCGCGCGGCAAGTATGCCGAGGCCGAGCAGATCGCCAGCTATCTGCTCGCCCGCAGCCCGCGCGACGCGACGCTGCTGGTCCAGCGCGGCGGCCTGCGCCTCAGCGCCAAGGACTATACCGGCGCCATCCGCGACTATCGCGCGGCGCTCGCCTCCGGAAACCTGCCGGTGTCGCAGTATCGCGCGGTGCGCCTGTCGCTCGCCGACGCGGCGCTCGCCGCCAAGCAGCCGGAGATCGCGCTCGCCACGTTGAAGCCCATGGCCAACGAGCGCAGCTACGACGTCCAGGCGCGGCTGGGCTACGCCTATCTGGCGCTCGAAGACAAGGAGAGCGCGCTCGCCGCCTTCTCCGAGGCCGCGGTCTACGCCACCACGGCGCAGCAGCGGCGCACCATGCTCTCCGCCCGGATCGGCGTGCTGGTGCAGCTCGGCCGCAAGGACGAGGCGAAGCAGATCTTCCTCGAGGCCTACAATCGCGGCGAGTTGCGCGGCATGAAGGCGGTCGACCTTGCCGTGCTCGCCGGCCAAGTGGGCGAGGACCAGATCGCCTACGACTACTTCACCGAGGCCGACGCCAAGTGGCAGCTGCGCGGCACGACGCTGATCGACGCCGCCTACAACGCCCGGCGCACCTACCACAACAACGAGGCCATCGGCTATTTCAAGCGCGCCATCGACGAGCACCGCGAGGGCAAGCTGCCGATGGACCCGCAATACCTGTTCGGCCTGCGCCGCGAGGTGGCGGAGCTGAGCCGCACCTGGGGCGCCTATCTGTCGGCGAGCTATGGCTCCTCGGCTGGCATCGCGCCGTCCTCGCCGCTCGCGCCGCTGCCGATCAGCGCCAATCGCGCGCTGGGCATCGGCGGCGAGATCTACTGGCGGCCGCCGGGCATCGGCTACCGCGACGGCGCGATCTTCGAGCTGTTCGTGCGCGGCTACGGCACGGCCTATTCGGAGGGCGGCGGCGCCGGCTGGGACACCGTCCAGGGCAGCGTCGGCGCGCGCTGGAAGCCGATCAAGGACCAGAACCTGATCTTCGAGACCGCCTACCTGTTCCCGGTGGGACAGGCCGCCCGCCAGGACTGGCTGCTGCGCGCCGCCTACTCCAAGGGCGAGGGCACCGACCTTCGGGTGGACGTGCCGCACTGGCGGACCTGGCAGATCTACGCCGACTACAACTACTTCGCCATGTCGGGTCAGACGGTGTCGAGCTTCGAGGCGCGGTACGGCGAATCGTTCCGCCTCGACGCCATCAGCAACCGGCTGGTGCTGTGGCCCTTCCTCGCCATCGGCGGCAGCTACGACAACAGCGTGGACACCCCGTTCGCGCTCGGCGCCGGACCCGGAGCGACCCTGCGCTACTGGTTCCGCGAGGACGAGTACACGGCGCCCATGTCGTATCTCGACCTCACGCTCCAGTACCGCTTCAAGCTCGCCGGCGACGACCGCGCCGAGGGCATCTTCGCCGGCGCCTTCCTGTCCTACTGACCGGGGGCGCAGGGATTTCATCGACGCCGGCCCGCATGCCGCGGGCCGGCGTTGCGCCACGTCAAGGCGCGCGCGGCCGGGCGGCGCGATGCATCGGACATGAGACAGGACCTGCTCGCCCGCTATTCCCGCCCGGTGCCGCGCTACACCAGCTATCCCACCGCGCCCCACTTCGGCGCCCTGGACAGCGAGACCTATGAACGCTGGCTCGCCGCAGCGCCCGCGGATGCCGCCGTCTCGGCCTATGTCCACGTGCCGTTCTGCGCCGAGCTGTGCCTTTATTGCGGCTGCCACACCCAGGTGGCGCGCGCGCGCGTGCCGGTGGAGGCCTATGCCCGCCGGCTGGTGGAGGAAATCCGCCTCGTCGCCGCGCGCGTGCCGGGCCGGCGGCGGCTCACCCACCTGCACTTCGGCGGCGGCACGCCCACCATGCTGGCGGACGCGGACTTCGCAGCGGTCATGGGCGCCTTGCGGGGGGCCTTCGACTTCGCGCGCGACGCCGAGATCGCCATCGAGATCGATCCGCGCGTGATGGACGCGCAGAAGGTCCGCGTGCTGGCGCGCGAGGGCTTCAACCGCGCCAGCCTCGGGGTGCAGGATTTCGAGCCGAAGGTGCAGGCCGCCATCGGCCGCGTCCAGTCGTTCGAGACCACGCGCGCGGTGGCCGAGGGGCTCAGGCGCGCGGGCATCGGCGCCATCAATCTCGACCTCATGTACGGCCTGCCGCACCAGGACGTCGCCTCCGTGCAGCGCACGGTGGAGGCCGCGCTGACGCTCGATCCGAGCCGCATCGCCGTGTTCGGCTACGCCCACGTGCCGTGGATGAAGAAGCACCAGGCGCTCCTCCCCGAGGCCCACCTGCCCGGCCCCGAGGCGCGCCTCGCCCAGGCCGAGGCGGTGGCGGCGCTGCTGGCCGGCCACGGCTATGCGGCGGTCGGGCTCGATCATTTCGCCAAGGCCGCCGACGCCATGGCGGCGCGCGCCCGCGCCGGCACCCTCAAGCGCAACTTCCAGGGCTACACCACCGACGACGCGCCGCTGCTGCTCGGCTTCGGCACCTCGGCCATCGGCGCCCTGCCCCAGGGCTACGTGCAGAACATTGCGTCGACGCCGCTCTGGCACAAGGCGGTGGCGGAAGGCCGGCTGCCGGTGGCGCGCGGCATCGCCGTCACGGCCGAGGACCGCCTGCGCCGCGACGTGATCGAGCGCTTGATGTGCGACCTGGAGGTGGACCTCGACGCCGCATGCGCGCGCCACGGCTTCGCGCGCGGCACCTTCGCCGCCGAGCTTGCCGGCATGGCGGACCTCGTCGCCGATGGGCTCGCCGAGGTGGACGGCGCGGTGGTGCGGATTCCGGAACCGGCGCGCGCCTTCACCCGCGTCGCCTGCGCCCGCTTCGATGCGCGCCTCGTCGCCCAGAGGGCGGCAGAGGCCGCCGAGGGGGCACAAAAAATGCGGCACGCGGCGGCCGTCTGACGAGGGCCATCACGCGTGCCGAGGCGGAGAGCGCCGGCGGGGGAACCAGACCGCCGGACTCCGGGAGAAGGATCGATCAGGAATTCAGCTGGCGCAGCGCATGGCGGTCGCGCAGGACCACCCGCCGCGAGGACGGCAAAGCGATGGCGCCGCGCTCCTCCAGATGGGTCAGGGTGCGCGAGACCGTCTCGATGGTGAGGCCGAGATAGTCGGCGATGTCCTGGCGCGACATGGGCAGCAGCACCTCGTCGGTGCCGGTGCCGGAACGGGCGGCGATGTCGACCAGGAAGGTCGCGACGCGCTCCTGGGCATTCTTGCGGCCGAGCACCAGCAGATGGTTCTGTGCGCGGTGCAGCTCGGCGACGGTCAGCGACCACAGAGCGTGGGCCAGCTCGGCGTCGTCCGAGGCGCGGGCGAACAGGATCGAGCGCTTGATGCGCACCACCTTGGTGTCGCAAACCGATTCGGCCGAGAAGCGGTGCCGGCCGGAAGCCTCCCAGCCGAACACGTCGCCCGGCAGGCAGAACGCCTCGATCTGGCGGCGGCCGTCGCCCATAAGCTTGCAGATGCGCACCGCGCCGGAGAGAACCACGAACACGTGCTCGGCGCTGGCGTCCTCGCCGTAGATTTCCGCATTGCGGTCGTAGCCGACCACGGCGCCCAGCGCCGAGAGGATGCTGACAGGCCGGTGGGTGTCCGCGTCATCCTTCCACTTCCCCGAGGGCGGGAGCGGCGCATAAGCTCTGGTGGCGATCGCGGCGGCGGGGGTCGGCATCGTTACCTCCTGCAATGCGCCTCGCTCGGGAGGCCCGTTTTGGATAGGCGCTTGCCGGAAAACGATAAATTCGGCTCTTACACTTAAGTCCGTCCCCTTAGGTAGAATTACGGAGGCGCTCGGACGCGCCTAAACCGGATCGGGACCCCGTGAACGAGGTGCAAACGTGAGCGAGACCAAGGCAGGGTCGGCAACAGGCGCGGCGGCATGGGCCTCGGCGCGGCAGGCGGTCGCCGGCGTGGCGGTGGCCGCGGCGGCGCTTGTGGCGTGCCGGCTGTTCGCGGTGCCCCCGCTCGGCGCCCACGGCCTGCCGGTGCTGCTCGGCGCCGTGGTGGCGGTGAGCGCGCGCGGCCTTCCGGCCGGCATCGCGGCGCTCATCGCCGGCATCGCCGGCGCGGCGATCACGGCCGCCCTCGTGCCGGATGCCGCCTTCGACCCGGCCGCCGCCGCTCTGTTCGCCGCCTGCGGCCTCGGCATCTGCGCCATGGGCGAGCGGCTGCGCCGCTCCACCTCCGACGCGGTGGCGCACAATCGCGACCTGATGGCGCGGGAGGCACATCTCTCCTCGATCCTCGACACCGTGCCCGACGCCATGGTGGTGATCGACGCGCGGGGCGTGATCCGCTCCTTCTCGTCCGCCGCGGAGCGCCTGTTCGGCCTCGTCGCCGCAGAGGCGGTGGGGCGCAACGTCTCCGCGCTCATGCCCGAACCCTACCGCACCGCCCATGACGGCTACATCCAGCGCTACCTGACCACCGGCGAGCGGCGCATCATCGGCATCGGCCGCGTGGTGGTGGGCGAGCGCAAGGATGGCACCACCTTCCCCATGGAGCTGTCCGTCGGCGAGATGAAGTCCGCCTCCGAACGCTTCTTCACCGGCTTCATCCGCGACCTCACCGAGCGCCAGGAGACCGAGGCGCGACTCCAGGAGCTGCAGGCGGAGCTGGTCCACATCTCGCGCCTCACCGCCATGGGCGAGATGGCCTCGACGCTGGCCCACGAGCTGAACCAGCCGCTGTCGGCCATCGCCAACTACATCAAGGGCTCGCGCCGGCTGCTGGAGAGCGACCCGCCGCGCGTGGAGATGATGCAGGACGCGCTGGAGAAGGCCGGCGAGCAGGCGCTGCGCGCGGGCCAGATCATCCGCCGGCTCAGGGACTTCGTCTCCCGCGGGGAGAGCGAGCGGCGGCTGGAGAGCCTCTCCAAGCTGGTGGAGGAGGCCAGCGCCCTGGCCTTGGTGGGCGCCAAGGAACACGGTATCCAGGTCCGGTTTCAGTTCGGCCAGAAATGCGACCTCGTGCTTGCGGACAAGGTCCAGGTGCAGCAGGTATTACTCAACTTGATGCGCAACGCGGTGGAGGCGATGATGGAGACGCCGCGCCGCGAGCTCATGGTCCGGACCGAACCGGCGGAGGACGACATGGTTCTCATCAGCGTGTCCGACACCGGCCACGGGATCAGTCCGGAGGTGAGCGCGCAATTGTTCACGCCGTTCCTTACAACCAAGCGCCACGGCATGGGGGTCGGGCTGTCCATCTCGCGCACCATCATCGAGGCCCATGGCGGGCGCATCTGGGCCGATCCCAACCCGGAGGGCGGCTCCGTGTTCCGCTTCACCCTGCGCGCCGTGGACGAGGAGGCGACGGTCGATGACTGAGACGGCGGTCATCCATGTGATCGATGACGACGACGCGGTGCGCCAATCCCTCGCCTTCCTGCTCGCGACCGTCGGCTACGAGGTGCGCGAGCATCCCTCGGCGCGCGCGTTCGTGGACGCCGGCCTGCCGGCGGTGGACCCCGCCGCCGGCTGCATCATCACCGACGTGCGCATGCCGGACATGACCGGCATCGACCTGCTGCAGCACCTAAAGGACAAGGGCTCCGCCGTGCCGGTGGTGGTCATCACCGGGCATGGCGACGTGCCGCTGGCGGTGACGGCCATGAAGCTCGGCGCCGCCGACTTCCTGGAGAAGCCGTTCGACGACGTGGCGATCATCGACGTGGTGAAGTCGGCGCTCGCCCGGCGCGAGAAGACCCACCAGCACGACGCCTTGCGCGGCGAGGCGGCCGAGCGGATCGCCGCCTTGTCCCAGCGCGAGCGCCAGGTGCTGGAATTGCTGGTCGCCGGCCAGGCCAACAAGATGATCGCCTACGACCTCGGCATCAGCCCGCGCACCGTCGAGGTCTACCGCGCCAACGTGATGACCAAGATGAAGGCGCAGAGCCTGTCGGAACTGGTGCGCATGGCGCTGCTCGCCGGCATCGTCCCGCGCGGCGCGTGAACCCCGTTGATCTGCCGCAAGGCGCGCGGTTTTGCCGGACGCTACCTGTTTGCCTTCACCGGCCACGTGCAACCCTACGAGCGGGTCGTGGGAAGGGATGAGAGGCGATGACCGGCGAGGCGAAGTGCTGGATTGTCCACGTGGTGGACGATGACATGGCGGTCTGCAGTTCCCTGAAGTTCGCCCTGGAGATCGAAGGCTTCTGCGTGCGCACCTATGCCAGCTCGCGGGAGCTGCTCGACGCCGAGATTTCGTGCCGCGGCTGCATGATCGTCGACTACAATCTCCCGGGTCTGAACGGGCTCGACCTTCTCAACGAGCTGGACCGGCGCGACGTGAAGCTGCCGAGCTTCCTCATCACTTCGAATCCGGCCGCCCATGTGCGGCGCCGCGCCGACCACCAGGGTGTCGCGATCATCGAGAAACCCCTGCTCGGCAACCAGCTCAGCGAGGCGGTGCGCGACAGCTATTGCCGCTCGCGCCCCTGCTAGCGCCGCCGGCAGGAAACCCGGGTTCAACCAAAGCGCGCCCCGAGAACGCGCTGCCCAGAAGCCGAAGTCCAGGAAACGCCGCCGCCGTACTGCCGCGCAGGCGGTCGCTGCCGGCCCTTGAGCTTCCTCAAGGGCAAATCGTGCGGACACGCACGCACGGCCGTCTTACCTTTGGGGCATAGTCCGAGCGCCAATGCCGGCGGCCGCGCCGCCGCACCAGCGAGGCGAGACATGACCACGCGCAATCTCGACGCCTTGTTCCATCCGGGCGCCATCGCCCTGGTGGGCGGCAGCAACCGGCCCGGATCCATCGGCGCGGTGATCGCCCGGAACCTGTTCGAAGCGGGGTTCCAGGGGCCGATCCTCACGGTCAATCCCAAGGAACGGGCGATCCGCTCGTCGCTGAACTATGCCTCGGTGGCGGACCTGCCCATCGCGGTGGATCTCGCGGTGGTGGCGACGCCGCCGGAGACGGTGCCGGGCGTGATCGCCCATCTCGGCGAGAAGGGCTGCCGCGCCGCGGTGGTCATCACCGCCGATTTCGGTGAAGGCGCGCCGGCCGATGGACCGGGCCTGCGCCAGAGAATGCTCGATGCGGCACGGCCGCACCTGCTGCGCATCGTCGGCCCGAACTGCCTCGGCTTCATCTCCACCGGCCCGCGCATCAATGCCAGCTTCGCCCACCTGATGCCGGCGAAGGGCGACGTGGCCTTCGTCTCCCAGTCCGGCGCCATGGCCACCTCGGTGCTCGACTGGGCGAGCGCGCGCGGGTTCGGCTTCTCCCACATCGTCTCGCTGGGCGACAAGGCGGACGTGGATTTCGGCGACCTGCTCGATTTCCTCGCGCTCGACAATTCCACCCGCGCCATCCTGCTCTATGTCGAGAGCATCACCGATGCCCGCAAGTTCATGTCCGCCGGGCGGATCGCCGCGCGCGCCAAGCCGGTGATCGTCATCAAGGCCGGGCGCACCGCCGCCGGCGCCAAGGCGGCGCAGTCCCACACCGGCGCGCTGGCCGGCGCGGATGCGGTCTACGACGCCGCCTTCCGGCGCGCCGGCATGCTGCGCGTGAGCGAGCTGCGCGAGCTGTTCGAGGCGGTGACGACGCTCTCCTGCGGCATCCGCCTCGCCGGCGACCGGCTGGCGGTGCTCACCAATGGCGGCGGCGCCGGAGTGCTGGCGGTGGACGCGCTGGAGGGCACGCCGGGGCGCCTCGGCAGCCTCTCCCCCGCCACCATGGAGGCGCTCGACACGGTGCTCCCGGCGGGCTGGTCGCACGCCAACCCGGTCGACATCGGCGGCGACGGACCGGGCGTGCGCTATCGCGACGCGCTGGCGGCGCTCCTGGCGGACAAGGGATCGGACGCCATCCTGGTGCTCCACTGCCCCACCGCGGTGACCGACAGCGGTGCGGCCGCGGAGGCGGTGATGGGCCTGCTGGAGACGCGCCCGCGCGCGCCGGTGCTCACCTGCTGGCTCGGCGAACAGACGGTGGCGCAGGTGCGGCGCAAGTTCGCGGCCCGGAAGATCCCCACCTACGAGACCCCGGACGAGGCGGTGCGCGCCTTCGCCCACCTCGTCTCCTACCAGCGCAACCAGACCCTGCTGATGGAGACGCCCCCGGCCCGCACGTTCGAGGAGCCGGACCGGGGCCGGGCGCGCCAGGTGGTGGACGCGGTGCTCGCCACGGGCCGCAGCGCGCTCACCGAGTTCGAGGCCAAGGCGGTGCTCGCCGCCTACGACATTCCGGTGGTGGACACCCGCATCGCGGCCACGCCCGAGGAGGCCGGGCGGCTCGCCGAGGAGATCGGCTGGCCGGTGGTGGTGAAGGTGATCTCGCACGACATCACCCACAAGTCCGACGTGGGCGGCGTGCGGCTCGATCTGCACAGCCCCGCCGCCGTGGAGGACGCCTGCCGCGCCATCCTCGCCTCGGTGGAGGAGAGGAAGCCCGGCGCGCGGGTGGAGGGCTTCACGGTGCAGCAGATGATCCGCCGGCCGAACGCGCAGGAGCTGATCGCCGGCATCGCCAACGACCCCACCTTCGGTCCGGTGGTCCTGTTCGGCCAGGGCGGAACCGCGGTGGAGGTGATCGCCGACCGGGCGGTGGCGCTGCCGCCGCTGAACGGCGTGCTGGCCCGCGAGATGATCGAGCGCACCCGCGTCGCCAAGCTGCTGGCCGGCTACCGCGACCATCCCCCCGCCGACATCGACGCCATCGCCGGCACGCTCATCAAGGTCGGCGAGCTGCTCGCCGACCTGCCGCAGATCGCCGAGCTGGACATCAACCCGCTGCTCGCCGACGAGCACGGCGTGATCGCCCTGGACGCGCGCATCGTCGTGCACGAGGCGAAGGTGAACGGCACCGACCGCTTCGCCATCCGCCCCTATCCGGCGGGCCAGCAGCGCCAGATCGTGCTGGCCGACGGGCAGGTCCTGGCGCTGCGGCCGATCCGGCCGGAGGACGAGCCGGGCCTCGTGGACGTGGTGCGCCGCTCCGACCCGCAGGACGTGCGCATGCGCTTCCTCGGCTCGGTGAAGGACTTCCCGCACCTGATGGCGGCGCGCCTGTCGCAGATCGATTACGACCGGGAGATGGCCTACGTGGCGATCGAGCCGTCGGGCGAGATCTGCGGCGTGGTGCGCATCATCGCCGATCCGGACAATGAGGAGGCCGAATACGCCATCATGGTGCGCTCGGACATGAAGGGCCGCGGCCTCGGCTACCGCCTCATGACCGAGATCCTCGACCATGCGCGCAAGCGCGGCCTGAAGCGCGTGTTCGGCGACGTGATGCGGGAGAATCTGCCCATGCTGCACATGGCCGAGGACCTCGGCTTCCGGATGCGGCCGGGCAGCGAGGACCCCTCCATCATGCGGGTCGCGATCGACCTTGCGCCACCGGCGGCAGCCGGCCACCGGTGACATTCGGGGGTAGCCCTGCACAAAAAGCGGCCGCACTCGCGCGGCCCAATCCCGGCCGGCACCGCCGCCGGAGACGCGAAAAGCCGCCCGGTAACAACCTGTTAAGAAAGCGCACCGGAATTTGAGCCCGGCGCAGGGCGGGCATGAGGCTTGACCTCGGCACCGGCGCGACCGATATCCGCGCTTGCCACATGGACGGCCACAGCCCACCATGGGACAATTAGGTCGGTGTGCGTCGGTTCGAGTCCCGGGCTCGAATCATTGACGGAAGTCTTGGGCTCGATACTTGGCGCTGTCCAGGAGCGTGGAGCGCCGACGTCCGGCCGCAGGATCAGGACCGGCGGCCACACCGTCGAGCAAGCGAGCCGCCGGACGATCGGCATGGCGGCCCAACAAACGGATCGAGCGAGGAGAATGGCGACCGAGGCCACAGAGCAGCTGGGAGGACCGTGGCGGTCGGAATATCTGGCCCTGCACGACCCCCTGACCAACCTGCCGAACCGGCTCCTGATGATGGAGTTCCTTTCGGGCGCCCTCGGCACGGCCAGCGAGGGCGATCGGACGGTCGCGGTGCTCGCCATCGACCTCGACAATTTCCGCGCCATCAATGAGAGCTTCGGCCTCAATGCCGGCGACGCCATCCTGTCCGAGATCGCGCGGCGCCTGCGCCGCTGCGTGCGCGACAACGACCTGGTGGCGCGCACCGGCCCGGACGAGTTCGTGCTCATCGCTACCGGCGTGACCGGCCTGAAGACCATCGAAGGCCTGTGCCGCCGGCTCCAGGACGCCATCAACGTGCCGGTGAACCTGTCCGAGGGTACCTCCTATCCCCAGGTGGCCATCGGCATCTCGCTCGCGCCGCTGGACGGGCTCGATGCGGACGAGCTGGTGCGCAGCGCCGAGCGGGCGTTGGAGCGCGCCAAGTCCGACGGGCCGGGCGTCTGGCGCTTCTATTCCGCCGACATGAACGACGAGGCGAGCGGCCTGCGCTCGCTGGAGGGCGACCTGCGGCGCGCCATCACCTCGGACCAGTTCGTGCTGCTGTTCCAGCCGCGCTGGAACACGAAGACCCTGGAAATCCTCGGCGTCGAGGCGCTGATCCGCTGGGACCATCCCCAGCTCGGCCGGCTCGCGCCGGACGAGTTCGTACCACTGGCCGAAAAGAGCGGGCTGGTGGTCCCGCTCGGCGAATGGGTGCTGCGCAAGGCCTGCGACACGATTTCGCGCCTGCCTCAGCTCAATGTCTCGGTGAACGTCTCGGTGGTGCAGTTCCGCGGCGGCGAGCTGGTCGGCGCGGTGGAAGCCGCGCTCAAGGCGTTCGACCTGCCGGCCCACCGGCTGGAGCTCGAAATCACCGAGAGCGTCCTGATCGAGAACACCGACAAGGCGCTGGACATCCTGATCCGCCTCAAGGGCCTGGGCGTGCGCCTGTCCATGGACGATTTCGGCACCGGCTATTCCTCGCTCGGCTATCTGCGCACCTTCCCGTTCGACGCGCTCAAGATCGACCGCCGCTTCGTCGGCGACCTCGACCAGAGCCGCGGCGCGCTCGCCATTGTCCAGGCCATCGTCGGGCTCGGCCGGGCGCTCGGCATGCAGGTGGTGGCGGAGGGCGTCGAGACCGAGAGTCAGCTCGAATGCCTGCGCAACGACGAGTGCGACGAGGTGCAGGGCTTCTTCCTCGGCCGCCCCATGACCGAGGAAGCGCTGCTGGACTTCATCTCGGCCCACGGCCTCGCCCAGCAGCAGAGCCACGGCTTCGCGAACTGAGCCGCGGCGCGCCGGCGCCGATGCCTGTTGACGATCCCTATTTCAGCAACGCGGCGGCGGCGTCGAGGCCCGCCTGGGCGCAGGCCTCGTCGGTCGCGCCGCCGGGCGAGCCGGACACCGCCACCGCACCCAGCGCGTCGCCGTCCAACATGATCGGAAGGCCGCCTTGCGCCGGCATGATGTGCGTGAGCAGCACCAGCATGTCGCCGGAGTCCTTGCGCACCCGCTGCTCGACGGCGGCCGAGGGCCGGCGGTAAGTCAGCGCCGTGAACGCGCGCCGGTAGCTGTTCTCGATCGCGTGCGGCGGCGCGCCGTCGCCGCGAAGATGCACCAGGATCTGTCCGTCGCGCCCCACCACGGCGACAGCGACCTTGTAGCCCTGCGTCGAGCAGCGCTCGGCGGCGGTGGTGGCGATGGTCAGCGCCGCCGCGAGCGAAAGGTCCTTGTGGACGATCAGCTGCGCGTGCAGCGGCGGCGACCAGAGCGCCGTCGCCATAAAGGCGGCCATCATCGTGCGGGATGCCATGGGCTATGTTCTCCTGGGTTCGGCCGGCCGGCGCCTAAAACGGCTGGCCGGCGGCCCGCATCACCGCCTCGGTGTCGGCGAGCCAGACCTGATCCATCCCCTTGAGCGCCTCCAGCACCCGGCGCATGGCGGCGGCGCCCGCCGGCGTGCCGATCACGAACGGATGCAGGCCGATGGCGACGATGGTCGCCGGGCGGCCGGGATCGGCCTTCGCCTCGCGTGCCATCTCGCCCACATAGTCGATCCACAGCCGCTCCAGATCGCTCGCCTCCTTGAAGCGCGAGAGGTACTGGCCCATGTCCACGACGCTCGGCGGGTAGGGGATGAGCACCAGCGGCGCCGGCCTGGTGTCGAGCCGGGAGAGCAGGTCCGAATCCATGCCGTCGAGCGTGTAGCGGATGCCCTCGGCGGCGGTGGCGGCGAACGTCTCGGCGTCGGGATAGACGCTCGGGCTCGACCAGCCCATGGCGCGCACGCCGGTCGCCGCCTCGATCATGTCGAGGGTCTTGCGGATATAAGCGCGCTGGGCGGCCGGGCCCTCGGCGAGCGGCAGCAAATCGGTGGAATTGTTGAGCCCGTGGGCGAGGATCGGCGCCTGCGGCACCAGCGCGCGCAGCGTCTTCCAGGTCTGCGGCTGGGCGGTGGGGAACTGGGCGTTCAGCGCCAGGCTGAGCGGAACCCCCATCTCCTGGAACAACCGGCCGGCGCGCGGCAGGCCGAAATTGATCGCGTACTGCCGGAAGCCTTCGTCCACGAGGTCGGGCTTGCGGGAGGTCATGTCGGGCCGGAAGTTCGGCCCCTGGCCCTGGCCCCACACCTCCACATAGAGCACGAACACCACCGCCACCTTCTTGCCGCCGGGCCAGGAGGCGACGGCGATGTCCTGGCGCGGCAGGCCGGTGATCCAGTCCGGCCCGCTCTGGGCGCAGGCGGAGGCGGGCGCCAGCAGAGCGGCGAGGAGGAGAGCGAGGGTGCGCAGGCGCATGGGTCAGGCCTCGGCACGGGGGGGAATGCCCGGGAGCGCGCGACCCCCGGGCGGAACGGTCAGCGCAGGTCGTCGAGCGAGGCGGGGCCGGAGCCGCCGGAGATCAGCGTCGGCCACTGCTTGGAGCCGAACGGCACCGCGGGGGGCAGGAACGGCTCCCTGCCGCGCGCCTTCATTTCCGAGATGATGGTCTTGCGCGCGTCGCCTCCCATCAGCTCGTAGTCCATCAGCCGGTCGCTGTTGAAGAACAGGCCGCCCACCGTGCGGTCGGAGATGATGCGCACCAGGGAGGTGAGCATGTCGTCCGGCGTGGTGGTGAAGGAGATGGTCTCGATCAGCATCAGCCGGTCGTTGATCGCCTCCGGCCCGAAATACTGGGCCAGCACGCTGAACAGCACGTTGTTCTGGCGCGCCACGTAGATGGTGTTGCTCGCGGCATAGACGTTGTCGAAATTGCCGCCCAGCTCCTGCTTCCAGCCGTCGAGCACGCCCATCCAGTGCTTCACCTGCGTCTGCGCCGCCCAGGAGATGGCGTGGCCGAGCACCGGCGCCTGCTTCTTGGCGAACGCCTGGACCGCATCGAGCGTGATCACGCCCTTGGCGATGCGGTCCTCCATGAAGGCGATATTGTTCTCCAGGATGGCGCGCGAATTGGCGCGCCACTCGTCCGGCATCTCGGCCGCGCCGATGCCGTCGAGCGCGCTCTTCATCTCGGTGAGGTAGGCGCGCATGGGCGCGACCCAGCTCTTGTCCTGCGGATTGTCGATGAACGGCAGCACCACCTCGGACACCGCCATGGTGCTGTGGCCCAGCGACTTCATCACCTGGTACACCTTCGGCACCGAGGGCGCCTCCAGCGGCGGCTTGCCGGGCCGGTAGAGGATCATCCGCCCGCCCGCGCCCGAGAACAGGGCCAGGATCACCGGGTGCTGGTCGAGGATGTTCGAGCGGAAGATCTTCCCCGCATTGGCGTAAAGCTCGAACATGGAGATGTTCAGCTGGAGCACGTCGCGGTTGGCGAGCTCCTGCGCCGTGGGCGGCTTCAGCTGCCCGGAGATCGGCTTCATGTAGGCCGGCAGCTCGGCGGCTTTGGCGCCGGCGAAGGGCGCCGCGGCGAGCGCCGTAGCGAGCGCCAGCGCGACAGGTAAGCGTGTCATCGTTTCCTCCTCGTCTCGATCAGTTCGGGCAGGCGGCCCCGGTCTGCGCCCACGCCTTGACCAGGGCCTTGGCCTCTTCCTGCGTGCCGGGGGCGGGCGTGCGGTCGCCGCCCGGCGCCCAGGCCCAGCCCACCAGCGTGTCGTCGCCGATATGGGCGATCAAATCGTCGACCGAGCGCCCGCCATTGCGCGCGGGGTCCTTGATCTGGAGGCAGATCTCGCGGACGGTCTTGCCCTCCCAGGCCATGGAGGCGGGGGCGAGCTGCCAGTGCGGATGACCCGGCATGCCGGCCGGCTTGAAGCCGCTCTCGCGATGGCACATGGAGCACCGGAGGCTGGCGAGGCCCTGCCCGTCCGGCCCGCGGAACACCGGCGGCTGGTGCAGGCGGGCAGCGTCGCCCTGGCGCGGCCGGTCGGTGGCGGGATGACAGTTGGTGCAGCGCGGGCTGGTGAGCACCTTGCTCAGCTCGCTGAAATAGGCGGCCGAGCGCGCTTCGGGGTCGGCGATGCCGGCGAACGCCTCCGGCGCGGCCAGCGTGCCGCCGGGCGGAGAGGCGGCGCGGCCCTGCGCCGGGAGCAGCAGGGCGGCGGCCAGTGCGAGAAGCGCCATGCGCAGGAGGGGTGTCATGCGCCGCCCCTCAGGTCAGGAACCGGCCGGGATCGGCCAGGATCACGTCGCGCACCGCCTCGTGGTACTTCACATAGCCCGAACATCGGCACAGGTGCCCGTCGAGCGCCTCGGTGACGGTGCGCTCCAGCTCGGCGCGCGGGATCGGCGCCTTCTCCAGCCGCTCCAGCAGCACCTGCCCCTCATTGAGGAAGCCGGGCGTGCAATAGCCGCACTGGAACGCGAAATGGCTGATGAAGCTCTGCTGGAGCGGCGTCAGCGCGCCGTCCTTGGCGTGCCCCTCCACGGTGCGGATCGCCTTGCCGTCAAAGTCGGTGGCGGCGATCACGCAGGTGGGCATGGTGGCGCTGGTGCCGTCGCCGGCATCGACGATCACCGCGCAGCTCAGGCACTGGGCGGCGCCGCAGCCGAACTTGGTGCCGGTGAGGCCCAGCACCTCCCGCAGGAAGTCGTTCATGGACAGGTCGGCGCGCACCTCGATGGGTCCGTGGGCGCGGCCGTTGATGGTCAGCGAGATCGCGGGCACAGGCAGCCTCCCCTCACAGGACGCGCCGGACGTCGTCCGGCGTCACGGGCAATGCGGAAAAGCGCTTTCCGGTGGCGTCGGCGATGGCGTTCAGGATCGCCGGGACCACCGGGATCATCACCACC
Organism: Xanthobacter tagetidis; assembly: GCF_003667445.1. Taxonomy (GTDB): domain Bacteria; phylum Pseudomonadota; class Alphaproteobacteria; order Rhizobiales; family Xanthobacteraceae; genus Xanthobacter; species Xanthobacter tagetidis. Next base: position 57,683 of record NZ_RCTF01000017.1, on the reverse strand, counting down.
TCGGCCATGCCCTTGGGCGGCTCGTTGGGCGCGACCGGCGGCAGGATCTCCACCTCCAGGGCATGGACCGGCAGGTCCGAGCCGCGGGCGACCACATAGTCGCCGAGGTTCCAGCGGCCGTTGCCGGGGCCGTCCTCGAACGGCGGCAGGTTCTCCAGCAGCGCCTGGCCGAGCCCCATGGCGAAGCCGCCATGGGCCTGGCCGCGCACCACTTCGGGCGCCAAAGCGTGGCCGCATTCGAGCACGCTGTAGCCGCGCGCAACCCGTACGGCGCCGCTCGCCCGGTCGATCTCGACCCTGACCAGCGTGCCGCAGCCCGAGACGAAGGCGGTGCCGATGCGGTTGTAGCTCGCCGGCGGGAAGGCGACGAAGCTGCGGTCGAGCACCTTGAACGGCCCCTTGCCGCGGCGCACCGCGAGCGCGTCGAGGTCGGCCGCCCAGTTGAAGCCGTCGAGCGGGAACGCCGCCTGCGCCCAGGCCCAGCGCGAGAAGGCGTGGGCCATGGTGCCGGTGAGCGCGCCCATGGCGTGGGCCTTGGCGGCAAGGTCCGGCTGCGCCAGAGGCGGCAGGCCGGACATGATGAGCATGCCGTCCTGCCAGTAGGCCTCCTCCCACAGGAAGCGGCGCGGGTCGTTCTTCCGGATGCCCCACATCGCCAGCGCCGCCGGCCACAGGCCGAAGCGCAGGAGGATGCGCGCCGCCTCGCCGGCCGCCTGGGTGCCCACATGGGCGCCGATGGAGGCGCTGGTGGCGGAGGAGATGGCCGGCACCCAGCGCGGGTTCTTCGCCGCCTTGTCCTGCGCCGCCTGGGTGATGGTGTAGGGATCGCCCGAGGTGACGAGGCCGAGCGCGCCGAACGCGTCGATGCGCGCCACCGAGACCTCGTCCGCCACCCGGCCGAGATACTGCGCCACCCGGTTCGCCATGGCGGTGCCGATGCCGTTGCCCATCTCCACCGCGTCGCAGACGATGCGCACGCGCCCGTCCGGCTCCAGCTCCACCCGGCCGAGCGCGCAGTCGGCGCCGGTGCCGTAGTCCTTCACGCACAGAGCAAGGCCGGTGCCGACGAGGGTTCCGGCGGGCGCCGCCGCCTTCGCCGCGGCGCGGCCGCGCCACAGCGCGTGGGCCTCCATCTTGTCGAGCAGCTCCGGGGTGCGCACCGAGACCGTCCAGGGATTGCCGGCCATGGAGCGCCCGCCCGTCTTCAGCAGGTTGCGCCGGCGCAGGGTGACGGGGTCGATGCCGAGCGCGGCCGCCGCCTCGTCCATCAGCGTTTCGAGCGCGACGGTGGTCTGCACCACGCCGTAGCCGCGCATGGAGCCGGCGGTGACGCCGCGCGTGTGCTCGGCCACCGTGGTGACGTCCACCTTGGGCACGTCGTAGGCGCCGATGGCGGAGGTGGCGGAGACCACCGCGACGCTGGCCGAATAGTTGGCGAGCCCGCCGCCGTCGAGCACGTGGTCGGCGGCGAAGGCGCGGATGCGCCCCGTGGCGCGCTCGAACGCCACCTTGGAGCGGATGTCGAAGGCGTGGCGCTTGATGCCGCCCTGGAACTGCTGGAACCGGTCATGGGCGAGCCGGATCGGGCGGTTCGGCAGGAAAATGGCGGCGAGCGCCACATAGAGCGGGAAGGGGGTGTGGTCGCGCCCGCCGAAGCCGCCGCCGAGATGGGCGAAGCGCGTGTCGATGCTCTTCGGCCGGACCCCCTCCTTGGCGGCGCCGAACATGTCGCCCAGCGCCTCCGCCGCCTCCAGCGGCGACTGCACGCCGAGCGCCAGCCGGAGCGCCCTCGCCTTGGGATCGTACCAGGCGAGGCCGCATTCCGGCTCCAGGAACATGGGGTCGATGGACTGGGTGCGGAAGCTGCGGTCGAGCACCAGAGCGGCCGGATCGGCGGCGGCGATGCCGGCGCGGATCGCCTCGCCGTAGGTGGCGCCCTTCTTGTACTGTCCGCCTTCCGCGATGGGCAGAGGCTGCCAGACCGGCCGCCCTCCGGCCTCGAAGACGCCGGGGCTGATCCAGCCCTCCATCAGCGGGGAATAGACGTCCGGCGCGTCGGGCGTCGGGCCGGCGACGCGGGTGAAGCGCATGGCGGCATAATTGGGCCGGGCCAGCGCCCCGGTCTCGGCGCCGAAGACGAGCGGGCTCTTCTCGCGCAACAGGACGCGGGCGCGGTCGAAGGCGTCGAAGCGCTCGAACAGCAGCAGCGCCGCCGGCTGGCCGAGATAGAGCGGGGTGGTGCCCACCGGGCACAGGAGGTCGCCGGCATAGAAGGGCGGGCCCTTGAGGCCGGCCTGCGCCAAGTCCTGTCCGGTCACCACCACCGTGGGCTTCAGGTCGCCGTCGAGGGCGCCAAGGTCGATGCCGGTGAGCACGTGGGTGGCGTCGGCCGCCCGCACCAGCAGGGCATGGGCCGTGGTGGCGGGCCAGCCCTCCATGTCCGCGGCGCGGAAGTCGGAGACGTAGAGCTTGGCGCCCGTGACCTTCGCCACGGCATCGATCCGCCCGTGCCCGGCCGCCGCCGGATTGGGCCGCGCGCGGCCCGGCAGGGTCTGCGTATCGTCGAACGCGGCCGCCATGGCGACCGGAAGCCGCGACAGGCTGAGCGCGATGCCGCCGGCGGCGCTCCATTTCAACACGTCCCGCCGCGACGGTTCCGTCACTGGATGCCCCCCCTGTGATGCCAACGGCGACGCGCCGAAGCCGCGGGAGCCCCGCGAGCTTCCCATGCGTACGCTTTGTTTTAGAAGAAAACGATTTTTCTTTTCGACGGCGGACTGAAAGACTTGTCGACGGTTACATCATACAGGCGATTGGTCGCCCAAACCCTCCAAGGCCTTGCGGGCGAAGGTTGAAGCGCGTGGCGGCGCGGGGGCTGATCTTGGACTGCTGACGGAGTTATCAGCCGAGCACGCAGGAATCCGGGTAGCAGACCGGACGGGTCCCTGACTATTCCCACATTTGAGGGATAGAGTCTTTCGCAGTGCAAGATAAACCGCGCCGTGCCGCCGTTCGTCCAAGAAGCGGCGCAGCAAAAGCCGGCGGCTCTCCGTTCCGGTCGGCGGGATCGAGGTACCTCAGACCGCGCGCTACCGGTCGCCGCCGTCGCCCATCTGGAAGCGCCGCAGCAGGGTGGCGTGGGAGGTGACGCCGAAATGGCGGTAGAGCGCCTTCTGGTACTGGGCGACGGTGTGCTCGGACAAGGACAGGTTCGCCGCCATCTCCTTGCGGCTGCGCCCGTCCAGCAGCAGGTTCAGCACCAGGCGCAGCCGCGGGGAGAGGCGCGGCACCGAGGCGCCGCGGTCCTGCGGCCAGCCCTGCTCGTGCAGCCACGGCAGCTCGGTGAGCAGGATGTGGGCGATGCGCGATTCGCGCTCCGAGAAGTCCGACGCCCCCTGCCGGCGATACAAGGCGATGATGCTGACCGCCCGGTCGTCGATCGGGCGCAGGGAGAAGATGAAGGGGCCGATGTCGGCCGCGCGCAGGTGCCCGTCCACACCGGAGGCGACGAACGTCGCCTCGTCCACCACCTGCTGCCGGAGGCGCGTGACGTGGGTGTCCTTGGTGCGCATCTCGGTGAGCAGCCGTTCCGAGGTCCACGCCATGTCCGGGTGGCTGGCGGCGAGCAGCAGGCGGGTGTAGCGCGCCTCGTCGAACCCGCCATGGGCCATGCCGAGATAGACCGGCTGCGCGCCCGGCTCGGCGAAGCAGCCGAGGCTCCAGGTCCAGGCGTCGGCATCGATCAGCCGGCAGATGCCCTCCACGAGCTGCCGCTTTACGCTTGAGAAATCCTGGCGCGAGACAATCACGTCGCCGAGCAGCCGGACGATCTCCCGCACGTCGTCCTCGCCGAGCAGCGGCACGGCGTCGTCGGGCATGGGGCCGATATCGCGGGTCATCGGGCACTCGCTGTCGCAGGGCTCCGTCCTTGTGTGGCGGCTGGGCGGTCGATTGGCAAGCCGGACCGGGGCAGGAGAGGGATGGGTCACGCCGCGATGAAGTACCTTCTGCCCAGCCTGCTGTGCTTCAATGCCGGCTTCGTGGACACGGCCGGCTTCGTCGCCCTCAACGGCCTGTTCGCGGCGCACGTCACCGGCAACCTCGTCACCTTCGCGGCGGCGCTGGCGGACGGGCGCATGCCGGACCTGTCGAAGATCATCGCCGTGCCGGTGTTCTGCGTGGTAGTGGTGGCCGCCCGGCTGCTCAGCCAGGCGCTGGCGCAGCGCGGCATCGACGACTTCCGCGTGCTGATGGCGGCGAAGCTCGTGCTGCTCGCCCATGCCGCCCTGGTGGCGATCCAGGTCGGCCTGCCGCTCGCCGCCGACACGCCCAATGCCGTGATGACGGGCATGACGCTGGTGAGCGCCATGGCGCTGCAGAACGCGCTGCATCGCACCCACCTCACCGACGCGCCGCCCTCCACCGTGATGACCGGCACCATGACGCAGGTGCTGCTCGATGCGACGCAGGCGATGCGCCCGCCCGCCGGCGGCCTCCCGGAGCCCGTGCGCCTGCGCCTGCGCCGCTTCGCGCTGTTCTTCGCGAGCTTCTGCGGCGGCTGCGCGGTCGCCGCTCTGCTTTACCGGGCGGTGGGGGTCTGGTGCTTCCTGCTGCCGCCGCTGGTGGCGCTGGCGGAGATCCTCGTCCTGTCCGCCGCGCCGCCGGCCGAGCCCGCGCGCCCGGCCGGGTGAGCGGCGCGCGGGCGGCCGGTCAGCCGGAAAAGCCCGCGCCGGCCGGCAGGGGGCGGAAGCGCACGAGCCGGCTGTCGGCCACGCCCGCCTGCCGGTGCACGAGCGCCGCGCGGTAGCGCGGATCGGCGAACATGGCGACGAACGCGGCCGGGCTCGGATATTCCGCGATGAAGGCGATGTCCCACGCGGTTCCCGCCGGGCCGACGAGGCTGAGCTCGAAGCCGCCGCGCCAGACGATGCGCCCGCCGAGGTCGGCCAGCACCGGCGCGCTGAGCCGGCCATAGGCGCGGTAGGCCTCGATCCCGGTGGCCGCGCGCCGGTCTTCATATGCCGCCTGAACCCGCAGCCGGATCAGGTTCAGCATGTGCACCGGGCCGGGCCGGTCGTCGGCGCGGAACGCCTCGAACACCGGCTTGGCGAAGCTGGTATAGGCCTCCATGGCTCACGCTCCCGCCCGCGCCGACCACCGGCCGGGATAGTCCGGCGCGCGCCGGGCGATCCAGGCGTCGAGCCCCTCGCGCAGGTCGGCGGTGGGCGCCATGCGGGCGAACTGCTCCGCCTCGACCAGCAGTCCCTCGGCAATGGGCAGATTGATGCCGCGTGTGACCGCCGCGAGGATGGTGGCGACGGCGAGCGGCGAATGCACCAGGATCGCCTCCAGCAGCGCGCGCGCCGCCGGCAGCAGGTCCGCGTGCGGCACGACCGCGTTGACGAGCCCGAGTTCGAGCGCCCGCTCGGGCAGGAACGGCGCGCCGGTGAGCAGCAGCTCCATGGCGCGCTTGCGGCCGGCGAGGCGCGGCAGGCGCTGGGTGCCGCCGAAGGTGGGCGGCATGCCGAGCCGGATCTCGGGCTTGGCGAACAGCGCCCGGTCGCTGGCGATGGCGAGCGGCGCCGCCTCCGTCACCTCGCAGCCGCCGCCGAAGGCGAGGCCGTTGACCGCCGCAACGATGGGCTTGCGATAGGCCTCGATGCGCGCCGTGAGGCGCTGGCCGCGGGCGACGAAGTCGCGCAGCGCGGCCTCCGGGCTCTCGGCCACCGAGCGCGCGAACTCGGGGATGTCGCCGCCCGCCGAGAAGGCGCGCTCGCCGGCGCCGGTGAGGATGACGCCGCGCACGCCGTCGTCCGCCTCGATGGCGTCCAGGTGGCCGAGCAGCGCGTCGATGGTCGCGTAGTTGAGCGCATTGAGCTTTTCCGGACGGTTGAGCGTCAGCGTCGCGATCGTCCCGTTGCGCGCGATGAGAACCGGCAGGTACATGGGTCCACTCCTCCTGATTGCGTTGGCAGGAGCATGGGCGAAGGGCGCGGTTGAGTATACTCACTGGTCAGTATACATTGGCGCCATGCCGAAGCCCTCCGACACCCGCGCCCGCATCATCGACGCCGCCTCCCGCCTGTTCTACGCGGAGGGCATCGGCCGCGTGAGCGTGGACGCGGTCGCCGAGAAGGCCGGGGTGACGAAGCGCACGCTCTATTATCATTTCGAGAGCAAGGACCAGCTCGTCGCCGCCTATCTCGACGCCCGCGACCAGCCCAACCTGAAGCAGATGGCGGGCTGGTACGCCGCCGCCGCGGGCGGGCCGGACGAGAAGGTGGCGGCGATCTTCGCCGCGCTGGCGCGCGCGGCGCGCCATCCCAAGTGGAAGGGCTGCGGCTTCCTGCGCACCACGGCGGAGCTGGCCGCCCTGCCGGGTCATCCGGCGGTGAAGATCGGCGCGCGGCACAAGAGCGCATTCGCGGCGTGGCTGGCTGGCGAGATGTCACAGGCCGGCTTCGCCGCGCCCGAGGCGCTGGCGCGCCACATCCTGCTGCTGCTGGACGGCGCCTTCTCCGCCTCTCTGGTGCACCGGGACGCCAGCTGGTTCGAGGCGGCGGGCGAGGCCGCGCAGGCGCTCGTCGCGGCCCATCCGCGGGCGGCGGCCGGCGGCGCGGCCGCCTGAGGAACGCCGCCGGAACGGCGGTCTTTGCCGCGTCCCGGCCGGAATTGCCAAGATTCGCTCAAGTCATCGCCGCGCGATGCCGGCGACCGCGCCAGACCTTGCCGGAATGCGGCCAAATCATGGCCGGCACTGATCCACGCCGGATCGAGACCAGCACCCGTTTTACCCCGCATTGTCGCCCTGCGGGCGGGTTCCGGCTTTTCGGCGGTGCGGAAAGCGGATAAGGAGAGGCGGGAACATTCGGGGGCTGCACCTGAGATCGAGGAGCCGTAGGCTTGGCGCGCACCACCTTCCTTTCGCCTGCCATCCTGGCGCCTGCCATGCGCACGCTCGCCGCCTTCACCCTCGCTCTGGCGGGGCTGGCCACGGCGGGGCTGTCCGGCGCGCCGCCGGCGCTCGCCCATCCCTATCTCCTGGTGGAAGCCGATAGCGGCCGCGTGATCGAGCAGCAGGACGCCGGGGCGCCCTGGTATCCGGCCTCCGTCACCAAGCTCATGACCGTCTATGTGGCGCTCGCGGCGGTGAAGGACGGGCGCGTGACCATGGACACGCCGTTCACCGTCTCGGCGCTCGCAGCCTCGCAGCAGCCCTCCAAGATGGGCTTCCCGCCCGGCACCAAGGTCACGCTCGACAACGCCCTCAAGATGCTGATGGTGAAGTCCGCCAACGACATCGCCGTGGTGATCGCCGAGGGCGTCGGCGGCTCCATGCCGTCGTTCGTGGCCGAGATGAACGCCACCGCCCTGCGCCTGGGCATGAGCGGCACGCACTACGAGAACCCCAACGGCCTGCCCGATCCCGACCAGGTGACGAGCGCCCGCGACCTCGCCATCCTGGCCCGCGCCATCATCTACCATTTTCCCGAGCACGAGATGCTGTTCCGCATCCCGGCTATCCGGTTCGGCAAGATCGTGCTGCGCAACTACAACCGCCTGATCGACCGCTATCCCGGCGCGGACGGCATGAAGACCGGCTTCATCTGCGGCTCGGGCTTCAACCTCGTCGCCACCGCCACCCGCAACGGCAAGCGCCTGATCGCGGTGGTGCTGGGCGCGTCCTCGGCGGTGGGCCGCAACGAGGAAGCGGCGGTGCTGTTCGAGAAGGGCTTCCACCACACCTGGTCGATCTTCGGCGGCGGCACGAGCCTCGCCTCGCTGCAGAATGCCGGCGGCCCGCCCACCGACATGCGCGACGTGGTCTGCAACGCCAAGCGCAGGGGCACCGCGGCCGAGAACGAGGACGAGCTGGTGGCCGCCCAGAATGACGCCGGCTCGCCCTTCTCCTTCGCCGCCCCGGTGCAGTTCTCCGGCGCCGTGCTGCTGCAGCAGCAGCTCCCGCCCTCCATGCCGCCGGTGCGGGTCTATGCGGGGGTGAAGGCGCCCGCCGCCGACACGGAGACCGGCGTCGCCAGCGCCGAAAAGCCGAAGAAGAAGCCCGCCGTCCAGGAGGCCGCCCGCAGCGCGCCCGCGGACGGCACGGCCAAGCCGGCGACGAAGCCGGCGGCCAAGCCGAGCGCGGTCGCTTCGGCCCCGTCGGGCACCAAGGACGGCGCCAAACCCGCTGCCGCCGCCAGCTCGAAAAAGCCGGTCGATCCCAACGCGGCTCCGGTGACGGCCGGCGCGACGCCGGCCACCAAGCCGAAGCCCAAGCCCAAGAGCGACACCAAGAGCGACACCAAGCCCGAGACCCAGGCGGCGCCGCTGCCGCCGTCGAAGCCCCAGGGCTGATCCGCGCGCGCCCTCTGCCGCGACGGCGCAAGAGGGCGGCGGGAAGGGCGACGGTGGGGAAATCGTGCTAGATCGGGCCCATGCCCGATCCCAGCGCCTCCCATTCCAACGTGGCCCATGCGCAAGACTCCAGCGCCTCCGGTGCCACCGCGGCGCCGCTGCGCCGCCAGCCGCCGCCGCCGATCCCCGTCACGGTGCTGACGGGCTTCCTCGGTGCCGGCAAGACGACGCTGCTCAACCGCCTGCTCGCCGATCCCGCGCTCGCCGACACCGCCGTGCTCATCAACGAGTTCGGCGAGATCGGCCTCGATCACCTGTTCGTGCGCGAGGTGAAGGAGGGGGTGGTGCTGCTCTCCTCCGGCTGCCTGTGCTGCACCGTGCGCGGCGACCTCGTCGCGGCGCTGGAGGACCTGCTGCGCGGGCGCGACAACGACCGCCTGCCGCCCTTCTCCCGCGTCATCGTCGAGACCACCGGCCTCGCCGATCCCGCGCCGATCCTCCAGACCCTGATGGGCCACCCCTACCTCGCTCTGCGCTACCGGCTCGACGGGGTGATCTGCGTGGTGGATGCGGTGAACGGCGCCGCCTCCCTCGACGCCCACGAGGAGGCGGTGAAGCAGGTGGCAGTGGCGGACCGCATCGTGCTCGCCAAGTCGGACCTGCTGGCGGGCCCGGACGCGGAGGGCGCGCGCGCCGCGCTCACCGCGCGCCTCCGGCGGCTCGCGCCCGCCGCCCCCATCCTCGACGCCGCGGCGGGCGAGGCGGATGCGGCGCGCCTGCTGGAAGCCGGACTCTACGACCCCTCCGGCAAGATCCCCGACGTCGCCCGCTGGCTCGCCGCCGAGCAGGTGGCCGCGGCGCAGGAGGCCGCCGGCAAGGGGCACGGACACGCGCACGACCCGAACCGGCACGATGCGCGCATCCGCGCCTTCACGCTCGCCACCGACGCGGCAATCCCGCTCGCGACGCTCGACCTGTTCCTGGAGCTGCTGCGCGCCACCCACGGCGCCAAGCTGCTGCGCATGAAGGCGATCGTGAAGGTGAAGGAGCATCCCGAGATGCCGCTGGTGCTGCACGGCGTGCAGCACCTCATGCACCCGCCCGCGCGCCTTCCCGCCTGGCCGGACGACGACCATCGCACACGCCTCGTGATGATCGTGCGCGACCTCGACCCGAACGTGATCGAGCGCCTGTTCCACGCCTTCCTCGGCGTGCCGCAGGTGGACGCGCCGGACGCCGCCGTGCTCGCCGACAATCCCCTCGCACCGCCGGGACTGCGCCCATGATCGACACCCCCGCCGCCGTGCTCGGCTTCTGGCTCGCCGCAGGGCCGGAAAAATGGTTCACCGCCGATGCCGGCTTCGACGCGGCGGTGCGCGACGCGCTCCTGCCGCTGCACGAGGCGGCCGCCGCCGGCCGGCTGGACGCCTGGGCGGAAACGGCCGAGGGCGCGCTCGCCCTCGTGCTGCTGCTCGACCAGGTGCCGCGCAACGTGTTCCGCGGCACGCCGCGCGCCTTCGCCACCGACCCTGCCGCGCTCCACGCCGCGGAGGCGGCGCTGGCGCGCGGCGACGACGATCCGGCGCACCTCGGCGCCTTTGCGGCGCTGGCGAACTTCTTCTATCTGCCGCTGATGCATGCGGAGGACCCGGCGCGGCAGGCGCGCTGCGTCGACCTCTACCGCCGGACCGGCGACGAGAACGGGCTGAAATACGCGCTGATCCACCAGGAGATCATCGACCGCTTCGGCCGCTTCCCGCACCGCAACCCCATCCTGGGCCGCCCCATGCGCCCCGAGGAGCAGGCCTATCTTGACCAGGACGGCTTCAAGGGGTGAGGCGGGCGATGACGCCGTCCGCCGCCGCCCGTCCGGTGGAGAAGCAGGCCTGCAGCAGGTAGCCGCCGGTGGGCGCCTCCCAGTCGATCATCTCGCCGCACACGAAGGTGTCGGCGCGCCCGCGCAGGGCATAGTCGCGCCCGACCTCCGACCAGGCGATGCCGCCGGCGCTGGAGATGGCGCGTGACAGGCCGGACGTGCCGGTGACGGTGACGGGCACCGCCTTCACCAAAGTGGCGAGATGGGCGGCATCGCGCGGCCCGTCCGGCCCGAGCGCCTCGCGCACCAGCCCGGCGGCCGGCGGGGCAAGGCCCGCCGCCTTGCGCATCAGATTGGAGAAGGAGAGCTTGCGCGGCGCGGCCGAGAAGCGCGCGGCGAGCAGGTCGGTCTCCACGTCCGGACGCAGGTCGACCAGCAGCCGGGCCGGGCCGTCCTGCGTCGCACGGCGCAGGCGCTTCGACAGCGCGTAGACGGCGCCGCCCTCCAGGCCCTCCTGCGTCACCATCGCTTCGCCGCGCACCCGGACGCCGTCGATGGCGAGCGCGATGCGCTTCAGCGGCGCGCCGGCGAAATGGCTGCGGTAGGGCTCCGACCACGGTACGCGGATGCCCATGTTGGCGGGCGCGAAATCAGTGACGTGGATGCCCTTCTCCTTGAGCAGCGCCTGCCACGACCCGTCCGAGCCGAGCCGCGGCCAGGAGGCGCCGCCGAGCGCGAGCACGGTCGCGGCCGGCGCCACCGTCACGGGGCCGTCGGGCGTGTCGAACAGGAGGCGTCCGTCCGCGTCCCAGCCGCGCCAGGCGTGGCGCGCGTGGAACGTCACGCCCGACGCCGCGAGCCGGCCGAGCCAGGCGCGCAGCAGCGGCGAGGCCTTGAAGCTCCTGGGGAAGACCCGCCCGCTGGTGCCGACGAAGGTCTCCTCGCCCAGGCCCTGCGCCCAGTCCATGAGGGCGGACGGCGGGAACGCGGCGAGCGCGGCCTGGAGGTGCTCGCTCGCCTCGCCGTAGCGCGTGACGAGCCGCTCGAACGGCTCGGAATGGGTGAGGTTCAGCCCGCCGCGTCCCGCCATCAGGAACTTGCGCGCCAGCGACGGCATGCGGTCATAGACCGCGACCGCGAGGCCGGCGGCGGCCATGCGCTCGGCGGCGGCGAGGCCCGCAGGGCCGGCGCCGATGATCGCGACGAGCGGCGCATCCTTCTCAGAGACCATGGCCGCCATTTAAGCGCGGCCGCGGCGATTGGGAAGGGTGGAGCCGCCGCCGCCCGTGCGGGAGGCCCCCCGGCGCACCGCGGAAGCGCGCGGCGATTGACGCGCGCGCCTCGCCCCCCTATAAGCGCCCCGAACTCAGGCGGCTCCGGCGGCCGGAGCCCAGCCCTCATTCCTCGAGACGATCTCGCCTGTCGAGCCGATCGAGCGGGCACGGCGCACGGCGCCGCCGCAGCGAAGCTGCTGGGATCCGTGTCGCCGCGGCCACCACAGGAACCCCGGAGACCAGACCCGTGAAGCGCACTTATCAACCGAGCAAGCTCGTGCGCAAGCGCCGCCACGGCTTCCGTGCGCGCATGGCGACCCGCAACGGCCGCAAGATCATCGCGTCCCGCCGCGCCCAGGGCCGCAAGCGCCTGTCCGCCTGAGGGTGGAGACCGCGGAGCTGCCCGTCGTGGATCGCCTCCGCAAGCGCCGCGACTTCCTCGCCGCCGCCAAGGCCGCCCGGGCCGGCGTGCCTGCCTTTCTGCTGCAGGCGCGTGACCGGGGCGATGCGGGCGAGGTTCGCGTCGGCTTCACCGTCACCAAGAAGACCGGCGGCTCCGTGGTGCGCAACCGCATCCGCCGCCGCCTGCGCGAAGTGGTGCGCCAGGTGATGCCAGGCCGCGCCCGGCCCGGCTTCGATTATGTGCTGGTGGCGCGCGCCGAGGCGCTGCGCGCCCCGTTCGCCGATCTGGTCGGCGACCTCGAACGCGCCGTAGGCCGGGTGAACGCCCCCGGCAAGCCCAAATCCCGCCCCAAGCTGTCAGCGATCCCGCGACCGGAAAGCCCAGGGGCCGACGCCGCCGCCGACGGAGGCCATTCGCAATGAGCGACAACCGCAACATGTTCATCGCCATCGCGCTGTCGATGGCGATCCTGATCGGCTGGCAGTATTTCTATGGCGTGCCGCAGGCCGAGCGCCAGCGCCAGGAGCAGCAGCGCATCGCGGAGCAGCAGCAGCCTGCCCCGGCGCAACCGGGGTCCGCGGCGCCCACGCCGGGCGCTGCGCCAGGCGCGCCGGGCTCGGTGCCCCAGGCGGGCGGTGCCGCACCGGCCGCCGCCGCGCCGGTGACCCGCGCCCAGGCGCTCGCCGCCAGCCCGCGCGCCGCCATCGCCACCCCGAGCCTGAAGGGCTCGATCTCGCTGCGCGGCGCCCGGGTCGACGACCTGGAGCTGACGCAGTACCACGAGACCGTCGACCCCAAGAGCCCGAACATCGTGCTCCTGTCGCCCTCGGGCGCGCCGAACCCGTTCTATGCGGAGTTCGGCTGGACCTCGGCCGCCGGCGCGACCTTGAGGCTGCCCGGCGCGGACACGGTGTGGACCGCCCCGGCCGGCGCCGCGCTGACCGAGAAGACGCCGCTCGTCCTCACCTACGACAACGGCCAGGGCCTCGTCTTCCGCCGCACCTTCACGGTGGACGACCACTACATGTTCGCGGTCAAGGACGAGGTGGAGAACAAGACCGGCGCCGCCGTCACGCTCTACCCCTACGCCCTGGTCTCGCGCCACGGCCGGCCCAAGATCGAGGGCTTCTACATCCTCCATGAGGGCCTGATCGGCGTGCTGGGCGAAAGCGGCCTGCACGAGATCACCTACGCCAACATGGAGAAGGAGAAGCAGGTCACCGCCGCCGCCACCGGCGGCTGGCTGGGCATCACCGACAAGTACTGGGCGGCGACCGTCATCCCCGACCAGAGCGTGAAGGTGGACGGCAAGTTCTCCGCCGGCATGATCGGCAACGTGCCGACCTTCCAGGCCGACTTCCTGGCCGCGCCGCTCACCGTGGAGCCGGGCGGCACCATCGCCGCCAACGGCCAGCTGTTCGCCGGCGCCAAGGTGGTGCAGCTGGTGGACGGCTATGCCGAGCGCTACAAGATCGACCGCTTCGACCGCCTGATCGACTGGGGCTGGTTCTACTTCATCACCAAGCCGCTGTTCCTCGCCATCGACTGGATCTACGGGCTGGTCGGCAATTTCGGCATCGCCATCCTGGTCATCACCGTGGCGCTGAAGCTGGTGTTCTTCCCGCTCGCCAACAAGTCCTACGCCTCCATGGCGAAAATGAAGGCGGTGCAACCGGAGATGACCGCCATCCGCGATCGCTACGCCGACGACAAGGCGAAGCAGCAGCAGATGCTGATGGAGCTGTACAAGAAGGAGAAGATCAACCCGGTGGCGGGCTGCCTGCCCATCCTGATCCAGATCCCGGTGTTCTTCGCCCTCTACAAGGTGCTGTTCGTGACCATCGAAATGCGGCACGCGCCGTTCTTCGGCTGGATCCGCGACCTTTCGGCGCCCGACCCGACCACCGTCTTCAACCTGTTCGGCCTGATCCCGTGGGATCCCTCGTCGGTGCCGATCGTCGGCGCCTACCTGATGCTCGGCGCCTGGCCGCTCATCATGGGCGTGACCATGTGGGTGCAGATGAAGCTCAACCCGGCGCCGCCGGACCCGACGCAGCAGATGATCTTCAACTGGATGCCGATCATCTTCACCTTCATGCTGGCCCACTTCGCCGCCGGCCTCGTCATCTACTGGGCGTGGAACAACACGCTCTCGGTGGCGCAGCAGGCGCTCATCATGAAGCGCCACGGCGTGAAGATCGAACTGTGGGACAACATCCGCGGCATCTTCTCGAAGAAGGCGTCGGCCAAAAGCTGATCTTCAGGAACGGCTGATCTCCGACAACGGCTGATCGGCCGACAGCCGCCTCTTGTGGAACCGGAACGCCCGCCGGCGTTCCGGATGGACCTGGACGGACCCATGTCGGCAGGCGCGCGCATCCTCTCTTCGCTCAAGGCGTCCATCGGCGACGTGGTGTTCGGGATGGAGGACGGCACCGTCTCCATCTTCGGCCTCGTGTTCGGCGTCGCCATGACCACCAGCGATCCGCACACCGTGCTGATCGCCGGCGCCACCGGCGCGGCCGCGGCGGCGGTCTCCATGATGGCCGGCAGCTATCTCGACGCGGAATCGGTGCGCGATGCCCGCGCCGCCCGGCGCCGGGTGGTCGATCCGGCGGCAGCGAAGGCTGAGGCCGACGCGATCGCCGCCGCGCTCGCCCGCGGCGGCATGGCCCCGCAGGATGTGAGCACGGTCGCCGCAGCCCTCGGCCGCGCCCCTTCCGCCGCCGCCGGCCTGCGCGCCGAGCTCGCCGACGCGGAGGACGGGGCAAGCCCGGCCTCGCACGCCTTCTGGATGTTCGTCTCCGATCTGTTCGCCGGCTTCACGCCGGTGCTGCCGTTTGCCTTCCTGCCCATGGAGAGCGCCCGCATCGTCTCGCTGGTGCTCACCACGGTGCTGCTGGTGGCGCTCGGCGTCGGCCGGGGGCTGGTGGGCAAGCGCTCGGTGGTGCGCGCCACTCTGGAGACGCTCGCCATCGCCGCCTCCGCCGCGCTCGCCGGCGTCGCCATGGGGCATTTCCTGTCCTGATGCGGGCGGCGCGCCGTCCGGCTCAGGGGCGGGCCGCGGCGAGGCGCATGACGATGGCCACCAGTTCGCCCTGCCGGCTGATGCCGAGCTTGCCGAAGATCGCCCGCAGGTGCGAGCGCGCGGTCTCGTAGCTGATGCCGCCGGCCGCGGCCACGTCCCTCAGGGCGCCGCCCTGCCCGAGCGCCTCCGCGAGCTTCGCCTCGGCCGGGGTCAGCCCCATGTCCTGGAGCAGAGGGGCGACCGCGCGCGGCGCGGCATCGAGCGCGCGGATTAGCAGCAGCGCGCCGCCTGCGCCGAAGGTGATGATCTCCAGCGCATCGAGCCGGGGCCGGATCGGCACGGCCTCCACCATGAGCCAGCCTTTGCCGGAGGGCCGGCGCACCAGCACGGCCTTGGCGGCCGGCAGGCCGCCGCCGTCCGGCAGCGCCGCCCCGATGGCGCCCTGGAGCCGGGCGTCGTCGTCCCGTCCCGCGGCCGAGACGCGCCGGCCGGCCACCAGCAGGCCGTCGCCCAGGAGGCTCTCGGCGACGGCGTTCACGTGGCGCACGTCGCCCGCCGCGTTCAGCATCACCACGCCCCAGGCGAGGTGCGCCAGCGCCACCGCGACATCGGCCGACATCCGCCGCGCCTCCACCAGCGCCGCGGTGACGGCGATGGCGCGCCCGAGATGGGGCGCGAGGCGCGCCAGCGCAGCCACGT
Source organism: Xanthobacter tagetidis (assembly GCF_003667445.1). Taxonomy (GTDB): domain Bacteria; phylum Pseudomonadota; class Alphaproteobacteria; order Rhizobiales; family Xanthobacteraceae; genus Xanthobacter; species Xanthobacter tagetidis. The sequence continues at coordinate 42,108 of NZ_RCTF01000017.1, read as the reverse complement.
CCTCGTCCTGGAACAGGTCGCGCTTCACGCTGCGTTGCACGCCGATGGACAGGAGCCGCCCTTGGCCCAGCGGCGCGATCGCCGCCATGGTCTGGCGGATGCCATGGCGGCGCAGGAAGTCCTGGTAGAAGGGATCGCGGGCGATCTCCTCCTCGGTCATCACCACCCGGTCGGTGCCGACGATGCCAGGCTTCAGGCCGCGCTGCACCACGCGCATGCTGGGGGTGTCGTGGCGCCACCAGCCCTGCTGGTAGTCCACATTCGCCTCGGCGAGGCTGTCGGAGGCGAGCCCGACCAGCGGCCCGTCCGTCCCGAGCGGGATCATGGTGGTGCCGAGCGCGCCGAGCGCCAGAGACAGGTCTCCGAGCGCCTGCTGCCAGCGCTCCGGCTCGAGCGCAGCGGCATAGACGCTGTCGACCACGGACAGCAGATCGCGAGCGGCCATCCCCCCTCCGCACGGCGCGTCGAATGGCTCACTTAAAGTGAGCGCCTCGCGCGATGCAACGGGATTTGCGCCGGCCCGGCGGATCGGTGGGCGATCAGGCGCCCACCGGCTCCGCGCTCGGGGATTCGGTCTGGCGGACGCGATCCATCACCGCCTTCTGCACCTTCTCGAAGGCACGCACCTCGATCTGGCGCACGCGCTCGCGCGAGACGCCGAACTCGCTCGCGAGGTCCTCCAGCGTCATGGGGTCCTCGCTGAGGCGCCGCGCCTCGAAGATGCGCCGCTCGCGGTCGTTGAGCACGGAGAGCGCGCCGGCCAGAGCAGAGCGGCGGTTGTCCAGCTCCTCGCTCTCGGCGAGTTGTTCCTCCTGGTCGAGGCGCTCGTCCACCAGCCAGTCCTGCCACTCGCCGCCCTCGCTGTCCTCGCGGATGGGGGCGTTGAGCGAAGCGTCGCCCGACAGGCGGCGGTTCATGTCGACCACGTCCTGCTCGGTGACGCCGAGCTTGGTCGCGATCTGCTTCACCTGGTCGGGGCGAAGGTCGCCCTCCTCCAGCGCGGAGATCTGGCTCTTGGCCTTGCGCAGATTGAAGAACAGCTTCTTCTGCGCCGCCGTGGTGCCCATCTTCACGAGGCTCCACGAGCGCAGGATGTATTCCTGGATCGAGGCGCGGATCCACCACATGGCATAGGTGGCGAGGCGGAAGCCCTTGTCGGGCTCGAAGCGCTTCACCGCCTGCATGAGGCCCACATTGCCCTCGGAGATCACCTCGGAGATCGGCAGGCCGTAGCCGCGATAGCCCATGGCGATCTTCGCCACGAGGCGCAGATGGCTGGTCACCAGCTTGTGAGCGGCTTCGCGGTCGCCGTGCTCGCGCCAGCTCTTGGCGAGCATATATTCCTGTTGCGGCTCCAGCATGGGGAACCGGCGGATCTCCTCGAGATACCGCGTGAGCCCGCCCTCGGCAGAGGGAATGGGAACGTTCTTGACCTGGGCCATCAGAGGCCTCCTTGCGCTGCGGTCCCCGTCCGGGCGGCCGCTTTCGCGGCGGCATGACGCCCGCCGCGTCGTCCAATCATACAGATACGTTCGGGGCGCGAATAGGTTTCCGCGCTCACGTCGCCGAGAGGGCGTCGCGCAGCGCGGCGAGGTCTTCCGGAAGCGCGCTGTCGAAGCTCAGCGGCTTGCCGGTGACGGGGTGGGCGAAGCCGAGGCGCTCGGCATGCAGCGCCTGCCGGCCCAGCCGCGCCAGCGTGTCGCGCGCCGCCTGGGGCAGCCGCGCGGCCTTGGTGCGGAAGCCCTGGCCATAGACCTCGTCACCCAGGAGCGGATGGCCGATATGGGCCATGTGCACGCGGATCTGGTGCGTGCGGCCGGTCTCCAGCCGGCAGCGCACCAGGCTCGCGAGGGGCGCGCCATCGGTGCCCGGATACGTCTCCACCAGCTCCCAATGGGTGATGGCGTGCCGCCCGCTCTGGCGCACCGTCATCTTCTGCCGGTGCGTGGGGTGGCGGTCGATGGGGGCGTCGACGCTGCCGCGCGTCTCCGGCACGCCCCAGACGAAGGCGAGATAGGCGCGCTCCAGCGGCCCGGTGCGGCCGTGGTCGGCGAACTGGGCGGCGAGACCCTTGTGGGCCGCATCCGACTTCGCCACCACCAGGAGGCCGGAGGTATCCTTGTCGATGCGGTGGACGATGCCGGGCCGCTTCACCCCGCCGATGCCGGACAGGGTGTCGCCGCAATGGTACAGCAGCGCGTTCACCAGCGTGCCGCCGGCATGGCCCGGCGCCGGATGGACCACGAGGCCGGCCGGCTTGTCGATGACGACGAGGTGGGCGTCCTCGAAGGCGATGGCGAGCGGAAGGTCCTCCGGCACCGGCGCGGCCGGCTCGGGCGCCGGCACGCTCACCACGAAGGCGTCGCCGGCATTGACCCTCTGGGCCGCGTCCCCTACCACTCGGCCGTCGAGCGCCACTTGCCCTTCGGTGATCAGGCGCTTGATGCGGGTGCGGCTGAGATCGGCGAGGTGCCGCGCCAGCACGCGGTCGAGCCGCTCGCCCGCGTCCTCGGGCGCGGCCACGACGGGGCGCTCCGCCCCCGCGGCGGGGTCGAGCCCCTCGGACAGCGCGTCGTCCAGATCGTCCATCCCGTGTATCGGCACCATCAGACCCCAGGCCCGCTCATGTTCCACCGTCCGCCGCCCATCGACACGCCAGACGAGGCGCTGACCCCCGAGCAGGAGCGCGTCATCGCCAAGTTCCGGCGCTTCTCCACCATCTCCATGCTGATCATGGTGCTGGGCGTCGCGAGCGTCATGGGCGTGATCGCCTACCGGATGATGCGCGCCAAGCCGCTCGCCGAGGGCGCCCAGACGGTGCTGCTGCCCAAGGGGGCGAAGATCGTCTCCACCGCCGTCGCGGGCGACGTGGTGGTCGTGACGCTGGATATAGGCGGTTCGGTGGAGATTCGCACGTTCGACGCGCGCACCCTCGCCCCCGCCGGCACCCTGCGCTTCGCCGCGCAGCCCTGAGGGGCGATCCGGCGGCCCGAAAAGGCCCGTCTCCGGCTTGCGCCGCTTCGCGTTGCCGTCCACCCGCGCGCCAGCACTCCGCCATGCCGAAACGCCATGCGGCTGGCGCAGACCCATGCCGGGTCCGTGCGGTGTCCATACGGGACCCATCCGGGGCTCTCGCAAGCCCGCGAAAGCAAAACGCCCGCCGGTTGCGGCGGGCGTTTTCGTTTCGGCAATACCCGCCCGGTCGCGGCGGGCCGGCCTCAGGCCTGGGGCTGCGGCTCGATCGAGCCGCCGGCGCCGCCGGGACGGGGACGGTTCTTGCCCGCGGTCGGGATCGCCGAGCCACGCGGGTTCGGCGGATCGATCACGCTCTCGCGGTTCGGCGTCTTGCCGTCCATGAGGTCGATGATCTCGTCGCCCGACAGGGTCTCGTACTCCAGGAGGCCCTTGGCCAGGGTCTCAAGGTCGCTGGACCGCTCGGTGAGGATGCGCTTGGCCTCCTGGTAGCCCTCGTCCACCAGACGCCGGACCTCCTTGTCGATGGTCTGGGCGGTGGCCTCCGAGATATTCTGGTGGCGCTGCATGGACATGCCCAGGAACACCTCGTCCTGGTTCTCGCCATAGGCCACCTGGCCGAGCAGGTCGGAGAAGCCCCATCGCGTCACCATCATCTTGGCGAGGCGGGTCGCCTGCTCGATGTCGGAGGCGGCGCCGGACGTCACCTTGTCGTGGCCGAACACCAGCTCCTCCGCCACGCGCCCGCCCATCATGATGGCGAGGCGGGAGGTCATCTGCTCGTAGGACATGGACAGCTTGTCCCGCTCGGGCAGCTGCATGACCATGCCCAAAGCGCGGCCGCGCGGGATGATGGTGGCCTTGTGCACCGGGTCGGTCGCCGGGACGTTGAGGGCGACGATGGCATGCCCGCCTTCGTGATAGGCGGTCAGCATCTTCTCTTCCTCGGTCATGACGAGCGAGCGGCGCTCGGCGCCCATCATCACCTTGTCCTTGGCGTCCTCGAACTCGGACATGGTGACCATGCGCTTGTTGCGCCGGGCCGCCATCAGCGCCGCCTCGTTGCAGAGATTGGCGAGGTCGGCGCCCGAGAAGCCGGGCGTGCCGCGGGCGATGGTCTTCAGGTTCACGTCAGGGGCGACGGGGATCTTGCGGGCATGCACCTTCAGGATCTGCTCGCGGCCCACCACGTCCGGGTTCGGCACCACCACCTGGCGGTCGAAGCGGCCCGGGCGCAGCAGCGCCGGGTCGAGCACGTCCGGACGGTTGGTGGCGGCGATGAGGATGATCCCCTCGTTCGCCTCGAAGCCGTCCATCTCCACCAGCAGCTGGTTGAGGGTCTGCTCGCGCTCGTCATTGCCGCCGCCGAGGCCGGCGCCGCGGTGGCGGCCCACCGCGTCGATCTCGTCGATGAAGATGATGCAGGGCGCGTTCTTCTTCGCCTGCTCGAACATGTCGCGCACGCGGCTCGCGCCGACGCCCACGAACATCTCCACGAAGTCGGAGCCCGAGATGGTGAAGAACGGCACGTTGGCCTCGCCGGCGATGGCGCGGGCAAGCAGCGTCTTGCCGGTGCCGGGCGGGCCGACCAGCAGCACGCCGCGCGGGATGCGGCCGCCGAGGCGCTGGAACTTCTGCGGGTCGCGCAGGAATTCCACGATCTCGGTGAGGTCGCTCTTCGCCTCGTCGATGCCGGCCACGTCCTCGAAGGTCACGCGGCCGTGCGCCTCGGTGAGCAGCTTGGCGCGCGACTTGCCGAATCCCATGGCCTTGCCGCCGGCGCCCTGCATCTGGCGCGACAGGAAGATCCACACACCGATCAGCGCCAGGAACGGCAGCCAGGAGACCAGCAGGCTCACGAACCACGGCACGTTGTCGGACGGCGGCCGGGCGGTGATCTGCACGCCCTTGCCATACAGCCGCTGGACCAGCGAGGGGTCGCTCGGCGCATAGGTCTGGAACGAGCCGGGGCGGTCGGAATAGGTGCCGGTGATGTTCGGCCCCTCGATCACGACCTCGCGCACCTTGCCCGCGTCCACGTCGGACAGCAGCTGGGAGAACGAAATCTCGTTGGCGTTCGTGCGCTGGCCAGGGCTCTGGAACAGCGAGAACAGCGCAAGCAGCAGCAGGACGATGATCACCCAAAGGGCGAAATTACGTAAATTGGCGTTCATTGAACCCTCTTGGGGACGCCCGAAAGCATGGCACCCGTCCTCCCTTCCCTTCCGGAAATCGCTCCGGCCGGGCGCGGATGAGGCTCCATTCCCGCTACGTCCGTTCCCTAATCTAGGTTGCGCCCCCCCTCTTGCCAAGGCGAGGGCGCGCCGCGCGGCCTGAAATCAGTGCGAGACGGATCTCTTCCTGCGGTCCGGCGCCGCCGATACGCAGAGTTCGCCCCGCCGGATCGTCACCAGGGCACCGGCCAGGGTGCGACGAAGTGGGGTCGGCTCACCTTTCAACCGCGCGTGGATCTGCTCGGCCATCGCCTCCAGCTTGGCAAGTTCGGCCGGCCCCTCCCGGCCGCAATGACCGATGGCGCGCGCGAGCAGGCGCAGGCCGATCTCCTTCGGCAGGTCCCCGAAGCCCGCAAGGTCGAGGCGCACCGGCCCGCCATCCTGCCACGGCCCCAGGGCGGTGCGCGCGCCGGCCTGGTCGGCGGCGCGTTCCAGCGCCTCGTCCGCCCGCGCCATGCGCCGCGCGAACAGCGCGAGCCGGGCCGGGGTCAGGCCCTCCTCCGCCAGAAGCGGCGCCAGCACCCGGAGGCGGGCCCGCGCATAGCGCGTGTCGACGTTGCTCGGGTCCTCGACGAACGGCACCCCCGCGGCCCTCAGCGTGGCGACCAGCCGCGCCTTCGGCACGCCGAGCAGCGGCCGCAGCAGGGCGATGCCGTCGCGGCGGCTCGCCGGGCGCATGGCGGACAGGCCGGTGAGGCCGGACCCGCGGGACAGGCGGAACAGCACCGTCTCCGCCTGGTCGTCGAGGGTATGGCCGAGGGCGATCGCGCCGCATCCGCGCGCCTTCGCCTGGGAGATCAGAAGCCGGTAGCGGGCCGTCCGCGCGGCCTCCTGGACGCCGGTCGTGGGCTTGGCGCCGCGCCAGACCAGCGTGGCGTGGGAGAGGCCGATGGCATCCGCCAGCGCGCCGACCGCCTCCGCCTCGCGGTTCGAGCCCGGCCGCAGCCCATGGTCGACGGTGAGGATGCCCAGCATGGGGCCGTGACCGCGCGCCTTGCGCCAGCGGGCGGCGAGCACGGCGAGCGCGGTGGAGTCCGGCCCGCCGGAAACGGCGATCAGGACGCCGGGATGGTCGAGGAAGGGGGCAAACAGGCCCTCAAGCTCATGGTCGCCGACCGGTTCGGCACGCGCGCCGCGCAGCCCTCGTAAGGAGGGGTCGCCGTCAGCAGCCGACACGCTTCTGCTCCCGCTCCACCGCCTGGCGCACCGGGGCCTGCGCGCGGGGATACTTGCGCTCCACCTCGGACAGGGTGGCGCAGGCGGCCTCCTTCTCGCCGAGGATGGCGAGCGACTGCCCGACCCGCAGCAGCGCCTCCGGGGCGCGCAGCGAGTTGGGATACTTCACCGTCACGTCGAGGAACGAGTTGGCGGCGTCCTTGTAGTTCTTCTGCAGGAACAGGCTCTCGCCCAGCATGAAGGTGGCGTCGGGGACGACGCGGTCGTTGCCGCCGGTCTGGGCGATCTGGCGGAAGGTCTGCTCCGCGCCGGCATAGTCCTGGCGCTGGATCTGGCCCTGTCCGGCGTCGTACAGCTCGCGCGGGCTGGCGCCGGGGCCGGGCAGCGCGGCGACCTGGGCTCCGGCCGGGCCGACGGGCGGACGCACCAGACCGCCGGAGGCGCTCGCCGGCGAGCCGAGCTGCTGCGGCGCGCCGGGGGCGCCCGGCTCCGCATTGGGATCGAAGGCATCGGAGCGCCGGCCGTTGGCCGCGGGGGCGAGCGGCGGCTTGGCTGCGGGCGCGGCGCCCGTCGCGGCGGGCGGGCGCGGCACGCCGCCGCCTTCCTCCAGGCGGCGGATCTGGGCTTCGAGCTGCTGGTTGCGGTACTGGAGCTGCTCCACCTGCCCGGTGAGCTGGCGCAGCGCGTTCTCCAGCCGCTCCATGCGCGTCACCAGTTCGGTGGCGTCGACGCCCTGGGGATGCTCCTGGACCTGGCCCGGCGGCTTGAACAGGTTGCCGAACAGCCCGCCGTCCTGCTGGGCAGAGGCGGCGGGCGGAAAGGCGCACAGGACCGCGGCGAGGGCGCCGGCCAGAGCGCCGGCCATGGGCAGACGATGGATCATGATCGAGAACGGGGCGCTCGGTTTCGTGGGAGGAACGGGGAACCGTCCTCAGCCCTCATGTTACCGTGGGGATAGCGTCCAAAGTGTGACCCCGCAACGGGTTTCCGCCGTTCGGCGGCAATCTCCCGCGGGTCGCCCCGCGGGAGACGGCGGGCCTCAGGAGGCGCCGCCGGCGTTCAGCACCGTGACGGCGCGGCGGTTCTGCGACCAGCAGGAGATGTCGTTGCACACTGCCACCGGGCGCTCCTTGCCGTAGGAGATGGTGCGCATGCGGGCGATGTCGATGCCGCGCGAGGCGAGATAGTCGCGCACCGCCTGGGCGCGCCGGGCGCCGAGGGCGATGTTGTACTCGCGCGTGCCGCGCTCGTCCGCATGGCCCTCGATGACGAAGGTGTAGCGGTTCCACTGCTGGAGCCACTGCGCCTGCCGGTCGAGGGTGGCGCGGGCCTGCGGGGTGAGGTCGGTCTGGTCGCTCTCGAAGAACACGCGGTCGCCCACCGCGACGATGAACTCCTGGGGAGACCCGGGAGGACCGGCCTGGCCGCCTGCCGCATTGGGGTTCGGCGTGTTCGCGCACGCGGCGAGCGCCAGCGCGAAGCCGAAAAGAGCCGCGAACCGGAAGCCGCGAGCAAAGCCGATGAAACGCATTTCCGGTGTCTCCCTTCTCAACACGCGTACCGGAGGCTCCATCTAGCCGCCGTCCGGTTAAGCGAACCTTCCGTGGAGCGCCTTCCGCAGCGGCGCGAGCCGCAATTCGATCGCCGGAAGACGCAAACCGCGGCGCATGGTTTCTCAAACCTTGTCGCGCCGCCCGTGTCGTGCCTGAGCGCCGCAATGCCGGGCGACGCGCGGCCGGGAACGGACGCGGCATCGGCTCGGCGCTGGGAGCGGCCGGGCGGGATCGAAGCCCGTGCCCCCGGACGGGCCTTCACTGATGCGCTCTCGTGGCGTCATCATGGCGAGGGGGTGCAGGGGTTGGGGCAGGGGTTGGGGCAGGGCCGTGGGGCCGCTTCTGCGGGCCGGAGCGTTGCCCGAGGGCAACAGTCGGCGGCCGGTCAGGCCGGCCCGGCGCGCTCCAGGAAGGTCAGCTCGCTGTCGTCATAGGCGCGCCGTTCCAGCTCGCGGAAGCCCTCGGGCGCGGCGAAGGCGCCGGTGCGCTCCTCCACCACCACCAAGGCGTCGGGCGTGAGCCAGCCGTCGCGCGCCGCCGCCAGCGCGGCCTCGGCGAGGCCCTTGCCATAAGGCGGATCGCAGAAGACGAGGCCGAACGGCCCGTCATTGGGCCCCGCCGGGCCGAGCCGGCCGGCATCGCGGCGGAAGATCTTCGTCGATCCGGTGAGGCCGAGCGCCTCCACATTGTCGCGGATCAGGCCGCGCCCCTCGGCGCTGTCGTCCACGAACAGGCAGAAGCGGGCGCCGCGCGAGAGCGCCTCCAGCCCGAGCGCGCCGGTCCCGGCGAACAGGTCCAGCACCTGTGCGCCCGCGCAGGGGTCGCCATAAGCGTGGGCGAGCACGTTGAACAGGCTCTCGCGCAGCCGGTCGGAGGTGGGGCGGATGAGGCCGGCGCGCGGCCCCTTCAGCACCCGTCCCTTGAGGCTGCCGCCGACGATGCGCACCGCGCCGCCTCAGCTTTTGCCGCGCGGCCCGCTGCGGGGGCCGGACTTCGGGCCAGACTTCGGGCCGCCGGACGGCCGGCCACCCTTGAATCCCTTCGGCCCGGCGCCCTTGCCGCCGGGACCGCGGCTGCCCGGCCCCTTGGCTCCCGGACCTTTCGGCCCGGCGCCGCGCGGCCGCTCGCCGGCGAAGCCTTCGCTGCGGGGACGCTCGCTCCTGCCGCCTTCTCTGCCGCCTTCGCTGCGGAAGCCGCCGCCGACGCTGCGCCGGGGCGGGCGACCATCCTCGCGGCCGTCGGAGCGTTCGGCGAAGCCGCGGCCCGGACCGCGCGGGCCGGCGCCGGGGGCACCCTCGCGCCGGGGCGGCCGGTCGCCATAGGACGGACGCTCGCCGCGCGGCGGACGGGCGCCGGCGTCATCGTCCCGCCGCGCGCGGGGCGGGCGGTCCTGATAGCTGCGCTGCGGCCGGGCGCCGCCCCGCTCCTCCTCGCCGCGCGGACGGGGCGGACGGGAGGGCCGCTCGGCGCGGTCGCCAGCGAAGTCGTCCCGGCGCGGGCCGCCCGGCGCGCGCCCGATGCGGTGGTCGCCGTCGCCCGAACGGGGCGCGCGCGGCGGGCGGTCGCCGCCGGCATCCTCGCGCCGTGCACGGGGCGGACGGTCCTGATAGCTGCGCTGCGGGCGCTCGCCGCCGGCATCCTCCCGGCGGGCGCGGGGCGGCCGGTCGGCGAAGCCGCGGGCGGGGCGCTCGCCAAATTCACCGCGCTCGCCACTCCGGGGGCGCTCGCCGCTCCTGGCGCCGCCCTTGCGGAAATCGGGCCGCGCCTCGCGCTCGTCCGATCGGGACGGGCGGCCGCGCGGCCCCTCGCGGCGCCCCTCGGTGCCCTCCTCGCGGGCGAAGCGGCCCGGGCCGGCGCGCCGCGGCTTCTCGCCGAAGCGGCCTTCGGGGCGGTCGAAGTCCCTGCCGCCATCCTTGCCGCCGGGCCGACCGCGCCGCGCGCCGTCGCTTTTGCCGCCGCGGGCGGGACGGGCCGGGGCCTCGGTCTTCACCACGCGCTCCACCGTCACGGTACGGCCCTTGCGGTCCGCCACCGTGCCGACGCTCTCCAGTTCGCGCTCCTCGCGCCGCTTGCGATCGCGGCCGCGCGGGGCGGGGGCGTCGTCGACGGCGCGCTCCTGCCGGACTCGGCCGGGACGGCGGGCGGCGCCGGTCTGTTCCTCGCGCTCGGCCTGCCGCTTGCCGGCGGGGCGCAGCGGACGGACCGGCACCTGTTCGATCTCGCGCTCCACCATCGGGCCGGCGAAGTCGGCCCCGGAGGCGGCGGCGATCTCGGCGCCGATCTGGTCGCGCAGGATGCGGGTCTTCACCTCCTCGATGCCGCCCTCGGCGATGTCGCCGAGCTGGAACGGCCCATAGGAGACGCGGATCAGCCGCCCGACCGTGAGGCCGAGCGCGCCGAGCACGTTGCGCACCTCGCGGTTCTTGCCCTCGCGCAGCGCCACCGTGAGCCAGGCATTGGCGCCCTGGGCGCGGTCGAGCGTCGCCTCGATCGGGCCGTACTCCACCCCGTCCACGGTGATGCCCTTGATGAGCGCGTCGAGCTGCGCCTGGTCGACGCTGCCATTGGCGCGCACCCGGTAGCGGCGCAGCCAGCCGGTCTCCGGCAGTTCCAGCACGCGGGCGAGGCCGCCGTCATTGGTCAGCAGCAGCAGGCCCTCGGAATTGAGGTCGAGCCGGCCGACGCTGACCAGGCGCGGAAGGCCCTGCGGCAGGATCTCGAACAGCGTCGTGCGGCCTTCCGGGTCGCGGTTGGTGGTCACGACGCCGCGCGGCTTGTGGTAAAGGAAGAGGCGGGTGCGCTCGCGCTCGGGCAGCGGCGCGCCGTCCACCATGATGGCGTCGGCGGCGGTCACGGTGAAGGCCGGGCTCTCCAGCACCGTGCCGTTCACGGCGACGCGGCCTTCGGTGATCCAGTCCTCGATCTCGCGGCGCGAGCCGAGCCCGGCGCGGGCGATGACCTTGGCGACGCGCTCGGCGTCTTTCTGGGGGGCTGCGGGGAGCGCGCGCTTGTCGCGCGGCACGCGGTTCTTTTCCTTGCGGGGCGGTGTGGTGCGGGGCATGGAGGGGCGATAGCACAGCGCGGGCGCGGCCGCGAGCGGCGCTTTTGCGGCAGTTGCGGAGATCGGATGTCGGGAACCTTCATGCAGATGGCGCTCAACGAGGCGCGCGCCGCCGCGGAGCGGGGCGAGGTTCCGGTCGGCGCGGTGCTGGTGCGCGGCTCCCAGGTGATCGCCCGCGACGGCAACCGCACCCGCGAGCTGTCCGATCCCACGGCCCACGCGGAAATCCTGGTGCTGCGCGCCGGCGGGACGGCGCTGAAGTCCGAGCGGCTGCTGAACTGCGACCTCTACGTGACGCTGGAGCCGTGCGCCATGTGCGCGGCGGCGATCTCGTTCGCCCGCATCCGCCGGCTCTATTTCGCCGCCGCCGATCCCAAGGGCGGCGGGGTGGAGCACGGCCCGCGCTTCTTCTCGCAGGCGACCTGCCACCACGCCCCCGAAGTCTATGGCGGCATCGCCGAGCGGCAGGCCTCGGAAGTGCTGAAGGCGTTCTTCAGGGAGCGGCGGTGAAGGCGGCGGCCGGGGCGCGCTTGCCTGCGGCCTCCCGCTCGGGCAAGACCGGGTCATGACGACCCTCGCCGCCCTCGGCTTCGGCTATTGCGCGCGCCATCTGGTGGCGCTCCATCCCGGCGCCTTCTCCCGCGTGATCGGCACCGCCCGCACGCCCGAGAAGGCGCGCGCCATGCCGGCGGGCGTGGAGGGCTTCGTGTTCGACGGGCAGACGCTGTCGCCCGATCTGGCGGCGGCGCTGGCGCGGGCCGATGTGCTCGTGGCCTCCGCCCCGCCGGACGAGACCGGCGACCCCGTGCTGCGGATCGCCGGGCCGGCGCTCGCGGCCGGGCGCCTGTCGCAGGTGGTCTATCTCACCACGCTCGGCGTCTACGGCAACCATGACGGCGCCTGGGTGGACGAGGCGACGGCCCCGCGCCCGGACAGCCCGCGCCTGGTGCGGCGGCTGGAGGCGGAAGCGGCCTGGCTCGATTTCGGCCGGCGCGCCGGCATCCCGGTGGCGGCGCTCCGGCTCGCCGGCATCTACGGCCCCGGCCGCAACGCTTTGGTGCAGGTGCGCGCCGGCGAGGCGCGGGCGATCGCGCGGCCGGGCCAGGTGTTCAACCGCATCCATGTGGACGACATCGCCAGCGCCATTCTCGCGGTGGTGGAACGGCGCTTCTCGGGCGTGCTCAACGTCACCGACGACGAACCCGCCGCCTCAAGCGATCCCATCCTGCACGCCGCGGCGCTGCTCGGCCTGCCGGCGCCGGAGGTGGTGCCCTTCGCCGAGGCGGCCAAGGCCATGAGCCCCATGGCGCTGAGCTTCTGGGCCAACAACAAGCGCGTCTCCAACGCCCGGCTGAAGGGCGAGCTCGGCGTGGTGCTGGCCCACCCGACCTATCGCGAGGGTCTTTCCGCCTTGCGCGCGGCCGGCGAAGGCGCCGCCTGAGCGGTGCCACTCTCGGCCGCGGCCTGAAAGCGGCACGTCATTCAGCCCCAGGGGCCGCGCCGGGGGCCACCCTGCCCACCGCTCTGGCCGCCCCACGGCGCACGCGGCGCCGGGCCGGCGGGAGCGGGGCGGACGCTGCCGCCCATGCGGCGGGCGAGCTCGGTGAGCGCGGCGATGCGGTTCTCCGCCGCCGGATGGGTGGAGAACAGATTGTCCATCCGCGCCCCCGACAGCGGGTTGATGATGAACATGTGCGCGGTGGCGGGGTTCGCCTCGGCCTCGTAATTCTCCACCTGGTGGACGCCGCCGGAGATCTTGGCGAGGGCGCTGGCGAGCGCCATGGGGTTGCCGGAAATCTCGGCGCCGCCCCGGTCGGCCTCGTATTCGCGCGAGCGGGAGATCGCCATCTGCACCACCATGGCGGCGAGCGGGGCGAGGATCACCATGGCGATGGTGCCGATGGCGCCGAACGGGCTGCCGCCCTCCCGGTTGTGCCCGCCGCCGAAGAACATGCCGAAGTTCGCCAGCATGGAGATGGCGCCGGCGATGGTGGCGGTGAGGGTCATGGTGAGAGTGTCGTAGTGCTTGATGTGCGCCAATTCGTGCGCCATCACGCCCGCCACCTCGTCGGGGGTGAGCATCTCCAGCAGGCCCGTGGTGGCGGCGACCGCCGCGTTCTGCGGGTTGCGGCCGGTGGCGAAGGCGTTCGGCTGCGGGTTGTCCATGATGTAGACCTTCGGCATGGGCAGGCCCGCATTGTGGGCGAGCTGGCGCACCATGCCGACCAGCTGCGGCGCGGTGCGGTCGTCCACCTCGCGCGCGCCGTACATGCGCAGGACCATCTTGTCCGCGTTCCAGTAGCTGAACACGTTCATGCCCGCGGCCACCACGAAGGCGATCATCATGCCGCCCTGGCCGCCGATCATGTAGCCGACGCCCATGAACAGCGCGGTCATGCCCGCGAGCATGATCACCGTCTTCAGGTGGTTCATCTTCTCCTCCAGGAGCCGGTATCCGGCCGGCCCCATTGCATCCGGTTGCCGGCGTTGCGCCGGATCGTCGCAATAAGGATGGGAAGCGGAGCTTTCCGCTGCAAGAGGCGCCCGCCGCCGCGCTCAGGCGTGGCGCAGCCCCTGGACCAGGAGGCCCACCAGGCGCCGCGCCTGCTCGGGGCGGCTGTCCTGCACCGACAGGCACAGATGCCCGGCGGCATAGAGGAAGTCGTCGGCGGCGATGTCGCTCTTGATGGCGCCGTCCGCGCGGGCGCGCTCGAACAGGCCGCGGAAGGCGGGCCACAGGCGCTGCTCCCGCCGTTCCGGCAGGCCGTCGAACGCGGGATCGCCGGAATGCAGCGCCCGGGCGAGGCCATACTTGGTGGCGGCGAGGTCCACGAAGCGCTGCATCCACAGCTCCAGCGCCTCGAACGGCGGATGGGTGGCGGCGAGCGCGTCGGCGGCATCGGCGCAGGCATCCATCTCCTGCCGGAAAACCGCGGCGATCAGGTCGGGGCGGCGCGGAAAGTGGCGGTACACGGTGCCGACCCCGACCCCGGCGCGCGCGGCGATGTCGCGCACGGGCGCGTCGAGGCCCGCCTGCGCGAACACCTCCTTGGCGGCGCGCAGCAGGGTTTCGAGGTTGCGCTGCGCATCGGCGCGCTGGCCCCTGCGGGCCGGAGCTCCGCCTGGCGCCGCCGCGTCCGGGTCGTGCGATTCCATGGCCAGGATGGCCCCCTTGCTAAACGGAACATGTTCCGTATTATAACGGAGCACGTTCCGTTTTTACTCCTACCGCGCGGGAGCGGCGCCGACAAGCACGCGCCGCACCTGCCACGGGGAAGCCCCTCCATGCACCATCGCCCGCTCGGCCGCACCGGCATCCAGGTCAGCCCCTATTGCCTCGGCACCATGATGTTCGGGAGCCTCGCCAATTCCGACCACGACGAATGCGTCCGGATGATCCACAAGGCGCTCGATGCCGGCATCAACTTCATCGACACGGCAGACGCCTACAGCAACGGCGAGTCCGAGGAGATCGTCGGCAAGGCGCTCAAGGGGCGCCGCAATGCCGTCGTCCTCGCCACCAAGGCGGTCCTGCCCATGGGCGACGACCCCAACCGGCGCGGCGGCTCGCGGCGCTGGCTCGTGCAGGCGGTGGAGGAGTCCCTGCTCCGGCTCCAGACCGACCATATCGACCTGTACCAGCTCCACCGCCCGGTGCCCGGTACCGACATGGAGGAGACGCTGTCCGCCCTCACCGACCTGATGCGCCAGGGCAAGGTGCGCGCCATCGGCGCCTCCACCTTCCCCGCCGCCGACATCGTCGAGGCGCAGTGGGTGGCCGAGCGGCGCGCGCTCGCCCGCTTCCGCACCGAGCAGCCGCCCTATTCGATCCTGAACCGGTCCATCGAGCGCGACGTCCTGCCGGCGTGCGAGCGCTTCGGCATGGGCGTCCTGGCCTGGAGCCCGCTCGCCAAGGGCATGCTCACCGGCAAGTACCGCAAGGGCCGCCCGGCGCCGGCCTCGCTGCGCGCCAGCTACTTCCCTCGGGCGATGTCCGACGAGGCCAGCCTCGACGCGGTGGAGCAGCTGATCCGGCTCGCGGACGAAGCCGGCATCGCGCTCCCCCACATGGCGCTCGCCTTCGTGGTGGCACACCCGGCCATGACGGCGGCGATCATCGGGCCGCGCACGCCCGAGCAGCTCGACGCCTATCTCGCCGGCGCCGGCGTGATGCTGGACGACGCGCTGCTCGACCGCATCGACGCGATCGTGCCGCCCGGCAGCGACATCGCCCCGCTGGAGCGGGCGGCCTATGTCCCGCCCGCCCTCGCCCACGCCGTGCTGCGGCGGCGCCCGGCCGCCGAACGGGCCGCGGCGTGACGCCCGCCGTGGCCAGCACTTGATCCTCGCGCCGTGTCCCGGCGCCGCGCCCCGCGCCGCTTGCTGGCGGCGGGGGGCTCGGCTAGGTTCGGCCGCGCTATCTGGCGAACCGGTCCGGCCTCCCGCCGGATGCTGCAACAAGGATAGGCGGCGTGGAACCGCTGTCCCCTCCATGCGGCGGCGGTCACCCTGAGATCCGGCGAGGGAGGCTCAAGATGGCGAAGATTTCCAAGGTCCTGGTGGGCGAGGCGCTGGTGGGCGACGGCAACGAGGTCGCCCACATCGACCTCCTGATCGGCCCGCGCGGCAGCGCGGTCGAGACCGCCTTCTGCACCAGCCTCACCAACAACAAGGACGGCTTCACCTCGCTCCTGGCGGTGATCGCCCCGAACCTGCCGTGCAAGCCCAACACGGTGATGTTCAACAAGGTGACCATCAAGGATGCGCGCCAGGCGGTGCAGATGTTCGGCCCGGCGCAGTACGGCGTCGCCAAGGCGGTGCAGGACTGCGTCGCCGAGGGCACCATCCCCATGGAGGAGGCCGACGACATCTTCATCTGCGTCGGCGTGTTCATCCACTGGGAGGCGGCGGACGACGCCAAGATCCAGCAGTACAATTACGAGGCCACCAAGCTCTCGATCGAGCGCGCCGTCGCCGGCACGCCCACCGCGGCGACCGTGACCGCCGAGCGCGACAAGGCCAAGCACCCGTTCGCCGCCTGACGTCCCGCGTGGCCGGGCCGGCGCTCTTCGCGCCGGCTGCAGGCCGCCCGGCATTCCTGCGCGCGGGGCTGAAACCGCCGCGCCGTGGTCCCTGATCGCGGCGCGGCCACCCGCCGATGCCTCCCCCAACTGGAGCATCCTCCATGGCGGACCCGACGCCCATCCTGCACATGATCTCGCCGCTCTCGCAGGTGAGCCCGTTCGACGTGAACATGGCGTTCGACGCCGGCTATGGGCGGATCGCGCCCTATCCCCACGTGACGCTCGACGAGGTGCGCGCGCTCACCCAGGACATGATGTTCTCGCGCCCCCCGGCTGCGGCCGCCCGCACCGCGCTGTTCATCGGCGGACGCGATGCGAGCCTCGCCTTCGACATGGCGCAGACGGCGCGCGCCGCGCTGTTCCCGCCGTTCGAGATCTCGGTGTTTCCCGATCCCGCCGGCGCGTTCACCACCGCCGCCGCCGTGATCGCCAAGGTGGAACGGCAATTGTCCGGCCGCCGGCCCGGCGCGCTCATGGGCGCGCAGGTGAAGGTGTTCGGCGGCACCGGCGTGGTCGGCTCCATCGCCGCGGTGATCGCCGCCGAGGCCGGCGCGAAGGTGACGCTGGTGAGCCATCGCGGGCTGACGCCGGTGACGATCAAGGCGGCCGAGTTCCAGCAGCGCTTCAGGGTGGATCTCGCCTGCGCCAACGCCGAGACCGACGCGGAGAAGGCGGCGCTGCTCGCCGCCAGCGACGTGGTGATCAGCGCCGGCCGGGCGGGCGTGGAGATCCTCTCTGCCTCCCTGGTCGCCGCCGCGGAGACGGTTCTGGTGGCCGCGGACGTGAACGCCGTGCCGCCCGCCGGCATCGCCGGCATCGGCGCGCATGACGACGGAGCCCCGCTCGCAGGCGGCACCGGAACGGGCATCGGCCCGCTCGCCATCGGCGATCTCAAGTACCGGGTCCAGCAGGCGCTGTTCCGGCGGCTGCTCGACACCCGGACGGCGCTGTTCGTCGACCTGCCCACCATTTTCGCGCTGGCGCGCGAACTTGCCTGAGGCGGGCCGATGACCACCCCGCCCGCAGCCCCGCCCTCCCCCACCAGCATTGCTGAAAGCGTGCGCCCGCTGGTGGAGGCCCTGGTGGCCGACGCCGCGCGGCTGCGCCTTGCGGTCTCCAGCGGCCCGCTGGGGGCGCGCATCGTCGATGCCGGCATCGCCGTTCCGGGCGGCATCGAGGCCGGACGGCGCATCGCCGAGATCTGCATGGGCGGGCGGGGGCGCGTCGCGCTGACGCCGTCCGACCGCTTCTCGCCCTGGTCCACCCTGGTCTCGGTGTCGAGCGAAGACCCGGTGATGGCGTGCCTCGCCAGCCAGTATGCCGGCTGGAGCCTTGCGGCCGGCGACTTCTTCGCCCTCGGCTCCGGCCCCGGGCGCGCGGTCGCCTGCGTCGAGCCTTTGTTCGCGGAGCTCGGCTATGCCGACAAGGCGGACACGGTGACGCTGGTGCTGGAGACGGCGCAGACGCCGCCCGAGGCGGTGGTGGCCGAGATCGCCGCGCGCTCGGGCGTCCCGCCGCAGGCGGTGACGCTGATCCTGACCCCCACCGCCTCGCTCGCCGGCACGGTGCAGATCGTCGCCCGCACGCTGGAGGTGGCGCTGCACAAGGCGCATGCGCTGCATTTCCCGCTGGCGCGCATCGTCGACGGGCTCGCCAGCGCGCCGCTGCCGCCGCCGGCCCCGGACTTCCTCGCCGCCATGGGACGCACCAACGACGCGGTGCTCTATGGCGGCGACGTCCACCTGTTTGTGTCCGGCCCGGCCGAGGCGGCGCGCGACCTTTCGGCGCGCCTGCCCTCCGGCACCTCGCGCGACCACGGCCGGCCGTTCGCCGAGGTGTTCGCCGCCTATGGGTGCGATTTCTACCAGGTGGACCCGCTGCTGTTCTCCCCGGCGCGCGTCACGGTGAGCGCGCTGGAGCACGGTGCGAGCTTCACGGCCGGGAGCTTCGCGCCGGACCTCGTCGCCCGCTCGTTCGGCGGCTGAGATGGCGCGCGCGCGCCCCGGCAGCCGCGACGCCGGCATCGTCGTGTTCGCGGAAAGCGCCGACTGGCATGTGCGCGGGCTCCTGGCGGCGCTGAAGCGGCACGGCTGCCGCGGGCGCCTCCTCTCCCTGAAGGCGTGCGGCTTCGCCGTCGGCGAGACCGCCCACGGCCTGCTGCTGCCGGGCTTCGGCGACCTTCTGCCCGCCGCCTGCTTCGTGCGCTCGGTGCCGGCGGGCAGCTTCGAGCAGGTGACGGCGCGGCTCGGCCTGCTGCACGCTCTGTCGGCGCTCGGCGTTCCGGTGATGAACGACGCGCGCGCCATCGAGCGCTGCGTCGACAAGAGCGCCACCACCTTCCTTTTGGCCCGCGCCGGCCTGCCCACCCCGCGCACCGTGGTGCTGGAGGATCGTGTCGCGGCGCAGATGCGGGTGGATGCGGCGCCCGCCGACACGGTGCTGAAGCCGCTGTTCGGCGCCCAGGGCCGCGGCCTCGCGCGCCTCTCTCCCGGCGCGCCCTTGCCGGAGCCGGAAACGGTGGGGTCGGTCTATTATCTCCAGGACTTCGTCGCCGCCGCCGCGCCGGAGGACTTCCGCGTGTTCGTGGTGGGCGGGCGCGCGGAGGCGGCCATGGTGCGGCGGGGCACCGGCTGGATCACCAACATCCATCAGGGCGCCGTCGGCGAAGCGGTCGCGGCCGAGGGCCCGCTCGCGGCGCTCGCCGTGAGGGCGGCGGCGGCGGTGGGCGCCGACCATGCGGGGGTGGACATCATCGCCGACAAGGACGGGCGGCTTTATGTTCTGGAGGTGAATTCCATGCCCGCCTGGAAGGGCCTCTATGAGGCCACCGGCCGCGACATGGCCGAACCGCTCGCGGCGCGGCTCGCCGCCGCCCGCCCCCTCCCGCCCGAAGGAAGCCCGCTGTGCGCGTCTTCGTCTGTGAGTTCGTGACGGCGGGCGGCCTGAGGGACGCGCCTTTGCCCGAGACCCTGGTGCCGGAGGGCATGCGCATGCGCGACGCCATCTGCGCCGACCTCGCGCTGCTGCCCGGCGTGCGGGAGGTTCTCACCGCCCATGACGACCGGCTGCCCGCGCCCAGCGACGCCGCGATCCCGGTGCCGGAGGGCGCCGACCCCTGGGCGATCTGGAGCACGCTGGCCGCGCAGGCGGACGTGGTCTGGCCGGTGGCGCCGGAGACCGGCGGGCTGCTCGCCGCCATGATCCGCCGGCTGGGGCGCGGCGGCGCGCGGCTGATCGCCAGCGACGTCGAGGCGGTGGAAACCTGCTCCAGCAAGAGCGCGACCGCCCGCCGCCTCGCCGTCGCCGGCCTGCCGCACATTCCGACCTTTGCCGCCGCTGCGGCGCCGGATGATCTTCCCTGGCCGCGCCTCACCAAGCCGGACGACGGGGCGGGCTGCGAGAACACCCGCCTGTGGCCGGCGGGGTCCCGGCCGCCGGCGGCGCCCGGCCTGATCGTGCAGCCTTATGTGGCGGGCATCCCGGCGAGCCTCTCGGTGCTGGTGCGGCCCGACGGCGCGCGGCTGCTCGCGGCCAACCGCCAGCACGTGGCGGTGGCGGACGGCGCGCTCAGCCTCACCGGCCTCACGGTCGGCGGCCTTCCCGATCCGGACGGCGCGCTGGCGCGGCTCGCGCAGGACGTGGCGGCGGCCTTTCCCGGCCTTGCCGGCATCATCGGCATCGACATCGTGCTGACGCCGGCCGGTCCGGTGGTGGTGGAGGTGAACCCGCGCGTCACCACCGCCTATGCCGGGCTTCATGCCGCGCTCGGGGTGAACCCCGCCGCCTTCCTGCCGGAGCTGATCCGCGCCGGCACGCCGCCGGCTCTGCCCCATCTGCCACCGGCGACACAAGTGGAGATCGCACTGAGATGAGACCCGTCATCGGCTGGGACGTGGGCGGCGCCCACCTGAAGCGCGCCGTGCTCGGCACCGACGGGCGGCTCGCTTCCGTCGCCATCGCCCCGTGCGCGCTGTGGCAGGGGCTGGGTCGGCTGGACCAGGCGCTCGATGGCCTGCCGCCGGCACCGCAGGCGCCGTCTCAGGGGACCTCTTTCGTCACCATGACGGGTGAACTGGTGGACCTGTGGCCCGACCGGGCGACCGGCGTCGCCGCTTTGGGGCAGGCGCTCGCCGAACGGCTCGGCGCGCAGACGCAATTCTATGCCGGGCCGGCGGGCTTCGTCGGCGCGGACGCGCTCGCCGCTCATGCAGGCGACATCGCCTCGGCCAACTGGCACGCCACGGCCAGCGCCTTGGCGCAGCTTTTGCCGGCGGGCCTCCTCGCCGACATGGGCTCCACCACCACCGATTTCGTGCCGTTCGCGGACGGCGCGGTGCGGGCCGTGGCCTATGCGGATGCCGACCGGCTGGTGGCGGGGGAGCTGGTCTATAGCGGCATCGCCCGCACGCCGGTGATGGCGCTCGCCCCGGCCTTGCCGTTCCGGGGCACCTGGGTGCCGCTGATGGCGGAGCATTTCGCCACCACCGCCGACATCTACCGCCTCATCGGCGAACTGCCCGAGTGCGCGGACCTGCACCCCGCGGCGGACGGCGGAGAGAAGACCGAAGAGGCGAGCGCGCGCCGCCTGCTGCGCATGGTGGGGCGCGACCTCGGCCCTGGCGGCCTCGACGAGGCGGGCGTGCTCGCCGCCGCCGCCAGCGAGGCGCAGTTCGGGCTCCTGATGCGCGGGCTCGGGCGGGTGCTGGCCGCCGCCGGCCTGCCGGAGGACGCGCCGCTGGTGGGCGCGGGCGTGGGGCGCGGCCTGATGGCGCGCCTCGCGGTGCGCGCGGGACGGCCCTACCGCGATATCGGGACGCTGCTGGCGGAGGGCACCGACCTTGCCGGCGCGGCCGCCGATTGCGCTCCGGCGGTGGCGGTGGCGCGGCTCGGCCGCGCGCTCAGCTGAGAACCAGAATCTCGCCTTCGCCGCCGGAAAGCCGGTCGCCCACCAGGCGCTCGGCCCGGCCGGAGAGGCCACCGCCGAACGCAGCGGCGAGCTCCGGCACGCGCCGGGCGATGAGCAGCAGCATCACGAAATCCGCCGCGCCGCAGGACGCGAAACCGTCCGGCACGAGGTCCGGCGCCCGGCCCAGCAGCAGCGAGCCGCGCCGCATGCCGCGCCCGGCGCGCGGGCCGATGCCGCCTGCCACCGCCAGCGTGCCCGCGATCATGCCTTCCGCCGCCCGCTCGCCGGCATCGCCGGCGATGAGGATGAGCCCGCCGCGCTGGCGCACGCCGGCGAGTGGCCCGGTGCCGCCGCCGACCTTCACCAGGCCGTCGCGCATACCCGTGCGCGCGCCCGGAAGGGGGCCGCCGAGCCGCGCGCCTGCGGCGCCGGACACCTCGATGCGCCCGCCCGCCAGGCCCGCGGCGAGGTCGTCCCCCGCCGCGCCGCGCACCACCAGCCGTCCGCCGGTCATCCCCCACCCGCCGCCGGCGCCGATGGGGCCGTCCACCAGGATTTCGCCCGCGCCGAGGCCGGCGCCGACGAAATCGAGCCGCGCATCGCCCGAGATCACCAGCGCCGCCGAGGCGCCGCGCGTCACCGTGAACAGGTCGCCCAGCGCCGCCCGGCTTGTGCCGTAGGGCAGGACGCGCCGCTCCGCCGCCGCCTCGCTGAGCCCGGACAGCGCCGCCGGCAAGAGCCCGGTGCAGTCGAGCCGCGCCTCAAGCGGCGCCTTCAAAACGAGGCGCAGCCCGCTCATGGCGCGCCCCCCATGATGGCGTGCAGATGGAAGTGGAACGGGCCGAGCGTGCCGCCGTAATTGCCGGCGTCGACGGCGAGGATGCCCGCCTCGGCGCCGAGATCGCACACCGCCGCGATGCCGGCGCGCATGCTGGCGGCGACCGCGGCTTCCGACAGCCCGTCGACGACGATCTCCAGCACGCTCTCCGCCTCCGGCGGCAAGGCGGTCGGCGTCACCGCGCGCAGCGTCGGGCAATAGGCGCCGTTGGTGGAGGCGATGAGGCCGGGATACTTGCTGCCCACCTTCGAGCCGGAGCGCACCACGCCGCCGGGAAACGGCATCACCGCGCCGTGCACCTGCGCCATTGCCTCCACCGCCGCCTCGGCGCCGGCGAGCGCGGCGGCGCGGGAGCGGGCGAGGATCAGGAAGTTGCCGCCGCCCACCGCCGCCGGAACCGCGCCGGTCGTCTCGTCGCAGACGAACTCGCCCTCCATCACCGGGATGCGCCAGATGCGCTTGCCGGCGAGGCGCTTCGACACCTGATGGCCGTCGCCGAAATAGCGCAGCGCCCGGCCGAGCGGGATCGACGGCCCGCTTTCGATGCCGGCATAGCAGGCCGTGGTGGGGCAGGTGAGCACGCTCTGCCCGACCCTGAGCGGCACCACTTTCTTCAGATCCTTCAGCGACATGGCGAAGACGAGCACGGCGACGCCCGGACGCCCGTCCGGCGTCTCGGCGGGGGCGAGCTCCCGCTCGATCGCCGCTTCGCAGCCGCAGCCGATCACCGACGTCGCGAAGCCCGTCATGCTGCGCGCGGCGGTGAGCGCCCAGCGCGCCGTGTCGGCGGTGACGAGAAGCCGCGTCGCCGCCATGGGGAAGGCCTCGGCGAAGCCGTCGCGCACGCAGACGCCGTTGAGGACGAGATCGGGGGCGCCGCTCATGGCTGAAGCTCCACCAGCTCCGGTCCCTCGCCGCCCCGGATCTCGCCGTCGGCGATGCGGAAATGCTTCGCCTTGAGGCCGATGGCGGCGTCGAACCACTGGTCGAGGCGCCTGTCCATGGCGCCGTCATAGGCCGCGTGGACCGCATAGGTCCGCCCGCGCGCAAGCGCGGTGATGGCGCCGTCGCGCACCACCTCGGCGCCGTCCTTCAGCACCAGGCGCGGCGCCGCGAACATGGCCTCCCGGTCGGCCTGATCGGCATAGAGCACCACGTCCGCCCGCGCGCCGGGCCCGAGATGGCCGCGGTCCTTCAGGCCGAGCGTGCGGGCCGGGGCGGCGCGGGTGACCACGGCGATCTCCTCCAGCGTGTATTCGCGCCGGATCTCGGAAAGGCGGGTATGGGCGCGCGCCGCGGGATGGATGCGGCCGAGATGATGGTCGCGGAAATCCTTGTCCATCAGCAGCCGGATCAGATGCGGATAGGAAGTGAAGGGACCGCCATTGGGATGGTCCGTGGTGAGGTACACCCGCCACGGGTCCTCGATCAGCAGGAACAGCTCCAGGCCGATGGCCCATTGCAGCGCGTTCACGAACGACTGGTCGCGATACTGGAACGGCACCACGCCGCACGCCGCGTCGCACTCGATGTCCATGCCGATCCACTTGTTCGGGCTGGCGAGGCGGTGGTTGCGGTATTGCGACATGAGGTCCGCCGAGGCGGTCACGGTCTGGCCGAACATGATCTGGCCCACGTCCACCGAGATGTGCGGGCTCGCGTTCACGGCGGCGGCGATCTCCGCCGCGCCGGAGGAGAAGCGCCGGTCGCCCTCGATGCCATAGGCATGGAACTGGACGTGGGTGAGGTGGAGCGGGAAGCCCTCGGTGGCGCCGATGGTGGCGAGCGTGGTCGCCACGTTGCCCGGCACACCGAGATTGCAGCCATGCAGGTGGATCGGGTGCGGCACGCCTAGTTCCGTCACCGCCCGCTGGAGGGTCGTGAGGATGCGGCGCGGGGTGAGGCCGTAGAACGGGCCGGCCTCGTCGAGATCGAGCGCGCGGGCGTTGAACTTGAACGCCGAGATGCCGCCGGGATTGACGATCTTCACCGCGCAGCACTGGGTGGCCTTGAGCATCCACGCCACATAGTCGTTCACCGCCTGCTGTCCCTCGCCCTCGGCGATCAGGCGCAGCAGGAAGTCGTCATTGCCGAGCACCAGGAAGCCGCCGGTGTCGATATTGGGGATGTCGGCCATCTCCAGGTGCGCGTGGCGCGCATTGGCGCCCACCACCGCCGGCTCGAACACGGCGGTGTAGCCCATCTGGGAATAGCGGCAGCCGGTCTCGTGGGTGGTGGGCGCGGCGCGCCCGCCGCCGCAGCCGCAGAACGCGCCCTCCGGCTCCGGGAAGGCGGCGCGGTCCTCGCTCATCAGCAGGCGCGCGAGGTTCACCTTGCCGCCGGCGATGTGGCTGTGCAGGTCGATGCCGCCCGCCATCACCACCGCGCCGGCCGCATCGATGCGGGTCTCGTGCGCGGACGGCGGCGCGTCCGCGACAATGCAGCCGTCGGCGATGAGCAGGTCGCGCACCGCATCGGCGACGCCATTGGCGGGGTCGTAGATGCGCCCGCTTGTGATCCGGATGCGCCGGCTCATGGCCGCGCCTCCAGCGCCGCGAGGATCGCCCCCGCCGCCTCGGCGAGGCTCGGCAGCGCCGCCGGCCGCAAGGCGGCGAGCGGCAGGCACACCACCTGGTCCATGCGGAACACGTGGCCCGCATGGTCGACGCCGGGCGTGCCCACGGGAATGAACACGTCCGGCTCGCGCGGGAACACGGTCTGCGCATGGCCGAGCGCGATCACCGGGCCGCGCGCGAAGGCCGGCGGCGCATCGGGACGCAGCGCGCTGGCGAACAGCAGCAGGTCGGCATCGGCGAGCGCGGCGCGGGTCTCGTAGAGGTCCGGCGCATGGCGCGCGCCGCCCGGCCCCACCGCCGTGCGCAGCGGCCAGCCGAAGCGCCACAAGGCGAGCTGGTGCGCGCCCACCACATTGTCGCGCCCGCCGAGCGGGAAGACGGCGGCGCGGGTGGTGCGGCTGAGCGCCGCCACCGCCTCGGCGGCGGCCTCGGCCACGCGCGCCGCATCGGCCGCCGGCAGGCGGGCCGCATCCCAGGCGAACACCGCATAGCGCGACTTCGCCAGCACGCCGGCGAGCTCGGACACGGTGGCGGCGATCTCCGGCGGCAGGCCGGCGCCGGCAAGGTCGCCGCCCTTCAGGGCGGTCGCCAGCGCCGCCGCGACCGCAGGCAGCGCGGCGGCATCGAGCGGCACCTCGGCCACGTCGTGCGGCGCGAGCGCCCGGCGCCCGCCGGCGCTGAGCGGCCCGCCGAGCACGCAGACGCGCCGGCGCACGGTGCGGTCCACGAACATGGGCGCCGCCGCGTCTCCCGCCGCCAGAGCGGGGGCGGGAAGCGCGCGCTCGAAGAAGCGGGCGAAGGCGGCGCTTGGATCGGGGCCGAGCACCACCAGCAGGTCGCAGCGGTTCCGCACCTCGGCGAGCGTCGCGGCGACCCAGCCCTTGCGGGCGAGGCGGTCGAGATTGGCGAACAGGCCGCCCGAGGCGGCGTGGTCGAGGCTCGCGCCCGCGGTCATCGCGAGGTCGTAGAGCCGGCCGAGGCCCTCCATGTCGGCGCCGAGGCCGGCGATCGCGATGGCGCGGCGGGAGGCGAGGAGGCCGGCGGCGGCGGCCACCGCCGCCTCGAAGGGTGCCGGGCGTCCGTCCACCCGGCAGGGGGGCGGCGGCTCGCCGCTGCGCTCCAAGAGGCGGGCGGCATCGCCGCAGGCGCGCACCGCGCGCACCGCGCGGCCCGAGACCGCCACCTCCAGGTCGTCGCAGCCCAGCCCGCAGAACGGGCACAGCACGTCGCGATGGACCGCTTCCGCGCTCATGGCGCGACCGTGCGCGCGACCGCGCAGAACGGGCGGGAAGATCCGGGAGGGGAGGGAGTGTCGACGCGCGGACCCATGGCTTCGCCTTGGACAGGGGGGATGAACCCGATCAAGACGCCGCGGCGGTTGCCCGCTTGTCGTTGCAGTGCGCGGGGCTCACCTGCCCCTGCGCCATGCGTCCGGTGTTGGCGGAGAAGTAGCACACGGGCGGGCGCGGTCAAACTGCGGCCTGCCCGCGAGCCGTCCGTGGGCCGTTCATGCTCCGGGGGCACGGAACCCCCTCCCCGCGGGGGAGAGGGCAGGGTGAGGGGTTGGGCGGCAGGGGATGCAGGCGCCGCGATGCGGATCGGCCGGCGGCCCCCCGCCCCATCCCTCTCCCCTCGAAGTCGGCTGTTGCCGACTTCGACCCTCTCCCGCCGCCTTGGCTGAGGAAGCAGGCTCAGGCCTGGCCGACGGCGCCCTGGCGCTGCATCTCGGCGTTCATGCGCTGCTGGTAGAGCGCGGCGAAGTCGACCGGGTCGATCATCAGAGGCGGGAAGCCGCCGTTGCGCACCGCGTCCGCGATGATCTGCCGCGCGAACGGGAACAGCAGGCGCGGGCACTCGATCAGCACCACCGGCTGCAGGCTCTGCTCGGGGATGTTGAGGATGCGGAAGATGCCGCCATAGCTGAGGTCGAAGGCGAACAGGGTGTTGCCCTCCACCTTGGCGCCGCCCTCGATCTTCAGCTCCACCTCGAACTCGCCATTGGCGCCGGGCTTGGCGTTGACGTTGATCTGGATGTTCACGTCCGGCTGGCTCTGCGGCGCCATCAGCGAGCGCGGAGCGTGGGGGTTCTCGAACGAGAAGTCCTTGACGAACTGCGCCAGCACGTTCAGCGACGGCGCCTTGTTCTCGGTGGGGCCGCCATTCTGCGTCGCCATGCGCGTCTCCATAAGGTTGGAAGCTCTGGTAAGGTGGGCCTCGAAAGGCGGGCGTCCGCTAGCACGCTTCCCCCCGTGCCGCAAGGACGGCGCCCCGCCGCGATCGAGGACCAGGACCCATGTCAGGACCCATGGCCGACGAAACATCTACCCCGCCCGCGGCCCCCGGCGGCGCCCCCGGCAAGGTGCTCAGCGAGGCGGCGAAGCGCGCCCTCGCGGAGGCGCAGGCGCGCCGCGCCGCGATCGACGCGGCGGCGAGCGACCGCCCGAAGGAACTGAATGGCCGCAACGGCCCGGAGCCGGTGCGCTACGGCGACTGGGAGGTGGGCGGCATCGCCACCGACTTCTGAACGGCGGCCCCTCAGCGCACCAGATAGAGGCCGATCAGCCCGGCGGTGCCGACGAAGATGCGCCACCAGCCGAACGGCGCGTAGCCGTGCCGCGCCACGAACTCCAGCAGCGTGCGCACCACCAGCACCGCCGCGCAGAAGGCGGCGATGAAGCCGATGACGATCAGCAGCCCGTCATCCACCGAGAGCGCGTTGCGGTTCTTGTAGAGGTCGTAGGCGAAGGCGCCGAACATGGTGGGCAAAGCGAGGAAGAACGAGAATTCCGCCGCCGCCCTCTTGTCCACCCCGAACAGCATGGCGCCGACGATGGTGGAGCCCGAACGCGACACGCCGGGGATCATGGCGAGGCACTGGCAGAAGCCGATCTTCAGCGCGGTCATCGGCGGCAGCGCCATGGCGTTGTCGTAGCGCGGCTCCGGCACGATGCGATCCACGAACAGGAGCACGATGCCGCCGAGGATCAGCATGGCGCAGATCAGGCCCGGGCTCTCGAACAGCACGCTCTTGATGAAGCCGTGGGCGAACGCGCCGATCACCGCCGCCGGCAGGAAGGCGATGAGGATGCCGATGACGAAGCGCCGGGCCGCCGGATTGGTGGGCAGCGCCTTGGCGACGTTCAGGAAGCGGTGGAAATAGACGGTCAGGATGGCGAGCACCGCGCCGAGCTGGATCAGCACCTCGAAGGTGCGCCCGGTGCTCTCGAAGCCCAGGAAGTGCCCGGCGAGCAGGATGTGCGCGGTGGACGAGACCGGGATGAACTCGGTGAGCCCCTCCAGGAGGCCGAGGACGAGGGCTTCGAGCATGTCGCCGAGGGTCATTTTTGCTTCCGGAGGGTTAAGGCGCGAGCGGCGCGCCATCCTCGCCGCTCGCCCTGCGGGGCGCAATGCGAGGCGCGGGCGCGGCCCGGAAGCGAACCTTGCGTCAGGCCCGCTTTGTGGCCGCCTGTGGCGCTCGGGCCACAATCTTTCCCCGCCGCTGTGGCACGGTGCGCCCCTTCCGGCCGGCGCATCGCGCCCCGTCCCCCCGCGCGGAACCAAACGGAAAGATTCGCCGCTTAAGGTTTTCCCGCCGGTCCGCCGACCCCGCTTCCGAGAGCCGCCTTCCCCCATGCAGCTGCACCATCATCCCTTCTGCCCCCATTCGCGCTTCGTCCGCCTGCTGCTCGCCGAATACGGGCTGGAGCCGGAGCTGGTGGAGGAGCGGGTGTGGGAGCGCCGCCCGGGCCTGCTGGCGCTGAACCCGGCCGGCGACACGCCGGTGATCGCGGAGGCGCAGGCGCCCTCTGTGCCGGGCGCCGCCATCATCGCCGAGTATCTCGACGAGACGCGCGGCCTCGCGCTCGCCGAACGCCGCCTTCTGCCCGAGGACCCGCTGGGCCGGGTGGAGGTGCGCCGCCTCACCTCCTGGTTCCACGAGAAGATGTTCGTGGAATGCACCGAGCCCCTGGTGCGCGAGCGCATCTACAAGCGCTACATGAACCGCGAGCAGGGCGGCGGGCCGCCGGACGCCACCGCCTTGCGCATGGCGCGCGCCAATCTGCGCTATCATCTGAAATATATCGGCTGGCTTTCCAAGGCGCGCAACTGGCTCGCCGGGGAGCGCTTCAGCCAGGCCGACCTTGCCGCCGCCGCGCATCTCTCGGTGGCCGACTATCTGGGCGACGTGCCGTGGGACGAGGACGAGAACGCACGGGACTGGTATGCGCGGGTGAAGTCCCGCCCCACCTTCCGCCAGCTCCTGGCGGAGAGCATCCCCGGCATGCCGCCCTCCAAGACCTACGCGGACCTGGACTTCTGAACCCTGCCCCCCTGGAGGAGATCGCCCGCCGCCTCTCCGCCGAGGAGGGCTTCGACGCGTTCGGCATCGCCGCCCCGGATGCCCTCGGCGAGGCCAGCGCGCACCTGAAGGCCTGGGTAGCCGAGGGCGCGCACGGCGACATGGGCTGGATGGCCGACACGCTGGAGCGCCGGGCCGATCCGCGCACGCTGTGGCCGCAGGTGCGCGCGCTCATCATGCTGGGGCTGAACTACGGCCCGGCGGAGGACCCGCGCGCCGTGCTGGCGCAGCGCACCAAGGGCGCCATCTCGGTCTATGCGCGGGCGGAGGACTATCACGAGGTCATCAAGCCCCGGCTGAAGCGCATCGCCCGCGCGCTGCTCGCCGAGGCGTCGGCGCGCGGCGTCAGCGCCGACGTGAAGGTGTTCGTGGACACCGCCCCGCTGATGGAGAAGCCGCTGGCGGCAGCGGCGGGCCTCGGCTGGCAGGGCAAGCACACCAACCTCGTCTCGCGCGATCTCGGCTCCTGGCTGTTCCTCGGCGCCATCGCCACGACGCTGGAGCTTGCCCCGACGGGCGTCGAGCGCGACCATTGCGGCTCGTGCCGCGCGTGCGTTGAGGCCTGCCCGACGGCCGCCTTCCCGGCGCCTTATGTGATCGACGCGCGGCGCTGCATCTCCTACCTCACCATCGAGCACAAGGGACCCATTCCGCTGGAGCTGCGCCCCCTCATGGGCAACCGCATCTATGGCTGCGACGATTGCCTCGCCGCCTGCCCCTGGAACAAGTTCGCCGTGGCGGGCCGCGAGGCGAAGCTCGCCGCCCGCGCCGAGAACGACGCGCCGGACCTCGCCGCGCTGGTGACGCTGGACGACGCGGCGTTCCGGGCGCGGTTTCCCAAGAGCGCCATCAAGCGCGTGGGGCGCGACCGGTTCGTGCGGAACGTGCTGATCGCCATCGGGAACTCGGGGGATGGGAGCCTGCGGGGGGTGGTGGAGGCGCGGCTGGAGGATGAGGCGGAGGTGGTAAGGGATGCGGCGGGGTGGGCGTTGGGGCGGCTAGGGTAGAGTATTTCTGTTCCAGAAAGAGACATCGCCAAGTGCGTGCATGATTTTCAGGTATGGATCCAGATTGTCCGCTCGTGAGTGTGGAGGCCGAGGGTCGAATAGCTTCCATCGACAGCAGGCTGATCTAGACGACGACTTACGATCCCATTGTCGCCGTCTACGGTTCTTCCGTCGATGCCCGGAACCTGCCGTTCGCTGTGGATGCGACCAACGGCCGAGTCGGGCCGTTTCCAGACTGTCCGCTTTTTGGCACCATGTGATTGTGAACAGACAAGGCCATCTCAAATGTAGTTGTGCGCCGCATAAGCACGCTCTATGCTTGAATTTCATAGTCATGCCATCTTACCCGTTAATCCAGAATGGCCTAGTGCCGAAGCGCCGGGAACAATCTGAAGGAGCCGGCGGCATTCCCTAAGCCACGGAGCTAGACATTGGTTGATATCGGGACCCTGTTCCCGGAAGGGCGGAGGGGTGACCAGGGGCTATGTTGCGATTTGCTTCGCGGCGATGTTAGGAGCTAACACCAATCCGCCCTTCTGAGGGCAGAATCCAGATAAAGATAATCCAAAGAGCTGGCGAGGGCCAAAGAATTAGCGTTGGTAAAGAATTGCAAAAAAGGCGGCAAAATCGCCACCGTCCAGAACCCCGAGGGAGGAATTCAGTGACGACAGATATTTACGCATTCTACAACAACAAAGGTGGGGTCGGGAAAACGACCCTTTGCCAGAACGCGGCTAGCCTTTATGCAGAACGGAATCCAGAAAAACTCATCTTAGTGATCGATCTTTGCCCTCAGGGAAATATCTCTCAGTTTTTCTTGGGCGGTGGGAAGAAGGGCTATGCCGAGAACCAGAAGCTGCAATCCCAAGCCACACGCCGCAATATCGTGGGGTTTATGGATTGGCTCCTCAGCGGGAATTCCGGTTTCACCAGCATTCCTTCTAGCTACATGACCCAGGTGTCGAGGCATAATGGCCAAATCGCTAAGAACCTCTACCTGATCGCGGGCGATTCATTTCTAGAGTCCCTGTCTTTGGCGCTGAACTTTGCCACGATGAACCCCGGCAACGTCAACGCATGGGCGGAGTATGTGACGGCGATCCGGCGTCTCTGCGAAGCGGAACTGGCTAGGGTGCCGGATTACGAAGATATGGCCGTCTTTATCGACTGCAATCCGAGTTTTTCGGTCTACACCCAGATGGCGCTAGTCTCGGCTGACCATATCGTCATTCCGGTGATGGCAGACTACAGCTCGCTAGAGGGAATTAAAGGTATCATGATGCTCCTCTATGGCAAGTACCCATCGTCGGCTGCCAAGACCTACGCTGACAAGGTGCTGACTTTCAATAAGCAGGTTCAGAACTTCAAGCTGCCTCTGCCGCGCATCTTCGAATTGCCGTTCAATAATTTCACCACCAATGTCGGTGTAGCGACCGCATATGCGTCCATTAAAAACGAAATCTCTGACTTCGCCTGGAAACAGTATCAGGCGGATCCAAGCGTATTCGCCCATCTATCGGTCGAACCGACGACCAATAAGCAATGGGAGGAGATCTTTATGTCGAACGTTAAGGACTTTCACACGTCGGGTAAAGTATCGTCTAGCCTAGGCATCCCTCTTCACAAATTGCCCCTTCACACCACCTATACCATGCCTGACGACACAGTAGTGAATATGCCGAAGTCCAACTACAAAGAGTCCTTGGAACACCTTAATGAATTCGTTGAAAAACTCTAAGATCTGACGACCAATTGACACGCTTGATTGGTGTACGGGGCAACTTTCTGCACCACAAACCAGATACCCATTCAGATATTCTCTGATCGGTCGCCTGGTGGCGATGTAGTATATGATACTGTCGCCTGCAACGACCGCGAGAGATCGAGGATCTTCGCTGTCGTTATTCATTGCTTTGTATTCTCCAATGGTCCTCAGCCCCCCAGCCTTCGCGAATTTTCAGCATCTAGTCATGAGTGACTGGTATGAAGGAGCATTCCTGCTAGGAATCGACGACCAATTGAATGGCAGCTTTTTAAGCTTGGGCGCCCAGAAGCTATCAGTCTTCTTGCCACCCCGAAGCGGACGTCCCAACAAGGGCTGTCGACGGGCAGCTATGGGTCAGATTCGGCCCTTCTCCCCTTCCCCAACCCCCGTCATTCCCAACCGCCCGTTTGCTATTAATCATATCCCCTCCTGAACCACGAGGGAGAGCGGCGGGAGCCGTCATCATGATCGCCACGCCATCAGGCGCATTGAATGTAGCCCAAACCCCGCTCCCTCTCCCGCGTGCGGGGGAGGGAGCGGGGAGGAGGCAAGCGCGGCTGGGACTTCACCGGATTCGGCGCGACGCGCAGGAATTCCCCCACCCTGCCCTCCCCCGCAAGCGGGAGAGGGTTCGGCGCTGGTGATGCATCGCGGGCGCACGATTTCCAATTAGGCCCGCCGCTTTGTTTTCACGGCATGGCATCTCCAGGCCCGGGGCCGCCGGCTGAGACAGCCGTGAGGTCTGCGTCGTGTGCCGGCGCCTGATGCGCCACCCCCACCATTCCCAAACCCCCCGTTTGCCTCTAAACATACCCCCTTCGAACCACGAGGGAGAGCGACGGGAGCCGGCGTCATGATTGCGTCGCGCCCAGGCGCGAGAATGACCACGGCAGACACGGCACGATGCAGCAGCCCCGCAAGCTCTATGTGAAGTCCTTCGGTTGCCAGATGAACGTCTACGATTCCCAGCGTATGGCGGACACCCTGGCGCGCGAGGGCTTTACCGAGACGCAGGACCCGGCCGACGCCGACCTCGTCATCCTCAACACCT
Organism: Xanthobacter tagetidis; assembly: GCF_003667445.1. Classification (GTDB taxonomy): domain Bacteria; phylum Pseudomonadota; class Alphaproteobacteria; order Rhizobiales; family Xanthobacteraceae; genus Xanthobacter; species Xanthobacter tagetidis. Next base: position 9,524 of record NZ_RCTF01000017.1, on the reverse strand, counting down.
GCCATATCCGCGAGAAGGCCGCCGAGAAGGTCTATTCCGAGCTCGGCCGCCTCAGGAAGGCCAAGCAGGAGGCGGGCTCGGACACGATGATCGCGGTCGCCGGCTGCGTCGCCCAGGCCGAGGGCGCCGAGATCATGCGCCGCGCCCCGGTGGTGGACCTCGTGGTCGGCCCGCAGAGCTACCATCGCCTGCCCGAGCTGCTGCGCGCCGCCGGCACCGGCGCGCGGGTGGTGGACACCGAGTTTCCGGTCGAGGACAAGTTCGACCACCTCGCCGCCCCCTCCCGCGCCGCCACCCGCGCCCGCGGCCCGGCCGCCTTCCTCACCGTGCAGGAAGGCTGCGACAAGTTCTGCACCTTCTGCGTCGTGCCCTATACCCGCGGCGCCGAGGTCTCCCGCCCGGCGGCGAAGATCCTCGCCGAGGCGGAGCGGCTCGTCGGCCAGGGCGTGCGCGAGCTCATCCTCATCGGCCAGAACGTGAACGCCTACCACGGCGACGGCCCGGACGGCCGCCCCTGGAGCCTCGCCCGGCTGATGGAGGCCCTCGCCCGGATCGAGGGGCTCGCGCGGTTGCGCTATACCACCTCCCATCCGCGCGACATGGGCGCGGACCTGATCGCCGCCCATCGCGATCTGCCCCAATTGATGCCCTACCTGCACCTGCCCGTGCAGTCGGGATCGGACAAAGTGCTAGAATTGATGAACCGGGGCCATTCTCGGGGGACTTACCTGGATCTGGTGCGGGACTTGCGCGCCGTGCGGCCGGATCTGGCGCTCTCGTCCGACTTCATCGTCGGCTTTCCGGGCGAGACCGACGCCGATTTCGAGGCCACCCTGGACCTTGTCCGCGAGGTGGGATTCGCCGGCGCCTACGCCTTCAAATACTCCCCCCGGCCCGGCACGCCGGCGGCGGGACACGGTAGCCAAGCACCGGAGGACGTGAAGTCCGCGCGCCTCGCCGCGCTCCAGAAACTGCTGGAGGCGTCCAAGGTGGCGTTCGATACCTCGTTGAAGGGCAGGACCCTGGAGATCCTGCTGGAGAAGAGCGGGCGCCATGAGGGCCAGATGATCGGCCGCTCGCCCTATCTCCAGAGCGTGGTGGTGACGAACCCGCCCGCCGCCATCGGCGACCTTCTTGCGGTGACCATCACCGAGGTCGGCCCCAACAGCCTCGCCGGCCGGGTGCCGGCCCTCGCTTCGTCCCGCCCCCTCGCGGCCATGGAGGCCTGAGCTTGCGCAGATCCGGCAGCGACCAAGACCGCCCGCCCCAAGGCCCTTCTCAAGGCCCCGCCCGCGCCGCCGTCACCGCCCCCTGGGCCAGCGCGGACACGCAAGCGCCGGCCCACGTGGTGCTGGCGTTCGACGACAACCGCCTGGCCAGCCAGCTGTTTGGCCATTACGGGCGGAACCTCGCTTTGGTCGAGCGCAAGCTGGGCGTGAAGGCGGATTCGCGCGGCAACCACGTCACCCTGGAGGGCGAGCGCGAGGCCTGCGAGCAGGCGCGCGCGGTTCTCGAGCACCTCTACGAGGCGCTGAAGAAGGGCCGCGACATCTCCCAGGGCGACGTCGACGGTGCCATAAGGGAGGCGGTCTCCCAGGGCTCGCTGTTCGACTTCGACCCCGCCTCCCAGCGCCAGTCGTTCGACGAGATCCACCTGCGCCGCCGCCCCGTCCGCGCCCGCACCGCCGCCCAGGATGCCTATATCCGCGCGCTCAAGCGCCACACCCTGGTGTTCGGCACCGGCCCCGCCGGCACCGGCAAGACCTGGATCGCGGTGGCCTATGCGGTGCACCTTTTGGAGCGGCGCATGGTCGACCGCCTCATCCTCTCGCGCCCGGCGGTGGAAGCGGGCGAGCGCCTCGGCTTCCTGCCCGGCGACATGAAGGACAAGGTCGACCCCTATCTGCGGCCGATCTACGATGCGCTCTACGACCTCATGGACCGCGCCTTCGTCGAGCGGGCGCTGCAGTCGGGCGAGATCGAGATCGCCCCGCTCGCCTTCATGCGCGGGCGCACCTTGTCCAACGCCGCCGTCATCCTGGACGAGGCGCAGAACGCCACGTCCATGCAGATGAAGATGTTCCTGACCCGCCTGGGCGAGAACTCGCACATGATCATCACCGGCGACCCGAGCCAGACCGATCTGCCCGGCGGGCAGGTGTCGGGGCTCGCCGAGGCGGTGCGCCTGCTGGACGGCGTCGAGGGCGTCGGCGTCTGCCACTTCAAGGCCGAGGACGTGGTGCGCCACGAACTGGTGCAGCGCATCGTCTCCGCCTATGAGAGGCTCGACGCGCAGAAGATCGAGGCTGCCGCCGCGCGCCTCGGCAAGCCGGGATCCTGAGGCATGTCCGCTCTGCCCGCGCCCGGGGCCGAGGCTGCCGCCATCGACGTGATGGCGGAGGCCGGCGACTGGTCGCGCGTGCCGGATGCGGAGGAGGTGACGCGCCGCGCGGCGCTTGCCGCACTCAAGGCCTGCGGCGACGAGGTTCCCTGGCCCTGCGAAGTGGCCGTCACGCTCACCGACGATGCCGCGATCCGCGTGCTGAACCGGGACTGGCGCGCCATGGACAAGCCCACCAACGTGCTGTCCTTCCCCCAGGCGGACCTGCCGGAGGGGGTCGACGCCCCGCAGCCGCTCGGCGACATCATCGTCGCCATCGAAACGCTGGAGGCCGAGGCGGTGGCCGAGGGCAAGGCGCCGGCGCATCATCTCGCCCATCTCGTGGTGCACGGCACGCTGCACCTCATGGGCTACGATCACCTTGACGACGACGAAGCAGAGGAAATGGAGGCGCTGGAACGCCGCATCCTCGCAGGCCTCGGGATCGACGATCCCTACCGCCTGCCGCAGGACGGATGACGTTCCCCGGCGAAGAAGGACACATGTCGAACACTGACCAGCCGACCGAGACCGGCTCCGCGGAGCCCCAGAGTTTTCTCGATCGATTGCGTGCCCTCCTGGGCACGTTCCGGCCACACGGCTCTCTGCGCACCGACCTGCAGGAGGTGCTGGGGGCGACGGAACCGGCCCAGGAGGAAGGCGAATTCACGCCATCCGAGCGCAAGATGCTGCGCAACATCCTGCACCTGAAGGATGTGGGCATCGGCGACATCATGGTGCCCCGCGCCGAGATCGTCGCGGTGCGCAAGGACATCGGCCTCGGCGAACTGCTGAAGGTGTTCGTGAGCGCCGGGCATTCCCGGCTGGTCGTCTATGACGACACGCTCGACGACCCCGTCGGCATGGTCCATATCCGCGACCTGCTGGCGGTGCTGGCGGCCGGCGTGATGGACGAGGCCGACAGCCGGCTCGACCTCGGCGCGGTCGATTTCGACCGCAGCCTGGAGGATGCCGGCCTGGTGCGGCGCCTGCTCTATGTTCCGCCCTCCATGCCGGCGGTGGATCTGCTCGTGGCCATGCAGGCGGCGCGCACCCACCTTGCCTTGGTGATCGACGAATATGGCGGCACCGACGGCCTCGTCTCCATCGAGGACGTGGTGGAGGAGATCGTCGGCGAGATCGAGGACGAGCACGACGAGGCGCCCGAGACCCTGCTCACGCGCCAGGACGACGGCAGCTTCCTCGCCGACGCCCGCACTCCGCTGGAAGCGGCGGTCGAGGTGCTAGGTCCGGAGTTCGCGTCGGAAGAGGCGCTGGAGGAGGTCGACAGCCTCGGCGGCCTGCTGGTGATGATCGCCTCGCGCGTGCCGGTGGAGGGCGAAGTGATCGCGCTGCCCGGCGGCTTCGGGGTCGAGGTGCTCGAGGCGGACCCGCGCCGGGTCAAGAAGCTGCGCATCATACCCCCGCGCCCGGATGGGGCCGAACCCGCCGCCGCGCCCGATCCGGCGTGAGCGGCGCGGCAACGCCATCGGCGGCCGGCGGACTGCGCGCGGCGCTCATGCGGCATCTGCTGCCGCTCGTCGCCGCCCTCCTGCGCGTGCGCCAAGCGGAAGGGTGGAGGCGGCTTGCCGTCGCCGCATTCGCCGGGGCCTTCGGCGCGCTCGCCATGCCGCCGCTCGGCGCCTGGCCCGCGCTGGCGGTGAGCTTTCCCCTGCTCGTGCTTCTGCTGGACGGAGCCCATGGCGCCGGCCGGACGAAGGCGCGCCTTGTCGCCGCCGCCACCGTCGGCTGGTGGTTCGGCTTCGGCTATTTCCTCGCCTCGCTCTGGTGGATCGGCGCCGCGTTCCTGGTGGAAGCGGACGTGTTCGGCTGGCTTCTCCCATTCGCCGTCATCGCCATGCCCGCCGGCCTCGCGCTGTTCACCGCCCTCGGGGCGGTGCTGGCGCTCCTGGCCTGGAGCCGCGGACCATGGCGCATCTTCGCGCTGGCAGCCGGGTTCACCACCAGCGAATGGCTGCGCGGGCACGTGCTCTCCGGCTTCCCCTGGAACACCTTCGGCTATGCGGTGGGGCAGGACCCGGCCCTGATGCAGAGCGCCGCGCTGGTGGGGGTCTATGGCCTCACCTTCTTCGTGCTGCTGCTCTTTGCGGCGCCGGTGCTGCTGCTGAAGCCGCGCGCTCCCGCTGTGGCCCTGGTCGGCGCCGCGGCGGTGACGCTGGTTGCGGCCGCCCTGTGGGGCGAAGCGCGCCTCGCGGCCCACCCTGCGGTGCCGGTGGAGGGGGTGCGCCTGCGCATCATGCAGCCGAATCTGGCGCAGGACGAAAAGTTTGCCTACGGGCGCAGCAAGGAGGTCCTCGCTCATTATCTCAGCCTGAGCGCGCAGTCCTCGGCCACCTATCCGAAGGGGCTGGAGGACGTGACCGTCCTGGTGTGGCCGGAATCGGCGTTCCCCTTCATCTATGAGCGGGAGCCGTGGGCGGCAGAGGCGATCACTGCGGCACTGCCGCCGAACGTCATCCTCGTCACAGGCGCGGTGCGCTACGACGCCCCGCCGAAGGGGCAGGTCTCGCCGTTCTTCAATGCCATCCGGGTCATCGACCATCAGGGCCACGTGCTGAAGAGCACGGACAAGGTTCATCTGGTCCCGTTCGGCGAATACCTTCCATTTCAGGCGGCCCTTGAGGAACTTGGTCTGGAGCAACTTACCCGTGTACGCGGCGGCTTTTCCTCGGGAACCGCTCTGAGCGCGCTTTCGGTCCCCGGCCTGCCGCTGGCCGCTCCCCTTGTTTGCTACGAAATTATCTTTCCTGGAAAGGTTATTCCCCAGGGTGAGCGGCCCGGCCTGCTGCTCAACGTCACCAATGACGGATGGTTCGGAAATACCCCCGGACCCTACCAGCACTTTGCTCAGGCGCGGCTTCGGGCGGTCGAAGAGGGACTGCCTCTGGTGCGCGCGGCCAATACGGGCCTCTCCGCCATCGTCGATCCACTGGGGCGTATCGTCGCAGGATCTTCCCTGGGCGAGGAGGCGCTGGTGGACGGCTGGCTTCCCGAGCCGCTGGAAACGGTTCCACACGCCTCCACCGTGGGGCGTCAGATCCTGATTTGTCTCGTTTTCGCAGGATTTGTTCTAGCGCTTATTCCAAGTCGAATTCGGTTTGCACGCAAAAGTTGATCGACGCTCGCACGTTGTGTGCCTATGTTCGCCACCAATCAGGGCAGCCTTCGCAATGCGAAGTAGTGCTAATTCTCTTTTCCGACGTAGCCGGGGAGACCATGGCCAAGAAGGCGCCTAACCCTATTGACAAGCATGTCGGCGCGCGCGTGCGCATGCGCCGCATGATGGTTCAGATGAGCCAGGAGAAGCTGGGCGAACACCTCGGCATCACCTTCCAGCAGATCCAGAAGTATGAGAAGGGAACGAACCGTATCGGGGCCAGTCGTCTCCAGCAGATTTCGACTGTTCTCGGTGTGCCCGTCGCATTCTTCTTTGAAGGCGCGCCCTCGGTCGGCCCCGAAGTGGACGGCGTGACGGAAAGTCACTCCCCAACCTACGTGGCGGACTTTCTCGCGACCTCAGACGGTCTCGCCTTGACGCGCAACTTCATGCGCATTCCCGATGCCAAGGTGCGACGCAAGATCGTCGATCTCGTGACCGCAATCGCCGGAGAGCAGGAGGCCTGATCCGTTCGTTTTGACGAACGAATCGGGCGCCTTGATCTTGACCGGCAAATCCCGCGCTGCGAAAACGGCGGCATCGCCTCGCGGCGCGGGCGCAATTGGGGTCACGACATGGCACGTCAAAACTACCTGTTCACCAGCGAATCGGTTTCCGAGGGCCACCCCGACAAGGTCTGCGACCGCATCTCCGACGAGGTCGTCGACCTGTTCTTCGGCACCGCGCTGAAGGAAGGCATCGACCCGGCGCAGGTGCGCGTCGCCTGCGAGACGCTGGCCACCACCAACCGCGTCGTGATCGCCGGCGAGACCCGCGGCCCCTCCTCCATCACCCCGGAGGCGATCGTCGAGGTCGCGCGCAAGGCGGTGAAGGATATCGGCTACGAGCAGGACGGCTTCCACTGGGAGAAGTCGGACGTGGAGGTGCTGCTGCACGGCCAGTCCGCCGACATCGCCCAGGGCGTCGACATCGCCGGCAACAAGGACGAGGGCGCGGGCGACCAGGGCATCATGTTCGGCTATGCCGTGCGCGAGACCCCGGAGCTGATGCCGGCCCCCATCTTCTACGCCCACAAGATCCTGAAGGACCTCGCCGCCGCCCGCCATTCGGGCGCCGCCAAGCAGCTCGGCCCGGACGCCAAGAGCCAGGTCACGGTGCAGTATGAGGGCGGCAAGCCGGTCGGCGTGACGCAGATCGTGCTCTCCACCCAGCACCTCGACGAGAGCATGACCTCCAAGGACGTGCAGGCGCTGGTGGAGCCCTATATCCGCAAGGCGCTGCCGGACGGCTGGATCACCGACGGCACGCTCTGGCACGTCAATCCCACCGGCAAGTTCGTCATCGGCGGCCCCGACGGCGACTGCGGCCTGACCGGGCGCAAGATCATCGTCGACACCTACGGCGGCGCGGCGCCCCATGGCGGCGGCGCCTTCTCGGGCAAGGACCCGACCAAGGTGGACCGGTCGGCCGCCTATGCCGCGCGCTATCTCGCCAAGAACGTCGTGGCGGCAGGCCTTGCCGACCGCGCCACGATCCAGCTCGCTTACGCCATCGGCGTGTCCGATCCGCTCGCGGTCTATGTGGACCTGCACGGCACCGGGCAGGTGGACGAAGCCAAGGTGGAGAAGGCGCTGCGCGAGGTCATGAACCTGCGCCCGCGCGGCATCCGCGAGCATCTCGGCCTCACCAAGCCGATCTATGCCCGCACCGCGGCCTACGGCCATTTCGGCCGCGAGCCCGATGCCGACGGCGGCTTCTCCTGGGAGAAGACCGACCTCGCCGACGCGCTGAAGACCGCGCTCGCCTGAGCGCTTCCCGATCCGAACGCGTCATGGCCGGGCCCTGCCCGGCCATGATCGTTTCGGGGCCTGCACGGAGCGGGACCAGGCGCCAAATCCCGCAAAGTCCCGCCGAGTCCCCCCGAGTCCAGTCCCGCGCCCCGACGCCGACGCCAGCCGCCCGACCGAGCATGCCGACCCGCGACCGCGAGCCCATCGAGACCGAACCCCGCAGCGCCTTCTTCGGCCGCCGCGTGGGCAAGACGCTGCGCGGCCAGCAGCAGGACGCCATCGCCCGGCTTCTGCCGCGACACCGCTTCGCGCTTGAAGACGCGGCCGATCCGGCCGCCCTGTTCGCGCACCGCCCGGACGAGGTCCGGCTCGAGATCGGCTTCGGCGGCGGCGAGCACCTCATCGCCCACGCGGCCCGGCGGCCGGAGGCCGGCTTCATCGGCGTCGAGCCGTTCCTGAACGGCATGGCGCGCATGCTGGTGGACCTGGACCAGGCGGGACTCGCCAACGTCCGCGTGATCGATCTCGATGCCGCGCTGGTCCTGGCGCGCCTGCCCGCCGGGAGCCTCGCCGGGGCCGACCTGTTCTATCCCGACCCCTGGCCCAAGCGCCGGCACTGGAAGCGGCGGTTCGTCAATCCGAACAATCTCGACCTCCTCGCCCGGGCTCTCGCGCCGGGCGCCGCGTTCCGCTTCGCCTCCGACGTGCCGCATTATGTCGGCTGGACGCTCGCCGAGGTGCGCCGCCACGGCGCCTTCCGCTGGACCGCCCGCACCGCCGCGGACTGGCTTCAGCCCTATCCCCACTGGAGCGGAACCCGCTACGAGCACAAGGCGCGGGCGGAAGGGCGCACGCCCACCTACCTCACCTTCGTGCGGACATGAGGCCGGTCGGCGCACCTGCCGAAGCCGTTTTCTGTCGACGGACGGCCCGCGCGCGCTGACAGGGCGGCCCGCGCCCTTTAGCCTCGCCGCCCATGACCGCGCACACGCCCGCTCCCCCTGCCGCCGCCCCGCCCGCCAAGGCGGAGGAGGCGCGCGTCACGCCCATGATGGCGCAGTACATGGAGATCAAGGCGGCGAACCCGGACAGCCTGCTGTTCTATCGCATGGGCGATTTCTACGAGCTGTTCTTCGAGGACGCGGAAGCCGCCTCGCGCGCGCTCGGCATCGTGCTCACCAAGCGCGGCAAGCACCTGGGCGAGGACATCCCCATGTGCGGGGTGCCGATCGAGCGCTCGGAGGAATATCTCCACAAGCTGATCGCCCTCGGCTTCCGGGTCGCGGTCTGCGAGCAGCTGGAGGATCCTGCCGAGGCCAAGAAGCGCGGTCCGAAGAGCGTGGTGCGGCGCGATGTGACGCGCCTCGTCACCCCCGGCACCCTCACCGAGGACGCGCTGCTGGACGCGCGGCGCGAGAACCTGCTCGCCGCCCTCGCGCGCACCGGCGCCTCGGGCGCGGACTTTTCCTACGCCATCGCCTTCACCGACATGTCCACCGGCGCGTTCCGGGTGATCGCGAGCAATGCCGATGCGCTCGCCGGCGACCTCGCGCGCATCGATCCGGCCGAGCTCCTGGTCTCCGACGCGCTCTATGACGATCCAGCGCTCAAGGGGGTCCTGCGCGATCTGCCGGCCGTGACGCCGCTGCCGCGCGCCTCCTTCGACGGATCGAGCGCGGACAAGCGCCTTGCCGCCTTCTTCGGCGTCGCGGCGCTCGACGGCTTCGGCGCCTTCACCCGCGCCGAGCTGACTGCCGCCGCCGCGGTGGTGGCCTATGTGGAGCGCACCCAGCTCGGCGCCCGCCCGGTTCTGGCGCCGCCGCGCAAGGAGGCGCAGGACGGCGTCATGGCCATCGACGCCGGCACCCGCGCCAATCTGGAGATGGTGCGCACCACGTCCGGCGAGCGGCGCGGCTCGCTGCTCCATGCGGTGGACCGCACCGTGACGGCCGCCGGCGCGCGCCTCCTGGCGCGGCGCATCGCCGAGCCGCTCACCGACCTTGCCGCCATCCGCGACCGGCACGACGCGCTCGACCTCCTGGCGGCGGACGGCGGGCTGCGGGCCGACCTGCGCGCCCGCCTCGCCCGCGCCCCCGACATGGCGCGCGCCCTCACCCGGCTTGCGCTCGCCCGCGGCGGCCCGCGCGATCTCGCCGCGGTACGCGACGGGCTCGCGGGCGCGCTCGGCCTTGCCGCCGTGTTCGGCGCCGCGCCG
>NZ_RCTF01000016.1 GCF_003667445.1 Xanthobacter tagetidis | reverse complement strand
CGGGCGACGGCAGGTGCGCAACGTCCTCTACATGGGCGTCCTCGCCGCCATCCGCGCCCGAAAGAGCCCCTTCCAAACCACCTATGCCCGCCTCGTCGCCGCCGGAAAGCCACCCAAGCTCGCAATCACCGCCGTCATGCGGAAGATGATCGTCATCCTCAACGCCATGGTCCGAGACGACGCGCCATTCAACGCCTGAAACACAGTTGCTTGACCGGAGCACCCATTCCGCCGCCGGTTGAAGCCCCGGCGGCAGGGTCGTGGGCCCTCCGATCAAGTCGGAGGGCGACGGCGGGAGGGCGGCGAGGGCGGCTGGTAGGGGCGGCGGGAGAGGGCTTGCTCAGCCCCGCCCCTCACACCGTATAGTTCAGCGCCGCGCGGCCGCCGTCGATGAAGATGGTCTCGCCGGTGATGTAGCTCGCCTTGTCGCCGGCGAGGAAGGCGACCGCGTCGGCGATCTCGCTCGGCTCGCCCACGCGCCCGAGCGGGGTGCGGGACAGAACGCGCTTCATGGCCGCCTCGTCGGAGGCCACCCCGCGCATCATGTCGGTCATGATGGAGCCCGGCGCCACCGCGTTCACGCGGATGCCGTGCGGCGCCAGCGCCAGCGCGCTGGCGCGCGTCACCTGCGCCACGCCGCCCTTGGAGGCGCAATAGGCGGTGATGGCCGGGATCGCCATGATGGAGTTGATCGACGAGAGGTTGACGATCGATCCCTTCGCCTTCGCCGCCACCATGCGCCGCGCCACCTCCTGGCTCATGAGGAAGGTGCCGACGAGGTTCACGTCCAGCACCTTGCGGAACGCATCCAGCTCCAGCGAGAGGATGTCGCCCGAAAGCGTGATGCCGGCATTGTTCACCAGCACCGTCACCGTGCCGAAGGCAGCCTCGGCGGCATCTACCGCCGCCTTCACGTCCTCCGGCCGGGAGACGTCGCAGGCGACCGCCGCGGCCTTGTCGCCGAACGTCGCCGCCGCCTTCCCCGCCTCTTCCAGCTTGACGTCGGCGATGGTCACGCGCGCGCCGTCGGCGATCAGCGCGGCGACGCAGGCAAGCCCGATGCCCTGCGCGCCGCCGGTGACGATGGCGGACTGTCCTTCAAGCGTCATGGTTCGGCTCCGGTGTGGAAAAGGGGAGGGGCCTCAGCGCTCGTCGCGCCCGGCCGGAGAGGGGGAAACGTAGCCGGCGGCGATGTCGTGGGCGCGCGCCGCGCCGTCGCGTTCGGAGGGCGGGCCGAAGCCGCCGCCGCCGGGCAGATCGAGCCTCAGGCGCCGGCCGGCGGGCACGTGCTGGCGGCCCTTGCCCTTCAGCTTCGTGCCGTCGTCCAGCGTCACCCGGCCCGGCGCGCCGTCGGCGCCGCCGTCGCGGCCGCGGGCGGGGTTGTCCACCCGGTCGAACATGGCGTTGAAGTGGAAGTCGTAGCCGTCCGCCGCGCCGATCTCGATGGTCTGGCCGAGGCCGCCGCGCCGGCGCCCATCGCCGCCGGAATCGGGCCGCAGCTCCTTGCGCCAGACGACGATGGGGCCGACCTGCTCGGTCGCCTCCACCGACATGGTGTGCACCCCGCTCGGGAAGGCCGTGGCGCTCATGCCGTCCAGCGTCGCGCGCGCGCCGGTGCCACCGCTGTTAAACATGAGGATCTCGGCGCCGTCGGGCCCCGCCGCATTGGCGCCGGGCAGGCGCCGGGCGCTGATATGGATGTTCCACAGCGCGCCCGCGCCCTCCGCCGGGATACGCTCCGGCAGGCATTTGTGGAGCGCGCCCAGCACCAGGTCCGGCACCATGTGGCCGATCACGTGCCGGATCGCCACCGGCGCCGGGTCGAGCGCGTTGAGGATCGAGCCCGGCGGCGCCGAAACCTCGAACGCCTCCAGCGAGGCGGCGTTGTTCGGCACCATGGGGGCGAGCGCGCATTTCAGCCCGTAGCAGGCATAGGCGCGGGTGTAGACCAGGGGCACGTTCACGCCGAACGGGCTCTGGGGCGAGGTGCCGGAGAAGTCGGCGCGGATCGTCCCGTCGCCCATGTCCAGCGCCACCTTCAGCATCACCGGCGCGTCGTAGCCGTCGATCTGCATCTCGTTCTCGAACCGGCCGCGCGGCAGGCCCTTCAGGCAGGCGCGGGTGGCCTCGCGGCTGCGGGCGAAGATGAAGCCGGCGAGGGCGTCGAGGTCGTCGAGGCGGAATTCGTCCATGGTTTCCATGAGGCGGCGGTGGCCCACCTCGTTGCACGCGGCGAGCGAGAAGATGTCGCCCACCGTCTGCTGCGGCGTGCGCACATTGGCGCGCACGATGCGGATCAGCCCCTCGTCCACCGTGCCGCGTTCGGCGAGCTTCATGATGGGGATGCGCAGCCCCTCCTCGAACACCTCGCGCCCGTCCGGCCCGAAGCCGCGCCCGCCGATGTCCACCACATGGGCGGTGCAGGCGAAGAATCCCACGAGGCGCCCGGCGCGGAACGAGGGCGTCACCACCGTGATGTCGTGCAGGTGGCCGGTGCCCTTCCACGGGTCGTTGGTGATGTAGACGTCGCCCTCGAAGATGTTCTGAGGCCCGATGTCGGCGATGAAGTGCGCCACCGCCTCGGCCATGGCGTTCACATGGCCCGGCGTGCCGGTGACGGCCTGGGCGAGCATGCGCCCGCCGGCCTCGAAGATGCCGGCGGAGAGATCGCCGGCCTCGCGCACGCTGGTGGAGAAGGCGGTGCGCACCAGGGTCTGCGCCTGCTCCTCCACCACCGCGATCAGGCGGTTCCACAGGATCTGGAAGTCGACTTCGCTTAGCGGGTGCATGGCTCAGACCGCCTCCCTGCTCGTTGTGCCGAAGGGCGTTCCGGCGGCCTTGGCGCGGCGGTCGAGCCGCAGCGTGCCGTCGGTCTGCATCACCGCCTGGAAGGCCGAGGTGACGATGGTGGAGGTCTCCGCCTCGACGATCACCGCCGGGCCTTCGGCGACGGCGCCGGGCGCCATGGCCGCGCGCTCCACCACCTGCGCCTCCACGAAGCCGCGCGCGCGGGCATCGAAGATGCGGCGTGTTCCCGCGACCGGCGCGGGCGAGGTGGCGGGGGGCGGCGCGGCGCGCGGCACCTCCGGCTCGGGGGTCGCCGCGCGCACCGACCAAGAGACGATCTCCACCGACTGGCCGGCGATGACGCGGCCGAACAGGCGCTCGTATTCCTCCTCGAAGCGTGCGCGCAGGCGCGCCGCGCAATCGGCCGCGAACGGCGCGTCGGGCAGGTCCACGGGAATTTCCCAGCCCTGGCCCACATAGCGCATGAAGGCGCGCAGCGAGAATTCCGGCGCCGCGTCCCCGGCGCCGCGGGCGACGAACGCCACCGCCTCGCGCTTCATCTCGTCCACCACCGCCTGGAGCGCGGCCGCCTTCGCCTTTTCCAGGCGCAGGTGGCTGGAGCGCACGGTCTCGTAGCCGAACGGCGTCGCGAGGAAGCCGATGGCCGAGCCGACGCCGGCGCCGGGCGGCACCAGGATGGTGCCGACGCCCAGTTTCTCGCCCACCCGGCAGGCATGGATGGGCGCGCCGCCGCCGAAGGCGATCATGGTGTAGCCGGAAAGGTCGCGCCCGTTCTCCACCGCATGGGCGCGGGCGGCATTGGCCATGTTCTCGTCCACCACCTCGCAGATGCCAACAGCGGCCTGATCCTCCGGCAAGGCAAGCGGGGCGGCGACGTGCTCGCGCATGGCCTCCTGCGCATTTGGTACCGACAAGGCGATGGATCCGCCGGCGAAGGCGTCCGGATCGAGCCGGCCGAGCAGCAGGTTGGCGTCGGTGACGGTGGGCCTGGTGCCACCACGCTGATAGGCGGCGGGGCCGGGCTCGGAGCCCGCGCTCTCCGGGCCGACGCGGATCTGGCGCATCACGTCCACATGGGCGATGGAGCCGCCGCCGGCGCCGATCTCCACCATCTCGATCACCGGGATGGAGATGGGCATGCCGCTGCCCTTCTTGAAGCGGTAGGTGCGCGCCACCTCGAACGTGTCGGCGGCCTTGGGGCGCTGGTCCTCGATCAGGCAGATCTTGGCCGTGGTGCCCCCCATGTCGAAGGAGAGCACCCGGTCGAGCCCATGCGCCTTGCCGTAGCGCGCCGCGAAGATGGCGCCGCCCGCCGGTCCGGATTCCAGAAGCCGCACGGGGAACAGGGCGGCATCCTCCACCGAGATCAGGCCGCCGCCCGAATGCATCATGAAGACCGGGCAGGAAAGGCCGATGCCGGCGAGGCGGCCGGCGAGGCGCTTGAGATAGCCCTCCACCATTGGTTGCACATAGGCGTTGGCGCATACCGTGTTGAAGCGGTCGAACTCGCGCATGCGCGGCGACACCGCGCTCGACAGCGAGACTGCGACGCCGGGCAGCGCCGCGCGCAGGATCTCGCCCGCGCGCTGTTCATGGGCGCCGTTGGCGTAGGAATGCAGGAAGCCCACCGCGATGCTCTCATAGCCGCCGGCCTTGAGGCGGGCGGCGAGCGCCTCCACCTCGGCCTCGTCGAGCGCCTTCAGCACCTCGCCGTGGGCGCCCATGCGCTCGGCAAGCGTAAAGCGGTCGGCGCGGGGGATGAGCGGGGCGGGCAATACCAGATCGAGGTCGTACTGCTCGAAGCGGTTCTCGCGGCGCATCTCGATCACGTCGCGGAAGCCCTCGGTGGTGACGAAGGCGGTGCGCGCGCCGCGCCGCGCGATCAGCGCGTTGGTGACGAGCGTGGTGCCATGGATCACGCCGCCCACCGCCTCCGGGCCGACGCCGGCGGCGGCGAGCACCAGGCGGATGCCGTCGAGGATCGCCTGCTCGGGCGCGGCATAGGTGGTGAGCACCTTGCTGGAATAGAGCCTGCCGGAGAGTTCCAGTGCGGTGTCGGTGAAGGTGCCGCCGATGTCCACGCCGATCCGACCGACTGCCGACTTGGTCATCTCAACCCCTCGTCACCAACTTGCGCGACACCAACTTTGACGGGACGCGCTTGCGCGCGGCCCGGATGGCACAATGGCGGAATATCGCGGCGGCGTCACCGGTTTCGGCGCTTGAGAGTGCCCCGGCGGCGTGCCAAAATGACGCGCTATTGTTTCACATATTGGAACGCGCGCACGCCGCCGCGCGGCGAGGAGGCCCGCAGGATGACCGGCAAGCTGAAGATGGGCGTGAAGGAGATGCTGGAGGAGGCGCGCGCCGCCATCACCGAGGTCGAGCCGGCGGAGGCCATCGCGCTCTCGGCCGATCCGGACTGGCTGGTGGTGGACATCCGCGACGTGCGCGAGCGCCAGCGCGAGGGCTTCATCCCCGGCGCCTTCCACTGCCCGCGCGGCATGGTGGAGTTCTGGATCGATCCCGAAAGCCCCTATTTCAAGAAGGAGTTCGGGCAGGGCAGGAAGCTGCTGTTCCACTGCGCACTCGACTGGCGCTCGGCGCTCACCGTGCACCTGCTCCAGCGCATGGGGGTGGAAGACGTGGCCCACATCAAGGGCGGCTTCAAGGCCTGGAAGGAGGCCGGCGGCGCGGTCGCGACCGATCCGCCGCGCTGAGCCTGCCCCACCGCGCGCTCGCTAATTTATTGGTAGAGAACGCGTTGTCCGGCCAGCTTCCATTGCAAGCTGGCCGGCGCGTGCTCTAAAGAGCCGGCGGATTCCCTCCACCACGGACCTTGAGATGCTGAACGAGATCGATCACGTCACCATCGGCGCCGCCGATCTGGCGAGCGGCGCCGAAGACATGCGCCGCCTCGTCGGCATCGACATGCCGCTCGGCGGCAAGCACGCCGACATGAGCACCCACAACCGGGTGATGCGCACCACGGACGGCGAGTTCCTGGAGTTGATCGCCATCGACCCCGAGGCGCCCACGCCCGGCCGGCCGCGCTGGTTCGGGCTCGATCTGCCCGCGCGCCGCGCCCGCCTCGCGCAGGGGCCGGCGCCGGTCGGCTGGGTGATCCGCACCGACGACCTCGACGGCGTGGTGGCGCGGAGCCCGGTGGACCTCGGCCCGGTGAAGGCCATGTCGCGCGGCACCCGCTCCTGGCGCCTCACGGTGCCGGACGACGGCGTCGGCGCGCTCGGCGGCATCGTGCCGGGCTTCATCGAATGGGACGGGCCGCCCCATCCCTCAGCCGGCATGCAGCCCTCCGGCCTGGTGCTTGAGGCGGTGATCGTGCGCCATCCCGACCCCGCGGCGGTGGCGGATTTCCTGGCCGCCGTAGGCATCGCGCCGCTCGCGGCGGTGGAGGAAGCAGCCGCCCCCGGCCTTGCCTTCATCCTGCGCCGGCCCGACGGCACCCGCCGCGTCCTCGCCTGAGGCTCACCGGGCGACGACGGCCAAGAGCGCGGCGAGCGCGATCAGCGCCGTCGCCGCCACCGGCCAGCGGCGCAATCGGGCGTCCGCCGCCACCGCGAGATCCAGCGTGTGCCGCCAGAGCGCGGCAAGCGGGCCCATGGCGTGCAGGATGTCGCCCGCCGGCACCTCCGGCAGCGGCCAGCGCCGCCAGGCGAGGAGCCCGGCGAGCGCGAGGCCGAGCGCCACCGGCCACACCCCCTTGGCGAGCGCATCGCCCGAGAAGGCGGCGGCGAGCGGCAGCCCCGTGACCGGCGCGAACAGCGCGAACGGCACGGCGAGCGCCAGCGCCGCAAGCGCCAGCGCGGGCAGGAGGATGCCGCCGGGCGGCGTCTGCCTTTCCTTGCCGCTGGCCGTCACCAGCACCGCATAGCGCGCCATCAGCAGCGCCGAGCCGACGGCCGACAGGGTCAGAAGAAACCCGGCGATGCCGTCCGGCACCACGATCTTGATGGCGTATTTCGCCAGCGCGCCGCCGGTGAAGGGCAGCCCGGCGAGGGAGAGGCCGAGCACGCCGGCGATCAGCGCCGCCTGCCGCGCCCGCGCCGGCGCCGAAGCCATGGCGAGGCCGGCGACCAGGAACATGGCGCCCTTCAGCAGCATGTGGTTCACCGCATAGAAGGCGGCGATGGGGAAGGCGCCGGGCAGGCCGGAGGCCAGAGCCGCGCCGATCACCGCGCCCACCACGCCCATCTGGCTCACGGTGGAATAAGCGAGCGCGCGCTTGGGGTGGGTCTGCGTCACGCCGAGTGCGACGCCGTAGAAGGCGGTGAAGATGCCCACGGCGGTCAGCGCCTCGCCCCAGCCCGGCAGCGCGACACCGTCCGGCAGGAAGCGCAGGAGGCCGATCACGCCCGCCTTCACCACCACGCCGGACAGCGCCGCCGAGCCCGGCACCGGCGCCACCGCGTGGGCGAGCGGCATCCACACATGCAGCGGGAACAGGCCCATCTTCAGGGTGAAGCCGGCGAGCAGCAGGAGCACGATTGCGCTCCGGAAGGGCGAAGTGGGCAGCGCCGCAACCGCGTCGCGGATCAGCGGATTCGCCTCACTTGTGCCCGACGCCAGCATGACGAAGGCGGCGATCAGGAACGCCTCGCCCAGCACCGTCAGCGCCAGATAGAGGTTGCCGGCGCGCCGCGCCTCCGGCGTGTCGTCGTGGGTCACGAGGCCGAAGGCGGAGAAGCTGACAAGGGCATAAGCGAGGTAGAAGCTCGCCACGTCCGCCACCAGGAATACCGCGAACGATCCCGCCATGGTGAGCGCCCACCACGTGGCGAAGGCGCCGCGCGCCGGGTCCTTGCGCATGTAGGCGCAGGCATAGGCGCCGGCCGCCATCCACAAGAGCGCCGCTCCGCCCAGCAGCAGCGCGCCGGAGCCGTCGAGCGCCAGGGTGAAACGGAAGGGATAGGGCGCGACCAGCACCGACATGCCGCGCGGCACCGCCACCGCCGCCACCAGCGCGGGCAGCGGAGCGAGGATCAGCAGCCGCGGCACCAGGCGGCGCAGCCCCGGCGCCAGCATTGCGAGCGCCAAGGCGAGCGGCGCGGCGATGGCGAGCAGCAGCAGCGCCTCCGGCGCGACGGAGATGGGCAAAGGCGGCGTGGTCAGGAACCCGCTCATGGCGCGAGCCCCTCCCAGGCGATGGGCCGGCCGATGGAGAGGAAGCCGAGCGGCGCCAGCGGCAGGAAGCCCAGCGCCACCGCGCCGAAGGCCAAAGCGAGCGCGATGCCCGCGCGCCAGCCGCACTCCCGCGCCGCCGGAAGCGTCCCGTCCTCCGGCCGCTGGAGCGCCAGCACGAGGAGCCGCAGCACATAGCCGCCCGCCAGCAGTCCGCCCGCCAGCACCACCACGCCGATCCACCAGGCGCCCTGCTGGAGCGCGGAAGTCAGCAGCATCACCTTGGCCGTGAAGCCGCCGGAGGGCGGCAGCCCGAGCAGCGAGAGCCCGCCGATGCCGAAGGCGGCGATGGAGAGCGGCGCGACCCGCGCGGCCCCCTTCAGACCGGCGAGCCGGTCATGCCCGAACACTTCGGCAATGAGCCCGGCGGCCATGAACATGGCGGCCTTCGAGAAAGCGTGCGAGACGAGGTGCAGCGTGCCCCCGGTCCAGGCGAGCGCGCTCCAATAGGCGTCCGCGCCCGCCGCGAGCGGGAACATGAGGCCGAGATAGCCGATCTGCGCGGCGGTGGAATAGGCGATCAGCAGCTTCAGCCGCACCTGCGCCAGCGCCACCACGCCGCACACCAGGATCGCGCCCGCCCCGCAGATGGCCAGAACCGGCGCGGCCGCCTGCGCCATGGGCACGGGCGCGAGGTCGGCCCACAGGCGCACCAGCAGGAACAGCGGCGCCTTGATGACCACCGCCGAGAGCACCGCGCTCGCCGCGGGCGGCGCGCCGGCATGGGCCGGCGGCAGCCACAGATGCAGCGGGAACAGCGCCGCCTTCGCCATCAGCCCCGCGCTCATGAGCGCGAGCGCGGCGCCGAAGCTCCAGCCCGGCGGCGCCAGCGCCAGCGCGGCCGAGAGGCGGGCGAAATCGAGCGTGCCGAACTGGCCGTAGACCAGCACCACGCCGAGCAGATAGAGCACCGAGCCGAACAGGGCGAACATCAGGTAGGTCATCGCCGCTCGGAGCTGGCCCGGCTTGCCGTCGAGGCACACGAGCGGCACGGCGGCGAAGGTGAGCAGCTCCAGCGCCACGTAGAGCGTGAACAGGTCCTGCGCCAGGAAGGCGAGGTTCAGCGCGCTGGCGAGCGCCAGCAGCAGCATGAAGAAGGCGGGCGGCATGCGGGGCGCGCCGGCGCCCGGCGCGCGCATGGCGTAGAAGGCGGTCAGCGCCAGCACCAGCGCGCTCATGCCCATCATGGCCGCCGAGAAGCCGTCCGCCCGCAGGCCGATGCCGAGCGGCGGCGCGAGGCCGGCGACGAAATACTGGAGCGCCCGGCCGCTCAGGGCCACCGCGACGCCTACGGCGACGCAAAGGCCGGCGCCGATGGCGAGCACGGCGAGGGCCGCGCGCTCGCCCACGCGCGGCCCCGCGAGCAGCAAAGGCACGAGGCCGAGGAGCGGCACCGTCAAGGCGAGCACGAGGAGGGCGCTCACGGCTCCTCCTCCCCCGCGCCGTCCGCCGCCTTGAGGCGCAGCAGCAGGGCGACCGCGAGAGCGGTGGCGCAGAAGGCGACGACGATGCCGGTGATGACCAGCGCCTGCGGCACCGGGTCGGCCGCGAGCCCGGCGCCGGCGCCGCGCCGCGCCACCGCGCCGAAGATCAGGAACACGCCGCCGCCGAGGATGTTGAAGCCGAGAATGCGGCCGAGCGCCCCGCCGGCGGTCAGGAGGCCATAGGTGCCGCAGCCGGCCAGCATGGCTCCGGCGAGGGCGTAGAGCATGGCGTCGCTCATGAGGGGGCTCCGCGCCGCGCCATCAGGGGCGCTCCTCGCCCGCGGGCGGGCCGAGCACCACCAGGATCAGCGTCAGCGCGATGGAGGCGGTGATGGCGATTTCCACGATCTTGATGACCGGCTTCTCGAAGCCGGGCGGGAAGGCGAGGAAGGCGCCCGCCGTCGCCCAGCCGAGGAAGCCGGCCGCCAGTAGGCCGAACGGCCCGGCGAGCAGCACCAGGCGCAGCCGGCGGTCGTCCGCCCGCGGCAGCGGCGCGAGACCGGCCATGAGCGCCAGGAGGCCCATGGCGGCGAGCGTCGCCCCGCTCTGGAAAGCGCCGCCCGGCGCATCGGCGCCGGCCCACAGGAGATAGGCGCCCACCAGGACGCCGATGGGCACCAGCACGCGGGCGAGGAAGGCGGAGGGGGCAGGGGCGGCGCCTGCGAACAGCGGCTCCGGCCGCCCGCGCCACAGCGGATCGCGCGCCAGCGCCCACACGCCCACCAGCGCCAGCAGGAGCACGATCTTCTCCAAAAGCGTGTCGAGCGCGCGGAACGCCAGCAGCACGCCGGTGACGGGATTGCCGAGCCCGGTGGCCGGCAGCGCGGCGGCGGCATCGGCGGCGCGCGAGGGCGCCGGCTCCGGCAAGGCGAGCACGAGCGCGGCGAGGCCCAAGGCGACGGCGACGGAGATTGCGGCGGCGAGCGCCCGGTTCGCTGCGGGCGGGACAGCGGGCAGGCCCGCCGCCGCGCGCAGCAGCACGATGCCGGAGATGCCGCTGCCGATGGCGATCTCGGTGAGCGCCACGTCCGGCGCCGCGAGCCGCGCCCAGGCGAGGCCCAGGAGCACGCCATAGCCCATGAAGGCGATCACCGCCGCGCGCGGCGCCGCTGCGGTGACGGCCGCCAGCGCGGCGCCGGCGACCAGCAGGCCGGCGAGGGCGTCGAAGACGAGGCTCACGGCCGTTTCTCCCGCGCCGTTGCCTCGATCTGCGCCTCAAGCGTCGCCGCCTCGGCCAGCACCTGCGAGACTGCGCCGGAGGCGATCTGGGCGAGCGCCCAGACGGCGATCATCTTCACGCCCGCCATCACGCTTCCCGCCTGCGGGAGAAGGCCGAGCACGATCAAGGCGAGGCCCACATTGTCGGCCTTGGTGAGGGCATGAATGCGCGTCAGCGGGTCCGGCAGGCGCAGGAGGCCGAGGGTTCCGGCGGCGAAGAACAGGACGCCGGCGGAGACGAGGAGGAGCGTCACGGCATCGAGCAGAAGGCTCATGGCTGCCGCTCCGGCGCGTCGGGGGCGGGCGGCGTCCGGCCGCCCAGGGCCGCGCGATAGGCGCAGGCGGCCAGCGCCGCGAGCAGCGCCGTCAGCAGCGCCGCATCGAGCAGCGCGGGCTCGCTCATGGCGGGGGCGATGAGCAGCAGCACGGCGATGGCGCCCGATCCCAGGAGCTGGAAGGCCAGCATGCGGTCGATATCGCCTTCGCCGCGCCAAAGCGCCGCGAGACCGGCGCCGCAGATGAGAAGCACCAGCGCGCCGGCGGCGAACAGGAGGTCAGCCATGGTGGCGCCCGTCGGTCGCCAAGGGGGTGTCGAAGGCGGGCGCGCGCATGGCGAGAAAGGCGGCGGCGTCGGCTTCCACCGCCTGCGCCACCGGGGCGGTCACGTCGAGGCAGTGGAGCGTGAGACCGGCGCCGGGCGCGACCAGCGGCAGCGTGCCCGGCTGGAGGCTGGCGAGCGCCCGGAAGGCATCGCGCGGCACGCCCTCCGGCACCGCGCAGGGAACCGTGAGGATGCCGGGCGCGATCCGCGGCGGCGTGGCTGTGACCCGGCGCGCCACGTCCCAGCCGGCGATCAGCGCGCCGGCGGAAAACCGCGCGCCGTAGGCGATCACGCCGGCGGGGCGCCAGCGCCCGGGGGCAGGCGGCAGCAGCCGCAGGCTGAGGAGCGCGGCAAGGGCGGCGATAAGGATGCCGGCGGCAAGGTCGGACGGGCCGACGCGGCCGAGCATGACCCAGCCGGCGAAGAAAGCGAGCCATCGCGCCGAACCGTGCGCCGTGAAGAGTTGCCCCATTGCTTCCTTGTCCGCAGCTCCTTGCCCGCGTGAGGCGTCGGCGCGCGTTCGGCCGCGACGCGCCTCATCTTAGCCGCCGGACGGGGCCGGCGAAAGCTTCAGCCGAACGGTCGGGGCAGGAGGGCCGGGCGCCGCCCGGCCCCTGTGTCAACGGTTGGGCGCCGGCCGGGCCCGCTGGGCCGGCCGGACGTTCTGCTGCGGTCGCGCCCGCTGCTGGGGGCGCACGTTCTGCCGCTGCTGCGGACGTACCTGCTGGGGCCGCGCCCGCTGCTGCGGCCGCACCTGGCGGTTCGGCTGCACCTGCCGGTTGGGCCGCGTCTGCTGGGGGCGGACATTGCGCTGCGGCTGCACGTTGCGCTGCGGCCGCTGGCGCGCTCCCTCCCGGTTGCCCTGGCCGGGCCGCGCGGCCGGGCGATCCGGACGCGTCGCCGGACGATCCGGACGGGCGGCCGGGCGATCGGGCCGGGCGCCGGGACGGTCGGGACGATCCGGACGCGCCCCCGGACGGTCGGGACGCCCCGGACGGTCGGGACCAGCGCCGGGACGATCGGGACGACCGGGACGATCCGGCCGCACGCCGGGACGGTCCGGGCGCATCCCGGGTCGATCGGGATTTAGACCGGGTCGTCCGGGACCAACGCCCGGTCTACCGGGACCGATGCCCGGTCGGTCGGGACCGAGGCCCGGACGTCCTGGACGGTTCGGCGGCGGCACGTTGGGGCGGCCCGGACGCCAGGGTCCCGGCCCCCAGGCCGGCGGCCGCGTTCCCGGACCCCAGCCCCAGTGGGGCGGACGGCGCCAGGCCGGCGGCACCACCCAGACGGTGTTCCAGCCACGGTTGTTCCAGCCCCAGCGGTTGTTCCAGTAGGAGCCGACCGCCACCCCGGTGCCGAACAGCAGCGCCCCGGTGGCGAAGGTGGTGAAGGCGCTGGAGCTGTCATAGACCGGCACATAGATGCGCTCGGGATTGGCGGGGGCGATGTAGATCACCTCCCGCCCGCCGCTCTGCCGGGTCGACACCACCTGCTGCTCGTTGGTCTTCAGGTTCCCCACCTTCTCCGCCTTGGCGCGCAGCATCTGGATGACGTTGGAGACGTCCTGCGGCTGGTTCACGAAGGCGAAGCCGATGGATTCGGCCCACTCCATGTGATCGGCGAGCTGGGCGATGACGTCCGGAAACCGCGCCAGCGCCTTCACCGACGAATCCCAGGGCTTCTTGTCGACCGCCGCGAAGTTGCCCGCCGCCACCGTCCGCGGATTGCCTTCGATCCACTTGTCGGCGGCGACGATCTGGTCGGGGAAGGCGGCGGCCGGCATCAGGATCGCCAGCAGCGGATCGGGATAAAGCGCGATCGGCGCGAAGATGTATTCGAGGTCGGTCATGGAATAGAGCTGGGCATTGGCCGCCGCCTCGGGCGGCTGCGGCGGCACCGGTGCGCTCGGCGGCGGGGGCGGCGGCGCGGGAGGTTGCGCCTGCGGCTCGGCCGGCGGCGTCTGCGCCCCGGCGGCGATGGGGAAGGCGGCCGTGGACCAGGCGAACACGCTCGCCATGAGGACCCGGCCGAACTTGCCCGCACGAATCGGCGAGCAGCGCTTATTGCCTGTGACGGCCACGATTACCTCCAGACTTCCAGTCCCGGCCACCGAGCACGGCGGGCAGGAGACACAACGCTTGGGACGGCAAAAGGTGCCCAGCGCCGTGCAGGCCACGGCGAAGTCTCGCCATGGCAACGGCTCGGACAGGTCCTGCCGGAGCGCCCGCGGGGGATCGGGCGCCCCGGCAGGCGCCGCCTCATTTGGCGGGCGGCGTGGTATCCGGGTCGGGAATTTCGCCCGGCTTGTAGTCCGGAAGGCGCCCGGCCGGAATGATCGAGAGCAATGCGATGCCGGCCATGAGCAGCAGGCCGATCTTCAGCGCCCTGAGGCGGGCTTCGGCGTTCACCGCCACCGCCGCCGTCACCTGCTCCTGCGTGGCGCCGGCGGTCTCCAGCGTCGTCCGCAGGCGGTCGTTGGAGACGAAGTTGATGCTGTCGAGGTTCACCATGGCCTGCACCTCGGGGGTGAGGGTCGGCGTCGCCGCCACCCGCCCGAGGACGATGGTGGAGAGCAGCCCCACCAGCAGCGCCCCGGCCACCGCCGTGCCCACCGCCGCGGCGAGGTTGTTGGTGGTGCCGCGCAGCGAGCCGACATCGCCCGCCAGTTCCTTGGGCGAGGCCGTGACCAGCACGTTGAACACCAGCGTCACCAGCGAGCCCTGGCCGATGCCGAACAGGACGAGGCCGATCAGCACCGGCCCGGCGCTCCAGTCGTTGCGCACCACGAAGGCGAGCCACACCAGCGCCACCGTGCACAGCATGAAGCCGTAGCGGCCGATCTGGCGCGGGGTGAGCCGGTCGTAGAAGCGCACGATCAGCATCGCCGAGAAGAAGACCGTGAGGTTGAACGGCATCATGGCGATGGCGGTCGCGAGCGGCGAGCGGCCCTGGACGATCTGGATGTAGAGAGGCACCGAGAAGTTCAGCATCGCCTCCAGCGCCACCACGGCGAACATCGCCATCACCGCGGCCCGCTCCTTGGCCGAGGTGATGACCTCGAGCGCCAGCAGCGGCGTCTTGCCCGCCTCCTGGCGCCGCTTGGTCCAGCGCACGAACAGCTGGCCGAGCACGATGCCCACCACGATGAACACCGGCGCGGGCGAAAGGCCGGCGATGTTGAACGGGGCGGCCGGCGTCGCCACCGCGAGGCCCCAGCGGTTGAGATTGTTGAAGCCGAACGAGATCAGCACGATGGCGGCGGCGGCGAGCACCACGCCCACGAGGTCGATCTGCACCTCCGGGCGGCCGTGGTCCTGCTTCAGGCGGAAGCTGAGCACGAACACGATCGCCGAGAGCGCGATCAGGATGCCGAAGGCCGGACGCCAGCCGATGAAGGTGCCGAGCACGCCGCCGATCAGGAAGGCGGCGACGCCCGCCGCAGCGCGCGCCGAGCCGAGCGCGCCGAGCGCGGTCGCCTGCTGGGTGCCGCGATAATTCTCGGCGATCAGCGCCACCAGCGAGGGCACGATGGCCGCCGCAGCGGCGCCGGACAGGCCCTGGGCGGTGATCATGAACGTGGCGCTGGGGGCGAAGGTCATCAGCACCTGCGCACCGCCGAACAGCAGCACCGTGGCGCGGAACACCCGGACCGCGCCGAAGCGCTGGTTGAGCTTGGCGCCCAGCATGACGAAGCCGGCCACCAGCATGGAATACATGACGATGCCGGTGGCGATGGTGGTGGGCGGAACGTTGAAGCTCTTCACCATGCCGCCGAGCGCCACCGGCAGCGAGGCGACGTTGAACGACATGAGCACCTGGCCGAGCGCGATGGCGATCATCGGCACCCAGGAATCCTTGACCTCCTGGCCCGTGTGCGGGCCGGCCGCCGTGGTGTTGGACATTGGCGTTTTCCTTCTGAAATCAAGTTCTTGTTGTGCTGGAAAGGCGCCGTCGGCGGTCAGTCCTCGGGGCGGGAGACGAACAGGTCCATGCCGAGGTGCTGGGAGAGGTAGCGCGCGGCGAGCTGGCCCTTGACGCTGTTGCCGGCGCCATCGAGCGGCGGCGCGAAGGTGCCGAGGCCGCCCTTCCCCGGCGAGACGGTGACGATGCCGCCGCCGATGCCGCTCTTGCCCGGCAGGCCGATCTCGTAGAGCCAGTCGCCGGAGGTCTCGTAGAGGCCGGCGGTGGCCATCACGGCGAGCGCGTAATGGCACACGTCCGGCTCCACCACGCGCTCGCGCGTCACCGGGTTCACGCCGCCGTCCGCGAGCGTCGCGCCCATCACCGCGAGGTCGCGGGCGCTGACGTTGAGCGAGCACTGGCGCGTGTAGAGCTCGGTCGCCTCCTCGGGGTCGCAATAGATGGCGCCGACGCTCTGGAGCATGCGCGAGATGGCGCGGTTGCGGAAATTGGTGGCGATGGCGGAGGCGTAGACCTCCTCGTTCAGCGGCAGTGAGCGGCCGGCGAAGCGCGAGAGCCCGCCATGGATGAACGCCCACTTCTCGTCGGAATCGGCGCCCGGAACGAGGCTGGTGGTGGCGATGGCGCCGGGATTGACCATGGGGTTGGTGACGCCGCCGGGCATCGCCTCGATGGCGGCGAGCGAGTTGAAGGCCCGCCCGGTGGCGTTGGCGCCGAGCTTCGCGCGCGCCTCGGCAGGGCCGATCAGGCCGCACACAAGCGCGAAGATGAAGGGCTTCGACACACTCATGATGGAGAATTCGTAGTCCACGTCCCCGGCGGCGTAGATGCGCCCGCTGGTGCCGGCGACGCAGATGCCGAACAGGTCGCGCGGAACGCGCTCCATGGCCGGATAGACCTTCGAGTTCTCGCCCTCCTGGTGATCCTTGAACCGCGCATAGGCGCGCTGGATCAGCCGGTCGATCTCCGCCGGGTCCGGCAGGCGGCCCGTGGAGATGTAGGCGGGGGAGGGCAGATCCTCGTCTCGGAACATGGGCGGCTTCCTGCTCTTGCGTCTCACATTCGGAGGAGACTTGCGTTACGCGACTATCTGTCCTGCTGGGCGCGGGCCGCTGAGGGCGCCCAACATATTGCGCACAAGCCTAAGGCTTGAGGCGCCAAGTCTCAAGAAAATCATCGGGTGAAATCTTGGGCCATTCGCGGTTTATGCTGCAGTGCAATAGAATATCCGGTAAGGCACGAAATTGGCTGGGACGACGGCAAGTCGAAAGCGCGCTTACATCCAATTTATACTATGATACCGCCATGCGCCTCGCCGCCCAGACGTCCGGTTCGCGGGTTCGGTCCCCCACGTTCCATCGCCCGGTTCTCTCTCCCGGCGCGCCGCCCGGGAGGGCAGCGGTTAGAGGGTTGCTAAAATGGACGAATCGGCTGGAGCGCCGCGCCGTCCGTGTTTCGCTCGCGGCCGAAAGATGCCAATGTGAAGCTGAGCCGTAAACGCTGAATTTGCCTCAGCTCGGCGATGAATTCCAATCATAGGCCGTCGGCATGTCGCTGAAGCGAGTTGATCTGAACTTGTTCCGTGTATTCGAGGCGATCATGCAGTCCCGTAGCGTCAGCGGCGCCAGCAAGGACCTTGGCGTGACGGCGTCGGCGGTCAGCCATGCGCTGGCGCGGTTGCGCCTCGCGGTGGGAGACGATCTGTTCGTCTATGGCGAAGACGGCATGGTGCCGACGCCGCGGGCGCTGGCGATCGCTCCCGCCATCCGCGAGGGGCTGGGACGGATCGAGGACGCCATCGTCGCGCGGCCGTTCGTGCCCGCCGAGGCGGCGCGCACGTTCCGAATCGCCGCCAGCGAGTACGGCACGAGCGAGGTGCTCACCGGCCTCATCGCGCGCCTGGCGCGCAGCGCGCCGCAGATCGAATTGTGCATCTTCCCCTACAGCCGCCTCGACGTGGTGCAGCAGCTCGACGAGGGCCGGCTCGACCTCGTGGTGGGATGGTTCGCCGATCTGCCGGAGCGGGTGCGGCGCATGCCCCTTCTCACCGACCACGAGGCCCTGGTGGTGCGCCGCGGACATCCGCTCGCGGGCCGGCCGGTGACGCGCGAGGCGCTGTTCGCCTATCCCTTCGTGGTGGTCGAGCTGCTCGGCGCCGGGGACCAGGCCTTGGGCGGCTTCGTCGACGATCGCGGCGTCTGGCGCCGGGTCTGGATCGACCGCCTGCTCATGGAGGCGGACGCCGACGGCGCGCCGGTGGCGCACGTGGCGGTGTCGCTGCCCCATTATGCTTCGGTCGGGGACATTCTCGCGCGCACGGACATGGTGGCCACGCTGCCGGAGCGCGTGGCGCGGCGCCTCGTGGCCGCGGGCGCGCACGCGGCGCTGGATATGCCGCATGCGCCGCTAGAGGCGACGGTGGAGGCGATCTGGCACCAGCGTGCCGAGCGCGATGGCGGCCTTCAGTGGCTGCTCGGCGAACTGGCCGAGACAGTCAGGGCCGAGGCCAAGGCCTGAGCGCGGCGCGCCGTCAGTCGGCGCAGGATTGCGGCGCGTCGAGGCGCGCGCGCATCTCGTCCACCCGCGCCTGGAGCCGGGCGACCTCGACCACGCCGCGCTGGTGGGCGACCGTGCCGATGATGGCGCCTTCCGTCCGCACCACCGCCTCGAACGAAACCCGCCGCCCGTCGACGCCGGTGATCTCCGCCTCCACGTCGACTTCGGCGCCCATCAAAGCGGGGCCGGAATGGACCAGGCGGACCTGGGCACCGACGCTGTCATGTCCGGTTTCGAGCATGGGCAGCAGCATGTCGCGGCACACCATCTCCACGTCGTAGAGCATGTTGGGGGTGCCGTAGACCCGCAGTGTGGGACCCATGAAGGTGATTGCGCGCGCATCGTCCACCACGACGCGGCGCCGGGTGCGGGCGCCTACCACGATCATTCCGCATGCCTCCGGAGCGTCAGCCTGCCGTGAGGATGGCAATTTCAGTTCACTAATGCAAGTAAGTCTTCGCGCGCGGCTGCCGGTCCATTTGTACCGCACTGCCTTGACGTCGCGGGAAGCGGAGCCCTAGTCTGCCCGCGAGCAATGACGCGCCCCCATCGCCATGCCCCGTGAGGGCTGGTCTTCTGCAGTGGAAACCTGCAGGCGTCACAGGCGGCCGTCGGCTCCTTATCCCATTGATAGAACGACAGAAGCGGAACCGTGCGCGGCGCCCCTGCGGGCCCGTGCCGACTGCGGGACGGAAGGTCATGGCCGAGCGCGATGGGCGCGCCGATCGTTTCGGCGCGAGCGACGAGTGGGACGCCGCCGACATGGGCTGCGGCGAGCTGGTCATCTTCCTGCGGCAGCGCCTCAAGGCCATGCCGGGCGCGGTGCTGCGCCTCACCGCCCGCGATTCCGGCGCCCCGGAGGACCTGCCGGCCTGGTGCCGCATGACCCGCAACCCTTTGATTCATCACGATCCTGACACCCACCAATTCTGGATCCGCTCCCGCACCGACTGGAGCTGACGCCACCCAAAGAGGGAGAGAAGAAAGATGCCCGGAAAGTTCGTCGTCTCCATCAGCTGCGCCAAGAACGATACCGACAAGGCGACCGTCGGCTTCGTCATCGCCAACGCCGCCGTCGCCTCCGACAAGGAGACCGTGGTGTTCCTCTCCATCGAGGGGACCCGCTTGTCGCAAAAGGGTTATTCCGACGACATCCACGAGGAGGGGTTCGCCGCGCTGAAGGATCTCATGAGCGCCTTCGCCGAGGCCGGCGGCACCATCTATGTCTGCTCGCCCTGCTTCAAGAAGCGGGGGCTCGACGAGAACAACCTGGTGGCGGGCGCCAAGATCGTCGGCGGCGCGAAGCTGGTGGAGTTCATGGGCGAGGGCGCCCCCTCCATCTCCTACTGACTCGCCGCGGCGGGACGGACCGGCCTGATCCCGCCGCTTCCGCGCCGGTCGTCCCGGCGTGATCCCGGCCTGGTCCCGGGACGTCCCGCTTAATCCCGCGCAATCTCCCCGGTCCCGGCCTGGTCCCGGTGCCGGGTGTCGCGAACGGAGCTCCGCCGCATGATTCCCTACCGCACCATGATCGCGGTCTTCCTCGCCGCCGCCCTCGGCTACGTGGCGCTGAGCTACGCTGTGTTCGAGATGCCGCAGACCGCGGCGGCGGCGGAGGAGTGCGGCTTCCTTGCCGACGAATTCGTCTCCGCCGGCACCCTGACCTATGAGCGCAGCCAGGCGTTCGCGGTCAGCTTCATGCGCAAGCAGGAATACTTCACCGCCGCGACGGTCGGCCTCGCCTTCGCCTTCCTCGCCTTCGCGCTCGTCGCCGGGCGCCGGGGCGGGGCGGCGGGGGCCGGCATGGCGGCGGGCGGCGGGGTGCTGGCGCTCTCCGCTTTGTGCATCTCGTGCCTTGCCCCCGTGCTCTCGCTGGTGGGGCTCGGCATCGCCGGCAGCGTCCTGGCGGACGTGCCGAAATGGCTGCTGACGCTCAATACCGCGCTGCTCACCTTCTGGGGCACGCTCTACCTCTCGCGGCGCCTTGCCACCTGCCCGCTGCCGGCGCGGCGGGCGGACGGGGCGCTCGCCCATAACCAAAGCTAGATCCGGAGGAACACCCTTATGCCCCGTTTGCTCCCGACCCTGTTATGCGGCGCCGCGCTCGCCGTCGCCCTCGCCTCTCCCGCGGCCGCCGACGACGCGGCGCTGCTCACGCCGGCCAAGCCCGGCTGGCCGCTCGCCCATCCGATCGCCGACAAGGACATCCCCCCGCCGCCCTTCTCGCTGCTGGCGGACCGGCCGGTGAAGCCGGCCTATGTGCCGGGCCTGCCCGGCCTGCCCCAGGCGCGCGTTGTGACCGACGATTTCGGCCGCAAGCCGCCGAAGTTCGACGCCGTCTTCATCCGCAAGAGCCGGGTGGAGAACGGCGAGGTGGTGATCCCCGCCGGCGGCCTCGTCTTCATGGAGGACACCTGGGGCGGCGAGGTGGCGCTGCGCGGCGAGCCGCTGCCCGTGCTCTCGCGCCTGCCGACCTATGTCGACTACGACATGACCATCGTGGTGAAGAAGGACGTGACCATCCCCGCCGGCGGCAGCGTCGCGGTGGGCGGGCAGGTCTACAATTACTACGCCACGGTCGGCCACGAGAAGATGGCCAACCACACCGTCCATGTGCGCACCATCGCCGGCACGGACTGGGAATGGGCGTTCGGCGCCCCGGCCTTCTCCGCCACCGAGACCGGCTGGTTCGGCGACCGCTTCGCCCAGCTCTACAACCAGGGCAAGGCGCGCGAGATCACGCCGAAGCAGATCACCTTCGACTGGCTGAGCGGGGTGCGCATGGACCGTATCCTGCTGGCGCAGGACAAGGTGTTTGCCGGCCTCGCCGGCGCCGGCGAGAGCTGGAAGGTGGGCAACCGCACGGTGCGCGTCGCCGCGGTCGATCCCTCCGCCGGAACGGTGACGCTCGAACTGCTCTCCGGCGACACGGTGACGGGCACCCGCACCCTCGGCCCGGTGAAGAACGAACTGCTGATCGAGGACACCGCCGCCCGCAAGGCGCTGGTGTTCGAGGACGCGGACATGGTGGCGTTCCTGTCGCCCTGGCCCAGCGCCTTCGAGGGCGACAAGGCGAACCTCAAGGTCTATGGCGGCGCCTACAGCCTGAAGTACGGCGACGACTTCGCCGGCGACCCGCGCTTCGCGGTCTATCCCGTGGGCTGCCCCACCGGGCACAATTTCGGGTTCATGCTGGTCAACAAGGAGGAGATCCGCCTCAAGCCCGGCACCAAGGTGGATGGCCCGGAGGGCTATTTCCGCGTGGTGGTGGACAAGGTGGAGGGCGACAACGTCCTCTCCTGGCGCATCGAGGATGCCAAGGGCAACCGCTCGGTGGACCTCGGCGGGCCGAGCGTGACCAATGTCGACCTCGTGCTCGGCCAGGGCCGCGTCGCCGGCCAGGCGATCCTGAAGGACGTGGGCCGCGCCATGCTGGCGCGCAACTACGACGCCATGGTGCGGATGGAAACCGCCGCTGCCGCCGCCGCGCCGAAGGACGGCGCCCCGGCCCAGCCGGCCGCCGCCGCGCCGGCCCCGGCCCCTGCCCCGCATCCGCCGGTGGCGGCGGTGGCGAAGCCCGCCGAGGCGTCGTTCTCGCCGACCCTGATCCTGGCCGTTGGTGTCATGGCCATCGGCGCCGGCGCCATCGGCTTCGAGATCGGCCGCCGCCGCAAGGCCGGCTGAGCGCGGCTTGGGGAAGGGGGTTCGGGACCGCCCCAAGCCGTCCCGAACCCTGGTGCAAAGGCCACCCCTCCCCCTTGAGGGGAGGGGCAGGGGTGGGGGTGTTCGGACCGTGCGGGCGTGCTTCCGCGACCATCTCCAAGGGGACGCGGCCCCCGCCCCCTCACCCTTCCCCACAAGGGGGAGGGGAGCCGGTCCGGGCCTCTGGCGGGCCGGCGCGTGGACACAGGAGGGAAGCTGTTCCCGGCCTTTGGGCGGGGCCGGCGCGCGCCTCCCTGCCTCGGGGAGGCCGGACGCACGGCGGGCAGTCGCGCCGCCATCAACCGCCCGATCGGGCCAATGCCAAAGGGGAGGGGACCATGAGCCAGACACGCCGCACCTTCATCGCCGCCGGAACCGGCCTTATCGCCACGACGCTGTTCACGCCCGCCATCGCCCAGCCGAAGAAGACGCTGCGCTTCGGGGTCGGGCCGCTGCTGCCCAATCCCACCGACACCAAGAAGGCCTACATGCCGCTGTTCGCCCATCTCGCGAAGGAGCTGGGCGCCGATTTCGACCTGGTGGCGACCACCGACTGGGCCGGCATGGCGGTGGCCATGGGCTCCGACCAGCTCGACCTCGCCTGGATGGGCCCGTGGGGCTACGTGATCGCCAACAACGCCACCAACTGCCAGGCGGTGGCCACGGTGAAGTATGACGACAAACCGATCTATTACGGCATCATCGTCGGCCGCCCGGACCTGAAGGTCACGAAGTTCCCGGACGACACGAAGGGCCTGTCCATGTCGTTCGCCGATGTGGGCTCCACCTCCGGCTGGCTGATCCCGAGCTATTACGCGAAGGAGGTCTGGAAGATCGATCCCAAGACCTTCTGGAAGTATTCGGAGGGCGCGACCCACGCCGCCAACGAGGTGGCGGTGGCGAGCGGCCAGGTGGACATGGCCACCGACTTCGACCGCAACCGCAACGCCATGATCGCCGCCGGGCGGATGAAGGAGGATGCCAACAAGATCATCTGGACCTCCGACCCGCTGCCGAACGATGCCATCGCCGTCGCGGCCAGCGCGCCGAAGGAGTTCGGCGCCAGGGTGCAGCAGATCCTCACCGCCATCACCCAGGAACAGGCGAAGTCCCTGCTGCCGGCCCGCTATACCGGCTTCGTTCCCGCCACCCACGCCTCCTACGACATGATCGAGAAGGCCGGCATCGCCGTCGGCAAGATCAAGCCGAAGGCATGACGCGCGCCGCCGCCACCGCGAGCCCCGCGGAGCGGACGCTCGACCAGATGGACGCCATGCGGCGGGGCTTCTCGCTCCGCCGCATGCGGCTGTGGCTGTTCTGCGCGCTGATCCTCGCCTTCTACGCGGTGTCGTGGAACCTCGCCGGGATCGATCTCTCCAAGCTCGCGACTGGGCTGCCGAAGCTCGGCCGCTGGATCGCCAGCGCCTGGCCGCCCGATCTCACCGAGCTGCCGCTGTTCGCCCTGCGCACGGCGGAAACGGTGGCCATGGCGGCGCTCGGCACCACCTTCGCCACTCTGCTCGCCATCCCCATGGCGATCCTCGCCAGCCGCAACATCACGCCCTGGCCGGCGCTCTATTATCCCGTGCGCTGGTTCCTCAACGCGCTGCGCGGCATCGATTCCTTCGTGTTCGCGCTGCTGTTCGTGGCGGCGGTGGGCCTCGGCCCGTTCGCCGGCGTTCTCGGCATCGCGCTGCACACCTGGGGCAGCATGGCGAAGTTCTTCGCCGATCACATGGAGAACGTCCATCTCGGCCCGTTCGACGCGGTGCGCACCACCGGGGCGGGGCGCTTCACCACCATCGCCTACGCCCTGGTGCCGGACGTGCTGCCGGTGATGCTCTCCACCACCCTGTTCTGGTGGGAGTTCAACGTGCGCGCCTCCACCGTGCTGGGCGTGGTTGGTGCCGGCGGCATCGGCCAGGAATTGAAGAACAGCATGGACCTGCTGGATTTCCCGCGCCTGTTCACGATCATCGCCATGATCCTGGTGGTGGTGATGGCGCTCGACCAGCTGTCCGGCTGGCTGCGCAAGAAGCTGGTGTGAGCGGCATGAACCAGCAGCCCCACATCCCGCCGGCGCCGCTCGCGGTGCGCATGACCGCCAGCGGCGTGACCAAGCGCTTCGACGGCCGCGCCGCCATCGAGGATGTCAGCTTCAGCGTCGATGCGGGGGAGTTCGTCGCGGTGCTCGGCCCGAGCGGAGCCGGCAAGACCACGCTGTTCCGCTGCCTCACCGGCCTGCTCGCGCCCGATGCCGGCGCGGTGCGCATCGGCGGCGTGGACATCGCCGCCGTGAAGGGGCGGGCGCGCCGGCGGGTGGCGGTGGTGTTCCAGCAGTTCAACCTCGTGAGCCGCCTGACCGCGCTCGACAATGTGCTCGCCGGGCGGCTCGGCCATGTGCCCGCCTGGCGCGGCCTGCTGCGCCGCTTCTCGCGCGCCGACCGCCTGCTGGCGCTGGAGTGCCTCGACCGGGTCGGCCTGCTGGACAAGGCGCTGCAGCGGGCCGATACGCTGTCCGGCGGCCAGCAGCAGCGCTGCGCCATCGCCCGCGCCTTGGCGCAGCGGCCCGACCTCATCGTCGCCGACGAGCCGGTGGCGAGCCTCGACCCCGCCGCCTCGGCCGGGGTGCTGGAGCTCCTGCGCGGCATCGCCCGCAGCGAGGGCGTGGGCATCGTCTGCAGCCTGCACCAGGTGCCCTATGCCCGCGCCTATGCGGACCGCATCGTCGGCCTCTCCCACGGCCGCCTCGTGACCGATGTGCCGGCGGCGCGGTTCGACGAGGCGGCGTTCGCGGCTCTCTACGGCGCCGAGGCCGGCGCCGGCAAATTCTGAAGGCAGGACCCATGGACCAGACCGCTTCCCACCCGCACGCCCCCGACGTCGCCTTCGATGGCGGCGACCTTGATTGCGGCAACGGGCTGCTGCTGCTCATCCGCCGGCACATCGACCCGCTGCCGCGCGGCGGGCTGCTGGAGATCCGCTCCACCGAGATTTCCGTCGACGACGACCTGCCCGCCTGGTGCCGGCTCACCGGCAATGAGCTGGTGTCGTTCCTGAAGGAGGGGAAGCAGCGCTCCTTCCTGGTCTGCAAGGGCCGGCTGGAGGAGCGCGCCCCGGCGCCGCCGCCGGTCGCCGCGCCGGCCATGAGCGTGCCCGCCGCGCCGCGCCCGGCGCGCGTGCCGGTGGCGGCGCCCGCCATTCCCGCGCTGGCGGTGATGGGCATCGGCTCCTGGCCGCGCCCGCGCTGGATGATCGACGCCATGCACGCTTACGTGGAGGGCCGCCTGCCGGAGGCCGCGTTCCAAGAGACCGCGGACGACGCGGTGCGCCTCGCCATCGCCGCCCAGGAGAAGGCCGGCGTCGACGTGGTGACCGACGGCGAGCAGCGCCGCGACAGCTATGCCAGCTTCGTCGCCAGCCGGCTGGACAATTGCCAGCTCATTCCGCTCACCGACCTGCTGCCGCTGGTGGACCATCCGGAGGAGTTCGAGGCCGAGCTGCGCGCCCTCGACATCCCGGCCGGGGATGTGCGCCACCCGGCGGTGTTCGGCCGCCTCGCGCGCTCGCGGCCGCTGGTGGCGCACGAGGTGGACTTCGCCCGCACCGTGACGCAAAAGCCGGTGAAGGTGGCGCTGCCCGGCCCCTATCTCCTCACCCGCACCATGTGGATGGAGTGCATCTCCGACCGCGCCTATGACAGCCGGGAAGAGCTCTCCGCCGACATCGTCCGCGTGCTGCGCGAGGAGCTGGCCGAGCTGATGGATGCCGGCGCGGCCCTGGTGCAGCTCGACGAGCCTGTGCTGTCCGAAGTGGTATTCTCCGGCGCCAAGAGCAAGCGCTCCTTCATGTGCGGCGCGCTCTCCGAATCGCTCGCGCCGGAACAGGAACTGGCGTTCGCCCGCGACCTGCTGAACGCGGTGCTCGACGGCTTTCCGCGCGAACGCACGGCGCTCCACGTGTGCCGCGGCAACTGGACGCCGGACGAGAGCGTCGCGCTCTCCGGCTCCTACGCGCCGCTGGTGGCGACGCTCGCGCAGGTGAGGGTCGGCGCCTATCTGCTGGAGATGTGCACCCCGCGCGCAGGCGAGATGGAGATATTGAAAGCGCTGCCGGACGACGCCCGCATCGGCGTCGGCGTGGTCAACCAGAAGGACCCGCACGTGGAAGAGGTGGACGCGGTCTCGGCCCGCATCGCCCACGCCATCGACCTGTTCGGGCGCGAGCGGGTGCTGCTGCACCCCGATTGCGGGTTCGCCACCTTCGCCGACAATCCCATCTGCTGCACCGGCTCAGCCACCGACAAGCTCGGCGCCATCGCCGCCGCGGTGGCGCGGGTGCGGTAGGGGGCCCGGAGCTCCCGCAGATCCTTGAGCCACGTCATGGCCGGGCTTGTCCCGGCCATGACGCCCAATCGCTCGGGGCGCCGGGCGAAAGCCATTCCCGGCTCCACCGCGTGGATGCCCGGGACAAGCCCGGGCATGCCGGCGGTGGCCGCGGCCCTGCCCCTTTCGGATCGCCCGACGGGCTCTCAGGCCTCGCTCTGGGTGGCGCGCCAGCGCGTCGGCGTGGTGCCGGTCCAGCGCTGGAAGGCGTGATCGAAGGCGCTGTGGGTGGTGTAGTCCAGCGCCTCGGCCACCCGGCCGACGGGCAGTTCGGTGAGCGCCAGAAGCTCGCGCGCCACGGTGCCGCGCACCTGGTCCTTGATGTCCTCGAAGGTGGTGCCGCGGGCGGCGAGCTGGCGCGCCAGGGTGCGCGTGCTGACCGCCAGCTCGCGCGCCACCTGGTCGCGTCCGGCCTCGCCGGTCATCAGCCGCGGCCGCAGGGCATGGCGCACCCGCGCCGAGAGGTCGTCGAGGTCGCCGCGCGCGGCAGCGCGGGCGAGGTCGCGCAGGCGCGTGCGCTCGGCGGCGTGGGCGGTGGGCAAGGGCAGGGCCAAGTCGGCGGCGGCGAGAATGACGCAGGTCTGCTCCTGGTCGAACTGCACCCCCACCCGAAGCACGGCGGAATGGGCCGACCCGTCTCGCGGCGGCCGGCAGCATTGCAGCACCCGCACCGGCTGCGCCTTGCCCGCGGTCAGAGCGCGGATCATGTTGCAGCCGACGGCCGTGACGAGGTCGTAGATCTGCCGCCCGCCCGGCGAGGGGCCGTCATAGATGCCGTAGCCGATGGCCACATGGTCACCGAGCCGCTGGAGATAGACCGTGGCGCTGCGGGAATAGCCGATCTGCAGGCCCACATAGTCGCGCAGCGCGTCGCCCAGCGTCGGCGCGCGCGTCATCATCTCGCCCACCAGGCCCAGCATGCGGTGGTCTGCGCGCTCGCCGAGCCTCAGGCCGAGATCGCCGCGTCCGGAAAGCCGGGCGGCGCGCTCCAGCAGGCCGACCAGAGCGGGCATGGGCAGCCGCGCGTCGGGGACGAGGTCCTGCGGCGCGATCCCGGCGTCCGTGAACACCGCGTCGAGCGGGACGCCCCATTCGCTCAGTACCGCCGGCAGGAGCGCGAGCGGACCCACCCGCTGCAAGGGCGTGCGCAGCACTTTCGGGCCCCCCTGTCCTCGAATGGCAAGCTTTGATCTGCGTCATAGGCTAACCAAAGCGGGCGGGGCAAGAGCAGGTTGCGGGATACGGGTTGCGGCGTCAGGGCGCCGCGGCGCGGCACCGGGTCCGTCAGGGCGGAAGCCGGTGCCGCGCCATCCGTGCTGCGCGGCCGGCCCCCAAGGCGACGTGATGAGGCCGGCCCTTCTCCCACGGCCGGGCTTCAGGCATTGTCCCCGCGTTCCCCCCAGCGGCCCGCCTCGCGGTGCCCGCTCATCCGAGGCAGATCCCGATGACCGAAAAGACCTCAATCGCGGCCCGGTTCCAAACCTCGGCGCTTGGGCTGGCGGCGGCGCTGGCCATGCTCGCGTGCGGCACCGCCGAGGCGCAGCAGCAGCCCCAGCCGGCACAGCACGTTCCGCTGCAGAAGGCGATCGGCGTGCCGCACATCGACAGGCCGATTCCCTCGCTCGCGGTGCTCAATGCCGCCGGCGCGAAGCTCGAAGGCACCAAGCTCACCCTCACCGGCGTCGCGTCCAACACCATCGTGTTCGCCGACCGCCCGGTGCGCGCCGCCGGCCACGAGACGCTCAAGCAGTTCCTGATGCAGTGGGACGAGGGCAAGGACTCGTTCGCGGCCGATCCGCCCAACGCCACCGTCTCGGTGCTCGGCGCCAATCCCGGCGAGGTGTCGGACGTGGTGGTGGTGCTGAAGGCGCCGAAGCTCGATGGCACGACGCTGACCTTCGACGTCAAGGTGCTGGAAGGCACGCTCACCGCCGGCGGCCCGGTGGCGGTGTTCATCGACGCATGGGCGGTGCGCGGCCCCTATGGTGGCGGCGCGGTCCATGTGGGCGGCTACTACCATGCGCCGGTCTATCACGGCGCCTGGTATGCCCATCCCGTCTATCCGGCGGCCGGCGCCGCCGCGGCGGGCTTCGTGGCCGGGGCGGCGGTGGCCGGGACGGCCGCGGCGGCGGCGGCCTCGGTGCCGCGCGCCTACCCGCCCTATTGCGGCTACTACCCCTATCCGCCCTGCTACTGAGCGGCGGATCTGGGAGGCGGGCGCTCGTAGCCCGCCTCACCCATGAGCGTGCGGCGCAAGCCGGCGGTAGGCGCCGCTGAAATAGAGCAGCGGCTCCGCCTCGGCGGCGCGTACCGCGATGACCTCGCCGATGAAGATGGTGTGGGTGCCGGCGTCGTGGCGCTCGTGCAGCCGGCATTCCAGGCTCGCCGCCGCCCGGTCCAAGAGCGCGCACCCGGTCTCCCCCTGCGCGTAGGCGAGGCCCTCGAACGGGCGCTCCAGGCGCTGCGCGAAGCGGGCGGCAACGTGGTCCTGGTCGTGCGCCAGGATGTTCACCGCGAACGCCGCGCCGCGCTCGATCAGGCCGTGCGACGCGGCCTCCCGGTTCACCACCGCCAGAAGCCGCGGCGGGCTGGCGCTGACGCTGCACACGGCGGTGGCGGTCATGCCGTTGAGTCGCCCGTCGGCGCAGGAGGTGATGACCGTCACCCCCGACGCCAGCGCCCGCATGCCGGCCTTGAAGGCGGCCGCGTCCACCGCCGGGGTGTGGACCGCGAACGGCCGCGCGGCGGCGTTCATTGCGCGCCCCCCTTCACCATGTCGCGCAGCATGCCGCCCGCATAGTTCGAGCGCAGGTAGCCGCGCGCCTGGAGGATCGGCACCACGGCGCCGACGAAGCTCTCGAACGTGTCGGGCAGGAAGGCGGGCGACACCACGAACCCGTCCGCCGCGCCGCTGTCGATGATGGCGATCAGCTCGTCCGCCACGTCCTCGGCCGTGCCCACGAGGCGCGGGCACATCACGCCGCGCGCATAGACGCCGCCCGCCTCGGCGATGGTCATGGAGCCATCCGGCGTGATGGAGCGCAGAGCGGCGATGTTGCCCTGGCTGCCGGAGGCGGCGATCTCGTTCACCGTCGCGTCCATGGGCAGGCCGGAGAAGTCCATGTTGGCGTGGGCGGCGAGC
Source organism: Xanthobacter tagetidis (assembly GCF_003667445.1). Classification (GTDB taxonomy): domain Bacteria; phylum Pseudomonadota; class Alphaproteobacteria; order Rhizobiales; family Xanthobacteraceae; genus Xanthobacter; species Xanthobacter tagetidis. The sequence goes on along the minus strand of NZ_RCTF01000016.1, from coordinate 89,339 downwards.
GTCGAGAGGCCGGCCACCGGATCGGCGAGGCTGTCGTGCAGCGCCAAAAGTTCGTTCGCCTCCGCGCGGGTGGTGCCGATGAAGGGCATCACCGCCATGAGCACCTTGCTGCCGCCGGGCCGGCCGGCGTCGACGAGCGCGGCGTCCACGTCGGTCTTGAACACCTTCATACGCTCGATATTGGGCTGGAGCGCGAAGATGATGTCGGACCAGCGCGCCGCGAAGCGCTTGCCGCGCCCGGAGGAGCCGGCCTGCACGATCACCGGCCGGCCCTGCGGGCTCCTCGGGATGTTGAGCGGCCCGCGCGACTGGAACCAGCGGCCCTCGTGCTTCACGTAGTGCACCTTGTCGGGGTCGGCATAGAGACCGGCGGCGCGGTCGAGGATCAGTGCGTCCTCGTCCCAGCTGTCCCAGAGCTTGAAGGCCAGTTCCATGAACTCGTCGGCGCGGTCGTAGCGCTCGTCGTGGCCGAGATGGGGCACCGAGCCGTAGTTCAGCGCCTCGCCGTCATTCATGGAGGTGACGACGTTCCAGGCCGCGCGCCCGCCGGAGATGTGGTCCAGCGTCGCGAACTCGCGGGCGATGTTGTAGGGCGCGTCATAGGTGGTGGAGCGCGTGCCGCCGAGGCCGATGTGCCGCGTCACCGCCGCCATGGCCCCTAGGATCGGCAGCGGGTCCATGCGGGTGGAATCCTGGTCGCCGTGGCGGATGCCCGCCACATGGCTGTCGGCATAGCGGTCGGCGATGGCGAGCCGGTCGGCGAAGAACAGGAAGTCGAAGCACCCCTGCTCCAGCAACTGGGCGATGCGGGCATAGTGGGCAAGGCTGAGGAACGGCGTCTCGTGCGCCGGGTTGCGCCAGATGGCGTGGCTGTGCACCACCGGGCCGGCGATCAGAAATCCGCACAGATGCATGTGTTTGGGCGAAGTTGATTTGGGCATGGCTGGTCCTCCCTCGTCCCGATGCGGGCAAGGCTTTTCGGTTCACGCCCGGGAGGCCCGGGCGCGCTGGTGTGAAAGTCATTCTGCTTCGCTCGTCATGCCCCGGCTTGTCCGGGGCATCCACGGAGCCGCTCACCCTGCTTCCGGAAGCCGAAGCGCCGGCCCGGTCGCGCAGTGGATCCCCCGGACAAGCCGGGGGATGACGGCTGTCTTGTGGACGTCAGTCGGTCAGGAGATGACGCCGACCATCTCGTTCTTCCCGTTCTTGACCACCTGGACCAGGAAGGAGCGGTTGATCTGGTCGCCCTTGGCGTCGAAGTCGCAGGTCGCGCCGGCGCCGACGAACTTGATCTTCTTGCCGGCGCGGATCATCTCCAGGCCCTTCACCACGTCGTCCACTTCCTCGCCGGGCGGGTTGCAGACCTCGAACACGGACTTCGCCCACACCTTCGCCTCGGAGGACTTGGCGTGCTCCATGGCGAGAGCGGTGGCGCAAATCTGGTCGTGGGCGTTGCCGGCGAACAGGAACACGGTTCCGGCCGGCGCCCCCATCTCCTTCACGAACTTCTTGTAGGCGGGCGAGTCCAGCGGCGGGGCGGGCTGGATATGGTAGATGCCGTTCGCCACTTCCGGCCCCACCGCCTGGAGGAACTTGCCCTCCGCATCGGCGCCGATGGAGAGCGAGACGATCTTCGACTTGAAGCCGCCGCGATAGACCTCCTTGGCGATCGAGACGAAGTCGGTGAGCAGCGACAGGCAGAACACCGCGTCCGGGTCGGCGCCGAACGCCTTCTCCACCTCGGAGCGGTAGGAGGGCTGGTCGGGATTGTACATCACCACCTGCGAGACCTTGCCGCCGAGCTTCTCCATCTCGGCCTTGAAGGGCTCGATCATCGCCACCACGAACGGGTTCTGCTGCGCCAGCACCACCACGTTCTTGGCGCCGATATCCTTCATGACCTTGGCGCCGGCCGGGCCCCAGGAGGTGCTCTTCGCCTGGAAGCGGAACACCATGCCCTTGTTGTCGCCGTCGGTGACGGCGTTGGCGGCGCAGGACACCATCTGCACCTTGTCGGCGGCGAGGATGATGGGCTTGGCGGCGAGCGCGATGGGGCTGCCCCAGAAGCCGCCCACCAGCTCCACCTTGTTCACCTCCAAGAGCTTCTTGGTGCCGGTGACGCCCACGGTGGGGTTGGTCTCGGAATCCTCGATGAACAGCTTCAGCTTGCGTCCGCCGAGGATGCCGCCGGCGTCGTTCACCTGCTTCACCACCAGTTCGGCGGCCTTCTTCATGTCCGGTCCGTAGGGGCCGGTGGCGCCGGAGAAGGGCAGCACCATGCCGAGCGGCACGTCCGCCGCCTGCGCGGCAGCGGGGGTGCGCAGCAAGGCGGCGGCGGGCAGAGCGGCAAGGCCTGCCATCACCTGGCGGCGGGAGGGCGCAAATTTCGGGCTCACGGCTGTTCTCCTCTGGATGGTTGGTCTTGTGTCGGGTGGAGATGGAGCAGGGCTTCCGCCGCGCCGTCGTCGATCTGGAGCGCGTCGTTGAAGCGGTTGAAGAAGCCGGCGAGCGCGCTGCGCAGCGTCAGCTCGACGATCTGGCTCTCGGAGAAGTGCGCGCGCAGGCGCTCGAACAAGGCGTCGCGGATGCCCCAGGCGCGCGTCGTGACGAGGCCGGCATAGTCGATCACCGCCCGGTCGGCGTCGTCGAAGGCGGGATGCGCGCTCGACGGCAGCGCCGCCACCGCTTCCGCCGGGATGCCCTCCACCGCCAGCAGAGGCGTGTGGTGCGAGACGCAATAGGGGCAGGCGTTGAGCTTGGAGACCGTGACCACCGCCAGCTCGATGTAGCGGAACGGCACGCTCTCCCGCGCCCGCAGCTCCATGAGCATGCGGTAGAGATGGTCGAGCGCGGGCGGCACGTGGGCGAGCACCGCCGCCTGGTCGCGGAAGTCGGCATAGCCGCCGGCGAAGGCCTCGAACACCGCGGCGCTGGCGGGCGGCAGGTCGGCCGCGGTGAGGGGGGTGACGCGGGGCATCAGGCCTTGCCTCCCTCGGCGAGGGCGCGGTTCGGCGCGGGGCCGGCGGCGTCCTTCGGGAAGAACTCGCCGTAGCGGCGCTTCGGCTCCGCCACGAGGCCCTGCGGGCGCAGGATCAGCATCAGGACGATGCCCACCCCGATCATGCCGAGCCGCAGCGCGGAGAGCTGCACCCCGTCGATCCAGGGGATGATGTCCTTCAGGAAGCGCGTCGCCTCCAGGATCAGCATGATCGAGCCGGCGCCGAGGATCAGCCCGAGGTTCGAGCCGCGCCCGCCGGCGATCACCGCCATGAAGGCATAGGCGGTGATGATGGGGGTGAACTGCGAGGGGTCGATATAGGTGAGGAAGAAGGCGTGCAGCGCCCCGGCGAGGCCCATGATCGCCCCGCCCACCGCGAAGGCGCGCACCCTGAGCGCCAGCACCGGCTTGCCGAGCGCTGCGGTGACCGTGGGATCATCGCGCACCGCGCGCAGCACCCGGCCGAAGGGCGAGCGCACCAGCGCCTCGCTGAAGGCGAACGCCGCCGTCACCAGCACCACCGCGAACACCAGGATCACCCCGTCGCCCCAGCCGGCCGGGGTCATGCCGGCGAACGGGCGCGGAATGCCCGAGATGCCGAGCGCGCCGCCGGTGAGCCAGCCCTCGTTCAGCAGCAGGATGCGCACGATCTCGCCGAAGCCGATGGTGACGATGGCGAGGTAGTTCTCCTCCAGCCTTATGGTGAGCAGCGACAGCAGCATGGACAGGCCGGCGCACATCAATGCGGCGAACGCCATGGCCGCGAGCCAGCCCACATGCGGGGCGGTGATGGCGACCGCATAGGCGCCGAGCGCGACGAAGCCGGAGACGCCGAAGTTCACGAGGCCCGCGAGGCCCCATTGCAGGTTGAGCGCGAGGCCCACCAGCGCCGCGATGGCGACGAAGATGACGACCGTGACGAGATAGGAGATCATGAGCGCGCCCTCACTTGCGCACGGCCTTGGCGCCGAACAGGCCGTTGGTGCGGAACAGGAGCAGCAGCAGGATCACGCTGAAGCTGACGATCTGGCGGTAGCTGGGCGGCAGAACGAGGGTGGACATCTCCTCCGCGATGCCGATCAGCAGCGCGCCCGCCACCGCCCCGAGCGGGCTGCCGAGCCCGCCGAGGATGGCGGCGGCGAAGATCGGGATCTGGTAGTTCCAGCCCATGAGCGGATCGATGGCGCGGTCGAGCCCGGCCAGCACGCCGGCGATGCCGATCAGCGCGCCGGTGAGCATCCAGGTGATGCGCGCCACCGTGCGCCGCTCCACCCCGCGCACCGCGGCGAGCGACGGGTTGTCCGCCACCGCCCGCATGGCGCGCCCGAGCGGCGAGGCGCTCAGCAGCAGGTGGAACAGGATGAGGGCGACGACGACCACGCCCGCCGTGGTCATCTGCTCGTAATTGATGCGGATGCCGTTCCAGCGGATCGGCCGCGCCACCGCGAGGTCGAAGCTGCGCGCCGCATTGCCGAAGGCGAAGCGGCAGATGTTCTCGATCACCAGCGACACGCCCATGGAGGCCACCAGCAGCGTGATGGAGCCGCGCTCGCGCAGGCGCTCGAACACCAGTTCGTCGCAGAGTACGCAGGCAAGCCCCACCACCAGCGCCGCGAACGCGGCGGCCATGGGAAGCGGCAGGCCGAAGGTCACGTTGGCGAGATAGCCCGCATAGGCGCCGAGGGTGAGGAGCGCGCCCACCGCGAAATTGGCGAAGCGCATGATGCCGAAGATCAGCGTCAGCGCCAGGGCCGGCAGCGCCAGCAGGAGGCCGGTGACGAGGCCGTTGAGGAAGAGCTGCGCGACCATCTCAGGCCTCCTTGCCGAAGAAGAGGCCGGCGAGGTCCGCCTGCTTCACGTCGCCCGCCTTGGCGCGCAGGCTGAGGCGGCCCGCCACCAGCACCACCACCTCGTCGGCGATGGCGAGGGCGGCGGCGACGTTCTGCTCGACCAGGAGCACGGTGACGCCGGCCTCGCGCACCCGCACCACCGCCTCCATGGTCTCGCCGACGATCTTCGGCGAGAGGCCGGCGGAGGGCTCGTCCAGCAGCAGCACTTCCGGATTGGCGAGCAAAGCGCAGGCGAAGGCCAGCATCTGCCTTTGGCCGCCGGAGAGGTTGCCGGCGAGCGTCTTCGGCCGCTGGCCGAGCTCGGGGAAGAGGGCGAGCACGCGCTCGCGCTGGCCCGGCCCGACGCCGGCGCGCCCGCGGATGAACTCGGTGGCGAGCTTGAGGTTCTCGGCGATGGTGAGGGAGGCGAACACGTTCGCCTCCTGCGGCACATAAGCAAGTCCGGCCGCCACCCGCCGCGCCGGCGACAGGGCGGTGATGTCGCGCCCCGTGACCTCGATGCGGCCGGCGCGGGCGGGCAGGAGGCCGGCCAGCGTCTTGATGAAGGAGGACTTGCCGGAGCCGTTCGGGCCGATGACGGTGACGATGGTCTCCGGCTTCTGGATCATGTCGATGCCGCAGACGATGTCGCCGCCGCGGCCGTAGCCGGCGCGCAGGCCGGCGACCGCGAGCGCGTGGTCGCGCGGATCGTCGAGGGCGGAAGCGGGGGGCGGGGCGGCGGCGTGCGCGTTCATGCGGCGACCCCGAGATAGGCGTCCACCACGCGCGGGTCGGCGGTGGCCTCGGCGAAGGTGCCCGACACCAGCGCGCGGCCCTGCGCCAGCACGTGCACCCGGTCGCACACCTCCTCCACGAGGTGCATGTCGTGCTCGACGATGCCGAAGGAGAGGCCCTCCGCCTTCAACTCGCGCACCAGGCGGATGATCTCCTCGCGCAAGGGGGGCGAGACGCCGGCGCCCGGCTCGTCCAGCAGGATGAGCTTGGGCTGCATGAGCAGCGCGCGCGCCACCTCCAGCAGCTTCTTCTGGCCGCCGGAGAGCATGCCGGACGGCTGGTCGGCGAGCTTGATGAGGCCGACGCGCTCCAGCAGGCGCCGGGCCTCGGCGGCGTTGGCGCGCTCCTGCGCCCACCATTTCGGCCGCGCCAGGAGCGCGCCGGCGAGCGTCTCGCCCGCCTGGTGCGGCGGGGCGATGAGCAGGGTCTCGAATACCGTGAGGCTGCCGAGTTCGCGCACGATCTGGAACGAGCGCACCACGCCCTTGGCCGCCATGCGGTGGGCGGCAAGGCCGGTCACGTCCTCGCCCTCGAAGGTGACGGTTCCGGCATCGGGCTTGGCGAGCCCGGTCAGGGCGTTGAGCAGGGTGGTCTTGCCCGCGCCGTTGGGGCCGATGAGGCCGGTCACCTGGCCACGCGCGAGATCCACGCTGCAATCGTCGAGGGCGGCGACGCCGCCATAGCGCCGGGTCAGTCCGCGGACATCGAGGAAGGGTTCCAAGGCGGCACGTCTCCCGCGGCGATGCCCCGGAAATGCCTCTTCCGTAGGCAGGGCGCCTTTTTGATATGCATCAAATCCGAAGAGTTTGATGAAGAATTGAACAGATGATCTGTTCACGATCCAAATTAGATCGAGTATGAGTGATGAAATCAAATTTATATTGCTTTGCACAAAGCCTAATTTTATTTATCAAGCCATGTCGAGAAGCCTGGAGATCGGCCTGCTGCGCACGTTCGTGCTGCTGGTTGAGGAAAAGAGCGTCACCAAGGTCGCGCGGCGGCTGAACCGGACCCAGCCCGCCATCAGCCTGCAGATCCGCCGGCTGGAGGAGGCGGCCGGGTTTCCGCTGTTCGAGGCGGACCTGAGGCATCTGCGCCTGTCGCGCCACGGCGAGATGCTGCTGCCCCACGCCCGCACCATGCTGCGGCTCGACGAGGAGGCGCGCCTGCGCCTCGCCGCCGACGAGGTGGAGGGGCGCGTGACGCTGGGCTGCCCGGACCTCTACGCCGCCTTCCTGCTGCCGGAGACGCTCGCGCGCTTCCGCGCCAGCTATCCGGCGGTGGAGGTGACGGTGCGCTGCGCCCTCTCGCGCCAGCTCGCCGAGGACATGTCCGACGGGCTGGTGGACGTCGCCATCGCAACCCGCATGCCCGGTGTGGCGCCGCGGGTGGGCATCGGCACGGTGCTGCGGCCGGAAGCCTTGGTCTGGCTCGGGGCGGAGGGCGGCACCGCACATCGCGCCGATCCGCTGCCGCTCGCCATGCTGCCGGACGGCAACCTCTATCGCGACTTCGCCCTCGCCGCGCTCGACCGCATCGGCCGGCGCTGGCGCATCGCCTGCATCTCGGAGAGCATCGCCGGGCTCCAGGCCATGGCGCTGGCGGACGCGGCGGTGTGCGTTCTGGCCCAGTCGGTGCGCACGCCGGGCCTTGCCGCTTTGCCGCCCTCGGGCGGCCTGCCGGCGCTGGAGAGCGTCGACCTGATCCTGTGGCAGCGCCATCCCGGCGGCTCGCCCGCCGCCGACCATCTCGCCGCCCACATCCGCCGCGACGTCTCCGCGGGGCGCTGAGGAATACGGTCGCTTCGAGATGGCCCATCGCGGCCTATCGCTGCGGTCGCAGTGCACGGTGTCTCACGCGCCGTCATGGCCCGGCTTGTCCGGGCCATCCACCGGGCCGCTTGCTCCACCGCGACACGGCGGGCGCCGGCCCGGCCGCAGAGTGGATCCCCCGCATGTGGCGGGGATGACGGTGGGGACAACGGCGGGGCGTGAGGTGCCGTCAGCGGCCCCGACCCGCCGTCATGACCCGGCTTGTCCGGGCCATCCACCGGGCCGGATGCTCCACCGCGACATGGCGGGCGCCGGCCTGGCCGCCGCGTAGATCCCCCGCACGAGGCGGGGGATGACCGTGGGGGAGTGGCGGGGGCCGGAGGTGCCGGCCCGCGCCGTGCGCCATATCGCTTGGGGCCGCGCCCCTATCGCTGCGGCCCGGGCGCTGCCAGGGCGCCGGGCAGGCGCAGCCGCACGAAGCGGGGGGCGAGGTCGACGCCGGCCCGCGAGAGCGCCGTGGCGAGCCGGGCGATGCCCTTGCGGATCGCCTCCGGGCTCAGCGCCGCATAGCCCAGCACCACCGCGCGGGGATAGCGGAACGGCACGATCTCGTGCGCGCCCGCCGCCTCCAGCGTGTAGATGCCGACCCCCGCGTCGGCGGCGATCTGCGCCACCTCGCGCACCGGCGGAAAATGGTCCGGCAGCGTCCACATCACGTGCATGCCGGCATCGGCGCCGCTGATGCGCGCCGGGCCGAAATGGGTGTTGAGGCTCTCCACCAGCGCCTGGCGCGCCTCGCTGTAGGTCTGGCGGATGCGCCGCACATGGCGCGCGAAGCGGCCCTGGTCGATGAAGTCGGCGAGCACGATCTGGTCGATCCAGGGGTGGCCGTAATTGGCGAGGCTCTTGGCCTGCCGGAGCGGCGTCACCAGCTGCTTCGGCACCACCATGTAGCCGGTGCGGATGCCCGCCCCGACCGACTTCGAGAAGGTGCCGAGATAAATCACCGAGGTGTTGGCATCGAGCCCGGCGAGCGCCGCCAGCGGGGCGCCGTCATAGCGGAAGTCGCTGTCATAATCGTCTTCCACCACATAGGCGCCGCTGCTGCGCGCCCAGGCCAGCAGCTCGCGCCGGCGGCCGAGCGACAGGGTGGCGCCGGTCGGGAACTGGTGGGAGGGGGTGACATAAGCGAGCGTCGCGCCGCAGCCGTCCAGATAGTCGGTGCACAGGCCGTGCCCGTCCACCGGCACCGGAACGAGCGCCCCGCCATAGCTCATGAAGACGTGCGCCGCCCCGGCATAGCAGGGGTCCTCGACCGCGATCCGCACCCCCGGCTGCACGAACAGGCGGCTGATGAGGTTGAAGCCCTCCTGCGCGCCGGCGGTGATGAACACCTGGTCAGGCTCGGCCGGGATGGCGCGGTTGGCGGAGACGTGGCGGGCGATGGCGCTGCGCAGCTCGATGGCGCCTTCCGGCGGCCCGTAGCCGGAGAGGTTGCCGGAGGCGCGCGAAAGATTCTCCACCAGCAATTGCCGCCATTCCCTCAGCGGAAAGTTGCGGCTGTCGGCGCTGCCATACCAGAAGTCCACCTGCATGCGGTTGGGGCCGGTCTGCACCATGCGCAGCGGCGCGGCACGCAGCAGCACCGGCGGATGCACCACCGCCGGCTCCGCCGGCCGGGGCGGGGGTGACGCCGAGGAAGGCTTGCCCGACAGGCCGACGCACTCTTCCGGCAGCACGTCGCACACGAAGGTGCCGGCGCCGGGACGCATGGAGAGGTAGCCCTCCTTCGCCAGGCGCTCGAATGCCAGGACCACGGTGTTGCGCGAGACCTTGAGCGTGCTGGAAAGCTCCCGCGTCGAGGGCAGCGCCGCGCCCGGCCCCAGCGTGTGGGCGAGGATCGCCGCGCGCACCTGGTCGTAGACCTGCTCCTGGAGCGTCGCGCCCGCGGACGGGTCGAGATGGAATGGAATCATGTGCCTGCCCGTTCCTTGCGCCCAAGGCTGAGCATAGCAATTCGCGTGCCACTTGGCTGGGATGGCGTATGCCTCAGGCGAGCCCCGACGCCACCTGCCGCACCAGCGGATCGGCGCGCGCTTCCGCGAGGCTGCCGCGAAAGATGATCTCCCCGCGCTCGATCACGCAGATGCGCGAGACGTAATCGGGGATGTGCTGGACGTTCGATTCCGCCATCAGGATCGCCTTGCCCGACGCGCGGATCGAGGCGATGCCGGCGGCGATGGTGGGGATGATGGCGGGCGAGAGGCCCTCGAAGGGCTCGTCGAGCAGCAGAAGCTCCGGGTCGAGCGCCAGCGCGCGGGCGATCGACACCATCTTGCGCTCGCCGCCGGACAGCTCGGCCCCGCCGCGCGCCATGTAGGTGGTGAGCTTGGGGAACACCTCGTAGGCGAAGGCGACGCGGGCCTGCGCGCGGGCGGCCGGCGCGGGGCGCGTCCAGGTGCCGAAGGCGATGTTCTGCGCCACGGAGAGGCTGGCGAACACCTCGCTCTCCTCCGGCGAGAAGCCGATGCCGCGGCGCGCCACCAGGTGCGGCGGCAGGCCGGTGAGCGCGGCGCCGCGCCACTTCACCGCGCCCGCGCGCGCGGCGAGCTGGCCCATGATGGCGCGCAGCAGCGTGGTCTTGCCGGCGCCGTTGCGGCCGACGAGGCACACGATCTCGCCCTCGTTCACGTCGAGCGTGATGTCGCGCAGGATCGAGGTGCCGGCGATGTCGACGCTGAGGCCTTCAACCGAGAGCATTGTGGGGCACCTTGCCGACGAGGGTGTCGATCACCTCGGGGTCGCGGAAGAAGGCGTCGGGCGGCATGTCGGCGACGAGGCTCCCCGCCTTTAGGCCGACGACGCGGGTGGCGTAGCGCGCGATCAGCTCCATGTCGTGCTCCACCAGCACCAGGCTTTCCACGCCGAGCCGCTCGGCGGCTGCAAGCAGGGTCTCCATGATGCGGTCCTTGTCGGCGCTGGAGATGCCGCTGGTGGGCTCGTCCAGGAGGATCAGGCGCGGGCGCAAAGTGAGGGCGCTGGCGATGTCCACCAGCTTCTTCTCGCCCTGCGAGAGCGAGGCGCAGGGGGTGGTGAGCCGGTGCGCGAGGCCGAAGGCCGCCGCCACCTCCCGCACCTCGTCGCGCTCGCGCCGGTAGACGCCGGCGGGCTTCAACAGGCGGAAGGTCTCGCCCGCGCGGGCAAAGGCGCCGACCGCGATCATCTCCTCCACCGTGAAGCTCGGATAGACCGTGACGAGCTGGAACGAGCGCGCGAGCCCGCGCAAGGCGAGCGCGCTCGGCCCGAGGCCCTTGACCGAGCGGCCCTCGAAGATCACGTCGCCTTCGTCCGGCAGGAACAGGCCGGAGAGCGTGTTGACCAGCGTGGTCTTGCCCGCCCCGTTGGGGCCGACCACCGCCACCACCTCGCCCTTGGTGATGTCGAACGACACCCCCGAGAGCGCCGTGAAGGCACCGTAGCGCTTGGTGACCTCGAAGGCGCGCAGCAGCATTTCCGTCATCGCCGCCTCCAGTCCAGAGCGCGCGTGATGAGGCCGAGGATGCCGCGCGGCGCGAAGATGATGATCAAGGCGAGGATGGCGCCGAGCGCGAACCGCCAGTACTGGGTGTTCGCCATCAGCGCGTCCTGGAGCAGCGTGAAGGACACCGCGCCGACCACCGGCCCGAACAACTGCCCGAGCCCGCCCAGGATGATGATGAAGATCATGTTGCCCGACTGGGTCCAGAACGACAGTTCCGGGTCCGCCGCGCCGATGCTCACCGCCAGCACCGCCCCGCCCACCGCGCAATAGATGCCCGACAGCACGAAGGCGACATAGCGGACCCAGAACACCGGCACGCCCAGGAAGGCGGTCTTGCGCTCGTTGTCGCGCGCCGCCTTCAGCGCGAGGCCGAACGGCGAGGCGACGACGAGCGCCATGACGAGGAACATCACCGCGAACAGGCCGAGCGCGTACCAGTAGAACGGACCCACCAGGAAGGCGGTCTTGCTCAGGCCCGCATGGCTCGCCCCGAACAGGCTCGGCCGCGGCACGGAGATGCCGGATTCGCCGCCCGTCAGGTCGTAGAACTTGAACAGGAAGGAGTGGAAGATCATGCCGAAGGCGAGCGTCAGCATGGAGAAGAAGATGGTGGTGTAGCGCAGGCACAGGAGGCCGATGAGCCCCGCCACCGTGCCGCTCGCGAGCATCGCCACGATGAGCTGCGCCTCGAACGAGCGCACCCCGAGCTTCGCCCCCATCACCGCGCTGGCATAGGCGCCGATAGCGAGGAACATGGCGTGGCCGAACGACAGCAGTCCGCCATAGCCGAACAGCAGGTTGAGGCCGATGAGGGCGATGGCATAGGCGAGGATCGGGATGATGAGGGTGGTGTAATAGGGCCCCAGCGCGAACGGCGCGGCCGCGAACGCCGCGAGCACGGCGAGGAAGGCGAGGGTGGTCTTCATGCCTCGGCCTTTCCGAACAGCCCGTAGGGCCGCACCACGAGGACGACGATCACCACCAGATAGATGGACATCACCTCCAGCTCCGGGAAGTAGGTCAGCGAGAGTGCCCGCAGCACGCCGACGATGATGGCGCCGAGGAAGGCGCCGCGGATGCTGCCGAGCCCGCCGATCACCACCACGGCGAAGGCCTCGACGATGAGCGCGATGGGCATCTCCAGCGAGGCGGCGGTGGTGGGGATGACGAGCGCCCCGCCCACCGTGCCGAGCATGGAGCCGAGCACGAACACCAGCGTATTGATGCGCCGCGTGTTGGCGCCCAGCGCCTCCGCCATGCGGCCGTTCTCGGCGGTGGCGCGCACCACGTGCCCGAGGCTGGTGCGCTCGATCAGCCAGTAGAGCAGGCCGGCCACCACCAGGGCGCTCAGCATGACCAGAAGGTTGTAGACCGGGAAGGTGAAGCCGCCCACGGCGAGCGTGCCATAGACCGAGGGCAGGTCGCCGAGGAGCCGAGGCTGCGCGCCCCAGACATAGCGCAGCACGTCCTGGAACATCAGCACGAAGGCGAACGTCATGAGCAGCTGGAAGGCCTCGTCGCGGCCGTAGACGGTGCGCAGCACCCGCTCGATGACGAAGCCCACCTGTCCGGCCAGGAGGCCGGACAGGATGAGCACCGGCAGGAGCAACGCGGGGGAGCCGCCCTGTGCCGAGAACCACTCGAACACCGAGGCGCCGAAATAGGCGCCGAGGGCATAGAGCGAGCCGGCGGTGAGATTGACGATGCGCTGCACGCCGAAGATGAGCTGCAGTCCCGCCGTGACGAGGAACAGGACCGCAGCGTTGAACAACGCGGCGAACAGGAGGTCGACCGTGGCCATGTCGCGTCAGTGCCCCCGGCCGGATCAGACCGGGAAATTGGCGGTTTCGAGCCAGCCCCAGAAATCGGCACCCGGCGGCTTCTGGAGCACCGAGGCGTCGTAGCTGTAGGTGTCCTTCAGCGTGCACACGTCATAGGGGTTGTCGTGGGTGGCGAAGCCGCCGTAGAACATCTCCTCGGCGATGTGGTCCTTGCGCATGCCGGCCGGGCCGCCGAAGGACTCCACCTTGATGCCTTCCATCGCTTGGGCGATCTCCTCGGGCTTCGGCCAGGATCCGCCTTTCGCGGCCATCGCCTTCTCCACGCCCGCCTTGTAGACGTTCATGGCGAAGAAGGCGCGGTCGCTCTCCCAGTGCGGATAGTCCTTGTACTTGTCCATGTAGTATTCGACGAATTCCTTCTGGGCCGGGGAGGGGTTCGGCCGGGCGAAATACATGGTGTTGTAGCACAAGAGCGTGCCGACCGGCGTGAAGGGCTTCTTGAGCTGGCCGTGCTGGTGGCCGGCCTGCACCAGCACCATGCGGGCGGTGTCGGTGAGGCCGGCGCTGGTGGCCGCGCGCATGAAGATGGGCAGGTCCGCATTGCCCAGCACGCAGTAGATGAGGTCGGGCTTGGCCGCCTTCAGCGCCGCGACGTTCGCGGTGAAATCGAGCTGGGAGAAGCTCGACCACTGCTCGGACACCACCTCGGCGTCGATGCCGAACTTCTTGTTGAGCGCCTTGAAGGCGGTCCACACGTTGCGACCGTAGGTGTAGTCCGGGCTGATGGCGGCAATGCGCTTGAACTGGCCCTTCAGGTGCTTGAGCGCGATCAGCGAGGCCATCACCGCCTCGCACTCGTTGTCGGTGCTCTTGAACACGTATTTCGGCGACGGCATGGTCTCCTTCACGCCGTCCTGGGTGGTGCCGTCCCAGAAGATGGTGAGCACCTGCATGTCCTCCAGCGTCGGCGCCATGGGCAGCGTGACGCCCGTGGAGTAGCCGCCCTGGATGCAGTCCACCTTCTCCTGGAGCACCAGGCGCCGGGCGCGCTCCAGCGTCTCCTTGGCGTTGGTCTCCTCCTCCACCACCAGCTCGACCTTGCGGCCGGCGATGCCGCCGGCGGCATTGATCTTCTCGATGGTCCATTCCACCGCGCGCAGGCCGTTGGCGCCGATATAGGCGGCGGTGCCGGCGCGCGGCGCGATGATGCCCACCTTGATGGGCGCGTTCTGGGCGATGGCGGGCATGGGGAAGGCGCCGACGGCGCTGGTCGCCGCGAGCCCCGCCATGCCCTTGAGAACGCCGCGGCGGTGGATACCTGATGTCTCGTCCATGTCGGTCTCCGGAAGGTTTGGAGAAGCGGCGCCTTTGGCGCTCTGAACTTTTTTCAACGCAAGCGGGTGTGGTTCGGCGCCTGTCCGCCGGTCTCAGGCGAACAGGTCGTCCATGGCCGCCTTCACCTCGGCGGCGGCGGCAGGCTCCAGCGGCAGCAGCGGCGGGCGCGGATAGCCGGCGCTCTTGCCCATCAGCGCGAGACCCTCGTGGGCGACGCGGATGATGCCGTAGCGCCCGCCGATCTCGCTCAGGGGGAAGAGCTTGGCCGCCGCGGCATAGGCCGCCGCCACGTCGCCGGCCTTGGCCGCGTTCCAGAAGGCGACGCACTCGGCGGGGCAGATGTTGGCAAGGCCGGTGAACCAGGCAGGGGCGATGGCGAGCGCCGGCTCCAGGATCAGCGTGTCCTGGCCGATGCCCACCTTCACCTTGCCGCCGGTGATCTTCGGCACCATGAAGGCGCGCGAGAGGTCGCCGGAGGAATCCTTCATGCCCACCAGGGTCGGGATGGACGAGAGCTTCTTCACCAGCGCCGGGGTAAGGTCGATGCCGGCGAGCGGCGGGTTGTTGTAGAGCCACATGGGCAGGTCGCTGGCGGCGCCGACCGCTTCATAATGGGTGATTATTTCCCGCTCGGTGGGCTTCCAGTAGTTCAGCGGCACCACCAGCACCGCGTCGGCACCGGCGCCAGCGGCGTGCTTGGCGAGGCGAACACTTTCCGCCGTGGTCATGGCGCCGATGCCGGTCATCACCGGCACCTTGCCGCCGAGATGGGTGGCGACCTCTTCCAGCGCCTTCATCTTCTCGGCTTCGGTGAAGTAGCCGTTGGCGCCCGTGCTGCCGAAGAGCGTGACGCTGTGGATCCCAGCGGCGAGCGCTTCGTCAAGATGTTTCTTCCACCGCGTGTAGTCGATGGAGCCGTCCGCCGCGATCGGCGTCACCGAAAACAGAACAACACCCTCGATATTCATCCTGGTCATGCCTCGGCTCTCCAACTTCACTTGAGAGCCTGCGGCCGGGCGGTTCGGTTCACAAGGCGTGGAATGGTTCCGCTTTGGGAAAAATCGATAGGACCAGCTTATGGAGCGCTTCGGCGACGGGGCGGGTTTCGCTTAGGTTTCCCTGGCGAGCCGGCCGCTGCGGACGGCGGCGAGCGCCCTTTCTTCCCCAATACGAGGCCGATGCGCCATGGCCGATGCGGACGTCATCAAGACCACCTGCCCGAGGGACTGCTACGATGCCTGCGGCGTCGTCGTGAGTCGGAAAGGCGGGACAATCCAGAAGGTCCTCGGCGATCCGGAGCACGCGATTACCCGCGGTGCGCTCTGCGGCAAGTGCGCCATCGCCTATAACGGCGCCTGGCGCGCCCCGGACCTGCGGCTCGCGACGCCCCTGAAGCGCGTCGGCGCCAAGGGGGAGGGCGCGTTCGCCCCGATCTCCTGGGACGAGGCCTTGGGGCTGATCGCGGACCGGTTCGGCGCGCTCGCCGCCGAGGGTGCGGTGCGCACCATCCTCCACACCCACTACACCGGCACGGTCGGCCTTGTCGGCGGCTGGTATCCCATCCGCTTCTTCAATCGCCTCGGCGCCACCGAGGTGGATCCCGACACGGTCTGCAACAAGGCCGGCCACGTGGCGCTGGAGATGACCTTCGGCAACTCGCTGGAAGGCTTCGACCCGCGCACCGCAAGCGCGGCCCGCACCATCGTGGTGTGGGGCGCCAACCCCTCCTTCTCCGCGCCGCACCAGAACAAGGGCTGGCTCAAGGCGGCGCAGGCGGCCGGCGCGCGCATCATCGCGGTCGACCCCATCGCCCACGACACCGCGCGCGCCGCCGACCTGCATCTGCAGCTTCGGCCCGGCAGCGACGCGGCGCTGGCCTTCGCCTTCATCCACGTGCTGAAGCGCGATGGGATGGTGGACGAGGCCTTCCTCGCCGCCCATGTGCTGGGCGCCGAGGCGCTTGCCCCCGCCATCGCCGACATGACGCCCGAGCGCGCGGAAGCGCTTTGCGGCGTGCCGGCGGCGCGCATCGAGGAGGCGGCGCGGGCCTACGGCGCCGGCCCCTCGCTGCTGTGGCTCGGCCAGGGCGTGCAGCGCCAGCCTTATGGCGGCAACGCGTTCCGCGCGCTGGCGGCGCTGGTGGCCTTCTCCGGCAATCTCGGCAGGCCCGGCGCCGGCTTCCTCTACATGAACGGCCCCGGCGGGCGCGGCATCGACATGGCGACGATCACCTGCCCCGAACTCGCGGCGGACGCCCCGCCCGCCATCAGCCACATGGACCTCGCCGCGACCCTGGAGGATGCCGGCCGCGCCCGCGCCTTCGTGAACTGGAACAACAACCCCGCCGCCTCCTCTCCCGAGCAGGCGCGGCTGCGCCAGGCGCTGAAGCGCGAGGACCTGTTCCACGTGGCGGTGGAGCTGTTCCACACCGACACCACCGCCTATGCGGACATCGTGCTGCCGGCGGCGAGCTTCCTCGAATGCGACGACCTGGTGCTGTCCTATTTCGACCTCACCGTCTCGGCGCAGGTGAAGGCGGGCGACCCGCCCGGCGCGGCGCTGCCCAATTCGGAGATCTTCCGCCGGCTCGCCGCCGCCATGGGCTTCACAGAGCCGGAGCTGTTCGAGAGCGACGCCGACCTGATCGCGCGTCTGCTCGCGCAGACGCCGTTCGCGGGCACGTTCGCGGACCTTTCCGCCATCGGCACGGCCACCGTCTTCCCCGAGCCGAAGGTGCAGTTCGAGGGCCTCGCCTTCGGCACGCCGTCCGGCCGCATCGAGCTTGCGAGCGCGCAGGCCGAAGCGCTTGGCCTGCCGCGCCTGCCGCTCGCCCATGCGGACGCGCCGCCGCAGGACGGGCTGGTGCGCATCCTCTCCCCTGCCTCGCAGTGGCAGATGAATTCGAGCTACGGCAACGATCCCATGATCCAGCGCCGGCTCGGCCCGCCCACCGTGGCGCTGCATCCGGACGATGCGGCGCGCCGGGGGCTCGCCGAGGGCGACCAGGTGCTGCTCGCCAATGGCGAGGGGCGCGTGCCGGTGAGCGTCACCATCTCCGACCGCACGCTTCCCGGTGTCGGGCTGATGCACAAGGGCCGCTGGCCGGGCCATTCGCCGGGCGACGCCAACGTCAATGCGCTGGTGCCGGGCCGCAAGAGCGACATCGCCGAGAGCACCACCGTCCACGGCACCGAGGCGCGCCTCGTGCGGCCGGAGGCGGCGGAATGAGCGGCTCCGCAAGGGCGGGGGCGATGCGCGACGTGGCGGTGATCGGGGCGGGTCCGGTGGGCCTGTTCACCGTCTTCGCGCTCGGCCAGGCCGGGCTCGACGCGCTGGTGGTGGACGCGCTCGACGCGCCCGGCGGCCAGTGCGCGGCGCTCTATGCGGAAAAGCCGATCTACGACATTCCCGGCCGCCCTTCCGTGACCGCGGCCGCGCTGGTGGCGGACCTCGTGCAGCAGGCGGCGCCCTATGCGCCGCTCTATCTGCTTAGCCGGCGCGCCGTGGGCCTGCGCCAGGACGGGGAGGGCTTCCGCATCGCCTTGTCGGACGGCAGCGAGGCGGCCGCCCGCGCGGTGGTGGTGGCGGCGGGGGCCGGCGCGTTCGGCCCCAACCGGCCGCCGCTGCCCGGCCTCGCCGCGTTCGAGGGCGAGAGCCTGTTCTACGCGGTGGACGACCCGGAGCGGTTCCGCGGCCAGCGGGTGGTGATCGCCGGTGGCGGCGATTCGGCCGCCGACTGGGCGGTGATCCTCGCCGCGCGCGCTGCGGAGGTGACGCTGGTGCACCGCCGGCCGGTGTTCCGCGCCGCGCCGGCGACGCTCGGCGAGATCGAGCGGCTGCAGAAAGCGGGCCGCATCCGCATCGCCGCGCCGCGCACGCTCGCCGGGCTTGCCGGCACCGGGGGGCGGATCGCGGCCGTGCGCCTCGGCGACGGGGCGGGCGGCGAGGAGGAGGTGGCGGCCGACGCGCTCCTGTGTTTCTACGGCCTCTCCAAGGACCTCTCGGCGCTCGCCGGCTTCGGCATCGACGCGGGCGCCTCCGGCATTCCGGTCGATCCGGCGAGCATGCAGACGCGGCGTGCCGGCGTGTTCGCCGTGGGCGACATCGCCGACTATCCCGGCAAGCTGAAATTGATCCTCACCGGCTTCGCCGAGGCGGCGCGCGCCGCCCACAGCGCGCTCGCTCTGCTGCGGCCGGAGGCGGCGCGCCACTTCGAGCATTCCACCAGCCGCGGCGATCCCGCCGCCCGTGCGGTCCAAGGCGGCGATCCCGCCGCCCGTGCGGTCCAAGGCGGCGATCCCGCCGCCCGTGTCCACGCCTGAGGAGCCCTCGCGCCATGACGCGTCTCATCGTCACCGCCGGCGACGGCACCCGCCACGAAGTGGAGGCCGCCGACGGCCTCTCGCTCATGGAGGCGCTGCGGCCACTCGACATCGGCATCGCCGGCGAGTGCGAGGGCTCGGCCGCCTGCGCCTCGTGCCACGTCTGGGTGGCCGACGCCTGGATCGCCCGCCTGCCGGAGCCGGAGGACGCGGAAGCCGACATGCTCGACTGCGCCTTCAACACCCGCGCCGGCTCGCGCCTGTCGTGCCAGCTCCGGGTCGGCCCCGAGCTGGAGGGCTTGGAGGTCACGGTTCCGCACGCCTGAGCCGGCCGGCCGCGATTCGCGGCGGCCTGACCGAAGCGATTGGCCCGCAACGGGTTTGCCAGCGCCTCGCCGCGCTGCCACCATGCGGCGCGCCCGACGCGATCGGGCGGCTCGGCACGACAGGCACCATGGCGCGCGCACCCGTTGAGTCACCCCGTTCGCGGATGGCGAGCCCGCGGGCGACCCTCGCCGACGTGGCGCAGACTGCTGGCGTCGACATGTCCACCGCCTCGCGCGTGCTGCGCGGCGACGTCTCCCAGCGGGTGCGGGAGGAGACGCGCGCGCGCATCCTGAAGGTCGCCGAGGACTTGGCCTATCGCCCCAATTCCCTGGCGCGCGGCCTGCGCACGGCGCGCACCGACACGCTGGGCATCGTCGTGCCGCAGCTCGACAATCCGGTGTTCGCCGCGGCCATCCGCGGCGCCGAGCAGGCGGCGGCGGAGCTGGGCTATTCGCTGCTGATCTCCCACCGCGAGCCCGGCACCACCGCCACCACCATCGCCAAGCTCTCCCAGACCAACCGGGTGGACGGGCTGTTGGTGGCGAGCCTCGACGACGACGAGGTGCTGCGCTCAGACCTTGCCGCCGCGCACGTGCCGTTTGTGCTGATGAACCGCATCCTGCCCGGCGCGCCGCTCTCGGTGGTGCTGGACAGCCGGGCGGCGGCGCGCCGGGGGGTCGAGCATCTCGTCGGGCTCGGCCACCGGCGCGTCGCCCACCTCTCCGGCCGGGCGCAGGGCTTCAACGCGGCGCAGCGCCTGGAGGGCTATCGCGAGGGTCTGGAGGCGGCCGGCATCGCCTTCGATCCGGTGCTGGTGGCCACCGCCGGCTACACCGCCGAGGGCGGCGCCCGCGCCATGGCCGAATTGCTGCCGCAGCGCCCCACGGCGGTGCTGGCGGCGACCCTGGTTTCCGCAGCCGGCGCCATGTCGGTGCTGCACGCGGCGGGCTGGCGCATCCCCCAGGACATTTCGGTCGCCGGCCTGCACGATGCGCCGGTGGCGCGCCTGCTCTATCCCAGCCTCACCACGGTGATGATGCCCACCGAGGAGATGGGCCGCGTCGCCGCCTCGCTGCTGGTGCGCAGCCTTGCGGGCGAGCACCCCGACCCGGTCCCGCCGCTGCCGCCCGGCGACCTCATCCCCCGCGCCTCGACCGGGCCGGCGCCTGGGTAGGGCGCAGCGGCTGGCTTCTGCCTGCTACATCCACCTGCCGCGCCGCTTGTTTGGTGGAGAACCCTCTGCCCGGCGGGAGAGGGCAGGGTGAGGGGATGGGGGCGTTGGGTTCGGGCGCGCCCGATGCCGGGCGCACCGGAGGCAGCGGGGAGTCCCTGCCGGGCGACGACCCCGCCGTTCGCGCCCCCTCTCCCGCTTGCGGGGGAGGGAGGGGAGGGGGCAGGTCCGGGAGGAAGCCCTCCAGCGTTCGCCTTTGCGGAAAGCGATTTCCCCCTCCCTGCCCTCCCCCGCAAGCGGGAGAGGGCTCCGCGTCGCTCCCGGCTTTCGCGTCCCGCGCCGCCTTCCAACATTCCCGCTTGACGGCTCCCGCCGGGTCTGACAGCTTTGAACAAACGATTGCTCAAGAAGAACGAGGGAGGACGCCACGATGGGACCCCGCAGCGCGGGGCCATAGGTGCGCGCCTCTTCCCGCAAGAGGTGCCCATGACCGGCCTGACCATCGCCGCCGCCAAGACCTCCGACGAAGTGGATGCCGACCTTGCCGCCGCGCTCGCGGCCATCGTCGGCGACGCCAACGTCCTCAGCGAGTTCGAGGCGCGGCGCGCTTATGCCCACGACCGGCTGCCGTTCGCCAATTTCCGCGAGCGCTTCGGCAAGCTCGCCGGCGTGGTGCCGCGCCTCGTGGTGCGGCCCGGCTCGGATGCCGAGGTGGCGGCCATCGTGAAGCTGGCGAACGCCCGCAAGGTGGAGCTGATCCCGTTCGGCAATGGTTCGGGCGTGCTCGGCGGCGCCATTCCGCTCCACCGCGAAGTGATGGTGGACCTGCGGCGCCTTGACCAGATCGTGTCCATCAACCCGCAGGACGCCATGGTCACGGTCCAGGCGGGCATGAACGGCATGGTGTTCGAGAACGCCCTCAATGCCGAGGGCTTCACCACCGGCCACCTGCCGCAGTCGATCGAGATTTCCACCGTGGGCGGCTGGGCCGCCTGCCGCGGCGGCGGCCAGGCCTCCAGCCGCTACGGCAAGATCGAGGACATCGTCATCGGCCTCAAGGCGGTGCTGCCGGACGGCACGCCGCTGGAGATCCGCCCCGTGGCGCGCCGCTCGGTCGGCCCCTCAATCCGCGACCTGCTGGTCGGCAGCGAGGGCGCCTTCGGCATCATCACCGAGCTGACGCTGCGCCTGTGGCGCCTGCCGGAGGAGGAGCGCGGCGTGGTGCTGGCGCTGCCCTCGCTGGAGGCAGCCTGGGAGGCGGCGCGGCGCATCATGCAGGCGGAGCTGCGCCCCACCGTGGTGCGCATCTATGACGAAGCGGAGAGCCGCGAGCGCACCGAGGGGCTCGACCAGTTCAAGGCGAAGCCCATCCTCGCCATCCTCGTCTTCTCCGGCGCCGAGCCGGTGCTGGGCGCCGAGCAGACGGCGGCGCTCGACATCGTCGCCAGCGTCGGCGGCGAGGTGGCCCCGGACGGTCCCTTCCGGCACTGGAAGGAGAACCGCTATGTCGCCTATTCCCAGAAATGGCAGGCGGCGGGCTACTACAACGACACGGTGGAAGTGACCGGCAACTGGTCCGCCATCCCCGGCATGTATGCGGCCATGAGCGCGGCGGTGCGGGAGATCTATCCCAAGATCCATTTCGGCGCCCACTGGTCGCACGTCTATCCCGAGGGCGCGTGCCAGTACATGACCATCCGCCTGCCGCCCATGGACGAGGCCGAGGCGCTGCCGCTGCATTCCAGGCTCTGGGAGGCGCTGCAGTCGCTGACCCTGGAGCATGGCGGCTCGATCGCCCACCATCACGGCGTCGGCCTGTTCCGCAATCCCTGGATCGAGAAGGAGCTGGGCGCCGGCCTCGGCGTGATCCAGAAGATCAAGGATGCGCTCGACCCGGACAACCTCATGAATCCCGGCAAGCTCGGCCTGCGCGGCGCCGCCGGCGCGGTGGACCTGCGCCGGGGAGAGGTGTGAGATGACGCAGCCGACAGGCCGAGGCGGGAGGCGCCCATCGTGACCGCCGACCTCCTCATCGGCATCGACCTCGGCGCCGGAGCGCTCAAGACCAGCATCGTCCGCATCGACGGGACGCTGGCGGGCGAGGCGTCGGCGCCTGTTGCCACGTCAGCGCCGCACCCCGGCTGGAGCGAGCAGGACCCCGCCGACTGGTGGCGCGCCATGTGCGAGACGCTCCCCCGTGCGCTCGCGCAGGCCGGCGGCGACGCAGCGCGCGTCGCCGCCGTCTCCTTCTCCGCCGGCGCGCACACGCAGGTGCTTGAGGACGCCGGCGGGCGCGTCATCCGCCCCGCCATCCTGTGGAACGACCAGCGCTCGGGCGCCGAGACCGCGTTCCTGCGGGAGAAGGCCGACGCGCGCATCCTTGAGATCGGCGCCAACCGCGCCAACCCCACCTGGACCCTGCCGCAGATGCTGTGGCTGGCGCGGCACGAGCCGCAGGCCTTCGCGCGGGTCAAGCGGCTCTACGTCGCCAAGGACTGGCTGCGCGCGCGCCTCACCGGCACGTGGGAGACCGACTTCATCGACGCGGTCGGCACCCTCATGGCGGATGTGGATACCGGCGGCTGGTCGCGCGACTTGTGCGACATGATCGGCTGGCCGATGGAGACGCTGCCGCCCATCGTCCCCACCACCGCCGTGGTCGGCGCCGTCACCGCCGAAGCGGCGCGGGCGACCGGGCTGAAGGAGGGCACGCCGGTGGTGTGCGGCACCTCCGACACGGCGGCGGAGACCTATGGCGCCGGCATGATCCGCGAGGGCCTCGGCGTGGTGAAGCTCGCCACCGCCGCCACCGTGAGCGCGCTGACCCGCGCGCCGCATCCCGATTTCACCGTCATCAACTATCCCCACGTGGTGCCGGATCACTGGTATGTCATCGCCGCCACCAATTCCTGCGCTTCGGCGCACAAATGGCTGCGCGACACCTTCTTCCGCCGCGACGGTGAGGACGGCGCGGCCGTGTTCTCCGCCATGGACGCCGCCGCCGCCGCCGTGGCGCCGGGGTCGGAAGGGCTGTTCTTCCACCCCTATCTCAACGGCGAGCGCTCGCCGCACTGGGACCCGCTGCTGCGCGCGGACTATGTGGGCATGGGCTTCAACCACGGCCCCGGCCACTTCGTGCGCGCGCTTTACGAGGGCATCGCCTATTCGCTGAAGGACTGCATGCTGGCGCTGAACGCCAAGGGGCTCTCCTTCACCACCGCGCGGCTCACCGGCGGCGGGGCGAAGAGCGCGCTGTGGCGGCAGATCGTGGCGGACGTGCTGAACGTCGAGGTGGAACTGCCGGCGGTGGCGGAGGCCTCGTTCGGCGCGGCGCTGATCGCCGGGGTGGGCGTCGGCATCTATCCGGATGCGCGTGCGGCAGCCCGTGCCATCGACATCGTCTGGCGCACCGCGCCCGACCCCGCGCGGGCGGCGCTCTATGCGCGCGGCCACCCGATCTATGCCGATACGCAGAAGGCGCTCGCGCCCATCAACCACCGCATCCACGATTTCGTCCGCGGCCGCTGAGCAAGCGGCAGGGAGCACGGCAGGAGAAGATGGCTCAGGTCACACTGAACAAGGTCCGCAAGGCCTACGGCTCCGTCGTGGCGGTCCATGGGGTGGATCTCCACATCCAGGACGGCGAGTTCGTCGTCTTCCTGGGGCCGTCGGGCTGCGGCAAGTCCACCACGCTGCGCATGATCGCGGGGCTGGAGGAGATCACCTCCGGCACCATCGAGATCGGCGCGCGCGATGTCACGCGCCTGGAGCCGAAGGACCGGAACATCGCCATGGTGTTCCAGAACTATGCGCTCTACCCGCACAAGACCATCTATGAGAACCTCGCCTTCGGCCTGCGCATGCGCAAGATGGAGCGCACGGAGATCGACCGCCGGGTGAAGGCGGCCTCCGCCATGCTCGGCCTCGACCCCTACCTGGAACGCAAGCCCAAGCAGCTGTCCGGCGGCCAGATGCAGCGCGTGGCGCTCGGCCGCGCTCTGGTGCGCGAGCCGGAGGTGTTCCTGCTCGACGAGCCGCTCTCCAACCTCGACGCCAAGCTGCGCGTGCGCATGCGCGAGGAGATCGCGCGTCTGCACCAGGAGGTCGGCACCTCTATGGTCTATGTCACCCACGACCAGGTGGAGGCGATGACGCTCGCCGACCGCATCGTCATCATGCGCGATGGCCATGTGCAGCAGGTGGGCCGGCCGCTGGAGGTCTACGACCGGCCGCAGAACCTGTTCGTCGCCGGCTTCATCGGCGCCCCCGAGATGAACCTGGTGGAGGGGCGCGCCGAGGGCGGACGGTTCGCCGCCGGCGGCCTCGCGCTCGATCTGCCGCCGGGTGTTTCGGCGCGCGAGGGCACCGCGCTGGTGGTGGGCGTGCGGCCCGAGCACATGCCGGCGGGTCAGGCGCCCGGCGCCCTGGCGCTGGAGGTCAGCGTGATCGAGCAACTGGGCGCGCAGACGCTCCTCATCGGCCGCATCGGCGCAACGCGCATGCGCGTGCTCGTGGAGCGCACGGACGCGGTGCGCCCCGGATCGGTGGTGCCGGTCTCGCTCAGGCCCGAGCGGCTGCACGTGTTCGACGCCGGGACCGGCATGCGGATCGAGAGTGGGAACGCACAGGCCGGCGCGCGACCGGCGGCCTGAACGTGGGATGGAAGAGTAGACGTCAAAACAAATACATAAGGGAGGATCGGCACATGGATGAGAAGGACCACAAGAGTGACCTCAGCCGCCGTTCGGTGCTGAAGGTGGCCGGCGCGCTCGCCGGCGGCGTGATGGCGGGCGGCCTTGCCGCCCCGGCCGTGCACGCCCAGGGCACCAAGACCATCCGCTTCCTGAACGCGGAGACCTCGATCGACAGCATCCGCGCGCTGAAGGTGGCGGCGGCGGAATACGAGCGCCAGTTCGGCACCAAGGTGGTGATCGATTCCGTGCCGCTAGACGGCGTTTTCACCAAGGTGACGACCTCGCTGCGCGGCGGCACGCCCTACGACATCGCCACCTTTGCCTTCGTCGGCCACGTGCTGATCCTCGCCAGCGAGGGGCATCTGGTGCCGCTGAACGAACTGACGGACAAGTACAAGTGGGGGCCGAACATCCTGTTCCCCATCGACGGCAAGGTCTACTGGTATCCCTACGACTACAATCTCGCCTGGATCTACTATCGCAAGGATCTCTACGAGAAGAACAAGCTTGAAGTGCCGAAGACCTGGGCGCAGTTCCTCAACAACGCCCAGGCGCTGAACGGCGACGGCCGGTCCGGCGCGCTCTACCCCATCGGCTCCAACGGCGCCACCAACTGGCTCTCGCCCGGCTTCATGTGGGCCGAGGGCGCCAAGATCTTCGACGACAAGTGGAACATCGTGTTCGACAGCGCCGAGATCGGCCCGAAGGTCGCCGCCTATCTCGACTTCTTCGGCGAGCTGTACAAGACCATGCCCTCCGGCGCGAGCCAGGCGAGCTTCGGCGAAGTGCTCTCGAACTTCACCTCCGACAAGGTGGCGCACACCGCCTATGCCGGCCGCCTGATCGAGGGCCTGGAGCGCAACAATCCCAAGCTCGCCGACCAGTACGGCATCATGCCCTACATGGATTCCACCGGGAAGCACCAGGCGGTGAACCACGGCTATGATGGCTGGGTGGTGCTCAAGACGCCGCAGTCGGACGAGGCCATGAAGTTCATGAGGTGGTTCACGGAGAACCAGTACATCAACTTCCTGCACACCGCCCCGCTGCACTTCCAGCCGCCGCGCCTCGACGTCTATGACGACGCCCGCTGGCGCGCGCACCCGCTGATCGAGAAGCACAATGCGGCGGTGGAGGAGATGCGGCGCTTCCTGACCGACAAGAACATCATCCTCACCTCGATCGACACCCAGGGGCCGACGCCGAGCCTGAAGCCGGGCAAGATCTTCGAGGCCTTCGTGTTCCCGGAGATGCTGCAGAACAAGTGCCTGAAGGGGATGGCCTCCGCTGAATGCGTGAAGGTGGCGGCCGACCGCATGCGCCAGGTGATCGCGTAAGGGTGCCGCAGGCGCGCACTCGTCCCCCGGCTTGTCCGGGGGATCCACCCTGCGGCCGGGCCGGCGATCGGGCTGGGGCCGCGGGGCGGCGGCCTGGTGGATGCCCCGGATAGACCGGGGCATGACGGCGTGGAGGATCAATCCCCTACGCCGAAGCATCGACGCAAACGCATCGCAAGGACATCGCCTTGAGCTCACGCGCCACCATCTATTCCTTCCTGGGCATCGGCCTCGCCGCGACGCTGCTGCTGATCGTGGCGCCGGTGGCCTATGCCATCTCGCTGAGCTTCTACCGGATGGACAGCTTCGTCGGCACGCCGCAATGGGCGGGGCTCGACAATTATGCCCGCGTGCTCTCGGACTGGACCTTCTGGCGCGCGCTCATCAACGGCTTCGTCTATTCGCTCGGCACCATCGTGCTGCAGGTGGTGCTGGGCATCGGCTTCGCTCTGGTGCTGAACCAGGTGTTCCCGTTCCGCAACATCGTGCGCGGCCTCTCCATCCTCCCGTACCTGTTGCCCACGGTCGTGGTGGTGCTCACCTTCAAGTGGATGGTGGACGGCTCCATCGGCGTGCTCACCGCCGTGATCGCCGCGCTCGGATTGCCGCCGGTGAGCTGGTTCGAGAGCCCGGCCGCGGCCATGACCTCGGTGATCCTGGTGAGCGTGTGGATGTGGACGCCGTTCGTCACCACCACCTTCCTCGCCGCGCTCCAGACCGTGCCGGCCTCGCTCTACGAGGCGGCGAAGGTGGACGGCACCAATGCGGTGCAGCGCTTCTTCCACATCACCCTGCCGATGCTGAAGCCGATACTCACCGTCATCGTGCTGCTGCGGGCGGTGTGGATGTTCAACAAGTTCGACGTGATCTGGCTGCTCACCCAGGGCGGTCCGGTGGGGGCGACGGAGCACCTCGCCATCCTGTCCTACAAGACCGCCTTCTCGCTGTTCGACATCGGCGGCGGCGCGGCCATCGCCACCATCTCGTTCCTCATCCTCTCGGTGGCGGTGTTCATCTATTTCCGCCTGTTCCCCCTCGATACGGACTGAGCCCATGTCGTCCGCGCTCGCCCCCCGCTCGCTTGCCTCGCGCCTCGGCCTCTATGCCGCCGCGATCGTGATCTCGGTCTATTCCGCCTTCCCGATCTACTGGATGGTGATCTCCTCCGTGCGGCCGCCGCAGGAGCTGATCTCCAGCACCGCGCTCGTGCCCGGCGCGGTGACGTGGGAATACTACTGGAACCTCCTGGAGCTGACCGACTATCCCGCCCAATTCCTGAACTCGGTGATCGTCGCGGCGGTGACGGTGGCGGTCACCATGGTGCTGTCGGTGATGATCGCCTATGCGGTCACGCGCCACCGCGTGCCGGGCAAGAAGCTGATCGTCGGAGCGATGCTCTACGCCTACATGTTCCCGCCGCTGCTGATCGCCATCCCCATGTTCACGGTGTTCGCGCGCATGGGCCTCGGCGATACGCTGCTCAGCGTCATCGTCTCGCACCTGACGCTCACGCTGCCGCTCGGCGTGTGGTTCCTGTGGGGCTTCTTCAAGTCCATGCCGTTCGAGCTGGAGGAGGCGGCCATGGTGGACGGCTGCACGCGGCTCGGCGCCTTCCTGCGGGTGGTGCTGCCGCTGTCGCTGCCGGGGCTGATCACGGTGGCGATCTTCTCGTTCCTGCTGTCGTGGACCGACTACACCTTCGCCCTCATCATGATCGGCTCGGACGCCAACAAGACCGTGCCGGTGGGCCTCGCCTCCATGATCGGCTCGTTCGATTTGCGCTGGGGCGAGATCATGGCGGGCTCGACCCTCATCGCGCTGCCGCTGTTCGGCGCCTTCGCGCTGCTCAGCCAGTATTTCATCCAGGGCCTCGGCGCCGGCGCCGTGAAGGGCTGAGGGAGACCATCATGACATTGCGCGCCTTCGGCGGACCCTCCCTCTACGTGCAAGGCGCCGGCGCCCTCGCCGACCTCGGCGCGCGCGTCGGAGCGCTCGGCCCGCGCCCGTTCGTGGTGGCGGATCAGGTGGTGGCCGAGCTCCTGGGCGAGCGCCTGCGTGCGGCGCTCGGGGCCGAGGCAACCTTCGCTACCTTCGGCGGCGAGTGCACGGCCGGCGAGATCGAACGCCTCACTGCTGCTGCGCGTCAGGCGGGAGCGGGCGTCGTGCTGGGCGTCGGCGGCGGCAAGGCCATCGACACCGCCAAGGGCGTGCGCATGGCGCTGGCGTGCCCGCTCGCCATCGTGCCCACCATCGCCTCCAACGACAGCCCCACCTCGCGCCTCGCCGTGCTCTACACCGACGACCACGTGCTGGCCGAGGTACGCCTCATGGCCACCAATCCGGACCTCGTTTTGGTGGACACGGCGGTGATCGCGAAGGCACCGGCGCGCTTCTTCGCCGCCGGCATCGGCGACGCGCTGTCGAAGGCGTTCGAGGTGGCGCAGTGCGCCGCCGCGGGCGGGCTGAACTTCTACAAGGGCGCCCCCACAGAGCTGGCGCTCGCCATCTCGGAGCGGTGCTACGCCATCGTGCGCGCGGACGGCGCGGCGGCCATGGCGGCGGTGCGCGCCCAGGCGCCGGACGCGGCCATGGAGAAGGTGGTGGAGGCGACGATCCTGCTCTCCGGCCTCGCCTTCGAGAGCGGCGGGCTCTCCATCGCCCATTCGCTCACGCGCGGCTTCTCGGCGGTGCCGGAGATCTCGCGCGCGCTGCACGGCGAACAGGTGGCGCTCGGCCTCCTGGCGCAACTGGTGGCGGAGGGGCGCGACGCCGCCTTCCTCGACGACCTCAAGCGCTTTTATGCCGCCATCGGCCTACCGGCCTCGCTGGCGGCGTTCGGCGTCACCGATCCCAAGGCGGTGGACGTGATCGTCGACGTGTCCTGGCGCACCGCGCCCTATATCCGCAACTTCCGGCCCGAGCTGTCGCAGGCGCAGCTTCACGCGGCTTTGGCTTCGCTCATGGCGTGAGGCCGGGCGGCGCCCGCCTCAGGCGAGCGCCTCCACGAAGCGGGCGAAGCCGCGCGCCGGCTCGCGCTCGGTGGGGAAGGTGTTTTCCGGCGCGTCGGGGTCGGGGTGGCCGAGGGCCATGCAGCACACCACCATCTCAGTGTCGGGCAGCGCGAGCCGCTCGGCCATCAGCCGCCCATAGCCGTTGAAGGCGGCCTGCGGGCAGGTGCCGAGGCCGAAGGCGCGCGCCGCGATCATGATGTTCTCAAGGAACATGCCGCAGTCGAGCCAGGAGCCGCGCTCCAGATCCCGGCCCATGGTGACGACGAGCCCGACGGGGGCATCGAAGAACAGGAAGTTGCGCGCGTGCTGCTGACGCATGCGCTCGGCGTCGCCCTTGGCGATGCCGAGGGCGCCGTAGAGGTCCCAGCCCACCTTGCGTCGGCGCGACAGATGCGGCTCGCGCCACTGGCGCGGATAATAGGCGTACTCCTCCGCGCCGAGGTCGCCCGCGAGGAACCGCCCGTGCAGCTCCTGCGTCAGGGCCGCGAGCGGGGCGCCGCGCAGCACCTGGACGCCCCAGGGCTGGATGTTGGAGCCGGAGGGCGCGCGGGCGGAAAGGTCGAGGATCGCCTCGACGGTCGCGTCGGGAACCGGTGTCGGCAGGAACGCCCGCACCGCCCGGCGCGAGCGGATCGCCTCCACGGCGGAAACCGGGGCGGCAGTGGTGTCGGGCGGAGGAACGGTCACAGTCATGTCTCGGCATACCACGGGTTGGGTCCTGCCGAGACTAGAGCACGCGCCGATCAGCTTGCAACGCAAGCTGATCGGATAACGCATTCTCTGCCAACAAATTAGCGGGCGCCGGGCAATTGAATCCCCTTGCGCGGCGCCCGTGCTTGACGGCCTATTCGTTGCGCAGGCCGATGACCTTGATGAGCTTGCCCCACTTGTCCATCTCGCGCTTCTGGAAGGCGGTGAACTGGGCCGGAGTGTTGCCCACCGCCTCGGCGCCCTGCTTCATCAGGAAGTCCGCGGTGTCGGGCTCGGCGAGGGCCTTGACCACCGCGGCATTGACCTTGTCGACGATCGGCGCGGGCGTGCCGGCGGGGGCGAACAGGCCGTACCAGGCGCTGGCGGCATAACCCTTCACGCCCGCCTCGTCGACGGTCGGGATGTCGGGGGCGGCGCGCGAGCGCTTGGTGCCGGCGAAGGCGAGGGCGCGCAGCCGCCCCTGCTGCACGTAGGGCAGCACCAAGGGCATGTCGCCGAACATGATCTGCACCTGCCCGCCCACCAGGTCGCCGATGGCATTGCCCGAGCCCTTGTAGGGGATGTGGGCCATCTCGGTACCCGTCATATTCTTGAACAGCTCCATGGCGAGGTGCTGGGAGGCGCCGTTGCCGCCGGAGGCATAATTGAGCTTGCCGGGATTTGCCTTGGCGTAGGCGATCAGCTCTTCCACGCTGTTCACCGGCACGCTCGGGTGCACCACGAGGAGCAGGCCCACCTCGGCCACCAGAGTGATGGGGGCGAAGTCCTTCACCGTGTCGTAGGGCATCGAGGCGTAGAGGCTGGCATTCACCGCATGGGTGCCGATGGAGCCCATGCCGAGCGTGTAGCCGTCGGGCGACGCCTTGGCCACCGCGTTGGCGCCCACATTGCCGCCGGCGCCGGTGCGGTTGTCCACCACCACCTGCTGGCCCCAGGCCTTGGTGAGCTTGTTGGCGAGCACGCGCGCCAGCACGTCGGTGGAGCCGCCGGGCGCGAACGGCACAATGATGGTGACCGGGCGGGTGGGATAGCCCTCGGCCTGCGCCGGCGCGGCGGTCTGGGCGTGCGCGGCGACTGCCGCCAGCCCGGCGAAGAGCGCGGCGGCGAGCGCCAGCGCGGCTTTGATCTTCCTCATGTGGCTTCTCCCCTAGGACCCGTCCGGCGGCCTGCGGCGCAGGCTTCCGGCGGGCTCTGTTTTGCGGCTTCTTGTCTTTTGGGGCGCCGGGCCGGCGGGAGCCCGCCCGGCGTCGTCGTCAGTGGGTGCCTTCGAGCACCGCCCCCTGCTCGCGCAGGGTGGCCTGCAGGCGGTCGAGCGGCAGCTTGCGGATGTCGGCGAGCTCGCCGCTCACCGCCATGGCGGCGGCGGTGCCGGCGGCATGTCCCATGCCGAGGCACTGGCCCATCATGCGCGTGGTGCCGTTGGCCTCGCGGGTGGAGGACATGCAGCGCCCGGCGACCACGAGGTTCTTCAGCCCCTGCGGGATCAGCGACTGCCACGGGATGTCGTAGGAGCCGCCATTCTCCACCGGGATGCGCACCTGCTTGATGCCTTCCTGGTGGATGTCGATGTGGTGCGCGCCCTTGGTGACGACGTCGCGCATCTTGCGCCCGGTGCGGCAATCCTCGCCGGTGAGCACGTATTCGCCCATGATGCGCCGGGTCTCGCGGATGCCGATGCGGGGGGCGACGCCGGCGAAGGCGGCGTTCTCGAAGCCGGGCACGTTCTCTTTCAGGAAGCGCGCGGCCTGCCACACCTGCTCGGTGAGCAGCGGCATGGCGGCCGAGACCGCCGCCGCGTCGGTGCCCATGATGTTCTCGGCGACGCGGGTGGCGTTGACGCACACTTCCTTGCGGGCCTCCGAGGTGGGCATGATCATGATGAGCGCGGTGGGGAACATGTCGCCGCGCTGGATCGCGCCGCCGAGGAACGGGCCGTTGCCCTTGAAGAACACGCTGGGCGCGCCCTGGGCGTGGATCGCCTGCGCCAGTTCCTCGTCGGAGCGGCCGCCGCGAACATAGTCGCTCTCGCCCACCGCCAGCGAGGCCGCGTTGTCGCGCACGAAGTCGAGGAACGGTGCGTTCTCCACTCCCGACATGCGGAACATGAGCGAGAGCGGCTGGAGGTCGCCGGAGGCGTCGGAAATCTCAAAGGGCGCGCCGGCCTGCACCGCCACGTCGCCATCGCCCGAGGCGTCGACGAAATAGCGCGCGGTCAGGAGCGTGCGGCTGTCGCGGTGGGAGATCACCACGGCCTCCACCTCGCCATTGTCCGAATAGGTCTCGCTGACCTGGCTGTAGAGGATGACCTGGACGCCGTAGCGGGCGAGCACGCGCGGAATGGCGAGCTTCAGCACCTCCGGGTCGCAGCACACGTAGCAGATCAGCCGGAAGTCGTGCAGCGGGCCGATGAAGCCCTGCATCTGCCGGCACTCCTCGAAGATTTCCTCGGCGACGCCGCGCACCACCCACTCGCCGCGCGCATTGAGCACGCCGTCCACCGACATGCCGGAGAGCAGCTCGCCGCCGAGCATGGGGCCCGCCTCCACCAGCACCGTGCGCGCGCCGGTCTTGGCCGCGGCGATGGCGGCGCCGATGCCGGCGGCACCGCCGCCGATGACCGCCACGTCCGTATCGAGATGTCGCATGGATCCGTCCTGTGCCTTGCCTGTTGCCGCAGGGTCAAAATGGCCATATTATGGACATTGCCCGCTGGCTTGTTTTGAGTGCGGCAAAAGAAATCACATGAAATATCGCTAAACAAGGCCTTGAGGCTCATCAGTTTGTCCATAATATGGAGATTGCATGGCGGATGCTCCCCCTCCCGGCACCCAGGCGGTGCAGCGCGTGGCGCGCATCCTGCGCGTGCTCGGGGCCAACAACCGGGTCGGCCTGAAGGTGGCGGACATCGCCTTCGAGGCGGAGCTGGAGCGCCCGACCGCGCACCGCCTGCTGCTGGCGCTGTGTCACGAGGGCCTCGCGCGCCAGGATGCGGACCGGCGCTTCTTCCTCGGCCCGTTCGCCTACGAGCTGGGGCTCGCCGCCGCTCCGGAGCTGGACCTCAGGGCCATGTTCGCGCCCGCGCTCAACGCCGTCGCCGAGGAGAGCGGCGACACCACCTTCCTCACCGTGCGCAGCCGGTTCGACACCGTGTGCCTCGACCGGCGCGAGGGCACCTATCCCATCAAGGCGCTGACGGTGGAGGTGGGGGCCCGGCGCCCCATGGGCACCACCGCCGGCGGCATCGCGCTGCTCGCCTCGCTGCCGCAGGAGGAGGCGCGGGAGGTGATCGCCTTCAACGCGCCGCGCCTTCCGCGCTACGGGCGCATCAATGCGGAGATCCTCACCCGGCTGGTGGAGCGGGCGCGGGAGCTGGGCTATGCGCTGAACTTCAACGACATCACGCCGGGCGTGAGCGGCATCGGCGTGGTGGTGCCGGAGCGGCCGGGCCTGCCGCCCCTGGCGCTCGGCATCGCCGCCATTTCCAGCCGCCTGGAGGAGGACCGGCGCGCCGAGGTGGTCGCGCTCATGCGGCGCGAGGCGGAGCGCGCCGTCGCCTCCCGTCCCAGGGGGGCCGCTCGGGGCGGCTGATCTGCATCCGGCGCAGGTCCGGCGGGCGCGATTTGCGGGTGCGGCCGCGGGCGCGCGGGGGTAGCCTGCCGGCTTCTCCCATCGGGCATGTGATCGTGAAGAAGATCGGCTTTCTCTCGTTCGGGCACTGGAATCCCTCGCCCCATTCGCAGACGCGTTCGGCAGCCGACGCGCTGCTCCAATCCATCGAGCTCGCGGTCGCGGCCGAGGAACTGGGGGCGGACGGCGCCTATTTCCGGGTGCACCACTTCGCGCGCCAGCTCGGCTCGCCGTTTCCGCTGCTCGCGGCGGTGGGGGCGCGGACGCGCCGCATCGAGATCGGCACCGCCGTCATCGACATGCGCTACGAGAACCCGCTCTACATGGCGGAGGATGCCGGCGCGGCCGACCTCATCGCCGGCGGGCGGCTCCAGCTCGGCATCAGCCGCGGCTCGCCCGAGCAGGTGATCGACGGCTGGCGCTATTTCGGCTACCGCCCCGCGGATGGGCAGTCCGACGCCGACATGGCGCGGCGCCATGCGGAGGTGTTCCTCGACGTGCTCAGGGGCGAGGGCTTCGCCCAGCCCAATCCGACCCCCATGTTCCCCAACCCGCCGGGCCTGCTGCGGCTGGAGCCCCATGCGGAGGGCCTGCGCGAGCGCATCTGGTGGGGCGCGAGCTCCAACGCCACCGCGGTGTGGGCGGCGCAGCTCGGCATGAACCTGCAGAGTTCCACCCTGAAGAACGACGAGGGCGGTGCCGCCTTCCACGTCCAGCAGGCGGCGCAGATCCGCGCCTACCGGGAGGCCTGGAAGGAGGCCGGGCATGCGCGCGAACCGCGGGTGTCGGTGAGCCGCTCCATCATCGCCGTGGTGGACGATCGCGACCGCGCCTTTTTCGGCCGCGGCGGCAAGGAAAAGGACCAGGTCGGCTACATCGACGAGAGCACGCGGGCCATCTTCGGCCGCTCCTATGCCGCCGAGCCGGACGAGCTGATCGCCGAATTGGCGCAGGACGAGGCGATACAGGAGGCGGACACGCTGCTCCTGACCGTGCCCAACCAGCTGGGCGTCGACTACAACGCCCACGTGATCGAGGCGATCCTGACGCAGGTGGCGCCCGCGCTCGGCTGGCGCTGAGGGCGGTGCCTAAAGCGGCGGCCCGGGGACGAGGTAGGAGACGAGCCGCCCGTCCGCCACGCGGTGGAGCGCGATCTGTGTGGGTTCCCGCACCACGCGGAAGCCGGGCCCGGCAAAATCCAGCGCGAACTGGTGGCTGGCGGACGGCGCGATGAAGGCCCGGTGCCCGGCGAAGCTGCCGGAGATGGCCCGGTGCACGTGGCCGCACACGAGCCCGAGAATGTCGCGCCGGCCCGCCAGCAGGTCCGACAGCGCGTCGCGGCCTTCCCGGATACCGATCTCGTCCATGGCCGGCAGGCCGGTGGCGAACGGCGGGTGATGCATGAAGATCAGCGTCGGCAGGCCATCGCCGGCACCCAGCACACCCTTGAGCCAAGCGATCTGCGCCGGGGGCAGGGCGCCGTGGCTCGCCCCCTCGACCAGCGTGTCGAGGCCGATGACGCGCAGGCCGCCCTGTTCGTGGACGAGGCCCCCGTGCTCCGGCTCGGTACCGGTGTGGCGCGCGAGCACGCGGCGCAGCGGGGCGGGCGCATCGTGGTTGCCCGGCACGGCGAGGAACGGGATGCCGAGGCTTTCGAGACCCTCCAGGACGAAAGCGTATTCCGCGTCCACGCCGGCCTCTGCGAGATCGCCGGAGACCAGCAGCAGCTCTGGCCGCGGCGCCAGCGCGCGCACCCGTTCGACGAGCGCGGCGAAGGCCGCGCGCGTGTCGACGCCGCCGGCGGTTTGGCCGGGCAGGGTGACGTGAAAGTCCGTGAGCTGCGCGATCAGCATCGAAATCACCTCAACGCGCCGGCGCCGATCCGCCGGACGCTTCCACAGGGCAACCACGCTCCTTCTAGGACTTGATGCGCGTTTGGTCGAGGTGCCTGAGGATTTATGTGGTTATTTGTGCATCTTGCTCAATTTATAGCCTCGATTTCCAAATTACCCAGAGTTAAGGTCACATCACTGTCACCGAAACGGTTTTAAGAACACACCGCCCAAGCAGGCTCGCCATCCTGCGGCGTCGTCCCCTGGGGAGTTACAGCACAAGCGTTTTAATGCTGCTTTCCGGTGGCGGACGGCGCACGCCTGTCCATGCCCACTCGCTCTGTGAGAGGAATGAGATGTCGGTAAAATCCACAATTTCCCACATTTCCCGGCGCGGT
This sequence comes from Xanthobacter tagetidis, assembly GCF_003667445.1. Lineage (GTDB taxonomy): Bacteria > Pseudomonadota > Alphaproteobacteria > Rhizobiales > Xanthobacteraceae > Xanthobacter > Xanthobacter tagetidis. The sequence continues at coordinate 53,858 of NZ_RCTF01000016.1, read as the reverse complement.
GTTCTCCTCGGTGGCGCTGCCGCCGTCGCCGCCTCCGCGGGGCTGCGCTCCCGTCCCGCTTATGCGGCGCCGGACAAGGTGAAGGTCCAGTTCATGTATCCGGTGGGCGTCTCCGGAGACATCAACAAGCTGGTCTCCACCATGATCTCCAAGTTCAACGCCGCGCACGAGAAGATCGAGGTCGAGGCGATCTATGCGGGCAGCTACGACAACACCGAGCAGAAGGTGATCACCGCGCTCGGCGTGGGCGATCCGCCCGCCACCTGGCTGCCCATCAACTCGGCGCTCCAGACCTTCCTCGGCCTCGACGCGCTCGCCGACGTCACCGACAAGGCGAAGAAGACGGACATCTACCAGGACTTCATCCCCGGCTTCCTGGAGACCGCGGTCTCCGACGGCAAGCTCTACGGCCTGCCGTTCCAGCCCTCGACGCCGGTGCTCTATTTCAATGCCGATGCCTTCAAGGCCGCCGGCATCGCCAAGCCTCCGGTCACCTGGGACGAGCTGCTCGAAGTCTCCAAGGCGCTCACCGTGCGCGAGAACGGCGAGCTGAAGCGCTGGGGCCTCACCATCGGCGGCGGCTGGCACGACTGGATCTTCGAGTGCTTCTGCCGCCAGAACGCACTGGTGCCGTGGACCAAGGACAAGGTGCTGTTCGACAAGCCCGAGGCGGTCGATGCGCTGGAATTCTGGGTCAAGCTGGTGAAAGCGGGCGTGATGCCGCCGGCCTCCACCTGGCAGGGCTCGGCCAACGACTTCATGGCGGGCCGCACCGCCATGCTCTACCACTCCACCGGCTCGCTCACGAACCTGCGCACCTCCTCGCCGTTCAAGGTGGACGTCGCCTTCATGCCGAAGAACAAGACCTTCGGCGCCTGCCAGGGCGGCGGTCCCATCATGATCGCCAAGAAGCAGTCGGACGCCGCCATCGAGGCTTCCTGGACCTTCGCCAAGTGGATGACCTCCACCGACGTGCAGTCGCAGTGGGGCCGCGACACCGGCTATCTGGCGGTGCGCAAGTCCTCGTGGGAGACGCCGGAGATGCTGGCCTATCTCAAGGAGGTGCCGCAGGCCAAGGTGGCGCTGGAGCAGTCCGCCTATGCCGGCGCCTTCCTCCAGGTGCCGGGCTATCACAAGGTCCGCGAATACCTGAAGAGCGCCCTCGACCGCACGCTCGCCGGCGAGATCAAGCCGGACGCGGCGCTGAAGGAGGCGGCCGACAATTCCAACCGCGAGATCCAGCGCCTGCTGCGCCGGCGCTCCTGACCGTCGAGGGGCTACGCCCTCTCAACCGGCGCCATGGCCGGGATGCTCCCCCTGTCCCGGCCATGGACGCCGCGCCCCGGCCGACTGAAGCGATGAGCGGAAGGAGATCCGGGGTCCAGCGCAAGAGGTCGCCGAAGGCGGCTTCATAGGAAGGGCGTTGCGGGGTATGGCCGGCTTGGCCGACTTTTCCCCTCAAGTCCCGGATCGGCGCTCCACCTTCGGTGCCGCTGGTCCGGGATGCGATTGAACAGGCAAGACAGCAAGAGGATCGCCATGGTGACAGGTCCCGCATTGCGTGCCCGCGTGTCGGAGGCGGGGCTCGCCTATCTGCTGCTGCTGCCGTCGCTCGTTTTCCTCGCCACCTTCACCTACTGGCCGATCCTGCGCTCGATCTATTTCAGCTTCCACGACGTGGTGCTGGGGTCGAACAAGATCTATTTCCTCGGGTTTGAGAACTACGAGCGGCTGTGGACCGACAAGCTGTTCTGGAAGTCGCTCGGCAATACCGTGTTCTACACCCTCGTCACCATTCCCTGCGCCATCACGGTGGCGCTGCTGCTGGCGGTGGCGCTCGACAGCAAGCTGCGCGGCATGACCTTCTACCGCTCGGCCTTCTTCTACCCGGTGATGATCCCTTCGGTGGCCGCCGGCATGGTGTGGGTGTTCCTCTATGCGCCGGGCTACGGGCCGATCAATTCCGCCATCGCCGCGCTCGGCCTGCCCAAGGTGGAGTGGCTCTACGACGCGCGCTGGGCGCTGCCGGCCATCATCTTCATGAGCATCTGGAAGTATGCCGGCTACTTCATGCTGATCCTGCTGGCGGCCCTGCAGATGATCCCCGCCGACTTGCACGAGGCGGCGAAGCTCGACGGCGTGTCGGCCATCGACCGGCTGATCCACATCACCGTGCCGCTGATCTCGCCGACGCTCTACTTCGTCATCATCATCGGCCTGCTGCACTCCTACCAGATCTTCGACTACGTCTACGTGATGACGCAGGGCGGGCCGGCTGACGCCACCAACGTGCTGACCTTCTACATCTACCAGAACGGCTTCCAGTACCAGGACATCGGCTACGCCTCGACCCTCGCCAACGTGCTGCTGCTGTTCGTGGGCGGCCTCATCACCCTCGTCGCGCTCGTGTTCGGACGGCGCGTGCACTATCTCGGACGCTGAGGCCGGCCATGGCGACCCTCCAGGACCCGATCGAATTGTCCGCCCCCGCCACCTCGCGCGGCACGCTGCTCGCGCTGCGCACTGCGCTCCGGCGCAACTGGCTGCATTTCGTGCTGCTGCCGCTGATGCTGTTCTGGATCAGCCCGCTGGCCTGGATCATCATCACCTCGCTGAAGTCACGCACCGAGGTGTTCGATCCCAATGCCGGCATCCTGCCGGCGGTGCTGCAATGGGGCAATTATCCGGCCGCCATGGCGGTGGCGCCGTTCGGCACCTATCTCATCAACTCGGTGCTCGCCACCGGCGGCATCCTGGTGTGCGAGCTGATCACCATCACACTCGCGGCCTATGCCTTCGCGCGGCTGAACTTCCCCGGCAAGAACATCCTCTTCACGCTGTTCCTGCTGCAGATCATGTTCCCGATCTACGCCACCTTCCTCACCAATTTCGTCACGGTGCGGGAGCTCGGCATCCTGAATTCCCTGCCGGCGCTGATCGTGCCGTTCGTCGCCTCGGGCTACGGCACCTTCATGCTGCGCCAGGCGTTCCGGCAGGTGCCCACCGAGCTGGCCGACGCGGCCCGGCTCGACGGCTGCGGCCATCTCGGCATCCTGTGGCACGTCTATCTGCCGCTGGTGAAGCCGACGCTGATCGCGTTCTCCATCATCGCGGTGGTGACGCACTGGAACGACTATATGTGGCCGCTGCTGGTCACCAATTCGGAGAGCGTGCGCACGCTGCCCATCGGCCTCGGCCTCCTGGCGAAGTCCGACAGCGGAGCCGACTGGACGCGCCTGATGGCGGCGACCGTGGTGGTGGTGTCGCCGCTGCTGCTGTTCTTCGTCATCTTCCAGCGCCGCTTCGTGGACAGCTTCATGCACGCGGGCCTGAAGTAGGGATAATCGGCACAGGGGTATCGTCATGGCCGAAGTGGTTCTCCAGGGCGTCAGCAAGTCCTACCAGGGCAAGCCCACCGTGCACGCCGTCGACCTCGCGGTGGCGGACAAGGAATTCATGGTCCTGGTCGGCCCCTCGGGCTGCGGAAAGTCCACCACGCTGCGCATGATCGCGGGCCTGGAGGACATCACCGCGGGCCGCCTTTTGATCGACGGGCGCGACGTGACCCATGCCGAGCCGCAGAAGCGCGACATCGCCATGGTGTTCCAGTCCTACGCGCTCTACCCGCACATGACCGCCTACAGGAACATGGCGTTCGGCCTGTTGAAGACCTCCAGCCTGTCCAAGCCGGAGATCGACCGGCGCATCCGCGAGGCGGCGGAGATCCTGCACATCACCCACCTGTTGGAGCGCAAGCCCAACGTGCTCTCCGGCGGCGAGCGCCAGCGCGTCGCCATCGGCCGGGCGCTGGTGCGCCAGCCCAAGGTGTTCCTGTTCGACGAGCCGCTCTCCAACCTCGACGCCAAGCTGCGCACCCACATGCGCGGCGAGCTGAAGCGCCTGCACAAGGAGCTCGGCCTCACCGTCATCTACGTGACCCACGACCAGATCGAGGCGATGACGCTCGGCACCCGCGTCGCCATCCTCTCGGACGGCCGGCTCCAGCAGGTGGGCGCGCCCATGGACCTCTACATGCGGCCGCAGAACACCTTCGTCGCCACCTTCATCGGCTCGCCGGAAATGAGCCTCCTGCGCTGCGCGATGAAGCCCAACGGATCGGGCAGCGTGGTGAGCCATCCGGCCTTCACCACCCATGTCCCCGAGCGCGCCGATGCGGGCGAGATCCTGCTCGGCGTCAGGCCGGAGGAGGTGATCGTCGGCCCGGCGGACGGCACGGCGCTCGCCTGCGGCCGGGTGGACCGCACCGAGCTGATCGGCTCGGAGGCGCTGGCGGAGATCGTCGTGGGCGCCGACCGGCTGGTCGCCCGCACGCCGGTCACCAAGGTGCCGCCGCTCGGCGCCGAGGTGGGCATCAGCTTCGACATGGAGCGGGTCCGCGTGTTCGATGCGGCCTCGGGCCGCGTCCTGTCCCGTCTCTAGTCCGGATATCCCCATGGCACAGACCGTGCGCCAGCAGCAGATCGTCGAGCTGCTCCGCGACAGGCGCTCCGCCACCATCACCGACCTCGCCGAGCACTTCGAGGTGTCGGACGAGACCATCCGGCGCGACCTCAAGGCGCTGGCGGAAGACGGCATGGTGGACAAGTTCCACGGCGGCGTGCGCCTCAACGTGGCCGAATGGGAGGCCCCGTTCGACCGCCGCCTGCGCGAGCAGGCGCCCGCCAAGCGCCGCATCGCCCATGCCGCCGCCGAGCTGGTGGACGCGGACGCGACCATCCTGCTCGACAATTCCTCCACCTCCTGCTTCCTCGCCCAGGTGCTGGCACCGCGCCCCGGGCGGCTCACGGCCATCACCTTCTCGGTGGAGGTGGCGCAGATCCTGTCCTCCGCCGGCCGGCACCACCGGGTGATCCTGCCGGGCGGCGAACTGCGCGCGGACGACCGCACCATCATCGGCCCCTCGGCCATCGACTTCGCCTCGCAGTTCACGCCGAGCCTGTTCGTGATGTCCGTGGCGGCCGCCTCGCCGCAGCGCGGCTGCATGGACTTCGACCTGTTCGAGACCGAGTTCAAGCGGGCGATGATGCCGCTCGCGGAGAAAGTCATGCTGCTGCTCGACAGCTCCAAATATTCGAAGCCCGGCCTGATCCAGGTGTGCGACTGGCAGGCGGTGGACATCCTCGTCACCGATGCGCCGCCGCCCGCCGCCGTGCGCGACGAACTGGAGCACGCCCAGGTCGTGCTGGCGCCGCCGCTGCCCGCGGGAAACGGCGGCAACGGCAACGGCCGGAAACCCGCTTATGCCGAATAGCGCCGCCGCACTTCGCCCCGCCGTGCCCGATGCCGGCGACCTCGCCGCCTTCGCCGAGCAGCTCGCCGACCTCGCGCGGCCCATCGTGCGCTCTTATTTCCGCACCCCGGTGGGAGTCGAGTGGAAGGCGGACCTGAGCCCGGTCACGGTCGCCGACACGGCGGTGGAGCGCGCGCTGCGCGAGGCCATCGCCGCGCGCTTTCCCGACCACGGCATCCTGGGCGAGGAAGAGGCGGCGGTGGGCATCGACCGCCCGGTGGTGTGGGTGGTGGACCCGATCGACGGCACAAAGAGTTTCATGACCGGCCTGCCGCTGTTCGGCACCCTCATCGCCGCGGTGGCGCAGGGGCGGGCCGAGGTGGGCGTGATCGAGGTGCCGGCGCTCGGCGACCGCTGGATCGGCATCGCCGGCGCAGGCACCAGGTTCAACGGCGCGCCGTGCAGCACCAGCGCGGCGGCGCGGCTCGGCGAGGCCCGGCTCTATGCCACCTCGCCGGACATGTTCGCGCCCGCCGAGGGCGCCGCTTTCGGCGCCTTGGCGCAGAAGGTGGCGCTGCGCCGCTTCGGCGGCGACTGCTACGCCTACGGCCTCGTCGCCTGCGGCCATGTGGACCTGGTGGTGGAGGCGGGGCTGAAGCCCTACGACTACATGGCGCTTGTGCCGGTGGTGGAGGGCGCGGGCGGCGTCATCACCGACTGGCGCGGCGCCCCGCTCACCATCGCCTCGGGCGGGCAGGTGGTGGCGGCGGCCACTGCCGCGCTCCATGCGGCGGCGCTGGCGGAGCTTCAGCCCGCGGCGCGGTGACGGTCCGCGCCGTTTCCGGATTTTCGGCCTTGAGCGACCAGGGGATCAGGCCGATGATCGTGCGGTGCAAGCAGATCGGATGCAATCCTGCGGACGCCGCCTTGCGATGCCCGAGCCGGGCCTGACACCAGACGGACGCCGCGGGGCGCCCGCCGCCTGACGTGCGGAGGTCCGCCATGAGCTTCTCGGTCACCCTCATCGATCTCGCGGGCTTCGCGGCGCTGCTGCTGTGGGGCGTGCACATGGTGCAGAGCGGCGTCATGCGCGCCCTCGGCCCCCGGCTGAAGGTGGTGCTCCGCCGGGCGCTGCGCAGCCCGGTGCGCGGCTTCGGGGCCGGGATCATTGTGACGACCCTGCTCCAGAGCAGCACCGCCACGGCGCTCGTGGTCTCGGGCTTCGCCGCCTCCGGCCTCGTGGCGCTGGTGCCGGCGCTGGCGGTGATGCTGGGCGCGAACATCGGCACCACGCTGATCGTCCAGGTGCTGTCGTTCGACGTCACCGCCTTCGCGCCGGTGGCCATCCTCGCCGGCCTCGTCATGTTCCGCCGCGGCGGCGGCACGCTGATGCGCGACCTCGGCCGCGCCGCCATCGGCCTCGGGCTCATCGTGCTGGCGCTGCACCACCTGGTCGATCTCCTGCGCCCGCTGGAGGATGCGCCGAGCCTGCGCATGCTGATGGGCGTGATCGCCACGGTGCCGCTGCTGGACGTGATGCTGGCCGCGGTGCTGACCTGGGCGGTGCATTCCTCTGTGGCGGTGGTGCTCATCACCGCCTCGCTGGCGGCGCAGGGCGTGGTGCCGCCCAATGCCGCCATCGCCTTGGTGCTCGGCGCCAATCTCGGCAGCGCGATCGCGCCCGTCGTCCAGGCCATGGGCAAGGACGACCGGACGGCGCTGCGCCTGCCGGTGGGCAACCTGCTGAACCGGTTCGCCGGCGTCGCGGTGGCGCTGGCGCTGATCGAGCCTATCGGCGCGCTGATGGTGACGTGGCAGCCGGACGCGGCGCGGGTGGCGGTGGACTTCCATACGGTGTTCAACATCGTCACCGCGCTGGTCTTCCTGCCGCTGTTGGCGCCGTTCGCGCGGCTGCTCGAATGGCTCTATCCCGACCGGGAGGACGCGGACGATCCCAGCCGCCCGCGCTATCTCGCTCCCGCCGCCGACACGCCGGTGGTGGCGCTGGGCGCCGCCGCCCGCGAGGCGCTGCGTCTTGCCGACGCGCTCGACGACATGCTGGACAAGGCGGCGCGCGCGCTGCTCGGCGGCGAGCGCCGGCGCATCGCCGAGGCGCGGGACGACGACGACATCCTCGACCGGCTGAACCGCGAGATCCGCGCCTATCTCGCCCAGCTCGATCCCGACGAACTCTCGCCGGCGGACCGCCGCCGGGTGGAGGAGATCCTCGCCTTCTCCGCCAATCTGGAGCAGGCGGCGGACGTGGTGAGCGGCCGCCTGATGGCGGACGCCCGCAAGCGGCTGAAGCGCGGCATCGCCTTCTCGAAGGCCGAGGAAAAGGAGCTGGCGGCGCTGTTCGAGCGGCTGAAGGCCAACATCCGCCTCGCCACCTCGCTGTTCATGACCGCGGACCCGCGCGCCGCACGTCTGCTGGCGCTGGAGAAGGCGGCCTTCCGCGACAGCGAGAGCGCAGCGGCGCGGCTCCATTTCGACCGGCTGCGCCAGGGCCTCGCGCCGCTGGCGGATGCGAGCGGCCTCGGCATCGACATCGTGCGCGACCTCAAGCTCGTGAACTCCCACGTGGTGGCGGCGGCGGCCTATCCGGTGCTGGCCCGCACCGGCGAACTCCTCGATTCGCGCCTCGCCGAGGCGCCGCAGTCCTGCTGAGGCCGCGCCGGCACGATGAAACAGGACGGCGCCCGCCGGAGTTGATGCAGGATCACACCCTGCGAGGAGATGCGCCGTGGGACAGTCCAGCAAGACCGGCAATCGGCCCGCCACCGAAAGCGAAGCGGGCCAGGCCAAGCTGCGGCACGGGGCGGGCCACACGATCGGCAATTACCAGGAGAGCGGGCGCCGCCACGAGGACGGCGAGGGGGACGCCAAGGCTCCGGGGCACCTCGTGGGCAACCACCAGGATGACGATGAGCCCGGTCCGGCCGGACGCCGATCGCGGAACGCCCTGGGGCGACCGGATACCAATGAGGACAAGGACATGAACGTGGAGCAGCTCAAATCCCGCGCCAGGGGCAGGGAGGCGGCTGCATCAAAGGTGGGGCAGCCCGACCACAGCCTTGAGGCCGAGCGGATCGATCCCACCGGCCGCCGCGCCGGCGAACGCGAGTAATCGCCTGCGCGGGGAGCGCCGGAGCGGATGACCGGTTCGGCGCCTGTCCCATCTCACCGCCGGCACCCTCCAGCCGGCGCCGGCCTGAACGGCCGGAACGCTCTCAGCGGAAGGTTTCGCCGACGAGGCCGTGGACGCGGGCGAATGCGGCCTGGGCGCCCGCAATCACCCGTGCCTCTTCCGATGCCGAGAGGTCGAGCGCATCGAGCGCAGCCGTGAATGTGCGCCAGTGCAGGCCCCGGCCTTCTGGGGCGGCGGCGAGGTGCCGGGCGCCGAACGTCTCCGACAGGCCGAGCCCCGCGGCGGCCTTCAAAAGGAAGGCGGCGCCGAGGTTGGAGCCCTCCGCCACATAGAGCCAGCCCAAGGCGGTGGGGATGTCGGCCGCCTCGCTTCTGACGAAGGCGGGCGCGCTGTCGAAGGCAACGGGGGCGGCGTCGAGATCGGCGAGGTCCTGGCCGATCAGATCGAACCGGCGCCGGCCGGCCAGATCGGGCAGCACCGCGTCGAGCGCGGGATCGAAATAGAGCGCGTCGATCTCCCGGTGGAATGCGTGCTGCACCTTGAGGAACAGCGCATAGCGCGCCCGGCTCGCGAACGGCTCGCCCGCCATGATCGCCTTGTCCAGGCGCTCGTGGGTTTCGTGGGTGGCGGACTTCAGAGCCTTGGCGCGGCTTTCCGCGGGATGATCGAGGGTGATGGTCATGCACGGTCCTCAATTGTTCAAGCAAGCGTTCAAGCAGTCGTGAATGATTAGGGAGCGGATGCTGCCCATTCAAGGCGCATAGATTGGAATAGCTAAAAGGAAATTTTATCGCCGGAGGAAGACAAAGCCGCGCTGTTGCGCTGCTTTCCTGTCCGCCAGCGCTTCGGCGCCGGCGATCAGATTTGAATGATTTTATGTTCGAGCCGGAGCGCGCCGCCCGCGAGCGACATATCCTCGGGCCGAAATTAGGGCCGCACCGGAGTGACGACGCTGAGGCCGTGGCGCCGGTGCTCCTGAACTCCCCGGCGCCCGGAGCGCCCGACTAGCGCCGCACCGCAGCGGTCCGGTCGAGGGACATGAGCTGCATGTAAGCGTGGAGCTTCACACCGGCCTCGGCCACGTCTCCCGGCGCGCCCGAGGCGGCCGCGTACACGGTGGCGCGCGCGGTCTCTTGCAGCGCGGCGGAATGCTCCAGGGTCATGTGCCGGCCGGAGAGGAAGTCGCCGGCATCCCTGAGGGTCTTCAGGGTCCGTCCGTCCGCCCCATGAACGCGCACCGGAAGCGGGGCATCCCAGTGGTGCTCGCCGCGATCCTGCGGCTGTTCGCCCGGAATGACATCGCGGCCGTCGACGGCGGACAGAGCGCTGCCGAAATTCTCCGCCGGGCGCTCGCCGCCGACTTCGCCGGTCGGCCCGCCGCCCTGGTGCTGGCGGGCATGGTCGACGACCCGCGGTTCCGCAGCGGCCTGTCGGATGGGCGGGCGGCTCCGGTCCTCGCCATTCTGGATCAGGTCGTCGGGATAGGCCGTGGGGCCGGAATAAAGGCGCGTCATCGCGGCAACTCCTGTGGGGGTGTCCCTGACGCAAGAACGACGCCCGAGGAACTTGGTTTCCCAAAACGCCGTCCGATCCGCCGCGCCGGCCTGCGCGAGCGATGTCACGCCTCTTCGGGCGGCGCCGCCTCCCGGACCGCCAACAGCCCGAACCGCTGGCGGTACGCCCGGGGGCCGAGCCCCGTCACTTTGAGGAACACCCTGCGGAAGGCCCCAGGGTCCGCGTAGCCCACGTCCCACGCGATCTGGTCCACGGACCGCGTCGTGGTTTCCAGCATCTCGCGTGCTTTGCCGACCCGAAGATGCTGGCAGTATGCGGTAGGCTTCAGGCCGGTCGCCTTCTGAAAGCGGCGCAGGAAGGTCCGGGGCTCAAGCCCGGCTTTGCGCGCCATGGCGTCAAGCGTCGCGTCTCGGCCGCCGCTCGCCTGCAGCCAGTGCTGCACCTTCAGGATCGCCGCGTCGCCGTGGCGCAGCCGCGGCGAGAACGCGCTGTAGTGCCGCTGCTCGCGGCCGGGGGGATCGACCAGAAGGAAGCGCGCCGTCTCCAGCATTGCGGTCGGCCCCAGCAGGCGGTCCACCAGCCTGAGCCCGAGATCGGTCCAGGCCATGAGGCCGCCCGCGGTGATGAGGTCGCCGTCGTCGATGACCAGCTTGTCGGCGTCCATGCGGACCGCGGGAAACCGCTCGGCGAAATCGTTGGCGTAGAACCAGTGTGTGGTGGCCGCGCGCCCCTCCAGAAGACCGGTCTCGCCGAGCAGGAACGCGCCGGCGCAGACCGAGGCGAGCGTCGCGCCGCGCGCGTGGCGCTCGCGCAGCCAGTCCGCCAGCGGTGCCGCCTCCTCGGCGGTGATCGGCGCGATGACGGCCGGGGGCATGATGATGAAGTCCGGTTCGCCCGGGGCGCCGGGGTCGGTGTCGAAGACGCGCGCGGCGCCCCCGCCGTCCTCCCGGCCGCGCCAGTGGCTGACGCGGATGCGCGGCGCCGCGTCGGCGAGACGCCGCGTCATCAGGAGGTTGGCGACCGAGAACAGGTCGCTCAGCCCATGGACGGCCCCGAGCTGCGCGCCGGGATAGAGCAGCAGCCCGATTTCCGCCAAGGGCGCCATCAGGGGAGGGGGCACGCTGTCAGGCACGGAAGCTCGCTTTTTCATGTGTCGATTATGGCCCGAAATCTGTCGGTCACGCCAATCCGCACGCCCGGCGTCGACGCCTAGTGTCCACCCATCGCATCGCACCGGACCGGACACGGGCCGGGACACCAAGGGACAACCACCATGGGCACGATCACCACTTCCGACGGCGCCGAGATCTTCTTCAAGGATTGGGGTCCGAAGGACGCCCAGCCTATCGTCTTCCATCACGGCTGGCCGCTCTCGTCCGACGACTGGGATGGGCAGATGCTGTTCTTCCTGTCCAAGGGCTATCGCGTGGTCGCCCATGACCGGCGCGGCCATGGGCGCTCCAGCCAGGTCTGGGACGGCCACGACATGGACCACTATGCGGCCGACGCCTCGGCGGTGGCGCGCCATCTGGACCTGCGGAACGCGGTCCATATCGGCCATTCGACCGGCGGCGGCGAGGTCGCCCGCTATGTGGCGCGGCATGGCGAGCCGGATGGGCGGGTGGCCAAGGCGGTGCTGGTCAGCGCCGTGCCGCCCCTGATGGTGAAGACGCCCGGCAATCCCGGCGGCCTGCCGATGGAGGTGTTCGACGGCTTCCGCCAGGCGCTCGCCGCCAACCGGGCGCAGTTCTTCGTCGACGTGCCGGCCGGGCCGTTCTACGGCTTCAACCGTCCGGGCGCCAAGCCCGACCAGGGGGTGGTCTACAATTGGTGGCGGCAGGGCATGATGGGTTCCGCCAAGGCCCACTATGACGGCATCAAGGCGTTCTCGGAAACCGACCAGACCGAGGACCTGAAGGCGATCACCGTGCCGACCCTGGTGCTGCACGGCGAGGACGACCAGATCGTCCCGATCGACGACAGCGCCCGCCTCTCGGCACCGCTGCTGAAGAACGGCACGCTGAAGACCTATCCCGGCTTTGGCCACGGAATGCTGACCGTCAACGCCGACGTCCTCAATGCGGATTTGCTCGCCTTCGTGCGCAGCTGACCGACGGGCCGGGCGCACCGCCAAAGGTGCGCCCGGTGCCTCGATCGGCCGGGATCGCGATGCCTATCGCGCCGGGCCGGTCCACACCGTCTTGGTGTTGGTGAACTCGCGGATGCCGTAGGAGCCCAGCTCGCGGCCGTAGCCGGACCGCTTGATGCCGCCGAACGGCAGCCGCGGGTCGGACGCCACCATGCCGTTGATGAAGACCGCGCCGGCATCGATCTGCCGCGCGAGGACCGCCGCCTTCTGCGTGTCGCGGGTCCAGAGCGCGGCGCCGAGGCCGAACTCGGTGTCGTTGGCGCACGCGATCGCCTCTTCCGGCGAGCCGACGCGGATGATCGCCGCGGCGGGGCCGAAGGTCTCCTCGTTGAACGCCGCCATCTGCGGCGTGACATGGTCGAGGATGGTCGGCGCATAGGTGAAGCCCGGCCCTTCGACGAAGGCGCCGCCCGCCCGCAGCGTCGCGCCCGCCGCGACCGAGCGCTCCACCTGGTCGTGCAGCGTCGCGCGCAGATCGGCGCGGGCCATGGGCCCGATATTGGTGCCCGGCTCCATGGGATCGCCGATCTTCAGCTTCGCGACGTTGGCGCAGAAGGCATCGACGAACGCGTCGGCGACCGCCTCCTCGATGATGAAGCGCTTGGCGTTGACGCAGCTCTGGCCGACATTGATGAAGCGCGCCTTGACGGCGACTTCGGCGGCGGCGGCGACGTCTGCGTCCGCCAGCACGATGAACGGGTCGGAGCCGCCCAGCTCCAGCACCTGCTTCTTCAGCGCCTTGCCGGCCTGTGCGGCGACGATGGCGCCCACTTCCGTCGACCCGGTGAGCGTGACAGCGGCGATGCGGTCGTCGGCAATGATCCGCTCCACCTTGGACGAGGGGATGAACAGCGTCTGGTGCAGGCCGGCCGGGGCGCCGGCCTCCGCGACAATGTCGGCGATCGCCTGGGCGCACTGGGGCACGTTGTTCGCATGCTTCAGCACCGCGCCGTTGCCGGCCATGAAGGCCGGGGCGGCGAAGCGGAAATACTGCCAGAAGGGGTAGTTCCACGGCATGACTGCCAGCACCACGCCGAGCGGATCGAACACCACGCGGCTGTCGGTGGCGCTGGAGCCGATCACGTCGTCGGCCAGGAATTCCGAGGCGTGCTCGGCGTAGAAGTCGCAGTTCAGCGCGCACTTCTCCACTTCCGCCTCGGCCTCGGCGATGGGCTTGCCCATCTCCGCGGTGATGAGGCGGCCGAACGCGGACTTGCGGGCGCGCAGCACCGTGCCGATCGCGCGCACGAGCTTCGCCCGTTCGGCGAAGGAGGTCGTGCGCCAGGCCTTCTGGGCCTGCACCGCCTGGTCGAGCGCGGCATCGACCTGCGCATCGGTGTGCATCTCGAAGCGCGCGATTTCCTCAGCGGTGTACGGATTGACGGAAACGATCATGGGGCTGGCTTCATCGCAAGAGAAGGACGAGGTGGCGGGAGGCTCCCGCCACCTTTTAGACGACCGGACCCGCGCTCAGGCGTGCGAGTACATGGTCTTGCCGGCGACCGGCATGTCCACCTTGAGGATGGTGCCGGTGTCCGCCTCGGTGATGAACAGCGTCTTGTTGTCCTTGCCGCCGTAGCAGACGTTCGTGAGGTGATGGCCCACGCGCCCGGTGATGAGGTGGGTCGGCATGCCGTCCGAATCGAAGCGCCACACGCCGACGCCGAGCTGGCAGACGATCACCGCGTCCTCCTCGTCGAGCGCCATGCCGTCCGGCCCGCCATGGCCGCCGGAGAGCTGGATGTAGGTGCCGACCTTCGACATGGTTCCGTCGGTCATGATCGGGCAGCGCCACACCGCGTTCTGCCGCGTGACTGAGAGGAACAGGCGGTTCTCCTTCATGTTGAGCGCGAGGCCGTTGGGGCTCGGGATCGTGCCCAGCAGCAAGTCCAGCTTGCCGTTCGGATCGAGCCGGAACAGGCGCCCCGTCGGGTCGTGCATGCCGGTCTGGCCCTGATCGGTGAAGTAGAGCGTGCCGTCGGCGGCGAACACGAGGTCGTTCAGGCCCTTCCACGCTTCGCTGTTGCGCGAGGCGAGCAGCGGCTCGACTACGCCGCGCTTCTCGTCGAGCAGGATCAGGCCCGCCTTGTAGTCGCAGATGAAGATGCGGCCGTCCTTGTGGATCTTCAGGCCGTTCGGCCAGCCGTCATACTGGCACACGAGGTCGCAGTTTCCGTCCGGCGCCAGCTTGAAGATGCGGCCGAAGGGGATGTCGACGAAGTACAGGTTGCCGTCGCGGTCGAACGAGGGGCCTTCGAGAAAGCTGTCCACTTCGGCATTGGCGCGATTGGGGTCGGACCAGGCCGTCCGGCTCTTCTTCCGCCACTTCTCGGGCAGCTGATAGTGAACCTCGGCGACCAGCCGTTCCACCGGATTGAGAAAGAACATCGAAAAACTCCGCTCGAAGGGTCCGTCGGTGGACCGCCTGCGGAGAAAGAACTATTCCTGATATGGCCGCGCTGCTAAATACAATTTCGGCATGGCTTGCCATGCCGCGCCATGAGGGGCACCTCCTTGGATTTCAGGGCTCTGAACTATTTCGCCAAGATCGCCGAGCTGGGCAGCATCACGCGCGCGGCGCAGCATCTCAACGTGGCACAGCCGGCGCTCAGCCGGCAGGTGCGGCAGCTGGAGGACGAGCTGGGGGCGCAGCTTCTCATCCGCGAGAGCCGCGGCATCCATTTGACCGACCAGGGGCGCGAGCTGTTCGAGCATGCCCGCACCATCCTGCGCGAAGTGCAGCGGGCGAAGGACGCGGTGCGCGGCTCCGCCGGAAGCCCGGGCGGGGCCATGGCGCTCGGCCTCGTGCCCACCATCTGCACCCAGGTGGCGCCGACCCTCGTCTCAACCCTGCGCAGCGACTATCCGCGCATCGATCTCACCATCAGCGAAGGCTTCACCCAGCCCTTGATGGACTGGCTGGACGAGGGGCGCCTCGACCTCGCCGTGCTGACCGAGCCGGCGCCCACGCGGCGGCTCGTCATCGAGCATCTGGTCTCGGAGGAGATGATGTTCGTCACCGCGCGCGGGCTGCGCAAGAAAGGCCCGATCTCGTTCGACGAACTGGCGACGACGCCGCTCATCATGTCGCTGGGCATCCGCACCATCATCGACAACCTTCTGGGCCACAAGGGCCCGCTGGTGACGGTGATGCTGGAGCTGAACTCGATTGAGACGATCCGTCTGATGGTGCGCCAGGGCACCGGCACCACCATCCTGCCGCGCTCCATCCTCTCCGACGACGAGAAGAGCGGCGACGTCACGCTCCATTCGATCGGACCGAAGGGCCTGTTCCGGCGGCTCGCGCTGGCGCATTCGCGTACGCGCCGGCTCTCGCGCTCCGCCCAGATCGTCAAGGAGGGCGTGACCAAGATCATGACCGACCTCGATCGCAAGGGCGTCTTCCGCACCGAGGAGAAGGGCTAGCCTCTCGTGCGGCAGCCCGTTCCGCGGCCCGCCTAGCGCGGCACGGGCACCTGGTAGGCGCGCAGCGCGTCCTCGTCGACGTTCACGCCGAGGCCGGGGCCGGTCGGCACCGCGACGGTTCCGTCGGCGAAGCGGAGCGGATCGAGCACCGGATCGTGCTCCAGATAGATCTGGGTGAGGCTCAGGCCCCAGTCGAAATCGCTCAAGGCTGCCGCCACGTGCGAGGCCGCCGCCGAGGCGAGGCTCGATTCCGCCACCTTCGCCGCGACATTGATGGCGAGCCCCAGCTCGATGGCGCGGGCCGCGCAGTCCAGCGTCGCGAGCATGCCGCCGAGCTTGATGAGCTTGAGCGACACGCCGGCCGCGGCGCCGCGGGCCGCGTGGGTCTCGATGTCGCCGCGCGAATGGATGCCCTCGTCGATGCCGATGGGCAGGATGCCGAGCCGGTTCAGCTCCGCGAGGTCGCCGAGCGCCGGCGCGGGCAGCGGCTGCTCCAGATAGAGGAGGGCGGCCGGCTGCGCCTCGGCGATCAGCCGGCGGGCATCGGCGAGCGAGAGCCCGCCATTGGCGTCCGCGCAGAGCTTCGCGTCGGGTCCGATGGCACCGCGCACGCCGAGGGCGGTGTCGATGTCGTTGTCGATGGTCTTGGTGCCGACCTTCAGCTTGAAGAAGCGGTAGCCTTCCTCATGCTTGGCGCGTGCCTCGGCGATGTCCGCCTTTGGCGTGGCGTTGCCCAGCATCCACATGGGTTCGAGGGTGTCGCGCACGCGGCCGCCGATGATCGCGCCGGCGCTGATGCCGCACGCTTTTCCGAGCAGGTCGACGAGCGCCATTTCCACCGCCGACTTGGCGCTGGTGTTGCCGTAGATGCAGGCCTGCATCCTCTGCACCGCGTCCAGATGAAGGCGCGCGTCGCAGCCCTTGATGGCGTCCCAGATCAGCTGCGCCGCCGCCGTCATGCCCCACAGGGTTTCGCCCGTCATGGTCGGCGCGGACGCTGCCTCGCCCCAGCCGATGCTGCCGTCGGCGGCTTCGAGGCGCACGAACAGGTTCTCCGCATGGCGGATGGTCACGCCCGACATCTTCATCGGCCGGGCGAGCGGCATGGCGACCGGGAACAGGTCCATGCGGACCAGGCGGACGGGGCTCTCGGTCTGCGTGATGATCGTCCGTGCGGAGTGTTCAGAGGCCAGGGTCAAGGGCGCGTCCTTTATTGATGCCCGTTTCTACGTCGTTTCGGCGAGAGCCCGAAATATCAATGTTCTATGGCCTGTCAGACGCAGATGGCATGGCACGCGGACGGGGCGTGATCCCATGCTGCTTCGGCATGATGAATGATCGTAATTTGATATTTGCGTTATCGATGTCGCGGTGATGCATTGCGCTCACGGTCGCCGCATCCGCGGTTCCGCACGGCCCATTTCGAGGATTTTCGCCATGACCGCCGCACCCGCCGCCTCCGATCGCAAGGCCTCGTTCATGCGGCCGGACCAGATGCCGAGCGTCGATCGCGGCGGCGGCAACCGGACCATCCCGCTGGTGACCCGTGCGACGGGCTCGCAGCAGATGCTCACCGGCATGACCATGATCGGCCCGGGCTCCGCCATCCCGTGGCACTACCACGACTGCGAGGAGACGGTGCTGGTGCTCGAAGGCGAAGGCTTCGCCGAGGTGGGCGACGAGGTCCATCCGGTCAAGCCGATGGATGCCACCTGGATCCCCTCGAACCTGCCGCACCGCTTCCGCAACGGGTCGAGCGAGAAGCCGCTGAAGATCTTCTGGGTCTACGCCTCGGTCGATGCCACCCGCACCATGGTCGAGACCGGCGAGACGCGCCCGGTCTCTGCCGAGCATGCCAAGAAGTCTGCCTGACCGCGGCCTGCCGCAGCACCCCGTCACCGACACGTCCAGACGACAAGATCAATCAATTTTCGCAGGGAAGAAACGAGCCATGCTGACAGTATCGAAGCGCCGTCCGGCGGCGCAGAGCCTTGCCCGGTCAAGGACCATGAGAGTGCTCCGGTCGGCCCTGGTGGCCGCCGCCGCGATCCTGCCCATGACCGGCATCGCCGCCAAGGCGGAGTTTCCGGACCGCCCGATCAAGATCGTCGTGCCGTTCCCCGCGGGCGGGCCAACCGATGTCGCCGGCCGGCTGGTGGCCCAGGCGCTTCAAAAGCAGCTTGGCGCCACCGTGATCATCGAGAACATCGGCGGCGCCGGTGGCCGCATCGGCGCCAAGGCGGTGGCGCAGGCTGCGCCCAACGGCTACACGCTGCTGGTCGGCGGCACCAACGTGAATGCGCTGGTCGGCGCGCTCTACAAGGACCCCGGCTACGAGCCGATCAAGTCCTTCACGCCCGTCGCCGCGATCTGTATCGATTCCATGGCCATGGTGATCGCGCCGAGCGTCCCGGCGAAGACCTTCGCGGAGTTCGTCGCCTACGCCAAGAAGAACCCCGGCTCCCTGCGCTTCGGCGCGCCGACGGGGATCTACACGCACATCGTCGGCGAGTTCATCAAGATCAAGACCGGCACCGATTTGCTCTTCATCCCGTACAAGGGCGGCGCGCCGGCGATCAACGATGCGCTCGGCGGCCACATCGAGGTGGTGTTCAACAACAAGTCGACGCTGCTCGCCCACATCAAGGACAATGCCTTGAGGGCGCTCACGGTGACGAGCGCCGATCGCTGGCCCGAACTGCCGGAAATCCCGACCCTGAAGGAACTCGGGCTTGAGGGCTTCCCGACCGAGATCCTGTTCGGCCTCCTCGCCCCCGCCGGCACGCCCCAGGCGATCGTGGACAAGATCAACGCCGCGGTGAACGAGGGAATGAAGTCCGAGGAAGCGCGCAGGAGCATCGACAAGCTCGGCATGTACGTGAAGTCGGGCTCGCCCAAGGACTTCGGCGTCGCGCTTGAGGAGCAGGTCGCGGCCTGGAAGTCGATCGTCGACACGGCCGGCATCAAGGTGGACTGAACGCCGCCGCAGCCAAGGCGCCGTCCGGGTCCGCTTGCCCAATCGGGATACAGGCGGAGCCGGGCGGCGCATTGTTCTGGAGGGCCGGCTCGCGACCCTTCGAGGGCAGCCAATCTCCGTAATATGCTGGTACCCGACATTTGCGCCGGCGGGCGGACGTCAGCCCTCTGATCGGCGAGCCCAGCGAGAGCCTGTCCGTCCCCCCGGCTCGCACGGCCGGTGCGCTGGCGTCCCGCTGGCCGCCTGAAGCGCAGGCGCCCACGCGGCGCCGAAGCCGCCGATGAATGCGCGCTGGGATTGCTCGCCTGCCGCCCGTCGCCAAACGGTCGGCGCTGTGCGGGCACTGCGAGAGAGCAGGCGTCCGGCCCATCGCCCGTGACTGCCGCGCTTGCGCCATGGCGCATCCGCTGGACCCGGTGAGGGCGGAAGGCCATGGGCGCCGCATCCCGAAGCGCGACCCCGTCTCACAACTCAATCCAATCGCAGCCTTGAACCGACGCGAGGAAGACGCCGCCATCGTCGCGCACGAGCGCGCACGGCGGCGACGGCACAAATCGATTTAGCTTTTTGCGGATGCATATTATACCTATCATCGTGCAAAAATGCTGGAGGCGGTGTCAATGAGGGGGTGGTGGATTGGCGTCAATGTCGCCATCTCGCTCCTGATTGCGGGCATTATCGCCTTTCAAGCCTTGGTCGATCGACGTTTGCTGATCGATGCGGCCTTTAGGGAAACCGACAATCTCGCTTCGGCACTCGCCGAGGAAACCCAGCATCTGTTCGGTGGAATCGGGCTGGCCCTCCTGACGATCGCTGACGAGGTGCGCAGCGGAAGCGCCGCCCCTTGGGCGATGCGCGCCAGGGCCACGGAAGAGCTCTTGTATGCCTTGCAGGCGGCATCGCCGAGCACCTACTCCTATTACATCCTCGACGAGGAGGGGCGTCTCGTTGCGACCTCTCGGACGCCCAATCTTCAGCCGGTAGACCCGTCCGACCTGCCGGAATTCGCAGCGGCGCGCGATGGCAGCGGGCAGGCGCTGATCATCGGCACGCCAAGGTGGGGCCACGTCGGCCCGGCGGATGGCAAATGGATCATCAACCTCGCACGGCGGCTGGTCGATGCGGAGGGCAACTTCGCGGGGATGGCGGCGGCCTCGGTCTCCGTCTCGTACATGCGGAGCTTCTTCGATGCCTTGCGCGTCGGCGACCATGGCTCGATCGGATTGCTGAAGTCCGACGGCACCCTGCTGTTGCGCAGCCCGTTCATCGAAGACCATATCGGCCGCAAGTTCGACGATAGCCGGTTTATCGCGGACATCCTGGAGCGCGGGCCGAATGGACAGTCCGAAGGCGTTTCGCCGGCAGATGGAATACGGCGCCTCGTGAGCTTCCGCCGCACCGATGCGCAGGGCATCGTTGCTTTCGTGGGCCTGGCGGAACGCGAGGTGCTGGCGCGCTGGTGGAACAACATCGCCTTCCAGGGCGCCATCGGCCTGCTGACCATCCTTGTGTTCGTTTCCGCATCGGTCGTCATCGCCGTCCTTGTGGATCGGCAGCGGCGCGCCGAAGCGGACCGCACCACACGACTGAAGCTCGTTGCCAACGAGGCGGGGCATCTGGTGGCGGCCCCGGACGTCGAGACCCTTCTCGCGCAGGCGGGGTCCATCGCCCGGCGCCTGGTTGGCGCACGCCAGGGCGCCGCGGTGTCCTTCAACGGCTCGGATGGCATCGGCTGCTTCAAGGCGGATCTCGATCCCGCGTTGGTCACTGGTCCCGACGCGGTTCTGCCGGCCTCGGATCCTCGGCTGCTGACCGTTCGCGACGAGAAGCGCGTGCTGCTGCTGGACGGCCATGGCGCCGGGGTGGCCGCAGAGACCGACCCCGAAAGGTCGTGGCCGAAGCGTCTGCTCGCGGTTCCTGTCGTGACCTCGAACGGCCAGTGCCGCGGCGTGATCCAGGCTGGTGACCCGCTGAACGGCAAGTTCACCGAATTCGACGTGCACGAGCTTGTCCAGTTCGCCAGCGTCATGGCGGCTTCCCTTGAAGCGCTCGAGGCTCGGCTGGCCCTGGCAGAGGCGCTTTCCGCTGCCAATGCGGAGCGCAACGACAAGGCCTTTATCCTGAGTTCGATCTCCGATGCCATGTATCTGCTCGACCGGGACTGGAACTTCACCTATCTCAACGCCGAGGCGGAGCGCATCCTGGGCCGCACCAGCGCGCAACTGGTCGGTCACTCATTCTGGGAGGCCTTTCCCGCAGCCAGCCAGACGGCGATCCTCGACAATTATGTGAAGGCGCGCGAGACCGGGGAGCCGGTCGAGTTCGAACTCTACTATCCGGACTTCAAGGCCTGGTATGCCATTCGCGGCTTTCCGCACGAGAAAGGTCTGACCAGCTATCTCCACGACATCTCGCTGCGGGTCGAGTCCGAGCGGCGGCTGCGGCAGGCGCAGAAGCTGGACGCCATCGGCCAGCTCACCGGCGGCATCGCCCACGACTTCAACAATCTGCTGACGGTCATCCTGGGCCAGGAAGACGCGGTCATCGAGTATCTGAAGACGAGCGGCGCGCCCGCCACGATCCTGCGCAGCGCGGAGACGGTCCAGCTTGCCGGCGAGCGCGCCGCCGAACTGACGCACCGGCTCCTCGCCTATGCCCGCCGCCAGCCGCTCGACCCGCGGCCCACCGATGTGAACGCCCTGATCCGAGGCCTGGAGCTGATTCTGCGCCGGACGGTGAGCGAGAGCGTCGACATCGAGATTCGCGAGGGCGAGGCCACCTGGCAGGCGAGCGTCGATCCCGGGGAACTCGAGAACGCCGTGCTCAACCTCGTCCTCAACGCGCGCGACGCGATGTCTGACGGTGGCAGGCTCACGATCGAGACCGGGAATATCGTGGTCGACACGACCTATGCGGCGGAGAACCAGATCGCCGTCGGTCCCTACGTCGTCATAGCGGTCTCAGACACCGGCGAGGGCATGCCGGCGGACGTGCTCGCATCCGCATTCGAGCCGTTCTTCACCACCAAGCGGGATGGCCGCGGGTCCGGCCTCGGGCTGTCGATGGTCTACGGCTTCGCCCGGCAGTCCGGCGGGCAGGTGAAAATCTACAGCGAGTTGGGGCACGGGACCACCGTCCGCATCTACTTGCCGCGCGCCGACGGCGAGGCCTTCGTTCCGGAGAGCGTCCGCCCGACGGAGGAACTGCCGCGCGGCGACGAGACGATCCTCGTCCTTGAGGACGACGATCTGGTCCGGAGCCACACCGTCGCGAGCTTGAATTCGCTGGGCTATACGGTGCTGCAGGCCGCGCTCGGCAGCGAGGCCCTCGACATCCTGCGCGGCAGCGCGCGGGTCGATCTCCTGCTCACCGACGTGGTTCTGCCCGGCACCGCCTCCGGCCGCGTGATCGCCGCCGAGGCGATCAGTCTTCGGCCCGCATTGCGGATTCTCTATATGTCGGGCTACACTGAAAATTCAATAATTCACCACGGACGACTCGACCCTGGCGTTGAATTGCTAAGCAAACCGTTCCGCTTGGGGCAATTAGCAAGCAAAATCAGGTACATTCTCGACAATTAACACCAGTAATTTTATCCCCGCCGAGGCCAAGTGAGGTAGCCGTGCCAAACCGCGTCCTGGTTCTCGATGACGACGAGATGGTCGCCGGAACCATTTGCTCTATATTCGAGCGCATGGGGTACGAGGCGCGCGTCTCCGGCACGGCGGCCGACTTCTATGCCGATTGTGACGCCTGGGGGCCGACCCATCTCGCCATTGACCTGGTGATGCCGGACGTCGACGGCGTCGAAGTGCTGCTGGAGCTGTCTCGGCGCAAGGTCACCGCCGGCATCATCATCACCAGCGGCGCGGGAAGCCGCCTGCTTGAGGCCGCGCAGCGGGTCTCGACCGAGAACGGGCTGAACGTCCTCGGCGTCCTGTCGAAGCCGTTCCTGCCGCGCCAGCTGAAGGACGTTCTTTCGGAAGGTGCCGTCGACGCCAGGCCGGCCGTGGCGCCGGCGCCGGATCGGCCTGCGCGCTTCGACGGCGAGGACCTGTCGCTGGCGCTCCGGCGCGGCGAATTCGTTGTCCATTACCAGCCGAAGATCGCCTGCAGGACGGGGGAACTGCGCGGCTTCGAAGCGCTCGTGCGATGGCAGCATCCGCACTTCGGCCTCATTCCGCCATCGGCATTCATTTCGCTCGCGGAAGAGTGCGGGCAGATCGGCGGAATCACGGACTTCGTTTTCGAGCAATCCGTCGCCTGGCTCAGCAATGCCTTTCCGGGAAAAAACCACCACATTGCCGTGAACCTCTCGCCGGTGCTGCTCGGCGATGTCAGCCTGGCAGATCACTTCCAGAAGATCGCCCGGCGATACGGGATATCCAACGACCGTGTCATGCTGGAGATTACAGAAACCTCAGCGATGAAGGATCCGACGGCGACACTCGGCGCGGCCACCCGCATGCGCCTGAAAGGGTTCCGGTTGTCGATCGACGATTTCGGCGTCGGATATTCGTCTCTTGTGCAGCTCATTCGCATTCCGTTCTCGGAAATGAAAATAGACATTTCGTTTGTTCGCGACGTGAATAAATCCGAAGAGGCCCGCAAGGTGGTGATCGCCATTGCGGGGCTGGCCAAAAGCCTCGGCATGGAAGTCACCGCCGAAGGCGTGGAGGATAGCGGCGTTCTCGACTTCATCCGTGGCATTGGCTGCGAGATGGCGCAGGGCTATCGCATCGGGAGGCCGATGCCCGGCGAGGCGGCAGCCCTCTGGTCCGGGCTTTCGAGCTGATCGCCGCCGCCGCCCAGTGGGGGCAATCCGGATGAGCACTGGTGCGCGGCCGGAGCGGGCGGCGTGCGGCTTTCCAGCTTGCGCGCTCCAGCGTGGGAGATCCTTTGGCCCTCGGCGGGATTTTGGCCATTCCTTCAAGTGATAAGGCAATGGGTGCGCTTGATAAATCTGTCAAAGGGCAATCCTAGACCTGGAAGCGTGCTGGCTCTACCGCCGCCTGGGAAGTCGAGTTCCAGAAGGTCGTGGCCGGTTGCAGCGTGTCCAGATTATTTCTTCAAGCTGCTAAAAATATCAGCGGATACTTTGCTGAGATTGTTGTATATACAAAAATTCAATGGCAGTGCCTCCAAGGGCTTCGAATTCAATGCGCAATCTTGTCAAGTTTAGAAAGGTTTTAATTATAGTATTATTTGGCTTATCTGCGCTTATAAGCGCGGTCGGATTTGGATTATATTCAAGTATAATGAAGTTGTTTTATCTGAATTCAGCGATATCTCAAATTTACATCAATCAATCACTTATGTCTTCTGTGCTGATCGAGGCTCTGAACGCTGAGACGGGTCAGAGGGGCTATCTGGTCACGTCGAACAAGTCGTATCTTGCACCTTATTTTCGAGCCGTCGCGGTGCTGAACGATAGCGTGCGGGATCTGCACCGCCGACTGCCGGCCGTCGGCCCCCAGGCCGATCTGATGAAGCAGCTGATCCCGCTGGTCGAGCACAAGCTGGAAGAGATGTCGGAAACGCTCGCGATCGAAGCCCGCGACGGCCCCGAGGCCGCCCGCACGTTCGTCGCGAACGGCGCCGGCAAGAACCACATGGACGCCATCCGGGCCACGCTGGATTCCATATCCTTCAACGAAGCCTTGGCGCTGCGTGACCTGCAGCGCGCCTATCAGGGGCACAAATGGTGGGCGATCGCCGACATGCTCGGCTTCGTCATCACTTTCCTGGCGCTGATCGCTGCATTCATCCTAATGGCACGCCGGGCGGAGGTCGCCCGCCAGGAAGCGGAAGCGGATCACGCCCGCTATGCCGCGGAGATTGCGGAGAAGGCCAACCAGCTCAGGGCCGAGCGCAACGAAGTCTCGGAGATCAACGAGATGGCGAGCTTCCTGCAGAGTTGCGGCTCGCTCCAGGAATTGGGGGATATGATCGGAGGCTTCCTGTCCCGCTCCTTCCCGGGCGGAGCTGGCGGGCTCTACACGTTTTCGGCCTCCCGCAACAAATTGCTCCTCCTCGGCGGGTTCGGCGATGTGGCGCAGTCCCTGTCCGTGGAGCCCGACGCGTGCTGGGGCCTGCGGCGGGGCGGGCCCCACAGCTACACGCCAGACGGGGGCAGGCCGCGATGCCAGCATTTTGGCGACGAGCGGGTCACCCACACGCTATGCCATCCCCTGATCGCACACGGAGAAACGATGGGGCTTTTCGTGCTCGAAAGCGCCGAGCCGCTGCCGGCATCCTTCGACCGTCTGGCTTTCGTCGCCAGCCAGCACCTCGCGCTGGCGGTCGGCAACCTGAGGCTGCGCGATACGCTCAAGGAGCAGTCGATCCGGGATCCGCTGACGGGCGTGTTCAACCGGCGCTATTTCGATTCGATGGCGGAGAAGGAGCGGGCACGGAACGAGCAGTTGGGCCCAAGCTTCGCGGTCATCATGATCGATGTGGACCACTTCAAGCGCTACAATGATCTTCATGGCCACGCCGCGGGCGATCAAGTGCTTGTGGCCTTTTGCGGCTATCTGCTGGCCCACATCCGTGGGAACGACACGCTCTTCCGCATCGGCGGCGAGGAATTCGCGCTGGTGCTGCGGGAGGTCGATCTGGATGGGGCGATCCTCAAGGCGGAACGACTGCGCGAGGGGGTCGCGGCGCTTCGCATCGAGGAGAATGGCAACAGCCTTCCCTCCATCACGGTGTCCATGGGGATCGCGGTCCCCGGTTCCGAGGTCGAGACGTTCGAGGACGTTCTCGCGCGCGCCGATCAGCAGCTCTACAAGGCCAAGCTCGCCGGTAGAAACCGGATCGTTGCCGACATTCCGCTGCCCGGAGCGGATGCCGCCTTCTCGCCCCCCCCTCTTGATGAGGTTGCGGACCCGTAGCGTGCGATCCGCCATCTTCGGCGTCCCATGTCGCTCGCCGAAGCTGGCGGCCCCCAAAAAGACCCTCGCGAAGACCCCGGCCGGCCCCTACAAACCCGGAGCGGCCCAAAGCGGCCGCGAGCGCGGACTTGTGGAGAGAAAGCGAGCCGGATCATGGACGCGGGGACGGGACTGACGGTGGAGGAGCGTCGCACCTTCTCGAAGGTGGCGCGGCGGCTCATCCCGTTCATGATGCTGCTCTATCTCGTGAGCTTTCTCGACCGCGTGAACGTCGGCTTCGCCGCGCTCACCATGAACGCCGATCTCGGCTTCTCCCCGGAGGTCTTCGGCTGGGGCGCGGGCATCTTCTTCATCGGCTACTTCCTGTTCGAAGTGCCCTCCAACCTGGCGCTGGAGAAGGTCGGCGCGCGTCTGTGGATCTGCCGCATCATGCTCACCTGGGGCCTGATCTCTGCCGGCACCGCCTTCGTCACCGGCCCGACCTCCTTCTTTGTCATGCGGTTCCTGCTGGGCGCGGCGGAGGCCGGCTTCCTGCCGGGCATGATCCTCTATCTCGGCTACTGGTTTCCGCTCGCCCTGCGCGCCCGCTACATCGCGCTGTTCATGGCCGCGGTGCCCATCGCCAGCGCGGTCGGCGCGCCGCTCTCCGCCTTCATCATGGAAAGCCACGGCCTCCTCGGCCTCGCGGGCTGGCAGTGGCTGTTCATCGTGGAGGGGCTGCCCGCCGTTCTGCTGGCCTTCGCGGTTCTGGTCCTGCTGCCGAACGGCCCCGGCGAGGTGCGCTGGCTCACGGCGCAAGAGAAGCGCACCATCGCCGTTCGCCTGGCCGCCGACCATGCCGGGCACGATGGCGCCGCCCACCACGCTCTGTGGCCGGCATTGCGGGACCGGCGTGTGCTCATGCTCTGCCTGATCTATTTCGGGCTGGTGGTCGGGCTCTACGGCATCGGCCTGTGGCTGCCGCAGATCGTCCGCGAGATGGGCTACAGCGTGCGGCAGGTGGGCTACGTGCTGATCGTGCCCTACGCCCTCAGCGCGCTTGCCATGCTGGCGTGGGGGCGCCACAGCGATGCCACCGGCGAGCGGGTGCTGCATGTGGCGGCGGCGGGGTTTCTCGGCGCCGCGGGACTGGTGGCGAGCGTGCACGCGCCCACGCATCTGCTCGCCATCGCCGCCGTGACCTGCGCCTCGGTGGGTCTTTATGCGGCTCTGGCGCCGTTCTGGTCCGTGCCGCCCCTGTTTCTGCGCGGCACGGCGGCGGCGGCGGGCATCGCGCTGATCAATTCGGTCGGCAATCTCGGCGGCTTCGTGGGGCCCTATGCGGTGGGCTTCATCAAGCAGCACACCGACCGCTTCACGGCGGGCTTCGAGCTGCTGGCGGCGGTCGTGTGCGCCGCCGCGCTGCTGACGCTGATGCTGCGCGCCATGCTGCGTCGGCGCGGCAGCCTCACCGGTCCGCGCGACCACAGGCCCGGGACTTGCCCTGCGGACGCGGCCAAGCGCGCCGACCCATAGCGCTTGCGGCGCCGACGGAAGGCGGGGGCAACCTCCTGGCGGATGATCGGTCAACTTGCCGCAGGGGCAATTCTGTGCGGCATCCCGGTGTGGCATCCCCTATAAGGGTCACATGAGAGCGACAGGGCCAGCATCGTGAACGGCTTCCCACAGGCGCGGCGACTGTGCTTCGCGCTCGCGGCGGCCTATCTGCTTGCGCTGCAGATGCTCGTGTCGGGCTTCGTGCTGGGCGTGCAGGCCGCTCCCGCCCCCAGTGGGCTCGCGGATGGTCTCTGCACCGCTGCGGGCGACCGCGACGACGACCGCCCCGCCGGATCGCTCCCGGCGCGCTTCGATTGCTGCACCCAAGGCTGTTCGATGCTGGGGGGCTTGGGCCTCCCGGCGCAGCTTTCGGCCGACGTTTCCCCGCAGCCCTTCGCTCGGTCCGCGACGTCCCATGTTCGGGTCGCCCGGTGGCCGGGCGCCGGCGTGCGGCGCGAGCCGCGAACGGCCCGGGGCCCGCCCAGCGTCTGACAGGACTTGCGCCAGGACCGCGAGCGGGATGGCGCTCCATTTTTGAATGAAATGGAGCGCATCTCGGTGCGGACGCCTGCGCGCGCCGATGAGCCCTGCACGCAATCAATCAAAGAACACAGCCATGCCTCAAGCTCCGACGCCCCGTGCCGGAAAGTCGCTCTGCCTTGCCCTTATGGCCGCAACCGCTTCCGCCGTTCCCGGCAATGCCCAGGATGCGCTCCAGCTTCCCGAGATCACCGTCGAGGATGGCGGCGCCGGCTCGCTGCTCCTGAACGAGACCCGCAAGCTTCATACCCAGAACGAGACCGGGAGCCTGGTCGGGCTCACGCCGTTTGAGACGCCCGCGACGATCGACATCGTCACCCAGCAGGAGATGCAGGAGCGGGGGCTCAACACGCTGACCGACGTCTACAATACCGTGCCGGGAGTGACCGCCGGCAACTTGCCCGGCGAGCCGGGCGTCACCTCGATCCGTGGCTTCTCGCGCGGCGCCGTGGGCTATTCCGTCGATGGCATGCAGGTGCCGGACCCGCTGCTGGTCTCCCGCAACTATGACAGCTTCAGTTTCGATCGGGTGGAAATCCTCAAGGGCCCGGCCTCGGTGATCTATGGCAACGGCGCGCTCGCCGGCACCATCAATCTCGTCACCAAACAGCCGGTTCTCAACCAGAATTTCGGCCAGGCGATCGCCAATTACGGAAGCTTCGACACGTGGCGCGGGGGCGCCGACTACAACGTGGCCATCGGGCAGAACGCTGCCGTCCGCGCCAGTGCGGTCTATGCCAAGTCGAACGGCTATGTGGACGACACCGGATCCGAAACGGCTGCCGTCACATTGGCCGCAACCGCGGCGCTCTCCGACCGCCTGACCACCACCACCGGCATCGACTATTTCCACGACGACTACGAGACGCCCTACCAGGGCGCTCCGCTCATCGCGCGTTCAGCCGCAATCTCTCCCTCGAATATCGTCTCGGCGCCCGGGGGGATGGTCATCGACAAGGCCCTGAGGAACGAGAACTACAACGTCTATAACGGCGAAATGAATTCCGACGCCGTGTGGCTCCGCAACCGCACGGAATATCGGCTGACCGACGCCTGGACGCTGCGCAACGATTTCAATTTTTATACTTCGAATCGTCTGTGGGCGAATTCCGAGGATTTCACCTTCAGTGCGCAGACCGGCCTGCTCGACAGGTCGACGACCTTCATCAGCCATGACCAGCAGGTCTGGTCCGAGCGGGCGACGGCGCTGTTCGACGGCGTGGTCGCCGGCGCGCGCCACCGCTTCGCCGCCGGTCTCGAATATATCGACACGACATTCAACTCCCAGCGCCGCTTTGGAACGACAACCTCGGTCAGCCCCTATTTCCCCGACCGCGGCTTCTTCCCGGCGGACACGGCCGCCAATTTCCCCACCCGCCAGGATTACGACAGCCAGGTGGGCACCTATGCGGCCTTCGCCGAGGATGCGGTGAACCTCACGGACAAATGGCTGGTGGTCGGGGGCATCCGCTACGAGAACATCCAGCTCGATCGGCAGATCTTCAACCTGAATACCGGCGAACTCCTCAATTTCGCCAACACGTTCGATAGCGTCTCGTGGCGGATCGGAACGATCTACAACATCCTGCCCGAGACGGCGGTGTTCGCGCAGTACAACCAGGCGACCGTCCCGGTCTCCAGCCTGCTCCTCAGCAACCTTGCCAATTACGATTTCGAATTGTCCTACGGGAATTCGATGGAAATCGGCATCAAGTCGGCGCTGTGGGACAATCGGGTGGTCGCAACGGCATCGATCTACCAGATCGACCAGTACAATATCCTGACTCGCGATCCGTCGAATCCGGCGCTTACGGTTCAAGGCGGATCGCAACGGTCCCGCGGCGCGGAGGCCGAGCTGGCGGTGGCGGTCACGGACCAGTGGAAAGTCATGGCCAACGTCTCCTATATCAACGCGGAGTTCACGCAGCTTTGGAGCACATCAGGCAACCTTGCCGGCAACAGGCCGCCCAATGTCCCCGAACTGACCTACATGTTCCTGACCAGCTACACTTTCGACCGAATCCCGCTGACCGCGAGCGCCTCGGTCCAATATGTCAGCAGCTTCTACACCAACACCACGAACACCATCGAAGTCGATGGACGGGCGGTTCTCGATGCGTGGCTCGACTATCGCATTGGCGATGGAACCCTGCGCCTGCGCGGCAAGAACCTGACCAACGAGTTCTATGCCAATTGGTCTGGATATAGCTCCACGCAGGTCTATATCGCGCCTCCGCGCAGCTTTGAACTGTCCTATGCCGTGAAATTCTAGAGCACGCGCCGATCTGCTTGCACCGCAGGCTGATCGGATCGCCCTCTGGCGGGGCCGCCGAAGCGGGCCATGCGTCCGGCTCACGACCGGCCGCGAGATCGATGGATCATGGTTCGGTCGTGTCGGGGCAGGGGATGCCCTCTGGTCCGATCGAGCCATCAGGCGAAGCTGGCCGTCGCGGGACTTCCGCGCCGGCGCCTGGGGAGATTTGAGCGTGACGACACCCTCCTGGACAGCCGCCGCCTTCTATCGCGCGGTTTGGCGCTGGCATTTCTATGCGGGCCTCGTCTGCGCCCCATTCCTGGTTGTTCTTGCGGTCACGGGCGCCATCTATCTCTTCAATGACGAGATCAACGATCTCGTCTATCCGGACCTGCGGTTCGCGGCCCCATCCGGCCACGCGGCCACGCTTGAAGAGATGGCACGTTCGGCGCTGTCGGATTATCCGGGCGGCAAGGTCACACGCATCGACACGCCGCGGGCCGAGGGCCGGAGCGTCGAGATATTCGTGACCCCCGCGGCGGGCGAGCCCCGGCGGGTATTCCTGGACCCGGGGACCGGGCGCGTGCTCGGCTCCTACGTCTATACCCGGACCCTCGTGGGGTTCGCCGACGTCGCGCACGGCTCCCTGATGCTCGGCACCTTCGGCGATGCGGTCGTCGAGCTTGCGGCCTGCTGGGGCTTCATTCTGTCGATTACGGGCCTCTATCTCTGGTGGCCGCGGGGCGGTCGGCGGATCATGAGCGCCCTGGTGCCGCGATGGAGCCTCTCGGGGCGCGCGCTGTGGAAGGAGTGGCACGCGGCCATCGGGACATGGACCGCCGTCCTCATCATGTTCCTCATCCTCACCGGCCTGCCGTGGGCCAACATCTGGGGCGACCTGCTGCGCCGGGGCATCGATGTTGCCGGCATCGGCTATCCGGCGAGCCATCGCGGCCACGGCGCCGCCATCACCTCGACGCCGACGGTCAAGCAGGCGACGGACGGCGCCGGTCCGTGGACGATGGACAATGCCGTGCCGCCGCAATCCGGAGCGCACGCCCACCATGGCGGTCCCGCGTCCGGCGCGACGCATGGTGCCGCCCGTCCCGTCGGGGTCGACAGGGTCGCTCAGGTGGTCGCGGCGCAGGGCATGGCCGCGCCCTACCGCCTCAACCTGCCGCGCGGCGCCAGCGGAACCTACATCGTGTTCAGCTATCCCGATCAGCCGGAAGGCCAGCGCACGCTCTATGTGGATCAGTATTCGGGGGAGGTGCTCGATGACGTGCGTTTCGCGGACTACGGGATCGCGGCCAAGGCCGTGGAACTCGGGGTGCAGCTTCACATGGGGAACTATTTCGGGCGCCTGAACCAGATCGTCATGCTCGTGCCCTGTCTCGGCATCATCGTCCTGGCGCTCACCGGGCCGTACATGTGGTGGCGCCGGCGGCCGAAAGGCCGGCTCGGGGCACCCAAGGTGCTCGCGGTGCCGTCTCTGCGGACCCTGGCCATCCTGGTGCTGGGAATGGGCCTGGTTTTCCCGCTCGCGGGGGCGTCGCTCCTCATCTGCCTGCTGGTCGATCACTTCGCGCGCCGGCCATGGCGCAGATTGGCGAGGATGGGCTGAGGGCGCGTTTTCCCGGCGATGCCGCATGGCGTCGCCGACGCACCCCGGCTACGCCTCGCCCGGATGTCGGGCCGCCGCCAGATCGTCCGCCTCATGCGGGGTGCTGGAAGCGCGATCGATCTCTCCCGACCGGCCTGCGGGTCCTGCGCTCCAAGCCGCCGCGTGCTGTGCACACGTCGACGCTGCCGGTTGCCGTCCGGACCGCCATGGACTATGAAGTCCGAACCGGCATCAGCCTGCACCCGTAGCTCAGCTGGATAGAGCGCCGCCCTCCGAAGGCGGAGGCCACACGTTCGAATCGTGTCGGGTGCGCCACTCATTTCAATGAGTTGGGCCGGTTTCTCGCCGATTTTCCAGGCTGTCCCGCCGAGGCTTGCCACACAGAGCGTGCGTCTGTGCGCCCCCGCTGCGGGTCGAGCGGGGGCCTCGATATTGTGCACATTTCCCAGGTCGCGTTCTTGCGGAGATTCAATCCGCGCAAGAACGGCGGGCGCTATTTGGGCAGCTTCTCCAGCAGCGCGTTCCATTTGGCGATGTCGGCGTCGAGGAACGCCTTGAAGTCGCCCGGCGTGCCCGGTGTTGCCGCTGCACCCATCGCCGTCAGGCGTTCGGCGATCACCGGATCAGCCAGTGCCGCGTTCACGCCGGCCGAGATCTCCGTCACGACGGGGTCCGGTATGCCGTTGGGGCCCAGCACGCCATACCAGCCCACGGCCTCGTAACCGGGCACGGTCTCGGCGACCGTAGGAAGGTCCGGGAACACCTTGGACTTGGTCTTGCTGGTGATGCCGAGGATCTTGACCGTCTTCGCTTCGGCCTGGGGCAGGAGCGCCTGCGGCGGGCCGAACATGACCGACACCTTGTTGCCCACCAGATCGTTGATGGCCTGGCCGATGCCCTTGTAGGGCACGTGCACCATCTCGGTTCCGGTCATTCTCATGAAGAGATCGGCCGCCAGGTGTGATGCGGAGCCGATGCCCGAGGAGCCGAAGTTCACCTTGCCGGGATTCTGCTTCAGATAGGCGATGAATTCCTGGACGGTCTTGACCGGCATCGAGTCGTGCACGGCCAGCATGTAGGGGGGCGTGGAGACGAGGGCGATCGGCGTGAGCTGGTTGATATTGCTTGCGACGATCGCGCCGCTCGCCGCCATCACCAGCGTGTAGCCGTCCGGCTTCGAGCGGCCGACTTCGTTCGAGCCGACGATGCCGGCATTGCCCGGCTTGCTCTCCACCACCACCGGCTGGCCCCAGCGTTCGTTCAGCTTCTGCCCCACAAGGCGGGCCAGAATGTCGGCCCCGCCGCCAGGCGGGAACGGCACCACCAGCTTGACGGGATGGTCGGGAAACTTGGACTGCGCCACGGCCGGCCCGCAGATCGCCGCGGCCGCGGCAACCGCCCCCGCCAGAATTAGCATGCGCTTCAACATCTCTTCTTCTCCTCTGGTTCGTTGCTGGGGCGAGCTGTGCCTACTCGCGGAAGGCGAGCTCCCTGGTTTGCCGGATCGAGGGAACGACGACCATCACGACCAGGATCAGCGCCAGCACGAGCATCGTGCCGCTGATCGGGCTGGTGATGAACACGCTGAGGTCTCCGCGCGACATGATCAACGCGCGGCGGAAGTATTCCTCGACAAGGGGGCCGAGAATGAAGCCGAGCAGGAGCGGTGCCGGCTCGCACCCGAGCTTCACAAAGACATAGCCGAAGACCCCGAACACCACGAGAAGCCAGAGGTCGACGCTGGAATAGCTCAAGCTGTAGACGCCGATGACGCACAACAGGAGGATGGCGGGATAGAGAATGCGGTAGGGCACCTTCAGCAGCTGAATCCAGATGCCGATCAGCGGCAGGTTGAGCACGATGAGCATCAGGTTGCCCGCCCACATGCTCACGATCACGCCCCAGAAGAGATCCGGGTTGGTCTTGATCAGCTGCGGCCCCGGCGTCACGCCCTGGATCATCATGGCCCCGATCATCAGCGCCATCACGGGGTTGGAAGGAATGCCGAGCGTGAGCAGCGGGATGAAGGAGGTCTGGGCGCCGGCATTATTGGCGGATTCCGGCCCGGCGACCCCCTCGATCGCGCCCTTGCCGAAGCGGCTCGGGTCCCTGGCGATCTTCTTTTCGAGCGCATAGGAGGCAAACGAGCTCAGCACCGCGCCGCCGCCGGGCAGGATGCCGAGGATCGAGCCCAGCCCGGTGCCCCGCAGGATCGGGAATACCGATGCCCTTATGTCGCTCCAAGTGGGAAAAATGCTGCCGATCTTCCCGTTCAGGACGGCGCGGCGTTCCGCGCTCTCCAAATTGACCGCGATCTCGGCGATGGCGAACAGCCCCATGGACATGATGACGAAATCGATGCCGTCGATCAGCTTTGGAATTCCGAGCGTGTACCGCTCCACCCCGGAGTTGACGTCGGCGCCCACGGTGCCGACGAGCAGGCCGACCAGGACCATCGAAAAGGCGTTGAGCAGCGAGCCGCTCGCCAACACGACGGCAGCGATCAGGCCGAGCACCATCAGCGAAAAATAATCCTCGGGACCGAACTGCAGCGCCACGGACGCCAAGGCCGGCGCCGACGAGGCGACGATGAGAATGGCCACCGATCCGGCGAAGAACGAGCCGATCGCCGCGATGCCGAGCGCAGGCCCCGCGCGCCCCTGCCGCGCCATGGCGTAGCCGTCGAGGCAGGTCACGACGGCCGAGGATTCACCCGGCATGTTCACCAGGATGGCGGTCGTCGATCCGCCGTACTGCGCGCCGTAATAGATGCCCGCCAGCGTGATCAGCGCCGTTTCGGGCGGCAGGTAGAACGTGATCGGCAGCAGCATGGAGATGGTGGCGATCGGCCCGAGGCCCGGCAGCACCCCGATCAGCGTGCCGAGCGTCACCCCGCCCAGGCAGTAGAGCAGGTTCATGGGCGTCAGCGCGGTTTGCGCGCCGATCGCCAGCGCGTCCATGAGGGCGCTCATGGCAGCACCTTCATCGACAGGGACAGCGCCTTGATGAAGATCAGCACGCCGCCGCCGATCAGCACCACGCAAAGGCCGACGAACTCGCGCAGGCTGAAGGGCCGATGGGCAAGGCAGGCGAGCAGGATCAGCAGCAGCGCGGCGAGCACGAAGCCGAGACTGTCGATCGCCCAGGAAAAGCACACGATCGCGGCGGCGATCATCAGCAGCGGCCGTATCGCCCAGGCCGGCACGTCCCTTCCGGGCCGCATCAGGCCGCGCGCGAAGATCGCTGTGCCGCAGACGAGCAGGCCGATGCCGATGCCGAATGGGAAGTAGCCGGGACCCATGTCGACGGCGGTGCCAACCGGGTAGAGCCATCCGCCGGCAACGCCGACGAGCCCGAAGCCGATGAACAGGAGCCCGGCCCAGATGTCCTGCTCGTGGAAAATGGATCCCTGTTTCATCGCGGATCGCGGTGTCCCTAGTTGAGGTTGCGAAGGGCGAACGGGCGCATGTCGTGCTCGGGAGCCTGGCCGAGCACCAGCGCGGCGGCGGCGCGTCCCAGGACGGGCGCCAGCGTCATCGCGTTCTGCGTGGCGACGTGGAAGAGGTTCGCGGTGCTCGGCGATGGCGAAATGGTGGGCGGCGTGGTGAAGGCCATTCCGGTCCAGGATCGGATGATCTGGAGGCCCGAGAAGCCGGGCAGCAGCTCCAGCGTGACGGCGATGTTCGCGCCGAGCGCCTCGCGCGTCGGCCGTGCGGCGCCGAGGACCGGATTGATCCGCGCGCGCCAGCCGCCGCCGATCACGAGGTTGCCCGCCACGGCCTGCTTCAGCGTGATGCGCCGGCGCGCATGGGCGAGATGGTAGGGAATGCGCTCTCCGG
Organism: Xanthobacter tagetidis; assembly: GCF_003667445.1. GTDB lineage: Bacteria > Pseudomonadota > Alphaproteobacteria > Rhizobiales > Xanthobacteraceae > Xanthobacter > Xanthobacter tagetidis. The sequence continues at coordinate 18,703 of NZ_RCTF01000016.1, read as the reverse complement.
TCGCCTCGGAGACCAGCATCTGGATCGGGTTCTGGCGGATCGGCAGGCTGTCGCCCACAAGCTGTGCGATGGCGCCCGACCAGGCCCCGGCGGCGTTGACGATCTTTCCGGGCCGGTAGATGCCGCGGTCGGTCATGACGGCGAAGCTGTTCCCGTTCGCCTCGATCCGCCAGACCGTGGTGTGCGGCTCGATCCGCACCCCGGCGGAGCGCACTGCCTGCAGAACCGCGGTGGCGGCCCTCATCGGGTTGATCTTGCCCTCGTCGGGCGAGAAGGAGGCGGCGACCACCTTGGGGGAGAGCAGGGGCAGCATCGCGCGTGCCTCCTCGCCGGAGATCAGCGTCATGTCGAGGCCGGCGGCGCGCTCGATCTCCACCTTCTTGCGCAGGTGGTCGAGGCTGGCGTCGTCGTCCGCCACGGTAAGCCCGCCCTCGATCTCGACTTCGATATCGGCGCCCTGAGCCTCGGAAAAGGCTTTCCAGAGGTAGGTCGCCTCCACCTGCATGCGCAGCGTGGAGGCGGCCCGGCGCGCCACCTCGCCGGAGAGATCGGGAAAGCCGAACGACTGGAACTGGACATGCAGGCTGCCGGCATTCGCGCCCGACGCCTCGCTGTAGGGGGTCCTCTTGTCCAGAACCACCACCTCCCGCCCCGCCTCAGCCAGCGCCATGGCGGTAAAGAGCCCGACGCCGCCGGCGCCGATCACCAGCACGTCCGGATGGCCTAGTTCCACATCCGGCAGGGTCTCCGGCGGCGCTCCGCCATCGACGGCCTCGCCTGGGCCGGGATTGGGGGCGGTCTCCTGGCGGAGCGCGATGGACGACATGGGAACCGGCCGGACAGGCGCTTGGCCGCGCATGAAGATGGTGGGCGAGATCGGCTCGGCACTCGCCGCGCCCAACAGCGAGGCAAGGAGGGGCGTGCAGTAGCGGCCCTGGCAGCGGCCCATGCCGCAGCGGGTCGCGCGCTTGACCGCGGGGATGTCGGCGGCGCCGCCGGCGATCGCGGCACGCACCGCCGCGACGGGGACCGACTCGCACCGGCAGAGCAGCACATCCGGTGCCGGCATCGGCGGCACCGGCAGCGGCGTCGAGAAGACGCGCCAGAGGGCGCGCTGGAACTTCTTCTCCCGCCGCAGGGCGCGGCGATGGGGGGCGCCCCTGACACGGATCGAGAGGTCGTCGCGGAGGTCGGCCGCGGCAGCGATCCCGGCGAGGGCGCCCTGAGCCATGGCGCAATGTGCGCCGAGCGGTCCTGCGGCGTCGCCGGCGACGAAGACGCCCGACACCGAGGTCCGGCCGTCCGCGTCCCGCTCCGGGACCAGGACGTTGCCGCCGGCAGCATCGACCACCTGCCGGCAGCCGAGGAGCCGGCTGAGCTCGGAGGATGGCGACAGCCCGTACCCCAGGCACACGGCATCGATGTCGAAGCTCATCTCGGTGCCGGGCAACTGCTCCCCGTCCGCACCGATCCGCGCAAGAGTCGCCCGCTCTGCCCTCGCAGCCCCATCCACGCGCGTCAGTACATGGCCGCGCAGCACCGGCACCCCGCGCCGCGCGAGCTGGGCCAGATAGCGGGCGCCGTTCCAGACCAGGTCCGGACGGGTGCGCAGCATGGCGAGGATGTCGCCAACTCCGGCCCGGCCCCCCGGCGCGGCCGCTTCGGCCACGGCGACCACGTGACCGCCCGCCGCGGCGAGATCCGCCGCAACCTGAAGATTGAGGGGTCCGTTCCCCGCGACGAGCACCCGGCTGCCCGGCGCCACCTGGTAGGCGCGGGACAAGGTCTGCGCCGCGCCGGTGGCCATCACGCCCGGAAGCGTCCAGCCGGGAACAGGCCAGGCCCGCTCGAAGGCCCCCGTCGCGATCACCAGGCGCCGCACGGTCCAGATCACGACGCGCTCGTCGACGAGAGAGCGGACGATCACGTGCCCGCTTTCCGCCGGCTCCGCGTCCCAGACGAGGGTCCGGCTCAGGATGCGCACGCCCAGCGCCTGGACCCGCTTCAGCAGGTCCTCGCCGCCGCGATACTGCGCGTCGGGGCGCCGTCCGCCCGCGAAGCGGTGGCTCGACGCGAGGGGCTTGAAATACTGACCTCCGGGGCTCGGCCGCTCGTCGAGCACAACGACGTCGAGCCCCTCGCGCGCGGCGGCTTCTGCCGCGCAAAGCCCGGCCGGCCCCGCGCCGACGATCAGCAGCGAACAGGCCTCCTGCGCGTCGGCTCGGTCGAGGTCGCACGGGTCTCCCCGCGCAAGGGCGCTGCCGCGTGTCTCCACCGTCATGCCCGGCGCGACGGTCGTCAGGCAGGCGCGCTGCCCGGCGCGACCGTCGATCGTGACCCGGCACTCGAAGCACACGCCCATGCCGCAATAGGGGCTTCGATCCTCCCCTTGGTGCGTCCGGCTGGTGGCGCCCAATCCGTGCGCGGCCATGGTGGCCGCAACGGTCTCGCCCGACGCCGCCTGCAACCTTGCTCCGTCGACGACGATGTCGATGGGCTCGCCGCACGGCTCGATTCCGTCGCGTCGAAGACGAAGACGGCCACCAACGGGCGGTACAGACATCGAGCTTTCCCCGCCGCGGTCGAGAAAGGATGACAGATTGTCACATCATCGTTTGGAAACTTACTTGTCAATCACCTTTTTGACAAAGCTATTTCCGCGGCTGCGGCAAGGGGCGGCCCTCAGTTACCCCAAAACTCCGCTTTATCAGATCCGGTTCGGCGCTCCGGCAATGAACGGCCGCGGCTTCACCGCAGGCCAGTTCTGAAGGGGAAGGCTTCGTCCCCGTCGCCGAATTTTCGCGCGGCGCGGGCGGGCGGAAGGTCAGTAGGCCTTGCCGCGCGCCGAAACGGGCCACAGCGTCTCGACCACGCCGTTGCGAACGCCGACATACCAGTCGTGCACGTTGCAGGTGGGGTCGCAGTGGCCCGGCACGAGGCGGAGCTTCTCGTTGATCGCAAGCACGCCGTCGGGATCTGAGATGACGCCGTGCTCGTCCGAGCAGCTGACATAGACGACATCGTTCCGCCCATGGATCACGGGCAGCCCCGAGTCCACCGACTGCACCTTGAGCCCCGCGTCGCAGATCGCCTCGCCGGGCTTGGCGTGGCTCATCACTGCCGTCAGGATGAAGAGGGCATTTTCCCATTCGCCCTGGTCGATCCGGTTTCCATCGGCGTCGCGGATCCGCCCATAGTCGGCGTCCATGAAGGCGTAGCTGCCGCATTGCAGTTCGTTGTACACGCCGGACATGCTCTCGAAGTGGTAGCTGCCGGTGCCGCCTCCGCTGACCAGTTCCGGCTTCATCCCGTTCCGCTCAAGCAGATCGACCGCCTCCCGCACCTGCGCGATCGCTGCATCGAGCTTCCTCTTCCGGTCCTCGAACTTGTCGAGGTGCTGCATGGCGCCCTGATAGGCCTGGAGGCCTGCGAAGCGGAGGCTGGGAGCGGCGGCGATGGCCTCGGCGATGGCGAGCACCGCCTGGGCGGACGTCACCCCGCAGCGGCCCGCTCCACAATCCATCTCGACGAGGCAGTCGATCAGGGTGCCGTGCCGGCGTGCGGCCGCGGACAGCTCAGGGACGTTGTCGATGTCGTCGACACAGACGATCACCCGGCCGCCGAAGGCCGGAAGCCGCGCGAGCCGGTCGATCTTGGCCGGATCGCGCACCTCGTTGGAGATCAGGATGTCCCTGATGCCGGCGCGGGCGAACACCTCCGCCTCCGAGACCTTCTGGCAGCACACGCCGATTGCCCCGCCAAGCTCCTGCTGGAGGCGCAGCACGTCCACCGACTTGTGCATCTTGCCATGGGCACGATGGTTCATGTTCTTCGCACGGGCGTAGTCGCCCATCTTGCGGATGTTGCGCTCCAGCGCGTCGAGGTCGAGGATCAGGCAGGGCGTCTGGATCTCGCTCTCCGGCATGCCGGGGACGGCAGGCACGGCGAAGCCGACATCATCGCGATCGAACGCGCTCTTCGAGACCATAGGGACCGTCCTTTCACTGCCGGGGTCGCATGCCGATCGCGGCCTCGACCTGGCCCTGGATGGGGGCAAAGATTGCGGCATCCGAGGCAAAACATGGGCTTCGGGAGACGCGCCGCGGTTGCCCCGGAGCACTGAAGTTGAAGGGTTGATCTCGTCAAATCAGGTCCGACGCGGCAGCGGGAGCCCCAACACGGCGGTCTCTCGACGGCCCGGTCTTTGTCAGGCCACCGGATCGGAGGACCGGGCGGGCATGGCTCGCTCCACCGCTTCGGCGGCGAGCTCCGCGGTGGCCGCCGAAAGCGTCCATCCAAGATGCCCATGTCCCGTATTGTAGAAGATGCCGCGCCGCCTGCCGGGCCCGACGCGCGGCAGCATGCCGGGCATCATCGGCCGCAATCCGGTCCATGCGACGACCCGGTCCGTCGCCATCTGGGGGAACTGCTCCCGGCACCAGCGGATCAGCGGCTCGACGCGGTCATGCCGGATGTCGCGATTGAAGCCGTTGAACTCGGCCGTGCCGGCGACCCGGAAGCGGTCCCGCCCCAGGCGGCTCGTCACGATCTTGGTCGCGTCATCAAGGATGGAGACCTCCGGCGCCGACTCCTGGCTGATCGGATCGCCGAGATGGGCGGTGATGGAATAGCCTTTGACAGGGTAGATGTTCAGCCGGTCGCCCAGCGGGGCTGCGAGCGCGCGGCTGCCGCAGCCGGCGCAGATGACCACGCCGTCCGCCACCACGGGCTCCCACTGCTCGATCTGGGCGCCGTCGATGTCGCGCGCCACCGGCAGCCAATTGACCTGCCAGCGCCCGCCCGCCGGCACGATATCCTCGACCGCGCAATCGTAGCGGAACTTGACGCCGCGCCGTGCGCAGGCCTCCGAAAGACCACGTGTGAACTTGTGGATGTCGCCGGTGGAATCCGACGGCGTGAAGAGGCCCCCGTAATAGGAGCCCTTCAGGGTCGGCTCGATGCTTCGGATTTCGGCCGGCGTCACCTCGCGGCGTTCCAGGCCGCCGCGGCGGAGAAGCGCGCTGACCTTGACCGCCTTGTCGAAGCCGGCCTTATCCCGGTAGAAATGAAGAATTCCCCGCCGTTCCAGATTGAAGTCGATGTTCTCGTGCTCGGCCATCTCGAACAGACGCGCGCGGGCCGCGATGGCGAGGCGCACGGTTTCTATCGTGTTGGCCTCGTAGCGGGAAATCTGGCTGATGAACTCGGCCATCCAGGAGTATTTGTGCCAGGAGGGCGCCGGATTGACGAGCAGAGGCGCGTCCCGCCGGGTCATCCATTTCAGGCCCTGGATGATGGTCGAGACCTTGTTCCAGACCTCCGCATTGCTGACGGAGAGCTGGCCCCCGTTAGCGAAGGATGTCTCCATCCCCGAATAGCGGTGACGGTCGAAGACCGTCACCTGGAAACCGCGCCGGCTCAACGCGTAAGCGGTCGTGACGCCGGTAACCCCGGCGCCGACTACGGCAATATGAGACATCCGATCTGCACCATCGAAGTTCGATACCGACCACCCGGGATCACCCGGCTCAATCCCTCACTTGCCGGATGCGGAACCGCTCGGACCAAGCTTGGCCAGCTCCGCCTGAAGGGTCGCCACAACTTCCGGGTCGATGCCCTTCATATGCTTGTCGACCACGGGCCGAAGCTTCTCCTTGAAGGCAGCGATGGTGGCGGCGTCGAGGACGGTGGATTCGAGGCCGGCGGCCTTCATCTGCTTGAGTGCCTCCGGAGAGAGCGCGCGGTTCGCCTCGCGCTCCGTGGTGCGCGCCTCAGTGCAGGCGTCGCGCATGATCGCCTGATCGGCGGGCGAAAGGCTGTCGTAGAACTTCTTGGACATCAGGACGGCAACCGGCGCATAGAAGAGATTCGCCTCGGCGATGTATTTTTGCACCTCGAATATCTTGTTGGCATAGACCAGCGGGTAGGTGCCGGTCTGGCCGTCGATCGCCTTTGTCTCGAGGCCGGTATAGACCTCCGTGTAGGGCAGGGGCACCGCGTTCGCGCCGAGCGCATTGACAGCGTCGATCATCACCGGATTCTGGATGGTCCTGATCTTGAGCCCACGAAGGTCGTCGAGGCTCTTGATCGGCCGGCGGCTGTTCGTCACCTGGTGGAAGCCGGCTTCCCAGAAGCAGAGGCCGGTGAGGCCCTTGCCGTCGAGGCGGTGCAGCATCGCCGTGCCCAAGGGTCCGTCCAGAATGGCGTCGGCCTGCCGGTCGCTTTCGAAAATGTACGGCAGATCGAACACGCCGAAGGCCTTGTCCACTCCGGAAACGGCTGCCGTGGATGTCACCACGACTTCAAGAATCCCGCCCTGGGCCGCGGAGATCGAGGGGACCTCGGCGCCGATCTGGCCCGAGGGGAACCCTCTCACTCGGATCCTGCCGCCTGTCTTGGCCTCAACGATCTCGCCGAACTTCTTCACGCCCAGGCCATAGGGATGGTCGGCAGCGGTGACGTAGCTGACGCGGATCGTCTCCGCGCTGGCGATGCCAGCGACGGACATGGGCGCGGCGGTGAGCGCGAACGCCACCAGTGACGCACGCAAGCAGTTCATCTTCATACAATCCTCCTGTCGAGCAAAGAGCATGGTTACGTCGACTGTGCGGTATGCGTAGCGTTGCGTCCGGCGCCTCACCCGCCGATCAGTCGGGCCGGCCAGGTGACGAGCTGGGGGAATACGATCATCAGTCCGAGAACAACGAGCTGGGCGATCATGAACGGCCACACGGCCTTCATCAGATCTTCCATGTCTATGCGCGCGACCCCGGCGACAACGTTCAGCACCGTGCCGACCGGGGGCGTGATCAGGCCGATCGCGTTGTTCACGATAAACAGGACGCCGAAGTAGACCGGATCGATGCCCGCCTCCTTGACCACCGGCATCAGGATCGGAGTGAGGATCAGTATGGTCGGCGTCATATCCATCGCGGTGCCGACGATGACGACCAGGATCATCATGGCGAGCAGGAGCAGCGTCTGATTGCCCATGAACGGCTGCAGCAGGTCGACGAGCGTCAGGGCGACTTCGGATATGGTGAGAACGTAGGCCGACACGATCGCCGCGGCGACGAGGAACATGACGACGGCCGTCGTCTTCGCCGCCGTGACGAATACGGCGTAGAGCTCCGTGATCTTCAGCTCGCGATAGACGAAGACGGCAACGAACAGAGAGTAGACGGCCGCCACCACCGCGGATTCCGTGGGGGTGAAGACGCCGAACTTCAGGCCGAAGATGATGATCAGAGGCAGCACGAGGGCCCAGACACCCTCGCGGAGCGCGCCCAGGAGATCGGCCGCGGATTTGCGCGGCGGGGTGACGAGGGTTTCCTTGCGGACTTCCCACCACCAGGCGACCGCGAGCCCGACGCCGATCAGCAGGCCCGGCACAAGCCCCGCCAGGAACAGCTTGGTGATCGAGACATTGGCGATGACGCCGAAGATCACGAAGCCGATCGAGGGCGGAATGATGGGACCGATGATGCCCGAGGCCGCGATCAGGCCGCCCGCGCGCGCCTTGTCGTGCCCGGCCTGCGTCATCATCGGCACGAGCAAGGCGGCCAGGGCGGCCGCATCGGCAATCGCGGAGCCTGACAGGGCCGACAGGACGCAGGCGGCCAGAATGGCCACATAGCCGAGGCCCCCCTTGACGTGCCCGACGGCGGCGAGCGCCACGTTGACGATGCGCTTCGACAGCCCGCCCGTATTCATGATCTCGCCGGCCAGCATGAAGAACGGCACGGCCATGAGGGGAAAGCTGTCTGCCCCGTTGATGACGTTCTGCGCCACGATCTGCGCGTCGAACACATCGACGTAGAGCATCAAGGCGATGCCGGAGATCAGCAGCGCATAGGCGATCGGCATGCCGATCGTCATGGCGCCGAGAAGCGAGCCGACGAAGATCGCGATCGTCATCGGTCGGTTCCTCGGCTCGGCTCCGCACGAACCAGCACGTCACGCCCGTCGCGTGCCGCCAGTTCGTGCTGCAGCTGCTCCAGCTGCTCCTGTTCCTCGGATTCCTTGACGATGACCAGCTGATCGTCGGAGAGATCGCCCATCACCGCGCGGCGCAGCCCATCGAGGATGATCAGCCCCGTCGAGATGCTGAAGACGAGGCCGACCCCGTACAGCCAGGCGACCGACGCGCCGGAGGCGGGGGCAGTCACCTGCCAGTTGATCAGGGTCTGCACCCAGCTGCCCTGAAAGAACAGCACGGTTGCGTAAAGCATCAGCACTTGGCTGACGATCAGGCAGGCCAGCTTGCCCTTGCGCGGCAGGCGCTTGACCACCGTATCGACCCCGAGATGGCCGTGCTCGCGCAGGGCGACGATGGCACCGAGAAAGGTCAGCCAGACGAAGAGCCAGCGCGAAAGCTCTTCCGATACCGTAATTCCGGAATCGAACGCGTAGCGCAGGACCACATTGCCGAACACGAGTACGACCATGACCGCCAGGAATATGGCGATCAGGATCTTGAGAAGACTGAAATACCCCTCAATCAGCCGTGTCATGCGCCCCCCACACAGATCTGGTGCCGTGACCATGGCGCCCCCGCCCGATGCGGAGCGGCGGTCCAGCCGCTCCGTCTCGCTGCGCCGCGCTGATCGGCGCAGCGCAGCGTCCTTAGCCTGCGCGCCGGACGAGGCGCGCCGCCGCCTGGCTCACGGCGTCGCGGCGCCGCGCCTGTCCCGGCGCCATCTTCTCGCGCATGAGGGCGAGAACCTCGGCGGGGGCCGTCTCCGGCGAGCCCGACGTGAAGGGCGGCGCCGGGTTGTATTCCATGCGGAGCTGGACCATCTCCGCCGTCCGCCGGTCGATCAGCAGGGACACCAGCGTCAATGCGAAATCGATGCCGGCCGTGATGCCGCCGCCGGTGATGCGGTTGCGGTCGACGCAGACCCGCTCCTCGGACAGCGTCGCGCCGAACGGAGCCAGGGCGTCCCTTGCGCTCCAGTGCGTGGCCGCGCGGTAGCCCTGCAGCAATCCGGCCGCGCCGAGCACCACGGAGCCGGTGCAGACGGACGTGATGTACTTTGCGCCGACGGCCTGCCTGCGCAGGAAGTCCAGAACCTCCTCGTCATTGAGGAGCGCGTCCGTTCCGTAGCCGCCGGGGACGCAGATCACGTCCAGTTGGGGGCAGTCGTCGAAGCTGCACGTCGGCGTCAGCGTCAATACGGAATCGCTCGGTACCGGTTCGATCCGCTTCCACACCAGGTGCACCTCGGTGTCGGGCGCGCTGGAGAAGACCTGAAGCGGACCTGTCAGGTCCAGCTGCGTGACCTGAGGGAAAACGAGTAATCCGATCTGAATTGAGGTTTTCAAGAAGGTCTCCCCTTTCTTCAGGAGAGAAAGAATGACACCAATTCTTTATGTCTGAAATGCCATAATTCCCTCATAATCAGCCAAATCGAGGGCCTGTCCGGCCGCCGGATGTCCCGGCCAGCGCGTTTGCCCCTGCATCGCCGTTCAATCACGAGCGTTGCGGTTTGCCGGCGCCGTCGTCGTCGCGTCCAGGAGGGTGGTGACCGCGCTCCGGTCCAGACGTCCGACCTCGGCGATCAGCACCAGGCGGTTCATGGGGTCGTCCCCGGCAGTGTCCGCGCAGGGCGAGATCGTCACGCGGGAGCCCACAAGCTGGAACACCAGAGGCTGGTCCGGCTGATGATCGAAGGTCACGAAGCCCTTGGCGCGGAGCAGGACGGACGAGAGTTCGCCGACCGCGCGCTGGAAGCGGGGAAGCGACAAGGGCAGGGGCGCAGTCCAGCTCATCGTCTCGAAGCGCTCGGTTGCCTCGATGGCGCGCAGCGACGGTCTGATCGCCGGAGCGTGATGACCCTGTGAGAACAGGACAGGCGAGGGGACCGCGCCATCGATCGCGTTGAACGTCCGCTTGCCCGCATGCCGCGCGGCGACGCGCGCTTGTACCTGCTCAAGCTCCTCAGGCGCCACCAGGTCCACCTTCGCGAGGATGACGAAATCCGCTGCACGCACCTGCGATTGCCAGAGCGGGTCGTCCAGGAGCGCCGGCCTGTCCGCAACCTGGCGGGCATCGACGACGCACACCACGGTATCGAGCGGGTTGGCTGCGAAAACGACCGGATCGAGCAGCGCGCTCGCGATCGCTGCTGGATCGGAGGCGCCGCTGGTCTCGATGATGATCGCGTCGGGAGAGGGCCGCCGGCGCGTCAGCATCATGAGCGAGCGCAGCAGATCGCCTTGGAGACTGCAGCAGATGCAGCCGTTCTTGAGGCTGACGATCCCGTCCGCCGACGGCGCCAGCAGGGCCGCGTCCACGTCGATCGCTCCGAAATCATTGACGATCGCGGCGATGCGCCGGCCATCCGGGTGGCGCAGCAGGTGGTTGACCAGCGTCGTCTTGCCCGCGCCGAGCGCTCCCGCCACGAGAAGGACGGGAACCGTCATTGCGCCACCGGCCGGCGGACCGGGCGGCCCGGCCGCGCCTCCCGGATCAGGCCGCCGTCGGCGATCACGGGCACGCCGCCGACCAGCAGGTGCCGCACACCTTCGGACGGCCGGTTCGGATTGCGGAAGTCGGCCCTGTCGGTGAGCGCAGCGAGATCGAAGCAGACGATGTCGGCATCGCAGCCCACCTGAATGCGGCCCTTGCGGCGCATCGCGGGCGTGCTCGCTTCGAGCAGCCGGGCGGGGATCAGCGTGCACTTGCGCACGCCCTCCAGCAGGGAGATGGCCTCCCGCTCCCGCACCCATTTGCGCAGGAAGCGCGTGAACGTCCCGCTGGAACGCGGATGGGAAATGACGTCCTCCGGAAGCGGCCAGTGGTCGCCGAGATAGGTCGAGCCGTCGGGAAGAAGCCAGGATACGGCATCCGACGCGATGGCGCCGCCTGGATACAGGACGGAAACGTCGAGCAGATCGCGGTGGCGGTCGTTCATCGCAACGTCCAGGAAATGCCACAGCACGAGCGCGCCGGGGTCCTTGGCCTGTGCGGCCACGAGGTCGTCGCGGTCAGCGAAGCGGTGGCCCGAGGTCAGGTGCTCGATCGTGTCGTAGCCGCCGCCCGTGCGCTCGGGAAACGCCGGATCGCCGAAGAAGGTCGCGCCGATGACCGTCGAACCCGTTCCATAGGGGTAGGCTTCCACCGAGACCTTGAGACCCTGTGCCTGGGCGTTGGCCACGAGTTCTGCGGCGCGCTCCACGTCCTGGAGGCTGGTCGAGTTGAAGTGGCAGATATGCATATGGGCGCCGGTCGAGCCCGCAAGGCCGATCAGGCGGGTATAGGCGTCGATGGAGCTTTGCGGATCGACGTTCGACATGTACGCGATGTGCGTGAAGGTCGGCACGCCGATGGCGGATGCCAGACTGCAGAGCTCCGATATCTCCTTGACCCCCGCGCCGGGCGCATAGGCATTCGGGAAGCCGATGCCGAGACCGCCCTGGTCGAGCCCATCGCGTACCCGCTCCACGATCGTGGCCATCTCGGCCGGGGTCGCGACGTCCACGGTCCAGCGGCTGTCCGCCATGGCCCGTCCCATCCCGGCGAGGGTCGACTCGGTCTGCTGCGCGGTCATCGCGGCGATGCGGGTGAAGATCCAGCCCGTGGAGGCCCCGTAGTTCAGGACGCGCCCGGCGTGGGCCTGCTCGTCGTACCAGCGCGCGACCGGCCACACGCCGACCTCGAGTTCCAGGCTCGTCGTCACGCCGTCGAACGCCTGCATCCGATCTGCCGGAAGGCATTGCCCGTGCGCGTGCAGGTCGATGAAGCCGGGCGCGACCACAAGGCCATGGGCCGGAACGGTGTGCGCCGCCGGGCCCAGATCGCGCCCGATCGCGGCGATGCGGCCGTCGCGAAGCGCCACGTCGGCAAGTCCATCGTGACCCGTCTCGGGATCGATCACCCTGCCGCCGACGAGGACGATGTCATTCATGCGGGGCCTGCTCCCCAAGACTGGAGACGCGCTCATCCCCGCAAGCGAGGGGCATCCCGGCAGATCGCAGGGCCCGGTCGCACCGGCCGCCGTGCGGCGACGCGATCCATCCGATCAACGCTCCGTGCAATGACATCTCCCCCATTAGGTTGACCGACGCAGCTTGTCATGAGTATTGCTTTGGAAAAATGCCTTTGTTCCCTCGATATCGGCCATCCTGATGATTGGTATCCTTGTCTTTCCCGATTTCCAGATTCTGGACGTGGCCGGCCCGATCTCGGTGTTCGAGATCGCCAAGCGCTATGCGGCAAAGGTGCCGGAGATGCAGGTGCTCGCGCTCGCCGAAGGGCCGGTCCGCAGTTCGTCGGGCGCGGCGATGCTCGCCGGCCATATCGGCGCGTGCCCCCCGATCTCCACGCTGGTCGTGGTTGGCGGGGAGGGCGTGCAGAAATCGCTGGCGTGCCCTGAGACCCTGGCGTTTGTGCGCCGGGTGGAGGCGGGCGGCGCGCGCATCGCCAGTGTCTGCAGCGGCGCCTACATCCTCGCCGCGGCGGGGTTGCTGGACGGTCGCCGCGCCACGACCCACTGGTCGCACACGCGCGATTTCGTATCCCGCTTTCCGAAGGTCAAGTTCGAGCCGGATAAGATCTTCACGCACGATGGCCGTATCTGGACCTCGGCCGGCATCTCCGCGGGCATCGACCTTGCGCTGGCGATGGTGGCAGAGGATCAAGGTGACGAGGTCGCGCGCCAGACCGCTCGCCAGCTCGTGCTGTATCAGCGGCGCAGCGGCGGGCAGTCCCAGTTTTCGTCTCTTCTGGAGCTGAAGGCGCCCAATGGCCGGTTCGCGGCCCTTCTGTCGTGGGTTCGCGAGCACCTCGATGCCTCGCTCACCGTGGAGCAGCTTGCCGAGCGCGTGGGGATGAGTTCGCGCCATTTTGCGCGCGCCTTCACCGCGGAAACCGGGATGACGCCGTCCAAGGCGATCGAAAGACTGCGGCTCGAAGTGGCGCGCGAACGGGTCGAGTTTTCGAGCGAGACCATCGACGTGGTCGCCCAGTCCGCCGGATTTGGCGACGCCGAGCGGATGCGCCGTGCCTTCATCCGCGCTTTCGGCCAACCTCCGCAAGCCATCCGCCGCTCCAGCCGTTCAGGCTGAAAGCAGGCAAGCGCGGTGGGGCTGCCGCAACGCATCGCGGGTCGCCGGAGCGCCCGGACACCGGGCAGGCATCGGCAAGGGGCAGCGGGACGTTGGAGGCAGGCCGCCTTGGCCGAGGGCTTCGCCCGGATAGCTCCTCGTGTGCCTGTTCCCCCAGGATCGCAGGACTTCGGGAGACGTGAGCTCGCGTCCTATGCGAAATCTACCTCGTGCTGGAACACCATCCCCGGGATGGCTTCGCAGGCCAAGAGCCCGCGGGGCCTGCGCGTCGCATGTCTCATGCGCATCATTCTGACGGCGCGATCGTATGACTGCTTCACGACGCAGAGGTCGGACCACGCGATGGCGCCGCCCTTGAGGCCGAAGAAGACCAGCCAGGCCTCCTCGGGCGGCTGATGCCCCAGCCGCGCCGCCAGGGCGCGTGCGGGCTCCATGAGGCCTGGATCAAAGGCGGTCCGCTCGGAAAGGTCGCCCGGCTCGCACGCGCACATCTGCGCTCACCCTTCCATTTCGAGAATGTCGAGGCCGCGGAAACGGTCGATCAGGTAGACCAGTCCCCGGGCGCGGTCGACGAACAGGTCGTTGGTCTGCACGTGAGCCTCCCCCGCGCCCGGCTCGGGAATGAAGCGTCCCACCTCGGTTGGACGGTAGATGTCGGAGATGTCCACCGCCCGGAGCCCGCCCGCAAACCACACCGAGAGCACCGTGGTGCTGTCGATCACCTCCTGCGGCTGGTGGGCGCCGAACCAGCATTTGGGATCGAACGGCTTGTCGTTCTCCACCCGGAAGGCGGAGACCGGCACGGGATGCGCCTCGTCGGTCACGTCGACGATCCACATGAAGGCGTTGGGCGAAGGCGCGAGGCGGTCGGCCACCTCCTCGTCGGTGCATACCAGCACCTTGCGGCCCATGATCTCGAACGGCACCGGCGCCGCGGTATGGGTCGGGCAGGGATAAGGCGGGCTCCAGTCGAGGCCGCTGATGAAGCGCGGCTTGGCGATGTCCTCGATGCCGAGGATCACGAAGCCGCCGTGCCAGTAGCTGGTGTAGAGCCGGTCGCCGCGCCGCAGGGGATGGTGGCAGCGCGAGCGCCGCCCGCCCCAGCTCGGCACCTCGCCCCCGGCGAGCCACTGGCCCGGCATCCACCAGCGTCCGGCTTCCACCGGGTGTTCCGGATCGGCGATGTCGACGATCACCACGATGTCGCCCAGGAAGCCGTGCTCCTCGGAAGAGATGTAGGCGTAGCGCGGATCGGAATCGAAGCGGTGGGTGCCGAGCGAGCGATAGGCGCCGATCTCCCGTGGGCGGGCCTTGTCGGCGATGTCGTACAGGCGGATGCCGCCGCTGAAGCCGGCCTTCTCCGCGTCGAGCGTCTGGTTGAGGATCACCTCCACCGGCACCTTGTCCTGCGGTCCCGTGGGCTCGGGCCGGTTCAGCTCGCGGTTGACGATCATCACGTCGCCATGGACGCGGACCTTGTGGGAATGGACGTTGGAGGGCACTTCGACCGTTGCGGTCACGCGCGGGTTCCGCGGGTCGGCGCAGTCGATGAGTGTGGTGCCGTGCGGCGGGCGCAGGTGGCCCACATAGGCGAAGTCGCCCTGCGCGAACACCTGCCCGCCGCCGGGAATGTCGAGACGTGCCAGATGCCGGAATTTCACGGAGGGTCCTTCCAGTGTCAGCCGAACATGGTGCGGAACAGCGCGAACGCCTTGTCGAGGGCAAGCAGGATCAGGGACGTGGCGAGGATCATCAGCGCCGCGACGGCGACGATGGAGGGGTTCGGCACGTAGTCGATGCGGTTGAAGATCACCACCGGCAGCGTCGCCGTGCGCGGGCTTGAGACGAACATCGAGATCGACACATTGTTGAACGAGACCAGATAGGCGAACACGGCCCCCGAGATGATGCCGGGCCTGACGCTCGGCAGCGTCACGTGGATCAGCGTGCGGATCGGGCTCGCGCCCAGCACGGCCGCCGCGCGCGGGAGGGACGCGTCGCCCGCCATCAGGATGGAGAGCACGCTGCGCATCACGTAGGGCACGCAGATCACCACATGGGCGAGCGCCAGGCCGTAGGCGTTGATCAGCCCGAGGCTGGAGAAGGTCATCAGGAAGGCGAGCCCGATGAGCACATGGGGAATGGTGAGCGGCGCCAGCGCCAGCGACTGGAACAGCTCGCGGCGCACGCCGTCGGCGCGCGCGAGATAGAGCGCGCCGAGCGTGCCGAGCACGGATGCCGCCGCGGCGGCGCACAGCGCGATCGCGGCACTGAGCGCCATGCCGTCCATCAGTTCGCGGTCGTTCAGGATTTCGCCGTACCACTGGAGCGTGAAGCCGCGCGGCGGAAACTGGACCGTCTGCGTCTGCGTGAACGAGGCGGCCACGGTCACGAACATCGGCAGGATGAACAGCGCGTAGACCACCACCGCCGCCAACACCACGCCGGGGCTCAGCGCTGGTTTTTCAGCCATGCCAGCCTCCGATGGAAGATCAGCGAGATGATGTAGTTGCAGCCGTACGACAGGACCAGGAGCAGTCCCGCCATGGCGCCGGCACCCGGCCAGTCGAACACGCCGCTGACGAAGTTGTAGATCATCACCGGCACCGTCTTCACCTGGTTGCCGCCGATGATCATGGGCGTGACGAAGGCGCCGAGGGAGAGCGCGAACACGAGCAATGTGCCAGAGAGCACGCCCGGCAGGCTCATGGGCACGGTGACGGACCAGAAGGCGGCACGCGGGGTCGCGCCGAGCACCGCGGCGGCGCGCAGCAGGCTGCGGTCAATGGCCTCCAGCGCCGCATAGATATTCATCACCATGAAGGGCGCGAAAGTGTAGATCAGCACGATCACCACGCCCGACGGCCGGCTCAGCAGCGCCATCGGGCGTTCCAGCAGCCCGGTCGCCATCAGCGCCTGGTTCACGAACCCGTTGCGGCCGAGGATCACCACCCACGCAAAGGCGGTGACCACGTAGGACACCATCACCGGCAGCAGGATGATGAGAATGAGGAAGGTGCGCGTGCGGGACGAGGCCACATGGTGCAGGTGCAGCGCTACCGGATAGGCGATGACCACCGAAGCGGCGGTCACCAGGACGGCAATCACCAGCGTGTCCACGAAGACCCGCAGATAGAACCAGTCGGTGAGGAAGCGCACATAGTTGGCGAAGGTGAACTCGCGTCCCACCAGGATGATGGGGTCGTACTTCAGGAAGCCGGCGAGCAGCGCCGCGGCGATGGGCAGCGCGAAGAACACACCGAGGAAGGCGACGACCGGGACCGCGGCCCAGTCGGGCCGGTATCGCCGCGCGCTCACCGGCCCGCCTCCGCCGGCATGACGTACCAGGCATCGTCGGCGATCCTCAGACCCACCGCGTCGCCCGACTTCAGGTCTCCGGCCCAGTTGGAGGCAGCCTCGCAGTCGAGCGCCGGCAGGCCTTCGGCCTCGGCCCTCAGGCGCACGCTCGGACCGCCGAAGGCGACCGCGCGGATCGTCGCCGGCAGGGCATCCGTGCCGGGCGCGCCGATGTGGATGTGCTCCGGCCGCACCAGCAGGGTGAGCCGCCCGCCGGCATCAGGCCGCGCGTTCCGGAGCATGACGCGTGCCTGATGGACCGGGCCGATCCGGACCCGGGCCTGGTCGCCCTCGATCCCCAATACTTCGGCCGGCACGAAATTGCTCTCGCCGACGAAGCCCGCCACGAAGCGGGTGCGCGGGGCGTGGTAGATGTCGGTGGGGGTGCCCATCTGCTCCACCCTGCCGCCGTTCATCACCACCACCCGGTCGGACATGGCGAGCGCCTCCTCCTGGTCGTGGGTGACATAGAGGGTGGTGGTGCCGACCTTGGCGAGGATCTCGCGCAGTTCGAGCTGCATCTCGCGCCGGAGCTTGGCGTCGAGGTTGCTCATGGGCTCGTCGAGCAGCATCAGGCCGGGATGGACCGCGAGCGCGCGGGCAAGCCCGATGCGCTGCTGCTGGCCGCCGGAGAGCTGGCGGGGATAGCGGTCCGCCACGCCGGGCAGCTGGACCAGCGCCAGCATCTCCTCGACCCGGGCGGCGATGGCGGCGGCATTCTCGCCGCGCATGCGCAGCCCGAAGCCGATGTTCTGCGCCACGCTCATGTGCGGAAACAGAGCGTAGTTCTGGAACACCATGGAGACGCCGCGCTGGTAGGTGGGCAGCCCGGTGATGTCCCGTCCGTCGAGCGCGATCGAGCCGCCGTCCGGCGCGAAGAAGCCCGCGACCAGGTTGAGCGTCGTGGTCTTGCCGCAGCCCGACGGCCCCAGGAGGGAGATGAACTCCCCCTCCCCGATGGCGAGACTCATGTCGTCGAGCACGGTCTTGCCGGAGAAGGCCTTGGTCAGCCCGGCAATCGATAGTCTGCTGCCCATCGTGCCCTTCCACTCTCACGTGTCGCGCGGTGCGCTCACTTCGCCTCGATGTCCCGCTGCCAGCGCTCGTTGAGCACGATGCGGTTGGCGTTGAACACATCCCAGGGCAGCTGCTTGCCGGCGGCGATGACCTCGCGCGTCAGCGGCGATGTCTTGGCATAGTCCGGCGAGAGCTCGGTCTTGGTGTTGACGAAGGCGACGCCGCCCTGCTCCGCCATCAGCGCCTGAAATTCCGGCGACAGCAGCAGATTGATGAACTGCGCCGCGGCGTCCGTGTTCTTCGTGCCCTCGGCGATGGCGGCATAGACGGTGCTGAGCGCGGCGCCTTCCACCGGCGCCGTCCACTTCACGGTCGAGTCCTTGCCGAGGCCCTGCGCGACATGGTTGGCGCCCCAGGCGAGTTCGATCTCGCCCTGCTTGAACAGGTTCACCAGCTGCGCGCCGCCGCCATAGAAGCTGAGCACGTTGGGCGCGATCTTCTTCATGCTCGCGAAGCCGGCGTCGAGCGGCTTCGCCGCATCGCCCTTGCCGCCAGCGATCACGTCGAGGTTCGCCAGCAGCGCGAAGGCAAACGTGCTGGAGAAGGTCGGCACCGCCACCTTCCCCTTGTATTTGGGGTCGGCGAGGTCGGCGATGGATTTCGGCGGCGTCGATATCTTCGCCGTGTCGTAGAGGAAGCCGATGACGAGGTGGGTGTAGGCCACCCCCTTGGCGTCCTTCAGGTCCGCGGGCACATCGGCGAGGTTGGGGATCTTCGCCGTCGGCAAGTCCGCCCACAGGCCGGCCGCCTTGCCTTGGAGCCAGGGGCCGGCGTCGAGCATGAACACGTCGATCTGCGGCGAGGACTTCTGCGCCATGGCCTTGGCGAGCGCGGGTGCGCTCAGCGAGGGCGTGGTGGAGACGTCCACGCCGTAAAGCGCCTTCATCTTCGGCACGATGAACTCGCGCACAGCGCGGTCCACGGAGCCCTGGGTCTGCACCACAAGGGTTCCCTGCGCGGCGGCAGGGGAGGAGACGAGGGCCGCGGCGAGGACCGCCGCGCAGGTCGCTGTCACCAATCTGGACACGTCTTGCCTCCTCTGTTTGGGTTGACTGTCAGGCCGCCGCGGTCCCGGGCACGAACTGTCCGAAGCCGGGGGCGGTGCGCAGCTTGCCGTCCTTTGCGACGACGGTGCCGCGGACGATGGTGTGGGTGGCCGCGCCCTTGGTGCGCATGCCTTCCCAGCTCGAGTAGCCGGTCT
>NZ_RCTF01000015.1:10000-121971 GCF_003667445.1 Xanthobacter tagetidis | reverse complement strand
GAGCGCCGCTATGTCGAGGAGACCGGGGTCAAGTCGCTGAAGATCCGGCACAATGCGGTTCTCGGCTATTTCGTCGAGGTGACCGCGCAGAACGCCGACCGGCTGCGCGAGCCGCCGTTCGCCGCCGTGTTCGTGCACCGCCAGACCATGGCGGGGGCGGTGCGCTTCTCCAGCGTCGAGCTGGGCGAGCTGGAAAGCCGCATCGCCTCCGCCGGAGAGCGGGCGCTAGGCCTGGAGCAGGCGATCTTCGATCGCCTCGCGGCCGAGGTGGTGGCCTCGGCGCCTGCCATCCGGGCCGCCGCCGAGGCGCTCGCCGAGCTGGACGTTGCGGCGGGCCTCGCCGAGCTCGCGGTCAGCGAGCGCCATGTGCGACCGCGCATGGAGGCGGGCGCCGCCTTCCTGATCGCGGGCGGGCGCCACCCGGTGGTGGAGCAGGCGCTCGCCCGCGACGGCGGACCGTTCGTGCCCAACGACTGCGACCTCTCCCCGCCGGAGGGGCAGGATGACGGGCGCATCGTGCTGGTCACCGGGCCGAACATGGCGGGCAAGTCCACCTTCCTGCGGCAGAACGCGCTGATCTGCGTGCTGGCGCAGGCCGGCGCCTTCGTGCCGGCGCGCGCCGCGCGCATCGGCGTGGTGGACCGCCTGTTCTCCCGCGTCGGCGCCGCCGACGACCTCGCGCGCGGACGCTCCACCTTCATGGTGGAGATGGTGGAGACCGCCGCCATCCTGAACCAGGCCACCCATCGCTCGCTGGTCATCCTGGACGAGATCGGCCGCGGCACCGCCACCTTCGACGGCATGTCCATCGCCTGGGCGAGCCTCGAACACCTGCACGAGGTGAACCGCTGCCGGGCGCTGTTCGCCACCCATTTCCACGAATTGACCGCGCTCTCCCAGCGCTGCCGGCGCCTCGTCAACGCCACGGTGAAGGTCACCGAATGGCAGGGCGACGTGATCTTCCTGCACGAGGTGGTGCCGGGGGCCGCGGACCGCTCCTACGGCATCCAGGTGGCCAAGCTCGCCGGCCTGCCGGACGCCGTGATCGCCCGCGCCCGCGCCGTGCTGGCCGAGCTGGAGGCGGCCGAGCGCGCATCGCCGGCGCAGAAGCTGGTGGACGACCTGCCCTTGTTCGCCGCCGCCCGGCCGGTGGCCACGGCGCCGGCGGCCCCAGCGGGGCCGGACCCGCTACGGGCGGCGCTGGAGGGGCTCGATCCCGATGCGATGAGCCCACGCGACGCGCTGGAGGCGCTCTACCGGCTCAAGGGGCTGGCGGATTAGGGGGCGCTGGGGACCGGCGCGGCGCGCCGGAATTTTGCCCTGGACGCGATCCTGGAACGCGATCTGGGAATGAGAACCGCCGTTTTTCCCGCGGGGCGGGAATGGCCGGGACAAGCCCGGCCATGAGGCGCGTTTTCCGGAACATGCCGTCCGCGCGATGCCGCGCGGCTATTGCGCGGCCGGTTGCTGCTGCTGTTGCGGTGGCGGATCCGGCCGCTGGAGCAGTTCGCCCCAGGCGGAGAAGGCGTCGTTGAACGCCTGGTCGCCGGGCTCGCCCTTCTCCAAAGTGATGAGCGCGCGCTTGCTGTTCGAGAACACGATCGGCACGTCGATCCACGGCGAGAACTGGAGCAGCGCGAGGTTGCGCTGCTTCTCCGAAGCGCCGGGCGAGAGGCCCACCAGGAACAAGGTCGGGTTGACCTTCACCGAGAGGCCGGCCAGCGGCGTGCCGCGCGCCTGCGGATTGGGCTTGGCGGCGATCAGCGGCACGCTTGCCACGTCGCCGAAGGGGAAGTCCTTGGGCAGGGTGAAGCCCACCTCCACCGTGTGGGAGGCGGGCAGGGTCGGGTCGGTGTTGCGCCGGAGCACGAAGCTCATGCTGATCTGGCGCTCGGGAATGGTGACATCCCCGCGCACGCCGATGTCCGGCGGCAGGCCCGGACCGGCGCTCACGGTCTCGGTCTTCCAGGTCACGGTGCCGTCGAAGCTCTGCGGCTGGCCGCCGCCGGGGGTCTCCTCCAGCAGCACCGCCCGCTGGGCCGTGCCCGAGGTTCCGGCGGGGCGCGGGGCGGGGGTGCGCCGGGCATTTTCGGTGGTCGGCGCGACCCGGTCCGCGGACTTCTGGGCATCGGCGGCCGGGGTGGTGCCGGCGCTGTCGCCGCCGAGGATGAGATGCCGGTTGACCACGGCGAGGGCGACGCCGCCCAGCACCACGCACGCCACCAGCGTCCACAGGATCAGCTTCTGCCAGGAGCCGCCGCGCTCGCTCTTGCGCGGCTTGCGCTTGGCGCCGTTGGCGGCGCCGCGGCTGCGCACCTCGCCGCGGCGCAGGCCGGGGCGCGGGTCGGTGCCGGCTTCCGCCGCCTCGGGGTCAGCCTCGGCCTCCTCGCCGCGCGGACGCACGGGCGAGGAGCGACGGGCGTCCGCGGCCGCTTCGCCGGTGTCCGCATCGTTGGCCGGCAGCGCGCGCGGGGCGATGCGGCGCGGCTCGCCTTGGGCCGGCGGGCGCAAGGCGGGCGGGGCGGCCGGCGGGGCCGGGGGCGGCGCGGGTTCCGGCGCCTCCGGCGGGCTCTCCTCCGTCACCCCAGCGTCGGGCGGCGGCGGGAATTCCGCCTCCACGCGGCGGATCGCGTCCTCCAGCGACATGCGCTCCCGGGTGATCTCCCCCTCCGGCAGCGGCGGGTCGACGCTGCGCAGCTGACGCAGCAGCGTCGCGCGGGCACGGTCATAGACCGCGCGCCGGCTCTCGGCGCTCTTCTGCGGCAGGCTCGCGATCGCGCGAGCGAGAAGCGGGAAATAATCGGCCATCGGGACTTTGCTTCGCGTTCCGTGGGCGGCCCTTCGATCAGGCCAGGAAAGGATTATGCACCAGTATGGTGTCGTCGCGCTCCGGGCTTGTGGACAAAACCGCAACCGGGCAGCCGATCAGCTCTTCCACCCGGCGCACATATTTCACGGCCTCCGCCGGCAGGTCCGCCCAGGATCGCGCCCCGGCGGTGGAATCCTGCCAGCCCTCCATGGTCTCGTAGATCGGCTCGGCGCGCGCCTGCGCGCCGCTCTCCGCCGGCAGGTAATCGATCTGCTTGCCGTCGACCTTGTAGCCGACACAAACCTTCAGCTCGGTAAACCCGTCCAGCACGTCGAGCTTGGTCAGCGCGATGCCGTGGATGCCGCAGGTGCGCACGGTCTGGCGCACCAGCACCGCGTCGAACCAGCCGCAGCGGCGCGCCCGGCCGGTGACGACGCCGAACTCGCGGCCCTTCTCGCCCAGCGTCTTGCCGACCGCGTCGGTCAGCTCGGTGGGGAACGGGCCGCCGCCGACGCGCGTGGTGTAGGCCTTGGTGATGCCGAGCACGTAGTCGAGCGCGCCAGGCCCGATGCCCGAGCCGCTGGAGGCCGCGCCGGCAACGGTATTGGAGGACGTCACGAACGGATAGGTGCCGTGGTCGATGTCCAGCAGCGCGCCCTGGGCGCCCTCGAACAGGATCTTCTTGCCCTCGCGCCGGGCGCGGTCCAGGAGGTCCCACACCCGGTCCATGAAGGGCAGCACCTTCGGGGCGATGGCGTTCA
This sequence comes from Xanthobacter tagetidis, assembly GCF_003667445.1. GTDB lineage: Bacteria > Pseudomonadota > Alphaproteobacteria > Rhizobiales > Xanthobacteraceae > Xanthobacter > Xanthobacter tagetidis. Next base: position 118,401 of record NZ_RCTF01000015.1, on the reverse strand, counting down.
GCTCGCACACCAAAGTGGTGGCGTCGACCTCGGGCACGCCGAGGCCGCGGCGGATCAGGTTGTGGTGCGCCAGAAGGCGCTCCACCTTGCCCGGCAGCGTCGCCGGCTCGGCGAGGTCCACGAGGCGGATAGCGCGGCGGCCCACCTTGTCCTCATAGGCCGGGCCGATGCCGCGCTTGGTGGTGCCGATGCGCGCGCTCTCGACGGTGGCGTTCTCGCGCAGGGCGTCGAGCTCGCGGTGCAGCGGCAGGATGAGGGGGGTGTTCTCGGCGATGCGCAGGCGCTCGGGGCCGACGACGACGCCCTGCGCGGCGAGGCGCGCCAGCTCGTCCAGCAGCGCCTGGGGATCGAGCACCACGCCGTTGCCGATCACCGACAGCTTGCCGGGGCGCACCACGCCCGAGGGCAGCAGCGACAGCTTGTAGGTGTTGCCGCCCACCACCAGCGTATGGCCGGCATTGTGGCCGCCCTGGAAGCGGACCACCACGTCAGCCTGCTCGGAGAGCCAGTCGACGATCTTTCCCTTGCCTTCGTCGCCCCATTGCGAGCCGACCACGACCACGTTGGCCACGGGGTGGAGCCTCCTCGAAGCGGCGCGGGGATCGCCTGGCGGCCCGCGCGACAAAACAAAGCCCCGGCGCTGGTCCGGGGCGTTTAGCTGGCGTCTTAAGGGATCGCCGCGCGGGAGGCAAGGTTGGCAGGGGTCCGCGACGGCGTCCGGCCGGGACCCGGGGCGCCGGGCGGCGCCGAATTTGGATTGCACCGCGCTTCATGCTCTATCTGCGGCGATGAGACCTCCTTCCCGTCCGCCCGTCCGCTCCTCCGCCCGTCCGCCCTCCGGAACCGGGGCGCCGCGCCGCCCGTCCGGCACGCCGCCGCGCCCGCCCGCCGCGCCGGGCCTCGCCGCCCGCGCCCTGGCGGTGGACGGGCTGGAGAAGGTGCTGCGCCATGGCGCCCCGCTCGAGGAGGCGGCCGAGGGCTTCGACCCGGCGCTGGAGCCGCGCGACCGGGCCCTGGCGTTCCGCATCATGGCCACCGCGGTGCGCCGGCTCGGCACGCTGCGCCTGGTGCTCGGCAAGCTGCTGGAGCGCGGCCTGCCGAAATCCGCGCCGCGCCTGGAGGCGATCCTGCTCGCCGGGGCGACGCAGGTGCTGTTCATGGACGTGCCGGACCATGCGGCGGTGGGCCTCAGCGTCGACCTCGCCCGCACCGACCGCTCGACCGCGGGTTTCGCCGCCCTCGCCAATGCGGTGCTGCGGCGCCTGACGCGCGAGAAGGAGGCGCTGCTCGCCGGCATCGACCCGCTTGAGGCCGACACGCCCGACTGGCTCAGGGCGCGCTGGCGCACGGCCTACGGCGCCGAGGCGGCGCGCGCCATCTGCGCCATCAATGCGGTGGAGCCGCCGCTCGACATCACCGTGAAGTCGGACCCCGAGCGCTGGGCGCAGGCGCTCAGCGGCGAGGTGCTGCCGACCGGCTCCGTGCGCGTCGTCCAGGCCGGGCCGGTGCGCGCTCTGCCCGGCTTCGCCGAAGGTGAATGGTGGGTGCAGGACGCCGCCGCCGCTTTGCCTGCCCGCCTGCTCGGCGACGTCAAGGGCCTCAAGGTGGCGGACCTGTGCGCCGCGCCCGGCGGCAAGACCGCGCAGCTCGCCGCCGCGGGGGCGCAGGTGACCGCGGTGGACCGCTCCGGCGCGCGCATCGGCCGGCTGAAGGAGAACCTCGCGCGGCTCAAGCTCTCGGCGCAGGTGGTGGCGCGCGACGTGCTGGAGTTCCGCGACGGGCCGTTCGACGCGGTGCTGCTCGACGCGCCGTGCAGCGCCACCGGCACGCTGCGGCGCCATCCGGACATCGCGATCACCAAGCGGCCGGGCGACGTGGCGTCCCTCGCCGAGCTGCAGGGCCGGCTCCTGGCCCATGCGGCGGACCTGGTGCGGCCCGGCGGAACGCTGGTCTTCTCCACCTGCTCGCTGGAGCCGGAGGAGGGCGAGGCGCAGGTGGAGCGCCTGCTGGCCGCGCGCCCCGACTTCGCCCGCGCGCCGCTCGCGCCGGGGGAGATCGCCGGCATCGATCCGTTCATAACTCCGCAAGGTGAATTGCGCACACTGCCGAGCGGATGGGTGCGCGGCGAGCCGGAGCGCTCGGGGCTCGACGGCTTCTTCGCGACGCGGCTGCGCCGGCTCCGGTAGGGGCGGCGCCCATCCAAGTTCGCGGCGGGCGAATTTCGCCCGATACGCCAGAGGGATGGGTGCAGATGGACGAGAGCGGCGGGAGGACGGGTGGCGTGCTTGGGCCCTTGCGCGGGCTCGGCGGCCTAAGCCTGCCGGGCGCCTTTCGCGGCGGCCAGAAGGGAGCGGGGGGCAGGGTGGCCCGGAGCAGCGTGGCAGAGCGCGCACGACTTGCCGGCATCGTCGCCGGAGCCTGGGTGCGCGCGCTCATCGCGCGGGCCGGCGGCGGCGATGTGGCGCTCTCCTACGTTCCGGTCCCGGTGCCCGAGCGCCTGCTGATCGCGCCGCAGGACCTGCGCACCGGCGACGCCACCCTCGCGAGCGAGTTCTATGCCGGCCGCTTCGCCTTCGCCGGCAAGGTGGTGAGCCTCGACGGCCGCACCCCGTTCGAGCTGGTGCCGCCCTCCATCGAATGGGCCGAGACGTTGCACGGCTTCGGCTGGCTGCGCCACCTGCGTGCCGCCGGCACCACCATCGCCCGCGCCAATGCCCGCGCGCTGGTGGGCGACTGGATGCGCGACCCTGGCGCCGCGCGCGCCGTCGCGGCGCGCTCCGACGTGACTGCGCGCCGGGTGATCTCCTGGCTTACCCAGGCGACCTTCCTGCTGCAGGACGCCGACCACGATTTCTACCGCCGCTTCATGCGCTCTTTGGCCCGGCAAGTGCGCCAATTGCGCCGCGCGGCGGGCGAGGCGCCCGACGGCTATCCGCGCCTGCTGGCGCTCCTCGCCCTCACCTTCGCCGGCCTGTGCATGTCCGACCAGGGGCGCCTGATGAAGGCGGCCGAGCGGCGCCTCGCCGAGGAGCTGGAGCGCCAGATCCTGCCCGACGGCGGCCCGCTCTCGCGCAATCCCGGCATGCTGATCGACCTGCTGCTGGACCTTCTGCCGCTGCGCCAGGCGTTCGCCGCCCGCAACCTGCCGGCGCCGCCGGAGATGATGAACGCGGTCGACCGCATGATGCCCATGCTGCGCTTCTTCCGGCACGGCGACGGCGCATTCGCCCACTTCAACGGCATGGGCCACACGGCGGCGGACCAGCTCGCCACCATCCTCGCCTTCGACGACGCCCGCGGCGCGCCGGTGGCAAACGCCCCCTATAGCGGCTACCAGCGCCTGGAGGGCAAGGGCTGCGTGCTGATCGCCGACACCGGCCCGCCGCCGCCGGTTCCCGCGAGCTGGGAGGCGCATGCCAGCTGCCTCTCGTTCGAATTCTCCTCCGGCCGCTGCCGGATGGTGGTCAATTGCGGCGTGCCGGCCACCGGCCGCGACACCTGGCGCCAGGTGGCACGCGCCACCGCCGCCCATTCCACGGCGGTGATCGCCGATACCTCCTCGTGCCGCTTCCTGCAGAGCGCGCATGCGAGCCGCATCATGGGCGTGCCCATCGTCGCCGGGCCGCGCCATGTGGACGTGCAGCGCGGCGCACGGGCCGGCGCGGTGGTGATGCGGGCGAGCCATGACGGCTATCTCGCCGGCTTCGGCATCGTCCACCAGCGCTCGTTCCGCCTCGCGGTGGACGGCGGCCGGCTCGACGGCGAGGACGTGTTCCGCGCCGGCACCGAGGGCGCCGCGGTGCCGGACGCGCCGTTCGCGGTGCGCTTCCATCTCCATCCGACGGTCCGGGTGGAGCGGCTCGACGATCCCCATACCGCTCTGCTCAGCCTGCCCAACGGCGAGGCGTGGGCGTTCGCCGCGCCGCACGTGACCCTGGCGGTGGAGGAGAGCGTCTATCTCGCGGCGCCAGGCGGGCCGCGCCGCACGGCGCAGCTGGTGCTCGCCGGCACGACCCAGCGCACGCCGCGCCTGATCTGGACCTTCGTGCGCACCCGCGAGGCGACCCCCGCGCCCGGCGCACCCCAGCGTCCCGCCCGCTGACGGACGCTTCCGCCCCGGCCCCAATGGTGATAGGCGAGCGGCGAACCGGCGTGCCCTGGCGCGCCGCAACGTCGTTCGCGCCCGTCCGCCGCCCCGGCCGGTCTCCGGCCCCGGTCGGGCGCGCCAGCAGCCGGAGCCGCTCATGTCCGCCGATATCCGCCCCGTCACCCGCGCTTTGATCTCGGTGTCGGACAAGGCCGGGCTGGTGCCGTTCGCCACGGCCCTCGCCAAGGGCGGCGTGGAGCTGGTGTCCACCGGCGGCACCCGCAAGGCGCTGGCCGAGGCTGGCCTCGACGTGAAGGACGTGTCCGATCTCACCGGCTTCCCGGAGATGATGGACGGACGGGTGAAGACCCTGCATCCGAAGATCCACGGCGGCATCCTCGCCATCCGCGCCGACGCCGGCCACCAGGCCTCGCTCGCCGAGCACGCCATCGCCCCGATCGATCTCGTGGTGGTGAACCTCTACCCGTTCGAGGCGACGGTCGCGCGCGGGGCCGATTTCGACGAGACCATCGAGAACATCGACATCGGCGGCCCGGCCCTGATCCGCGGCGCCGCCAAGAACCACCACGACGTGGCGGTGGTGGTGGACGCCGCCGACTACGAGGCGGTGCTCGCCGAGATCGCCGCGCATGGCGGCACCACGCTCGCCTTGCGCCGACGCCTCGCCCAGGCGGCCTATGCCCGCACCGCCGCCTATGACGCCGCCATCTCCAACTGGTTCGCGGGCGAGCTGAAGCTCGACGCCCCGCCTTTCCGCGCCTTCGGCGGCAAGCTGCTGGAGGCGCTGCGCTATGGCGAGAACCCGCACCAGAGCGCCGCCTTCTATGCCTCCGGCGAGAACCGGCCGGGCGTCGCCACCGCGCGGCAGGTGCAGGGCAAGCAGCTCTCCTTCAACAACATCAACGACACCAACGCCGCCTTCGAGGCGGTGGCGGAGTTCCCGGCCGCGCGCACGGCGGCGGTGGTGATCGTCAAGCACGCCAATCCCTGCGGCGTCGCCGAGGGCGCCTCGCTCGCTGAGGCCTACCGCAAGGCGCTCGCCTGCGACCCGGTGTCGGCGTTCGGCGGCATCATCGCGGTCAACCGCACGCTGGACGCCGAGGCGGCGCGGGCGATGGTTGAGATCTTCACCGAGGTGATCGTCGCCCCCGATGCCACCGAGGAGGCGATCGCCGTGGTGGGCGCCAAGAAGAACCTGCGCCTGCTCATCACCGGCGGCCTGCCGGACCCGCGCGCCGCCGGCCTCGACGTGCGCACGGTGGCGGGCGGCCTCTTGGTGCAGGGCCGCGACAATGCCAGCGCCGACGACGTGGCGCTGAAGGTGGTGACGAAGCGCGCGCCCACGGCGCAGGAGCTTGCCGACCTGCGCTTCGCCTTCCGCGTCGCCAAGCACGTGAAGTCGAACACCATCGTCTATGCCAAGGACGGCGCCACGGTGGGCATCGGCGCCGGGCAGATGAGCCGGGTGGACTCGGCCCGCATCGCCGCCCGAAAGGCCGAGGACGCGGCCGAGGCGGCGGGCCTTGCCGCGCCGCTCACCAAGGGATCGGTGGTGGCGTCCGACGCCTTCTTCCCGTTCGCGGATGGTCTGCTCGCTGCGGTGGCCGCGGGCGCGACGGCGGTGATCCAGCCGGGCGGCTCCATGCGCGACCAGGAGGTGATCGACGCCGCCGACGCGGCCGGCCTCGCCATGGTGTTCACCGGCGTGCGCCACTTCCGCCACTGAGGGCGACCCGACATCAGGCCCGGCCCTCGTGCCGGGCCGCCACGCCCCGCGCGCGGCCCGATGGAGCCCGCCCGTTCCCGGCCAGCTCAGCCTTCGGTGAGCTGGCGGATGATGCGCCGCGTCAGATAATGCGGGCCCTCGAACACGTAGGTCTCGATGCCGCGATAGGTGTCGAGCTGGGGCCGCAGCTCCTGCGCCGTGGCGGCGCGGAGGCCGCCGGAGCCGTCCGGGCGGAACGCCTCGGGTATCAGCGCCACGCGCTCTGGCCCGAGCCGCACCCTGAGCGCCTCCACATACTGGCGGGCGGATTCGGCGGTGCGCATGTGGCCGCCGAGACCGTCCTGGAGCATCACGCCCACGTCCTTCGGCAGGAAGCTGGCCAGCCAGTCGCCGAGCGCCGCGCCGCCGACATTGGAATTGTCGTAGCAGCTCACCCACAGCGGACGCGGGATGTCGGCGAGCAGCGGGCCGATCTGGGCCGCGCCCTGCCATGTGGGGTCGATCTCCACCGGGAAGTAGTAGGCCGACGGCTTGAACGGCAGCCGGGCGCGCGCGACCTTGGCCGACAGCGCGGCGAGCTGGGCCACGTCGCGCCGGGCATTGGGCTCGTTGCCGTAGGAGGCGAGGCCCATGATGATCTTCCTGGCCCACGGCTCGCGCTGGATGCGGCGCCAGTTGGGCGCGTCCTCGATGGTGGGCAGGTCGAGCAGATTGGGGATGAAGGACACCCCGTCCAGCACCGTCCACTGCATCATCAGCGTCTGGGCGCCGAGCCGCTGCCATTCGCCGTGCGGGTCCAACATGGAGGCGAGCGGCTGCCAGACGATGCCGTCGATCAGATCCCGCGTGGGCAGGTCGATGCTGGCGGTGGTCTCGATCGGGCTCGCGGGCGGGCTCGCCGGCGGCGCGGCGGGCGGTTGCGGGGCCGCCGACCGCCTGTCGCGCAGGACGAGGTCGGCGCCGAGCGCGCCGAGCGCGGCGGCGCCTCCGGCGATGATGAGGGTGCGGCGATCCATGGCGCCATGCATATGTTGGGTTGCGGCGCCCCCGCAAGGCCCGGCTTGGCGCGATTTGGCTCGTTAGGCGGCGCAGCGTCCCGCAGCGGCAGCAGGACTGCGGCGAAGGACGCGCCGCCTCAATGTCTTACCGCCGGAACGCCGGCGCGGCCGGGCCGCGCCGCTGGCGATAAATTTATGCCGGCACCAGCGGCGTGACGCGCTGTTCCTGCTCCTTGAGGGTGGCTTCGAGGGCCTCGGCCTGCACCACGCCGCAGCGCACGAGGTACTCGCCGATTCGGCCGTCCTCTTCCGGGCGGTACTGGTCCATGGCGGCCTCGAAGGCCTCGCGGCGCATCAGGCCGCGCTCCAGCAGGATGTCGCCGAGCAGCGGCGCGGACTGCTGGCCCTCGATGGTGTCGCCGACGCCGCGCAGCAGGCGCAGGCCGTCATTGATCTCGCTCTCGCGGGCGATGCGCTGCTCGGGCACGTCGCCCACCGCCGCGCGCAGCTCCTCCTTGGCGCGCGCCCCCAGCGGCGAGGTGGTGGCCACCACCAGGCGGCCGGTCTCGTCGCGGCCGATGGGCACGATGCGCCAGCGCACCATGACGTCGAGCGGCAGCAGGTCCTGGAACGTGCGCACCATCTGCTCGGTCACGTGGGTGCGCGGCAGGTTGGCCTGGAAGGCGATGGCCTCGGCGAGCGTCTCCTCGTCGAGCCAGCCTTCGGCCACCAGGATGCGGCCGAGCGGCTGCTGGCGCTTGCCCTGCACTTCGAGCGCGTTCTCCAGGTGCTCCGGCGTCACCGCCTGCCAGGTCAGCAGCAGCTCGCCCAGGCGCTGGTGGCGCTGGTCGAAGGCGGAGGCCTCCGGGAAGTCGTGCATGGTCTTGTCCCAGACGATGCGCGTGCCGAAGATCAGGTGCGAGATGAAGATGCGCCAGGCGCGCACGGTGGCGGCGAAGTTCACGAAGTTGCCCATCACCAGGCGCGGGATGGACATCAGCCCCTGCTCCCAGCCGTACACCGCGGTGACGAAGTAGAAGCGCTGGACCATGCGCAGCGCGAAGCACAGCGCGTTCGCCGCGAGCACCGCCAGCAGCCAGCCCTCGGTGGCGAAGATGGAGGGGAAGCGGGCGGGCAGCAGGTTGAACTGCTCGGCGAAGTAGATCAGCAGGAAGTGCGCGGCCAGCACATAGGCCATCACCGCCACGATCGAGGTGACGATGCCCTTGCGGTCGCGGAACAGGAAGTATTTCGACTGCCAGGTGCCCTTCCAGCCGATCTGGCGCCAGCCCTGGAGCGCGATGCCCAGCACCCACCGCGCCTTCTGGCGGTAGGAGGTGCGGAACGTGTCGGGGAAGAACTCGCGCACGCACAAAGGCATGACGAGCTGCATCTCCTTTTCCGGGCCGTAGCCGAACAGGGTTCGGCGGCGCACGCGGAATTCCACCGGGAAGCGCGCGATGATGCAGTGCATGTGCTCGCGCGCGAGGCGGTTGGAGACGTCGTAGTCCTCGGTGAGGCTCTCGGTGTTGAACACCTCGCCGGTGCCGTCGCCGCGCAGCGCCATCAGCGCGCGCCGCGAGAAGCAGGTGCCCACGCCCGCGGACGGCACCGAACCGGCGACGCTCTCGCGCACGATCAGGTCCTTGGCGTGCCACTCGGCGAACTCGTCCATGTAGATGCCGGCGACCACCTCCGACCAGTGGCGCTCCAGCGACACCACCGGGATCTGGATCAGGTCCTTGCGCGGCAGCAGGTAGTTGAAGAAGCGCAGTTCGAGGGGATGCAGCACGTCCTCGCAATCGTGCTGCACCACGCCGGCGAACTGGGTGCCGGTCATCATCTCGTGCTGGAACACCGACTGGATGACCGCGTTCAGGCAGTCCGCCTTGTTGGTGGGGCCGGGATGGCGCGTCTCCACGCGCACCAGCTGCTTGTAGCGCCGGCGCATGCGCTCGACCTCGGCGATGGTCTCCGGGTCGTTGGGATAGGTGCCGACGAAGATCATGTAGCGCCGGTAGTCGAGCACGCTCACCGCGTTCTCGATCATGGCCGCGATCACGTCCGCCTCGTGCCAGGCGGGGATGATGATGGCGATCGGCTGCTCGTCCTTCTCGTACAAGGCGTTGGCGGTGAGCGGCCGGATGTAGGGCTCCACCGTGATGCGCCGCCAGACCCGGCGGGTCCAGTACCAGAAGTCCACGAACAGATCGTCGAGCGACGAGATCAGGATCAGTACGGCCACCACCGCCGCCACGTATTCGACGACGCGGATGTATTCCGCCAGAAGGTAGGGCCAGTACAGCTCCATCGCTGCGATCCTCGGGAGCCGCCGACCGCGGCGGCTCGAACGGAGTACAGGAGGGACGCCGGCTCAGAGCCGGCGTCCGGTCTCGTCAGCCCCTGCGGCGCACTTGGGTGGCGCGCACCAGCAGGAGGAAGAACAGCGCCGCGGCGCCGATGCCGAGCGGCAGGCCCCAGTCGGCGGAGCTCTGCCACAGGCGCTGCAGCGTGGCGGCGGCGCCCTCGGTGTCGGGCAGTCGGATCGTGCCCGGGGCGGCGCCGCTCGCGGACATCTCCACCAGGGTTCCGTCGATGCCCACCAGGGCCACGTCGCCGCGCGACAGGCGCACCGGCTTCTGCGGCGTCACCGCCACCGAGCCGACGCTCTGCCAGAGGATACCACGATAGGCGTCGGCGCGCAGGGCCTGCACCAGGGCCACGTTCTTGAGGCCGGAGATGTCGAGCAGCCGGGACTGCTCGTCGGTGCCGACCACCAGGCGGTCGCCCTCCACCCGCGCCTTCAGATTGGCGCCCTGGGTGGGCACGTCCATGGCGAGGAAGGTGCCGCCGACGCGGTAGGGCGAGCCCACCGGGGCGACGTCGAAGGTGCTGGTGCCGGCCGGCAGACCCGCGGCGGCAGCGGCGCGCACCACCCGCGGCAGGCTCTGGCTCTGGGTCGACAGATAGGTATCGGGCACCACCAGCTTGCCGCCGCCCGCCATGGCCGAGATCACGCCGAGGAAGTCCGCGCCGGGCGAGGTGCCGCCCAGCTCGAAATTGCTGGAGGGCAGCACCGAGACCGGGAACGCCTGCGGCGTCTCGCGGCAGCGGTCGCTCACCGGCTGGCGCTGGAAGGAGACCCGCAGCACGTTGCGGGCGGCCAGCGCGTAGGCCGGGATGGCGGCGCTGATCTGCTCCGGCTCGCCATTGGCCTTCAGGCGCTTGGCGGCGAGCAGCACGTCGTTGAGGAACACCGCCGCGATCGGGTCGGAGGTGGAGGCGCCGGGGGCGGCGGCCACTTCCAGGTTGACCCGGTTCGGCAGGCTGGTGCCGCCGGTGGCGGCGGCGAGGTCGAAGTTCACCACCCAGTCGCCGCGCGAGAGCACGTCGATGTTGCCCGCCGCCGCGCCGAGGCTGGACAAGGGCAGCTTGTCGCCGGTCAGCGGCGGGGAGGCGGCGGTGCGCACGCTCACGGTGCCGCCGGACAGCGTGTTGCGCCAGAAGCCGTCGAACAGGTCGGCCGCCTTGGCGCCGGCATTGATGCCGACGGCGATGATCGGCTGGCCGGCGAGCGACTGGAGGCTCACCTCGTCGGGCGAGACCACGGCCGCGGTGAGGCTCGCGGCGCGCTGGCGCCATTCCGCCAGAGCCGGGCTGCCGCCGCCGAGCCGCGCCGCCACTGCGTCGAGCGCGGTGCGCAGGCCGGTCAGGAGCGCGCTGTCCGCCACAGCCACGTCCGCCGCCAGCGGCGAGCCGCCGAGCAGCAGCAGGGCGCCGACCTCGGACAGGTCCTTGATCTTGTAGCGGCCGCCGCCGACGAACGAGGAGAATGGGGCGATGGCGCGCAGCGTGGCGGGAACCTCTAGGCCGTTGAGGTTCACCTCGTCGCCCACCACCGGCAGGGTCTTCACCTTGAGGCGCTTGCCCGAGCCTTCGAGCGCGAGGCCGAGCCGCCAGGCGGTGTCGTAGCTCTCCTTGGCGAGCGTGCCGCCCGCCACCAGCATCACGCCGACGCCCGGCAGGGCGCTCCAGGCGGTGGAGAGGTCGCGCACGGAACTGGCGTCGAACGAATAGGTGAAGTGGCTGGCCGGACGGATCTTGGCGGCGTTGCCGATGGCGCGCTCGTCGGCGCACAGGTCCTCGCCGATCACCGACGACCAGGCGAGGCCCAGCCGCACGAAGCCGCTGTCGCGCGGATTGCCGTCGACCGCGAGATTGGCGGTGGTGGAGCCGCTTTCGCCCTCCAGGCGGCGCGAGAAGACGGGATTGCCGTCGACGATCAGCACCAGCGTGGTGCGACCGCCGTCGCCGCGCAGATAGTCCGCGTCCACCACCATGCGCGCGTCGTAGAGCGGCACGCGGGCGGGCACCGGCAGGTAGATGTCGCGCCGGGCGTCGAGGCCCTGGAGCACGATCGGTCCTTCCACGCCGAGATCGGAGAGGGCGATGCGGCGCGTCACGCGGCTATCGCGGGCGCGCTCGCTGAGCGCGGCCGAGATCGCATCGTTGGGCGCCGGAGGCGCCTGCGTGACGTAGCCGCCCGGATAGGCCCCGGGGGCGGGCAGCTGGCCCGGCGCCGGCAACTGGGCCGGGGCCGGCTGCGCCTGGACCGGCGCGGGCTGGCCGGGATACTGCGCCTGGAGTTGCTGTGGCTGCCCCGGATACTGGGCCTGGACCGGATACTGGGCCGCTGCCGTTCCGGCGAGCCCGAGGGCCGCCGCCAAGGCAAGGGGCAGGATGCGCGCTGCGCGCCGGGTGTGATGCGATGCCATCTCTAGTCTCTCGCGACCATCGTCATAGGGAGGCCGTTGGCCGGCCGGAGGGTGGGCGCCGCCGTGGACTTGGTGGCGTCGGCGGAAAACTCGGTGAACGGCCGGCCGCAGATGCGGTCGACGATGCGGCGGCTGGCGCAGCCATCGCCATAGGGGTTGATGGCGCCGGCGACGCGCGCATAGGCCGCCGCGTCGTCCAGCAGAAGCCGGGCGGCACCGAGGATCTTCGCCACGTCGGTGCCGACCAGCAGGACGGTTCCCGCATCGACAGCCTCGGGGCGCTCCGTCACCTCGCGCATGACGAGGACCGGCTTGCCGAGCGCCGGCGCCTCCTCCTGCACGCCGCCGGAATCGGTCAGCACGATGTGCGCGCGGCCCAGCAGACGCTGGAAGGAGAGATAGTCCAGCGGGCCGGGCAGATGGACGTTCGCCCGCCCGCCCAGCGCCTCGCGCACCGGGCCCTGGACGTTGGGGTTGAGGTGCACCGGATAGACGATTTCCACGTCGTCGCGCTCCGAGAGCGTGCGCAGGGCCTCGCAGATGTTGCGGAAGCCCTCGCCGAAGCTCTCACGGCGGTGGCCGGTGACGAGGATCAGGCGCCGCGCAGGATCGAGGGCCGCGAACGGCGCGTCGAGCCGCGCGCGCAGCGCCGTGTCGGCGGCAATGCGGGCCTGTGTCGCCTGGAGCGCGTCGATCACCGTATTGCCCGTGACGACGATCTCGCCTTCCACGTGCTCGGTGAGGAGGTTGGCCTTGGAGCCCGCGGTGGGCGCGAACAGCAGCGTTCCCGTCGCGTCCACCACCCGGCGGTTCATCTCCTCGGGGAACGGCCGGTCCATGCGGTAGGTGCGCAGCCCCGCCTCCACGTGACCCACGCGGATGCGGCGGTGGAATGCGGCGAGCGCGGACGCCATGGCGGTTGTGGTGTCGCCATGGACCAGGACCAGGTCCGGGTTCTGCGCGTCGAGGATCGGGTCGAGGGCTGAGAAGATGGCGCCGGTCAGCGCGTTGAGGCTCTGGTTGCGCACCATGAGCTTCAGATCGAAATCGGGCTCGATGCCGAAGAAGTCGAGCACCTGGTCTAGCATTTCGCGATGCTGACCCGTCACGCAGACGAGCGAGACGATCCCGGGTTCACGCGCAAGCGCCTGAACCATCGGGGCCATCTTGATGGCCTCCGGCCGTGTGCCGAAGATTGAGAGAATTTTCAATGTTCCCACCACTCAGCATCTCAGCAAAATTCGATGAAGGCACGACAAATGATTGTCAAGACAAAGAATCCGGCACGCGGCGCGCCGAGATAGACTCGGCACGGCTTGCAGGAGCCTCGTCCGCAATGGAAACAAGATACCAGGATACCGGAGCGGTGTCGCGGTGAGCAGTGTGGCGGCTGAAGGTTGCTGGAAGCTTAAGCTGCGCTTACCTAAATGGAGGCGGAGCGCCCCCGGCCGGCCGCGTCCCTGCCTTGCCTGCGCCCGAGAAATGAATGCGTGGTTAACGAACGTGGTTAACAAACAGGGTTAACGGCGCGTTAACCCCGCGCCGGACGGCGCACCGGTTCAGCGCGCGGCACTCAGCGCGCGGCGGCGCGGCGGTCGGCGATGGCGGCCCGCAGCAGCGCCACCGCCTCGGGTCCGGCCCATTCGGCCGGGCCGGCGAGATAGCCGATCTCGCAGCCCTTGCCGTCGACGATCAGCGTGGTCGGCAGGCCGAAGCCCCGGCCCGCGCTGCGCAGCGCCTGGAACGACTTGGTGGCCGGATCGGCGAAGTAGCGCAGGCTCTTCACGCCGATCTCGCCGAGGAAGGTCTTGGGCTTCTCGGGATCACGGGTGTCGAGGTTGATCGCCACCACTTCGAAGTCCGGGCCGCCGAGCGTGCTCTGGAGCGTGTCCAGGGCCGGCATCTCCTTGCGGCACGGCACGCACCAGGTGGCCCACAGGTTCACGAGCACGGTGCGGCCCTCGAAGTCCTTCAGGCTCATGGCCTTGCCCGAGGCATCGGCGAACGTCAGCGCGGGCAGGCGGCGCGGCTCGGTGGCGAGCTTGAGCGCGGCGATCTCGCCCGTGACCAGCGGCTCCAGCGCCCTGGCGCGGGCCACCGCCGGCGCGCAGGCGGGATCGTTCACGCTCGCGACTTCGGCGGCGGGCGGCGGGGCCGCAGGCGCTGGCGCATTGCCGGGAAGGCGGTTCATCCCGTATAGGGCGAGCGCGCCGACCACGGCGCCCGCCACGGTGGCCAGCGCCACGACGCCGATGGCGCGAAAGGACGGCGCGCGGCTCCCCGATCCGGACGCCGCGCCGGACGCGGGTTCCCCCGCCGTCCGGCCGGGGTCTTCCATCTGCGGTTTCGAGGGGTCGGGCGTCACCATACCGGAGGTCCAAAATGAGCAACAAGATGTGGGGCGGCCGTTTCACCTCCGCCCCCGACGCCATCATGGAGGAGATCAACGCCTCCATCGGCTTCGACCAGCGTCTTTACGCGCAGGACATCGCCGGTTCCAAGGCCCACGCCGCCATGCTGGGCGCCCGGGGCATCGTGGCGGCGCAAGATGCCGAGACCATCGCCCAGGGTCTAGACACGATCCTGTCAGAGATCGAACAGGGCAGGTTCACCTTCCGGCGCGAGCTGGAGGACATCCATATGAACGTGGAGAGCCGGCTCGCCGAGATCATCGGCGCACCTGCCGGCCGGCTCCACACCGCGCGCTCGCGCAACGACCAGGTGGCGACCGACTTCCGCCTCTATGTGCGCGACACGGTGGATGCGCTCGACGCCCAGCTCGCCGACCTCCAGCGCGCGCTGGCGGAAAAGGCGCTGGCGCACGCGGCCACCGTGATGCCCGGCTTCACCCACCTGCAGACCGCGCAGCCGGTGACCTTCGGCCACCACCTGATGGCCTATGTGGAGATGGTGGCGCGCGACCGCGGGCGCCTCGCCGATGCCCGCAGGCGCCTCAACGAATGCCCGCTGGGCTCCGCAGCGCTCGCCGGCACCTCCTTCCCAATCGACCGCGAGGCGACCGCCCGCGCGCTCGGCTTCGACCGGCCCACCGCCAACTCGCTCGACGCCGTCTCCGACCGCGACTTCGTGATGGAGACGCTCTCGGCCGCGTCCATCTGCGCCATCCACCTCTCGCGCTTCGCCGAGGAAGTGGTGATCTGGACCTCGCCCTCGTTCGCGCTGGTGAAGCTCTCGGACGCCTTCACCACCGGCTCGTCCATCATGCCGCAGAAGCGCAACCCGGACGCCGCCGAACTGGTGCGCGCCAAGGCCGGGCGCATCGTCGGCGCGCTCACCGCCATCCTGGTGGTGATGAAGGGCCTGCCGCTCGCTTATGCCAAGGACATGCAGGAGGACAAGGAAGGCACCTTCGACGCCTTCTCGGCCCTCTCGCTGGTGATCGCCGCCACCGCCGGCATGGTGCGGGACCTGGTGCCGGACGAAAAGCGCATGGAGAAGGCCGCCGGCCAGGGCTATTCTACCGCCACCGACCTCGCCGACTGGCTGGTGCGCGCGCTCAACATGCCGTTCCGCGAGGCGCACCACGTAACCGGGCGGATCGTCGCGCTCGCCTCCGAGCGGGGTATCGCGCTGCACAAGGTGCCGCTCGCCGACATGCAGGCGGTGGAGCCGAGGATCACGGACGACGTGTTCTCGGTGCTGTCCGTGGTCCGCTCGGTGCGCAGCCGCGTGAGCTATGGCGGCACGGCCCCGGCGCGCGTGCGCGCCCAGGCCAAGCGCTGGCTGAAGCGTCTGGGTGACACGCCGGCGTGAACCGACGCCCGGCCGGCGCGCCGCCGCTCTTCCCGCTCGCCTTTGGCGCGGCACGGACTATAGTGGCGGCAAATTCATTCGGATGGCACGGAGCGTGATGGCCCGCCTCAGATCGTTTGACCCTGCCGCCGCTGCGCGGCGCGCCCGAACCCCTGCCGGACCTACGCCCGCGGGAGCGGTTCGCGTTGTGCTGGCGCTCGCCGGGGCGCTGGCGCTCGCCGGCTGCGGCGTGAAGGGGCCATTGGAGCTGCCGCCGGGCGCTCACGCCGCGCCCCCGGCCGCGACAGCGACCGCGGCTGCTGAGAGCGGCTCAGGCAAGAGTGGCGCCGCTGCGAACCAGTCCCTTCTCGGCGCCTCCGGCGGCAGCACCGGCTGGCAATCCGGCACCTCGACCAAGAATCCCTCCGCCACGCCCGAGCAGCTCAAGGGCGCGAGCCGGCCCAAGACACCCTTCATCCTCGACGGCCTGCTCTGAGCCGCGCCGGCGGGCCGGACACGCCGCCGGCTCGACCGGCGGCCGGTGGTCCGCCAGAAGGTGCTCCGCGCGTTTTCGCAACGCCACTTTTGTCCGCGCCCGAAAGCGCCCAGCCAGCCGCCGCCGATGCACCACTTTTCCTATCGTGACTCCAGCCTCCATGCGGAGGACGTCAATCTCACGTCCCTCGCCGACGCGCTGGGAACGCCCTTCTACTGCTATTCCACCGCCACGCTGGAGCGGCACTACCGCGTGTTCATGGAGGCGTTCGCGCACCGCGACGTGACGCTCTGCTACGCGCTGAAGGCCAATTCGAACCAGTCGGTGATCGCCACCCTCGCCCGCCTCGGCGCGGGGGCGGACATCGTCTCCGCGGGCGAGCTCATGCGCGCCCTGGAGGCGGGCGTTCCGGCCCAGCGCATCGTCTTCTCCGGCGTCGGCAAGACGCAGGAGGAGATGGCGCAGGCCCTCGCCGCCGGCATCCTGTGCTTCAACGTGGAGAGCGAGCCGGAGCTGCTGCTGCTCTCGCAGGTGGCCTCGGGCCTCGGGCGCGCCGCGCCGGTCTCCATCCGCGTCAATCCGGACGTGGACGCGAAGACCCACAAGAAGATCTCCACCGGCAAGTCGGCCACCAAGTTCGGCATTCCGATCTCCCGCGCGCGGGAGGTCTACGACGTCGCCGCGCGCCTGCCCGGCCTCGCCATCACCGGCGTGGACATGCATATCGGCAGCCAGATCACCGACATGGCGCCGTTCGACAATGCCGTGACCCTGCTGGCCGAGCTGGCGCGCGACTTGATGGCCGCCGGCCACCGGCTGCACCATCTCGACCTCGGCGGCGGCCTCGGCGTGCCCTACGCCGCCTCCGACCCGGTGCCGCCCGCGCCCGACGCCTATGCGCGGGTGGTGGAGCGCGCGCTCGGCGGGCTCGATCTGCCGCTGGTGTTCGAGATGGGGCGCATGATCGTCGCCAATGCCGGCATCCTGGTCACGCGCGTGATCCGGGTGAAGCAGGGCGAGGGCAAGACCTTCGTCATCGTCGACGCGGCCATGAACGACCTGATCCGCCCGACCCTCTACGAGGCGCACCACGACATCATCCCGGTCGCCGAGCCGGCGCCGGATGCGGCATTGGTGCTGGCGGACGTGGTGGGGCCGGTGTGCGAGACCGGCGACTTCCTCGCCCTCGACCGGCCGCTGCCGGAGCTGAAGGCGGGCGACCTGCTGGCGGTGATGACCGCCGGCGCCTATGGCGCGGTGCAGTCTGGCTTCTACAACACCCGCCCGCTGGTGCCCGAGGTGCTGGTGCGCGGCGCGGCGGCCGCGGTGGTGCGCCCGCGGCTCGACGCACAGGCGCTGATCGCGCTCGACCGCATGGCGCCGTGGCTCGATTGACCAGGCTCGACTGAGCGGGCCCGGCTGAACGGACCGCTTCAATGAAGGCGCGATCCCGGCCGAAGCCGGGACCGCGGGGGGCTCACACCGCCAGCGCTTCCATGAGGCGCTCGCGGTCCTTGGCGTCCTCGGCCTCGCCGGTGAGGACGATGCGGCCGCGCTCGATCACCACGAAGCGGTCGGTCACCGCCAGCGCCTCGTGGACGTTCTGCTCCACCAGCAGGACCATGGCGCCGCGCTCCTTGAGCTCGCGCACGATGGCGAACACCTCGGCGACGATCATGGGGGCGAGGCCCTCGGAGGGCTCGTCCACCAGGACGAGCTGCGGCTCGCCCACCAGCACGCGGGCCATGGCCAGCATCTGCTGCTCGCCGCCCGAGAGCGTGGTGCCGAGCTGGTGCCGCCGCTCGCGCAGGCGCGGGAAGCGGTCGTAGATCTCGGAGATCACCGCCCGGCCCGCGCTGGCGGACCGCCCGCGCACCTGCATCAGGCCGAGCGTCAGGTTCTCCTCCACCGTGAGGCCGGGGAAGATGCGCCGGTCCTCGGGTACGAGCCCGACGCCCGAGCGCGTGATGCGGTCCGGCTCCAGCCCCGCGAGCGAGACGTCGCCGAGCCGGATGGTGCCGGAGCTGGGCTTCACCCAGCCGGCGATGGTCTTGAGCAGCGTGGTCTTGCCGACCCCGTTGCGGCCGAAGATGCCGATCACCTCGCCGGGCGCGGCGGAAAGGTCGATGCCCTGGATGATGTGGCTGCGGCCGTAATGGCTGTTGAGGCCTTCGATCTTCAGCATGTCAGGCGTGTCCGAAATAGGCGGCCTGCACCTGCGGGTCCGCGCGCACCGCCGCGGGGGGACCCTCGGCGAGCTTGCGGCCCTGGTGCATCACCACCACGTGGTCGGAAAGTTCCATGACGAGGCCGATGTCGTGCTCGATCAGGAGCACGCTGACGTCCTGCGTCAGGGAGCGCACCAGCTTCGCCGTGTCGGCCGTGTCCTGGTGGCTCATGCCCTGGGTGGGCTCGTCGAGCAGCAGGATCTTGGGTTCCGAGGCGAGGCACACGGCAATCTCCAGGCGGCGCTGGTCGCCGTGGGAGAGGTTGCCGGCCAGTTCGTCGCGCTTGTGGGTGAGCTCGAAGCGCTCCAGCATCGCCTGCGTCTTCGCCTGCGCCCGCGTGGAGCAGCGGATCGGCAGGAGCGCCCGCTTGGCGGGCTCCAGCACCTGCGCGGCGAGGCGCAGGTTCTCGGCCACCGTCAGCTCGAAGAACAGGTTGGTGATCTGGAACGAGCGCGAGAGGCCCGCGCCCTTCAGGCGCTCGGGGGCGGCGCCAGTCATGTCGACGCCGTCGATGAGCACCGTTCCGGAGAGCGGCTTCAGCGCGCCGGAGATCATGTTGAACAGGGTCGACTTGCCCGCCCCGTTCGGCCCGATCACCGTGGTGATGCGGTGGCGCTCGGCCGCGAACGTCACCTGGTCCACGGCGCGCAGGCCGCCGAAGGCGATGGAGAGGTCGCTGACCTCGAGAACCGGACGGCTCATGGCTTCACCTCCTCGGCCTTCAGGGGCGCGTCCTGCTCCGGCGCCCTGGTCTCGCGCAGGTGGCGCGGGGCGATCATCCGCTCCACGTGGGGCCGCACGAAGCCGATCAGGCCCTTCGGCATGAACAGCACGCCGGCCATGAACAGGAGGCCGATGATAATGAGGTAGTGGTCGGTCCAACTGCCGATTACCGACTTGATGATAACCAGGAACACGCTGCCGTAGAGCGCGCCCACCAGCGTGCCGACGCCGCCGAGGATCACCGAGATCACCGCGTTGCCGGAGGTCATGAAGAACATCAGCTCCGGCGAGACGAAGCCGCGCAGCATGGGGTAGAGCGCGCCCGACAGGCCGGCGATCAGCGCCGCCGCGAGGTAGCACACCATGCGCGCGCGCCACACCGAGTAGCCGAGGAACGGCACCCGCTTCTCATTGGCCTTGAGCGCGGTCAGCACCCGGCCGAACGGCGTGTCGAGCAGGTAGGCGGTGGCGGCATAGAGCGCCATGATGATGACCAGCACCACCAGGAAGAAGCCCACCGGATTGCCCGCCGAAACCGAGAACGGGCCGATGCCGATGTCGATCACGGGGATGCCGATCATGCCGTCGGAGGCGCCGAGGTCGCGGATATTGTAGACCACCTTGGCGACCACCTGGGCGAGACCGAAGGTGATGAGGGCGAAATAGACCCCGCGCACCCGGTTGGCGATCAGCCCGCCGATGATGGCGCACACGAAGGTCATCCCCGCCGCCGCGCCCATGGCGAGCCAGAACGACGGCACCTTCATCAGCACCAGCGCCGAGGTGTAGGCGCCGATGCCGAAATAGAGCGCCTGGCCGAGCGAAAGCGCGCCGGAATAGCCGAGCAGCAGGTCCACCGACAGCGCGAGCCCGGCGAAGATCAGCGCCTCGGTGGCGAGCCGCAGGTAGAAGGTGTCGCCGATGGCGGACCCCACCACGGCGAGCACCAGGGCCGCCACCACCAGGAGCGCCGCCAGAACGTGGCTCGCCCGCATGGAGAGCGTGAGACGGTCAAGCATGTCCGAGCCTCCCGAACAGGCCCTGCGGGCGGAACACGAGGAAGGCCACCATGGTCCCGAACACGATCGGGTCGGTCCAGACCGGCGAGATCACGAGGCTCGCCAGCGCCTGCACCTGGGTCAGGAGCAGGCCGGCGACCACCGCGCCCCAGATGGAGCCCATGCCGCCGACGATCACCACCGTGAAGGCGAGCAGGATGAAGTCCCGCCCCATGGTGGGAAAGATGGAATAGATCGGGGCGAGCAGCACCCCGGCAAGGCCCGCGAGCGCCACGCCGAACGCGAAGGTGCCGGAATAGACCAGCGACACCGGCACGCCGAGCGAGGCGGCCATGTTGCGGTCGTAGGCGGCGGCCCGCACCATGGCGCCAAGGCGCGTGCGGTAGACCACGAAGGCCACCCCGGCCACGATCACCGCGCCGATGGCGATCAGGAACAGGCGGTAGTTGGGCAGGATGATGCCGAAGATCTCGCTGGCGCCGGGGATGGGCGTCGGCGGGCGCTGGGTGTTGGGGCCGAAGATCAGCTTCAGCACGTCCTCGGCGATCAGCGCGAGGCCGAAGGTGACGAGCAGCGTCGTCACGTGCCGGTCCTTGGTGTTGAACACCGGCCTGATGAGCAGGCGCTCCGTGACCATGCCGAGCGGCAGCATCAGCACTGGAACCAGCACGATGAGCAGCCAGAAGTCGATGTGCGCGGCGCCGAGCGCCAGCGCCAGATAGGCGCCCACGGCATAGAACTCGCCGTGGCTCATGTTGATGACGTCGAGCAGGCCGAAGATGATCGTCAGCCCGAGCGCCACCAGCACCACGGCGACGCCCAGCGCAAGCCCGTTCACCACCTGCGGCGCCAGCACGAACTGTAAGTAGTCGAGGGCGTTCATCGCCTTTATGTCTCCCCTGGAAGCAATGGAACCGCCGCGGCCCCGGTCGGGGGCCGCGGCGGTCCGGTCCGGCTCAGAAGCGGGTGCAGGTGTCGGGGCCGATGGCGTCCTCGGCCGAGACCTTGTCGATGATGTCGAACTTGCCGTTGTTGATGCGCACCACATACATGGGCTGCATCGCCTGGTGGTCGCCGGCGCGGATCGTCTTCGGACCCTGCGGCGTGTTCCAGGTCAGGCCTTCGAGCGCGGCGCGCACCTTGTCGGTGTCGGTCGAGCCCGCCTTCTCCACCGCCGCCTTGTAGGCGTACAGCGTGCCGTAGCTGTCGGCGCCGTAGAGGTCCGGGTCCACCTTGTAGGCGGCGCGGAAGTCGGCGACGAACTTCTTGTTCTCCGGCGTGTCGATCTGCGGCGAGTAGCCGGCACCGGTGGCGAAGCCGTTGGCGGCCGCGCCCAGCGCGCCCATGTTGGCCGAGGTGATGGTGCCCGAGGCGCCGACCACCTGCAGCGAATTGAGCAGGCCGAAGTCCTGCATCTGGGTCAGCAGGCGGGCGGTGTCGTTGCCCGCCACCGAGATGTACATCACCTCGGGACGCGCCGCGCGGATCTGGCCGAAGAACTGGGTGTAGTCCTTCGAGTCGTTCGGCGCGAACACCTCGCCCACCGACTGCGCGCCGAGCTTCTCGGCATTGGCCTTGAAGGCGGCGACGGTGGAGCGGCCCATCTCGTAGTCGGGGCCGAGATAGTAGATCTTGGCCTTCGGCTTCTGCTTGAGCAGCCACGCCGCGAGCGCGGCCGACTGCTGGCCGGCGCGCGCATTCACCCGGAACACGTTGGGCGAGCACTTGTCGGCGGTGATGGAATCGGCGAACGACACCGAGGTGGTGGCGAGCTTCTTGTTGCGCTCGGCGAGCTGGCCGACCGCGAGGGTCGCGCCCGAGTTCACCGTGCCGGTGAGGAAGTCCACATTGTCCACCTGGAACAGCTTCTCGGCCTTCTGCACCGCGGCGGCCGGGGTGGTCTCCTCGTCCTCGACGATGAGCGTGACCGGACGGCCCATGATGCCGCCGGCGGCGTTGATTTCCTTGGCCGCCAGCTCCAGCGCCCAGCGCACCTGCTGGCCGATGGGCGCGAACGTGCCCGTGCTCGGCGTTACCACGCCGACCTTGATCGGGTCGGCGGCGAACGCCGGTCCCGACAGCGCGGTCGCGGCCAGCGCCGCCGCGAGAACGACCTTGTAACCTCTGATCTTCATGACGTTTCCCCTTCGTTGCGGTTTGGTGGTCTTCGCTCCCCGACGCCGGGCCGACCTGCCCGGCGCCCATTCCGTTCCGGCTCAGCTGCCCTTGAAGTTCGGCGCGCGCTTCTCGTGGAAGGCGAGCACGCCCTCCTTGAAGTCGTCCGACTGGCGCAGGCGGCTGTAGCAGTGCCCTTCCAGCTCGATGGCGATGGAGAGGGTGGAATCCTCGGTGTCGTTCAACAGCTTCTTCGCCGTGCGCTGGGCCATGGGCGAGAAACCGCGCAGCTCGTCCACCAGGCGGTCGGTGGCGGCCTCAAGCTCGGCGTCCGGCACGCACTCGGTGGCGATGCCCCAGTCCAGCGCCTGGCGGCCAGGAATGCGCTTCGAGCGCATCACGATGTCCTTGGTGCGGGTGATGCCGACGATCTTCTGCAGCCGCGCCGAGCCGCCCGATCCGGGGATCTGGCCGAGCTTCTGCTCCGGCAGAGCATACTGGCACGTCTCGGAGACGATGCGGAAGTCGCAGGCGAGCGAGATCTCGAAGCCGACGCCGAACGTGTAGCCGCGGTTCGCCACGATCACCGGCTTGGAGCAGCGCGCCGGGGCGGCGATGTTCCAGGCGAGCTTGGAGACGTGCTCGGGGGAGGCCTCCAGGAAGCCCTTGATGAAGCCGCCGGAGGAGAAGTGCTCGCCCTCGGCGCGCAGCACGATCACGCGCACGCGGTCGTCCTCGTCCAGCGCCTCGAAGGTCTGCCGCAGCTGCTCGCGCTGGCGCATGGAGATGGTGTTCATGGGCGGACGGGCCAGCACGATGTCGGCGCGCTCGCGGGCGGCGTCGATGTCGATGCGGTAGCCGTCGAGATCGGTCGGCAGCGGCGGGGCGGGGACGTAGGCGTTCATGCGTCAGGGTCCTGTGGTCGATGAAGGGGGATCAGGCAGCGCTTTCGCCGCTGTGCTCGGGCTCGTACTCGCCGGCCACCAGCTGGCGGCGCAGCAGCTTGCCGACGGGGGATTTCGGGATCGCGGCGACGAACTCGTAGCGCCGCGGGCGCTTGAAGTTGGCAAGCCCGGAGGTGCGGCAATGGGCGTCCAGCTCCTCCGGCGTGACGTCGCCGCGGCGCTGGATGAAGGCCACCACGATCTTGCCCCAGCGCGGCTCCGGCAGGCCCACCACCGCGACCTCGGCGACGCCGGGATGCATGGACAGGCAGCTCTCGATCTCAACCGGCGAGACGTTCTCGCCGCCGGTGATGATCATGTCGTCCACGCGCCCGGTGACATAGAGGTCGCCGTCGGCGTCGAAATAGCCGGTGTCGCCGGTGAAGTACCAGCCGTCGCGCAGGGATTTCGCATCCGAATCCGGGCGGCGCCAATAGCCCTCGAAGGCCTCGTCGGAGGCTGCGAGCGCGATGATCTCGCCCTCCTCGCCCGGCGCGGCGCGCTCGGTGGGCGAGGCGGCGCCGAGCTTCGCCACGCGGATCAGCTGGTTGAGGCCGGACTTGCCGGCCGAGCCGGGCTTTTCCGCCGCCTTCTGGTTGATGGTGAAGGTGTAGATCTCCGAGGAGCCGTAATGGTTCACGAACAGCTCGGGATGGAACGCCTCGGTCAGCGTCTTCAAGAGCCCGTCCGTCATCGGCGCGCCGGCGAAGCCCAGCTTGCGCACGCTCGCCGTGTCGGTTTCGGCGAAGCGCGCGTGGTGGACGAGGTCGTGATAGAGGGTCGGCACCAGATAGAGGTTGGTGATGCGCTCGGCTTCGATCAGCTCCAGCGCCCGCGCCACGTCGAACCGCGGCAGGCAGACGAAGGTGCCGCCGATCAGCGACATGGCGAGCAGCGAGCGCACCCCCATGGTGTGGTAGAGCGGCATGACGCCGAGCGTGACCTCGCCCCGGCCGTAGAGGTTCTGCGCCACGTGCGCCACCGCGCCCATGCGTTCGGCGCGCTGGCGCCGCGGCACGCCCTTCGGCTTGGCGGTGGTGCCGGAAGTGTAGAGCATCAGGGACCAGTCGTCGGCGACGGCGCGCGGCGATGGCGTGGCGCGTCCCGCCGCAAGCGCCTCGAAGGCGGCGTCCGCCGCCACGCCGACACCGATGCGCGGCAGGCGCTGCGCCGCCGCTGAGGCGGCCACCGACGCCTGCGCCACCGGCTCGAAGGCGAGCGCCTTGGCCTCGGAATTCTCCAGCACGAAATCGAGCTCGTCCGGCGTGGCGCGCCAGTTGACCGGGGTCATGACGATGCCCGCGAACTGGCAGGCCCAGTGCAGCGTCGCCGCTTCCCAGCGGTTCTGCAGCACGGTGACGAGGTGGTCGCCGTGCTTCAGGCCGAGCGCGCCGAGCCCGTCGGCGACGGCGGCGATCTTTTCGAGCCATTGGGCGTAGGTGAGGCGGACGTCGCCGTCCACCACCGCCAGCGCGCCGGGGTCGCGCTCGACGCTCGCCAGGAAGCTCGTGCCGAGATCAAACATTGCTTCCATCCCCCCTCAGGATGGCCGCGGCGTCGAGCACCGCGGCGACGATGGCGGAATAGCCGGTGCACCGGCACAGGTGCCCGCCGACGACCTCGCGCACGAGGTGCTCGTCCGGGTCGGGCGTGGTCTTCAGGAACGCGTCCACCGACATCAGGATGCCGGCGGTGCAGAAGCCGCAGTGCAAGGCGTGGTGGCGGCGGAACGCCTCCTGCAGCACCGACAGCCGGTCGGGCGACGGCGCGAGGCCCTCCACGGTGCGCACGTCGCGGCCTTCGAACTGCACGGCGAGCGTGAGGCAGGCGCGGGCGGGCACGCCGTCGATCAGGATGGTGCAGGCGCCGCACACGCCATGCTCGCAACCCACATGGGTGCCGGTGAGCCCCAAACCGTGGCGCAAGGCGTCGGTGGCGAGCAGACGCGGCTCGGCGGCGACGCGGGCCGGCCGGCCGTTGAGCGTGAAACGCACGTCGTGCAGCGCAGTCGCGCTCAGGCGAGGCATCGTTCGGCCTCCTCGATCACGGCGCGGCCCATGGCGCGCACCAGATCGCGCCGCAGGCGCGCGCTGGCGTGCAGATCGTCGCGGGCGTCGAGCGCCCAGGCAAAGGCGTTGAGCGCGTCGTCGAGCGCGCTGCCCGCAAGGCGCGGGAAGCTCCGCCGCTCGGGCGTGTCGGCGACGCCGCACACCGCGAGGTCGATGGCATCCGAAGCGACGCGCGCGGCGCAGCCGACGATGGCGAAGTCGCCATGCCGGCGGGAATATTCCTTGAACGCATAGGCGCTGCCCGGCTGGGCCACGGGGAAGGCGACCGCCTCGATCATCTCGTCGTCGGCCTTCGCGGTGGTCATCATGCCGGTGAAGAAGTCCGCCGCCTTCACGCGCCGCGCCTTGCGGCGGGTCCTGAGGCGCACCTCGCCGCCGAGCGCCACGAGGCACAGGGGGATTTCCGCGCTCGGGTCCGCATGGGCGGCGGAGCCGCACACCGTGCCGCGGCTGCGCGTCTGGTAGTGGCCGAGGAACGGCAGGGCCGCCGCCAGCAGCGGCTGCGCGGCGATCTCGGCCGAGGCGAGCAGTTCCGCCTGCCGCACGCCCGCCGGCACGACGATGGCGTCGCCCTCGCGGCGGATGGCCCGCAGCGCCGGAAGCCCCATGATGTCCACCAGCACGGCGGGCTTGGCGAGCCGCATGTTCAGCATCGGCAAAAGCGACTGGCCGCCGGCGATCACGCGGGCGTCGCCGCCATGGGAAGCGAGCGTCTCCAGCGCCTCCTCCAGGGTCTCGGCGCGCACGAAGTCGAAGGCGGCGGGCTTCATTTGTGCCCCCCGGTCAGCATCCCGAGGAGCCGGGCGAAAAGGCCGGCCCGGTCGGGTGCGGCGCGGCGCGCCAAGGCGGCGAAGAACTGGCCGATGATGGCTTTGGCCGCGCCGTCGAGCAGGCGCCCGCCGATGGCCGCCACCTTTCCGCCCACCGCCGCCTCGTAGACATAGGCGACGCGCGTGCCGCCCTCCGCCTCCGTGAGCGTGACGCGGCCGGCGCCGCCGCCGGTGCCGAGCGCGCCGGAGACGTTGCCGGAGAGGGTGGCGGCGTTGGGCGCGTCGAGATCGGAGAGCATCACGTCGGCCTTGTAGCGGCCCTTCACCGGGCCGATGCCCAGCGTGACGTCGGCGGTGAAATGGGTGGGCGAGAGCTTCTTCACCCCGTGGCAGCCGGGGATGATGGAGGCGAGCGCGTCGGCATCGAGCAGGGTGGCCCACACCTGCTCGCGCGGCGCCGGCACGAAGGCCGAACCCTCGCCGCGCAAGGTGCGGTCGCCGGGGCGGCCCGCAGGCTTCGCCGTGGCGCCCGCGCCCTCCGGCGGGGCCGGCTCGGGGCGCTCCACCAGGGCGGCCACGCGTGCCGGCGTCAGCGGCAGGGTGATGTCGGCAACGCCGAGCGCGTCCGCCACCGCATTGGCGATGCACACCGGGGTGGACATGCAATTGCCCTCGCCCACGCCCTTGGCGCCGAGCGGCGTGAAGGGCGACGGCGTCTCCAGGTGCAGGATGTCGAGGTCGGGCACCTCGGTGGCGGTGGGCAGGAGATAGTCGGCGAACGTGCCGGTCAGGAACGCGCCGTCCTCGGCATAGGCCAGCTCCTCGAAGAAGCTCGCCCCCAGCGCCTGGGCAAAGGCGCCGCGGATCTGGCCTTCCACCATGCCGGGATGCAGCACCCGCCCGCAGTCGTGCATGGTGACGTAGCGGTCGATGCGCACCGCGCCCGACACCTCGTCGACCTCGACGCCGCACATGTCGAAGATGAAGCCGTGGCAGAGCGAGGAATTCACCAGGTCGGCGGCGTCCGGCGCGGTCAGCTCCGGCGGGGTCCAGAAGGCGGTCTCGCGGATGGTCTGCTCGACGCCCTCGGGCAGCACGCCGGGCGACCAGTGGCTGAGCGCGGAGATGCGCGCGAACGGGGCGGAGGCACCGCCGACCGCGACGATCTTGCCGTCGGCGAAGGAGATGTCGCCCGCCTGCGCCTGGAACTGGGCCGCCGCGACCCGCGCGAGGCGGTCCCGGAGGCGGGTCGCGGCCATGTGCGCGGCGCCCGCCACCGCGGCGGCGAAGCGGCTCGAATAATTGCCCGAGGCGATGGACCAGGCGTCCTTGCCGGTGTCCAGCTCGCAGATCACGCGGACGTCGGACGGCGCGAGGCCGAACACGTCGGCCACCACCTGCGCCAGCACCGTGCGGTGGCCCTGGCCCTGGGGCGTGGAGGCGGTGGTGACGCTCACCGTGCCGGTGGGATCGATGGAGACGGTAGCCGAGGCCTGGGCGCCGTTCTTCGGCCCGGCCTTGGCGCGCTCCTGCGGCGTGAGCACCGCGGTGATGTAGCCCATGTTGGAGACCGAGGGCTCCACCACAGCCGCAAGGCCGATGCCGTAGCGCCGGCCTTCCGCCCGGGCCTTGTCGCGCCGGGCGGCCAATTCGGCGTAGCGGCCTGCGCCGGCGGCCGTCTCGACCGCCGCCGGGAAGTCTCCGGAATCGTAGAGCGCCCCGGTGGCGGTGCGATACGGGAAGGCGCCGGCGGGGATCAGGTTGCGGTGGATCACGTCGAGCGGATCGCGGCCGAGGCCCACGGCGATGCTCTGGACGAGGCGCTCCAGCGCGAAATAGACCTGCGGCCCGCCGAAGCCGCGCACGAGGCCGGTGGGCGCCTTATTGGTGAGCGCGACGCGGTTGCGGATCGCGACGTTGGCGATGTCGTACGCCCCCGTCATGTTGCCGTGCATGCGGTAGAGGGTGGCCGGCTCGGGCGCGCGGGGATAGGCGCCGCAATCCTCGATCTGGTCGAAGTCGAGGGCGGTAAT
The DNA here is from genome assembly GCF_003667445.1 of Xanthobacter tagetidis. Classification (GTDB taxonomy): domain Bacteria; phylum Pseudomonadota; class Alphaproteobacteria; order Rhizobiales; family Xanthobacteraceae; genus Xanthobacter; species Xanthobacter tagetidis. The sequence goes on along the minus strand of NZ_RCTF01000015.1, from coordinate 90,644 downwards.
GCGGCCCTCGGCGGTCACGGCGGCCCTCAGGGTGGTGACGCGGTTGGTCGCCGCCACCGCGCCGACGAGGTGCTCCAGCCGGTCCTCGATCCACTTCACCGGCCGCCCGGCGATGCGCGCCGCCACGGCGATCAGCGCCGCATAGGGCGCGACGCCCTGCTTGACGCCGAAGCTGCCGCCGGAATCCGGCGGCATGCGCATGCGCAGCCGGTTGCCCGGAACCTTGAGGGTGCGCGCCAGCACCGTGTGGATGGAGAACGGGCCCTGGAAGTTGGCGAGGATGTCGTAGACGCCCTCGTGCGGGTCGTAGTCGGCGACGATGCCGAACGTCTCCATGGGCGCGCCGGTGTTGCGCGGGTAGCGCACGGTGATCTCGAACACCCGCTCTGCCGCGGCGAACGCGCCTTCCGGGTCGCCGTAGGAGAAGCGCCGGTCGCTGACCAGATTGCCGCCGGACGTGTCGTGCAGCAGCGCCGCGCCGGGTTCGATGCTCGCCACGGGATCGAGCAGCGCCGGCTTCGGCGCGTAGTCCACCGCGATGGCGTCGAGCGCGTCTTCCGCGAGGTAGCGCGTCTGCGCCACAACGATGGCGACGGGCTCGCCCACATAGCGCACCCGCTCGACCGCCATGGGCCAGTTCTCGACGTTCACCTTCAGCCCCGCCACCATGGGCAGAGTGAGGGCCGCGAGGTCGCGCCCGGTGACCACCGCCACCACGCCGGGCAGCGCCAGGGCGGCGGAGGTGTCGATGGAGAGAATGTCCGCGTGCGCGTGCGGCGAGCGCAGGATCGCCGCCTCCAGCGTGCCTGGGCGCACCCCGAGATCGTCGATGAAGCGCCCGCGCCCCGACAGGAGCGCCGCGTCCTCGACCCTCGGCAATGACTGGCCCGTATAGGCGACGCTCTCAGCGCGCAATCGTCAACCCTCCCCTGGCGCTCGTGCGGCGCCTTGGAAGGCAAACAATCAGGAGCGGCCGCGAGGGACTAGAGCCCGCGGTCCCATCTTTGACCAAATAGTCCCATAAAGCGCGGCGATCACCGACCGAGGCGCGCAACCGTCCGGAATTCGCGCGGCGAGACCGAGCAGTGATCGCGGAAGAAGCGCGTGAAGTGGGTCGGCGCGCTGAAGCCCAGCCGGTCGCCGATGGTGGTGAAGGATTCCTCGGAATCGATCACCGCCCCCACCGCCATCTCCACCTTCAGCACGTTGAGGAAGACGTGGGGCGTCACCCCGGTGGAGTCCTCGAACACGCGGAAGAAGTGCGAGCGCGACATGCCGGCCTCGCGGCACAGGCGCTCGATGCTGAGCGGCGCCGTCGGGTCCTGCCGCATCAGCGAGATGGTCTTGCGCACGCGCCAGTCGACGGCGCTGGAGCGCGCCAGCTCGCGCAGCGAGGAGCCCACCGTGCGCCAGGGCGTGAAGCGCTCGATCACCGCGATCATGAGATCGGAGAGCAGGCGCTCCTGCCGGCTGCCGGAGGCGGGGTCGAGCACCATCTCGCTCGCAAGGTCCAGCGCCGTGCCGCGGATGCGCGAGGTGATGGCGCCGGCGGATTTGTCGAAGAAGCCGAGGGTTCCGCTCGCGCCCCAGTTGGAGCGGAACGAGACCAGCCAGTCCGGCTCGATATAGAGCGCGAGGATCAACGCGTTCTCGCGCCGCGGATCGTGCACATAAGCGTGCGGCTCCCAGGCGTTCACCAGCACCGCGCACTCGTCCGTGAGCGGGGCGACGCGCTCGCCCACCAGGAACTGCGTGTCGTCGCCGCCCACCTTGATGAGAACGTGGCAATGGGGGTGGGCATGGCGCACCAGCGAACGGTCCATGTCGAGCAGGGCCACCCGGCCGAATGCCCCATGGGCTATGCGCAACGCGTCGGACATCCTGAAGAACCGCCTGTCTTTGCCGCACCCCCGGTAAAGCCGGACATGTTAGGTGGCGCGGGACGCGCTTGACAAGCCACGCCCTTGCCCGGTGGTCCTGCCGCCCCGCGCTCAGCGGTAGCGGCCATCCACGTAGTTCTGCACCTCCTGGCCGGTGGGGCCGCGCAGCACCAGGTCGCGCCATTCGCCGGTGCGGCCCTTGCCGGGGGTGAGGCTCTGGCCGATGAACTCGCCGATGGTGCGCACCTGGCCGCCCGTGAAGTCCACCACCAGGATGGTGCAGCCGTTCTCGCCGCACCAGCCGGGATCGGTGACGGTGACGATGGCCTCGTTGGCGCCGTCGCCGTTGAGGTCGACCGCGCTCACCTTGAGCTTGCCGGCGACGCGGCGGCCCTCCTGCTTGTCGACGAAGATGGCATCCGCCAGCTCCGCGTTGGACGGCAAAGGCTGGGGCTTGGCGCGCTCGGCGCGATCCGCCGGGGCGGCGGGCGCGGGCTTCGCCTCGTCGTCGGGCGGCGGCGGGGTCTGGGCCGGGGCGGCGGCGGCTTCGGCCGCTGCGCCGCGCGGCTTCGGCCCGCAGGCCGCCTGGAAACTCGCTACTGCGGGGCCGGCGCCGGCGAGCGGCAGCACGTAGGAGGCGCCGCCCTGGGCGACTTTCAGCTCGGTGCCGGCGCCGAGCGCCTTCAGCAGCGGGTCGCTCGCCTTGATGGTGGCGATGATGACCTTGCCGGCGCCGTCGTCGAGAGCCATCACCTCGCCGGAAAAGCCGAAGCTGCGCCCGTCCACGGCGAGCGACACGCTGCCCTGGCGCCCGGCGCGGGCCTTGCTGCCCTCCGGCAGCGTCACCTGTAGCGCCGGCCGGCCACCCTCCTTGCAGCCGACGAGCACCATGAGGTCGCCGTTGGCGGCGGCGTAGATGGCGCCGGAGAGGTCGGGCTGGCGATACTCGGCCCAGCCCTCGGCGCGCGCCGCGCCGGGCGCCGCGAGGACGAGCGCGAGCGCCATGGGGCAGGCGCCCTTCAACCAGTTGCGGATCATCGACATCCCTCCAGGCGTGTTCGCCGTCAGCGCCCGTCCGCCGCCCAGCGTGCGCGCATATAGGCCTCTGCGAACGGCGCGACACGCGGCGTAATGTCTCGCGCGTCGCGCACCACCATCACGTCCGCCAGTTCCGGCTCGCGCTCGGAGGCGAGGAAGGCGCGGATGCGCGCGGCGAGCGCCTCCCCGCCCTCGGCGAACACCAGGCGGCGCAGGAAGGCGATGCGCGGGCCGTCATGCACCGCGACGAAGCCGCCGTCATGGGCCACGTCCCGGGCCGTGAGGCCGGTCTCCTCCTGAAGCTCGCGCAAGGCGGAGGCGGCCAGGTCCACCCGGCTGCCGTCCACCACGTCGTCGGGGTCCGGCGTGCCGCCGGGAAAATAGGCGCTGCCCGGCACCGAGGTGTGCGCGCCCATGACGCCGAGCACGAACGCCCCGTCCGCGCCCTCGATCGCCGCCAGCGCGAAGGCGTTCACCATGCCGAGGTCGCGCCAGCCCATGGCCTCGCGCCACCACAGGAAGCTCGCGAAGTCGGTCTGGCGGAAGGCTCCGCGCACCATGTCCCCTTCGGTGAGCGAACCGGCGCGCAGCAGCAGCAGCGCGCCGTTCCAAAGCGCAGGGTTTTCGGCCGCGCGCGCGGCGAAGTGCGCCGCGATCTCCGCCCGGTGCGGCTCGGCCTCGGGCCAGCCGCCGGGTTCGAGCACGAAATCGAGCGCCGCGACCGGCGCGATGCGCCGCCCGGTGCTCTGGTCCGCGCCCCAGCCGGCGGCCATCAGGCCGCCGCGCCCTCGAGCGTGGGATAGTCCACATAACCCTCGGCACCGCCGCCATAGAAGGTCTCGCGCACCGGCTCGTTGAGCGGCGCGCCGCGCTTCAGGCGCTCCACCAGATCGGGGTTGGAGATGAACGGCTTGCCGAACGCGACGAGGTCCGCCTTGCCCTCGGCCACCACGCTCTGCGCCATGGCGCCGTCATAGCCGTTATTGACCATCCAGGCGCCGGAATAGCGCTTGCGCAGCTCCTCGAACGAGAAGTTCGGGTCGATGTCGCGCGGGCCGCCGGTGGCGCCCTCCACCACGTGGACATAGACCGGGTGGCGCTTTTCCAGCTCGTCCATCACATGGTTGAAGAGCGGCTGCGGGCTGCTCTCGGAAATGCCGTTGGCCGGCGAGATGGGCGACAGGCGCAGGCCGGTCCGCTTGGCGCCGATCTCGGCCGAGACGGCATCCACCACCTCCATCAGGAAGCGGGCGCGGTTCTCGATCGAGCCGCCATACTGGTCGGTGCGCTGGTTGGTGCCGTCCTTCAAGAACTGGTCGATGAGATAGCCGTTGGCGCCGTGCAGCTCGACGCCGTCGAAGCCGGCGCGCACCGCGTTCGCCGCGGCGCGGCGATATTCGTCGACCACCTGCTTGACCTCGTCGGTCGCGAGCGCGCGCGGCTCGGAGGTCTCGAAGAAGCCGTTGTTCACGAAGGTCTTGGCCGCGGCGCGGATGGCCGAGGGCGCGACCGGCGCGGCGCCGCCCGGCTGGAGCGAGACGTGGGAGACGCGGCCCACGTGCCAGATCTGGATGTAGATGTGGCCGCCCTTGGCGTGCACCGCCTCGGTGATCTTCTTCCAGCCCTCCACCTGGGCGTCGGAGTAGATGCCGGGCGTGTCCTGATAGCCCTGGCCCACCTGGGAGATGGGCGAGCCCTCGGTGACGATGAGGCCGGCGCTCGCCCGCTGGGCGTAGTATTCCTGCGCGAACGGCCCCGGCACGGCGCCGGCCGCCGCGCGGTTGCGGGTGAGCGGGGCCATGACGACCCGGTTGGCAAGGGTGGCGTCGCCGAGGCGGAAGCTGTCGAACAAGGAAGGGTGCGTGGCGCTCATGAGGGCAAGCTCTCGCAAAGGGGGAAGGCCGAAGCGCGGCCTTGGGGATGGGGAGAAGATAGGCCGCGCCGCCCGCGCGCCAAGGGCGCGGGCGTGAATTTTGCGTGACATACCGCTCGGGAACGACTTGCCGGAGCTGTGAAATCGGCCGCGCGGCACCCGCACGGACGGGCTCACACGTGCAGCACGCCCTCGGCGATCACCACCGCCCCGCCGCCGATGGTCGCCTCCACCAATTGCCCGTCCTTCACCGTGAAGCCGAGGTCGAGCCGGCTCGGGCGGCCCATCTCGAAGCCCTGGTCGATGCGCACCTTGTGGTGGCCGTCGACGCGGTTCTCCGCGTCCATCAGCACGGTGGGGAAGGCGGCGGCGGCAGCGCCGGTCGCCGGGTCCTCCTCGGTGCCGAGGCCGGGGGAGAACATGCGGGCGCGGAAATCGGCGTCGCCTTCCTCGTCGGGCGTGTAGAGGTAGAGCGCCTCGCCGAACGCGCCGAGCGCGGCGATGAAGGCTGCCTCATCCGGGCGGGCGCGGGCGAGCGCGGTGAGGTTCGAGAGCGGCACGAACAGGAACGGCACGCCGGCGGAGGCCACCACCGGGCGGTGGGCGTCGAAGCCGATGTCGCTCGGCTCCAGGCTCAGCGCGTCGGCGCAGGCGGCGCGGGAGAGGTTGACCTCCTCCAGCTCGCCCTTGCGCGGCGCAGTGAACACCGCCGAGCCCTTGCGCGAGCCCGGACCCTGGGTCGCCACCTCGCACTTGATGGTGCCGATCTGCTCCTCGATGGTGAAGCTGCCCTTCTCCATCTTTCCTTCCAGCGCCAGCAGAACCGCCGCCCCCACCGTGGGGTGGCCGGCGAACGGCATCTCGTGCGCCACCGTGAAGATGCGGATGCGGGCCTTGTTGGCGGGGTTCTTCGGCGGCAGCACGAACACCGTCTCGGAGACGTTGAACTCGCGGGCGACCTGCTGCATCGCCGCCTCGTCCATGCCCTGGGCGTCGAGCACCACGGCCAGCGGATTGCCCCCGAACGGACGGGTGGTGAAGACGTCGAGCGTCACGTAGCGGCGCGGCATCCCATGTCCCCAGGCGGCGGGCGGTCATGCCTGACCCCGCGCAACGAGCTTCCTCTCCCCGCGCCCCCGCGCACAGGATGGACGAACCGCGCCGAACGACGCGGCGCCACAAATTTGCCTTAAATCGCCGAAGCCGTGAAGAGGCGCGAGGGGGCGACGAACTCGTCCTGCGCCTCCACCAGAAGCAATTCCCGCGACTGTGCTTTTTCGGTCCGCTCCAGCAGCCCGAAAATGGAGGACGCGGCGCGCGCGAGCGCGGTGGCGCTGCTGTTCGTGCTCAGCCAGTGGACGAAGAACATGGCGGCGATGGCGTCGCCCGCGCCGTTGAGGCTCACGTCGAGGCGCGGCGTGCGCACCAGGAAGCGGCCGTCCGGCCCCGAGGCGATCAGGTCGATGAAGCCGTCCGGCGTCTCCTGCGTGTGCAGGCTGGTGACGAGGATCACCTTCGGTCCGACCGCGTGCAGCGCGTCGCAGGCCGCGACCGCCTCGTCGAGGCGCGTCACGGTGCGGCCGGCGAGCAGTTCCAGCTCGAAATGGTTGGGGGTGATGATGTCGGCGGCAGGCACCGCCCGTTCCCGCATAAATTCGGGGATGCCGGGGCGCACGAAGATGCCGCGGCCCACGTCGCCGATCACCGGATCGCAGCAATAGAGCGCCTTGGGGTTGGCGGCCTTCACCTGCCCGACCGCGTCGAGGATGGCGGCGCCGATGTCGGCCGCGCCCATATAGCCGGACAGCACGCCGTCGCAGCGGCCGAGCACGCCGCGCTCGGCGATGCCGGCGACGAGGTCCGACACCAGCGCAGCGTCGAACACCTGGCCGCGCCAGGCGCCGTAGCCGGTGTGGTTGGAGAACTCCACCGTGTTGATGGCCCAGACCTCGACCCCGAGCCGCTGCAGCGGGAACACGGCGGAGGCGTTGCCTACGTGCCCGTAGGCGACGTGGGACTGGATCGAGAGAATCTGCGTCACGATGCGTCCTCTTCCCGCATGCCGGGCTGGTGAGCGACGTAGCGCCGCGCGCGTGCCTTCACAAATCGATTTTCATCATGAACCCTCTCCGCCCGGCTTATGAATAGTGGCCCTGCCCCGGAGGACGCCGTGACGACCGACCTTGCCGACCTTTTCCCAGGCTTCGCCGCGCACAATATCGACACCGAGGCCGGCCGCATCTTCGTGCGCCAGGGCGGCGAGGGCCCGCCGCTGCTGCTGCTCCACGGCTTCCCGCAGAGCTCCGCCATGTGGCACAAGGTGGCGCCCGCGCTGGCGAAGACCCACACCTTGGTGATCCCGGACCTGCCCGGCTACGGCTGGAGCGCGGCGCCCGCCCCGCGCGCCGACCATGCGCCCTATTCCAAGCGCGCCACCGCCGCGGCGCTGGTGAAGGTGATGGAGGATCTGGGCTTCGCCCATTTCGCCCTCATGGGCCACGACCGCGGCGCACGGGTGGGCTACCGCATGGGGCTCGACCATCCCGGCCGCATCGACCGCCTCGCGCTGCTCGACATCGTGCCGACCTATGTCATGTGGCACCGCATGGACCGGGCGCGGGCGCTCCAGGTCTACCACTGGTCCTTCCTCGCCCAGCCGCATCCTTTGCCGGAGACGCTGATCGGCCCGAAGGCGGCCTGGTTCCTGGACTGGACGCTGGCGAGCTGGACCGCGAAGAAGGACCTCTCCGCATTCGACCCGCGCGCGCTCGCCCACTACCGCGCCGCCATCAATGCGCCGGATCACCTGCGCGCCATGTGCGAGGACTACCGGGCCGGCGCCACCATCGACCTTGCCCACGACGAGGCGGACCTCGCCGCCGGGCGCACGCTGCTGTGCCCCACCTTCGCGGTGTGGGGCGAAGTCGGCATCCCGAGCCGCGGCGCGAGCCCGCTGGAGGCGTGGAAGGCGCTGGCGCCGGACATCACCGGCGCCGCAGTTCCGTGCGGCCATTTCGTCTGCGAGGAGGCGCCGGACGCGGTGCTGGCGGCGGTGGGCGCGTTTCTGGCGGGCGGGTGAGGCCGCGCCGGCGCCCTTCGTCCAGGGATCAGCCCCAGGTGGGAGCGCTGGAGACTATCGCCCCGCCAGACTCGCCGCGGCGAGCGTGCGCACGGCGCGCTCGGTGTCGCGCGTGACCTGCTTGCGGTCGTGGGCGGCGTCGAGCACCAGCGGCGCGCCGAAGCTCACCTCCACGTCGATGGCGCCGTGGCGCAGCACGTCGAGAAGATGGGCCGCCAGCTCCATGTCGCCGAACCAGGCAGCCGCCGGCCGGTGCTGGCGCCCCATGGGCAGGCCCTGGAGCCGCACATAGGCGATCGCCATCGGCTGGACGGTCACGGCCTCGGCGGAGGCCACTGCCTCGCGCACCGCGCCCACCAGAGCGGTGCGGAACGGCAGCACGCGATTGCCGTCGGACGAGGTGCCCTCGGCGAACAGCACCACCGGATCGCCCGCATGCAGGCGCTCGGCGATCTCGCGGTTGACGCTGCCCGTCGCCTGGCGGCGCTGGCGGTCGACGAACACGGTGCGCTGGAACTTGGCCAGAAGTCCCACCAGCGGCCAGGCCGCCACCTCGCTCTTCGCCACGAAGAACAGCGGCGTCAGCGAACCGATGACGGGGATGTCGAGCCAGGACGCATGGTTTGAGAGCAGCAGCAGCGGCCGGTCCGCCGCCGGCGCGCCCTTCAGGTGCACCCTGACGCCGAGCAGACGCAGCAGCAGGCGGTGATAGAGAACGGGAATCCACCGCCGCAGCGGCAGACCGAGCTTGAGGGCGAGCCACTGGACCGGCAGGCCCACGGCGGTCGCCGCCAGCACCACCGCGAGCACCGCCCACAGGCGCAGCCGCGTGAGCCAGCGCGCGAGCGCCGGGCAGTCCGGCCCGAGCGGGGAAATGGCGGACGCCGCGATGCCGCGCGGCGGCGGATCGGCGGCGGCCGGGGTCACGGGCGCGACCATCGCAGGTCCATCGGGGGGCACAGGCCGGGGTGCGTCATCGCGAGGCGGCGCGCCGCTCACTCCTCGTCCAGGGGCACGGCATAGAGTTCGAGCCGGTGGCCAACGAGCTTGAAGCCGAGCCGGCGCGCCATCTCCTCCTGCAGGCGCTCGATCTCCTCCGAGCGGAACTCGATGACGCGGCCGGTGCGCAGGTCGATCAGGTGGTCGTGGTGCTCGTCCGGCATCTGCTCGTAGCGGGCGCGGCCGTCGCCAAAATCGTGCCGCTCGATGATGCCGGCGTCCTCCAGCATCTTCACGGTGCGGTAGACGGTGGAGATGGAGATCTTGTCGTCGATGGCAGCGGCGCGCCGGTACAGCTCCTCCACATCGGGATGGTCGGCCGCGCCCGACAGCACGCGGGCGATGACCCGGCGCTGCTCGGTCATGCGCATGCCCTTGGCGAGGCAGGCCTCCTCGATCACGCTGATTTTGTCATTCAAGGGCGGCACCTCCGCATGCCGGCGACAGACCGCCTTATCGCTTTCCCACCGGCCCGCCGCAAGGGGCGCGGGGCCGCGGGGGGCGGCCCGGCCGGCGTCAGAAATCCAGCCGCAGCAGCAAGGCGTCGGCCGCGCCGCCGGCATAATAGCCCTTGCGCCGGCCCGCCTCGACATAGCCGAGGCGGCGGTAGAGCGCGAGCGCGCTGGAATTGCCCTCCTCCACCTCCAGGAACGAAACGGTGACGCCCTCCGCCGCGAGCCGCGCGAGGTGATGGCGCAGCAGCGCCCGGCCGAGGCCGCGTCCGCGCCGATCGGTGCGCACGGCCACCGAGAGGATTTCCGCTTCCGGCGCCACCACATGGGAGACGACGAAGCCCATGGGCGCGCCGCGCGGCCCCTCGCTCACCACGTGGGCGCGCACAGCGCGCTCGGCGATCAGGCGCTCGAATTCCTCGGCGTCCCAGCCGTGGCGGAAGGCGCGGGCATGGATCTGCGCCATCAGGCCGGCATCGGCGGCGCCCGCGTCCCGCACCGCCGGCGGGCGCGGCGGGAACAGAAGTTGGATCAGGCTCCTCATCGGCGGGCGATGCGCGCCTTGTCCTGCGGCTTGGCGTCGGGCGGGCGCAGATAGAAGGGCCGCGGCTCGGCCACGGCGGGATCGGCGACCGCGCCGAGGCGCGCCACCCAGGCGATGTCGGCGGCGGCGGCGAAATCCACCGAGACCGGGGGCTGTTCGCCGGGGGGCCAGGCGTCGGCGATCAGGGACGCGCCGGAGCCGACGAGGCGCGCCGGACCGATCGCCACCGCCCGCGCCGCGTCGCGCACCGTGGTGGCGCGCGGAGCGATGAGGGTGCGCCCGCTGGCGCCGAACATCTGGAGGAAGACGTTATCGTGGCGCGCATCGATGGCGGCGACCACGGGCAAGGTGTCGTCGGTGGCGAGGAAAGGGGCGGCGAGCGCCGCGAGCGTGGTGATGCCCGCCACCGGGCGGTCGCAGGCAAGCCCGAAGCCGCGCGCGGCCGAGATGCCGACCCGGAGCCCGGTGAAGCTGCCCGGCCCGACGGTGACGGCGAACCGGTCGATCTGCTCGAAGTCGAGCCCGGCGGCAGCCATGACGCGCTCCACCATGGGGATCAGCGCCTCCGCATGGCCGCGCTCCATGAGCACGCTGTCGCCGGCCACCACCGTGTCGGCGTCGGCGTCGAGCACGGCCACCGAACAGGCGGCGAGCGCGGTATCTATGGCAAGCACAAGCATTAACGGACGCCCTTCATCACCCCTCACGATTGACCGGAAACGGCGCCGGCGGAAGGGGTTGGGCGGTGCTTACCCTTTCTCAAGGTTAATGCGGGCGGGCGGGCGCCGGTGCGCGCAGGCGGCGAACCGCTCAGACCGGGCGCACCTCCTGCACCTCGGGCACGAAGTGCCGCAAGAGGTTCTCGATGCCGTTCTTCAGCGTCGCCGTGGAGGACGGGCAGCCGGAGCACGAGCCCTTCATATTGAGGAACACGACGCCCTCCTTGAAGCCGCGGAAGGTGATGTCGCCGCCGTCATTGGCCACCGCCGGGCGCACCCGCGTCTCCAGCAGTTCCTTGATGGTGGAGACGATCTCGGCGTCGTCCGCGGCGAAGAACTCGTCGTCGTCCTCGTGGGTCGCGGCGACGCCGTCCGCCACCACGGGGGCGCCGGAGAGGAAGTGCTCCATGATGGCGCCGAGGATGGCCGGCTTCATCTGCGGCCATTCGCCCTTGGCCTTGGTGACGGTGACGAAGTCCGAGCCGAGGAACACGCCGGAGACGCCGTCCACCTCGAACAGGCGCTGGGCGAGCGGCGAGCGGCCCGCATCGTCGGGCGTGCGGACCTCCAGCGTGCCCTGGCCGAGCACGGAGCGGCCGGGCAGGAACTTCAGGGTCGCCGGGTTCGGCGTCGCTTCGGTCTGGATGAACATCTGGGCGTCCTCGAAACGGGGCGCGGGCGTCGCCCGCGCGTTACCCGAAAGATAGGTGGTCTGCACCCAAACGGAAAGGCCGCCTCCGGGGATGACCCAGATTGACACGCCCCCGGCGCTGTGAGTGAGCCGCGCCTCGGCGTGCGGCGAAACGGGGCCGGAACGAAAGCGGCGCGAATCGCTGCGCCGGCGCGGTTGGCCGTTCGTTCTGCCTCGCCCGGGCCCGTGGCGCGCTCAGGCCGGGAAATAGCCGGCATGCGCCATGTCGGCGAACAGACCGATTTCCCGCGGCGTCCAGCCGAGCGCCGCCCGCGTGCGCGCGCTCGACGCCGGCATATCCATGGCGGCGAAGTGCGCCATCCAGGAAAAGTGGGCGGGCGCAGCCTCCGGCGTCACCCCGCGGACCGGAACGCCGAGCCGGCGCCCGATCGCATCGGCAATGTCCCGGAACCGGATGCCGTCCTCGGCGATGGCATGATAGGTGGCGCCGGCCTCGGCGTTTTCGATCCCGAGGCGATAGAGCTGCGCCGCATCCCGGCGGTGCACGGCGGGCCAGCGGTTTTGTCCGTCGCCCACATAGGCCGACACCCCCTTCTCGCGTGCCAGGCCGATCAGGAAGGGCACGAAGCCGTGATCCCCGGCGCCATGGACGCTCGCCGGCAGGCGCACCACCCCGGCGTTCACGCCCCCGGCCGCGAGCTCCAGCACTGCGGCTTCCGACGCGCGGGGGTAGCCGGCGGTGGCGGCCGGCGGCATGTCGGCCTCGGTGGCCGGGCGGCCGGGCGCGACGAGCGCGAGTCCGGAGGTGACCAGCAGCGGGCGCGCGGTGCCCTGCAGCGCGGCGCCGATGGCGCCGATGGCACGCCGATCGATCTCGCAGCTCCGCGCAAAGGCGGAGAAATCATGGATGAACGCCGCATGGATCACCGCGTCGGCGCCATCCGCGCCACGGCGCAGGCTGTCGTGGTCTTCCAGGTCGCCGCGCAGCACGCCGGCGCCGCGGGCGGCCAGGGCATCTGCGCCGGCTTCCGATCGCACGAGGCCGACGACCTGGTGGCCGGCCTCCAGCAGGCTCTCAACCACGGCGGAGCCGACAAAGCCGGTGGCCCCGGTCACGAATACACGCATGACAAACGCTCCCGATGACGATGGGGACGCTTCTCGCGCGGAATGCTATCCTGTTAAAGCCGTGATTATATCAGGGTATAATGACTGACAGGATGTCTGACCCTCCGACTGACGAAAACCTCCTGGGCGCCTTCCTGAAGGAGCGCCGGGCGCGGCTCGACGCCGCCGCCTTCGGCTTTTCCGGCCGGCGGCGGACGCGTGGGCTGCGGCGTGAGGAAGTGGCCCAGCGGGCGAATATCAGCGTCACCTGGTACACTTGGCTGGAGCAAGGCCGCGGCGGCGCGCCCTCGGCCGAGGTGCTGAACCGGATCGCGCGGGCGCTCGCGCTGACGGACGCGGAACGCGAGCACCTCTTCCTGGTGGGTCTCGGGCGCCCGCCGGAGGTGCAGTACCGGGCGGCGGACGCGGGCATCACGGCCCGGCTCCAGCGGGTCCTCGACACCCTCGAATGGAGCCCGGCCCTGGTGAAGACGCCGGTCTGGGACGTGGTCGCCTGGAACCGCGCGGCGAGCGCAGTGCTCACCGACTACGGAACCCTGGCGCCGGAGCAGCGCAACATCCTGCGTCTCATCTTTCTCGATCCGCGCGTGCGCGCGGCCCAAATGGACTGGGACGGCGTCGCGCGGTTCGTGGTGGCGGCGTTTCGTGCCGACGTCGCACGGGCCGGGGCCTCGGCTCAGGTGGAAACGCTGGTCCGGGAGCTGACGGATCGCAGCGCCGATTTCGCGGCCATCTGGCGCGACAACGACGTGCGCACCCACGGCGGCGGCCTCAAGCAGCTGCGGCATCCCGTGGCGGGCGAGATCGCCTTCGAATTCTCCGCCTTCGCGGTGGACGCTCGCCCCGACCTGCAGATGGTGATCTACAATCCGGCGACGGCCGCAGACGCCGCGGCGGTGCGCGCGATCATTGGCGCGGACAAGACCTGACAAGACCCAGGGCCGGGCGGCGCAGGCTCCCGGCCGCAGCGCGGCGGCCGGAAGCCGTGCGGCGGGCGCGGGCCCGCCTCAGGTGTTCATGGAATCGAAGAAGTCCTGGTTGGTCTTGGTCTGGCGCAGCTTGTCCAAAAGGAACTCGATGGCGTCCACCGTGCCCATGGGATTGAGGATGCGCCGCAGGACGTACATCTTCTTGAGCGTGTCGGCCGGAACCAGCAGCTCCTCCTTGCGGGTGCCGGAGCGGGTGATGTCGATGGCCGGGAACACGCGCTTGTCGGACACCTTGCGGTCGAGGATGACCTCGGAATTGCCCGTGCCCTTGAACTCCTCGAAGATCACCTCGTCCATGCGCGAGCCGGTCTCGATGAGGGCGGTCGCGATGATGGTCAGGGAGCCGCCTTCCTCGATGTTGCGCGCCGCGCCGAAGAAGCGCTTGGGGCGCTGGAGCGCGTTGGCGTCCACACCGCCGGTCAGCACCTTGCCGGACGACGGCACGACGGTGTTGTAGGCGCGGCCCAGGCGAGTGATGGAATCCAGCAGGATCACAACGTCGCGGCCATGCTCCACCAGGCGCTTGGCCTTCTCGATCACCATCTCGGCGACCTGGACGTGGCGCGTGGCCGGCTCGTCGAAGGTGGAGGAGACCACCTCGCCCTTCACCGAGCGCTGCATGTCGGTGACTTCCTCCGGCCGCTCGTCGATGAGCAGCACGATCAGGAAGCATTCCGGATGGTTGGCGGTGATGGACTTGGCGATGTTCTGCAGCAGCACCGTCTTGCCGGTGCGGGGCGGGGCGACGATGAGGCCGCGCTGACCCTTGCCGATGGGCGCCACGATATCGATGATTCGCGGCGAGAAGTCCTTCTTCGTCCCCGTCGGCTCGTCGTGCTCGAGCTTCAGGCGCTCGTCCGGATAGAGCGGCGTCAGGTTGTCGAAATTGATCTTGTGACGCGCCTTTTCCGGCTCCTCGAAATTGATCGTGTTGACCTTGAGCAGCGCGAAATAGCGTTCGCCCTCCTTGGGAGAGCGGATCTGGCCCTCGACCGTGTCGCCGGTGCGAAGCCCGAAGCGGCGGATCTGGGAGGGGGAGACGTAGATGTCGTCCGGACCGGGCAGATAATTGGCCTCGGGCGAGCGCAGGAAGCCGAAGCCGTCCTGGAGCACCTCCACCACGCCCTCGCCGATGATCTCGGTCTCGGTGGCGGCGAGCTGCTTGAGGATCGCGAACATCAGCTCCTGCTTGCGCAGGGTGCTGGCGTTCTCCACCTCGTTCTCTTCGGCGAAGGCCAGAAGCTCGACCGGAGTCTTGGACTTGAGGTCTTGAAGTTTCACTTCCCGCATATGGGAAAGCCTCGATATGTCTTTGGGATTTCCCGGCCCGATCAGGGTGTGATCGCAGCCGGTGGGTCTGGATGGACGGGAGATCGCAGGTCTTCAGGGAGAGCCGGTGTTCGGCCTTCACCTGACGCGCGAGCCGGCCCCCTTCTGGGATCATACCCGTGACGGGATCGCAGCTGTGGGACGCGCGTTTGCCTGCGTTGAGGAAAGCAGGGCGAAGATAGGGGGCTCAATTCCGCGGCGCAAGCCCTCCGAAGGGCGATCCGCTCAATCGGGATGAGTTTGATCGGGGAAGAGCCCTCATAAGGCGATGATGAAACACGATATCCGATCGGCTCGCGAGGAAGCTGGCCGGGAAACCCCTTCTCCGCACTGATTCACAGGGCGATTCACCGATCAGATTGAATCAATTTGACCGGATCGCGCTCTAGCGTCGCATGCGTCATCAGAACGGTTTGACCACCACCAGGATCACGATGCCGATCATGAGCACGGTCGGCACCTCGTTGGCGATGCGGAAGAAGCGCTGGGAGCGGGTGTTGCGGTCGTTGGCGAAGTCGCGCACCCAGCGGCTCAGGAAGCCGTGCATCGCCGACATGGCGAGCACCAGCGCGAACTTGGCGTGGAACCACGGCGCCATGTACCAGCCGCCCTCATAAGCGAGCCATAGGCCGGCGAGCCAGGTGACGATCATCGCCGGGTTGATGATGGCCTTGAGCAGCCGGCGCTCCATGACCTTGAAGGTCTCCGACTGCACCGACCCCTTGTCCGCCACGCAGTGATAGACCATCAGGCGCGGCAGATAGAGCATGCCCGCCATCCAGGAGATGACGGCGATCACGTGCAGCGCCTTGATCCAGTCGTAGAGCATCGCGGTCCCCGCAATTCACCGGCCGATGGAAAGCCTTGCGCTCACAGCGCCCGGCGCACGCCGGCGACGAGCTTTTCCACATGCTCGACCGGGGTTTCGGGGCGGATCCCGTGGCCCAGGTTGAAGATGTGCCGCACGCCCAGGAAATCGTTGCGGATGCGGGCGATCTCCTCGTCCAGAGCGGCGCCGCCGGCGATCAGCCGCAGCGGATCGAGATTGCCCTGGAGCGCCACCTTGTCGGACAGGCGCCCGCGCGCCGCGCGGCGGTCGGCGGTCCAGTCGAGGCCGATGGCGGCGATGCCGGTCTCGGCCATGCGCTCCAGCGCCTCCAGGTTCGCGCCCTTCGGAAAGGCGATCACCGGCACGCTCGGATGGCGGCCGGCGAGCGCCTCGACGATGCGCGCCATGGGCGCGGCGCACCAGCGCTCGAACGAGATGGGATCGAGCACGCCGGACCAGGTGTCGAAGATCTGCACCGCGTCGGCGCCGGCCTCGATCTGCCCGCACAGATGGGTGATGGAGGCCTCCACCAGCCGGTCGATGAGGCGTTGGAACAGCTCTTCATCGCGCAGCGCCAGCAGGCGGGCGGGCGCCTGGTCGTCGGTGCCGCGGCCGGCCACCATGTAGGTCGCCACCGTCCAGGGCGCGCCGCAGAAGCCGATCAGCGCCGTCTCGTGGGGCAGCGCCGCCCGCGTCAGCGCGATCGCCTCGTAGACCGGTTCCACCCTGGCGCGGTCGAGCGCCGGCGCCAGGGCCGCGAAGCCGGCTTCGTCCGTCACCGGCGCCAATCGCGGCCCCTCTCCCACCTCGAAGGTGAGGTCGACGCCGAGCGCATGCGGGATGACGAGGATGTCGGAGAAGATGATCGCCGCGTCGAAGCCGAAGCGCCGGATCGGCTGCAGCGTCACCTCGGCGGCGAGCTTCGGGGTGTAGCACAGGTCCAGGAAGCCGCCGGCATGGGCCCGCACCTCGCGGTATTCGGGCAGATAGCGCCCGGCCTGACGCATCATCCAGAACGGCGGCGGGTCGAGCGGCTCGCCGCCCAGCACCTTCAGGAAGCGCGATTGCGTGGCGCGCAGCAGGGTCATCCCCATCCCTTCTAAAAAGAGAGTCTATTTATAAAAGAGAGTCTTTGGAGTCTTAGGGGTTGATTAACCATTCGCAGGGCCGTCGACAACCGATCCACAGACGGACATGCCGGCGCACCCCCACTTGGGGCGGCTGCGAAGCCGGCGAAACACAGGTTAATGAAGGGTTAATGCGAAGGGCCCGATAGGCGTCCACATTTACCCACAGGCAGGCGGTGAAACCCGTCCCGCGCGGTTTCATTGTGGACGGCAGTCCCCGCTGTCCACGCACTTGCCTTCCCGGCCGCAAGCGGGCATGGCTTCTCAACAGGCTTTCACAGGACCGGTGGACAAGCGTGAGCGCAGTGAAATCGCCGAGCGAGAGCTACTTCCACCTGCACCTCGTCTCCGACGCCACCGGCGAGACGCTGATCAATGTGGGCCGGGCCGCCTGCGCCCAATATGCCAACGTGCTGCCCATAGAACACGTCTACCCCCTCGTGCGTTCCATGAAGCAGCTGGAGCGGGTGCTGTCCGAGATCGAGAGCAATCCCGGCATCGTGCTCTACACGCTGGTGGACAAGGAAATCCGCGAGCGCCTCAAGGTGCGCTGCCGCGAGCTGGGCGTGCCCTACATGTCGGTGCTGGCGCCGGTGGTGCAGCTGTTCCAGTCCTATCTCGGCGGCGAGCCGACGCCGCGCATCGGCGGCCAGCATTCGCTCGACGCCAGCTATTTCAAGCGCATCGACGCGCTGAACTTCACGGTGATGCACGACGACGGCCACATGACGGAGGATTTGGAGGCGGCCGACGTGGTGCTGCTGGGCGTCTCGCGCACCTCGAAGACGCCCACCTCGATCTATCTCGCCAACCGGGGCATCAAGACCGCCAACATCCCGCTGGTGCCCAACGTGCCGCTGCCGAGCAACATCGAGAGCCTGAAGGCGCCTTTGGTGGTGGGTCTCGTCGCCAGCGCCGAGCGCATCGTCGAGATCCGGCAGAACCGGCTGCTCGGCCTCAATGCCGGCGGCAGCAGCACCTCCTATACCGACCGCGAGGCGGTGTCGGAGGAGATCAATTTCTCGCGGCGCCTGTGCGCCCGCAACGGCTGGCCGCTGATCGACGTGACGCGGCGCTCCATCGAGGAGACCGCCGCCACCATCGTCGCCTTGCTTGCGGAGCGGCGCCGCCGCGCCATCGCGGAGACCTGATTTCCCATGACCTTATGGCGCGGCGAGCAGCCGCTGATCCTGGCGTCGAAGAGCGCGACGCGGCTGACCCTTCTCGTCCATGCGGGCCTGCCGGTGGAGACGGTGGTTGCCGATGTGGACGAGCGCGCGCTGGAGGCCGAGGCGGGGGACATCGAGCCGGCCAAGGTCGCGCTGCTGCTGGCGCGGGCGAAGGCGCTCGGCGGCGCCCGGGCGGCGCCGGGCCGCATCGTCGTCGGCGCCGACCAGACCCTGGCGCTCGGGCCGGAGATCTTCCACAAGCCGCGCACCGTCGAGGCCGCCCGCGACCAGCTGAAGCGCCTGTCGGGCCACACCCACGCGCTGCATTCGGCGGTGGCGGTGGCGTTCGACGGCACGGTGGTGTTCGACGCGGTGGTGAGCGCCTTCCTCACCATGCGGGCGCTCTCCGACGACACGCTCGACACTTATCTCTCCGCCGCCGGGCAGCGGGTGCTCACCTCCGTGGGGGCCTACCAGCTCGAAGCGGTGGGCGTGCACCTGTTCACGCGGGTGGACGGCGACCACTTCACCATATTGGGGCTGCCGCTGCTGCAACTCCTCGCCTTCTTCCGCGAGCAGGGGCTTCTTCCGTGAGGGCGGAACCATGACCACGAGGGTCTGCATCACCGGCCAGCCGGTCAGCTATTCCCGCTCGCCGCTGCTGCACGGCTTCTGGCTGAAGGAGCACGGCATCGACGGCTTCTACGGCCGCGAGGAGGTGCCGCCCGACACCGCCGCCGACTTCTACCGGACGCTTGCGGACCGCGGCTATGCCGGCTGCAACGTGACGGCGCCCAACAAGGAGATCGCCTTCTCGGTGCTCGACGCGGCGGACCCCTCCGCCGTCGCGCTCGGCGCCGCCAATACGCTGTGGCTGGAGGACGGCCGGCTGTGCGGGGCGAACACCGACGGCTACGGCTTCCTCGCCAATCTCGATGCCACCGTGCCCGGCTGGGAGGGCGCGCGCCGGCTCGCTCTGGTGCTCGGCGCGGGCGGCGCTTCGCGGGCGGTGGTGCGCGGCCTCGTCGAGCGCGGCTTCGACCGGGTGCTTCTGGTGAACCGCACGCTGGCGCGCGCCGAGGAGGTGGCGAAGCCGTTTCCCGGCACGGTCCACCCCAAGGGCTGGGAGGTGGTGCCCGCGGCGCTCGCGGAAGCCGACATCCTCGTCAACACCACCAGCCTCGGCATGAAGGGCGCCGAGCCGATGGCCATCGACCTTTCGCCGCTGCGCGACGAGGCGGTGGTGAGCGACGTGGTCTATGTGCCGCTCATCACCCCGCTTCTGAAGCTCGCGACCGCGCGCGGCCTGCGCACCGTGGACGGGCTCGGCATGCTGCTGCACCAGGGCGTGCCGGGCTTCGAGCGCTGGTTCGGCGTCAGGCCCAAGGTGAGCGAGGCGCTGCGGGCCTTCATCATCGAGGACCTTCGCGCCAAGGGCCAGCTGGAGGCCTGAGTGGTGTGGATCCTCGGCCTCACCGGCTCCATCGGCATG
This sequence comes from Xanthobacter tagetidis, assembly GCF_003667445.1. GTDB lineage: Bacteria > Pseudomonadota > Alphaproteobacteria > Rhizobiales > Xanthobacteraceae > Xanthobacter > Xanthobacter tagetidis. Next base: position 71,345 of record NZ_RCTF01000015.1, on the reverse strand, counting down.
GGCAAGTCCGCCACGGCGGCCATGTTCCGCGCCATGGGCGTGCCGGTGCACGATGCCGACGCGGCGGTGCACCGGCTCTATGAAGGCGCGGCAGTCGCGCCCGTGGAGGCAGCGTTTCCCGGCGTGACCCGCGACGGCGCCATCGACCGCCCGGCGCTCTCCGCGCGGGTGCTGAACGATGCCGACGCGATGAAGCGGCTGGAGGCCATCGTCCATCCTCTGGTGCGGGCGGAGGAGACGGCGTTCCTCGACGCCGCCCGGCGCGCCGGCGCGCGGCTCGCGGTGCTCGACATCCCGCTTCTGTTCGAGACCGGCGGCGCCGCGCGCGTCGATGCCATCGCGGTGGTGAGCGCGCCGATAGCTGTGCAGCGCGCCCGCGTTCTCGACCGGCCGGGGATGACGCAGGCGCGTTTCGAGGCCATCCTCGCGCGGCAGGTGCCGGACGCCGAGAAGCGCCGCCGCGCCCATTTCGTCATCGACACCGGCCGCGGCTTCGAGGCGGCGCGCCGCCAGGTGGCCGGCGTGGTGCGGGCGCTCGGTGGGCCCGGCCGGCGGGCGTGAGGGGGGATAGGCATGCGCGAGATCGTGCTCGACACCGAGACCACAGGCCTGGAGGCCCATGGCGGCGACCGGGTGGTGGAGATCGGCTGCGTGGAGATGGTGAACCGCATCCTCACGGGCAACGTTTTCCACGTCTACATCAATCCCGAGCGTGCCATGCCGGTGGAAGCCTTCAACGTGCATGGGCTTTCCTCGGAATTTCTGTCAGACAAGAAGAAGTTTCTGGAGATCGCCGATGAATTCATTGAATTCATCCAGAACGATACTTTGGTGATCCACAATGCAGCGTTCGACATCGGCTTCCTGAACGCGGAGTTGGAGCGCGCCGGCCGGCCGGTGATCGCGCGCGACCGGGTGATCGACACGCTGGCGCTGGCGCGGCGCAAGCATCCCGGCGGCGGCAACCGCCTCGACGATCTGATGAACCGCTACGGCATCGACAGTTCGCGCCGGGTGAAGCACGGCGCTCTGCTCGATGCCGAGCTGCTGGCGGAGGTCTATGGCGAGCTGCTCGGCGGGCGTCAGGCGAGCCTCATCGGCCTGGTGGAGGAAGTGTCAGAGGCGCCGCGCCTGGTGTCGGCCGCCATCGCTGCCGCGCGCAGCCGCCCCGTCCCCCTGCCCTCCCGCGTGAACGCCGCCGAGGCCGAGGCCCACGCCGCCTTCGTCGACGGCCTGGGCGAGAAGGCGATCTGGCTCACCTACACGCCGCGCGATCCGGCGCCGGCGGAGACCAAGGCCGGCTGAGGCGGCCAACAATCAAAAGTTGTCGAAACGCCGACCACCATCGAAAAAATCGATCGCGTAGGAAGGCCGAGGACGGCCGATCGGCCTTTCGTCCGAGCCGAAGGTCATCCGGCGAAAAATGCCCGCCGGTGACTCTCTGATCCGATCTGAGAGGGGGCGCCGTTCGCGTGTCGCCCGCTCAGGGCGCCTCAGGCGGAAAATTCCGCCAGCGCCGCGGAAATCCCCTCCGGCGCCGTCACGGGCAGCGAGCAGCGCTCGCCGACGCACACGAAGGCCGCCCCCTCCGCCGGTGCGGCGGCGGCGCGGGCCGCCGCGAGGCTGCCCGGCGGCAGATCGGCGGTAGCCGCGGCGCGAACCAGCACCCGGTTGAGGAATTCCGTCCTGAGTGCGGCCGCCGCGAAGGCCTCGCGCGTCTCCCCCGTTACCACGATCTCGGCGAACCGCAGGCGGGTGTCGATGGCGTTCAGCAGCGCCGCGTGGGAGAGCACGTTGCGCGCCGCCTCGCCCGAAAGGCCGGCGACGATGCGGTCCGCGCGGGCGCGCAGCGTGTCGTCGCCGGTCAGCGCCGCGAGCCGCATCAGGGCGTCGGCGGCCACCGCATTGTAGTTCGGGCTCGCCTCGTCGTGGCTGGAGCGCGGGCGCAGGATCAGGTCTTCCGCATCGTCGGCGGTGAGGAAATAGGCCCCGGTGCCTGCGTCGAGATGATGCCGCTCCAGCGTCGCCAGCCAAGCGCCGGCGCGCGCCAGGGGCTCGGCCGCGCCCGTCGCCTCATGCAGGGCGATGCCCGCCCGCGCCATGGCGGCGAGGTCCGAGGCAAGGCCGGGATGCACCGCCTTGCCGTCGCACCAGGAATGGCCGAGCCGGTCGCCGCGCGCGAGGTGCGCCACCACCGCGTCGAAGGCGCGCTGCGCCAGCGCCACCCAGGCGGGTTCGCTTAAGAAAGCGCCGGCGCGGGCGAGGGCCGCGATCATCAGGCCGTTCCAGTCCGCCAGCACCTTGTCGTCGCGGCCCGGGCGTACGCGGGCGGCGCGGGCTTCGAGCAACGTGTCGAGCATGGGGGCGAGCCGCGCCTCGTCCTCAAGGCTCACGTCGCCCGCATCGGTGCGGTTGAGGATGTTGCCGGCCTCCCAGTTGCCGGCCGGCGTCACGTCGTAGAGCCGGCAGAAGAAGGCCGCGTCCTCGGCGCCCAGCAGCGTCTCGATCTCATGGAACTGCCAGACGTAGAACTTGCCCTCGTGGCCCTCGCTGTCGGCGTCGAGGCTCGCCGCGAAGGCGCCGCTCTGCGTCAGCATCTCCCGCTCCAGCCAGCCCACGGTGCGCCGGGCCCGGTCAAGGAACAGCGCGTCGCCGGTGTCGCGATGGGCCAGCGCCAGCAGCTCCAGCAGCTGGGCGTTGTCGTAGAGCATCTTTTCGAAGTGGGGCACGAACCAGATCTCGTCCACCGAATAGCGCGCGAAGCCCCCGCCCACATGGTCGTAGATGCCGCCCTCGCTCATGCGGTTGAGCGTGAAGGCGGCGAGCGCCCGCATCTGCGGGTTGCCTGTGCGCGCGCCGGCCCGCCACATCAGCTCCAGCAGGCTTGAATTGGGGAATTTCGGCGCACCCTTGAGGCCGCCGTTCGCGCGGTCGAACACCTCGATGAGCTGGGTCGCGGCCTTGTCCATCTCGGCGAGGCCGATGGCCACCCCGTCCTTGCGCTGCGCCGCCTTGTGGAGGCGCGCGACGATGGCCTCGGTGTTGGCGCGGATCTTGTCCGGAGTGTCGCGATAGACCTCGGAGATCTGCTGCAGCACCTCGGCGAAGCCGGGCCGGCCATAGCGCGCGGTGGGCGGGAAATAGGTGCCGCCCCAGAACGGATTGCCGTCCGCGTCGAGGAACATGGTCAGCGGCCAGCCGCCCTGCTCGCCCAATTGGTGCAGGGCGGACATGTAGATCTGGTCCACCTCCGGCCGCTCCTCGCGGTCCACCTTGATGTTCACGAACAGCGCGTTCATGACGCCGGCGATCTGCGCGTCCTCGAAGCTCTCGTGCGCCATCACGTGGCACCAGTGGCAGGCGGCATAGCCCACCGAGAGCAGGACCGGCTTGCCGGTGCGCTTCGCCTCCGCGAACGGCTCCGGCCCCCAGGCCCACCACTCCACCGGATTGTCCTTGTGCTGGAGCAGATAGGGGCTGGTCTCGGCGGCAAGGCGGTTGGCGCTCATGGCAATGGTCCCCGGCAGCAATGGATGAAGGGAAAGGCGGCGGAAGAATGCATCGGGCTGCGATGGTGCCCGTCCGTCAGATATAAGGGCGCGACCGGCCGCCGCAATCGCGCGGGCGGACCGAAATGGGGCGCCCATGGCGACGTTCGAGGACACCATCTTCGCCTTGTCCAGCGGCCGCCCGCCGAGCGGCGTCGCCGTGGTGCGGCTCTCCGGGCCGGCGGCGGGGGATGCGGTGCGCGCGCTGCTGGGCGATCTGCCGCCGCCGCGCTTCGCCCGCTACGGCGCGCTGCGCGATCCCGCGCGGGGCGAGGTGCTGGACCGCGCGCTGGTGCTGTTCTTCCCCGGCCCCGCCAGCACCACGGGTGAAGACGTGGCGGAACTCCATTTGCATGGCGGGCGCGCGGTGGTGGCGGCGGTGCTGCGGGTGCTCGGCGCCCTGCCCGGCCTGCGCCCCGCCGAGGCCGGCGAATTCACCCGCCGCGCCTTCGCGCGCGGCAAGATGGACCTCGCCGAGGTGGAGGGCCTCGCCGACCTCGTGGCGGCGGAGACCGAGGCGCAGCGCCGCCAGGCGCTGGCGCTCGCCTCTGGCGCCCTCTCCCGCCGCATCGCCGATTGGCGCGCGGGGCTGGTGCAGGCGCTGGCGCTGGTTGAGGCCTCCATCGACTTCTCCGACGAGGGCGACGTGCCCGACGATCTCGTCGCCGAGGCGCAGGCCGTCATTGGCCCGCTGGCGGCGGATGTCGCGGCCGCGCTCAGCGATGCCGATCGCGGCGAGCGGGTGCGCGCGGGGCTCACGGTCGCCATCGCCGGGCCGCCCAATGCGGGCAAGTCCACGCTGCTGAATCGCCTCGCGGGGCGCGAGGCGGCCATCGTCTCCCCAGTTCCCGGCACCACGCGGGACGTGCTGGAGGTGCATCTGGAGCTGGCCGGGCAGGCGGTTCTGCTGCTCGATACGGCCGGGCTGCGCGAGAGCGTGGACATGGTGGAGCAGGAGGGCGTGCGCCGGGCGCTCGCCCGCGCCGAGGCGGCGGACCTGGTGCTGTGGCTTTCCGAGGCGGGCGAGCCGCCGCCCGCCGCGCTCGCCCGCGCAATCCGCGTGCGCACCAAGGCCGACCTCGGGGGCGGAGTTCCGGACGGCTGGATCGGCCTGTCCACCCACACCGGCGAAGGGGTCGAAGCGCTGCTGGCATGCCTGGAGACGGAGGCCGAGGGCCTCGCCGGCGGCGAGCCGGCCCTCGTCTCGCGCGAGCGCCAGCGGCTCGCTCTGGCCGAGGCCGCCGGCCATCTGTCCCGCGCCGCTGGCGATTTCGGCGGGCAGGAGGAGCTGCGCGCGGAAGAACTCCGGCTGGCGGCCCGCGCGCTCGACCGGGTGATCGGCCGGGTGGATGTGGAGGATGTGCTGGACGCCTTGTTCGTCACCTTCTGCATCGGCAAGTGAGGGACGGGGCCGCAAGATGTTTCACGTGAAACATCGACGTGATGTCTCCTCTCTCCCACAAGGGGCGAGGGGTGCAAAAGGAAGGCCCGGTGCCAAAAACCGCCGTCATGCTCCGGCTTGACGGAGCATCCAAGCCACCGCCCCGCGCCGCGCCCAGCCGCAGCATGGGCCCTCCGGTCAAGCCGGAGGGCGACGGCGGTGAAGGGGCGACGGCAGCGTCGGACCAGCCGGAGAAGCCTGCCGCATCCGCTCTAACGCCGCATCCCCTCAACCGCCGCATCCCCTCAACGGACCCCTCCGCCCAACTTCTGTCATGCGGCGACTTGATCGGAGCATGCATAGCCTCACTCGTGTCGTCCAATCCCGGCCGAATCGCCTCCCGCCTTGACGCGGCCCGAAAGCCGACGTTTCTCCTTGTCCCAAACCCGTGCGCCGCGCGCACCAGGAATCGAAGAGCCCATGCCCGACGCCGTCACCCTGCCCGCCTTCGACGTGATCGTCGTGGGCGGCGGTCATGCCGGATGCGAGGCCGCCGCCGCGGCCGCGCGGGCCGGCGCGCGCACGGCGCTCCTCACCCATGCCCGCGCCACCGTCGGCGCCATGTCGTGCAATCCGGCGATCGGCGGGCTCGGCAAGGGGCATCTGGTGCGCGAGATCGATGCCCTCGACGGCCTGATGGGCCGGGTGGCGGACCAAGGCGGCATCCAGTTCCGCGTGCTCAATCGGCGCAAGGGGCCGGCGGTGCGCGGCCCGCGCGCCCAGGCCGACCGCAAGCTCTATGCCCGCGCCATGCAGGAAGCGCTCGCCGCGCAGGCCGGCCTTGCCATCGTCGAGGGCGAGGCCGTCGACATCGAGGTGAGGGACGGCCGTCTCGCCGCGCTCCGGCTCGCGGACGGGCGGCGTCTCGCCTGCGGCGCGGCGGTGCTCACCACCGGTACCTTCCTCAACGGCCTGATCCATATGGGCGAGGTGAGCTACCCCGCCGGCCGCATGGGCGAGAAGCCGAGCCTTGGCCTCTCCCCGGCTCTGGCGCGGCTCGGTTTGCCGCTCGGCCGGCTGAAGACCGGCACGCCGCCGCGCCTCGACGGGCGCACCATCGACTGGGCATCGCTGGAGATGCAGCAGGGCGACGAGGACCCGGAGCCCTTCTCCGCCCTCACCACCCGCCTGCCGAACCCGCAGGTGGCCTGCGGCATCACCCGCACCACCGCGGCGACCCACCAGGTGATCCGGGCCAACCTCTCCCGCTCGGCCATGTATTCCGGCCGCATCGAGAGCTCGGGGCCGCGCTATTGCCCGTCCATCGAGGACAAGATCGTCCGCTTCGGCGAGCGCGACGGGCACCAGATCTTCCTGGAGCCGGAGGGGCTGGACGATCCCACCGTCTATCCCAACGGTGTCTCCACCTCCCTGCCGGAGGATGCCCAGCGGGCCCTGCTCGCGACCATTCCCGGGCTGGAGCGCGTGGTGATGCTGCGGCCGGGCTATGCCATCGAATACGACCATGTGGACCCGCGCGCGCTTGGCCCCACGCTGGAGGCGAAGGGCATCGCCGGCCTGTTCCTTGCCGGCCAGATCAACGGTACCACCGGCTATGAGGAGGCCGCCGCCCAGGGCCTGCTCGCCGGCCTCAATGCCGCGCGCCGCGCCGGCGGGACGGACGGGGCGGTGATCGATCGGGCCTCCGCCTATCTCGGCGTGATGGTGGACGACCTCGTCACCCGCGGGGTGAGCGAGCCCTACCGCATGTTCACCTCGCGCGCCGAGTATCGCCTGACCCTGCGCGCCGACAATGCGGACCAGCGCCTCACCGCGCTCGGGCGCGATCTCGACCTCGTGGGCGGGGAACGCTGGGCGCACTTCACCCGCCGGAGCGAGGCGCTGGAGGCGGCGCGCGCGCTCGCCCGTGGCCTCGCGCTGACCCCCACCGAGGGCGCCCGGCACGGCCTCGCGCTGAACCAGGACGGCCAGCGCCGCTCGGCGTTCGATCTGCTCGCCTATCCGGACATCGACCTGGCGCGGCTTGCCGCCATCTGGCCCGCGCTCGGCGCGCTGCCGGCGGACATCGCCGCGCAGGTGGAGACCGATGCGAAATACGCGGTCTATCTGGAGCGGCAGGCGGCGGACATTGCCGTGCTGCGCCGGGACGAGGCGCTCGCGCTGCCCGATGACCTTGCCTATGGGTCGCTGCCCGGTCTCTCCAACGAGCTGAAGCAGCGGCTCGACTGCGTGCGCCCGCGCACCGTGGGCCAGGCCGGCCGCATGGAGGGGATGACCCCGGCGGCGCTGGCGCTGATCGTCACCCATGTGCGCAAGACGGGCGGGCGGCGATAGGCGCGATACGCGGCGGGCGCGCGGCGTCCGGTCTGTGGATCATGGGGATGGACGGCCCCGGCGGTCGCTGCGGGCGCGAGCGGCATGGTTTGGCCCCGCTCGGTCGCGATGACGGGCCGGTTCGGGGTGCGGGAGGAATGCGTCCATGGTCGAGGAGAGGGGCAAGGCCGCGGTCGCCGCGCGCGTTTCACGTGAAACATGCGCGCGCCTGGAGACCATCGCCGCCCTTCTGGCCAAGTGGCAGAAGACGCTGAACCTGATCTCGCCCGCCACCCTGCCGGACCTGTGGGAGCGCCACATCGCCGACAGTTTACAGCTCGTTAACCATGTTCCTGCAACGGCGCGGCGCTGGGTTGACCTCGGCTCGGGCGGCGGCTTCCCGGGCCTCGTGGCCGCGGCGGTGATGGCCGAGCGCGAAGGCGCGCGGGTGGTTCTGGTGGAATCCGACACCCGCAAGGCCGCCTTCCTGCGCGAGGCGGCGCGGCACGCTGCGCTGCCGGTGGAGGTTGCGGCCCGGCGCATCGAGGACGTGTCCGCGACGCTCGCGCCCGGAACCGACGTGGTCTCCGCCCGCGCCCTCGCGCCCCTGCCGAAGCTGCTCGACCTCGCAGCCCCCTTCCTCGCCGCGGGGGCGCTCGGCCTGTTTCCCAAGGGCCGCGATGCCGAACGCGAATTGACCGAGGCACGCAAAGGCTGGACACTCGATATCGACCTCGCGCCGAGCCTCAGCGATCCCGACGGGCGGATCCTGGTGGTGCGGTCGGCGAGACGAGAGGCGCCCGTCGTGGACGCCGGCTTGGACACCACACGCCAGGCACCCGCACGCCCGGCACCTGCACGTCAGGCATCTGCCCGCCATCGGGCGCCAAGGAACAGGCCATGACCGAGACCATCATCTCCCCGCTCTCCGACCGGGGCGCCGGCGCGCCGCCGCGCGTGCTCGCGCTCGCCAACCAGAAGGGCGGCGTCGGCAAGACCACCACCGCCATCAATCTCGGCACGGCGCTGGCCGCCATCGGCGAGAGCGTGCTGGTGGTGGACCTTGATCCCCAGGGCAACGCCTCCACCGGGCTCGGCATCGACCGGCGCGCGCGCAACCTCTCCACCTATGACGTGCTGGTGGGCGAGGCGACCCTGCGCGAGACCGTGATGGAGACCGGCGTTCCCGCGCTGCACGTGGCCCCGGCGACGCTCGACCTCTCGGGCGTGGAGCTGGAGATCGCCTCCGCGCGCGACCGCGCCTTCCGCCTGCGCGCGGCGCTGGAGGCGCTCGCCGCCGACACGACCGGGCCTTCCTATTCCTATGTGCTGATCGACTGCCCGCCCTCGCTCTCGCTGCTGACGGTGAACGCCATGGCGGCGGCGGATGCCATCCTGGTGCCGCTGCAGTGCGAGTTCTTCGCGCTGGAGGGCCTCTCCCAATTGCTCAAGACCGTGGAGCAGGTGCGCACCGGGCTGAACCCGAACCTCACCATCCACGGCATCGTGCTGACCATGTACGACGCGCGCAACAACCTCTCCGACCAGGTGGTGCAGGACGTGCGGCAATTCATGGGCGACAAGGTCTACGAGACCGTAATCCCGCGCAATGTGCGGGTGTCCGAGGCGCCGTCCTACGGCAAGCCGGTGCTGCTCTACGACCTCAAGTGCGTCGGCTCGCAGGCCTATCTGCGCCTCGCCTCCGAGGTGATCCAGCGCGAGCGCGCCGCCCGCGCCCAGGCCGCGGCCTGACGCCCACCCCGCACCAGGAATAGGAATTTAGTCCATGGCGGATGAGACGCGCTCCCGGCTCGGCCGGGGCCTTGCGGCGCTGATCGGGGATGCGAACGACGCGCCGGTCCCGCGCGCCGGCGCTCCCGGGCGCGCGGGCGGCGGCCCCCGGCGGGTGCCGATCGAGCACGTGCGGGCGAACCCGCGCAATCCGCGCCGCGCCTTCATGGAGGAGGGGCTGGAGGAGCTGACCGCCTCGATCCGCGAGAAGGGCATCATCCAGCCCATCGTCGTGCGCCCGCTCACCGGCCCCAACAGCTTCGAGATCGTCGCCGGCGAGCGGCGCTGGCGCGCGGCCCAGCGCGCCGGGCTGCACGATGTGCCGGTGGTGGTGCTCGACCTCACCGACCGCGAGGCGCTGGAGATCGCCATCATCGAGAACGTCCAGCGCGCCGACCTCAACCCGGTGGAAGAGGCGCTGGGCTACGAGGCGCTGATGGCCGAGTTCGACTATGCCCAGGCGGAACTCGCCAAGGTGATCGGCAAGAGCCGCAGCCATATCGCCAACACCCTGCGCCTGCTGAAGCTGCCCGAGGGCGTGAAGGCCATGCTGGCGGACGGGCGCCTCACCGCCGGCCACGCCCGTGCGCTGCTCGGCGTGCCGGATGCCGAGCGCGTCGCCCGCGAGGTGGTGGAGAAGGGCCTCAACGTGCGTGACGTTGAGGCGCTCGCAAAGGTGCGCGCCGAAGTCGAAGGCCGGCTCGCCGGCAAGGGCGGGGGCGCGGCGTCCGCCAAGGGTGCGCCGGAGGTGAAGTCGGCGGACGTGCGGGCGCTGGAGAAGCGCCTCGCCGACGCGCTCGGCCTCACGGTCGCCATCGCCGGCAAGGGCGAGGCCGGCGAGCTGCGCATCCTCTATGCCAGCCTCGATCAATTGGACGACCTCTGCCGCAGGCTGGGGCTCGATTGAGGGGGCCGTAGAGAGGGGGCCACCGAGCGTCGGCGGAGAGGAACTCGACGGAGTGGGCGACTTGAGGCGGGTCGGCTGAGGAGGTTGGAGAACGCTTTCAGCGCCCCTCCCCGCCGTTTGCCGCCATCATTTCCCTTCCCGCCGTCGCCCTCCGACTTGATCGGAGGGTCCATCCCGCGGCCGGCAAGACGGCAAGGTCGCGTGGATGCTCCGATCAAGTCGGAGCATGACGGTGGCCGGGAGCCGGCAGCGCCCGCTCAATCGCCACACCGCCGTCATCCCCCGGCTCGTCCGGGGGATCCACGCAGCGGCCAGCCCGCGCTTCGCGTTCAGGCGCCCGCATGCGGCACGGTGGATGCCCCGGACGAGCCGGGGCATGACGGTGGTTTGGGATGGGGTACGACTGGGTGTTTCGCCGCGCTCCGCTTGGGACGCCGCCCCCGTCTTTTTGCTGGCCCCCCCCCGCTCCGGCGCCAACCGCCGCCGCCTCCCCCTCCCCGCCGTCGCCCTCGGGCTTGACCCGAGGGCCTATCCTGCGGCCGGGCGAAACGCCGGGAGGTGGTGTGGATGCTCCGGTCGAGCCGAAGCACGACGGCGGTGAGGGCGGATGCCGCGGGGCTTCTTTGTCACCGTCCGCTCCGTCCCCTTCACTGACTTCGGCCGGGCGCGGCTGCGGCGCCCTCGGGTCGCCGAAGCGGGCCGCCGGCTCACAGCCCCTTCAGCAGGCGCTCCAGATAATCCAGCTCGATCTGCGGGCGCAGGGGCTGTTCCAAGCGGCGGCGCAGCTCCTCCAGCACGCGGCGGGCGCGCTGGGCGTCCACCTCGTCGGGCACCTTCACGGTGAAGTCGTCGCCATAGTCCTGGCTGCGCAGCGGCCGGCCGAGCGGGTCGACGCGCTGGGCCGCGTCCTCGCCCGGGCCGCCCGGGCCGGGGCCGCGATCGTTGCCCTGCTGGGCCTGGGCCAGCGACTGGGCGCCCTGCCGCAGCGCCTGGAGCGCGCGGCCCTCGGCATCGAGCGCGCCCTGGCCGTCGCCGCGGCCGAGCGCCTCCTCGGCCTCGCGCATGGCCTGCTCGGCGCGGCCGAGCTGGTCGCCGGCGCGCGCCATGTCGTCCTGGCCCTGGCCGCCGTCGCCTTGCTGCCCCTGGCCTTGCTGCCCCTGCTGGCCGGGCTGCATGCGGCGCATCTGGTCGAGCACGCGGCCGAGGCGGCGCCTGAGGTCCTGCTGGCCCTGCTGGAGCTGGTCGAAGCCCTCCTGCCCCTCGCCGCCTTCGCCCTGTTGGCCTTGTTGACCCTGCTGCCCCTGCTGGCCGCGTTGCCCGCGCTGGCCCTGTTGTCCCTGCTGCTGGCCCTGCTGCTGACCCTGGCGGAAGGTGCGGTCGCGCAGGCGTTGCTGCTCCTGGATCATGGCGCCCAGCTCGCTCTGCTGCTGCTGGCCCTGCTGCCCGGCCTGGCGGTTGCCCGGGCGCATGTTCTCCATCATCGCCTGGAGCTGGTCGAGCAGTTCGCGCGCCGCGTCCTTGTTGCCGGAGCGGGCGAGGTCCTCGATGCGGTCCAGCATCTTCTGCAGGTCCTGCGGCCGCATGATGCGGGTGTTCTGGTCCAGCGGGCGGTCGTTGGCGCCGCGGTCGCGCATGGCCTGCTCAGCCATCTGGCGCATCATGCGCTCCATGGCGGCGCGCAGGTCCTGCGTCAGCCGGCGGATCTCCTCGTCGCTGGCGCCACGCTCCAGCGCGTCGCGCAACGCCTCCTGGGCCGCCTTCAGCGCCCGCTCGGCGTCGGTGAGGGTGCCGTCCTCGATGCGCACGGCCATGTCCCACAGATAGTCGACCAGCGCGCGCAGGTCCTCGTCGTTGCGGGCGCCGCGCGCCATGGCGAGGCCGGTGCGCAGGCCGAGATACTCGCCCATGTCGGGCTTGAACTTCTGCGGCTCGTCGGTCAGCGCGGTGAGCACGTTCACCAGCCGGCGGCGGTTCGAGGGGTCGAGCGCGAGGCGTCGGCGCTCGTCCACCAGCGCCTTCGCGAGCGGCTTGGTGAAGGCCCGCTGCGGCAGGCGGAAGGTCTTGGTTTCGCTCACGCTCTCGTTGCCGGCCTCGTCCTTGGCCTTGAGCGTGATGGCGACATTGGCGCCGGCCCAGGGATGGGCGACGAGGTCCTTCGTCGTCTGGGCGGCTCCGGAGCGCCCGCTGGAGGGCAGGGTGAGCTTCACCTCGGGCGCCGGCACCAGAGGCTTCGGCGCCGCCTTGGCCGTGTTCGCGCCGGGACGGGGGAAGAAGGACGGCTCGGGCGGCGCCGGCACCAGGACCGCGTCGGCCTCCTTGATCCCGTAATCGTCCTCCACCCGGTAGGACAGCACGGTGGTGTTGCGCAGGCCCACCTGCGGGTCCTTGGCGAAGGCGATGGAGGGCGGCGTGTCGGGCTGCACCTTGAAGTGCCACATCAGCCGGCGCTGGTCCGGGCCGAGGAAGGAGACGTCCGCATTCTCGCGGATCACGAAGCGCCGTTCGGCGCGCGCGGGGCCGGCGGGCCTCGCCTCCTTCACGGCCTCCTTGTCCGCACTCTCGGCCGCAGCCTCCGGCTTTTCCTCGGCGATGCCGCCGTCGAGCTTGAGCGCCTCGGTGTCGATGCCGGAGGCGCGCACCACCAGGATGCTGCCGCTCGGCACCTGGAGCGCCAAAGCGTTGAGCGAGGCCGGGTCGTCCGAGCGCAGGCCGGGCAGCACCATGGGCGCGCGGCCGGTATAGCCGGGCGGGTCCACCCAGGCGTCGAGCCGATAGGGCGAGGCCGGCGCGATACCGCGCCAGTCGAAGGCGGCGCCGATGCGCCCGGCCCGGTCGCCGGCGGCGAAGAAGAAGGCGGCGATGACGGCGAGCAGCGCCAGCGCGCGCAGGCCGCGCGGGTCCTTGGCCGGCACGCCCGGCACCGGCACGCCGGGATCGAGCGTGCGCGCCGCGGCCATGGCGCGGACGAGGTGGGCGCGCCACAGAGCGGTGCCGACGGCGTCGTCCGGCTTCGTGGCGAGCGCGTCGGAGATGGCGGTGGCGGGCCGGTGGGCGAGCGCGCTCTTGCGGTCAAGACGGGCGATGGCATCCCTGCGGGTCGGCCAAGCGAAGGCGAGCAGCGGCCAGGCCGCGAAACCCAACGCCAGTGCGAACAGTGCGACGCCCGCGGCGCGGCCATAAACCGGCAGCGCCAGCCAAAGGCCGGCCCACGAGACCGCGAGGAAGGCCGCCACCACCACGGCGATGCGCACCAGGATCGGCCACGCCCGCTCCCAGGCGATGACCAGGCGCGCCCGCTCCACCGCCTTGGCGAGCAGGCCCTCGGGGCCCTCGGCCCGGCGGCGCGAATGCTTGTTCTCGCGAGGCGTGGTCACGCAACCTCCATCACGCTGCATCGGCGCGGAGCGGCGTCCGGCGACAGCCCAGATCGACAACCTTAACACGTAGCAAGGAGCGGGCCAGCCGGAGCCGCCGAGGCGGGCCTTCACATATGGGTCAGGCGGAGCGCGGGACCTGCTCCTGCGTCTGCGCCCACCGGTCGGCCGCCGCGCCGATCTCCTCCGGCACCAGGCCGAGCACCTGAAGGCTGGCGCAGATATGCGGCGGCAAAGGGGCGGTTGCCGTAACGGCGGGCCCGCTCTTCGCCAGCGGCACGGCGATGCGCCGCGAATGCAGATGCAGCATCGGCCCGCCCGGCAGGCGCGAGGCGCCGCCATAGATGGCGTCGCCGAGGATCGGGCAGCCGAGATGGGCGAGGTGGGCGCGCAACTGGTGGGTGCGCCCCGTGACCGGGGAGAGCGCGACCACGCTCAGATGATCGCCCCGGTGCAGCACCCTGAAGTCGGTGATCGCCTCCTGCGCCCCTGCCGTTCCCTTGGGCACCGCCTGCATCCACCAGCCGCGATGGGGCGAGCGCTTGGCCAGCGGCTGGTCGATGCGGCCTTCGTCCGCGGCCGGCGCGCCCTGGGTGAGCGCCACATAGGTCTTGTCCACCGCGCCGGAGGCGAACAGCTTGCCGAGCAGCGCCAGCGCCTTGGGATGGCGGCCGAGCACCAGGCAGCCGGAGGTGTCCTTGTCGAGCCGGTGCGCCAGCTCGGGCGTGCGGGGCAGGCCGAAGCGCAAGGCGTCGAGATGGTCCGCCAGCGTCTCGCCGCCCTTCGGCCCCTTGTGCACCGGCAGGCCCGCCGGCTTGTCGACGATCAGCATCATGCCGTCGCGGTGCAGGATCGGCACCGGCGGCGGCTGGTCCTCACGGATCGAGGGGGTGGGGCTCGAGGTCGATGGGCTTGAGGCCTTGGGCGCGGAGGGCGGCATGGTGCAGGTTCGCGGAGCCTTGCGAGAAGCAGCAGAACACGACGCGCGTCACGAGCGGCCGTGCGCGAACATGGTCGAGCACGGCCGCCGCCGCAAGCGGCGCCGCCCGTTCGGCCGGAAAGCCGTAGACCCCGGTGGAGATGGCGGGGAAGGCGATGGAGCCGAGACGCGCCGCCTCGGCGAGGGCGAGGCTTTCCCGGTAGCAGCGCGCCAGCAGGCCATCCTCTCCCGCCCCGCCCCCCTGCCAGACCGGCCCCACGGTGTGGATCACGTGCCGTGCCTTCAGCTGGAAGCCGGGAGTGAGGCGCGCCTCGCCCGTGGGGCAGCCGCCGAGCGTGCGGCAATGGACCAGAAGCTCCGGCCCGGCGGCGCGGTGGATCGCCCCGTCCACCCCGCCGCCGCCCAGCAGCGTGGAATTGGCGGCGTTCACGATGGCATCGAGTGCGAGGGCGGTGATGTCGCCCACCATGACCTCGATGCGTGCGCCGCCGGCCTGGAACACGGCCGGCACATGGTCTGCGCTCATGCGCCACCCCCTCCCACCGCCGGCCGTCTTAAGGCCGACGCATTCGGGTGAAATAGCGTTCTGGTTCAACATGGTGCGCGCGCCGCGCCGATCAAGCCAGGCAATTCAAGCCACGCAACGGAGGAAGAAGATGGCCCATCCCCGCAAGACCGAGCAGCGCGTGCTCACCGTCGACGAACTGGGCTTCGTCGACCAGACCCGCCAGCCGGCCATCGGCATGCTGTCCGACGCCGACCTTCATGCCCTGGTGCGCCACCTGCGCGAGCGCCGCGAGCGCGCGCTCACGATCGCCAACAACCAGCGCCGGGCCATGCGCGGCAAGGGCGGGCGCGGCGAGGCGGCCTATGACAAGGCCGATTCCGGCAACCGCCAGAAGGCCTCGGTGCTGAACGACGCCCTCACCCGCGCCCGGCGCGAGGTGAAGCGGCGCGAGGCCGAGGAGTCCCGCTCCGAGCTGGTGGCGAACGCGCACCGCGCCCTGGAGCTGAAGCGCGATTCCAAGCGCGCCACCCGCCCGGCCACCCTGCCGCGCGCCAACAAGGGTATGCGCCCCAAGGAGCGCACCCGCATCGATCCCATCGGCGCCGCCGGCGAGGCGGGGCGTGTCACCAAGTTCGTGGCGGTGGCGCAGGCGAGGAAGGATTCGCGCGGCTGATCGCTCAGTCGGCGAATTCCAGCCTCAGGTCCAGGGTCGAGCGCCGGCCGATGTCGGCGCCGTGCGTCTCCAGGAAGTCCTCGGCCGCGGCGCGGCCGAGGTCGCGCAAGTGCTGGAGGAAGCCCCATTCCGCATTGAGCTTGGAGGTGGCGTCCAGCTTCGCGAGCTGGTCGGCGCCGCCGATGCGGTGCAGGCGCACCCGGCGGAAGCTGGACCCGCCCAGCGTCAGGCGGCTCATGAAGCCCTGGTCGATCAGCTTCGCCGCCTGGTCGATGAAGCGCAGCTGCGCCAGCAGCGAGGCGTTGAAGGTGATCTCGTTGATACGGTTCTGGATCTCGGCCGCGGTGCGCGGCGTGGTCTCGCGCGCCACCGGGTTGATCTGCACCAGGATGATGTCGTCGGCTTCCGCCTTCTCGTAGAGCGGCACCAGCGGCGGGTTGCCCATGTAGCCGCCGTCCCAATAGGGCACGCCGTCGATCTCCACCGCCTGGAACAGGAACGGCAGGCAGGCCGAGGCCATCACCGCGTCGGCGGTCATCTCCCTGTGGTCGAAGATGCGGGCGCGGCCGGTGTGCACGTTGGTGGCGGAGATGAACACCGCCACCTGCGAGGCGCGGATCGCCTCGAAGTCCACGTGCGCGTCGATGATCTCGCGCAGCGGATTGATGTTCAGCGGGTTGAGGTCGTAGGGCGAGAAGAAGCGCGAGGCCACCTCGAAGGCGAGATAGGCCGGGTTGCGCGCCAGCGACCAGTTGCCGAGCAGCCGGTCGAAGGCGGTGCGCTGAAGCGGCGACATGCGCCCGTCGCGCGAGACGTCGCGCCAGAACTGGGCGAGCGCGCGCCGCGCCTCCCCCGCGTCGGCGCCGCTCTCGCCGCTCTCCGAGCCCTTGGCGAGGCCCGAGGCCAGCACCACCGCGTTCATGGCCCCGGCGCTGGTGCCGGAGATGCCGGAGACGGAAAGGCTCTCCTCCTGGAGCAGACGGTCCAGCACGCCCCAGGTGAAGGCGCCGTGGGCGCCCCCGCCCTGGAGCGCGAGCGAGATGCGCCGGGCGCCGGCGCGGCTCATGGGCCGGCCCGGCGCCCCGCCGCGCCTCTCATTCCGCGACCCAGCCGCCGTCGATCTGCTGCATCGAGCCGGTGATCGAGCGGGCGTTCTCCGAGCACAGGAACACGGCGAGCGCGGCCACCTCCTCGACGGTAACGAACTCCTTGGTGGGCTGGGCCGCCAGCATCACGTTCTTCTTCACCTCCTCCTCGGAGATGCCGCGCGCCTTGGCGGTGTCGGGGATCTGCTTCTCCACCAGGGGCGTCCACACATAGCCGGGGCAGATGGCGTTGCAGGTGATGCCGAAGGTGGCGGTCTCCAGCGCCGCGGTCTTGGTGAGGCCTGCGATGCCGTGCTTGGCGGAGACGTAGGCCGACTTGAAGGGCGAGGCGACGAGCGCGTGCGCCGAGGCGGTGTTGATGATGCGGCCCCACTTGCGCGCCTTCATGCCGGGGATGGCCGCGCGCATGGCGAAGAACGCCGCCGACAGGTTGATGGCGATGATCATGTTCCAGGTGTCGATCGGGAAGTCCTCGATCGGCGCCACATGCTGGATGCCGGCATTGTTCACGAGGATGTCGCAGGAGCCGAAGGTGGTCTCGGCAAGGCGGACCATGCCCTCGATCTCGTCAGCCTTGAGCATGTTGGCCGGGGAATAGGCGCACTTCACGCCGAAGTCGCTCTCGATCGCCGCGCGTTCCTTCTCGATCGCGGCGGCGTCACCGAGGCCGTTGATGACGATGTTCGCGCCTTCCTTGGCGAAGGCGCGCGCATAAGCGAGCCCGATCCCGCTGGTGGACCCCGTGACGACGGCGACCTTTCCCTTCAGCATGGCTTTTCCCTCAGAATGGCGCGGCGTGATCCGGCCGTGCACGGCTGTCCGATGTACCGAAGCGGTGTGACGCTGCTGTCACGCGACGCGCCGGCGGCGCCGAGCATGCCCACGCTCGTACGTGAAGCGCAAGGCGGCGATTGCCCTATGGCGGCAGGCGCGCGTTCGCCTATATTTGCGGCATGTCCGTGAGCGTTCATCCGGTTCCGCACGCCGAGCACGACCATGACCACGCCCAGTGCGTGGCGGGGGCGGTGGCGCGCATGGAGGCGCGCTGCGCCGACAAGGGGCTGCGACTCACGCCCCTGCGGCGAAACGTCATGCGCATCCTGGCCGAGAGCCACGTGCCGCTCGGCGCCTACGAGATCGTCGAGCGCCTCGCCCGCGAAGGCGAGAGCGTGCCGCCCATGTCGGTCTACCGGGTGCTCGACTTCCTGGTGGCCGAGCGCCTCGCCCACCGCATCGAGAGCCGCAACGCCTTCCTCGCCTGCGCCCATGCGCACGACGCGGCGGACGAGGTGGTGGTGTTCCTCATCTGCGAGCAGTGCGGGCTGACCAAGGAGGTGTCCTCCCATGCGGTGGGGCGCGACCTCGCCTGGGCGGCGCGCGCCTCGGGCTTCACGCCACGCCAGCGGGTGCTGGAGATCGCCGGCCGGTGCGCCCGCTGCCGCGAGGCGTCCGACGCGACGGACTGAGGCGCCGGGGCCGCGGATCGCGCTCAGCCGCAGGTCGCCATGGTCAGGCGCGCGCGCCACAGATCGGCGCCGGCCGGGGTGGGATGCAGCCCGTCGCGGGTCTTGACCCGGACCGGAGCCGGCACCAGCCGGGCGCCGGTTTCGGCGGCGATCTCCCGGATCGCGGCGTTGGCGCCGGCGATGAAGCCGAAATCGAGCCGCTGCACGAACAGCGGCATGGTCATGTCGGGCGGGTTGATCTCCACCAGCACCAGCTCGCGCCCGGCATAGTGGGCGACGAGGCGGCGATAGTCGGCGATCCAGCCGTCGAGGTCGCGGTGGTTCGGCCAGGCATCGTTCACGCCCACGGCGATCACCACCCGGGTGGCGGCAAGCTGGCGGGCATAGTCCGGCGCGTCCGCCACGAGGTCGGCGACGCGGTCTCCCGGCACCGCGGCGTTGAACACCTCGGCCCCGCACAGCTGGCCGGGGCCCGCCTGGTAGGTGATGCTGTCGCCCACCAGCAGAACCGGCGCCTGCGTGAACAGGGCGGTCAGCTGGGCCTGGAGCCGCAGCCGCTGGCGCAGCGGGAACTGGCTCGCCGCATAGGCCGCCGCGCCGACGATGGCGGCGGCGGTGAGCACCCGCCAGGGCATGTTCCGCTTGAGCCGCCGGATATCTGGCAGCGAAAGGAACGCCAGCCGCTCCCGGCGGGGAGCGGGCGGCGGGGTTTCCGACACATCCGTCGACGACCGGCAAGACTCCATCGCACCCACCTCGCATGGCCGGCCGCCGCATCGACCGCAGGTTTTCATTGCCCACGGCACGGAGGATTCCAGGCGGCTGCGTCCGAAATAGGTTGCTGCCGAGACAAAGCTTTTCCAATTGGTGACCGGAGGTTTCCGGGTTTGGCGGCGGTTGCCCCGGATTTGCCGAAGTGGCGCCGGAATGCCGCAACCTGCGCGTGACCGGGCCGCCTCTTTCGGTGCGCGGCAGTTGACGCCCGCCCGGCCCGCGCCTACCTCGAACACGCCGGCCCGCCGCATGCGCGCGCGCCGGACCCGAGCACCGGCCCGAGGTTTCGCTCCATGACGTCCGCCATGACCGACAGCGCTCCCGTGGTTCCCGACGACCTGCTCCAGGCCGGCCCCGCCGGGCGGCGGCTGACCGTGGGCGTTCCCGTCGGCAAGGTGATGGTGGGCGGCGGCGCGCCGGTGGTGGTCCAGTCCATGACCAACACCGACACCGCGGACATCGATGGCACCGTGCGGCAGGTGGCGGCGCTCGCCCGCGCCGGCTCCGAGCTGGTGCGCATCACGGTGGACCGCGACGAGGCGGCGGCCGCGGTGCCCCACATCAAGGAGAAGCTGCTGCGCATGGGCATCGACGTGCCCATCGTCGGCGACTTCCATTATATCGGCCACAAGCTGCTCGCCGATCATCCCGCCTGCGCCGAGGCGCTGGGCAAATACCGCATCAATCCCGGCAATGTCGGCTTCGGCGACAAGAAGGACCGGCAGTTCGCCGCCATCGTCGAGACCGCCATCCGCCACGACAAGCCGGTGCGCATCGGGGCCAATTGGGGCTCGCTCGACCAGGAGCTGCTCACCACGCTGATGGACGAGAACGCCCGCCTGCCGAAGCCCGCCGAGGCGCGCGCGGTGACGCGCGAGGCGCTGGTGCGCTCGGCGTTGCTTTCGGCGGCGCTGGCCGAGGAAATCGGCCTGCCGCGCAACCGCATCATCCTGTCCGCCAAGGTCTCGGCGGTGCAGGACCTGATCGCGGTCTATTCCGAGCTGTCGCGCCGCTCCGACTATGCGCTGCATCTCGGCCTCACCGAGGCCGGCATGGGCTCGAAGGGGGTGGTCGCCTCCTCCACCGCCATGGGCGTGGTGCTCCAGCAAGGCATCGGCGACACCATCCGCGTGTCGCTGACGCCCGAGCCGAACGGCGATCGCACGCTGGAGGTCCAGGTGGCGCAGGAGATCCTGCAGACCATGGGCCTGCGCACCTTCGTGCCGCTGGTGGCCGCCTGTCCCGGCTGCGGGCGCACCACCTCCACGGTGTTCCAGGAGCTGGCGCAGAGCGTGCAGACCATGATCCGCGAGCGCATGCCGGTGTGGAAGCAGAGCTATCCCGGCGTCGAGACGCTGAACGTGGCGGTGATGGGCTGCATCGTGAACGGGCCAGGGGAGAGCAAGCACGCCGACATCGGCATCTCGCTGCCCGGCACCGGCGAGACCCCGTCCGCCCCGGTCTTCATCGACGGCAAGAAGGCGGTGACGCTGCGCGGGGCGAACATCCAGGCCGAGTTCCGCCAGCTGGTGGAAGACTATGTGGCGCGCCGCTTCGGCGTCGCCTCGGCGCCGGCGGACAAGGCGGGCGCCGACGCGGCCGAATAGGTCCCATTCCGCGGCCGGGCGCAGGGCGGGAGAGGGATGTAGGCGGTTCTCCCGCTCCCACCCTGTCACGCCATTCGTCGGCGTCATCCCCCGGCTTGTCCGGGGGATCCACCAGGCCGCTGGAGGGCGGCCGGAAGTGAAGCGCCGGCCTGGCCGCTGGGTGGATGCCCCGGACAAGCCGGGGCATGACGGGGTGATAGGTTTCCCCTTCGTATTCCCTGCCCCCGTCGCCCTCTACTTGATCGGAGGGCCCATGGGTGCTGCCCGCTGTCCCGGACATGACACAGGGACGCTCCGGTCGAATCTGGCCATGACGGCGGTTTGGGATGTCCCGGCGGACCTTACGTAACGTTACGAAAAATTCATCCAGCCGCCCTTCCGGCGCCTGGAAGGCGTCCTCATATGGGTTGCGTCAACCTCACCGGAGACGGAAATGAACCCCGAGGAACGTGCCCTGATCGACGGCCTGTTCGACCGCATGCGCGGCATCGAGAACCAGCCGCGGGACGCGGAGGCGGAGGCGCTGATCGCGCGCCGCCTCGCCGAGGCACCCCACGCGCCCTATGCCCTCGCCCAGACCGTGCTGGTGCAGGAGCACGCGCTCCAGCAGGCCTATGCCCGGGTCCAGGAGCTGGAGGCGCAGGCGCGCGCGGCCGTGGAGCCGCCGCCGCAGTCGAGCGGCGGCTTCCTGGGCGGCCTGTTCGGGGGGGCCCGTTCGTCGGTGCCTTCGGCCGGGGCACGCGTCGCCTCCGGCCAGCCTTACGGCCAGCAGCCCATGGGCGTGCCGCCCAGCTACGGCCAGCAGCCGGGCTATGCCCAGCAGGGCCAGCCGGGTCCGTGGGGCCAGCCGGCGGCGCCGCAGCGCGGCGGCTTCGGTGGCGGCGGCTTCCTCCAGGGGGCGCTGGCCACCGCGGCGGGCGTCGCCGGCGGCGCGCTGCTCTATGACGGCATCAAGAACATGATGGCGGGCGGGTCCGGCCCGGTGGCGCAGGCCGCCGCCGCGGAACTGCCGAAGTCCGACGCCGGCGCCGGCGGCACCGATCTCGGCGCCGATGCCCAGAACGCGCTCGGCGGCCAGCCCGCGGCCGAGGAGAATTTTTGGAACGCGGACCAGGGCCAGGATCAGGGCGGACAGGACTTCGCCCAGGACGAAGGCGGCGACTGGGGCGGCGACGACGACGGCTCCTGGGCCTGATCGCGTCCGCCCGCGCTCGCGCGGCGCTCGAACGTTCGGCTCCGGCCCCGCACCCTGGGGCCGGAGCCTTCGCCTTCCGATCCTGCCATCCGTTTCGTCTGAGAGGATCGCGCGCGGCTTTGTCCGCCGGGCGCGAATCGGCTTCCATCCCGGTTCGGGCTCTCGCCCCTGAGGGAGGAAGGCGGCCATGACGCCGTTCGGACGCCGCGTGCGCGATCTGCGCGCCGAGAAGGGCGTGACGCTGACGCAGATGGCGCATGCCATCGGCGTCAGCCCCACTTATCTCTCGGCACTGGAGAACGGCCGGCGCGGCCGGCCCACCTGGGCGCTGGTGCAGCGCGTGATCGCTTTTTTCAACGTGATCTGGGACGAGGCCGAGGACCTGGCGCGCCTCGCCGAGGTGTCGCATCCCAAGGTGACGGTGGATACCGCCGGCCTCTCGCCCCAGGCGACAGAGCTCGCCAACCTCATCGCCCGCGAGATCGCGCATTTGCCGCCAGAGGCGGTGGCCGAGCTGCTGGGGCGCCTCAAGATCCTGCGCCGGCGCGGCTGATGCCCTTCCGGCCGGCAAAGGCTGGCCGGAAGGAGTCTTCGCCATGGCCCGCTCCCCCCGCACGGCGGGCGGAGCGGGATGCGCTCACGGTTTCAGGCAGACCGCGACCACCTGCTTGACCGGGTGCAGGCACTCCACCTCGGTCTTGCCCTCCTGGGCGGAGATGACGCCGATGTGCTGGAGGCCGCGCTGGTCGTTCACGCAATAGCCGCTGATGAAGCTCTCGCCGGTCTCGCAGCTCGCGCGGCAGCCCGCGGCCGGGCAGGCGCTGGCGCGCAGCATGATGCCGGCGGCGGCCGAGGCGCCGGGCGCACCCGCCGGACCCTGGGGACCGGCCGGGCCGGCAGGCCCGGTCGGACCGGCGGGACCCGTGGGGCCTGCGGGACCGGCAGGTCCGCCAGGGCCGGTGGGACCCGCCGCGCCCGCGGCGCCGACCGGACCTGCGGGGCCGGCGGGACCGGCCGGGCCCTGCGCCCCTTCGAAACAGGCGGACACACTCAGCGCCAAGGCGAGCGCCAAGGCGATCTTCAGTCCTCGCATGACATGCCTCCCAGTAAACCCGAACCTATGGTGAGGCCGCCCGCGCTTCGATACAAGCGGGAAGAAATCACGCTTCCTTAGCCGGGACAATAATCAGAGCGGTTTTATTTTCCTAGGGAAAAATTAACACGGCCGCAACGGATGGATCGGCACCCAAAGAAGCGGAAATCCCTTGTGGGTGCTCAATCCTGGGCTGCCGCCACCGTCGCGGCCGCCCGCTCCAGGCACAGGCCATAGAAGCGGGTGAGACGCGCGGGGGCGGTCTGGCGGAGGTCGTCCGCCAGAAGCCGCGCCTGCCCGGCGTCGCCGCGGTCCAGCGCATCCACCAGCGCGCCATGCCGCCGGGCCAGGGCCTCGAAGCCGGGCGAGCCGGCGAAGGCGGCGTCGCCCGCCACAAGGTGGAGCCGGCTCGCCTTGGTCTTGCCCTTCAGCGTCAATTCGTCCGCCTCCAGGAAGGCGAGGCCGGGCGCGGCGTCCCGCGTCGCCTGGGACACGAGGATGTCGGTGCGCAGGCCCTTGGTGGCGCCCTCGATGCGCGAGGCGAGGTTCACGTCGTCGCCGAGGCAGGAATATTCCAGCCGCTGGTCGGAGCCGAGATTGCCGACGCAGCACGGCCCGGTGGCGAGGCCGATGCCGCAGCGCACCGGGTGGTAGGGCCGCCCCTCCCGCTCCGCCTGGACGCGCCATTCGACGTTGAGCGCATCGAGCCGGGCGCTCATGGCGAGGGCGCACAATGTGGCGTTGCGGGCGTGGTGGGGATCGTCCAGCGGGGCGTTCCAGAACGCCATGATGGCGTCGCCGATATATTTGTCGATGGTGCCGCCATGGGCCAGCACCACCTCGGTCATGGGCGTGAGGTAAGCGTGCATGAAGCGCGTGAGCGCCTGCGCGTCCATGGTCTCGGACAAGGTGGTGAAGTCGCGCAGGTCGCAGAACAGGATGGTGATCTGGCGCGTCTCGCCGCCGAGCACCAGGCGCGAGGGATCGGCGGCGAGCTTCGACACCACGTTCGGCGACACGAAGCGGCCGAACACAGAGCGCACCCATTTCTTCTGGCGCTGCTCCTCGCGGTAGAGCGCGAACACGCCCACCAGATAGACCGCGAGCGCCGTTGCGCCGGGCGCCAGGGGATCGATCAGCAGGTCGAGCCGGGTGAAGGCGAGGAACGAGGCCGCGCCGAGCCCCGCCACCAGTGCCAATCCGCCGAGCCCGGCCACCAGCGGCGGCACCCGCGGGAGCGCGAGCGCCAGCAGCAGGCCGAGCGCCGCCGCCAGCACCAGCTCGGCGCCGCGCGCCCAGTCGGGCCGCACGAGGTTCGCACCCGCCACCAGGTGCTCGATCAGCTGGGCCTGGATCTCGACGCCGGCGACCGCGGCGTCGAGCGGCGTCGCCCGCGTGTCCTTGAGTCCCGCCGCGCTGGTGCCGACGAGGATGATGCGGCCCTCCAGCGCCGCGCGGTCCGCCGTGCCGTCGAGCACCGCATGGGCCGGCACGAAGCGGCGCGGATCGGAGGGCGAGAAGCGCACCCGGACCTCGCCCTGCGCGTCGGTGCGTGCCTCCACGGCGCCGATCTTCACCGCGACGATGCCGGTGGACGCGCCGAACGCCTGCTCGCCGGATGCGTTGGAGGACAGCACCACATAAGTGGAGGCGCCCTGCGCCACCCGCAGCGCCTCGGCGGCGAGGCTCGGCACCACCTCGTTGCCGAGGCCCAGCAGCAGCGGCACCCGGCGCACCACCTGGTCGCGGTCGGGCAGCCAGTTGAGCACGCCGATGCCGGCCGCCGCCTGCGCCAGGGCCGGCAGGGGCGCCACCACGGCGGGAAAGCGCGGCAGGAAGGCGAGCGGGTCGTCGCCCGCCGCCGCGATCCCCCATTTCGCCGGCAGCGCGGCCTCCGTCCCGGATCCGGTCAGAACCGCGCCGAGCACCGAGGGCAGGGTGCCGAGCGCGCGGGCGAAGAGGGCGTCGCTGCTCTCCTGGCCCGCAAGGGCACCGACCACGCTCGCGCGGACCTCGGCGGGAAGCAGCTCAGCGAGGGTCGCGGGGTCGAGCCGGTCGGGCTCGGAGAAGGTGACGTCGAACGCCACCGCCGCCGCGCCCTTCTCGGCAAGGCGCTCCACCAGCGCGGCGAGCTTTGCCCGCGGCCAGGGCCACTGGCCATCGCGCGCCAGCGAGGCGTCGTCGATGTCCACCACCTTCACCGGCGCCTCGGGGTCGTAGGGCCGCGGCGCGGCGCGCTGGTAGAGGTCGAACAGGCCGTTGCGCACATCGACGAGCGGGGACGGGTCGGCGAGGATCAGGCCGAGCCCGGCGGCCAGCACCGCGCCGGTGGAAATCCAGTAGAGCCGCGAGGTCATGTGTCGCCGGTCCGCCCCTTCCTGCCCGCGCGCGAACATAGAGCATTTTCGCGCGCGCCGGATTTCTCAGCCGAGCTCGAAGCTGGTGATGCCGAAGATGCGGTCGAGCGGAAGGGCGGGCGCCGGGCCGCGATACATGCGGGCGGTCTCGAACACCGGGGCAAGGCCCAGCTCGCCGGCGAGCGCCGCGCCCGCCTGGTTGGGTTCCGGCACGTCGAGGAAGAGCGGGCCCTCGCCCGCCACCCCGCCCGCCACCTCACCCGCCGCTTGGGCCAGCGCGAAGGCGAGCGCGCGGGCGGTGACCGCGTCGTCGCAGAACAGCGGGCCGATCTTGGCGCCCTCGCGGCAGCGGCGCACCACGCCGAAGCCGCGCACGGTCCCGTCCGCGACCAGAGCGAGGGCGCGGCCGGCCGGCGGGCTCAGCCAGGCGTCGAGGAAGGCCGGCCGGGGAAAGCCGAAGCAGGCGCGGTCAAAGGCCGCGACCGCCGCGCGCAGCGCGGGACCGACCGGGCGGATGTCGCCGCCGGAAAATGCGCCCGGCGGGAGCGTGGCGCCGCCCGGCACCGGCCCGCCGAAGCGCACGTTGCGGTGGGCGAGGACGAAGCCTGAGCGGGCATAGTTCGCCTGCTGCGCGACCACCCCGTCGAGCCCGACCACCCGGCCCTTGAGCCGCGCCATCGCCGCGGTCCAGAGGGCCAGCCCGAGGCCGCGCCCGCGCAGGTCCGGCCGGCAGATGTAGAAGCCGACAAAGGCGAAGCCGCAATCATAGCGCACGGCGGAAATGGTCGCGGCGAGGCTCCCGTCCGGCGCGAACAGGCCGAGGAAGCCCTGCGCATCCTGGGCGAGGAAGGCGCCGGCGTCGGCGAGGCCGGGGTTCCAGCCCTCGCGCGCGGCCCAGTCGAGGGCGATCGCCGCTTCGTCCGGCGCGAGCGCGCGCACCGATGCGCCGTCGGGCATCATCCCGGTTCCGGCGCCTTGCTGCGCGGGAGCCGCAGCCGCGCCGGGCGCACCTCGTCGAAGAAGCGCGGCAGCACCACCACCCGGTCGCGGCCGCCGCCCTTGGCGGCATAGAGCGCCCGGTCGGCGCGCTCGATCAATGTGGTCACCGAGCGGTCGCCCGCGAGGCGGAAGGTGCCGCCGATGGAGGCCTGCACCGCCAGCGCGTGCCCGTTCACCCGCACCGGCGCGTGGCGGATGGCGCCGAGCAGGTTCTGCGCCACCTGCTCGGCGCCCGCGGCGTCGGTGGCCGGCAGGAGGACGGCGAACTCCTCGCCGCCGACGCGCGCGGCGACGTCGCCGGCGCGCAGGGCGCCGGCGCAGCGCCGCGCCACCTCGGACAGGACCTTGTCGCCGGCGGCATGGCCGAAGCGGTCGTTGATCGACTTGAAGTGGTCGATGTCGAGCATGAGGATGGACAATTGGGTGGCCGCGGCGAGCGCGGCGGAAAAGGCGTTCTCGGCCTCCTCGAAGAAGCGGCGGCGGTTGTGCAGGCCGGTCAGCTCGTCGGTGCCGGCGAGATGGCGCAGCTCCTCCTCCAGGCGCCGGCGCTCGGTGACGTCCCAGAACACCACGATGTAGTTGGAGCCGATGAAGCGGAAGCGGAACTGCACCGTGCGCTGCTGCCCGTCGCGGCAGACCACGTCCCATTCCGCCCGCTGCACCTCGCCCGGCGCGGCGCGCACGCTCTCGCACCGCTCGCGCCAGTCGCGGATGACGCGGGCGCGGGCGGCGTCGTCGGGAAAGCCGCGCTCCCACCAGTCGTCGTGATGCGGCACCTGGCCGTCATAGGCGTAGCCGAACAGCTCGTCGGACACGGTGTTGCAGAACAGCTCGCGGAAGTTGCCGTCATAGATCTCGACACCCACCGGCAGCGAGCGGACGATCTCCTCCAGCATGACGCCGAAATTCTCGATGCCGGCTTCGGTGCGCTTCTGCGTCGCCGCGTCCGCCGCAAGCGAGCGGACGGTGAGAACGCACAGGTCCTGCTCGGGAATGCGCGCCGCCCTGAAGCCGAGCGTGGCAAGGCCGGCCGGCATGCGGCAATAGAGCATCAGCTCGCCGGCATCCTCCACCTCCCCGCCGATCAGCGGCCGAAGCCGCCCGGCCGCATAGGCGCCGAGGAAGTCGGAGAGATCGCCGGCAAGGCTCGCGCTGCCGAGCAGGCTCCGCGCCCGCGGATTGCCGCGCACAACCCGGCTGTCTCCGGCGTTCACCACCAGGAGGGGCACCTGAACCAGATCCACCCAGGCCAGGCTGTCAGCGGTCATTTCTGGAAAGCCACGATCCCGATGCCGCCCCGAAAGGAGACTGGCACGCACTTTGGACGAATGAATGTGACACTTCGCCGCGATTCCCGGCCCGCGCGCTCGCGGGTCACGTCAGGTCCGGGTCGCGCTTTCCGGTTCGCATGCAGATACCGCGTCGGCGCGAGACCATTGCCCATTCCAATGCAATTCTGACAGATGACTCAACCTGGGATCGTAAAGGCCAATCATCCGACGCGCAATCCGCCTGGGCTAAAACCTGTCGGAGCGGGCCTGTCTCAGGCGGCGGCAACCTGCTCCAGAAAACCGGCAAGATCCTCGGTCACGTGGTCCACATAGGCCGCCTCGCGGCCCTCGAACTCCCAGCTCTCGCGCGCCTCGATCCGCTCTCCGGGCGGCACCACCAGCACAGTGGCCATGCCGAGCCGGTGCGGCACTTCGAGGTTGCGGGCGAGGTCCTCGAACATGGCGGCGCGCGGCGCCTCCACCCCGTGAGCCCGGAGAAAGCGCAGATAGGCCTCCTCCGTGGGCTTGGGGTGGAACTCGGCGGCGACGATGTCGTGCACCGCCGCGAAGTGGCCGCCCATGCCGAGCTTGTTCAGCACGTTGCGGGCATGGCGCTCGGAGCCATTGGTGTAGACCAGCTTCCGGCCGGGCAGCGCCTCGACGGCGGCGGCGAGGCGCGGCGAGGGGTCGAGGCCGGCGAGGTCCACGTCGTGGACATGGTCGAGGAAGGCGGCGGTGTCGATGCCATGCTCCAGCATCAGCCCGCGCAGCGAGGTGCCGTAGCGGCGGTAATAGTCCTTCTGCAGCGTGAAGGCCTCTTCCGGCGTGATGCCGAGCAGATCGGTGATGTAGGCCTTCATGCGCGCGTCGATCTGCGCCCACAGATCGTGCCGGGCGGGATAGAGGGTGTTGTCGAGGTCGAACACCCAGGTCTCCACATGGTGGAAACCGGCGCGCCCGTCGGCGGCGCTTCGCAGATCGGCGGTCATGGCGGGTTCCGGTGGGTTGGCGCCGCGGTTCAGAACGGTCCGCGCGAATAGAACTCGTCGAGAGAAGCCTGCAGCGCGGCGATGCGCGTCTGGTAGGCGCCGGTGAGGCAGGAGACGTTGCCGCCGCAGGCGGCGCGCGTGGAGAGCCAGGCGCGCTGCGCCTCGCGCAGGTCCGCGCGGACGCCCATGCCGGAGGTCTTGGTGAGCACCTCGTACATCACAGCCAGCTTCACATCGAGCTGGGCGAGGCCGCAATCGGCGCAGATCGCGCGCTCGTCGGGCCCGGTATTGGTGGCGCAGCTGAAGCTCTGGGCCGCGGCTGGCGCCGCGCCGGCGAGGAGCGCGACGAGCGCGAGCACAGTGAGCGGGAAGCGGGCGGAACGGGTCATCGCGGGGCGCTCCTCAGAGTGTTGCGGTAGCGGGCGAAGCCGTCGGCCCGAAGGGCGCAGGCCGGGCAGGCGCCGCAGCCATAGCCCCAGTCCCGCCGGGTCCCGCGCTCGCCCAGATAGCAGGTATGCGTCTCTTCCACGATGGTATCCACCAGCGGCGGCCCGCCGAGGCGCTCCGCGAGCGCCCAGGTCTCGGCCTTGTCGATGAACATCAGCGGCGTGTGCAGCACGAGGCGCCGGTCCATGCCGAGATTGAGCGCCACCTGCAGCGCCTTGATGGTGTCGTCGCGGCAGTCGGGATAGCCGGAGAAGTCGGTCTCGCACATGCCGCCGACGATGTGGCGCAGCCCGCGCCGGTAGGCGAGCGCGGCGGCGAAGGTGAGGAACACAATGTTGCGGCCGGGCACGAAGGTGTTGGGCAGCCCGCCGTCCTCCATCTCGATGGCGACGTTGCGGGTGAGCGCGGTCTCGGACAGCGCGCCGAGCACGGAAAGATCGAGCGTGTGGTCGGCGCCGAGCCGCTCGGCCCAGCCCGGCTTCAGCCCGGCGAGCGCGTCGCGCAGCACCGGGCGGCGCTCCAGCTCCACGCGGTGGCGCTGGCCGTAGTCGAAGCCGAGCGTCTCGACCCTGCCGAACCGCTCCAGCGCATAGGCGAGGCAGGTGGTGGAATCTTGCCCGCCCGAGAACAGGACCAGCGCGCCCTCTCCGGCAATCCCGCTTGCGCGCATGGCGTGCCTATTCCCCCGGCGCCTTGGCCTCGATGGCGATGGCGTGCAGGCCGCGGGCGATCTCGCCCGCGAGCAGCGCGTTCACCATGCGGTGGCGCTCGATGCGGCTCTTGCCGGCGAAGTCCTGCGCCACGACCCGCACGCGGATGTGGGTGACGCCGCCGTCGTCGCGGCCGGAGGGGCCGCGCTCCAGGTGGCGCACCCCGGCATGGCCGGCATGCTTGTGGCTCTCGTCCACGAGGTCGAGGGCGAGCGGGGTCAGGCCCTGCTCCAGGGTCTGGCGGATGGCGGAAAGGTGGGTCTCGCTCATGATCGAACCAATCTGTGAAGCAATCGGGGCGCCGGCAATGATCCGCGACGATGGCGCGTTCGCGGTCGGCATACTATATGTGGCTTGCGCCCGCGCTGCCATCCGCGCGCGGCGCCGGGGCTGCTCAGCGGCCCCGGCGCTTCTCCCCTCTCAATTTCTTGCGGTGCCGAAACGCGGCCCGCATAATCGCCCGGCCATGAAGCTCGACTCCCCGCTCTTCGACCGCATCCGCGTCAAGCCCGGCGACGACCGGACGCGCCGCACGCACACCGCGTGCTGCGAATGGGCGGGCTGTGCGCAGGCGGGGACCCATCGCGCGCCCAAGGGCCGGCACCAGGAAGGCCAGTACTGGCGCTTCTGCCTCGACCATGTGCGCGCCTACAACCAGTCCTACAACTATTTCGCGGGCATGACCGACGACGCGGTCTACGCCTACCAGAAGGACGCGCTGACCGGCCATCGCCCCACCTGGAAGATGGGCGCCAAGTCGGGTGGCCCGCCCGGCGGCGCCCACGGGGCGGCCGGCGCCGGCTTCCGCGCCGCCGGCTACGGCGACCCGTTCGGCTTCGGCACCGAGTTCGGCGAGAGCGTCGCCGCGGAGCGCCCGGAGGCCGAGGGCCGCGTGATCCGCACCGCCGAGCGGCGCGCGCTGGAGGTGATGGGCCTCGAAATGTCCGCCGATGCGGGCGAGATCAAGGCCCGCTTCAAGACCCTGGTGAAGCTCCACCATCCGGACGCCAATGGCGGCGACCGCTCGGCCGAGGATCGGCTGCGGAACGTGATCCAGGCCTATAACAGCCTCAAGCAGGCGGGATTTTGCTGACCGGTCCGCAGGACCGGCCGGCCCGAACGGCCGCGGCGCGCCGGATGGCGCGCCATGGCAGAACAAAAGCAGCAGGCGGCGCGGACGGAGCGCCCACGGAGGTTTCATGAGTGCCACCGCGACCCCAGCGCCTACCCCGGACATGAAGGTGTCGGTGCGCCAGACCTTCGGCATCGACATCGACATGGAGGTGCCGGCCTTCTCCGAGCCGGACGAGCACGTTCCGGAGCTGGACGCGGACTATCTGTTCGACCGCACCACCACCCTCGCCATCCTCGCCGGCTTCGCCCACAACCGTCGCGTGATGGTCACCGGCTATCACGGCACCGGCAAGTCCTCGCACATCGAGCAGGTGGCGGCGCGCCTCAACTGGCCGTGCGTGCGCATCAACCTCGACAGCCACATCTCGCGCATCGACCTGATCGGCAAGGACGCCATCGTGGTGAAGGGCGGCATGCAGGTGACGGAGTTCCGTGACGGCATCCTGCCCTGGGCCTACCAGAACAACGTCGCTTTGGTGTTCGACGAGTACGATGCCGGCCGCCCGGACGTGATGTTCGTGATCCAGCGCGTGCTGGAGAGCTCCGGCCGCCTGACCCTGCTCGACCAGAGCCGGGTGATCCGCCCCCACCCCGCCTTCCGGCTGTTCTCCACCGCCAACACCATCGGCCTCGGCGACACCACCGGCCTCTATCACGGCACGCAGCAGATCAACCAGGCGCAGATGGACCGCTGGTCCATCGTCACCACGCTGAACTATCTCGCCCACGACAAGGAAGTGGACATCATCGTCGCCAAGGCGAAGCACCTGCGCACGCCGGAAGGGCGCGACACCGCCAACCGCATGGTGCGCCTCGCCGACCTGACGCGCTCGGCCTTCATCAACGGCGACCTCTCCACCGTGATGAGCCCGCGCACGGTCATCACCTGGGCGGAGAACGCGGAGATCTTCCGCGACATCGCCTTCGCGCTGCGCGTGACCTTCCTCAACAAGTGCGACGAGCTGGAGCGGCCCCTGGTGGCCGAGTTCTACCAGCGCTGCTTCGGGCAGGAACTGCCCGAGAGCACGGTGAACGTCGCCCTCTCCTGACCCCGACGCGCCCGGCTTCCCGCCGGGCCGTCCCGCCTTGGATGAGCCGGACATGGCCCCCACGAACCGCACCACCGCCAAGGGTCCCAAGGAAGCGCCCGTCGAGCCCTTCAAGCGCGCGGTCTCTGCCTGCTTCAAGGCGGTGGCCGGCGTGGCCGAGTTCGAGGTCGCCTTCGCCGCCGAGCGTCCCGCGCTCGGCCCGGACCGGGTGCGCCTGCCCGAGCCGCCGCGCCGGCTCTCCGCCCACGACGCGGCGATCGTGCGCGGGCATGCGGATTCGCTCGCGCTGCGGCTCGCCTGCCACGACCCCGCGACGCACCGCAAGATGCTGCCCTCCGGCGAGGTCGCCCGCGCCGTGTTCGAGGCAGTGGAGCAGGCGCGCGTCGAGGCCCTCGGCGGCAGCCGCATGTCCGGCATGAAGACCAATCTCTCGGCCATGCTCGCGGACCGCTACCACCGCGGCAACTATGCCGACATCACCGACCGCGCCGACGCGCCGCTGTCCGACGCGATCGCCCTGATCGTGCGTGAGCGCCTCACCGGCGAGGCGCCGCCGCCCGACGCGCGCAAGATCGTCGAGCTGTGGCGCGACTATATCGAGGATCGCGCGGCCGGCGACCTCTCGCGCTTCGCCGAGAGCATGGACGACCAGAAGAGGTTCGGCGAGATCGCCCGCGATCTGCTCGCCTCGCTCGACATGGGCGAGGAGAGCGGGCTCGATTCCGAGAGCCAGGACCAGGACGCCGAAAGCGAGGGCGGCGAGGACGACCAGAGCGGGGAGGACGGCGAGACCCGCGAGGACGACGGCCAGCAGGGCGCCACCGAGGTGGAAGCCGAGCTCTCCCAGGAGGAGATGCCCGAGAGCGCCATGGAGAGCGACGCGGCCCCGCCGGCGGACGTGCCCGACGCCGACGACTTGGGCGACAGCGACGAGCCGGCCGAGCCGTGGCAGCCGCGCCCCTCCATGAGCCACGACAGCAAGGGCCCGGAATACCACGCCTTCACCACCAAGTTCGACGAGGAGATCGCCGCCGAGGAGCTGTGCGATCCGGAGGAGCTGGCGCGGCTGCGCTCCTATCTCGACAAGCAGCTCTCGCATTTGCAGGGCGTGGTGGCGCGGCTCGCCAACCGGCTCCAGCGCAAGCTGCTGGCGCAGCAGAACAGGGCCTGGGAATTCGACCTGGAGGAGGGCATTCTCGACCCGGCGCGGCTCTCGCGCGTGGTGACCGACCCCACCGCCTCGCTCTCCTTCAAGCGCGAGCGCGACACCGAGTTCCGCGACACGGTGGTGACGCTGCTGATCGACAATTCCGGCTCCATGCGCGGGCGGCCGATCACGGTCGCCGCCACCTGCGCCGACATCCTCGCCCGCACGCTGGAGCGCTGCGGCGTGAAGGTGGAGGTGCTGGGCTTCACCACGCGCGCCTGGAAGGGCGGGCAGGCGCGCGAAGCGTGGCTCGCCGCCGGCAAGCCGGCCGGACCCGGCCGCCTCAATGACCTGCGCCACATCATCTACAAGGCGGCGGACGCGCCCTGGCGGCGCGCGCGGCGCAATCTCGGCCTGATGATGCGCGAGGGGCTGCTGAAGGAGAACATCGACGGCGAGGCGCTCGACTGGGCGCACCAGCGCCTCCTGGTGCGCACCGAATCCCGGCGCATCCTGATGATGATCTCCGACGGCGCGCCGGTGGATGACAGCACCCTCTCCGTGAATGCCGGCAACTATCTGGAGCGGCACCTGAGACACATCATCGCCCAGATCGAGAACCGCTCGCCGGTGGAGCTGATCGCCATCGGCATCGGCCACGACGTAACGCGCTACTACAAGCGCGCCGTCACCATCGTCGACGCCGAGGAGCTGGGCGGCGCCATGACCGAGAAGCTCGCCGAGCTGTTCGGCGACAGCGCCGGCGGCGGTCGCGGCCGCCTGCACTGAGGCGGGACGTGACCGCGCGCGCCGGGCGGCGTCTTCTCGGGTCGGCCAAAGCCCGGGTGACGCTGGGCGTGGTCGCAGCTGCGCTCCTCGCCGCGGCGGCGCTCGCCAGCGCCTTCACCAAGCCGGGTGCGCTCCCCGAGGAGAGGGTGCCGGTGGCGGTGGCCGCCCTGCCGGTGAAGACCTTCGCCTTCAATGACGAGCGGCGCCGGTTCGGGGCGCTGGAATTCCGCGGCGGGCTGGTGCTGTCCTCCACATTTGCGGGCTTCGGCGGCATTTCCGGCTTCGCGCTCGATGCCGACGGAGCGCGCTTCCTCGCCGTGACCGATGCCGGCCTGTTCCTGGAGGGGCGGCTGGTGCTGGACGGCGACCGGCCGGTGGGGATGGCGGACGTGAGCGCCGTCGCCATCCGCGACGACAAAGGCGGCCCCATCGCGCGCGCGGGCGGCGATGCCGAGAGCCTGACGGTCGCGCGCGATGCGGTGTTCGTGGGCTTCGAGGGCCGCAACGAGATCTGGCGCTATCCCCGCCCGCCGCTCGGCGCCACCGGGACGCGGGTGGACGCGCCCGCGATCGGCGGGCTCGGCGGCAACAAGGGCCTGGAGACGCTCGTCTTCGTGCCCTCCGGAGCGCTCAAGGGGGCGCTCGTGGGTATCGCGGAGACGGGTGCGGCGCGCGCCGACGTGCTGGACGGCTTCATCATCGGCGGACCCCGGCCGGGCACGTTCTCGGTGCGCCGGAACGACGCCTTCTCCGCCACCGACGCGGCGCTGACGCCGGACGGCGACGTGATCCTGCTGGAGCGTCACTACACCCGATCGACCGGCGTGAAGATGCGCCTGCGCCGCTTTCCGCTCGACGCCGTGAAGCCGGGGGCGGTGATCGACGGCGAGGTGCTCGGCACCTTCGACATGGGCTACCAGATCGACAACATGGAGGGCCTCGCCGTGACGCGGAACGCGGCCGGCGAGACGCTGCTGACGATCATCTCCGACGACAATTTCAACCCGCTCCAGCGCACCGTCCTCCTGCGCTTCGTTTTGCTGGCGGACTGAGGGGCGTCCTGTTCCGGGACGATCCGATGGCGCCGGGCGGAACGGCGACGGAACGAAGCGCGTCCGAATCGGTGTGCGGGGCTCTTTTTCGTTTGTTCTCGGGGATGCCCGGCGCAGCCCGACGGCCGCCATTTCCCGCGCGCCGTCATGCTCCGGCTTGACCGGAGCATCCAGTCCTGGGGCGCGAGGGCGGGCCTTCCGGTCAAGCCGGAGGGCGACGGTCCGAGGTTGGGGCGGGGCCGCCGCCCCCAACCCTCACACGTCGACGCTGGCCTTGAGCGCGTTCTCCTGGATGAACTCGCGGCGGGGCTCCACCGTGTCGCCCATCAGGCGGTTGAAGAGGTCGTCGGCCGCGTCCACTTCCTTGATCTTCACCTGGAGCAAGGAGCGGGCGTTCTTGTCGAGCGTGGTTTCCCAGAGCTGGTCGGGGTTCATCTCGCCCAGGCCTTTGTAGCGCTGGAGCGAGAGGCCCTTGCGGCCGGCGTCGGTGACGGCGTCGAACAGGTCGATGGCGCCGAACAGCACGTGCTCGTCGCTTTTGCGCTTGAGCGTCGCTGCGCCGGCGAACACGCCGTCGAGGTCGCGCGTGAGCGCGGCCAGGCGCCGGGCGTCCGGGGAGGCGAGGAAGGCGGCGTCGAGCCGCGCCACTTCCATCACGCCGCGCACGGTGCGCGCGAAGCCGAAGCCCGCCTCGTCGGCGGTGCCGATCCAGCCACGCTCGGTCTCGTCCGCCAGCGCATCGAGCCGGCGCGCCACCTCGGCCACCGCCGCCGCGGCACGGGGGCCGTCGAGCGCCTCGGTATCGAGCGCGCCGGCCAGCGCGGCCTGCTCGGCCACCGCCTTGTTGTAGCGCGGGTGCAGCGCGTTCAGCGCGCCGCGGAACTGGCGCGACACCTCCACCACCGAGGCGAGGTCGGCGCCGGTGCGCACCTCGCCGGCGGCGGTGTGGAGCGAGGCCTCGTCGAGGCCGGCGGTGATGAGATAGTCCTCCAGCGCCCGCTCGTCCTTGAGGTAGGTCTCGGACTTGCTGCGCGCCACCTTGTAGAGCGGCGGCTGGGCGATGAAGAGGTGCCCCGCCTCGACGATCTCCGGCATCTGCCGGAAGAAGAAGGTGAGCAGCAGGGTGCGGATATGGGCGCCGTCCACGTCGGCGTCGGTCATGATGATGATCTTGTGGTAGCGCAGCTTGGCGATGTCGAAATCGTCCCGGCCGATGCCGGTGCCGAGCGCGGTGATGAGCGTGCCGATCTGCTCGGACGACAGCATCTTGTCGAAGCGGGCGCGCTCCACGTTCAGGATCTTGCCGCGCAGCGGCAGCACGGCCTGGAAGGCGCGGTCGCGGCCCTGCTTGGCGGAGCCGCCGGCCGAATCGCCCTCGACGATGAAGATTTCGGACTTCGCCGGGTCGCGCTCCTGGCAGTCGGCGAGCTTGCCGGGCAGGGAGGCGACATCCAGCGGGCTCTTGCGCCGGGTGAGGTCGCGCGCCTTGCGGGCGGCCTCGCGGGCGGCGGCGGCTTCCACCACCTTGCCGATCACGTTCCTCGCCTCGGCCGGGTTCTCCTCGAACCAGTTGCCGAGCGCCTCGCCGACCAGGCTCTCCACCACCGGGCGGACCTCGGAGGACACGAGCTTGTCCTTGGTCTGGGAGGAGAATTTCGGGTCCGGCACCTTCACCGAGAGCACGGCGGTCAGGCCCTCGCGGCAATCCTCGCCGGTGGGGTCCACCTTCTCCTTCTTGGAGATGCCGGACGCGTTGGCATAGCCCAGCACCTGCCGGG
Source organism: Xanthobacter tagetidis (assembly GCF_003667445.1). Lineage (GTDB taxonomy): Bacteria > Pseudomonadota > Alphaproteobacteria > Rhizobiales > Xanthobacteraceae > Xanthobacter > Xanthobacter tagetidis. Next base: position 34,926 of record NZ_RCTF01000015.1, on the reverse strand, counting down.
TCAGCGCGGCGGCGAAGCCCGTGAAGTGGGTGCCGCGGTCGCGCTGGGGGATGTTGTTGGTGAAGCAGAGCACGTTCTCGTGGTAGCCGTCGTTCCACGAAAGCGCGGCCTCAACCGTGATGCCGTCCTTCTCGGCGCGGATCACCACTGGCTTCGGGATCAGCGCCGATTTCGAGCGGTCGAGATACTTCACGAACGCCTCGACGCCGCCCTCGTAGTGCAGCTCCTCGCGCTTCGGCTCCGGGCCGCGCGCGTCGGTGAGCACGATCAGCACGCCCGAGTTCAGGAACGCCAGCTCGCGCAGACGGTGCTCCAGGGTGGCGTAGTCGAACTCGATGCGGGTGAAGGTCTGAGGCGAAGGCGTGAACGTCACCTTCGTGCCGCGCTTGCCGGCCGGCGCGGGTCCCACCACCTTCAGCGGCGCCTCTGCGTCGCCGTGGCGGAAGCGCATGAAGTGCTCCCTGCCGTCGCGCCAGATGGTGAGGTCCAGCGTCGTGGACAGCGCGTTCACCACCGACACGCCCACGCCGTGGAGGCCGCCGGAGACCTTGTAGGAATTCTGGTTGAACTTACCGCCCGCGTGCAGCTGGGTCATGATGACCTCGGCGGCGGAGACGCCCTCCTCCGGGTGCAGGTCGGTGGGGATGCCGCGCCCGTCGTCGGTCACCGTCACCGAGCCATCGGCCTCCAGCGTGACGGTGACCTCCTTGGCCCAGCCGGCCAAGGCCTCGTCGATGGCGTTGTCCACCACCTCGTAGACCATGTGGTGCAGCCCCGAACCGTCGTCGGTGTCGCCGATATACATGCCCGGACGCTTGCGCACCGCATCCAAGCCCTTGAGGACCTGAATGGATTGCGCGCCGTAGTCGTCGGGGGAGGCGGCGGGGACGGGTTCGACCATGCTGGGTTTCTCGAATCGATGCGTCTTGATTGCGCAAATCTAGCGCAAAGGCGCGGTCATTTGGTGGCGAAAGGGCTGTGGAACAAGGAATATCGCCATCTTTAGGGCGATCGTCCGAAGCTGCATCCCTATGCCACGGGGCCAAGGAGGATTAGCGGTGCCACCGCACCATTTTCAAGTGAAACGGTATCTTGTAACCGCTGTATCGCGCAAGTGACCCGACGACCCGGCCGGGATGCGCGGCTGCTCGGGCCAAGCCCAAGCATGACGGAGGATGGGCGCGCTCGCCCCTCCGCTCACGCCGCCGGCTTGATGGCCTGGAGCTCGCCCGGCAGCGTATAGGCCCACTGGGTGATGTTGCCGGCGCCGAGGCAGATCACATAGTCCCCCGGCCGGGCGATGCCGGCGACGAGGGGCGCGAGGTCCTGCGGCCCGTCGAGCGCCGTCACGCTCCTGTGGCCGTGGGCCACGAGGCCGGCCACCAGATGGTCGCGGTCGGCGCCCGCCACCGGCTGCTCGCCGGCGGCATAGACCGGGGCGACGATGACGTGGTCGGCATCGTTGAAGCAGGTGCAGAATTCGTCGAACAGCGAGGCCAGCCGGGTGTAGCGGTGCGGCTGCACCACGGCGATCACCTGTCCATCGCTGGCGGCGCGGGCGGCGCGCAGCACCGCGGCGATCTCCACCGGGTGGTGGCCGTAATCGTCGAAGATGGCGGCGCCGTTCCACTCCCCGGTGCGGGTGAAGCGCCGCTTCACGCCGCCGAAGCGCGAGAGCGCCTCGATGATCGCCGCGTCCGGCACCTTCAGCTCGTGCGCCACCGCAATGGCGGCAGTAGCATTGAGGGCATTGTGCTTGCCCGGCATGGGAAGGCGCAGGCCCTTGATCTCGTGCACCACGCCGCCGGCGCGGTTGCGGAACACCACGCCGAACTTGGTGACGCCGCCCTTGAGGTCCACGTCCACCAGGCGCACGTCCGCCTGCGGGTTCTCGCCATAGGTAATGACGCGCCGGTCCTCGATGCGGCCAACCAGCGCCTGCACCACCGGGTGGTCGATGCACATCACCGCGAAGCCGTAGAACGGCACGTTCTCCACGAACGCCTTGAACGCCTCCTGCACCTTGTCGAAGGTCTTGAAGTGGTCGAGGTGCTCGGGGTCGATATTGGTGACGATGGCGACCTCGGTGGGCAGCTTCAGGAAGGTGCCGTCGCTCTCGTCCGCCTCCACCACCATCCACTTGCCCTGGCCGAGATGGGCGTTGGTGCCGTAGGCGTTGATGATGCCGCCATTGATCACGGTGGGGTCGAAGCTGCCCGCGTCCAGCAGGGTCGCCACCAGTGAGGTGGTGGTGGTCTTGCCGTGGGTGCCGGCGATGGAGACGCAGCTCTTCAGCCGCATCAGCTCGGCCAGCATCTCGGCCCGGCGCACCACCGGCAGGCGCTTGGCGCGGGCGGCGGCGAGTTCGGGATTGTCGCGCTTGATGGCGGAGGAGACCACCACCACCTCGGCCTTGCCCAGATTGGCCGCGTCGTGGCCGATGAAGACGGTCACGCCGTGCTCGCGCAGGCGCTTGACGTTGGCGCTCTCGGCGGCGTCCGAGCCCTGCACCGTGTAGCCGAGATTGGCGAGCACCTCGGCGATGCCGCTCATGCCGATGCCGCCGATGCCGACGAAATGGATGGCTCCGAGGCCGGACGGCAGCTTCATGCGCGCGGTTCCTTGATGGTCTTGTCCTTGAAGGTCTTCACCGTGCCGCCGCCGGCGAGGTGCTCGATCAGGTCGCCGAGGCGCTCGGCGGCGTCGAGCACGCTCTGGCTTCTGGCCTTATCGGCCATCCGCGTCAATGCGTCGGGTTCGCCGGCAAAGGTGTGGATCTCGAGCGCCAGCCGCTCGGGGTCGAACTCCACCTGCCGCAGCACCCTGGCGCCGCCCACCTCGGCCAGCGTCCGGGCGTTGGCCGCCTGGTCCTGGTCGAGCGCGTGCGGCAGCGGCACCAGGATCGACGGCCGGCCGATGGCGGAAAGCTCCGCCACCGTGCCGGCGCCCGAGCGGGAGACGACCAGATGGGCGGCGGCCATGCGCGCCGGCAGGTCGTCGAAGAAGGTCGCGATCTCGGCCGCGACGCCGAGCGCGGCATAGGCCGCGCGCACCCGGTCCGCATCCTCCTCGCGCGCCTGCTGGACCACCTGGAGCCGGCCGCGCAGCGCGCCGTCGAGCAGGCCGATGGCATCGGGCACCACGTCGGACATGACGCGCGCGCCCTGGCTGCCGCCGAACACCAGGAGCCGCAGGGGGCCGCCGGGCAGCGGCGGATCGTAGGGGATGGCGGCGGCCGCCACCGCCGCGGGGCGCAGCGGATTGCCGGTCCATACCGCCTTCGCGTCGAGCACCGGATCGGCGCGGCACAGGCCGGGGAAGCCGGTGGCGATGGCGCCGACGCGGCGCGCCAGCATGCGGTTCGCCCGGCCCATGACGCCGTTCGCCTCGTGCAGCGCCGAGGGCACGCCGCAGATCGACGCCGCCAGCAGGGGCGGCACGGTGGGATAGCCGCCGAAGCCCACCACGCAGGCGGGCTTCAGCCGCCGCATCAGGGCGAGCCCGGAGACCAGGCCCGAGACCAGCGCGATGCCGGTGCGCGCCAGCGAGACGGCGGAGCGCCCGCGCACCGTGTCCGCCGGCAGCACGTGCAGCTCGCGCGCCGGGAAGTGGCCGGCATAGCGCGCGGCGCGGGCATCGGTGGCGAGGTCGACCGTCAGGCCGCGCGCCGTGAGCACGCCGGCCAGCGCCTCGGCGGGAAAGAGATGGCCGCCGGTGCCGCCGGCGGCGAGAAGCACGAGCTTGCTCACGGTTGTGGTCCTCTGCCGGGTCCTGCGCGGATACCCGGCGCCGTTCTACCCCGGCGCGCGCCGGGGCGGAAATCGTCTCAGGAGGCGGCCGGGACCGGCTGAGGGCCGGCGGTCGGCGTGGCGGTCGGCGTGCCCTGGGGCTCCACCTTCCGGCGCGGCTCACTGAGGGCTGCGAGCGCGGCGGCGCCGGGCCGCTTGCGCGACAGCGCGATCAGCATGCCCATGCCGAAGGCGAGCGAGATCAGCGAGGAGCCGCCATAGGAGATGAAGGGCAGCGTCATGCCCTTGGCGGGCGCGATGTGCACGTTCACCGCCATGTTGATGGAGGCCTGGAGGCCGAACAGCAGCGTCAGCCCGGTGATGGCGAAGCGCGCGAACGGGTCGCTCTCGTCCATGGCGCGGCGGAGCGAGCGCAGGATGATGAAGGCGAACAGCGCCAGGATGATGAGGTTGAGGATGATGCCGAATTCCTCGCCCGCCACCGCGAAGACGAAGTCCGTGTGCCCGTCGGGCAGCATGCGCTTCACGGTGCCCTCGCCCGGCCCGGTGCCGAACCAGCCGCCGTTGCGGAACGAGTTGAGCGCCGCCTCGATCTGGTAGGTGTCGCCGGAATCCGGGTTGATGAAGCGGCTGATGCGCTTCTGCACGTGCGAGACCGACAGATAGGCGATGACGCCCGCGCCGACGCCCGCGCCGGCAAGGCCCACCATCCAGATCCAGCGCAGCCCGGCGAGGAAGAACAGCGCGCCCCAGACGAGGCAGATCAGCAGGCTCTGGCCGAAATCCGGCTGCATCACCAGCGGGACGAGCACGCTCGCCAGGAGCAGCATGGCGAGCGATTGCGCCGGCATTTCCGGCCGCTTGGAGCTTTCGGCAAACAGCCAGGCGGCGAGGATGACGAAGGCCGGCTTGATGAACTCGGACGGCTGCACCGTGATGCCGGCCACCGTGAGCCAGCGCCGGGCGCCCTTCACCTCGGGGCCGAACACCAGCGTCGCCAGCAGCAGCACGAAGAACAGCGCGAACACGCCGATGGCGGTGCGCCGCAGCGCGCGGGGCGTGAGGAAGGAGGTCGCCAACAGCACGCACACCGCCGGGACGAGGAACAGGAGCTGGCGATTCACGAAGTGGAACGGATCGTCGATGCCGATCCGCGCCGTGACGGCGGGACTCGCCGCGAGGGACAGGATGATGCCAATGATCATCAGGCCGAAGAGGGCGGCGAGCAGGGCCCGGTCCACCGTCCACCACCATTCGCTGAGGACGGTCCGGTCGGCGCGGGACATCATGGGACTTGGCTACTCCACGCGGGAACTGACGGCGCACTGTGCGCGAAGACGGTTGACGGGCCATTAAGGCGGCCATCGCGAAACCGCCGGGCACATCCTATCTTCCAGGCGTGTCCCATGCCGCGCCCAGGGCCGAGGCTGCCCTTCCCCCCGTGTTCCGCCAGTGGTTCCGCGCGCGCGGCTGGGCCCCCCGCGCGCACCAGCTCGATCTGATCGACGCCGCGGCCGCCGGCCGCTCGGTTCTGCTCATCGCCCCCACCGGCGCCGGCAAGACGCTGGCCGGATTCCTGCCGACCTTGATCGAACTGAGCCGCCCGAAGGCGAAGGGACGACGGGAGGGGGCGGCCCCCGCCCCTGTTCGCCCTCCTCAGCCCTCCCCCGCAAGCGGGAGAGGGAGCCCAGTCGATTCCAGCACCGAAAGCTCTCTCCCGCTTGCGGGGGAGGGTTGGGAGGGGGCCACGCCCGGAGCGGACGACGGCTCCCCTGTCCCGTTCTCCCGCTGGCAGGCGGAGCGGCCGCCCTCGCCGCTGCACACGCTCTATATCTCGCCGCTGAAGGCGCTGGCGGTGGACATCGCCCGCAATCTCGAAGCCCCGGTTTCCGAGATGGGCCTTCCGGTCCGGGTCGAGACCCGCACCGGCGACACCCCGTCCTCGCGCCGCCAGCGCCAGCGGCGCGACCCGCCCGACATCCTGCTGACCACGCCGGAGCAGATCTCGCTGCTGCTCGCCTCCAAGGATGCCGAGCACCTGTTCTCGGGCCTCAAGCGGGTGGTGCTGGACGAACTGCACGCCCTCGTCACCTCCAAGCGCGGCGACCTCCTGGCGCTGGCGCTCGCCCGCCTCCGGGCGATCGCGCCCGGGCTGCAATGCGTCGGCCTTTCGGCCACCGTCGCCGAGCCGGACGATCTTCGGCGCTATCTGGTGCCGCAAGGCGCCGGCGCGCCGCTCGCCGATCTCGTGGTGGCGCAAAGCGGGGCGGCGCCGGACGTCGCCATGCTGGAAAGCCGGGCGAAGATGCCCTGGGCGAGCCACACCGCGCACCATGCGCTGGCCGAGATCTACGAGCTGATCGGGCAGAACCGGCTCTCGCTGGTGTTCGTGAACACCCGCTGGCAGGCCGAATTCCTGTTCCAGGAGCTGTGGCGCATCAATGACGCCAGCCATCCCATCGCGCTGCATCACGGCTCGCTCGCGGTGGAGCAGCGCCGCAAGGTGGAGGCCGCCATGGCGGCCGGGCGGCTCAAGGCGGTGGTGGCCACCTCCTCGCTCGACCTCGGCATCGACTGGGGCGATGTGGACCTCGTCATCAATGTGGGCGCGCCCAAGGGCGCCTCGCGCCTGATGCAACGCATCGGCCGCGCCAACCATCGGCTCGACGAGCCGTCCCGCGCCGTGCTCATTCCCGCCAACCGCTTCGAGGTGCTGGAATGCCGGGCGGCGCTGGAGGCGGTCAAAGCGGGGGCGCAGGACACCCCGCCCGAGCGGCAGGGCGCGCTGGACGTGCTGGCCCAGCACATCCTCGGCATGGCCTGCGCCGCGCCGTTCGACGCCGACGCGCTCTATGGCGAGGTGACCTCCGCCGCCCCCTACCGCGCCCTGTCGCGCGCCGATTTCGACGCGGCGGTCGCCTTCGTCGCCACCGGCGGCTATGCGCTGAAGGCCTATGAGCGCTACGCCAAGATCCGCCGCACCAAGGACGGGCTGTGGCGCGTCGCCAATCCCATGATCGCCCAGGCCTACCGGCTGAACGTGGGCACCATCGTCGAGGCCGCCATGCTCAAGGTGCGCCTGGTGTCGGCGCGCGGCGCGGCCAAGACCGGGGTGGCGGGGCGGGTGCGCTTCGGCGGGCGCATGCTGGGCGAGGTGGAGGAATATTTCGTCGAGACCATGGTGCCGGGCGACACCTTCGTCTTCGCGGGGGAGGTCCTGCGCTACGAGGCGCTGGTGGAGGACGAGGTCTATGTCTCGCGCACCACCGCGAAGGAGCCGCGGGTGCCGGCCTATGCCGGGGGCAAGTTCCCGCTCTCCACCTTCCTAGCCGCGGGGGTACGCGCCTTGCTCTCGGCGCCGGAGCGCTGGCCGGCGCTGCCGGCGCAGGTGCGCGACTGGCTGGAGCTGCAGCGCGCGCGCTCGCGCCTGCCGGGCCGCGACGACCTGCTGGTGGAGACCTTCGCGCAGTCCGGCCGCTACTATCTCGTCACCTATCCGTTCGAGGGGCGGCTCGCCCACCAGACGCTGGGCATGCTGCTGACCCGGCGGCTGGAGCGGGCGCGGCTGAAGCCCATGGGCTTCGTCGCCAACGACTATGCGCTGGCGGTCTGGGCGGCCGGCGACATGGGGGCCGCGGTGTCCCAGGGCCGGCTCTCGCTCGCCGAGCTGTTCGACGAGGACATGCTGGGCGACGATCTGGAGGCGTGGCTTGCCGAGAGCGCGCTGATGAAGCGCACGTTCCGCCACTGCGCGGTGATCGCCGGGCTGATCGAGCGGCGCTTTCCCGGCAAGGAGAAGACCGCGCGGCAGGTCACGGTCTCCACCGATCTAATCTATGACGTGCTGCGCCGGCACGAGAGCGACCACCTGCTGCTGCGCGCCGCGCGGGCGGACGCCGCCACCGGCCTCCTGGACGTGAAGCGGCTCGGCGAGATGCTGGCGCGGGTCAAGGGGCGGATCGTGCACCAGCCCCTGGAGCGCGTCTCCCCGCTCTCGGTGCCGGTGCTGCTGGAGATCGGCCGCGAAAGCGTCGCCGGCGAGGCCAACGAGGCGCTGCTGGCGGAGGCGGAGGAGGAGCTGATCCGCACCGCCGTGGGGTGAGGAAGCGGGGACCATCCGGCCGGGGGTTGAGAAAATTTTACCGTCGTGTCCCGCCCCGCGCGCGCCGCCGCCCCGCGCGGGGCGGGACACGTCTGCGCGCCGCGGCCTCATCGGGATACCGCGCTCGCAATCGTTGTTTTTCAGATACTTGCGCCGCGCCGGGCAGGCCGCGGGAAAACCAGTGGAGGCGGCGCCGCGCGCCAAATGCAAATGCCAAGCTTGGCGTGCTGTGCTCGCCAGCGTTGTTGAATCGCGCCGAATGCACAACCGGTATGCTTGATTTATCGGGCCAGGGGCGCTCAATATCCTGGGTTGCGTGAACAGGGATTGGAATCAATACAATGAGCCGAAGACTTTTTGCCGTCGCACTTCTGGCGCCGGCATTGCTGCTCGCGCAGGCCGCCCCCAGCGCCGCGCGCATGAGCTCGGGCGCCGCGGCCGTGACGGCGGGCATCGTCGGCCTTGCGGTCGGCGCGGCCATCGCCGACAGCGCGCACCGCAACACCTATGTCTACGGGCCGCCGCCGCCGCCCGTCTATGTGCCGCCGGCGCCGTTCTCGCCGGCCTCCAACGTGGTCTGCTATCCGGGCCAGCGGGCCTGCTACTACAACGGCGGCGCCTATGCCGCCGATTGGACTTGGCGCGTCTACGGCAGGAACTGAGATCCCATGACCATGCTCAAGCCTCTGCGCGGCGCGCTCCTCGCCCTCGCGCTTTCCGCCGCCGCCTGCGCCCCCGCGCTCGCCCAGTCGGCCGCCCCCCAGTCCGGGGCCGCGCTTCCGGACGACGACCGGATGGACAATGCCTGGAACGACCTTCTCGAATCCGAGAACGGCCTGCTTCCGGGGCCGCAATACACCGCGCTCAACAATCTCGCCTATCAGGCGGCGATCGTGCGGGTGTGCGACGGCTACACGCTCGACACCGAGACCTTCGGCAAGGGCATCGCCGGCGTCCTGACCAGCCCGGACAAGGACTTCAACGAGAAGCAGGAGAAGGAATTCGGCGCCGCCGTATTGGTGGCCTTCGGCGCCCGCTACGGCCTTTTCCTGGCCGAGGGCAACGGCGACAAGAAGGACTTCTGCGACGCCGCCGCCAAGTTCAAGGCGACGCCCGGCGACGTGCCGCTGTTCCTGAAGTGAACTGACGGGATTGAGGGGACGGGGCGCTCGGCGATGGCCGGGCGCCCTGTTTTTTGGGGCGAAGGCTTTGGATGTCCCAGCTCAGTTCCATAGGGTCGGTGATGACCCATTGCCGACGCGAATGCAGTGACCACCATCCTGCCGCCTGTTACACGTTATGCCCACGTTTGTGACAGCGACTTCGGCTCGACATGTTTGCCCTAAAGCTACTCCACGCCGCGCTCGCCTATATGGTTGTGTCGGTGATTTTTTTCGGCAGCGTAGGTCAGCCACTTAATTTGGCTGCTTTGGCAATTCTCTGGCCTGATAGGCTTGGCCTTCCCCTTTGGGGTTGGATCGCTGTTCTGTGCCTCGCAGCCTCCACGCTGATCTTTGCAATCCCCCTTACAAGCCCGACTGCTCGCGTGTTCCGGCTACCGATGTTTGTGGCACTTGCGATTGTCCTGCCGACGACGATAGTGGGTCTCTATGCGGACAGCGAGCGGCGCCGCGGGGTTCGCGCTTTCGGAGCAGACGAAGTCGAAGAGAACTCGTTCTTCACATCCATCCGCGAGGCTCCACAAGATTTTCAGTTCGTTCTCCACACGGCAGCCCTCAAAGGCTGCACGCCTTACGCATGGAGCTATCGGACACAGTCATTCTACAAATTGCCGCCGGACGCTGCGGTCAATGTGTTGCCGCAGCGGTGGATCGCAAAGTGCGGCATTGCCCGGACCGAGCGTCACTGACTAAAATCGGACCTGCCCCCAACGCGTCCGCTTCCGGCCAATCCCAGCAGCCGATCACCCCCTACGCCCGCTCCACCCGCAGCGTCGCGCCGTCCACCGCCACCACCTTCACCGCCTGTCCGGCCGAGGTGTCCGGGCCCTCGATGCGCCAGACCGAATCGTCGATGCGCACCTGGCCGACGCCGGCGAGGATGGGCTCGTCGAGCACGAACACCCGGCCGATGAAGCCTTCCGCCCGCCGGTTCAGGAACGGCTTGTCCGACGCCTTGCCCGGCGCCGGGGAGATGCGGCGGCCCACCAGCACCGCGGCCACCGCCAGCGCGGCGAAGATCAGCACCTCCATCTGCCAAGTGAGGTCGATCACATAGGCGAGCACGCCGGTGACGAGGGCGGCGATGCCGAGCCACAGCAGGAAGGCGCCGGGCGCGGCGATCTCGGCCAGCAGCAGCACGCCGCCGAGCACGAACCACGCCCACGGCCCGAGATCGGTGAGGAGGCCCATGGCCTCACTCCGCCGGCGGCGGGCTGGCCGGGCCGGTGGGCCGGCGCGTGCCGGGCGCCGGCGTCCGCGCCGCCTCCGCGCCGAACGCGCTTCTGGCGATCTCGCCGATGCCGGCCAGCGAGGAGAGCAGCGCCGTGCCCTCATAGGGCATCAGCACCACCTTCTGGTTCGGCGCCGCGCCCAGGGTCTCGAACGCCTTCACGTACTTCTCGGCGATATAATAATTGAGCGCCGCCGGATCGCCCGCAGTGATCGCCACCGAGAGCATCTGCGTCGCCTTGGCGTCGGCCTCGGCCAGGCGCTCGCGCGCCTCGGCGTCGCGGAAGGCGGCCTCGCGCCGGCCCTCGGCCTGCAGGATCTGCCCCTGCTTCTGGCCCTCGGCCTTGAGGATCTCCGACTGGCGCTGGCCCTCCGCCTCCAGGATCACCGCGCGCTTCTCGCGCTCGGCCTTCATCTGCCGCGCCATGGCGTTCACCAGGTCCTTGGGCGGCACGATGTCCTTGATCTCGATGCGGTTGATCTTCACGCCCCACGGCGCGGCGGCGGCATCCACCACCCGCAGCAGGCGCTCGTTGATCTCGTCGCGGTGCGAGAGCAGCTGGTCGAGGTCCATGGAGCCCATGACGGTGCGGATGTTGGTCATGGTCAGCGCCAGGATGGCGAGGTCGAGCTGCGCCACCTCGTAGGAGGCCCGCGCCGCATCGAACACCTGGAAGAAGGCGACGCCGTCCACCGAGACGGTGGCATTGTCCTTGGTGATGACCTCCTGGGTGGGAACGTCGAGCACCTGCTCCATGACGTTCACCTTGTTGCCGATGCGGTCGATGAACGGGACGATGAGGTTCAGCCCCGGCATCAGCGTCTTGGTGTAGCGGCGGAAACGCTCGACCGTGTACTGGTAGCCCTGCGGCACGGTCTTCACGCCGGAGAACACCACGGCGACGGCGAGCACCAGCAGGACGAGGACGAAGAGGTTCGGGCCGAAATCGATCATGGGCGCCCCCAATCGCGCCCCGATGGCGGGGCTGCCGCGCCGATATGGTCATGGCCAATGCGGCGCGGCAAGGGCGCGGGGCTCGGAGCCGCGCCGCAGGGACGTCCGGTCGGCCGGCGGTCAGCCGGCGGCGGCCGCGCCGCGGGTGGTGCCTTCCATCATCCCGATCTCCTTCAGGTGCATCTCCAGCGCCAGGCGGTCGAGGCTCGCGAGCGGCAGGTTGGCGAACACCGCGATGCGGTTCTTCAGGTGGCGGAACGCCTGGTTGAAGGCCGCGCCGCGGTCCATCTCGCCGCCGTCCACCTTGGCCGGGTTCTCGATGCCCCAATGGGCGGTCATGGGATGGCCGGGCCAGATCGGGCATTCCTCGTCCGCCGCGTCGTCGCAGACGGTGAAGACGAAGTCCATGTGCGGCGCGTCGGGGCCGCCATAGACGTCCCAGCTCTTCGGGTGCAGCCCCTCGGTGGAATAGCCCAGCCGCTCCAGGGTCTCGATCGCCATGGGATGGGTCTCGGCATCCGGGCTGGTGCCGGCGGAGAAGGCATGGAAGCGGCCGGCGCCGTCCTTGTTGAGGATCGCCTCGGCCATCAGCGAGCGGCCGGAATTGTGGGTGCACAGGAACAGGACATTGTACGCGCGGTGCGGTTCGGCCGAGCTCGACATGAGGTCCTCCCAGGGCGCCCGTGAGCCGGGCACACGCCATCCGCCCCCGGAGCCGGCGGCCGCGCGGGAGCGGAACCTTATAGCCACGCTGTTCGAAGCTTTTGTGTCGGTGCCGCCCGGCGCCTCGGACCCGGGCCGGATCAATGACGGGCCGGCGCGTTGCGGAGAAATTCCACGGCGGGCCGGGCGCCCCCCTTCCGTTGCCGCGGGGCCACACCCACATGAGCGACAGCGCGGGTGTGGTCCATCCGCGCGGCGGTAGCCGGGGATGCCGGTGCCGTGCCCCAGCGTGCCGCCGTGCTTCTCGAAGGCGGCCGGCGCGAGAAGGAGGAACAGACACATGAATTTCGAGATCTATACCGAGCGCGCGCGGGGCTTCGTCCAGTCCGCCCAGTCGCTGGCGGTCCGCGAGGGCAACCAGCAGTTCACGCCGGAGCACCTCCTGAAGGTGCTGATGGACGACCCCGAGGGCCTGTGCTCCGGCCTGATCCAGCGCGCGGGCGGCAATCCCACGCTGGTGCGCGCCGATGTCGAGGCCGCGCTCAAGAAGCTGCCCAAGGTGCAGGGCGGCTCGGGCCAGGTGTACCTGTCCCAGCAATTGGCCAAGGTGTTCGAGACCGCCGAGCAGGCGGCCAAGAAGGCGGGCGACGGCTATGTCACCGTCGAGCGGCTGCTGCTGGCCCTCGCCATCGAAAAGGACACCGAGGCGGGCAAGATCCTCGCCAAGGCCGGCGCCACGCCGCAGGGCCTCAACGCCGCCATCGAGGCCCTGCGCAAGGGCCGCACCGCGGACAGCGCCACCGCCGAGAACGCCTATGACGCGCTGAAGAAGTATGCCCGCGACCTGACCCAGGCCGTGCGGGACGGCAAGCTCGACCCGGTGATCGGCCGCGACGAGGAGATTCGCCGCACCATCCAGGTGCTGGCGCGCCGCACCAAGAACAACCCCGTGCTCATCGGCGAGCCCGGCGTCGGCAAGACCGCGATCGTGGAGGGCCTCGCCCGCCGCATCGTGGACGGCGACGTGCCCGAGAGCCTGAAGGACAAGAGCCTGCTCTCGCTCGACATGGGCTCGCTCATCGCCGGAGCGAAATATCGCGGCGAATTCGAGGAGCGTCTGAAGAGCGTGCTCTCCGAGGTGGAGAGCGCGGAAGGCGGCATCATCCTGTTCATCGACGAGATGCACACCCTGGTCGGCGCCGGCAAGACCGACGGCGCCATGGATGCGTCCAACCTCTTGAAGCCTGCCCTGGCCCGCGGCGAGCTGCACTGCGTCGGCGCGACCACGCTCGATGAATACCGCAAGCACGTGGAGAAGGACGCCGCGCTCGCCCGCCGCTTCCAGCCCGTCTTCGTTTCCGAGCCCACGGTGGAGGATACCGTCTCCATCCTGCGCGGCCTGAAGGAGAAGTATGAGCTGCACCACGGCGTGCGCATCACCGACAGCGCGCTGGTGTCTGCGGCGGTTCTCTCCAACCGCTACATCACCGACCGCTTCCTGCCCGACAAGGCCATCGACCTGGTGGACGAGGCGGCCTCGCGCCTGCGCATGCAGGTGGACTCAAAGCCCGAGGAGCTGGACAGCCTCGACCGCGAGATCATGCGTCGCAAGATCGAGCAGGAGGCCCTGAAGAAGGAAACCGACAGCGCCTCCAAGGACCGCCTGAAGCGCTCCGAGAAGGAACTGGCGGACCTCGAGGAGAAGGCCGCCGTCCTCACCTCCAAGTGGAAGTCCGAGAAGGAGAAGCTGGGCGAGGCGACCACCGTCAAGGCCAAGCTCGACCAGGCGCGCGCCGACCTCGCCACCGCGCAGCGGCAGGGCGAATACCAGAAGGCCGGCGAGCTCACCTATTCGGTGATCCCGCAGCTGGAGAAGCAGCTCGCGGAGCTGGAGAAGGCGGGCGCGGCCGGCGGCATGGTGGAAGAGGCGGTGACGCCCAGCCACATTGCCGGCGTCGTCTCCCGCTGGACCGGCGTGCCAGTGGACAAGATGCTCGAAGGCGAGCGCGAGAAGCTCCTGCGCATGGAGCTGGAGCTGGCGAAGCGCGTGGTGGGCCAGTCGGAGGCGGTGGCCGCCGTCTCGACCGCCGTGCGCCGCGCCCGCGCCGGCCTTCAGGACCCGAACCGGCCCATCGGCTCGTTCCTCTTCCTCGGCCCCACGGGCGTCGGCAAGACGGAGCTGACCAAGGCTTTGGCCGAGTTCCTGTTCGACGACGAGACGGCGATGGTGCGCATCGACATGTCGGAATACATGGAGAAGCACTCCGTGAGCCGGCTGATCGGCGCCCCTCCCGGCTATGTCGGCTATGACGAGGGCGGGGCCCTCACCGAAGCGGTGCGGCGCCGGCCCTATCAGGTGGTGCTGTTCGACGAGGTGGAGAAGGCGCATCCGGACGTGTTCAACGTCCTCCTGCAGGTGCTCGACGACGGGCGCCTGACGGACGGGCAGGGCCGCACGGTGGACTTCCGCAACGTGCTCATCGTCATGACCTCCAACCTCGGCGCCGAATTCCTCGCCGATCCGCGCCAGCCCATGGGCTTCAAGGTGCCCGGCAAGGAGGGCGAGGAGGTGGTGTCCGACGAGGAGGCCTACGACCTGGTGATGGGGGCCGTGCGGCGTCACTTCCGCCCGGAATTTATCAACCGGATCGACGAGATCGTCATGTTCCACCGCCTGAAGCGGGACCAGATGGACACCATCGTGGACATCCAGATGGGCCGGCTGCGCAAGCTCCTGGAGGATCGCAAGATCACCATCGAGATCTCGCCCGAGGCGCGGCACTTCCTCGGCGACAAGGGCTACGACCCGGCCTATGGCGCGCGCCCCCTGAAGCGCACCATCCAGAAGCTGGTGCAGGACCCCCTCGCCGAGAAGATCCTCGGCGGCGAGATCCTCGACGGCGCCAAGGTGAAGGTGGGGCTGGCCGACGGCCACCTGACCTTCACCAGCGAGGCCGCGAAGGTGGATCAGGCGGCCTGAGGGGATTGGGCTCTAGGGTGTGAGGACGGACCCCCGGCGTGCGAACGCCGGGGGTTTTTTTGTGGGGCGCGCGTGTGATGTTTGGGACTTTGGTGCAGCATTGCCTGCCGATGAATGACCCGCTAGATAAAGCGCATGGCACGGATCAACCTCAAGAAATTCATTGCTGAACACTACAAGGGTGGCGTCACAGCGCGAGACGTGATCCGTGAGGGTGTGACGAATTCGATTCAGGCAGGTGCAAGAAACATCTCTGTCGACCTGAGTTTTGATCGCCAGATGGGGCTATTTGGCGAAGATGTCCGAAATGTCCTTGACAAAATAGTTATAGAAGATGACGGCGAAGGATTTACAGAAGATAATCTTAATTACTTCGATGAAATCTGCACCGGACATAAAGATGATATCGGGGGTAAGGGCGTTGGTCGTTTAGCCTTTCTTAAGTACGCCCACCGCGTGGAGGTCCGAAGCCAGCTTGTGAACGGTTTGGTTGAGTTTCGGTATACTCCAGATTTTACCCCGGCGGACGTTCGTAAAACGCCCTCGAATGGCCTGCCTCGGACAACAATAACGATTTCGGAATTGAAGGAAAAAATAAATACTCAAGTCGCAAAGCTTGTTAATTCAATGTGCGACGACCTTCGTCTTCTTTTGTTTCTGAAAAAACAATCTGGACATATTGTATCAATCAAATTCACTCACAATAGTCAACAGCCTTTTTCGGAATATTTCGTCTTCTCGGGCGGTGATATTGAAGCTAAAAAAACATGGAATTTTGATTTAGATGGTGAAATATTTGAGTGTTATCTTTTTCGTGACGATGCGCCGCGTAAAGGTATTGTGGCGATGCTCTGCGCGGATGAGGTTTGCGTAGAAGAGCTGCAAATAAGTAGGCGATTTGACATCTGTAGATATACTATTTCCGTTACATCATCATATTTAGATAGGGCGTCTAATTTAGGGCGTAAGCAGCTCGAGATTCCTAAGACCGATTCCGATGTAGACATGATTTTAAAAATAAGTAGAGATTCTCTATTTTTGCGCATTCGTAATGAGTGCATGTCGGTGATTAAAGAATCTGGGTATGGGGATATCGAGTCATTCAAAGCATCAAATATTGATAAATTGAAAAAACACTACCCATTCATCGATGTTAAATCTTTGGGGGGAGACGCGGCTATGTTGGATGCTGACGAGATTGTTAAGGTTTATCGCGCGCAGCAGGCGCGGCGGGAAGACCAGCTCGTTGAAGCAATGGAGGACGGGCGCTACGTCTCATTTGACGATGTTTCGCATCTCGCGAGCGATGATCTTGCCCGTTTTATCGTTCACCGAGCTTTGGTTATTGATTCACTTGCGAAGATGCCGCGTGATGCAGCCGAGGATGCGCTTCATAATGCAATTTTGCGCAAGCATAGTGATGGGAATGACATTCGAGAAAACAATGTTTGGTTGGTAGATGATAAATTTCTATCTTATAGCAGCATATATAGTGACGAGACGCTTGCAAAAATAGTTCGAGAAGTTGGCGTTGATACCGAATCAAAGCAAAGACGAAAGCCAGATGTTGCTGCCTTCTATTCGAGGGACAATGAGGGGAATCCAAACAAACTTGTTATCATTGAATTTAAAAAGAAAAGCGCTGATATTTTTGAAAATAACAAATCTCTAGTTCAATGTAGGCTTTATGCAAATGAACTTATCGACCGGATTAGGACGATAAGAGAGGTTTTTGCTTTTGCTGTCGTCGAAATAGACGACGAATTTTACAGAGATATGAAAAATACCGGATTTAAAGATGTGTTTTCATTAAGTGAGCGTGTCGTTTATAATGATTTTGTCATTGGATCCAGAGGCGGTGTGCCTTTACATCTTTATGTGGTGCCCGCCGCCTCCTTGATTGTCGACGCTAAGGCGCGAAATCGCGTCTTCGAAGAGGTCTTGCGGTTCAATATGGACGAGAAAGCTCCGTAAGACTGGTACAGCCCGAGCCAATGGCTCCGTCGTCGCTCCTCACTCCCACCAACACGATATGCCCATCCCCCTCGACCTCCAACACGCCACCGAACAGTTCGACCGCTTTCTCGCAGACGCGCGGGATACGGCCGGCCTTGGCACGCGCAATCAGGCCTACACCATGGTGGAGGGGGTGCTGGCGGTGTTCCGGCGGCGGTTGTCGGTGGAGGAGGCGATCCGCTTTGCGGGGGTGCTGCCGCCCGTGCTGCGGGCCATCTTCGTGGCGGACTGGGACCCGGCCGAGCCGCGGCGGCCGTTTGCGGATCGGGCGGCGCTGACGGCGGAGGTGCAGGACCTGCGCCGGCACCACAATTTCGCGCCGGCCTCCGCCATCGCCGACGTGGCAGCGGCGCTGCGGCGGAACATGGACGAGGACACTCTCGACCGCGTCCTCGCCGCCCTCCCCGAGGGCGCCGCCGACTACTGGAAAGCCTAACTCCCCTATTTCCCCCGCCCCACCCCCTCAATAGGCCTGCAGCGGCAGAATCCCGCCGGGGCCGACCATCAGGCCCCAGGTCTCGTCGGCGCGCACCTCGATTTCGTCGGTCTCGGTCTTGCCGCCGACCTTGATCGCATAGCGGTATTTGCCCGGCGCGAGGTCGAGCATCGGGCCGTCCGGCGCCTTGGTGCCGGCATTGGCGGGAACCTTGATGGTCTTCTTGTCGAAGGTGAGCGTCGCCGCCTGCGGCTCGATGTTGCCGAACATCACCCGCGCCTTTCCGGGCGGCGGGAGGATGCCGGCCGCCTTCGCCGCCTCGGGGTTCCTCAGCGCGAGATTGACCGTCGTCTCGCTGCCCTTGCGGCCGAGCTTGAGCACCGCCGGCCCCTCGGGCGTGGTGAAGCGCAGGGTGGCGGCGTCGGCCGCGACCGTCCGGCCCTCGGCCTCCTCCTTCCAGCCGCGCTGGCCCAGCTCGCGCCGGTAGAAGTCGAGCACCACGGCCAGATCCATGGGCACGCCGGCATTGAGCTCGCGCCGGAACGGGGTCTTGGTCGCCTCCGACATGGTGAGACGCTTGGGCACCGGCAGCCCGCCGCGCTCCTCGGCCACGAGGTCTTCCGGCGCGGGGGGCGGCGCGCTCGCCGCGCGGGCGTCCTTGGCCGGCGCGGGCCGGTCCGGCTTCGCGGCGGCCACAACGAGGCCGGAGCCGCGCGCGGTCACGTTGGTGTTCGGCCCCATCCGCATGACCGTGATGGAGATGTCCTTGCCGGATTTGGATGCGTCGAGCTGCACCATGTTGGCATTGCTGATGACGCCCGGCTTCGCGCGCCATCCTGACTGCGCGAGGGCGGAGCGGAAGAAGTCCGCGACCGCCTTGACCTCGGACGGGCTCGAAAAGCTCAGGGTTCCCTTCTCGCCGTCGAAATCGACGCTTTGCGCCGTCTCCGGCAGGGGAACCGGCGTCGCGGTGCCGGCGAGCGGGCGCAGCGCCGCGACGCCTCCGTCGCCCGATGGGGGCGCAGCGGGTGCAGAGGGTATTTTGGCGCCGGGCGCCATCTGCTCGGCCTCGCGCATCATCTGCTGCGCCTGCTTCAGCATGTCTCCGGCCCCGCCGAAGCCGGGCATGCCGGCGCCCGGCGCGCCAAGGCCGGGCGGGGTCTGCGGCTTCGGCCGGTTGAGCTTCTCCACCAGGCTGACGGCGGTGAGGCCCTCCTGGCGGGCCAGCTTCAGCGTCGCCGTGCCCTCGGGGAGGATGTAGGCCACCACCGCCTGTTCCGGGCCGATGGCGGTGCCGCGCGCGTCCTCCTTCCAGCCGAGGGCGGCCAGCGCGCCGCGATAGAAGGAGAGCACCGCATCGAGGCTGGCCAGGACCTCGGCATGGATGTCCCGCCCGGTCGCGTAATTGGTCCCGCCCGCGCCCTTGCGCGGACGCGGCACCGGCAGGCCGAACACGTCCCCGCCGGGCTCGACCGATTGGGCGGCGGCGCCGGGCGCGCCCGGCGCCGCCGCCGTCCGCATTCTCGCGTCAAAGCCGTCCGCGGCCATCTGGCCCGGCATCTGGGCGCGCGCGGTCCCGATGTCGAGGATCGTTGAGGCGAAACCCAGCGCGAGGATCGCGCCGAGCGCCAGTCCATAGCGGCGGCGGTCACTCCGCCGCGCGGTGAAGCACGCCGTTGGCCCCATCATCCTTGCCTCCCGTCCCGGATTGCCGGCCGACAGGCGAAACAACCTGCCGGTCCCGCGGCCGATCCATCGTGGCGACCCGGCTTCCGGAAAAGCGGAGTCCGGCGACTCTGGCGATGCCCCTGCTTTATTTCAAGCGGATTTCGCCCCGGTGCCGGTAGGCGGCCGCTCCGGGCCGCTCCTCACTTGCCCCGCATCACGTCGAGCATCGCCTCGGCCCGCTTTCCCGCCTCGGCGAGGAAGGGCTTCCCGGCGGCCTCCTTCATGAAGCAGAGCCGGTAGGCGTGGGAGGCGTCGTCCTGGGCCCGGAAGCCTTCTTCCCAGCGCGGATCGTCCTCCTTGCCGGACTTCTGGACCTCTTCGAGCAACGCATCGGCCTTCGCCGAAGCGGCCTTCCAGGCCGCGTCGCACGCCGGCATCTCGGGCACCTTCACCGCCGCGTCCGCCGAAGCGACGCTCACGCGCCCATCGGCGATGCGGGTGACGACGACGGTGTCGGGCGGCGCATTGCCGGCGATGTCCTGCGAGAACAGCCCGAGTGCCGCATGCACCGTCTCGCCCGGATTGGCGGCGGGGGCGAGTTCCGCATAATTGGAGAAGGCGGCGTCCCGGCTCACGGTGAGGGTGTAGAAGAATTCGTCGCCGGTGGCGGCCTTGATGCCGTCCTTGAACGCGGCCGGGGCGCCCTCGTCCTTGGCGCGCGCGGCGAGCCAGTCGGCGAAGACCGGCTCGGGCGAGACCAGGATGTAGGTCGCGCCCTCCTCGTCCATGAAGACCATCCCATCCGGGGAATCGGAGCCCAGTTCGTCGCGCACCAGCGTCTCGGGCGAGAAGATGGGCTTCTGGTTCAGGCCCTTGAACTTGAGCGGCCCCAGCATCGCCGTCATGCGCTTCTGAAGATCCTTGCGGCCGGTGTCCTCGATCTTGGCGATCTGCGCATCGCTCTTGCCGCCCTGCACGGCGGCATCCACCGCAGCCACCGCCTTGTTGCGGGCGGCGATATAGTCCTCGGCCGGTCCCGCCTGCGCGGGCAGGCCGGCGGCGAGAAGGAGGGCGCAGGCGAGCAGCGTGGGGGCCGTGCGGTGCATGGGAGGCTCTTGGCGGTTTGCGGTGCCGGCATCATTCCAGCGCGACGGTGAACGGAGGATGAAGGAGCGCGGCCGGCGGGGCGGGGCCGCGCCCCGCTCCCGGCCCCGCGGCGTCAGTTGCTGCGGGCGTTGGCGAGCAGGGCCTCGGCGCGCTTGACGGCGGCGGCGAGGAAGGGCTTGCCGGCGGCTTCCTTGGCGAAGCAGGCGCGGAAGGCGAGCGAGGCGTCCACTTCGGCGCTGTTCGCCTGCGCCCAGCGCGGATCGTCCTGGTTCTTCGACTTCTCCGCGGCGGTGCGCAGCGCCTGCGTCTTCGCGTCCGCCGCCTTCCAGGCCTTGTCGCAGGCGGGCAGGGCGGTGATGCCCAGCTCCACGGCGGAGGTGCCGACCGCGACCCGGCCGTTCGCCACGCGGGTGACGACCACCGATTCGGGCAGTGTGTTGGCGGGCAGGTCCTGGCTGAACAGGCCGATGGCCGCCCGCACCGTCTCGCCCTCCGCCGCCGTCACCGGCAGGTCCATGTAGCGGGAGAAGGCCGCCTCGGAGCCGATGGCGAGGGTGTAGAAGTCATCGCTCGCGGTCGCCGCCGCGATGCCCCGACTGAGGGCCGGGGCGGCGCCCTCGCCCTTCGCGCGCGCCGCCAGCCAGTTGGCGAACACCGGCTCCGGCGACACCAGAAGGTAGGTGCTGGAATCCTCGTGGGCGAACAGCAGGCCGTCCGGCCCGCCGGAATCGATGTTGCCCTCCAGCAGGGTGCCGGGCGAGAAGGTGGCCGTGAACCCCTTCATGCGGAGCGGGCCGATAAGCGCCCTCATCTTCTGCTCCAGCGCTTTGCGGTCGGCGGCGTCGCGCTTCTCCAGAACTTCGGGGCTGGTGCCGGCCTTCTCCGCCGCCACCAGCGCCGCCACGGCCTTGTCCCGTGCGGCGATGTAATCCTCGGCCGGTCCCGCCCCGGCTTGGCCGGCCGCGGCCATGGCAAGGCCCAGTGCAAGCACCAAAGCGGTTCCAATCGGCAGGCGTCGCGCGGGGCGGGTCATGTCAGATCTCCGGTGTGGGTGAGGGCGGGACGCAGGCGCTCACTGGCCGCGGGCGGTCGCCAGGAGGCCTTCCGCCCGCTTTACGGCGGCTGCCATGAAGGGCTGGCTGGCGGCTTCCTTCGCGAAGCAGGCGCGGAAGGCGTTTGACCCCTCGTCCTGGATCTTGGTGATTTCGTCCCAGCGCGGGTCCTGCTCCTTGTTGTCCTTCTCCACCGCCTTCTGCAGCGCGTCGGCCTTGGTCTGGAAGGGCTTCCACACCGCCTCGCAGGCGGCGATGGGCTTGGCGCCGAGCTTCGCGATGGTGATGCCGGCCATGGCCTTGCCGTCCGCGATGCGCACGATGGCGATCTCGTTGGGCATGGTGTTGCCCGGGGGGCTGTCGACCTGCTGGCCGAGCACCGCATAGGCCTCCTCCCCGGGCGCCGCGGCGACGGGAAGCTCCATGTAGGGCTGGAAGAACCCGCCGTCGAAGCCGATGGCCTCGCCGTAGAACTCGCTGGTGGTCATGGCCGCCTTCACGCCCTTGCCCAGTTCCGCCGGGGCGCCCTCGTCCTTGGCGCGCGCAGCGAGCCAGGTCCGGAACACGCTGTCCGGCGTCACCACGATGCGGGTGTTGAAGTCCTTGTCGGCGAACCTGAGGCCGTCGAGCTGGCGCGCCGGGTCGCTCTCGCCGTAGACGAACACGTGCATCGAATATTCGGGCGCGCCGAGACCCTTGAACTTCAGGGGGCCGAGCACTGCGGCGAGGCGCTTGGCCAGATCCTTCATGGCCGCCTCCTCGCGCTTCATCACCGCTTCGTCGCCGCTCTTGCCGGCCTTGGCCGCGGTGATCGACTGGGCGATGGCCTTGTCGCGCGCCGCCACATAGTCGCTGAGGGCGTCCGCCGCGGCCGCGGCAGGCAGGCCTGCGGCAAGCAGGAGCGCGAAAGCGAGCGGGCGTACCAAACCTGTGAGTGAGCCTCTGACTGAGCCGCTCATGGGGGATGTCCTGGGGCATGATTGCAGGGCGAGGTGCCCGGTTGCAGCGGTAGCGCAACAGTGCCCAAGGTCAAGCTCGAATTGTGGCGGTTTGCAGCCCGGCGCTCAGTCCCAAACGCCTGCGGCCAAAGATTTTTCGCGCCCGGTGCGACAAGGGGAGGTTGGAGGTATCCGGCGGCTCGAGCCGCCGGCCTCAATTGCTCGCGGCCTTGGTGCGCGCGCTCGCGGCGATGCCTGCCACCTTCGGCGGCACCGGGGCGTGGTTCAGCAGGGCATCCACGCGCTCGCGCTCCTTGCGGAACTCGGCCAGGAAGCGGCCGTCCAGCGCCCGCCCGCGCGGCAGCTTGATGCGCATGGGATCGACGAAGCTGCCGTTGATCTTCACCTCGTAATGCAGGTGCGGCCCGGTCGAGAGGCCGGTGGAGCCGATATAGCCGATCAGCTGCCCCTGGCGCACCGTCGCGCCCTGGCGGATGCCCTTGGCGAAGCCGGACTGGTGCGAATAGGTGGTGACGTAGCCATTGGCGTGCTGGATCTCGGTGTGCTTGCCGTAGCCCGACTTCCAGTTGGCATAGGTGATGGTGCCGTTGCCGGCGGCATAGATCGGGGTGCCGACGCTGTCGGCCCAGTCCACGCCGGTGTGCAGCTTCGAATAGCCGAGGATGGGGTGGCGGCGGTAGCCGAACGGCGAGCGCATGACGCCCCCCGCCATCGGCTTGCGCACCAGGAACTTCTTCGCGCTCTTGCCGTCCTCGTCATAGTAGTCGACCAGGCCGTCGTCGGCGGTCTGGAAGCGGTAGTAGCGCCGCTGCTCGCCGGTGATGGTCAGCGCGGCGTACAGCACCTCGTTGGAACTGGTGCCGTCGTCGGAATAGAGCACCTCGAAATTGTCGCCCGGCCGCACCCGGCGCTGGAAGTCCACGTCGAAGGAATAGACGCGGATGATGTCGGCGATCACGTTGCGCGGCACGTCATTGCGCAGGCAGGTCTCGTAGACGCTCTCATAGAGGCGGATGCCGGGCCCGCTGTCGTCGTCGACCTCCTCGGAGACGCCCGCCATCTCGGTTTCGGACGGCTCGGCGACGGAGACGTAGCGCCCGAGATCGGACAGCGCCACCGTGCCCTCGTGCCCGGCATCGGAGAAGATCGAGACGCGCAGGGCCTGGACGTTCTTCGCGGCGTTCTCCTGGAGCAGCATGCGCAGGCGCAGGCCGTCGCTCACGGCGCCGTCGCGTCCGCGCCCGAACACCCCGGCGAGCGCGCGGGCCTCCTGCTGGGGCACGCCGTTGTCGGTGAGAATGGAGACGATCGTCTCGCCCTTCTTCACCACGGCCGTCCGCTCGGACCAGTCGTTTCCGCCCGAAGTCTCGGTCGAGCTCTTCGGCACGAAGCTCATGTTGTCGACGCCCGCCGGCATCGGGAAGGCGCTGTCGCCCTCGACCGCATAGGCGAGATAGGGCGCCGCCGGCGAGAAGCGCGGCGCGCCGGTGATGGCGGCGGGCAGGCCGGCGCTCGGCTGCAGCCGGGCAAGCTCGGCCACCTCGCGCACCTTGATGAGCACGCTCTCCATCGGGGTGGGCGCGCCGAGCTTGGCGCTGGCCGGCACCTGCGAGAGTTCGCGCATCACCACCGTGACCTCGCCGGTGGGTTCGGTCTGCGGGGCGGCGCCCTCCTCGTCCTTCATGGATTCGGAGACGATCTGCGTCGGGTTGAACCGCGGGATGTCGGTCGACACCGAGGTCGCCGTCATGGCCAGGTTGGCGGCGACGCGGGTGAAGGGGCGCACCTTGATGATCTCGCGGTCGCCCATCTTGGTGGTGGTGGAGACGCGGAAGGTCTGGCGCGCGTTGGAGGCCTCGGCCAGCAGCGACATGCGATCGCCCTTGCGGGCCGCGTTCGACGGGCGCTCGCCGGCGGCGAGGGCGCCGCGGATGGCGGCGCGCACCTTCTCGGGCATCAGCGCGAAGCGGTATTCGCCTTCAAGCGCGGCATAGACCGCGCCGCCCATGAGGAAGGTGCCGCACAAGGCGGTCAGCAGCGTGGCGGCGAACCAGCGGACCGAAACCCGGCGACGGTCGATCTCCTCCTCGTCGCCGTCGACGCCGAGCGGCGGATCGTCTCCGAGCCCGGCGGCGCTCGAGGCGTCTCGCCAGGCACCCGCTGATCGTCGTTGAACCAATGTCCGTCCCTTCAGCGATGGAGCGCGCGAGCGGCGCGACCCGGCTAGCCCCTGGAGGACGCGGCGCACAGATCAGGTCGACTTGCGCGTCGGCGGCCCTTGAGATCGGAGATGGAGCCCGCAACGAACGGCGCGTGCTCCAGACGTGCGCAGGACCATGCCCCGCCTCCCTTCCTGCGTCAACGCGCCGAAGCACTGCCGCAGGTCGGGAGGGGGATGTTGAGCCGGCAGACGCGGCAAAACCAAGGCGGCGCGGCGTGCGGCGGATGCAGCCGGCCCAAACCCTTGCAAGGGGCCGCTTTGAAGCCGCTCGCCGCGCTTCTCTCTCGCGCGCGCGCTCGCACGCGAATCAATCACAAACATGCCGGCCCCTTCTGCCCGCCGCCGGGCATGGCGTGCGCGTCGGCGCCGCGCCGGGCGCGCGCCCACGGGGGCGATGGGTCCTCCCTGGGCGCTTCGCCACGGAATTGGAGATCCTGGCGCGTGCCCGGGCGCGATGTGCGGACGGGGGCTGGCGCAGGGGCGCTACGCCGGATGCGGCGTAGCGCCGATTCCTCCGCGTCCGACGCGCGAACCGCAGGGCGCGGGCCTCCAGGGAGGGAAATTTCGGCTCTCGGAAGAGAAATTTCGACGTTGAGGCGTCCCCAGA
>NZ_RCTF01000015.1:0-2500 GCF_003667445.1 Xanthobacter tagetidis | reverse complement strand
GCGCCGAGCGGCCCGCCCAGCGCGAACCCCATGCCCGCTCCGCCGATCAATCCATAGGCCACGCCCGTCCTCCCGCACCGAAGGCAGGAGCTACGGCGTTCGCGTCGGTTTCTCAAGGGGGCGGGCGTTCGGGGAACCCCTCCCCCTGTGGGGAGGGTGGCGCGCGGAGAGGGTCGGACGCGCCTTTCGGCTGCCCGCGGAACGCGCGCTCCCACCTTGTCTCAAGGGGGGAGTCGACCGGGCACGGCGCGGAACCCCTCCCCCTCGCGGGGAGGGGCAGGGGTGGGGGTGTCGCCGTCCCGCACAAGCGCCGCTGCACCCCCCCACCCTGCCCTCCCCCACATGGGGGGAGGGTCGCCAGCGGAAGGGGGTTCCCTTCTTCGGGAGGCCGCGCGCAACCCGCTCTCCCACCACCAATCCATTGACGCCCATGATCTCCCATGTTAACCCATTGTTACCCAAGACATGACCGGGCGGCTTCTGCCGCCGAAGGGCGCGCAGCCTGCGCGTCCGCCGAGAGGGGGCAGCCGGGCGCCATGGACCGCTTCGTGTCCACCTACACGATGCGCCTCGACGCCAAGGGCCGGGTGTCCATTCCCGCGCCGTTCCGCGCGGTGCTGGCGAAGGACGGGGCGGAGAGCCTGCACTGCCACCCGAGCCTCGCCGAGCCGGCACTGGATGCGGGCGGTTCGCGGCTCCTGGGCGAGATCGAGGACCTGATCGCGCGCTATCCGCCCTATTCCGAAGCGCGCGAGCAGCTCGCCACCGCGCTCTACGGCACCAGCGAGAGCCTGCGCATCGATCCGGAGGGCCGGGTGGTGCTGACCGAGACGCAGAAGGCCCATGCCGGTATCGGCGACCATGTCGCCTTCGTCGGGCTCGGCCACAAGTTCAGGATGTGGGAACCGGACCGGCTCAAGGCCCATCTCGCGGAGGCCACCCGCAGGGTGCGCGAGCTGCGCCAGGCCATCGGCTCCCAGGCGGAGGGCCCAAAGGGCTCCCCGGCATGACGACGGACGGCGGAGCCGGTCTCCCCGGCGCCGCAGGCGGACCCGCCCGTCATCTGCCGGTGATGCTCGCCGAGGTCCTCGCGCACCTCGCGCCGAAGGATGCCGGCCATTATGTGGACGGCACCTTCGGCGCGGGCGGCTATACCCGCGCCATCCTTGCCGCCGCGGACTGCCGCGTGCTCGCCATCGACCGCGACGACAGCGCCATTGCCGCCGGCGCCGCGCTGGTCGCCGCCGCAGGCGGGCGGCTGACGCTGGTCCACGACCGGTTCTCGCGCCTCGACGCGGTGGCCGCGGAGCACGGCTTCGCCCCGCTCGACGGCGTGGTGCTCGACATCGGCGTGTCCTCCATGCAGCTCGACGAGGCCGAGCGCGGCTTCTCGTTCCGCCGCGACGGCCCGCTCGACATGCGCATGGGATCGGACGGCCCCTCGGCCGCGGACCTCGTGGCCGGGCTGGACGAGGCCGAGCTCGCCCACGTCATCTGGTCGCTGGGGGAGGAACGGCAGTCCCGCGCCATCGCCCGCGCCATCGTCAAGGCGCGCACGGACGCGCCCATCACCCGCACGGCCCAGCTTGCCGAGATCGTCGCCCGCGTGGTGTGGTCGAAGCCCGGCGAGGTGCATCCCGCCACCCGCACCTTCCAGGCGCTGCGCATCGCCGTGAACGAGGAACTGAACGAGCTGGGCGCCGCTTTGGTGGCCGCCGAGGCGGCGCTCAGGCCGGGCGGCCACCTGGTGGTGGTCACGTTCCATTCCCTTGAGGACAGGATCGTTAAGACTTTTCTGGCAAACCGGACGAAGGCACCGTCCGCGTCGCGCCACATGCCGCAAGCCGAAGGTCCGGCCCCCTCCTTCCGCCTCCTCGCCAAGGGTGCGGTGGAGCCCGGTCCGGAGGAGGTGGCGAGAAATCCCCGCTCCAGGTCCGCCAAGCTCAGGGCGGCGGAGCGGACGGACACCCCGGCGCATCCGGGCGGTGACGTGAGGGGGCTTCTTCCCGCCCCCTTCGTGCAACGTCAGGGGCGGAGACGCTAGGACCGATGCTGCGGGTGGCCAACGTCGTGATGGTGGTCGCGCTGCTCGTGACCGCCGGTGTGGTGTATCACCTCAAATACGCCTCCACCTCCGAAGCCGAGCGGCTTGCCAGCCTGCGGGTGCAGATCCGCAAGGAGCGCGAGGTCATCGGCCGGCTCAAGGCCGAGTGGGCGCGCCGCACCTCCCCCATCTACATCCAGGGCCTGGTGCAGCGTCACCTGGACCTCAAGCGGCTTGACGTGGATTCCATCTCCGATCTGTCCGATCTGCCCGAGCGCCCGCAGGGCAGCGACGACAAGATCGGCGGCATGATCGAGGCGCTGACCGACGCGCCGCTCGTCACCTCCTCCGTGAACCGGAGCGCACCCGCCGTCGCGGGCGCCGCCGGCTCCGCCGCGCCCGGCGTGCCGGCCGCCTCGGCGCTGCGCCAGCCCTCCGCGCCGAAGCCGCCCGCAC
>NZ_RCTF01000014.1 GCF_003667445.1 Xanthobacter tagetidis | reverse complement strand
CCAGGCCGCCGTGCTTGCCGCGCGCGAGGCCGCCCAGGCGGCCCGCGCCGCGCTCGCCGGGCCGGAGGAGGCGCTGGCCCGGCTTCAGGCGGACCTCGCCACGCTGGCGGCGCGTCACGACCATGCCGAGCAGCGCGCGGCAAGCCTGCGCGCGGCCCTGGAGAGCGCCCGCGCGGCCGCGGACGACGCGGCGCTGGAGGCCGCCATCGTGGCCGCCCGCGCGGCGCTGGCGCGGCAGGAGGAGGCCATCGCCGCGCTGGTCGGCCAGCGCACCGAGGAGACGCTGCCGCAGCTCGACGCGCGCATCGCCCGGCTGGAGCAGGCCCTGGCCGAGCGCCGCGAAAAGCGCGCCGCGCTCCAGGAGGAGATCGCCGGCCTCAAGTCGCGCATCGAGGTGTCGGAGGCGGCCGGCCTCGACGAGGCGATCGCGCTCAAGGGCCGCGAGCTGGAGCTGGCCGAGGCGGAAAAGGCCCGTTTTCAGCGCGAGGCCGATGTGCTCTCGCTCCTGGCGCGCACCCTGCGCGACGCGGAAACCCTGGCCAAGGAGCGCTATCTCAACCCGGTGCTGAAGCGGGTGGAGCCCTATCTGCGCATCCTGTTCCCCGGCGCGCGCATCGTCCTCGACGAAAATCTCAGGATCAAGGGCGTGAAGCGCGACGGGGAGCACGAGGAGGCGTTCGAGCACCTGAGCCTCGGCACCCAGGAGCAGATCGCGGTGCTGGTGCGCATCGCCTTCGCCGAAATGCTGGTGGAGCGCGGCGAGCCGGCCACCGTGATCCTCGACGACGCGCTGGTCTTCTCCGACGACAGCCGCATCAAGCGCATGTTCGACATCCTGAACATGGCGGCGCGCAACGTGCAGATCCTGGTCTTCACCTGCCGCGAGCAGGTGTTCGAGGACCTCGGCGGCAAGCCGCTCGCGCTGAAGCCGGGCGGGCCGGACGAATTGATGTCGGCGTGACGTCAGTCCGCCGCCCCGGCGAGGATGACGGCGAACAGGTCGTCCGCGTCGGTCCATTCGGCGAGCGGCGTCCATCCGGAAGCCCGCAGCAGCAAGGCCGCGTCCCGCCGGCCGTATTTGTGGCTGTTCTCGGTGTGGATGGTCTCGCCCGCGCGCATGGCGAACCGCCGGCCGGAGACGGTGAAGGCGAGATCGCGCGTCGCCTCAAGATGCATCTCGATCCGCGCCGCGTCGTCGTTCCACCGCACGAGATGGCGGAAATCCGCGATCGGGATGTCCGCCGCAAGCTCGCGGTTGATGCGCGCCAGAAGATTGAGGTTGAACTGCGCGGTGACGCCCTGAGCGTCGTCATAGGCGGGAACGAGGATATCCGGGCTCTTGATGCGGTCGATGCCGATCACGAGGCGCGCATCGGCGCCGAGCGTCGCCGCCATGTTGCGCAGCAGGTCGACCGCGTCCCGCGCCTCCATGTTGCCGATGGTCGAGCCGGGAAAGAAGCCGAGCGCGCCGGCGCCGGCAACGCCATCGGGCAGGCTCAGCGGCTCAAGGAAGTCCGCCTCCAGCGGATGGATCGGCAAATCCGGGAACGAGCGGCCGAGCGCCGCCGCGCTCTCGCGCAGGAAGGCGCCGGAAATGTCCACCGGCACGTAGCAGGCGGGCGCGACGGCCCGCAGCAGAAGCGGCGTCTTGGCCGACGATCCCGAACCGAACTCGACCACCGCGCGTCCCGGCCCGACCAGAGCCGCGATCTCCCCCGCGCGGGCGGCGAGGATGCTCCGCTCGGTGCGGGTCGGATAGTATTCCGGCAGGCGGGTGATGGCCTCGAACAATTGCGAGCCGCGATGGTCGTAGAACCACCGCGCCGGCACCGATTTCTGCCGCGCCGAAAAGCCGGACTGCACATCGGCCAGGAAGGCCGGGTCCGGGGGCGCGCCGCCGGACCGGGGCAGGATGCGGTCGATCTCGCGCAGCATGGTCAAAGGTCCTTCGCGAGGCGCAGGCCCGTGAACTGCCAGCGCTGGTGCGGGTAGAAGAAATTGCGGTAGGTGGCCCGCACATGGCCGCGCGGCGTCGCGCAGCTGCCGCCGCGCAGCACGAACTGGCCCGACATGAACTTGCCGTTGTATTCGCCGATGGCCCCCTCTGCCGGGCGGAAGCGCGGATAGGCGAGATAGGCCGACGAGGTCCATTCCCAGACATCGCCGAACATCTGCCGCAGCCCCTCGCCGCCGCGCACCGGCAGAGGGCACACCGCGACGGGGGCATCGAGGAACGTGCCGCGCTGCGGATCGAGCCGGGCAGCCGCGCTCTCCCACTCGGCCTCCGTGGGCAGGCGCGCCCCGGCCCAGCGTGCGAACGCGTCGGCCTCGTAATAGCTGACATGACGCACCGGGGCGGCACGGTCGATGTCCTGCAGGCCGTCGAGCCCGAAGCGCTGCGTGAACGCGCCCGCGCCGTCGCGCCGCCAAAAAGCCGGCGCGGCGACGGCATTCTCGCGCACAAAGGTCCAGCCGTCGGCCAGCCAGAGCGACGGAGTCTCGTAGCCGCCGTCGGCCATGAAGTCCGCCCACTCGGCGTTGGTGACCAGCCGGTCGGCGAGGGCGTGGGGCTGGAGCCAGGTGACGTGGCGCGGCCCCTCGCAATCGAACGCGAAGCCCTCGCCGCCATGGCCGATCTCGACCGCGCCGGTCGCGCCCTCGATCCAGCGCACCGGCTCCGGAACCGCGCCGGGCGGCCGCGGGGCCGGCGGATAGACGGCCGGGTCGAGCGGGTTCTGCGCGAACAGGTGCTGGAGATCGGTCAGCAGCAATTCCTGGTGCTGCTCCTCGTGGTGGCAGCCGAGGTCGACCAGCGCCAGAACCTCGGGAGCCAGATCGGTCAGCACCGCCTCCATCCGCGCATCCACCGCCGCCCGGTAGGCGCGGACCTCGTCGAGGGAGGGCCGCGTCAGCAGCCCCCGCTGCGGACGGGCGATGCGCGCGCCTTCCGCTTCGTAATAGCTGTTGAACAGGAACGGCCACCGGGCGTCGAACGGCATGTAGCCGGGCACATGATCGCGCAGCACGAAGCTCTCGAAGAACCAGGTGGTGTGCGCCATGTGCCACTTGGCGGGCGAGGCATCCGCCATGGACTGGGCCGAGGCGTCCGCGTCCGAGAGCGGAGCGGCCAGGTCGAGGGTCAGCTTCCTGACGCGCGCGAAGCGGGCGGCGACGTCATCGTGCGAGGTAGCCTCGGCGCTGTGCGCCACGGCATCCGGCCGAAAACCCATGGTTCGCTCCTACCTGATGGCGCATAGGGGACGCGCCCGAGGCGCCGATCCGGCGGCCCGACGGCCCGCTCCTCACGCCGCGCCTTCCGCGATTCACGCGGCGACGCGCGGCGCGACGTTTTCTTTCAACGCTGCAGGCCTCGCTTTGGATGCCGCGAGCACCTAAAAAAGTGCATCGGAACCCGCTTTGCCGGTCCCCACCTTGCCCGGAGCCCCCATGACCAAGGCTTTCGTCTTCGATGCCTACGGCACCCTTTTCGACGTTCAGTCGGTGGCCGACGCCACCGAGGCGGCGTTTCCCGGCCACGGCGATATCATCACCCAGATCTGGCGCATGAAGCAGCTGGAGTATTCCTGGCTGCGCTCCCTGATGGGCGCCTATGAGGACTTCTGGGCGGTCACGCGCCAGTCGCTCGCTTATACGCTCGGCGTGCTGGGACTGGAGGCGTCGCCGGCGCTCATCGACGAGATCGCCGAGACCTATAACAGCCTCACCCCCTACCCCGAGGCCGAGGCGGCGCTGGCCGCGCTCTCCGCCTATCCGCGCGCGATCCTCTCCAACGGCAGCCCGGCCATGCTCGACGCGCTGGTGGGCCGCTCGCCGCTTGCGCCTCATATCGGCGCGATCCTGAGCGTCGACGCAGCCGGCGCGTTCAAGCCGGACCCGCGGGCCTACGCGCTCGTGGAGGCGCGGCTCGGCGTCAAGCCGGCGGACGTGGTGTTCGTCTCCGCCAACGGCTTCGACATTGCCGGGGCGAAGAGGTTCGGCTTCCGCGTCGCCCGCATCGCCCGCGTGCCCGCCGCCGCGGTGCGCGCGGAGATCGGCAAGGCGGCTCAGGCGGGCCTGCTGCCCCCAGCCACCTTCTACAAGGCGCTGCGCACCCAGCTCGAAGGGCTCGGCTTCGCGCCGGACTTCGAGGTCGCCTCGCTGTCCGAGCTTGCCCGCCTGCCCGGCATCGCGCCCGCAGCGCATTGACGGAGCGTCATTAGACGGTCATCAAGGCGGGCCGGCCTGCGCTGACCGTCCACCGATCGCCGGGGGTGCCGTGTTCAACTGGAACGACCTCACCTACTTCCTGGAGCTGGCGCGGCAGAGCCGGCTGATGCCGGCCGCCCGTCGGCTGAGGGTGGACCACACCACGGTCTCGCGCCGCATCGCCGAGCTGGAGAAGGACCTCTCGGTCAAGCTGTTCGACCGCAAGCCCGACGGCTTCGTGCTGACCGAGCAGGGCCACCGCCTGTTCGCCATCGCCGAGCGCATCGAGCTGGAGGCGGGGGAGATCCAGGAATCCATCCGCGCGGCGCCGAGCGCGCCAACGGGCCGGGTGCGCGTCGCCTCCATGGAGGGCATCGGCGCCTTCTACCTTGCCGAGCGGTTCGCGGAACTGGCCGAGAAGGAGCCCGGCATCGTCGTCGAGCTGGTGACCGAGCGCCACCTCATCAACCTGACCAAGCGCGAGGCGGACATCTCCATCTCGTTCGTGCCGCTTTCGGGCCAGCGCCTGGTCATGCGCAAGGTCGGCCAGTTCCGCCTCGCGCTCTATGCGGCGCCCGACTACATCCGCCGCCGCGGCCTGCCGCAGACGGTGGACGACCTGCCTGCGCACATGTTCGTGGACTATGTGGAGGACCTGGTGGCGATCCAGCCCGTGCACTGGCTGCTCGACGTGCTGGAGCCCGCCAACGTCGCCTTCCGCTCCACCTCCATGCACGCGCAGCAGAACGCCATCGCCCGCGGCGCCGGCATCGGCCTGCTGCCGCTGTTCTCGGCCAAATCCAACCCCCGCCTCATTCCGGTGCTGGCGGACGAAGTGACGGTGACGCGCGACATCTATGTGGGCGTCCACGAGGACCTGGAATTCATGGGCCGCGTCAAGATGGTGCTGCGCCACCTCACCGACGTGTTCAAGCGCGACGCGGACTATCTGACCAAGCTGTGAGCGGAAGCGGGTCGCGGTACGCGCCGGTCAAGCCGAAGCGGGGGCGGGCTTCAGCGCCCTGTCGCTCTTGTCACCGCCGCTTTCACAAGCCCTGCCGTCGCCCTCCGGCTTGACCGGAGGGCCCATCCTACGGCCTGGCGGGCGGCGCCGATGGTGCTTGGATGCTCCGGTCAAGCCGGAGCATGACGTGGGGAAGGGATCACCGAGGGTGGATGCCCCGGACAAGCCGGGGCATGACCGCGGTGAGGGTTTCCCCGCCGCTTTCACAGGCCCTGCCGTCGCCCTCCGGCTCGACCGGAGGGCCCATCCTGCAGCCTGGCGGACGGCGCCGATGGTGCTTGGATGCTCCGGTCAAGCCGGAGCATGACGGGGGGAAGGGATCACCGAGGGTGGATGCCCCGGACAAGCCGGGGCATGACCGCGGTGAGGGTTTCCCCGCCGCTTTCACAAGCCCTGCCGTCGCCCTCCGGCTCGACCGGAGGGCCCATCCTGCGGCCGGGCGCGCTGTGGGAACGTCGCATGGATGCTCCGGTCTAGCCAGAGCATGACGGCGGAAAGGGATCACCGAGGGTGGATGCCCCGGACAAGCCGGGGCATCAGGCCGATCGGGAAGGATGCCGCCGCTCAGGCCGGCATCTTGGAGAGGTCCACGCGCGGCGGCATCGCCTTGCCGAGCTCCTCGCGCGTCACCTTCTTCTGCACCTCGAACTTGTTGTCGATGACGCGCGAGATGTAGCAGTCGATGATGCCGGAGTGGTCCTCCTTGCGCAGCAGCTTGGCGCCCTGCGGGTGGCCGAGCGAATTGGCCATCTCCAGACCCTCCAGCGCCTCGATGACCAGCAGGTCGTCCTTCTTGGTCTTCCAGCCGCTCTTCTCGATCGCCTCCTTGAGCGCGAAGACGTTCTCCCACGACTGCCAGGCATGGCTCTTGGCCATCACCTTGGTGGAGGTCTTCTCGCGCGCGTCGACGTCGTCGATCTCCATCACCTCGTTGTGCTTCTTGTGGAATTCGTCGTCCTTGAACTTCAGCATGCGCGGGAAGTTCTCGACCAGGTAGACGCCCTCGCCCGCGCCCTGCAGGTCCGCCGGGGCGATCGCCTCCATGGTGCCGCAGATGGAATACATGCGCATGGTCTTCTCAAGGCCCATGGATTTCGCCTGGGTGTAGAAGGCCACCGACTGGGCGCCGAAAAACACCGAAAACAGGACTTCCGTGTCCTGCTGGATCTTGGCGAGGTAGGGCACGAGGTCCTTGGCGTCGAGCGGCACGAAGATCGGCGGATGCACCTTGCCGCCGAGCTTCTCGATCACCGCCTTGTGCTCCTGGTAGTGGCTGTGGCCCCAGGCGTAATCGGGCGAGATAATGGTCCAGGTCTTGCCGAGGTTCGCGAATGCCCACGGCGCGCCGGCGGCGGCGAGGCCGTAGGTGTCGGTGCCGGTGCGGAACGAGTAGCGCGTGCCCTTGGAGCCGGTGGCCTCGGTCGCCTCGCCGGCGGAGAAATAGATGGTCTTCAGCTCGGTCGCGACCGGGATGGAGGCGAGCATCACGCCCGAATGCACCGAGCCGACCACGAAGTTCGCGCCGCCGCGCTCGATCAGCGCGCGCAGCTTGCGCGATCCCACGGCCGGGTTGGATTCGGTGTCCTCGGTGAGCAGCTCCACCTTGCGGCCGGCGATGCCGCCGCCGTCATTGACCAGCTTCACCGCCGCCTTGGCGGCCTTGTCGTGCCAGTAGCCCCAGGAGGAGAAGCCGCCGGTCAGTTCGCAGTGGTTGCCGATATAGATCGGCCCGCCGGCCTGGGCGTAGAGGTCCTTGGTCAGGCCGAGATAGGACGTGCCCGCGGCGACGCCGCCGGCGATCGCGTGGCCGAGGAAGCTGCGCCGGGAGAGGCCGGACGCCTCCGGAGCGGGGGATGCTGAGAGTTCGGGGAATTTCGCCTTGCCGTCGGTCATCTGTTCCACTCCGGTTTGTTTGTGCGTGTTCTAGAGCGCCACGCCGAGATAGCGGTGGATCGTCGAGGGATCGGTGGTGAGGTCGTGGCTGGTGGCCTCGTGCACCACCTGCCCGCGCTCCATCAGGTAGATGCGCGAGGCGAGCGCGAGCGCCGTGCGCACGTTCTGCTCCACCAGCAGCACGGCGACGCCGCGCTTGGCGATAGCGGCAATCTCGCGCCGGATCTCCGCGACCAGCTTCGGCATGATGCCCTCGGTCGGCTCGTCGAGCAGGATCAGAGACGGCTTGCGCATCAGGCAGCGGCCGATGGCGAGGATCTGCTGCTCGCCGCCGGAGAGCGTGCCGGCGGCCTGGAAGCGCCGCTCGGCGAGCCGCGGGAAGCGGGTGTAGATGTCCTCCACCAGTTCCGGATCGGGTGCCGACCTCAGGCCGAGGAACAGGTTCTCCTCCACGGTCAGCACCGGGAAGATGCCGCGCCCCTGCGGCACGTAGCCGATGCCGAGGCCGGAGAGCTTGTAGGCCGGCAGGCGGCCGATGTCGGCGCCCTGGAACGCCACCGATCCGCCGCGCCGCTGGAGCAGGCCGAGGATGGCGCGGAGCGTCGAGGTCTTGCCGACGCCGTTGCGGCCGAGCAGCGCGACGGTCTCGCCGGCGCCGACATTGAGATCGACGCCGCGCAGCACCGGGACGCGGCCGATGGAGGCCTGAAGGCCCTTGACGTCGAGCACGGTGCTGCCGACCACGGGATGGGCGAGCGGGGCGTTCATGCTGCGTCCTCCGGCGCGCCGAGATAGGCGTCCTGAACATCGCGGTTCGCCGCGATTTCCTTCGGGGTGCCGCGCGCGAGCACGCGGCCCGCCGCCATCACGGTGATGCGCTCGGCGATCGCGAACACCACCTCCATGTCGTGCTCGATGAGGATGATCTGCGTCGACTTCGAGAGCGCGACGATGCGGGCGACCGTGGTCTCCGTCTCCGCCGGGCTCATGCCGCAGATGGGCTCGTCCAGCAGCAGCAGCTTCGGCTTGTTGGCGAGCGCGAGCGCGATCTCCAAAAGCGCCACGTCGCCATACGAGAGCGTGCCGGCGACGCGCTTCGCGAGGCGGGCGAGGCCGGTCTCGGCGAGCAGTTCCTCCACCCGCCGGTTGACGCCGGAAAAGCCGAGCGCCGGGCGCAGCGGGCTCGCGATCTTCTCGTGCGCCATCACCGCGACGCGCAGATTGTCGGCGACGGTGAGGCCGGTGAACACGCTCTTGATCTGGAGCGTGCGCGAGAGGCCGCGCGAGACGATCTGGTGCGGCTTGAGGCCGGCGATGTCGTCGCCCTCGAAGATCACCTCGCCGCCATCCGCCGGCAGCATGCCGGTTATGAGGTTGAACAGGGTGGTCTTGCCGGCGCCGTTGGGGCCGATCACGGCGCTCAGCACGCCATAGGGGAAGTCGAGGTCCACCCCGTCGACCGCGGCGAGGCCGCCGAAGCGCTTGGTGAGGCCGCGGATGGAGAGCACGTTTTCCATCACTCGGCCTCCGCGCGGGCGGTGGCGGGGGTGGCGGGGATGCCCGGATTCTCCAGGTGCTCGCGTTCCTCGCTCTCGCCGCGGCGGACGAGCGCAGTGAGCGAGCCGACGAGGCCCTTGGGTGCGAAGATCACCACCAGGATGGTGATGGCGCCCACCGCCATCAGGTAGTTCTCCCACAGGCCCGACACCACCTCGCGGAAGATGATGAGCAGCGCGGTGCCCACCAGCGGCCCGAGCAGCGTGCCCGCCCCGCCGACGATGGCCCACACCACCGCCTCGCCGGAGACGTGGTAGAACATGTAGGAGGCCGAGGCGTAGCGTCCGAACAGCGCCAGCAGCGCCCCGCCCACCCCGGCGATGAAGCCCGCCAGCACGAAGGCGATCCAGCGCGTGGCATAGACGTTGATGCCGATGAGCTGGGCGCGCTTCTCGTTCTCCCGCACGGCGGCGAAGCGCAGGCCCAGCGGGCTCGCTACCACCAGCGCCAGCAGCGCGTAGCAGGCGAGGCAGACCAGGAAGATGAAGTAGTATTGCGTGGTGCGGTCGGTCAGCATCCAGCCCGCCGCCTCCAGGATCGGCGGCGCGCTGAAGGACAGGCCGTCGTCGCCGCCGGTGAGCCATTTCTGCGACATGGCGACGAAGTAGAAGATCAGCGAGAACACGACGGTGATGATCGCGAAATAGTGCCACGTCAGCCGCACCGCGAACGCCCCCGCCACCGCCGCCATTCCGGTCGAGGCGACGATGCCCAGCGCCAGCGCCGGCCACAGGCCGAGCCCGAACATCGAGATGCCGATGGCGGTGCCGTACATGCCGAAGCCGAAATAGAGCGCCTGGCCGAACGACAGCAGCCCCACATAGCCGAACAGGAGGTTCACGCTGGCGGCCAGAAGCGACCAGATGAGGATCTCGGCCACCACGTTCACCCAGAAGGTGAGGCCGAAGGCGGGCAGCACCAGCGGCAGGCTGGCGAGCGCGGCGACCAGCGCCACGATCAAGGCGATGCCGGCGGCCCTCATCGCGTGGCCCCCGCAAACAGACCGTGGGGACGGGCCAGCAGCACGAAGCTCATCACCACCAGGGAGGAGATGCGCGCCATGGTGGGGTCGGCGAAGGCGGAGACGACGCCCTCCATCACCGCCAGCAGCACCGCGGCGGCCACCGTGCCCTTGAGGTTGCCCAGGCCGCCGATGACCACCGCCATGAAGCACACCGGCAGGATGTCGATGCCGGCGCGGAAGTCCACCGTGGTGATGGGCGCGGCGATGACGCCGCCGAGCAGCGCCAGCGCGGTGCCGAGGGCGAAGGTGAAGGCGCATACCAGCGTCACCGGGATGCCGAGCGCGGTCGCGGTCTCGCGGTCGTGCCGCACCGCGCGGATCCAGGTGCCGAGCGTGGTGCGCGAGAGGAACAGGAAGAAGCCGGCGATGGCGAGCGCGGCGAACAGGGCCGCGAACAGGCGGTAGACGTCGTAGTCGATGCCGAACAGATGGATGGTGCCCTCCACCGGGGCAGCCATGCGGCGCGGCTGCGGGCCGAGGGTGGCGCGCACCGCCTCCTGGAGGATCATCGACAGGCCGAAGGTGATGACGATGGTGAGCGAGGCCGAGCTGATGGCCGGGCGGATCACCAGGCGCTCGATCACCAGCCCCAGGCAGAAGCCCAGGAGCGGCACCAATACGAGGGCGATCCAGAAGCCCGTGGTGCCGGCGATGACCAGGCCGAGCACGGTGCCGACCATGAAGAAGTCGCCATGGGCGACGTTGATGATATCCAAAAGGCCGAAGATGATGGACAGGCCGAGCGCGATGAGCGCGACGATCAGTCCCCAGATCAGGCCGTTGATGGTCAGTGCGATAACGATGTCCATGGCTCTGGCAGGTTGTTGTGTTTGATCGAGTGTTGCCGCCTCGGCGCTCGGCGGGTACCGCGAAAATCTGCAAAAGGGTTTGCGGAAAAGGCACGCCCAAATTCTCGGCAGATGACACCCTTTTCGCCATTTCGCCCAGCGTTCGCCTGCGATGTCTTCAAACATCCGCCGCCGGGCCGCGCCGCATCCGCCCGAATGGCCGTCGAGGCCGCCTCGACGCCTCAGGGCGCGGTCGAAGCGCGACGTCCCCCGTTCAGTCCCCTGCCTTGCTCATACGTACCCCCATTTTGTCATACGATTGGCCGGATATGGAACTTTGTCTTTTCCGCAGAACACCAAGTAAACCGATCTCGAAATTCAGCGTGGGAGCCCGTTTCGCGATCAAGGATGGAGGTAATCTGTCACGCTCGATCAGACAATGTATGTCAAAGTAGGCTTTGTCAACGTTTGTCTTGACGATGGCTGGAGCGCTTGGCACACAAGGGGGTCGCCAGCGTGCGACGTGCCAAGGGAAGGACCAGTCATGATCCCCGCAGACACGCATCTCCAGATCGGTTCGATCCTGTTCGACGGGCTCGACCAGATCGACTTCACCGGGCCGTTCGAGGTCTTGTCGCGGATTCCCAACTCGACGCTCCATATCGCCGGCAAGACCGTGGCGCCGGTGAAGGATACGCGCGGCCTCATTCTCACGCCGGAGAAGACCTTCGCCGAGGTCCCGAAGCTGGACGTGCTTCACGTGCCCGGCGGGCCGGGCCAGGAGGCGCTGATGGAGGATGAGGAGACGCTCGATTTCATCCGTACCCAGGCGGCGGGGGCGACGTTCGTGTTCTCCGTCTGCACCGGCGCGCTGATCTGCGGCGCAGCCGGCCTGCTCAAGGGCAAGAGGGCCACCACCCACTGGGCTGCCATGGAGGTCCTGCCCTATCTGGGCGCGACGGCGCTGACGGACCGGGTGGTGATCGACGCGAACTACATCTTCGCGGGCGGCGTGACGTCGGGCATCGACGGCGCGCTGCAACTGGCGGCCATGCTGCGCGGCCCGGCGGTGGCCCAGCAGATCCAGCTCTACATGCAGTACCACCCCGAGCCGCCGTTCGATGCGGGCCTGCCGGAGCGCGCGCCCGCGGAGGTCGTCGCCGCGGCGCGGGATGCCGTGAGGCAGCTCACCGCGAACCGGATCGCCACCGCGAAGCGGGTCGGCGCGCGCCTCGGCATCGCCCAGAACGGCCCTGCGGACCCGTCGCCTTCGGCCTGAACCCCGGCGGGGTCGGAAGAGGTCAGGCCCCTCTTTCGACCCCCTCGTCGCGGACGATCGCGGCCAGCATCCGGGCGAACTCTTCGGACAGGGACTTTTCGATCGCGCTCGCGGTTACGCGGATGGCCGGCGGCGAGGCCAGGCGGAAGATGGCTCCCGTGCGCACGGTCCATCCGCCTTCGAGGAGGCGGCGCGCGACGGCCTGCTCGTCGT
This sequence comes from Xanthobacter tagetidis, assembly GCF_003667445.1. Lineage (GTDB taxonomy): Bacteria > Pseudomonadota > Alphaproteobacteria > Rhizobiales > Xanthobacteraceae > Xanthobacter > Xanthobacter tagetidis. The sequence continues at coordinate 118,977 of NZ_RCTF01000014.1, read as the reverse complement.
CCACCGGGATCCAGACATTCATGCCGTCACGGCCATGGGCCTTGATGCCCTCGGCGGCCAGAGCGGCGACGATGCCCTCCCTGCGCCGCTCATAGGCGGATGCGGCCCGGGCGATCATCTGGTCGTAGCCCGGCGCCGACAGAACCGACAGGACGCACGTCTGAAGCACCGAGCTGACCCATCGCGACGTGTATGCGCTCAAGGACAGGCATGCCCGAGAGAGCTCGCGGCTGGAATTGACCACGGCGAGGCGCAGATCGGGGCCGATATATTTGGAGACGGAGCGGATGATCGCCCAATGCGGGCGGTCGGCGTCCACCAGGGACACCGGCGGGAAGCGCGACAGGACGGCGTAGTGATCGTCCTCGATCAGCAGAACGTCGGGATAGGCCCGCATGACCTCCCGCAACGCCTCAAGCCGCGGCTGCGTCCAGGAACCGCCGAACGGATTGTGCGCGCGCGGCGTCAGGATGAGGGCCTTCGCGCCGTTCTTCAGCGCGCTGCGCAGGCCCTCGGGCGTGACGCCCTCATCGTCCACCGCCATGGGCAGTGTGGCGTAGCCCGCCTGCCGCATCTGCCCCAGCGTGGTCATGAAGCAGGGATCTTCCACCCCGACGGCATCGCCGGGCGCGAGCATCTTGCGGAAGATGGTGGCGATGGCATCGAAGGTGCCCGATGCCAGCCACAGCTCGCCCATCGGCAGCCCGTCCCTCTCAAACCTCTGGCCGAGGATGCGGATCAGCTCCGGATCGTCGGGCGGATCCTCATAGGCCCGCTGGCGCCACCCCACGGCCCTGAGCACCGACGCCATGTCCGGCAGCAGCGCGGGATCGGGATTTCCCCCGGCAAGATCGCGCGGCGACATGCGCAGGTGCTGCGCAGCGGAGGTCTCGACGGCAACCCGGCTGCCCTGGCGCCCGCGCCCCTCGATGATGCCCGCATCGGACAAGAGCTTGTAGGCTGCCGCCACCGTATTGCGGTTCACGCCGAGGTCGTCCGCCAGCTTGCGGACCGTGGGCAAGCCCTGGCCCCGCTTGAGCCGGCCGCCTTCGACCGCGGACTGGATGCTCTCGACGATCTCGGTTGCCCTGCGGCCCGTAATCAACCCTCGCTTCCCTTCGTCTCATGCGGGGCCACATCCCGGCGCTCCGCCAGTTGATGACGCTGAAGCCTCTGTGCGCCGCCAGACAAACAAAGTCAAATTCTGCCTTCGACGCACTTTTGTCTTCAAGGCCGGCATCGCACAAGTGATCGCATGGGCGGCGGGGGAGGCCGCGCGCGCGTGCGGCGGGCCGGCGGAGGCACGGCGGACGCATCCGGGCAGAAGTGCAGGGGGATGTGCGGAGATTCGCGGTTCTCCCGGCATCCGGCCTCACTCACTAATGGGCGGAAACCGCGCGCTGCGCGCCGTCCAGAGACCGGGCCAAAGATGACCGTCACCTATCCGCGCTTCAAGGCCGCCGCCTGCCACACTTCGTCGGTGTTCCTCGATTCCGAGAAGACCGCCGAAAAGGCGTGCGACCTCATCGCCGAGGCCGCCCATGCGGGCGCGGCGCTCGTCGCCTTCCCCGAATCGTTCCTGCCGGGCTTTCCGGTGTGGGCGGCGCTGCAGGCGCCGATCTACAATCACGCCTTCTTCCGCGCCCTGGTGGCCGAGGCGCAGAAGCTCTCCGATCCCGCCATCCGCACCATCCGCATGGCGGCGCGCCGCCACGGCGTCCACGTCTCGCTCGGCTTCACCGAGGGCACGGACGCGAGCGTCGGCTGCATCTGGAACTCCAACATCCTGATCGGTCCGGACGGGTCGATCCTGAACCATCACCGCAAGCTCGTGCCCACCTTCTACGAGAAGCTGGTGTGGGCCAACGGCGATGCGCGCGGCCTTAGGGTCAGCCCCACCGAGATCGGCCGCATCGGCATGCTGATCTGCGGCGAAAACACCAACCCGCTGGCGCGCTATGCGCTGATGGCGCAGGGCGAGCAGGTGCACGTCTCCTCCTACCCGCCGATCTGGCCGACCCGCCCGCCGAGCGAGGACGGGGCCTATGACCTCAAGCGCGCCATCGAGATCCGCGCCGGCGCCCACGCCTTCGAGGCCAAGGTGTTCAACATCGTCGCTTCCGGCTTCGTGGACGCGGCCATGCGCGATGCCATCGGCTCGGTGAACCGGGCGAGCCTGGAGATCATCGACAATTCGCCGCGCGGCATCTCGCTGGTGCTCGATCCCACCAGCGAGGTGGTGTCCGACGTGCTCGCCGACCACGAGGGCATCATCTACGCCGACATCGACACCCAGCGCTGCGTGGAGCCCAAGCAGTTCCACGACGTGGTGGGCTACTACAACCGCTTCGATGTGTTCCACCTGCAGGTGGACCGCTCGCCGCGCGAGCCGGCGCACTTCTCCCAGGACGCGGCGGACATCGATCCCGCCCCGCTCGCCCATGCCGCTGACGCTGCCGACGACGCCCTCTTCGCGCGGGTCAACGGCGCACTCTGAAGGCGGACCGGGACGGTGACAGGGGCCGCTCCGGCGGCCCCTTTTTTTTTTGCGGCGGCCGTCAGCTGACCGGCGCGATGGCCGGGCGGCGGCCGAGGGCGATTTCGCAGGCCTTGGCGATGCGCAGCAGCTTCCGGTCCTCGCCGAACGGCGCCACCAGCTGCACGCCGAGCGGGAGCCCCTTCGGGCCGGTGCCCGCCGGCAGCGTGATGGCCGGCACGCCGAGCGTCGTCCACGGCACGCACAGCGCCGGGTCGCCGGTATTGCCGAGACCTTCCGGCGCTTCGCCGAAGGCCGGCGCGGTCAGCAGCACGTCGAAGCCCGCGAGCGCGGCCGGGAAGGCGGCGCGCAGCGCCAGCCGGTCGTGGCTTGCGGCCACATAGGCGACCGCCGGCACCTCCCGCCCCGACGCCACCAGCGCCTTCACCCGCTCGCTGGCCTTCTCCGGGAAGCGGTCGGTGAGCGGGCCGAGATTGTAGGCCCCCTCGGCCGCGCACAGCGTGGCGTTGATCTCGCCGAGTCGCTGGAACGCGTCCGGCAGCGTGATCTCCTCCACCACCGCGCCGGCGGCGGCGAACGCGGCGGCGGCGGCGCGCAGCGTCTCGCGCTGGGCCTCCTCCAGCAGCGTCCATTCCGGCCCCATGAGGAGGCCGATGCGCGGCTTCGGGAACGGGGCGAGCCCCTCCGGCGGCACCTGGAAGGCCGGGAAGGCAGGCGCGCCGTCGCCCTCGGCGATCAGCGACAGGACCAGCGCGACGTCGTCCACCGCGCGGGCGAACAGGCCCACATGGTCGAGCGACTGGGAGAGCGGATGCACGCCGGCGCGCGGCACGGCGCCGAACGAGGCCTTCAGGCCCACCACGCCGCAATAGGCGGCCGGGCGCAGCACCGAGCCGAGCGTCTGGGTGCCGAGCGCCACGTGGGCCGCGCCTGCGGCCACCGCCGCCGCCGAGCCGGAGGAAGAGCCGCCCGGCGTGTGGCCGACATTCCAGGGGTTGCGGGTTCCGGCGGGATGGCGCCAGGCGAATTCCGTGGTCACGGTCTTGCCGACGATCACCGCCGAGAGCGCCTTCAGGCGCTTGACCACGGCCGCGTCGGCGGCCGGCACATGGTCGGCGAAGATCGCCGAGCCGTAGGCGGTGGGCATGCCGGCGGTGTCGATCAGGTCCTTCACCGCCACGGCGATGCCGGCGAGCGGCCCGGCGCCGGCAGCGGCGTCCTCGATGGCGGGAAGGTGGGTGAAGGCGCCGACCGCCGGCTCGCAGGCGCGCGCACGGGCCGCGGCGGCGGCGACGCTGGCGCGCGGATCGAGGGTGCCCTCGGCGACGGCGCGCACGATGTCGAGCACCCCCAGGGGGGCGAAGGTCTCGGTCATGTCTGGAAAAGATCCGGCTTCAGGGCGAACGGCCCGGACCGCCAGGGTCCGGGCCTTGCGCCGCACGGTGGGAAACGGACGCCGGCGGTCGTGCCGGCCGGCGCGCGCGGTCAGTTGATGGTCAGGGCCTTGTCGATGAAGCCCTTGCCCACGAAGGTCTTGTAGTCCGGCTGCGCCTTCAGGTTGCCGAGCGCGATCTGGGTGTCGAGGCCCACGGTGAGCGCCTCGGGGGTGATGTCGACGCTCTTCGGGTAGACGCCGTCGGCCAGCATCCGCTTGGTGGCGGCCTCCACCACCGCGGCATCGAGCTTCGGGAACTCCTTCTTGGCGATCTCCACCGTCTCCGCCTCGTTGGCATGCATGAACCGCATGGCGCGCTCAAGGCCGTTGGCGACGCGCTGGGCGAGGTCGGCGTCCACGTCCTTTCGGGCGGTGATGGAGGAGAAGGCGTAGGGGCCGTAGAGCTTCGGGAAGCCGAGGATCACCTTCATGCCGCGCGCCACCACCTGGTCGAGGCCGGGCTCGTACATCACCGCGAGCTTGGCCTGGCCGGCGGCGAGCGGGCCGGGCTCGGAGCCGATCGGCACCTGCAGCATCTCCACGTCCTTCTCGCTCATGCCGTTCTCTTTGAGCAGCTTGATGAAGAGCGAGGTGCTGGTGGTGGGCATCTGGCCGGTGACGACCTTCTGGCCCTTGAGGTCCTTCGGGCTCTCATACTTGAAGTCCGGGGCGGCGGCGATCCACACCGCCGCGCCGTTGACCACGTTCGCCATGATGAAGACCGGGGCGCCCTTCTCGGCGGCGATGGCGGTCCATTCGGGGCCGTGCAGCGAGAACTGGGCGCTGCCGGAGATCACCGCCGAGAGCGCGGCGGTGGGCGAGCCGGCGGTCTCCTTGGTGAGATCGAGGCCCTCCTTCTCGAAGTAGCCCTTGTTGAGGGCCACGTAGAGCGGCAGATACAGCATCGACTGGAAGGCCTGCGAGAGCACCACCTTCTTGTTCTGCGCGGCCGCGGGCGCGGTGCCGGCGGCGAACGCGAGCGCCGCGGCGAGCGAGGCCATCTTCAGTTTGCGCACAAACGACATGGGCAATCTCCGGTAGGGGGAAGGTCGAAAGCGATCGGGATTTCAGACGTTGATCTGGGTGGAGTGCTGCTCCTGCTTCCACGGCAGCAGCCAGCGCTCGGTGAGTTCCACCAGGTGGTAGAAGACGAAGCCCACCAGCATCAGCACGAACAGGCCGGCCCAGACCGAGTTGAGGTCGTAGAGGCTGGAGGCGGTGTAGATCAGGTGGCCGAGGCCGTGCTGGGAGGAGATGAATTCCCCCACCACCGCGCCCACCAGCGCGAAGCCGATATTGATGCGGAAGGTGGCGATGATGGCCGGCAGCGTGGACGGCACGATCACCTTCTTGAAGATGCGGTGCTTGTCCGCGCCCATGGAGAACAGAAGGGCCTGAAGGTCCTTGTCCGCGTCCTTGGCGGCCTGGTAGGCGGTGATGAGCGCGACGATGGCGGTGAGCGACACCGCGAGCGCCACCTTCGAGGTCAGCCCGGTGCCGAACCACAGGATGATGATCGGCGCGAGCGCGATCTTCGGCACCGAATTGATGGCGGCGATGAAGGGCTCGGTGAGGCGGGCGACGAACACCGAGTACCAGAGCGACAGGCCGATCAGGGAGCCGATCACGGTGCCGAAGGCGAAGCCCAGCAGCGCCTCGAACACGGTGTAGCCGGCATCGACGAACAGCGAGCCGTCGGCGATCGAGGAGACCAGGACGCCGAGGATGCCGCTCGGCTGGCCCACCAGGAAGGCGTTGGCCCAGCCGATGTCCACCGCCACCTCCCACAGGAGGAAGAAGCCGACCACGGCGAGAATCTGGAGCGCCGAGCGCCCCAGGGTGGAATCGAGCGCGTTGCCGCGCGACCGGCGGCGGGCCGCAACGCTCTTCTTCGCGGCAGGGGCGGCGGCGCCTGGCTTGGTCATGGCGGTCTCCGTCATCCGGCTCATGCGGTGGCCCTCGTCTGGATGTCGAGTTCGGCGCACAGGGTGTGGAAGTAGCCCGAGAAGCGCGGATCGGAGCGGGCCGCGATGGGCGAGCGCTCGGAGAGGTCGATGTCGTGCACGCTCTTCACCGTGGTGGGCCGGTGGCTCAGGACCACGACGCGCTTCGACAGCGCCACCGCCTCGTCGATGTCGTGGGTGACGAGGATCACGGTCTTGTTGAAGGTCTCCACCGCCTCCAGCAGCACCGCCTCCAGATAGAGGCGCGTCTGGTAGTCGAGCGCGGAGAACGGCTCGTCGAGCAGCAGGATGTCGGGGTCCAGCACCAGCGTGCGGATCAGCGCGGCGCGCTGGCGCATGCCGCCGGAGAGCATCTTCGGATAGGCGTTCTCGAACCCCGAGAGCCCGAAGGTGGAGATGTATTCGCGCGCCGTGTCGCGCGCCTCGGCCGGGCTCACGCCCTTGGCGTCGAGGCCGAGCAGGACGTTGTCCAGCACGGTGAGCCAGGGAAAGAGCAGGTCCTTCTGCATCATGTAGCCGACGCGGCCGCGCAGGTTCTCCACCTCCTGCCCGCGATAGAGCAGCATGCCCTCGTCCGGCTCGGCGAGACCGGCGATCACATTGAATACAGTTGTCTTCCCGCAGCCCGACGGGCCGATGATGCTGACGAAGTCCTTCTCATGGATATCGAACGTCAGGCCATCGAGCACTTTGACCGGCTCGGACTTGCCGGGAAAGCTCTTGCGGATGCCGTTCAGGCGAAGCTGAACTTTGGGCGCCATCGGCGTCTCCTTTGTTGCCGACCCAAAGGTTTGCAACAAGGATGCCAAGAACGCCGAGCGTCGATTTTTGCTTTGCAGCAAAGAGTTATGGCGACGCCAAAACGCTGCCGCAACGGTAGCTGAGTGGTCTAATTGTATGCAGATTGCTGCCTTTTATGTCATGCTGAAAATGGAACGAGTGCATGCATGACCGGCACTGCATCGGCGGCGGGGACGCTGCGCAATCGCCCGGACTTCGTCTTTTCGCGTGAGGTCGACCCCGTCCTGTGCCACAAGCGGCCGCGCATCGGGGGCGCGCTAATGGCAAGTTGGATCTCTTTCTGGGACGCCGCGAATGCCGTCTATGTGAACGGGCATCACAAGGCGGTGCACTATCTGCGCATTGCCGCCGATCTCGCCCGGTTCGTCCCGGCGCCGGATGCCCGCATTCTCGACTTCGGGTGCGGCGAGGCGCTGTCGGCCCCCTGCCTTGCGGAGCAGTGCGGACAGCTGGTGCTGTGCGACGCCGCGCCCACGGTGCGCGCGGCGCTCAAGGCGCGCCATGCCGGCAATCCGAAGATCGCGGTGCTCTCCCCCGAGGAAGTGGCGGCGCTGCCGGACGGCAGCTTCCGCCTGATCATCGTCAACTCGGTGCTGCAGTATATTCCCAAGGCCGACCTGCCGGACCTTTTGGCCGGCTGGCGGCGCCTGCTGGTCAAGGGCGGCAGCCTGCTGCTGGCGGACGTCATCCCGCCGAGTGTGGGCATGGCGAAGGATGCGGCGGCGCTGCTCACCTTCGCTTCCAAGGAAGGCTTCCTGCTGGCGGCGCTGGTGGGCCTCGCGCGCAACGCCGTCTCGCCCTACCGCAAGCTGCGCAGCGAACTGGGCCTCACCGTCTACGAGGAAGAGGAGATGCTGCGCCTGCTGGAGGCGGCGCGGCTGCCAGCGAGCCGCGTCAAGCCCAATGTCGGGCACAACCAGAACCGCATGGCGTTCCAGGCCTTCCGCCTGCGCTGAGGTTCACCCCTCCGGCGCGTGGCGGAACGCCCAGATGCGGTAGGCGGAGAAGGTCCAGATGAGCACCAAGCCCGTGGTGATTACCTGCGCCAAAAGGTAGAACAGGCCCAGCCGGTGCACCAGAAGGTCCATCAGGAAGGCGTTCAGCACGAAGGCGACCCCGGCAACCGCGATGAAGCGCGGCACCGCCCCCACATGGGAGCGCGTGGCGTTGAAGGTGAAGCGGCGGTTCAGCACGTAGGAGATCACACCGCCCACGAGAAAGCCGCAGGCGGACGCACGCACCGGCCCGGCGAGGTCGAGTTCCACCAGTGCCGCCAGCGTCGAGAAATGGCCCACCGCGGCCGCCCCGCCCGCGCCGGCGAACGAGATCACCTGCCGGATCAGCGGCTGGTAGCGCCGAATCACGTCGTGGACCATGGATGCCATGTGGGGCCGCTCCCGGCGGGCAGGAAATGGAAGGCGTCTTCCGTCACCCGGAATTATGGTCTAAGGAAGCCCATCAGCGTGCCGGGCCAAGGGATATTTCGTCGCTGGAGCGCCGCTCTGCCCGCACGCGCCGCCCCACGGGGCGGTGATCGAGCCTAACGATGAGGGGCGCGCGACCCGCGGCCCTTTTTTTGCGCCCGAGGCGCGAACCACCCGGAAAGCGCATGCCGGTTTTCGGGACGGAGCCTCGCAGCACGGGCGAACGTGGAACGAGCGCCGGGAAAACATGCCGAAACGCACCGATATCGAAACCATCCTCATCATCGGCGCCGGTCCCATCGTGATCGGGCAGGCCTGCGAATTCGACTATTCCGGAACGCAGGCGGTGAAGACGCTGAAGGAAGAGGGATACCGGGTCGTCCTCGTGAACTCCAATCCCGCGACCATCATGACCGACCCGGACATGGCGGATGCGACCTATATCGAGCCGATCACGGCCGAGATCGTCACCAAGATCATCGAGAGGGAGCGCGGCGACCGCTCCAAGGGCTTCGCCCTTTTGCCCACCATGGGCGGCCAGACCGCGCTCAACTGCGCGTTGTCGCTCAAGAAGATGGGCACGCTGGAGAAGTATGACGTCGAGATGATCGGCGCCACCGCCGAGGCCATCGACAAGGCCGAGGACCGCGAGCTGTTCCGCGAGGCGATGACCAAGATCGGCCTCTCCACCCCCACCTCGCGCCAGATCAAGACGCTCGCCCAGGCGCTGGACGCGCTCGACATCGTCGGCCTGCCCGCCATCATCCGCCCGTCCTTCACCATGGGCGGCACTGGCGGCGGCATCGCCTACAACAAGGCCGAGTTCATCGAGATCGTCGAGCGCGGCATCGACGCCTCGCCCACCAACGAGGTGCTGATCGAGGAGAGCGTGCTCGGCTGGAAGGAATACGAGATGGAGGTTGTCCGCGACAAGGCGGACAACTGCATCATCGTGTGCTCGATCGAGAACATCGACCCGATGGGCGTGCACACCGGCGATTCGATCACGGTGGCCCCGGCGCTGACGCTGACCGACAAGGAATACCAGATCATGCGCGACGCATCGCTTGCGGTGCTGCGCGAGATCGGCGTCGAGACCGGCGGCTCGAACGTGCAGTTCGCCGTGAACCCCGAGGACGGCCGGCTCATCGTCATCGAGATGAACCCGCGCGTGTCGCGCTCCTCGGCGCTGGCGTCCAAGGCCACCGGCTTCCCCATCGCCAAGGTCGCGGCCCGCCTCGCGGTGGGCTACACGCTGGACGAGATCGAGAACGACATCACCGGCGGCGCCACCCCGGCCTCCTTCGAGCCCACCATCGATTATGTGGTGACGAAGGTGCCGCGCTTCGCCTTCGAGAAGTTCCCCGGCGCCGATCCGGTGCTCACCACCGCCATGAAGTCGGTGGGCGAGGCCATGGCCATCGGCCGCACGTTCCAGGAATCGCTTCAGAAGGCGCTGCGCTCGCTGGAGACCGGGCTTTCCGGCCTCGACGAGATCGAGATCGAGGGCCTGCACCAGGGCGACGACAAGAACGCCATCCGCGCCGCGCTGGGCACGCCCACGCCCGATCGCCTGCTCTATGTGGCCCAGGCCATGCGCCTCGGCCTCACCGACGAGCAGATCCATTCCGCCTGCCGGATCGACCCGTGGTTCCTCGCCGAGATCCGCGGCATCGTCGAGATGGAGCAGAAGGTGCGCCGGCTCGGCCTGCCGGGCACCGCCGGCCAGTTCCGCCGGCTGAAGGCCATGGGCTTCTCGGACGCGCGCCTCGCCACCCTCGCCGGCCTCACCGAGGCCCAGGTGCGCGCGCGGCGCCACGCGCTCGACGTGCGCCCGGCCTACAAGCGCATCGACACCTGCGCGGCCGAGTTCGCCTCGCCCACCGCCTACATGTACTCCACCTACGAGACGCCGTTCGCCGGCGCCCTCGCCGACGAGGCGCAGCCCTCCGACCGCGAGAAGGTCATCATTCTCGGCGGCGGGCCGAACCGCATCGGCCAGGGCATCGAGTTCGACTATTGCTGCTGCCATGCCGCCTTCGCGCTGAAGGATGCCGGCTATGAAGCCATCATGGTCAACTGCAACCCGGAGACCGTCTCCACCGACTACGACACCTCCGACCGGCTCTATTTCGAGCCGCTCACCGCCGAGGACGTGCTGGAGCTGATCGACCGCGAGAAGACCAACGGCACGCTCAAGGGCGTGATCGTGCAGTTCGGCGGCCAGACCCCGCTGAAGCTCGCCAAGGCGCTGGAGGACGCGGACGTGCCGATCCTCGGCACCTCGCCGGACGCCATCGACCTCGCCGAGGACCGCGACCGCTTCAAGAACCTGCTGGAGCGCCTGAAGATCCGCCAGCCGGCCAACGGCATCGCCTACAGCGTGGAGCAGGCGCGGCTGGTGGCCGGCGAGCTCGGCTACCCCATGGTGGTGCGCCCCTCTTATGTGCTGGGCGGCCGGGCCATGCAGATCATCCGCGAGGAGCGCGAGCTGGGCGACTATCTGCTGGAGACCCTGCCCGGCCTCGTGCCGCAGGAGATCAAGGCGCGCTACCCCAACGACAAGACCGGCCAGATCAACACGGTGCTGGGCAAGAACCCGCTGCTGTTCGACCGCTACCTGTCCGACGCCATCGAGGTGGACGTGGACGCCCTGTGCGACGGCAAGGACGTGTTCGTCGCCGGCATCATGGAGCACATCGAGGAGGCGGGCATCCATTCCGGTGACAGCGCCTGCTCGCTGCCGCCGCACTCGCTCTCGCCCGAGACCCTCGCCGCGCTGGAGAAGCAGACCGCCGCCATGGCGCTGGCGCTCGGCGTCGGCGGGCTCATGAACGTGCAGTACGCCATCAAGGGCGATGACATCTACGTGCTGGAGGTGAACCCGCGGGCCTCGCGCACCGTGCCCTTCGTCGCCAAAGTGATCGGCACGCCGATCGCCAAGATCGCGGCGCGGGTGATGGCGGGCGAGAAGATCGCGAGCTTCGGCCTCACCCCGGCGCGCATCGAGCATATCGCGGTGAAGGAGGCGGTGTTCCCCTTCGCCCGCTTCCCGGGCGTCGACACGGTGCTCGGGCCGGAGATGCGCTCCACCGGCGAGGTCATGGGCCTCGATACCGACTATGGCGTCGCCTTCGCCAAGAGCCAGCTGGGCGGCGGCACCAAGGTGCCGAAGTCCGGCACGGTGTTCGTCTCGGTGCGCGACGAGGACAAGGCGCGCATCCTGCCGAGCATCAAGATGCTGCAATCCCTCGGCTTCAAGGTGATCGCCACCTCGGGCACCCTGCGCTTCCTGGAGGAGAACGGGGTCGCCGCCGCCAAGATCAACAAGGTGCTGGAAGGCCGTCCGCACATCGTCGACGCCATCAAGAACGGCGAGGTGCAATTGGTGTTCAACACCACCGAGGGCGCGCAGGCGCTTGCGGACAGCCGGTCGCTCCGGCGGGCGGCCCTCTTGCAGAAAGTGCCGTATTACACCACGCTGTCCGGTGCCATCGCAGCGGCGCAGGGGATCAAGGCCTATGTGGGCGGAGACCTGAAGGTGCGCCCGCTGCAGGGCTATTTCGATGCCGACGGGCACGCCGCGCGGGGTAAGGCTTCCGCGGGGTGAGCCGTCGGCTTTTTCGGCGGGCGCGGGCGGGATCAAATCCGGCCGCGCGCGCCTTCATATGTGCCGGGCCTCTCCGGCGGATCCGGAGCGCGGATGGCCCTCAGGGCGCGGCTGCGGACGGCACCGGGAGGCATGACGGCATGGCGGCGGTCCGGCGCAACGCGGCGGACCGGCGCGACAGTCCGGACGGCGCCGCCCCAGCGGGCGGACCGACGGCCACAGGTTCAGGAGGTCTGGAAAGGACCCATGGAGAAGATCCCCATGACGGCGGCAGGCTATGCCGCCCTCGAAAAAGAGCTGAAGCAGCGTCAGCAGGTGGAGCGCCCGCGCATCATCACGGCCATCTCCGAGGCGCGCGCCCATGGCGACCTCTCCGAGAATGCCGAATACCACGCCGCCAAGGAGCAGCAGTCGCTCAATGAGGGCCGCATCGCGGAACTCGAGGACAAGCTCTCCCGCGCCGAGGTGATCGACGTCTCCAAACTCTCCGGCGACGTGGTCAAGTTCGGCGCCACCGTGACGCTGGTGGACGAGGACACCGAGGAAGAGAAGGTCTGGCAGATCGTCGGCGACAGCGAAGCCGACGCCAAGGCCGGCCGCATCTCCATCTCCTCCCCCATGGCGCGGGCCCTGATCGGCAAGCAGAAGGGCGCGACCGTCGAGGTGGTCACGCCCAAGGGCGCACGCTCGTTCGAGATCGTCGGCGTGCGCTGGGGGTGAGCGGGCACCGCCCCCGCCCGCCCCATCAGGCGCGGCGGCGGGCGGAGCGCCTTTCCGGCCTTGCGCAAAAGCGTGCGCAGAACCTCGCTTGAGCCGCCCCGGCCCCGGCCGCCTTATCCTGCATGCGCGCTGCCGATCAGCAGCACCAGCATGGTCGCGATGCCGATGGGCGACCAGTATTGCATGGGCACGCCCAGCAGCGCGTGCGGGTTCTGCTCCAGCCGAAGCTGCCCGGTGCGGAGATCGACCCGCACGCGCGCTTTCTCCGGTGCATTGAGGCCGCGCCCGACCACCCAGTTTGCGATCGAGGCCGCCAGCAGGCCGGTGGCCAGACGCAGATTGTCCTCGACGCCGAGCAGCGGCCCGAGCATGGGCGACACGACGAGGCAGAGCGCGAACGTCGCCGCGGTAACGAAGCCGTAGCCCGACCAGATCGCCATGCCCACCCCCGTGACGGCGGCCAGCCGCCGGGCACCGAAGGGCCGGCCCGGCACTGGACGGGCAACGCTAGCGGCGATCGCGGCGCGCCCGCATCCTCCAATTGAGGGATGGGCGGCGCGCGTTACCGGTAGAGCACCCAGAACAGGCCGACGGTGGGATTGGCGGCGCGCACGGCGGCGTCCGACGAGGAGAAGAATTTCGGTCCCGCCACCCGGCCCTGGACCTGGTCCGAGAGGGTCGCCGGCAGCGCCAGTTGCAGGCCGAGCCGGCAGCCCGAGCCGAGATTGGCGAGCCGGCCGCCCTGCCAGTCCGCCACCACGCCGCCCGCCGGGCCGCTGAAGCCCTGGATGCGGAACGGGCGGCCGTTGGCCTTCTCCACGTCGGCGAGGCTCGCGCCGATGCCGATGCCGTTCACGCTCCAGGCGGTCGCCTCGGTGAAGGCGACGCGGCGCGGGTTGGTCATGCCGATGGCGTCGCCCCAGGCGATGTCGAGGCGCAGCGCCGGATCGCCCGGCAGCAGCACCGTGCCGTTCGCCACCGAGCCGTCCGGCTCCATCACCGGCGCGGAGATCACGTTGGCCTGGCCGAAATCGGCGGCGATGTTGATGGCGGTGGTATTGGGTGCGAACGGGCCCTGGCACACGAACTGGCGCGGACCGGCGGTGGGCTTGGGGACCGAGACCACCGTCTCGGCATAGTCGCCGAACCCGTCCGTCTCCTTCACGACGCCGGTACCCCAGCTGTCGGGCGAGCCCTGGCAGGCGGCGAGCGCCACGGCGAGCAAGGCCGCCGCCGACGCGGCGCACGCCGAGCGCGTAAGGGAACGGGTGACGCGACGCTCGGACATGGGTTTCTCCCGCAACTTCGCCGTCTTACCGGTTTCGCGCCGGCCTCGCCAGAGGGGCGGGCCTTTACACGGCCGTCATCCTCTCCGGCGCATAGTCCGCGCGAACGGAGACAAGGCCTATGGCAGCGCTGCATGGACCCGCGCGGGATGAGGCGCAACTCGGCCAGGGCGCCCCCGTTCCGGCCGCGCCGCCGCAGGGCCGCTCGGTGCAGGACGGTATGGACGAGGCGCCGACCTGACGCTAGGGCACCAGGCGCGCCTTTATCCCCATGACGGGCGTGCAATGGCGCATCTGGTGGCGGCGGCCGGGGCGCGCAGGATGCGCCTTGGACCCTCCGGCCAAGCCGGAGGGCGCCAGCGTGTGGCGCGTCAGCCGAAGCGCTCGGAGACGTAGGCCCAGTTCATGCGGTCGTCGAGCACCGCCTTTACGTGGGCGGTGCGGCGGTTCTCCCAGTCGAGATAGTAAGCGTGCTCCCACACGTCGACGCCGGCGAGCACGGTCTTGCCGTCCGGCAGCGGGTTGATGGCGTCCTTCAGGCCCACCACCTCCAGCTTGTCGCCGTTCTTCACCAGCCACACCCAGCCGGTGCCGAACACGCCGTCGCCGGTGTCGGTCATGGCCTTCTTGAGGCCGGCGAGATCGCCGAAGTCGCGCTTCACCGCATCGGCGAAGGCGCCCTTGGGCGCGGCCGGGCCGCCCTTGAACTCCATCCAGTAGAGGTCGTGGTTCCAGGCCTGGGCGGCATTGTTGAACACCGGCGCGTCGTTCGCCTTGCGCGCGGCGACCACCACCTCCTCCAGCGTCATGTCGGCATAGGGCTTGCCGACGACGAGGGTGTTGAGCTTGTCGTAATAGCCCTTGTGGTGCTTGCCGTAGTGCAGGCCCACGGTGCGCGCCGAGATGGTGGGCGCGAGCGCGCTCTCCTCATAAGGCAGCGGCGGCTGCTGGAACGGCGCCGCGGCGCGGGCGATGCGCGGCATGGCGAAGGTCGCGGCGGCGGCGCCCGCCATCACCAGCGCGTCGCGCCGGCTGACCAGAAAGGGGGCGGCGGCAAGGGCGCGGGCGGTCATGGCGTTTCCTCCCATTGGAGTTTCCTCAACCCCCATCAACGCGCCGCCGCGGCTCCGGTTCCGCTTGCGCGGCCGCCGCACGCGAAAAAAACCCGGCCTCAGCGCGTCGCCCGCTCCGCCGTGTCGAGCGCGGCCTCGGTGTCGCCCGAGAGGTCGGCCTTCAGGAAGGCGGCGGTCTCCGGCATGGCGAGGCGGAAGTCGTCGAGCCGCTCCATCTGAAGGCCGATGCCCGCCCCGGCGCAGCCGAGCACATGGCCGCCGCGGCTGAAGTCGGCGCTGATGAAATGCAGGTGCCAGCCGGGAATGCCGATGCCGCGCGCATAAGGCGGCGTGTAGAAGCCCACCATGGTGCCTTCCACGTCGGCGTGGCGAAATTCAGCCTGATGGCTGGTCGCCTCCACCAGCGTCTCGTGATCGCCCGCCTTGCAGGCGACGCGGTCGTGCACCAGCGAGAAGCGGCCGGAGAGGCGCACGGCATAGAAGATGTTGTCGCTGTCGCGCCGCGCATCGAGCAGGGCGAGAAGCGCGTCCATGGAGGCGAACGGCGCGAGCGTGCCCGCATCCGCGCCCGCGAAATGGGTGACGAGCGCGAACGGCACCTGCATCGCGTCGGTGGCGCGGTGGATGCTGCCGTCGGAGCGCATCTGGAAGTAGGCGCCGTCGAGCGCGATCATCTCGCCGTCGAGGCCGGCGAAGGTGCCGAGGCCGAAATCGCCGTGCTCGCGCAGGGTGCCCACCGACACCACGCCGCCGAACAGGCCCTCGACGATGGCGCCCGAGGTGGAGACCTGGAACAGCGTGCCGTGGTCCACCTGGAGCGCATCGGCGAGCGCGCGGGAGACGATGTGGTCGCGGCTCTCCCCGCTCTCGGCGGCGGCGCGGTCGAGCGCGTCGAGAAGCGAGGCGGAGACCTCGCAGGTGAGCTTCGGCATGGCGGCTCCGGGCGTTCAGATTCGCGCCGCAGCTTACCGGAGGCCGGCGGATCGGCGAAGCCGGGTGCGATGCCGGGGTCAGTCGGCCAGCGCTTCGGCCACGTTCCACCACGCATCCACCGCGTCGAGGCGGGCCGGGACGATGTGCGCAAGGTCGCCGACGAACGTCTCCCATTGCCCGCGCACGGTGGGCGAGACCGAGGTGAGCACGCGCAGGTCCGCCGCCACGGCGGCGTGGAAGGCGCTGGTGAGCCCCTGCCCGTCCGCCTCCTGGCGGCCGAACTTCGAGAGCACCACCACGGTGTCGGAGAGGTCGCCGCCCTCGGCGAGGCGCGCGGCGATGGCGCGCTCGACGCCGGCGGAAGCCGCCGCAAGGCCCGCGGGGTCGAGGCTGCAGCCGGCGGCGCCGGGGCCGAGGTCCTGGTGCAGGCGGTTGGTCTCGCCGGAGACGAGGTCGACCAGCAACACGTCCTCGTGGCCGCCGCCCTCGGGCAGATGCTCGATGACGCCGATCACCCGCGCGCCGGAGGACGCGAGGCGGCGCGCGGCCTGCGCCAGCAGCGCCTGGATCACCTCGCGGTCGGCGCCCTGAACGGCGAGGATCATGGAACGTTCGAGCGACATCTGCGTCCTTCACCGGCCATGCGGCACGCCCCGTCTGCGCGGGACGGATAGCCCATCGATCGCGCGTATTATGCGCGGTGCAGCAATCCTGTCAGCTTGGGAATATCCCGGGGCCGGAACGGCCGGTCATCGAGGGCCGGGGCGGTCACACATCCAGCGCCGCCCCACCCGTTCGCGTCCCCTCTCCCGCGAGGTGAGAGGGAGGAGCGGCAGGGATTGTGGGGGAAATTGAGCGGCTCAGCGCCAGCGCCGGGATGACCCTTCAAGCGGCGACGCGCTGGAGCGCGTCGATGACCGAATCCACCACCGTCTCCACCAGTTCGCGGTCCTCGCCCTCGCCCATGACGCGGATCACCGGCTCGGTGCCCGAGGGGCGGATGAGGAGGCGGCCGGTGTTGGACAGGCGCTGCTCGCCGTGGGCGATGGCCTTCTTCACCGCCTCGTTCTCCAGCGGCTTGCCGGAGCCGTAGCGCACATTCTTCAGGATCTGCGGCATGGGCTCGAAGCGGTGGCAGACCTCGGACACCGGCTTGCCGCTGCGCGCCACCACGGCCAGCACCTGGAGCGCGGCCACCAGCCCGTCGCCGGTGGTGGAATAGTCGGACAGGATGAGGTGGCCCGACTGCTCGCCGCCCACATTGTACCCGCCCTGGCGCATGCGTTCGAGCACGTAGCGGTCGCCCACCGCGGTGCGCGCCAGCTCGATGCCCTCGCCCGCCAGATAGCGCTCAAGCCCAAGGTTCGACATCACTGTGGCGACGATGCCGTTGCGCGAAAGCCGGCCGTCCACCTTGAAGCTCTCTGCGACGACGGCCATCAGCTGGTCGCCGTCCACCACATGGCCCTTCTCGTCGATGAGGATGACGCGGTCGGCGTCGCCGTCGAGGGCGATGCCGATGTCGGCCCGGACCTCGCGCACCTTGGCCGAGAGCGCGGCGGTGGCGGTGGAGCCCACGTCGCGGTTGATGTTGAGGCCGTCCGGCTCGACGCCGATGGAGATCACGTCCGCGCCCAGCTCCCACAGGGCCTCGGGGGCGACGCGGTAGGCGGCGCCATGGGCGCAGTCCACCACCACGCGCATGCCCTCGAACGACTGGTTCCGCGGCAGCGTGCCCTTGGCATATTCGATGTAGCGCGCATGCACGCCCTCAAGGCGCTTGGCGCGGCCGATCTCGGCGGGCTTGGCGAGCTTCTTCGAGAGGTTCTGCCCGACCAGACTCTCGATTTCCCGCTCCACCTCGTCGGAGAGCTTGTAGCCGTCCGGCCCGAACAGCTTGATGCCGTTGTCGTCGAACGGGTTGTGCGAGGCGGAGATCATCACGCCGAGGTCAGCGCGCATGGAGCGCGTCAGCATGCCCACCGCCGGCGTCGGCATCGGCCCGAGCAGGAACACGTCCATGCCCACGGAGGTGAAGCCGGCGACCAGCGCGGTCTCCAGCATGTAGCCGGACAGGCGCGTGTCCTTGCCGATCACCACCCGGTGGCGGTGCTCGCCGCGGCTGAACACGAGGCCCGCCGCCATGCCGACCCGCAGAGCGAGATCCGCCGTGAGCGTGGCGTTGGCGCGACCGCGCACGCCATCGGTTCCGAAATACCTGCGAGACATGGGACCCTCGTGCGAATGCTCGGCACTCTTGCCGCCATTTACCACTCGCTGCGAGGCCCCGCCATCCTTCTGCGTCAAGTCTGGGAACGGCATACCGCCGCTGCGGTCCGCGCCCGGCTCCCAGCGCGCCGCCGCGGCCGCGGGGGCCTCGTCGACGCGGGGGCTCATCTGATGGGCCTGTCTGTCATGCAGGCCGGTGTCCAGGCCGCCGCCCGCGGCGCCGGGACCCGCCTCGGCCAGCGCCGCCACGAGGCGCTCGAACGAGGCGACCGACTGGCGCACCTCCTCCGGGCTCAGGTCCCAGATCGATTGCCCGCGGGGCGGCTCCGGCGCCCGATGGCCGATGCGCTCAAGAAGCTCGCGCATGCTCTGCGCGACGGCGGACATGGCGCCCCAGCCCCCGCGCCCGTCGCGCATCTCCCCAGCCGCGAAACCAGAGGCCAGATCCGTCACCGATCGTTCTCCTCGTGGAACCCTGCGTGACCGCGCACGCCCCGGCGGCCCGGAAGGCCGCGATCGCGTCCGCTCCGGCACCCGCCGCGTGCGGCCGCCCAGCCTCGCCGCACGCCTCTTATTCTACCGGTAAAGGTTAAGACTGCTTGCACGACAAAGCCTCGGCGTGCACAAGACCGGCGATTCCACCGGAGACCACCCCGCCGTGACCAGCCCCAGCCTCGACGTGCTCGCCATCGGAAACGCCATCGTCGACGTGCTCGCGCGCGCGGAGGAGGACTTCCTCGCCAGCCACGGCATGGCCAAGGGCGGCATGACGCTGATCGACGAGGCGCGGGCGGAGGCGGTCTACGGCGCCATGGGGCCGGGCACCGAGGCCTCCGGCGGCTCCGCCGCCAACACCGCCGCCGGCATCGCCTCGCTGGGCGGCAAGGCCGGCTTCATCGGCAAGGTCAGGGACGACCTGCTCGGCAGCGTGTTTGGCCACGACATCCGCGCCGCAGGCGTCGCCTATGCCACCCCCGCCGCCACCGACGGCCCGGCCACCGCCCGCTGCCTGATCCTGGTGACGGCGGACGGCGAGCGCACCATGAACACCTATCTCGGCGCGGCGCAGAACCTCACCACGGCAGAGATCGACGCCGCCATGGTGCAATGCGCCAAGGTGACCTATCTCGAAGGCTACCTCTGGGACCCGCCGGCGGCGAAGGCCGCCTTCCTCGAAGCCGCCCGCATCGCCCACGGCGCCGGCCGCGAGGTGGCGCTCACGCTCTCCGACGCCTTCTGCGTCGACCGCTACCGCGCCGAGTTCCTGGACCTGATCCGCTCCGGCACCGTGGACCTCGTGTTCTGCAACGAGGCGGAGCTGAAGTCGCTCTACGAGACCGCCGACTTCGACGCCGCGCTGGTCGCCCTGCGCAAGGATGCCAAGCAGGCCGTGGTGACACGCTCGGAGAAGGGCGCCTCCTTCGTCACCCCCGGCGCCGTGGTCTCGGTGCCGGCGCGGCCGGTGGCGCGCGTGGTGGACACCACCGGCGCCGGCGACCTGTTCGCCGCCGGCTTCCTGGTGGGCCATGCGCGCGGGCTCGACCCGGCCACCTCGCTGCGCCTCGGCGCGCTGGCGGCGGGGGAGATCATCTCGCAGATGGGCGCCCGCCCGCAGCGCAGCCTCCTCGACCTCGCCCGCGAGGCGGGGCTGATCGCCTGAGCGGGGCCTTGACCGGCGCCGGCGGCGAGATCGAACCCGCGGCGGGCGAACCCGCGGACGGCGACGCCCAGTCTGCCCGCGCGCTCGCCGCCATCGACCGCGGCGCGCGGGTGGTGATGGTGCTGGGCGGGGCCGGCACCGGCAAGACCACCTTCCTGCACCGCCTGCGCCGCGAACCACGCGGGCGGCAGGTGTTCCTCGCCCCCACCGGCGTCGCCGCGCTCCAGGTGGGCGGGCAGACCATCCATTCCTTCTTCGGCATTCCGCCGCGCCTGCAGAACCCGGACGAGGTGAAGCCGCGCGTCCAGGTGCGCCGGCTGCTCAAGAAGCTCGACCGGGTGGTGATCGACGAGATCTCCATGGTGCGCGCCGACCTGCTCGACGCGGTGGACATCTCGCTGCGCATCGCGCGCGACAGTTCCGAGCCGTTCGGCGGCGTGCAGATGGTGCTGGTGGGCGACTTCCTGCAATTGCCGCCAGTGGTGCCCATGGCCGAGCAGGAGATGCTCGGCCGCATGGGATACGAGGGTCCCTTCGCCTTCCAGTCCAAGGCGCTGGCGGAACAGGAAACGGACGGCGTGCCGTTCACCCACGTGCACCGCCAGACCGACCGCGGCTTCATCGCGATGCTGGACGCGCTGCGCCGCGGGCGCGGGGCACGCGAGGCGGCCGAGGCGCTCAACGCCGCCTGCGTGCGGCCGCACCGCGACGGCGCGCAGCCGGTGCTGCTCACCCCCACCAATGCCCGCGCCGACGCCTACAACGCCCGCGGCCTCGCCGCGCTGCCGGGCGAGGGGCGCGCCTTCGGCGGCCTCGTCAAGGGCGAGTTCGGCCTCGACGGCGACCGCCTTCCGGTGCCCGAGCAATTGGTGCTGAAGCCCGGCGCCCGCGTGATGGCGCTGCGTAACGATCCGGCCCGGCGCTGGGTCAACGGCTCGGTGGGGACGGTGCTAGGCCTCGGGGCCCACAGCGCGGTGGTGAAGCTCGACACCGGGCCGATCGTCGAGATCGAGGCGTTCACCTGGGAGCGCATCCGCTACGGCTGGGACGAGCCAAGCGGACGCCTGGAGACGCAGGTGGTGGGCACCTTCACCCAGCTTCCCCTCGCCCCGGCCTGGGCGCTCACCATGCACAAGGCGCAGGGCCTGACGCTGGACGACGTGCGCATCGACTTCGGCGACGGCGCCTTCGCCCCCGGCCAGGCCTATGTGGCGCTCTCCCGCGCCCGCTCGCTGGAGGGCCTGTCCCTGGTGCGCGAGATTCGCGGCACCGACGTGCGGGTGAACCGCAAGGTCGCGGCCTTCATGGAGGCGTTCGAGCAGGGAGCGTGAGGGCGAGATTGCTTGACCGCTCCTGTTCATCTGCTGTGTAATCAAATTCCTAAGGGGGAGAATCGTCAATTGTCCCCTCCGTAGCTCGGCAGGGGAGCAGACGGTGAGCAATTCTCTAGCCCAACCGGAGAGAGACACATCATTGATGTGCATGGGGCGCTTAGATGCGCTCGCGCTGTTTATATTTTATATGCTCATCTTGTGTTACAGTATATACTATTTAATCCCCGCAATCTCAGAAGGCAGCACCTCCCCAATAAACAGTGAACTAGATGGAGTATATGTTTTAGTTTTTTCTTCATTTTGCGGTTCTACAATTTTTTATTCAAGAAAGCTATATAAAGCGGGAATTAACTACGAATATAATTTCCATCCAGATGGATTTACGATAGAACGAATATCGACCATTGCTTTTTTTATATTGCGCATTCCGTCATCTGCTATTTTTTCAATTATATTGTATGCAATTTGGCGACTGACAATATCAGTCTCTGGCGAAAATAGCTTCCAGTTTACCACTTCTTTGAAATATCTACTTATTTCGATGGGATTTTTTTCGGGATTTTCGGCTGGTCGTATCATAGCTTATTTCGAAAAAGACGGTTTCAGTCTAGCTCGAAATGGAGGCAGAGTGGATGGCTGACGCTGAGACATCTCGCCGAATTAATGACCTCGAACGGCTTGCCTCCAAGGTTCTGGAATTAAAGCGACGCGTCCGGCCACGGCGGCCAATTGTAATTGAATTTGCAGGATCGCCAAAAGCTGGAAAAACATCCGCGCTAAACTCTCTTGATATTTTCCTACGGCGCAATGGATTTCGTACTCGAATCTTAACGGAAAGAGCTAGCGTCTGTCCAATACCAAATAAGTTTGACCCTGTATTCAATGTATGGACAGGCTGCGCCGCCTTGAATCAACTATTAGATACTATTTCAAATAATGCATTGAAAATTGATGTTATAATTATGGATCGGGGATTTTTCGACGCCATATGTTGGTTTGAATGGCAAGCCCATAAAGGATTATTGAGATCAAACGATTTCGATAATTTTGTAAATTTTTTCTTGTCCCCTAGATTTAGAATGCTTATTGACTTAATTGTCGCATTCGAATCCGACCCTGAAACATCTATAGAAAGAGAATATCGCAATTTACTGACTCGAAAGGAAGGAAGCGTCATGAGAAAAGACGTGTTAGAATCCTATCGAGATGTCGTAAGTAAATGCATTCTGAAGTACGAAAAATTGTTTAGAGATGCCATATCTCTCAATACTAATAAAAAGAAGCAAGCAGAAGTTGGATATGAAGTTACACAATTTACACTTAAAAAATTGATGGAAATTGCCAATGAAAAAATTGGCTACATTCCATTATCATCTATTCCAAGTAACATGGAAAGCGTATTTGATTACAAAGTCATTTCAAACTTGGTTGAAAATGATCTATCATTTGAGGATAGAAATTTAGTTGAAAATAATAAAAATCTAATTCAAATTATTCCTATTGCTGTTATTAAGCAAAAGAACGAGATGCAGTTTGTAGTTGCAAGAAAATCGGAAAAAGCTCTTTCATCAAGATCTCCCGAGCGTAGAAAAGTTTTAACTTGGTTCGGCGGCCACATACGTCAAGAGGACTCTAATTTTCTTCCCAACTCAAGTTCACTTGAGGTTATAAAGCAGTGTCTTTATCGAGAGGTTAAAGAAGAAATTGATGTAGATATCAATCCAACTGAGACTAACCCTAAATGTATCTGGGTAAGAGACGGAACGCGATCCGAATGTCATTTGGCAATTGTATTTATTATTGAATGTGACTTAAAAACAACAAAGATAACCGTTGATGGTGAAGAGTTAGTTAAATATGAAAAAAAGAAAATGACAGGAACTGGCGAAATACTTACTGCGAGAGAAATTTTGAGCAAAGAGAAAATTGATAGTTGGTCTGAAATAATTATTAAAAATATTATCGGCTTCCAGAATATAGACGCCGATAGACAGACAAAGTTTAGCTTGTAACTTACAGAGTGTTTCTTATATTGGTATCTTCAAATTCGTTTGACTTTTCCGTGTGTCGCTGGGGTCAAAGGGCGTTTAATTTTATCCCCCCTCCGGCGCCACGCCCATCCTTCGCTCCGGCTCGGCGAAGCCCTCCGGCGCCGGGCCGGCCTCGAAGGGGGTGTCCACCTCCACGAAGGTGTCGGGATAGAAGCCGTTGAAGCGCGTGCGCAGCGACAGCGAGTAGGCGCCGATATGGCCGATCTCGATCCAGTCGCCGGTGTCCACGCTCTCCGGCAGGAAGAACGGGCGCGAGAGCACGTCCACGCTGTCGCAGGTGGCGCCGTAGATGCGGAACGGCTCGATCTTGTCCGCCCGCCCCGCGCGGCGGCGCCGCGCCGGGTCGGGGATGTGGCGCACCGGCAGGACGATCTTGCCGGTCCAGGAATCCGACAGCGACGCCCAGATGCCGTCATTGATGTAGAGCCGCTGCCCCTTCTTCAGCAGCACCCGGGCGATCACCGAGAAGGCGCGCGCGACGATCACCCGCCCCGGCTCGGCCACCAGCGGCGTGCCGGCAAAGCCGCCGCGCTCCACCGCGCCCATCAGGCGGGCGATGATGTCGGCGAGCGGCGGCATGGGGGGCTGCGGGCGGCGCGGGTCGGCCGCATAGGCGGCGGGAAAGCCGCCGCCCACGTCGAGCGCCGAGATCGGCACGCGCGCGGCGTCGCGCACCTCGGCGGCGGTGGCCACCGCCCGCTCATAGGTGGCGGCGTCCTCCACCTGGCTGCCCACGTGGAAACAGATGCCGCACCTTATGCCGAGCCCGTCGATGCGCTGGAGCAGTTCCGCCGCGTGCCCGGGCGCGGCGCCGAACTTCTTCGACAGCTCGTACGCTGCCTCGCCCTTGGAGGCGATGCGCACGAACAGGGTCAGGTCCTCAGGATCGAGGTCGAGCGCACGCACGATGCGCACAATCTTCGCCACCTCGTCCTCGTGGTCGAGGGCGGTGGCGCGGATGCGGTAGTGCTCCAGAGCGAGGCGGATGTCGGCCTGCGCCTTCACCGGGTGCATGTAGAGCAGCTCGGCCTCGGGCGCGACGGCGCGCACGGCGGCGAACTCGTGCGGGCTCGCCACGTCGAAGGCGGTGATGCCGGCGCGGGCCAGAGTCTCCAGCACCATGGGCTCGTCATTGGTCTTCACCGCATAGGCGGTGCGGCCGGGAAAGGCGTCGAGGAAGGCGCGCGCGTCGGCCGCGAGCACCGAGGGGCGGAAGCAGTAGACCGGATGGTCCGGCCGCAGCTCCAGCGCCGCCTCCCGACCGGAGGCAAAGCGCGGCAGCCGCCGGGCCGCGGCCTCGGTGCGGCGGCTGTCGGGAGCGGAGCGGAACGAGGTCATGGTGGTCTTCCCTGCGGTCATTGCTCCCGCCGGCCGGCGACGGCGGCGGCGCCATCATGCCTCATGGACGGGCATTCGGGCGACGGCGCGGCACGCCCGCGGGAAAACCTGCGCGCTTTTCTTTCCCGGTGTGTCCCGCCTGCGCTTGACGGACCCTTGACGCCCGCCCCATCGTCCGGCCGGAGCGGGGTGCGTGCGGGCGCCCCATTGGCGTTGGCGCGCCGCGGCGCGCCTTCTGGACGAAGGGATGCCGCGCGCGGCGCGCTCCCGCCATTTGGGTGGAGACGATCAATGGCCGATCGGGTGCGCGGTTCAGTTCCGGCGACCGCGGGCATGCGCCGCCAAGGGCTGCTTGGCAAAGGTCTTCTTGGCATGATGGCCGCCGCCGTCGCGGTGCTGGCCGTGCTCGCCGTCGCCGCGCCGCACGCGCGCGCCGCGAGCCTGCTGGAGAAGAACTTCTGGCTCTCGGGCCCCAACTACAGCGGCATCGTGCCCGCGTGCGACGAGCGGGAGGCGCTGAACCTCATCTCCATGCGCTTCTCGGAGACCGAGCGCATGTACTGGAACTCGAACCTCGCCATCACCGGGCTCGACAAGATCAGCGAGATCGCCTTCCGCCCCTGGGGTCCCGAATACCAGCCGCGCCGCTATTGCAGCGCCCGCGTGTACACCAACGACAACAAGCAGCGCGCCATCTACTACTCCATCATCGAGGACGGCGGCCTGATCGGCGCCTCCTGGGGCGTGGAGTGGTGCATCGTCGGGCTCGACCGCAACTACGCCTACGCACCCTCCTGCAAGATGGCGCGCCCGTGAGCCTTGAGGGCGCGCGCCGCCTCGCCGCGGCGCTCCTCGGCGCGCTGCTCCTCGCCGGCCTCCTGCCGGCAGGGGCCTCGGCCCAGCAGGACGTTCCGGGCCGGTTCGACTTCTATGTATTCTCGCTCTCCTGGTCGCCCAGCTGGTGCGAGACCCAGGGCGCGGAGGCGGACCGCGAGCCGCAATGCTCCCGCGCCCGGCCCTTCGCCTTCGTGGTGCATGGCCTGTGGCCGCAATATGCCCGCGGCTTCCCGCAATATTGCGTGCGCCCGGCGCCGTTCGTGCCCAATGACCTCTTGCGCTCCATGACCGAGGTGATGCCGAGCCGCGGCCTCGTGCTGCACCAGTGGCGCAAGCACGGCACCTGTTCCGGCCTCGGCGCCCAGGGCTATTTCGACCTGGTGCGGCGCGCCAAGGCCAAAGTGGCGATCCCGGCCGAGTTCCAGCGCCTCAACACCTACCGCATGGTCGCGCCGGCCGAGGTGGAGGCCGCGTTCCGCGCCGCCAATCCAGGGCTCGCGCCGGACATGATCTCGGTCGACTGCGACAGCCGGCGCCTGCGCGAAGTGCGCATCTGCATGAGCCGCGACCTTGCCTTCACGCCCTGTCCCGAGGTGGACCGGCGCGCCTGCCGCCTCGACAAGGTGGTGATGCCGCCGGTGCGCGGCGGCTGAGGCCGCGATGAACTACCAGCACGCCTTCCATGCGGGCAACGGCGCCGACGTGGTGAAGCACGCCGCGCTGGCGCTGATCCTGTCCTACCTCAACCGCAAGGACGCGCCCTACCGGGTGCTCGACACCCATGCCGGCGCCGGGCTCTACGACCTCGGCGGCGCCAACGCCCAGCGCACCAAAGAGGCGGAGGACGGCATCGAGAAGGTGCTCGCCGCCGATCTGCCCGCGCGCGCCGCGACGCTGCTCGCCCCCTATCTCGACGCCGTGCGAACGCTCCGGGCGGACGGCAGCCGCCGCTATCCCGGCTCGCCGGCACTCGCCTTGGCGCTCGGGCGGCCACAGGACCGCTTCCTGTTCTGCGAGACCAATCGCGAGGAGCGCGCGAAGCTTGAGAAGCGCGTGGGCGCCGACCCGCGCGCCAAGATCCTGCCGCAGGACGGCTGGCAGGCGATCACCGCCCACCTGCCGCCGCGGGAGCGGCGCGGCCTGGTGCTGGTGGACCCGCCGTTCGAGGAGCCGGGCGAGTTCCAGCGCCTCGCGGAGGGCCTCGCCGCCGCCCACCAGCGTTTCGCCACAGGCATTGTCATGCTGTGGTACCCGATTAAGGACCTCAAGGCGGTGGACGCGTTCCGCCGCGAGGTGGCGCGGGCGCGGCTGCCGAAGACCCTGAAGGTGGAGGTGGACTTCGCCGAGGTGCGCCGGCTCGACACCCTGTCCGGGTCGGGGCAGATCATCGTCAATCCGCCCTTCACGCTGGCGGACGACCTGCGAAGCGTTCTCAGCGCATTGGCGCCGATCATCGCGCGAGACGGCAAGGGGCGCGTGCGGGTATCCTGGCTCACCGGCGAAGCGTGAAAAGGGGATGCACATGGTGCTGGCATGTTTGCGGCGCGCGGTTCTCGCGGGCGGTCTTGCCGCCGCTTTGGCGGGACCGGCGTTGGCAGCCTGGGCGCCGACGCCGTTCACGCCCGAGGTCGGCAGCCGCTGGCTGGTGCTGGTCGAGGACAGCTCCGTGGACGCCGCCAGATCCACCACGCGGACCGCCACCTACAAGTTCGACCTCAAATACACCGCGCGCGAGGGCGACGGCTTCCGGATCTCCTACATGCTGATGGATGCGGGCCTGACGGGAAATGCCCCGTCGGTGATGGTGGCGCGCGGGGCGGTCGAGGCGCTGCGCGGCGTCATCGTGCGCGCCGTCACCGATGCGGCCGGCCGCCCCCTGCGGGTGGAAAACGAGGAGGCCGTGCGCAACTCCATGCGCGGGCTCAGCTCGCGCTTCCTCATCCCCTATCGCGGCAACCCGCAGCTCACGCAAATCCTGAACCAGATGTTCGATCAGCTCACCAGCGCAACCGGGCCGGCAGCGGTAGAGGCGTTTCTCGATCCCCTGCCGCTGCTCTCCGGCGCGCAGAACACCGCGCTCCAGCCCGGCGAGGTGCGCAGCGTCAAGAGCGAGCTGCCAAGCCCGTTCGGCGGAACCATCGCCAGCCTAAAGGTGACGCGGCTCGGCGCCGATCCCAAGCCCGAGGATTACACGGTGGTGGAGACCGAGACGTTCGACGCGGCCTCGGTCAAGGCCGCCGTCGCCGCGCTCTCGGAGCGCCTCGCGCCGGCCGCAGAGCCGAGCGGCGCCGACATCCGGGCGAAGCTGCCCGAGATCAAGCTTTCCGTGACGAAGACGCGCACCGTCGAGGTCAAGGACGGCATCGCCCGCGCCGCCCAGACCGAGGAGACGACGCGCGGCAATGCGGGGACCGTGAGCGTCGATAGCACCCGCACGATCCATGTCACGGTCATTCCCATTCCCTGAGATAATCGCGCGCGAAAAGGCGGCGACAGCGATGGCAGGTGGCGCGCGATCGCCTTATGCTGCGCCGCCCCCGCCTCACCGGCCGCCCGCCGGCCGCCAACGATCGACAGGAAACGCCCCCCGATGCTGCTGCGTCTGTCCCCCACTTCGCCTTTCGCCCGCAAGGTCAGCCTCGCCGCTGCGATTCTCGACATTCCGCTCGAGACCCGCATGGCCGACACCGCCGACACTTCCGACAGCCTCAGGACCGAGAACCCGCTCGGCAAGGTTCCGACCCTCATCACCGATGACGGCGAGAGCTATTACGACAGCCGGGTGATCCTGGCCTATCTCGACCACGTCGCCGGCGGCGGGCGGATTGTCCCGTCTGACCCCAAGGCGCGGCTCGACGCCATGCGGCTGGAGGCGCTGGCCGACGGGCTCATGGATGCCGGCGTGCTGGTGCTCTATGAGAGCCGCTTCCGCCCCGAGGAAAAGCATGAGCCGCGCTGGCTCGAGCACCAGAAGGGCAAGATGGCGCGCGCCATCGCCGCCCTGGAGAAGCTCGTGCCTGCCGGCGCGGAGATGAACAACGGCACCATCACCCTGGCCTGCGCCCTGGGCTTCCTCGACTTCCGCTTCGGCGGGGACTGGCGCAAGGCGCATCCGCGCCTCGTGGCCTTCCAGGATGCATTCTCGGCCGCGTGCCCGCGCTTCGAAGAGACCAAGCCCAAGGCCTGAAGCCTTTAGCGCCGACACAAAAGGACACGCCCGCGGCGGCGGTCAGATCGACCGCGCCGCGGGCGCGCCCCGCGCCCACCCGGCGGCGCGCTGGGGAGGGCCGCACGCCGGCCGGTTTCGGGCGACAGCCCTCACCGCCGTCAGTTGACGATGTAGACCACCTTGCGGGTGCCAGGCTCCACGATCACCCGCTGGTCGTTGACCACCGAGTATTCGTACTGGCTGTTGGGGATGTTGTAGAGCACCACCTGCCGCGGCAGGGGTCGGCCCACCACCACCTCCTCGCTCACCCGAACCGAGGGACGGCGCTCCTGAACCACGTAGGACCGCACCTCGGCAGGCGGCTCGGCAGCAGCGCCCACGGTCGCACCCACCGCGCCGCCGACCACGGCGCCCACGGGACCGCCGACCACCGCGCCCACAGCGGCGCCGCCGACCGCGCCGGTGGCGGTGGAAGCCTGGGCAAACGCGAGGCTGGGCGCCATCACGGCGAGCGCAGCCGCGCCGACAAGCATCTTGCGCATCATATGTCGTCTCCTCGTCCACTAATCACACGAGGAAGAACGAAGATGCGCGGAAGTCGTTCCAGCGTGGCCGTATCGCCTTGTTTCGGGCACAAGTGGTCTACGGCACAGCTTACGGAAGAATTCGCCGCCATAATACCTTCGGCCTTGGCCATATGCTTTGGCTTAAGCGCAGGCGCGATCGGCCGATGGGGAAGATCACCTTTGACGCCGCCGTGAGACTGGCGCCGCCGTGAAACAGCCCGGCGACGGCGCGCCATGGCGCGCCGTCCGGTCCTGTTGCGGGCGGCGGGTCAGGCGCGTGCCGGCACGCGCGGCACGGGCACCACCAGGCCCCGGCTGAGCAGCTCCGCATGGGTCAGGTCCAGCACGCGCCAGGCGGTGGCGACCAGTTCGTCCGCTTCCTCGTAGGACAGGGTGAAGGGCGGGGCGAGGATCATGCCGTCGCGCACCGCGCGCATCACCAGCCCCTCGCGGAAAGAGAAGTCGCGGCAGATCAGGCCCACCGTGCCCTCCTCCGCCGCGAAGGCAGCGCGCGTCGCCTTCTGCGGGGTCAGCTCGATGGCGCCGATGAGGCCGACCATGCGCGCCTCGCCCACGAGGGGATGCTCGGCGAGCTTGAGCCAGCGCTCCTGCAGATAGGGGCCGATATCGGTCCGCACCCGGTCCACCAGCTTTTCCTCGTGCATGATCTTGAGGTTGGCCAGCGCCGCGGCGCAGCCGCCGGGATGGCCGGAATAGGTGTAGCCGTGGTTGAAGTCGCCGCCGTGCGCGATGAAGCCTTCGGCGAAATGATCGCCGACAATCACGCCGCCCAGCGGGAAATAGCCCGAGGTCACGCCCTTGGCGAAGGTGATGAGGTCCGGCTTCACGCCCATGTACTGGCAGCCGAACCAGTGGCCGGTGCGCCCGAAGCCGCAGATCACCTCGTCGCAGACGAGAAGCACGTCGCGCTCGCGGCAGATCTTCTCCACCTCGGGCCAGTAATTGGCGGGCGGGATGATGACGCCGCCGGCCCCCTGGATCGGCTCGCCGATGAAGGCCGCGACGTTCTCCGGCCCCGCCGCGTCGATGGCGCGGGCCACTTCGCGCGCGGCGTAGAGGCCGAAATCCTCGCGGCTCATCTCGCCGCCCTCGGCCCACCAATAGGGCTGGGCCACGTGGATGATGCCGGGAATGGGCAGCCCGCCCTGCGCGTGCATGGGCTTCATGCCGCCCAGCGAGGCGCCGCCCATGGTGGAGCCGTGATAGCCGTTGCGGCGCGAGATGAAGATATGCTTCTCGGGCTTGCCGAGCGAGGCCCAATAGTGGCGCACCATGCGCAGCACCGTGTCCACCGCCTCCGAGCCGCCGGAGGTGAAGAACACGCGGTTCATGTGCGCCGGCGCCACCTGCGCGATGGCGGCGGCCAGCTCGGCGACGGCGGGATGGGTGGTCTTGAAGAAGGTGTTGTAATAATCGAGCTCGCGCAGCTGCCGGGCGATGGCGTCGACGATGGCGTGGCGCCCGTGGCCCACCTGCGAGCACCACAGGCCCGACATGCCGTCGAGGATGCGGTTGCCCTCGCTGTCATACACATAGACCCCTTCCGCACGCGTGATGACGCGCACGCCCTCGGCGTTGAGCGCCTTGGTGTCCGAGAACGGGTGGAGGTGGTGCGCGGCGTCGAGGGCACGCCAGTGGGCCGTGGAGTTGGACAAGGGGGCCGAAGCCGACGTCACGATGGAATGCTCCCGCAAGGCTGCATGATGGCGCCGCGGCCCGCTGGCGCCGAAGAGGCTGCGGCCCATGGCGGCCGCCCCCTCCCGGACGGCGAGTGCGGCGTTCCAAGTCCAGGAACCGTGCCCCCGAGACCGGTCTCGGCCAAGCTCGCGCGCCGCCTTGCGGCCGTCAAGGGCTGTTGCCGCGGCACATCGGTAGCACACCGGATGATGGCGCGGCCGCCAAATGCAGCTTTCCGATGATACCGCCCGCCGTCAAATGCGTTAACCTTATGGCAAGGGATGACGGGGACGGGGACGGGCACATGATTCGCGGAGCATTCCTCGCCTCGGCGTGCGCATTCGCCTGCCTTCTGGCGCCGGCGAATGCGCACGCCGCCGACATGGCGCCCGCGGCACCGCCGCCCACCGCGCCGGGAAGCTGGACCGGCTTCTATCTCGGTGCCTATGCCGGTTCCGCCGTGGTGGACACCTGGTGGGGCAAGGGGGACGGCGTGCTGACGCCGCGCTCCGACCAGATCCTGCCGGTGCTCGGCAGCGCCACGGCGGCCGTGGTGGGCGGGCAGATCGGCTACAACCAGCAGGTCGGCCAGATGGTGCTGGGGATCGAGGCAGACCTTGGCACAGGGTCGCTCCACGGCACCGCGCGCTGCGGCTTCGACTGGACCTCGGCGTGCACCTCGGACACCGACCTGATCGGCACGCTCGCGGCCCGCGCCGGCATCGCCTTCGGCAGCGTTCTGCTCTACGGCAAGGCGGGCCTCGCCTTAGCCCACACTGCGTTCTCCGCTTCAGGCAAAAGCTACCAAGGCGAGATCTCCGCATCTCAGACGGCCACCGGCTGGACCGCCGGCGGCGGCGTCGAGCTGGCGCTCACGCCTTCGGTGTCGGTCAAGGCGGAATATGCCTTTCTGGACTTCGGCAGCACCACGCCGACGCTGGCTGACGCAACCGGGCGGAGCAATCTCGACATCACCCAGTCGGCGCAGTTGGTGAAGCTCGGCGTGAACGTGCGCCCCGGCGGCGCGCCGCTGCCGGGCACGCGCGCCCAGCCGGGCGGCGCGGGCCAGGGCGCGACCCACGACTGGTCCGGCCTCTATGTGGGCGCCCATGCCGGCGGCGCCTGGGGCCGGGACGAATGGACCGACGCCACCGGCTTCCTCGCGGCCACGGTGAAGACCGGCACCATTCCGGGCGGTGGCGACAGCATGGGCATGTTCGGCGGCGTCCAGGGCGGGTTCAACCTCCAGGCGGGCGCGTGGGTCGCCGGCATCGATGCCAGCGCCAGCGCCGCGACCATCGGCGCCTATGCCAAGTGCCTGAGCGACAACGTCACCTTCGCCAGCTTTGCCTGCCGCACCACGGCGAAGAGCCTCGGCACCGTCGCCGGCCGGCTCGGCTACGGCTTCGGCGACGCGCTGGTCTACGGCAAGGCGGGCGCGGCGTGGGTGTCCGGCACCGTGGACCTGCACAACGCCTATAAGGGTCCCCTCTACGCCACGGACGCCACCCGCTGGGGCTGGCTGCTGGGGGCCGGCGTCGAATATGCGCTGACGGACCGCGTCTCCGCCTTCGTCGAATACGACCACATGGACTTCGGCACGAGCGACATCGCCATCACCGACGGGCGCCGCTCCGCCACCGTGAGCCTCGACCAGAGCCTCGATCTGGTGCGCATGGGCGTGAACTACCGCTTCGGCCCGGCCTCGCCCACCGCCGGCCCGGCCGCTCCCGCCGCCCCGGCGGGCTGGAGCCTTGAGGCCGGCGCGCGCTATTTCCTGAGCACGGGGCATGGCTCGCTCGACCTGTTCAGCCCCATGGACCGCAACCAGCTCAATTCCCGCCTGTCCTATGGCGACACCACCGGCCAGGCGCCGGAAACCTTTTTCCGCCTCGACCACGAGAGCGGCGTGTTCCTCAAGGGCTATGGCGGCATCGGCACGCTGTCGGGCGGCAAGTTCATCGACGAGGACTTTCCGCCCGGCGAGATACCCTATTCGAGCACGCGCAGCCTGCTGAAGGCCGGCAGCCTCGCTTATGGCGGCATCGATCTCGGCTACGATTTCATCCGCGGCCCGTCGGGCACGCTCGGCGCCTATGTGGGCTATCGCGGCTCGTACGATAAGGTCCTGGCCTATGGCTGCTGGCAGGTTGCCGGCAACCCGGACGTCTGCGCCGATACGAAATCGGGCAAGCGGCCGGTCCAGCTCGTGCTCGGCGAGACCGGCTCCTGGCAGGCCTTGGCGCTCGGCCTCAACGGGCGCCTCGCCCTCGCCCCGCGCATCGCACTGGAGCTGGACGCCGCCTATCTGCCCTATGCGCTGCGCGCCGGCTACGACAATCACTGGTGGCGCGGCGACATCAACCCGCAGCCGGAGACCGGCAGCGGCTGGGGGACGATGGCGCAGGCGGTGCTCACCTATGCGGTCAGCGACCGGTTCGACCTCGGCATCGGCGCGCGGTACGAGTTCCTCGCCACCACCACCGCCTCCACCCAGTTCCCGGCCGACGTTCCGCGCTCGCCCGAGACCGTCTACAGCGAGCGCTACGGGGCGTTCGTCCAGGCCTCCTACCGCTTCGGCGACATCGCCCCCGAGAGCGCGCCGCAAGCCGCCGCGCCGGTCAAGGCGGCGACGGCCCCGGCGGCCGACTGGACCGGCCTCTATGCCGGCGCCGCGCTCGGCGCGGGCAAGGGGCACACCACCTATGCCTCGCCCTTCGCGACGCCCGTGAACGGCGACGCGGTGGACCTGGGCGGCGCGCTCATCGGCGGGCAGATCGGCGCCGATGCCCAGATCGGCGCGCTGGTCGTCGGCGCGGAGCTGTCGGGCGCCTGGACCCGCATGGTGGGCACCAATACCTGCTTCGCCAGCGCGCCGGCGCCGGCGGGGTTCAATTGCGGCACCGGCGTGGAGGCGCTCTCGGCGCTCACCGCGCGGCTCGGCTACGCCTTCGGCCGCTCGCTCATCTATGCCCGCGGCGGCGCCGCCTGGGCCCGGCAGAACGATGCCTTCAACACCCACCCGCCCCATCCCCAGCGCCTGAGCGCGGTCGGCACCAACACCGGATGGACCGCCGGCGCCGGTATCGAATACGCGCTGCTGCCGGACCTCTCGGTGGGCCTCGAATACCGGCACTATGCGTTCGGCGCGAGCGACGCGGTCGAGGCCCCGGCGACGCCCACCCTGGCCGGCGTGAGCGTCGCGCCGGACACGCTGCGGCTGGACACCGTGGCGCTGACGCTGAACTATCGCTTCGGCACCGGCGGCGGGCGCTGAGCCCGGCCGCGTGCGGCGGGGAGAAAGCGAGCAGGATGGACGCGGATTTCTGGCACGCGCGATGGACCGCCAACCAGATCGGCTTCCACGAAGGCAAGCCGAACGTCCATCTGGAAGCGCACCTCGATCGCCTCGGCCTCGCCGCGGGCGCGCGCCTGTTCCTGCCCTTGTGCGGCAAGACGCGGGACATCGGCTGGCTGCTCGCGCGCGGCTTCCGGGTCGCCGGCGCGGAGCTGAGCCCGCTCGCGGTGGCGCAGCTTTTCGACGAGCTGGGCGTTGCGCCGGAGATCGTGCCGGCCGGGCCGCTGGAGCTGCACCGCGCCCCAAGCCTCGACATCTTCGTGGGCGACATCTTCACGCTGTCGGCGGACCGGCTCGGGGCGGTGGATGCGGTCTATGACCGGGCGGCGCTGGTCGCCCTGCCCGCGCCCATGCGCCGGCTCTATGCCGCGCACCTTGCCGCCATGACCGCCCGCGCGCCGCAATTGCTCGTCTGCTTCACCTACGACCAGACGCTGGCGGAGGGGCCGCCCTTCTCGGTCGCCGCCGAGGAGGTGCGCGCGCTCTACGGCACGGCCTACCGGGTGGACCGGCTCGACACTGGCCCCGTCCCCGGCGGGCTCAGGGGCAAGGTGCCGGCCCAGGAGGACGTGTGGCTGCTGTCGCGCGCGTGACGGTCGCCCGCGGACGGGCGCTCACAGCCGCGTCCAGACTGTCTTGAGGTCGGAATACTTCTCCAGCGCGTGCAAGGACTTGTCGCGCCCGAAGCCGGACTGCTTCACGCCGCCGAACGGGGTGGTGATGTCGTCGGCGTCGAAGCAGTTCACATAGACCACGCCGGCCTTGAAGCGCCGGGCCACCTTGTGGGCGGCGCCGAGGTCTGCGCTCCACACCGAGGCGCCGAGGCCATAGACGGTGCCGTTGGCGATCTCCACCGCCTCGTCGAGCCCGTCGAAGCCGATCACCGAGAGCACCGGCCCGAAGATTTCCTGCTGCGCCAGGGACGAGGACGGCGCCACGTCGTCGAACACGGTGGGGGCGACGAAGGCGCCGCCGCTGTCCTCGCGCACCGCCGTGCCGCCCGCCACCAGCCGGGCGCCCTCCTTCAGGCCGCCGTCGATGGCTTTCAGAATGCGCTGCTGGTGCTCGCGGCTCACCACCGCGCCTGCGGGCGCGGACGGGTCGAGCGGATCGGCCGGCATCCAGCGCGGCGCCAGAGCGGCGACGCGGGCCACGAGGTCGGCGCGGATGCGGTTGTCCACCAGCAGGCGCGAGGCGGCGGTGCACATTTCGCCCTGGTTGAAGAAGATGCCGCCGGCCACCGCCTCGGCCACCGCGTCGAGGTCGCTCACGTCGTGCGCCACCACGAAGGCGGTCTTGCCGCCGAGCTCCAGATAGACGCGCTTCAGGTTGCTGTCGGCGGAATAGCGCATGAAATAGCGCCCCACCTCGGTGGAGCCGGTGAAGGCGATGGCGTCCACGTCCATGTGGAGGCCCAGCGCCTTGCCGGCCTCCGTGCCGAGGCCCGGCACCACGTTGAACACGCCGTCCGGAATGCCGGCCTCCTGCGCCAGCTCGGCGAGGCGCAGCGCGGTGAGCGGGCTTTCCTCGGCCGGCTTCAGCACCACCGAATTGCCCATGGCGAGGGCCGGCGCCACCTTCCAGGCGGCCATGATCATGGGGAAGTTCCAGGGCACCACGGCGCCCACCACGCCGATCGCCTCGCGCAGGATCAGCGCCAGATTCTCCAGCGTGGTGGGCGCCACCTCGCCATAGACCTTGTCGGCGCACTCGCCGTAATAGGCGAAGCAGTCTGCGGCCGCGCGCGCGTCGATGGCGCGGGCATCCGAGATCGGCTTGCCCATGTTGAGCGTCTCGGTGAGCGCCAGTTCCTCGCGGTTGGCGCGGATCAGCTCGGCGAAGCGCTGAAGCGTGCGCTTGCGGTCGAGCGGCCTGAGGCCCGCCCAGCGGCGATCCTCGAACGCGCGGCGCGCCGCCTTCACCGCCCGGTCCACGTCCTGCGCATCGCACGCGGCGACCTCGGCCAGCACCTTGCCGTTGGCCGGGTTCACGGCGGAGAAGGTGCGCCCGGAGGCCGCCGGCACGAACGCGCCGTCGATGAAGGCCTCGGTCCGGAACGCGGGGTTGAGGTCCGCCGCCCGTTCAGCCACCGCCATGATGAGACGCTCCCAAAACCGAAGTACGCGCAACCTCGCGCAGCGCCACCGAGCGCGTCAAGCCGGCGCGCGGCGGAAACGCCAGCACGCGCATGGCGCGAAATATGGCGGAAATGCGATTTCTGGGTTCCTGTGCGGCAGCTTTCCGGTCTGATATAGAGGTATCTGTACACAGGGCAGGGTTTGCGATCATGATTCTCCGGCGTCGACTGATGACCTCCACCAGCCTCGCCGCATTCCTGATCGGCATCGCCGGCCTGCCGGCCGCGGCGGCCGACCTCGCCCCCAAGGCGCAGGCGGCGCCGGCCCCGGCCGGCACCTGGACCGGCTTCTATCTCGGCACCTATGTGGGCGCCGGCATCGCCGACAACTACTGGCTCGGCGCCAGCCCGCCGCTCGCCACCGCGCTGACCCAGCAGCCGACGCTCCATGTCCCGGGCTCGGGAGCGCTCATCGGCACGCAGGTGGGCTACAACTACCAGACCGGCCCGCTCGTCCTCGGCGTGGAAGGCGATATCGGCACGGGGTTCCAGAACGCGACCGTGCGGTGCATGACCAAGTGGGACCCGACCTGCTCCACCGACACCGACTTCCTCGGCACGCTCGCCGCCCGCGTCGGCTACGCGTTCGACAACGTGCTGCTCTACGGCAAGGCCGGCGCGGCGCTGACGCACCAGAGCTATGCCGTGCGGGCCAGCAAGCTCGGGGGCGAATTCACCGCGTCGCAGACCCGCTCCGGCTGGACGGTGGGCGGCGGCGTGGAGCTGGCGCTCACGCCGCAATTCTCCGCCAAGGCGGAATACGCCTATCTCGACTTCGGCGACAGCGACCTGACCCTGACCAAGGGCACGCAGACGCTCGCGACTGAGACCTCCGCCTCGGCGCAAATCGTGAAGCTCGGGCTCAACTACCGGCCGTTCGGCGCGCCCCTTCCGGGCACCGGCCCGGCGCCGGCCTCGCCCGGCCGCGACTGGAGCGGCCTCTATCTCGGCGCCTTCGCCGGCGGCGCCTTCGGCTGGACCGAGTGGGACGACCCCAGCGGCGTCCTGGCGCGGGCCTCGGCGGCCGGCAGCTTCCCCGGCGCGGGCGAGGCACAGGGCCTCGTCGGCGGCGTGCAGGGGGGCTTCAACATGCAGATGGGCGCCTGGGTGGCGGGCCTGGAGGCCAGCGCCGGCGCGTCGACGCTCGGCGGCTACGCACCATGCGCCTACGGCAAGAACGCCGGCACCAGCTTCGCCTGCCGCGACATCATCAAGAGCATCGGCACGCTCACCGGGCAGCTCGGACGCAGCTTCGGCGACGCGCTGGTCTACGGCAAGGCCGGCGCCGCCTGGGCGTTCGGCGAGGGCAACGTGCACGACACGAACCGGGGGCCGGTCTATTCCGACAGCGGCGTGCGCTGGGGCTGGCTCCTGGGCGGCGGCCTCGCTTATGCGCTCACCGACAACGTCTCGGCCTTCATCGAGTACAATTACATCGACTTCGGCAGCCAGGACCGCACCTTCACCGGCGGCGGCACATCGGGGGGCGCGAGCGTCACCCAGCAGCTCGACCTGGTGCGCGCGGGCGTGAACTACCGCTTCGCCGAGCCCCGTCCGGGCGCCGCGCCGGCGGCGCCCGCCTTGCCCGTCGGCTGGAGCGCGGAGATCGGCGCGCGCTATTTCGCCAGCACCGGCCGCTCGCAGAAGGACCTCTATATCCCGGTCACGCAGCAGCAGATGGTCTCGCGCCTGATCTACGACGACACCACCGGCCAGGCGGCCGAGGCCTTCTTCCGGCTGCAGAACCACAACGGCCTGTTCCTGAAGGGCTATGCCGGCCTCGGCACGCTCGCCGGCGGCAGCCTCAACGACGAGGACTTCCCGGCGGAGGTCCGCTATTCCAACACCCTGACGGAGCTCGGCGACGGCCACCTGTCCTACGGCGCGCTGGACATCGGCTACGACTTCCTGCGCCAGGGGCAGAACAGCCTCGGCGCCTTCGTCGGCTATCGCGGCATGTATACCCGCGTGAACGGCTATGGCTGCCGCCAGATCGCCAAGGACGAGGTCTGCGACGATCCGGCGGATCGTTCCAATTGGAGGGGCCTCGGCCTGAGCGAGACCGAGACGTGGCAGGGCGTGGCGCTGGGTCTCAATGCACGGCTCCAGCTTTCCGACCGCATGCGCCTCGAACTGGACGCCGCCTATCTGCCCTACGCCACCATGACCGGCTTCGACAATCACTGGTCGCGGCCCGACATCAACCCGCTGCCGCAGAGCGGCCGGGGCACCGGCGTGCAGCTCGAAGCCATCCTCAGCTATGCCGTGACCGACCGGCTCGACGTGGGCGTCGGCGCGCGCTACTGGGCGTTCCACACCAGCAACGCCTACGCCCAGTTCGACGATCCCAAGCCCCAGGCCATGAGCTTCTTCGCCGAGCGCTATGGCGGCTTCGTCCAGGCCTCCTACCGCTTCGGCGACGTGCCGCCGCTGGAGGGCCGGGCCGGCGCGATGCCGACGAAGGCGCCCGCTGCACCGCACGACTGGACCGGCGTCTATGCCGGCGGCACGCTCGGCGGCGGCAAGGGCCACACCACCTATGCCTCGCCCTTCGCGACGCCGGTGCGGGGCGACGCGGCGGACCTCGGCGGCGCCATGGCGGGGCTGCAGATCGGCGGCGACTACCAGTTCGGCGCGCTGGTCGTGGGCGCGGAGGCGAGCGGCGCCTGGGCCGACGTGATCGGCACCAACACCTGCTTCTCCACCGCCCCGGCGGGCCGGCATTCCGGCTTCAACTGCGGCAGCCGCGTCACCGCCCTCGGCACCGCGACCGCCCGCCTCGGCTACGCGTTCGACCGCTCCCTGCTCTATCTGCGCGGCGGCTTCGCCTGGAACCGGCAGGACGACAGCTTCAACACCGCCTGGTTCGACAAGCGGGTCGCCGTGAACGGCGCGGCCAATTCCGGCTGGACCATCGGCGCCGGCATCGAATACGCGCTGATGTCCAACCTGTCGGTGGCGCTCGAATACAAGCACTTCGAGTTCGGCGCCTCGGAGCCCTTCACCACCAGCGCGGTGCCGGCGCTGGCGGGGGTGAACCTCGCCCCCGACAGCCTCAGGCTCGACATGGTGGGCATGAGCGTGAACTACCGCTTCGCCGGCTTCGGCGGGCGCTGAGGGCGAGCTGGGGCGCTACCGCTCCGCTGGCCCGCTCTCGCCGTCCTCGTCCTCCTCCGGCGCGCCGGGGATGGCGTAGGCGCCGGAGAGCCAGCGGTTGAGGTCCACGTCGGCGCAGCGCTTGGAGCAGAACGGGCGGTATTTCTCCACGGCCGGCTTGCCGCAGATCGGGCAGGGCCGTGCCTGAGGCGCCTTCTGCGGCGCGTCCGCCCCGCTCACGCGGCGCGCTCCACCCAGCCGGCGCGCACGTCGTAGCCCTCGCCCGCGAGCAGGCCCACCGTCTCGGCGAGCGGCAGCCCCACCACGTTGGTGTAGGAGCCCACGAGCTTCAGCACGAACGCCCCGGCGATGCCCTGGATGGCATAGCCGCCCGCCTTGCCGCGCCACTCGCCGCAGGCGAGATAGTCCGCCACATCGTCGCGCGAGAGGCGCTTGAAGCGCACCCGCGTCTCGACCAGTCGCGTGTGGGCGCGTCGCTTCCTGTCCATGACGCAGATGCCGGTATAGACCCGGTGGGTGCGGCCGGAGAGCAGGCGCAGGCAGGCGTCGGCCTCGGCGGTCAATTCAGGCTTCGGCAGGATGCGCCGGCCCACCGCCACCACGGTGTCGGCGGCGAGGATGAGCGCCTCGATGCCCGCCTCGCGGGCGCGCCCCGCCACCAGCCGCGCCTTCTCCTCGGCGAGGCGCTGGGCGAGGCGGCGCGGCAGCTCGCCCCGCTCGGGGGTCTCGTCCAGCTCCGCCGGCATGAGCAGGTCCGGCTCGATGCCGGCCTGGTTGAGGAGCGCGAGCCGGCGCGGCGAGCCGGACGCAAGGACGAGCTTCACCTTGTCTTCCACGGGACGGGCAACCTTTCCGCGCTGTGCGCCGGGACCTTGCCGGGCGCCGGGCGCCCGCGGCCGGCACGCTAATGGAAAGGACCGCCGCTGTGAACGGGGCAGTTGCGCGCCGGTGCCGTCCCCACCACTGGACCCGCTTGGCGGGGCGTGCTATCGCCCGCCGCTCATCCCCACGAGGATCATGCGCCATGGCGCTCAGGCTGCGACGACGAGAGGGTGGACCGCGCGCGAGCGCGCCCCTTCGCCTGCCCGCCTGACCGCGCCCCGGAGAGCATTCCGGCGCCGGATCGCCGGGTGACAGCGCCTGCCGATCCGAAGAAGACCCATGACCGAGCTTCCCCTTCTCCTCGCCCTTGAGCGGCCCCAGGACGCGCCCGCCATCGAGCGGCTGCACGAACGCACCTTCGGCCCCGGCCGGTTCGCGCGCACCGCCTTCCGCATCCGCGAGCAGGCGCCGCACGCGCCGGACCTCTCCTTCACCGCCCGCGTCGGCACCATGCTGGTGGGCTCGGTGCGGCTGACTGAGGTGTCGATCGGCGCCCATCCCGCGCTGCTGCTCGGCCCGCTCACCGTGGAGCCGCCGTTCCAGTCGGTGGGCATCGGCGCGCGGCTGATGGAGGTGGCGCTGGAGGCGGCTCGCGCCGGCGGCCACCGCCTCGTGATCCTGGTGGGGGACGAGCCCTATTACGCCCGCTTCGGCTTCCGCCGGGTGCCGGCCGGCCGCGTCACCCTGCCCGGCCCGGTGGACCCGGCGCGGCTGCTGGTGTGCGAGCTCCAGCCCGGCGCCTTCGAGGGCGTCGCCGGGGCGGTCACGGCCTGACGGCGCGCGCCCTCAGCCGAGGTGCTGGCCGGCATCAAGCGCCAGCATCTGCCCGGTGAGCGAGGGCGTCTCCACGAAATAGCGGATGGTGCGGCCGAAGTCGGCGAGGTGCGGTGCGTGGCGCAGCGGCGTCGCGGCCACCTCGCGCGCGAAGTCCTCCGGCGCGAGGCCATCGTGGGGCAGCACCGGGCCGGGACCGATGCCGAGCACCCGCACGCGCGGGGCGAGCCGCGCCGCCAGCATCCGCGTCGCCGCCCACAGCGCGGATTTCGAGACGCCGTACGAGAAATGGTCCGGCGTGAGGCGCAGCACGCGCTGGTCGAGGATGTTCACCACCACCCCGTCCGCACCCTCCGGCAGATCGGCCGCGAACCGGTCGGCCAGCAGGACCGGTGCCAGCGTGTTGACGCGGAAATGCCGCTCCATGGCGGCGGCATCCACCGCCGCGCCGTCGTCCTCGAACAAAGCCGCGCAATTCACCAGAACGCCCAGCGGGCCGAGCGCGGACGCGGCGTCGGCCACCAAACCCGGCAGGCGGCCGGTGTCGGCCAGATCGGCCCGCACCACCGCGGCGCGCCCGCCTTCGGCCGCGATCTCGGCAGCGAGCGCCGCGGCGGCCTCAGCCGAGCGGTTGGCGTGCAGCGCCACGCCGTAGCCGTGGGCCGCAAGATCGCGGGCGATGGCGCGGCCGATCCGGTAGGCGGCGCCGGTGACGAGCGCGGTCCTCGGAACGCTCTGGGGCTGTCGCATGGTCGCCTCCGCTGTGGCGGCCTCGGGCGGCCGCCCAGGGCCGTGTGTCACATCTCGTGCGGCAAATGAAGGGGGCGCGTGCGCAGGCATCGCGCCGCGCGGCCCGCGCCACCGCTGGGGCGTGCCCCCCTCTCCCCGCCGGGGAGAGGGGCGCCATGCAACCGATGCCTGCGCAGCCGGGCGGGCGCGCACCGAAGGACGGGCGCCCGGGAGGGGCGGCGGGCGCCCGCTTTATCGCCGGACGATCCGGGGCTAGGCTTTGGCCGTATCTGCGTCGCGGTCGCACGACGCCGCAGGGATCGGGAAACCGGCCGGGAGCCGACGGATCAGGGCATGAAGCAGGACGAGATGACCCATTCTCCCGCCGCGGCCGCCATGGCGCGCGCGCCGTTCGATGCCGGGGCGAGCCACCAGAAGATCATCGTCCGCGGCATGAAGACCGACATCAATGTGGGCCTGCACCCGTGGGAGACCCACCCCGAGCATCCCACCCGCGTGATCGTCGACGTGGAGATGTATGCGCGCTGCGAGCGGCTCGGCGACAGCCTGTCCGCCATCATCGACTACGACCCGATCCGCGCGCTGGTGACGCGCGACTGGCCGAAGCGCCCCCACACCCCGCTGCTGGAAACCTGGGTGGAGGAACTGGTGGCCTTCTGCTTCGCCGACCCGCGCATCGACGCCTGCCGGGTGTCGATCGTGAAGCCCTACATCTTCCCGGAAACCGAGGCGGTGGGCGTCGAGGTGTTCCGCCTGCGCCCGCCCGACGCCTGACCCGCCGCCCTCAGAGCAGGGTCGCGGCGACCAGCAGGCCGAGCACGGCCGCCATGCCGAGGTCGGAGATCATGGCGATCTGCTCCTTCGCATTGCCGCCGCCGCGCGCGGCGTGCTGCACCCCGGCCAGCGCCAGGAACACACCTGCGGTCACCGCCGCCGGCACCAGGAAGGACGGGAACGGCAGCGAGAGCAGGCCGAGGAGGCCGATCGAGAGATTGCCGAAGCCCAGTTCGCGCACCAGCACGGCGGCCTTGGGGTCCGGCACCCCGAGCAGGCTCTGGGAGGTGAAGAGCGGGTCCTTCACCTGCTTCACCCCGGCGGCGAACAGGCGCGCGCCGGCGGCCCAGAACACGAACCACTTCAGCGCCAGCGCGGCGAGCGCGCCGCCATGGAGGGCCCATTCGGCGCCGAGCGAACCGAGCGGCAGCACCACCATCAGCAGCACGATCGAGGCGAGATACATGGAGGACCTCCGGCGAGAGCGTTGCCGTCTTCTTTACTGCGGCCCCCCGGGCCGGGCCAGAGCCGGCCCCAGCCGTCCCGGGGGAGCAGCAAGGGCGGAACGGCAACGATGATCTGCCGGCTTGACTTGCCTCCGGGCGGCTCGGCAAATGCCTCATCTTTTTGGCCCAGGACAACGGGTTGGACCTCTTCTCGATGCGGAAGGCGCGAAGCCGACGAGAGAGCGGGCCGCATGGCGATGGCTGGAGGTGGTCGATGGTCGCACTCCCTCTCATGAGGGCGCCGCGCGGGAACAAACCTGCGGGGACCGCGTCGTGACCGCCCCGGCGCGCGCAGCCACGGCCGATCCGACCGCAGCACCGGCGCCGGACGCAGCGTCCTGCCCGTTCAATACGGCGTCGTATGCGGGGGGATTCGCGCGCATGGGCGCGGTGGAGGTGAGCCCCCACGGGCGCCTCGCCATTCTGCGCCGGCCGATCGGCGAGACGCCGTTCGTGGACGGGATCAGCCCGTTTCCCTATCTCTGGCTCGCCGGCCCCGACGACGAGGCCAGCCTGTTCGAGGACTTCCGCCACCTTGTCACGCTGACGGTGATCACGCAGCCGGGCTATGTGCCCAGCGCGCATGCCGGCGCGGCGCGGCTTTTCAAGCACCATTTCTCCTTCGATCCGCGGCGCCCGGCGCCGCCGCTCAGCGCCCGTGCCCGGCGCCGGCTCTCCCGCTGCGCCGAAGTCGCCGGCTTCGAGGAGGTGACCGCGTTCGGCGAGCGGATGGCCATGGCCGGCCTCTATGCGTCCCTGGTGGAGCGGCGGGGACTGGCAAGCGGGTTCTTCGACATGGACGCGGCCCATTTCGCGAGCATCGCGCGGCTCGACTGCGCCCGCTTCTTCCGCGTGGCGCGCGACGGCGCAATCGGCGCCATGGCCTGCGCCGTCGTCTTCGGCGGCATCCTCCAGGTGCTGCACACCTGCCCTTCCCTGGATGGGCTGCGGTGGAATGCCTCTTACCTCCTGATGCACGGTCTCCAGGCCTATGCGACGACGCACGACATCCGCATGCTCACGGGCGGGCTGCCGCAGGGCAGCCGGGAGGGTCTGCACACCTTCAAGTCCCGCTGGGCCAATGGTTCAGAGCCGGTCTACATGCTCAAGATCGTGAACGACCCCGCGCTCTATGCCCGCCTCTCCGCCGGACGCGAGGATGCGGGCTTCTTCCCGGCCTACCGCGCCCCGTGAGGACGGCAATGTTCCCCGCGCGCCGTGCGCCGACGTTTCTCATCTGGACGGTGCCCTTCACCCACCGCAGTTCGGGGGTGCGCGCATTGTTCCGCCTCTGCCACCACCTGAACGCGCGCGGCCACCGCGCCGCCATGGCACCCGCCA
This sequence comes from Xanthobacter tagetidis, assembly GCF_003667445.1. Classification (GTDB taxonomy): domain Bacteria; phylum Pseudomonadota; class Alphaproteobacteria; order Rhizobiales; family Xanthobacteraceae; genus Xanthobacter; species Xanthobacter tagetidis. The sequence goes on along the minus strand of NZ_RCTF01000014.1, from coordinate 74,713 downwards.
TCGCCGATCCGCGCGCGCTGAAGGCCTATGCTCTGCGTGCTCGGCTCAACCGGCTCGGCCTAAGCGCGCTGGCGGGCGTCGCGCCGGACGGCCTGCCCCCGCGCGGCTGGCGCACGCCGATCCATGACGGACCGGTGGGCGATGCCATCGTCATCTATCCCGAGATCGTCACCGGGAACCCCCTCGGCGCGCGCAGGGTGATCCGCTGGGCGCTGAACGATCCAGGACTGATCGGCGGCGAGACGCACTATCCGGACGACGACCTCGTCTTTGTCTACGACCCGCTCAAGCTTGAAGTGATCAGCGCGATCATCGGCCGTCCGCTCGGCCCGCAGCATGTGCTGTGGACGGGGCTGGTGGACCCGGCGGTGATCTATCCGGACCCGCGCGTGCCGAAGACCATGGATTGCGTCTTCACCTACAAGGGGCGTGCGCTGCGCGAGAGGTTCCCCCTGCCGGCCGGGGTCGAGGCCCGCGAGATCGAGCAGATCACGCCCACCGCTGCCGCCCTGGGCGACGTCCTGCGGCGCACGCGCACCCTCTATTCCTACGACCACTACAGCAACATCCTGAGGGAGGCCGATATCTGCGGCTGCGACATCCGCACGGTGGACGCGGAAGGCCGCTGGCACGATCCGCGCGGATGCGGCTGCGTGCCCAACATCCTGTGGTACGACGACCTTCAGGCGACCTACGCAGACAAGTTCGCGGATTCACGCTTCGTCGAGCGCTTCGTCGCCGAGGTCCGCAGGCACTGGGATCTGGGGGCCAAAGATCTGGGGCACTGAGCACAAGCAAACGGCGGCCCCGTCATCCGGAGCCGCCGCTTGCAGATTTCGTCCCTATCAAGGGGGCCGCTGATCACTCAGCCGCCACCACCCCGTGCCTTCCGTGGTCGCGGCGGATCACTCCGCCGCAACCACCTTGCACCTTTTGTGGTTTCGGCGGATCACTCCGCCGCAACCACTTGCGGGCGGCCGCGGGCGAGGCGCTCGCGCTTGAGCAGTTCGGCCACCAGGAAGGCGGTCTCGATCGCCTGCTCGGCGTTGAGGCGCGGGTCGCAATAGGTGTGGTAGCGGTCGCGCAGGTCCTCGTCCGAGATGGCGCGGGCGCCGCCGGTGCACTCGGTGACGTTCTTGCCCGTCATCTCCAGGTGCACGCCGCCGGCGAAGGTGCCCTCGGCCGCATGGATATCGAAGAACGAACGGATCTCCGACTGGATGCGCTCGAACGGCCGGGTCTTGTAGCCCGACGCAGCCTTGATGGTGTTGCCGTGCATGGGATCGCACGACCACACCACCGCGCGGCCCTCCTTCTCCACCGCCCGGATCAGGCCGGGCAGATGCTCGCCCACCTTGTCCGCGCCGAAGCGGCAGATCAGGGTGATGCGGCCCGCCTCGTTGTCGGGCTGGAGGATGTCGAGCAGGCGGATGAGGCCCTCGCCCGAGAGCGAGGGGCCGCACTTGATGCCGATCGGGTTGCGGATGCCGCGGAAGAACTCCACGTGCGCATGGTCCGCCTGGCGGGTGCGGTCGCCGATCCACAAAAGGTGGCCGGAGGTGTCGTACCAGTCGCCGGAGGTGGAATCGACGCGCGTCATGGCCTGCTCGTAGCCGAGCAGCAGCGCCTCGTGGCTGGTGAAGAAGTCGGTGGTCCGCATCTCCGGGTGGCTCTGCGGGTTGATCCCGCAGGCGCGCATGAAGTCGAGCGCCTGGGTGATGCGGTCCGCCAGCTCCTGGTAGCGCGAGGACTGGGGACTGTCCTTCACGAAGCCCAGCATCCACTGGTGCGCGTTCTCAAGGTTGGCGTAGCCGCCATTGGCGAACGCTCGCAGCAGGTTGAGGGTCGCCGCCGACTGGCGGTAGGCCTCGATCTGCCGGCGCGGGTCCGGCACGCGGGCCGCTTCCGTGAAGGCGATGTCGTTGACGATGTCGCCGCGGTAGCTGGGCAGCGTCACGCCGTCCACCGTCTCCGTGTCGGCGGAGCGGGGCTTGGCGAACTGGCCGGCGATGCGGCCCACCTTCACCACCGGCGAGCCGCCGGCGAACGTCATCACCACCGCCATCTGCAGGAAGACGCGGAAGAAATCGCGGATGTTGTCGGCCGAATGCTCGTCGAAGCTCTCGGCGCAGTCGCCGCCCTGGAGCAGAAACGCTTCGCCCTTGGCGACGCGCGCAAGCTCGGCCTTGAGCCGGCGGGCCTCGCCGGCGAACACCAGCGGCGGGTAGGAGGCGAGCTTGGTCTCCACCTCGGCGAGCGCGCCCTTGTCCGGATAATCGGGCATCTGCAGGCCGGGATAAAATCGCCAGCTATCCGGACGCCAGCCTTCGGCGCGGCGGGAAGCCTCGGCGCCAGGGACGGATGCGGATTGCGGGCGGGTTACCATGTCACTCTCCTGAAGATGAGTTCCAGCACGCCTTCGTGCCGGGACCGGCCCGTGCCGCGTTCCTCTTGTGTTCGCGCCCTGGACCGGAAGGCGGGCTTATACACGAGGAACGCGCCCCCCGAAAGATGACGCGCGCCGCGCCGAACGGCCCGGCGCGCCACGGCCAAGCCTACGCCAGGTTGCAGCGCGGCGGGCGCACGCCGTTGTGATCCGTGCGCGCCAGACGCGCCCCAATCCGGGCGCCGATGGTGTCATTATGTCCTCCCCCCGGCAGGCGCTTCGGCGCGCCGGACCCACGGACAGGGAAAGCCGCATGACCTTCGCCCGTCTCGTCGTCACCGCCGGCACGCTGTTCGGCGTCGTCGCCGCCGGCGATGCCCTCGCCCATCATGGATGGGGCAGCTACGATACCGAGAAGGCGTTCACCATCACCGCGCCGGTCGAGCACCTGGAATGGGCCAATCCCCACGCCCACCTGATGCTGAAGCATGACGGCGCCACCTGGGAGGCGACGCTGGCGCCGCTCTCGCGCATGCAGGCGCGCGGCCTCAGCGAAGACATGCTGAAGCCCGGCGTCACCGTGAGCGTGTTCGGCTATCCGTCCACCCGCACCCCGAACGAGATGCGCGCGGAACGCATCGTCGTGGATGGCAAAACCGTCGAACTGCGCTGAGGCCGGCGCATGGACCTGATGCTCGCCCTGGCCGCGCTCGCGGAAGGCTCCGCGCTCGGACGCATGGCACGCGCCAGCGTCTGGCTCTACCCGGCCGCGAACCTCGCCCATGTGCTCGGCGCCGCCTTGATGGTGGGCGCCATCGCCACCTTCGACATCGCCGTTCTGCGGCGGATGCCGGCGGCGCGCGCCGTCGTGCGGGCCGGAATTCCGGTGGCGTCGACCGGCCTCGTGCTGCTGGTCGCCTCCGGCATCGTTCTGTTCGTGGCCGAGGCCGGGCCGCTGGTGCGCAACGTGGTGTTCCTGTCGAAGCTCGGCTTCATCGCCCTCGGCATCCTGAACCTCGCCCTGTTCCACCTCGCCTTCTCCGGCGCCCTGCGGCGCGGGGAGATGCCGAAGGGAGCGCGGACCTATGCCGTCCTTTCGCTGGCCGCGTGGACCGCGACCCTTCTCCTCGGCCGCGGCATCGCCTATGTGTGAGCCGCGGTCGCGCTGCATCGCGGCATCGACCTCCCGTCCGCCCTGCCGCGGCCGACCGCCCCGCCCCACCGTCCGTGTCTGTTGCGGGACACGCGTCCATCCGAGTGATCGATGCCCAAGTCCCGCGGGCCCGCCCGCCCCCTGAAGCCGTCTTTCCCCGAGTTCGTCGCCCTCATCGCCTTGATGATGGGCATGACGGCGTTCTCCATCGACAACCTTCTGCCCGCCTTCGGCGCGATCCGGGCCGACTTCGCCTTGCCCGACCCGAACGACGTGCAGACGCTGGTCTACGCCTATCTCATCGGCATCGCCGTGGCGCAGATCTTCTACGGCACGCTCTCCGACGTGGTGGGGCGCCGGCCGGCGCTGCTGGCGGGGCTCGCGGTCTACACCGCCGGCAGCCTGCTGGCGCTCGTCACCGACAGCTTCTCCCTGCTCATCGTCGCCCGCGTGATCCAGGGGGTCGGCGCGTCGGCGGGGCGGGTGATGGCGGTCGCCATCGTGCGCGACCGCTTCGAGGGACGCGAGATGGCGCGCATCATGTCGCTGGTGATGATGGTGTTCCTCACCGTGCCCATCGTCGCCCCCGCGCTCGGCAGCCTGATCCTGGCGTTCGGCTCCTGGCACCTGATCTTCGTCGCCATGTTGGCGCTCGGCCTCATCGTCGCCGCGTGGTTCGCGCTGCGCATGCCGGAGACGCTGCACCCCGAATACCGCATGCCGTTCTCGGTGCGCGCCATCGGCGCCGGCATGATGCTGACCGTCACCAACCGCCGCGCCTTCGGCTACGCCACCGGCATGGGGCTGATGATGGGCGCGCTGATGGCCTATGTGGGCTCGGCCTCGCAGGTGTTCGACACCGACATCTACCGGCTCGGCCACCTGTTCCCGGTGGTGTTCGCGGTGGTGGCGGCGATCATGGCGGCCGCCTCCTTCCTCAACGCCTCGCTGGTGCGGCGGCTCGGCATGCGGCGCCTGTCCCATGGCGGGGTGATCGGCTTCGTCGTCGCCGCGCTCGGCATGGTGGCGGCGGCGCTCGTCTATGACGGGCGCCCGCCTCTGCTGCTGTTCTGCGCCCTGGTGGCGGCGGCGCAGTTCCTGTTCGCGCTCACGGTGCCGAACTTCAACTCCACCGCCATGGAGCCGCTCGGGGCGGTGGCCGGCACCGCCTCCTCCTTCATCGGCTTCTACACCACGCTGATGGCGGCGCTGATCGGCTTCGGCGTGGGGCGCGCCTTCGACGGCACGGTGCTGCCGATCTCGCTCGGCTATGCCGGCCTCGGCATCCTCGCCCTTCTCGCCGTGCTGTGGGCGGAGAAGGGCAAGCTGTTCCACCACGCCTGAGCGGCGACCGCTCAGGCCGGGTCAGGCCGACTTGGTGCGCTCAGGCCGACTTGGTGCGCAGCGTGACCAGTTCCTCGGCGGCGGTGGGGTGCACAGCCACGGTGCGGTCGAAATCCGCCTTGCGGGCGCCCATGCCGATGGCCACCGCGGCAAGCTGGATCATCTCGGACGCGCCCTCGCCGACGATGTGGCAGCCCACCACCCGGTCGTCGGTGGCGTCCACCACCAGCTTCATGAGCACGCGGGTGTCCCGGCCGGAGAGCGTCGCCTTCAGCGGCCGGAACGTGGTCTTGTAGATGTCCACCCTCGGGCACGCGGCCCGCGCACCCTCTTCGGTCAGTCCCACCGTGCCGATCTCCGGCTCGGAGAACACCGCCGAAGCGATGCCGGAATGGTCGACGCTCCAGGCCTTGCCGCCGAACACCGTGTCGGCGAAGGCGTGGCCCTCGCGGATGGCGACCGGCGTCAGGTTCACCCGGTTGGTCACGTCGCCCACCGCATAGATGGACGGCACGGACGTGCGCGACGCCGCGTCCACCTCCACCGCGCCGATCTTGTCGAGCGTGACGCCCACGGCTTCGAGGCCGAGGCCGGCGGTGTTGGGGTTGCGGCCGATGGCCAGCATCACCTCGTCCACCTCCACCGTGGCGCCGCCGGAGAGCGTCACCGTCTTGCCGCCGGCGATGGCCTCGATCCGGGACAGGGTGACGCCGGGATGCAGGTGGATGCCGGCCTTGGTCATCTCCGCGGCAAGATGCGCCCGCACGTCGTCATCAAAGCCGCGCAGGATCTGGTCGCCGCGATAGACGAGGTGGGTCTCGGCGCCCAGCGCCCGGAACAGGCCGGCGAACTCGACGGCGATGTAGCCCGCGCCCTGCACCAGCACCCGCTCGGGGAAGCGCTTCAGGTGGAACGCCTCGTTGGAGGTGATGGCGAGCTCGCGGCCGGGAATGTCCGGCCCCAGCGCCGGCTTCGCGCCGGTGGCGACGAGGATATGGCGCGCGCTGATCTCCTCGCCGGTCGAGGGAATGCGCACCGTGTTCGGCCCCGCCACCACGGCGCGGGCCGCGACGATCTCGACGCCGGCCTTCTCCGCATTGGTGCGGTAGATCGCTTCGAGGCGCGCGATCTCCTTGTCCTTGTTGGCGACCAGGGTCAGCCAGTCGAACTCGGCGCCGGACACGCGCCAGCCGAAGCCGGCCATGTCCTCCAGATCGTGGGCGTAGCGGCCGGCATGGACGAACAGCTTCTTCGGCACGCAGCCGCGGATCACGCAGGTGCCGCCCATGCGGTATTCCTCGGCCATCATGACCTTGGCGCCATGCTGGGCGGCGATGCGCGCCGCCCTGACCCCGCCCGAGCCGCCGCCGATGACGAACAGATCCACTTGCTTCGACGACATCGGGCTCGACCTTTCGCGGCTGCCGGGAGGGGGACAAACAAGTCCGAGCGCCGCGCCGCGTCAAGCGGTCGGAGGATCGGGCGGCGTCTGCGTCTGAATTCCCGGTGACGAGCCTGGCGCCACGTGGAACCCTCTCCCGCCTGCGGGGGAGGGCAGGGAGGGGGCATTCCTCGCCAAGCGGCCAAGCGCCGCTGGTGGTGCCCCCCGGGCCGCCCCCTCCCCCACCCTCTCCCCGCCGGCAGCGGCTTTCACACGGACGGCGGCGCCCCTCACCCTGCCCTCTCCCCGCCGGGGCGAGGGTCGCCTTGCGGTTGCCGTGCGCCAGCGGACCAACTGCCACCCCCGCCGGCGCTTGCCTCGCGGCTTCAAGGAGTGGTTTAAGGCGGGCACGCGATCGGATCAGCAGATATGGCGAACGAGATTGCCCCCTTCCCCCTCAAGGGCGGCGCATGGGTGGCGGACGGACGACGGTTTCACCTGCCGCTGCTGGTGCGGCTTGCGAGCCTGCGCCAGGGCACCGTCGTCATGCTCGCCGTGTCGGGCGTCTCGGAGCCGGTGGAGATCGCCATCGAGGGCACCGAGCGCCGCGTCACCGTGCAGCCCGGCGCGCTGGAGCCGGTGGAGGTGCCCCCCGGCGCCGCCCGCCTGGTGCTGAAGGGCGAGCGGGCCGCGATCGGCGCGGCGCGGGTGGCCTATTTCCCGGTGCGCGGCCAGTTTCCGCTGGGGCGTGTCATCCTCAAGCTGCACTCGTTCTTGCAGGGCTTCCGCAATGCCGGCGAACCGGGGGCGGACCTCAGGCAGCGCTGGATCGCGGCCTCGGACGCCGCCCGGCATCTCGGCTTCCAGATGGCGGCGCGGCTCGCCAGTTCCCCGCTGCAGCGCCAGCTCTGGCTGCCGGTCTATGGGAAGTATCGCGCGCAGTTCGTCGGCGACTTCGCGCAGGTGGTCCCGGCGGAGGCCGCGCCGCTTCTGCTGCTGGCGAGCCCGGTCGGCGCGAGCGTCCCGAGCGATGCCGACCTTGAGGCCTGCGCCGCCGCCTTGCGGGCGCAGACGGATCCGGCCTTCGACTGGCTCGTCGCGGTGGATCCCGCGCGCCTGGAGCGCGACGGCGCGCGCCTTGCCACGCTGGTCAAAGGCATCGGCCGCCTGGTGCCCGCCATCGGCGACGGCGAGACCTCGGCGCTCGCGGCGGCGCTGGCTGAACCCGAGGCCGCCGACCGCCTCGTCGGCGTGCTCGACCCGCGCGGCGCGCCGACCCGCGATGCGGTGGCCATGATCCGCGCCACCTTCGCCGACCGGCCCGGCCTGATGCTGCTCTATACCGACGCGGAGCGCCGCGACGCGGCGGGCGCGCCGGTGGAGGGCGTGTTCAAGCCGGCCTTCAACCGCCATCTGCTGGAATCCTGGCCCTATTTCGGCGCGCTCACCGTGGTGCGCGGCGCCCGGGCGCGCGCCGTGGGGCTGCGCCCCGCATTCGCCGGCGCCGCGCCCTACGATTTCCTGCTGCGCTATCTGGAGGGGCTCGACGCCGAGGCGGTGCGACATCTGCCGCGCATCGCCTATAGCGGCCCGGATCTGCCGGCCGGCTTCGCGGATGCGGAGACCGGTGCGCACGCCGCCGCGGCGCTGTCGGAGAGCCTCGGATTGCCGGTGGAGACCACCGAAGGCGGGCGCTTCCTGCGCCCGCTGTTCCCGGTGCCGCAGGACCGGCCGCTAGTGTCCATCGTCGTGCCGACGCGCGACCGCGCGGAGCTGCTGGGCATGACCCTGCGCACGCTGATCGCGCAGACGCACTACCGCAATTTCGAGATCGTCATCGTCGACAACGGCTCGGTCCAGCCGGAGACGTTCGCCTTGTTCGACGAGGTCAAGGGCCTGTGGCCGGCGACGCAGATCGTGCGCGACGGCGGCAATTTCAACTTCTCGCGCATCTGCAACAACGGCGTCGCGGCGACATCGGGCGCGCTGATCCTGCTGCTCAACAACGACATCGAGGTGATCGACGGCGCCTGGCTCGACGAGATGGTGGCGCTGATCGCGCGCCGCGACCACGGGGTCGATACCGGCGTCGTGGGGGCGAAGCTGCTCTATCCGGACCGCACCATCCAGCATGGCGGCGTCATCGTCGGCCTGTTCGACTATGCCTCGCACTGGTTCGCGTCGTGCCAGCCGGAGGCGGAGGGCCAGGAAGGCCGGCTGCTGGTGCGCCAGGACCTGAGCGCCGTCACCGGCGCCTGCCTGCTGATCCGCCGGGACGTGTGGGACGCGGTCGGCGGGCTCGACCCCGAGCGCTTCCCGGAGGACTGCAACGACATCGATTTGTGCATGCGCGTGCGCCGCGCCGGCTACAATGTGGTGTGGACCCCGCACGCGCTGATGATCCACCACGAATCGGCCTCGCGCGGACGCCACCGCACCGCCGAGCACCGCGCGCGCCTAAGGCAGCAGCACGCGCATTTCGAGGCGCTGTGGGCGTCGCACGTGTTCGTGGACCCCCACTACAATCCCAACCTCAGCCGGGTGAACCTGTTCGCCTCAGTGGGCAAGGCCCCGGAGGACGCGCGCGCGGCGCGCGGCCCGGAGGTCCGGGGCGCCGGCTGAAGCAGCCGCAGGTGACGCTGTAGGTACAGCCCGGCGCGCAAGGCGCGGGAGATACAGGGGAAACCCGGCGCGCAAAGCGCGCCGGGGGGCGCCGGCTTAGAGGTCGTAGCCGCGCTTCTTCATCTCGGCGCGCACGCGCTCCAGCACCTCGGCATTGACCTGGGCGCCCCACACCTGGATGCCCTGCACCGTCTGCTGGACGATGGCGGGGCGGTCGGTGACCAGCTTCTTGCCGGTGGCGGTCTTGTAGAAGGCCAGCGCCTCCTTCAGCTCCGCCTCGCTGAAGCGCGTCGCGTAGGCGGCGGCCAGGATCTGCACCACCTCGCCCTGGCGCTTCTCGAACTCGGTCCGGAGCGTCTGGGCGACCTCGGAAAGCGGCTTGGCGAGATCCGGATTGGTCGGCACGAAGGACCGGGCGGCGCCGTTGACGATCTCGGAGATCACGCCCTCGAAGGCGCGCGCCTCGCCGTTCGCCACCACCAGTTCCCGCGCCACGGCGATCACGGCGGGGGAGGGCTGCGCCGCCGCCTGCTGGGCGCGGGCGGCCGGCACCGCGAGGGGGGCGAGGCCGAGCGGGGCGGTGAAGGCGAGCGTCGCCAGGAGGCCGAGGCCCGCACGGCGGGCGAAAGTCATGTCGCGCATGGAAATCTCCGCAAAAGATGTGTCGCGCTCCGGAGGCGGGACCGCCCGGGGATCATCCGGCCGGCCATGCGCCTCCAACGATGGAACCGGGCCGCGGCCCTTTCAGAAGCTGGTGCGGTCGAGCACCACGATGCCGTCCGTGCCGGCGAGCACGGCGCGGCTCGCGAGCCCGAGGAACAGCCCGTGCTCCACCACGCCGGGAACCTGCGCGACCGCCTGGGCGAGAAGCACGGGATCGGCGATGCGGCCGAGATGGGCGTCGATGATGAGGTGCCCCTGATCGGTGACGAAAGCATGTCCGTCGCCGTCGCGGCGCAGCGCCAGCGGGCCGGCGCACCCGGCCTCGCGGATGGCGTCGGCGAGGCTGCGCTCGATGCTGGAGACGCCGAAGTCCACCACCTCCACCGGCAGCGGGAAGCGGCCGAGCACCGCCACCTTCTTGGAGGCGTCGGCGATCACCACCATCTCGCGCGCGGCGCGGGCGACGATCTTCTCGCGCAGCAGCGCGCCGCCGCCGCCCTTGATGAGGGCGAGGCCCGGCCCCACCTCGTCGGCGCCGTCGATGCACAGGTCGAGCGGGCCGGCCTCGTCGAGGGTGGCGATCGGCACGCCGAGGTCCACCGCCTGCTGCAGCGTCTGCTCGGAGGTGGGCACGCAGAGCACGTTCAGCCCCTCGCGCACCCGCTCCGCCAGAAGTTCGACGAAATGGCGCGCGGTGGAGCCGGTGCCGAGGCCGAGGCGCATGCCGTCGGTCACGAATTCGAGGGCGCGGGCGGCGGCGCGGCGCTTCAGGTCTTCGGCGGGGGCCATGGACGCTTCCGTTCTGGTTCGGTGGGAGCCGCGCCGGGCCGGCTGGCCCGGCGGCGGGTCCGGACCTCGCCTCTAGCCTCGATCGCGGGCGCGGACAAGGGACGCGACGCCCCATCCGTGCATTTGCCTCCGTTGCGCGCGCCCCGCGGCGCGCGCTACGGCCGCCGCCCTCATTTGGCCGGCGGCGTGCAGAGCAGGATGGGATCGTTCTTGCCGCCCGCCTGGGGCGCGTCGCGCACGTAGCAGATGCTCATCTCGCCGGTGTCGCGGTTGACCCGGAAGATGCCGGTCTCGCCCGCAAAGCGCGTGGGCACGAGGTCGTAATTGCCGTCCGCCTGGGCGCCGGCGCCGTCGCCCCGGGTGAAGCAGCGGGTGATGCCGGCGAAGCTGCCGGCCGGGCGCTCGAACTGGCACACCGACATCTCGCCGGTCTTGTGGTTCACCCCATAGACGCGGTTTGCCTCCGCCGACGGCGGCGAGGCGAAGCTGTAGCCGGCGGGCGCCTGGGCCGCCGCGGGCCCGGCCAGCGCCGCACCCAGCATCAGGGCGCCGATCGCGCCTGCCCCCGCCTGTCCGATCCGCCCGAAGCCCCAAGCCGCATCGAGAGCCATCCGCATCGCCAAACCTCCTCGTTCGCACGCCACAGGCGAGAGAGCCCCGCCGCGCGGCTGCGCTGCCGGGCCGCAGGACGCTGGCGCCAAAAAGCGGCAGGATTTAAGGCAAAGGGCAGCGATGACACGCCCCCGCACCACACGCCCCCTTCAAGAACGCCCAAGGAAGCCCAAGGAAGCCCGATGCCCCAGACGCCCGTGATCGCCTTCGACCTCGACGGAACGCTGGTCGACACCGCGCCCGACCTGCTCGACACGCTCGACGTGGTGCTCGCCGCCCACAAGATCCCGAAGGTGGACCGGGCCGCCGCCCGCAACATGATCGGCGGCGGCGCGCGCATGCTGATCCGCCGGGCGCTGGCGAGCGAGGGCCTCGCGCTGCCGGCGGAGGAGATCGAGGCGCTGAACACCCAGTTCCTCACCTATTATGCCGACCACATCGCCGATGGCTCGCGCCCCTTCCCCGGCCTCCTGGAGGCGCTGGACCGGCTCGAAGCGCGCGGCGCGCGGCTCGCGGTGTGCACCAACAAGCTCGAATATCTCGCCCGGCTCCTGCTCGACCGGCTCGACCTGACGGGGCGCTTCGCCGTGATCACCGGCGCCGACACCTATGCCAAGCCGAAACCCGACCCGCTGCCGCTCCTCTCCACCATCGCCGCCGCCGGCGGCAGCGCCGGGCGCGCCGTGATGGTCGGCGACAGCATCACCGACATCAGCACCGCCCGCGCCGCCGGCGTGCCGGCCATCGCGGTGTCCTTCGGCTACACCGAGACGCCGGCCCACGCGCTGGGCGCCGACCGGCTGATCGACCATTTCGACCAGTTGGAGGCCGCGGTGCTCGCCGTACTGGCCCGCGAGACGGCGTAGGGCGGCGCGGGGCGGGACACCGGGCGCAGCCCTCTGCGCGCCGTTCCATGGAGCTGGGGAAACCGGAGGCCGCCCCTTGACAGTCGGGGGCCTCCCGCCCTACATCGCCCGTCTCGCGACTGGTGCGGGCGATTAGCTCAGCGGGAGAGCACTCCCTTCACACGGGAGGGGTCGCAGGTTCAATCCCTGCATCGCCCACCATTCTCTATTGAAATTATTAGGAAATTTCCCCGTTGTCGTGGTCATAACCCACGATGACCCACGGTTTGGCGCCGAACGATTGGCGGTACATAGAACAAACAGAGAACAAGATCGTTGCACCCCTCTTTGCACTCTCATAGGTTGCGCTTATGGCGCACGTTAGCGCTAGAGAGCGAAGGGATCGACTATGACCGTGAAGATCGAGAAGGTGCGCACCGGTCGGGCTCTGCCCAGCCTGAAGGACGCCGCGCCGGCCGAGGCGCCTGCGAAGGCCAAGGGCGAGTCGGCGGCCACAACTGCCAAGCATAAGGCCGACGCGGCCCGCGAGGCGCAGTTCAAGGCCATCACCGGCCTTGTCCGCCGGGAGCAGAACGGCATCAAGGAGCCCACCGCCGGGGGCCTGTGCTGGCTCGCGTGGCAGGCGTGCGACAAGGCCATGGCCGACCTCGGGCGCACCCCTACCTCTGGCGAGGTTGCCGTCAGCAAGTACGCAGCGGGGCTCAACGCCACCAACGTCAAGGTTGAGTATTCCTACTGGCGTCGGTTTCACGGATACCCCCGCGCCGCGCTGCCGCCTATCGGCCTCGTCACGAAGGCCGACAAGCGGACGGCGGTGCAGGAGGGCAAGGAAGCCTGACGGCCGCTGCGCTTGTGGTCATCGAGCGCGGCGCCTTGTGGCGCCCTATTGGTACCGTCCCCAAAACTTCCAAAAAGATGGAACAGGACCATCCTTGACTAGAGAAGCGGCGTATCATCCGACAAAACCGCCTTGGCTTCCGCCTGCCTCACGCGGGTCTTTTCGACCCACCCTGCTACTATGGCCGGCAAACGCTCTTCGATTTCAGTGCCGAATAGAATCTCGTCAACATAGCCCATATGAAGCATATCGATCATCCGGCACAGATAAGAACGCCCACACTCCCACCAAGTATAATGTGCATCAGCAATGAGAAGGTGCTCGACGTCAATTCCTGTTTCGAGCCTCATCTCCTCCAACTCCATTCCATCAAGCAATGTTTCATACACACCATCGGCTACTCGGCTTCCAAAAGTTGTGGTATGATAGTATTCTTTTATTTCCCATACAGCTACAGGATTGACCGCAGATGGAAACGCTCCATCAATACGGCGCGCCAACGTTCTAAGCGGTCGCCCATCGCGAGTTACGGTAGTTAGCTGACGCGGGTCGTGGTCGTATTCGATGCCGTCAGCATTGGCTTCGATGAGCATATTGACCATTGCAGTTAGATAGGCAACCTGCTTCTTCTCGCCCTTTTGCTTGTTCATCGCCGCTGCGACCTTGTATTCACGAACCGTCAAAAGCCGTTCATACATGGCTTTTGCCGAGTCCTTATCCATCAACTGATGTTGCACGGTGTTGTTTAGGGTTTCAGCTCTGTACGCAAAATAAGCTATCAGGGTATCGGCAAATTTTGTGGGGGCGCCATTCTTGATGAGGTGATCGTTTAGAAGCCTTAGCTGCTTCATCCCCAACAAAATTTCTTCAAACGATGGCACCTTAATTGTGCCCGTCCCCCGAGCCGTGTAGCCTAGCGTTTGAGATAGAGAGCGAACATGCGCCCAAAAACCCTTTTCGAGCCCCTTGAAAGCATCGTTAGCGCGCACGATTCCCCCCACCATGCGAATCAGGTTGGAGGATATCGATACACTCAAGGGATGCTGCCCCTCAACGGGGGCGGTGAGATGTTGCCTTCCCTGAAGGGGCAGCTACTGAAATGGATCGGCAACAAGCAAAAATTTGCCAAAGAGATAATTTCATATCTTCCAACGGACTACGGCACGTATTATGAGCCATTCCTCGGAAGCGGAGCCGTGTTGGCCCATCTGGCGCCGCAAAGAGCCGTTGCGTCGGATGCCTTCAAGCCCCTAATTGAAATATGGCAACAGCTTCGTGAGGACCCCGACGGTCTCGTCCGCTGGTATTCTCAGCGCCACTCTCTTATCGCGAGTATGGGGAAAGAGGGGGCGTACGAGACCATAAAGGCATCATATAACGCATCGCCGAACGGGGCCGACCTCTTGTTTCTCTCCCGCGTCTGCTACGGCGGCGTGGTCAGATTCCGAAAAGCTGATGGCTACATGAGCACGCCATGCGGACCGCATCAGCCGATGCATCCAGACAGCTTTGCAGAAAGGGCTCGCATTTGGGCTGCCCGTACTCGCGCTGCTAAGTTTGTACACGCCGATTTTGAGGACGTTATGCGGCTCGCAGGCCGTGGAGACGTTTGTTACTTGGACCCTCCGTATGTGGATAGTCAGGCCATACTTTACGGGGCTCAGAGGTTTAGTCTTTCTCGGCTATTCAATGTGATCCGTGAGAGTAAATCTCGCGGTGTGCGCATCGCGCTGAGCATCGACGGCACAAAGAAGTCCGGCGATAAAAAAGTAGACGTCTCTATTCCCGACGGACTGTTTGAGCGCGAGGAGTATATTCATATCGGGCGATCAATGCTCCGGCGGTTCCAGATGGACGGTCAGACACTTGAATCGGAGCATGTTTCTGATCGACTACTATTAACTTATTGAATCATTTTTCTCTTCACCATATGACTGGATATATGGCTGGGTATGAGATTCGATGGACTTAGCTCATCCTCAGTAAATCAACATTGGGCGCCCCACCGGGCGCCCTTCTTATTGCCGGAAGAATCGTCAGGGAAAGCCTTGGACTCGCGATGACCACATGGGGGCTGGGCTGTGCTGGCCGTGCGGTCATAGCGAGCCAGCGCCCACCCCAACGCGACGGCCCGGCCGTCAGGCCGACTCTGGGTACTTCCACGCGTTGGCGAGGTCGGCGACGTACTGCTCGCGAGACCGGGGCGTGTCGGGCCGGGCATCACCACCGCGCCATTCGTCCGCGAGCATGGCGTCACGGGCAGCATAGAAGCCGGCGCGGCGTTGGTCGGCAGCCGTGGTGCCTGTGGCGAGCAAGCGACCATAGGCGTCCCGAAAGAAGCCGGCCGGCGCGGCGTTGGCCGTGCTGCCGTCCCTGATGAAAGTCGCGAGCGCGGCATCGCCCATGCGGCGGGAGCGCGCGGGGTTGTGCAGCTCATCCATGGGGACGTATGCCGACTCGCCCTCCTGAAGGACGTAGCCGGCCGGCACTTCCTTGGGGCGACCGAAGCGGTCAAGAATCGTCATCCGATGTCCTTTCTGTTGCTCGGCGGGGGCGGTGTCGTGTGCTGTGGCCACATTGGTGCCATCAGCCCTTGCCCCCGCGTGTGTGTGGGCGGCACCGGTAGGAACCGAACCGCGCATTGATGCCGGGCCGCAGCTTCAGCGGCGCCCCGGTTTCGGAATTGTGGGCACCACCGGGGACGGTTCGGGATGCGGGACAGGGGGAACCGCATCCCTTTTCCTCTCGCGCCGAGTCGTCACAAGCGCGCCCGGTGGTGCCTGTGCTCAACCTCGGCGATGGCGAACGCCGAGGGAGCAACCTGTGTCCTCACGCGGCCCGCGCCGCTCGGCCAGCCTCGACCCGGATGCCAAGAATGGCGAGCGGGTCCGCGTCGGCGCGGCGGGTGCCGCCGTCGCGTTGGAGGAGCGCTTCTTCCAAAAGTTCGACCTCGAACAAGCTGGCGCGGAGGGTTGTCAGTGCTGCCGCCTTCTCGGCCGCCGATAGGGAGCCTCCCTCGCGCAAGGCGCCGTCTTCCACCATGCGGGCGAACACACCTTCCGGGTTGAGCCAGCACGCCACCGCGAGCGCCGCAGCCTGTGCTGTGGCAGTGGCATCGGTCTTCAGCCGGCCCGTGCGGTCCATGCGCGGCCGTCCGGCTTCCCCTCGCTTTGCGATGGCAGCCCGCAACGTGGCTTCTTGCTCTTCGGTGGTCGGAGCGCTGCTTTCCAGCGCATGGATGTCGCGCTTCAGGCCGGCGATGGTTTCGCGGACGGCGATGAGCGTGTCGGCCTTCTTCGGCGCCGAGGACTCGACAGCGACGAAGCGGGCATTGGGAGGCAGGGCTTCGAGCGCACGCTGAATGGCGCTGAACGCCGCGCCGGTTGAGATACGTTCGGCATTGAACCGGCTGAACAGTTCCTCCGCGTGTTCGAGTTCCGGCGTAAGCTCCTCCAGAAGCGCGATGTTGGCGGGATGGGGGGTGGTGCTCTGCGCCACAGCCTGCCGAAGTGCGGAGATCGGGCGGAGTTTTTCGTCGCGCTTCGCCCGCGCGGCACCTGCCGCCGCCTCGGCCGCGAAGGCCGCCTCCTCGAACTGGCGGAACTTGGCGGCAGCGCTCTGGGGCAGTTTGGCCACGGTGGCGGCGATGGCTGCTGCGGCTTCGCGAACGTAGGCCGGGGCGAATTCTTGCACCCGGTGATTCAGCCGTGGATCGGTGGTCATTTCAGTGATCTCCCTGTTCGGTGGCGGCGTCCTCGTAAGCCGTGTCCGGCCATGCGTCCGCCGGGTGCAGCGGCTCGTCGTGCTCTAGGTGTAGGGCGGCGATCAGGCGGCCGAGCTCTACTTCCTGCCGCCGCGCGAATTCATGGTCCGCGCCCCAAAGCGCCGCCGTCACCTCGGCTTCGATCTGCTTCGCGGCGATGCGTTCGGCAATTTCCTTCACCGTGGGCGTATGTCTGCCCGGCAAGCGGCTCAGGTAGCTCTCGCGAATCTGGGTCAGCCGAACCTCGGTCGGATTGACCGGCGCGCGATCTTCCAAGAATAACTTCCGAGGGCGGCCCCGAATCGGCTCTAGATCTTCGGCCGGAATCCGCTTGAGCAAGGGGAACATTGGCGAGGTATCCTTTTAGACGGTGAAGGGGACGAGGACGGGGGAAGGCGCGAACTGCGGCGGCGCAGGGGGCGGCGGCTCCACCCCAAGCCCAAAAACCCTGCGGCTCATGCCGATCCGGTAGAACGCCCGCAGCGCCAGCCCGTGGCATTCATCCCAAAGCGCGCCTGCGTGGTCCGCCTCGTTCTGGCTGGCGAAGGCGACCTCCGCGCCTTGGAGCGTCATGGCCTCGCGCTCGAAGGCGTTCAACGCGGCGTGGAGGCGATGCTCGCCGCTGCGCTCATTGGCAAGCAGAAACTTGCCTCGCAGGGTCACAAGTCGTTTGACCAGGGCTCCACCAGTAATCGCTTTCATAACTTGCACTCCACCTGCGCGGTCCGGCCCTTCTATTGGTGTAATGGGGTCTTGTTCTTGCGCTTAACAATAATGTCGCCTTTTGGGAATGGCTGGTATAAATTGCTGAACGTACCGCCGTATGCTATGGTTGAAGAAAGCATTCAAAGTAATGGATCGTCTTTCATGGCAAACCCGTACAAATCGGCACTGAAGAAATACGCATCAAGGGAGCGTCTGCCGAAAGCGGTTCGGGACAATATAGACGCCTTGGAGGCGTATTACGCAGAGAAGTATATAGACATTAATAAGTATAACCCGGTTGTCTGCGACCTGATTGTTGATCTTATGTCGCAAGGCTTCTCAATCACCGCAGCATGTGGTGAAATCGGACTCAGCCGGGATACGGTTTACCAGTGGGCGAACGCCCATGAAGCGCTCGCCTATGCCCTGAAGCATGGGCAGGCAAAACGTGTCCTCTACCTTGAGCGCTCGCTGCACGCGGCAGCGGCCGAGGGCAATGCGGCCGGCGTCAGGGCCGCCGAGTCCGCGCTACGTGGCGCGGATCCCATTTGGAACCCGCACATTCGGCAACAGGTGGATGCCGTGGTGACGCATGCGCCAACCGAGCTCAACGAGGAACTACGAGGCGCGTTGGATGCGGTGGCCGCCAAGCTCGCCGGCAACTTCACGCAGCCTGTCCCGGCGCTGGCGTCCGCTGAGTGCGACGAGGACGATGGGCAGTAGCCACATGGGCGGCGATGCGCCGGGTCTCCGGGGGCTGGCCTCGGGGTGGGTTCCGCATCACACTGAAATGCCGGGTGATGTCAAAGGGCGAAGGTGGCTGTGCAGGGAACCTAACCCCTTTAGATGTTTGCATGAAGCGTGGCCATATGCCATGCTGCGCGCTTGCCGCCGAAAGGCGGCGCCGGGATTAGGGAAAGTCCGGTACAACCTCCCACTCATGCGAAAGCCGCCCGTTGGACGCGGACGGCTTTCAGATACTGGGATGGATGTACTGGAACTACAAAAGCACTGGCAAGCTTTTGTAGCACAGCTGGCGCATACCCGCAAGCTGTTCCGGTACATCTGGCCCGTATGGGAAGATGTACTATGACGGATGAGTTTGAAGACCTTGCGCTCCTGAACGCGGCATATGCGGATGACGAAGCGAAGCGCCTCGATGCGCGTTTCGCCAAGCTCCTGAATATCCCGGCGGAGCTGCGCGCCATCCCCCAATGGATGTTCGCAGGCGCCGACAAGGCACCCCACACGCTGCGCGACGGCAGGACGGTTCACGGCAGCGTCTCCAAGCCTGACGACTGGATGACATTCGATGCAGCCGTAGCCGCCGCGAGGGTGTGCAACGGCTACGTGGGGTTCGTCTTCACGAAGGGGTGCGGCTTCACCGTCCTCGACGTGGACGTAAAGAACTCCACCACGCACCCCGACGAGCCGAGGCGTTGGACGCCACCGGACGTGATGGACAGCCTATGGAGCTACGTTCAGAAGGTGAGCAGCTACACCGAGCGCTCCCGTTCCGGGTGGGGCCTGCATGTGCTGGTGCGCGGCGACATTGGCCCCGGCATCCATAGTCAGTTCCTCGAAGTCTACTCCCAAGACCGTTTCATGATCTGCACCGGCAATAGGCTACAGGAGTTGCCGGAAGCCATCGAAGACCGCGACGACGAAGTGAAGCGGATCGCAGAGGAGTACCGGAAGCGTACGGGCGCCCTGAAGCTGGTGGACCTGCCTCCTTGCACCGTCGAACGGCGCACAGACAGCGAGGTGATGGATTGGCTTCGCTCGTGGAGCAACGCGGCGCAGTTCGAGCGTCTGTGGGCGGGCGACATCCCCGGATATCCGTCGCAGTCGGAAGCCGACGCCGCACTCATGAACTTCCTATGGAAGGCCACGGAGGACAAGGAGCAGGTGTTCCGGTTATTCCGCGAGTCCAAGCTCGGGGGGTGGGACATTCGGCGGAGCAGCCCTCGGTTCAAGGCGCACCGGAATGACGACTATCTGAATCGCACCCTTACCTTCGTGGTGTCCAAGCTGGTGGAGGAAGCTGAGACGCTGGCCAAAATCCAAATTGGAAAGTCGCTCACCTATGAAGCAGCGCAGGCAGATCGGGCGGCAGAGCCCGCCCCAAGTGAGCCTATGTTCTGTCCCCCGCCGGGACGGACGGGGAGGCTCATGCACGAGTTCTACTGCAACAGCAAGCGGCCGAACCCCGAGGTTGCGACAATGGGCGCCTTTGGCTGGTTGGCTGGCCTATGTGGGCGGGCGTGCGAGACCTACACGGGCGCGGACTTGGCGCTCTACCTCCTGTTGGTCGCGAAGTCCCGGTTTGGCAAAGACGCGCTGCACGATTTTCCGGAGCAATTCCTGCAATCCTTGAAGGTGCCAGTGATCCCCGGCGTGCCGCTCGCCAGCACTCGACTGCGGTCGCTGAACTTTTCCTCTGGTACCGCACTGCTCCGCGAAGTCGCCAAAGATCCCGGCTTCTGCGTCTTTGTCCGGGAATTTGGCGTCACCCTTGAAGCCATGGCGACGGCTCGTCCGGGGGATGCCATGGCGTCCCTTCGAGGCGAGATCACAACCCTTTACAACATCAAGAAGATGGGCGGGAAGGCTTACGCGGACCGAGCGGATAACATTCCCGAAACAACCCGCCCCGCGCTGTCCATCATTGGCGAAACGACTCCGGGGCGCTTTGAAGGCGCGCTCACGCGCAACATGATGGAAGAAGGGTTCATGGCCCGATTCCTATGTCGCTACGTGACAACGCCGCGCGGCGATGAGAATAACTGGCGCGGCAACGCAATGCCGCAGGAAGATCGGGACTATTTCACATCCCTCGCAGCCCACATGATGGAGCTTAACGCCCGTGTCACTCGGGGAGAACAGCCTCAAAAGGTCATTGCTGACGCCGAGGCGGAAGCGGCATTGAGGGAGCACCTTAAGCTCTGCGACGCGAAATATAACGAGGAGCAGGATTCCGGCATCGCGGCCATCTGGGGCGATACGCATCTCAAGGTGTTGAAACTCACCGCGTTGCAGGCAGTGGTTGAATACTATGGATTCCCGATTATGACGTTGCCACAGGTGCAGTGGTCCATTTGGTTTGTTCATGAAAGCAACAGACTCTTCCTCGAGAAATTCGATACCGGCGACATTGGGCAGGGTGATGCAGACCGCGAGAAGAAGGTTATCCACGTCTGTCACAAGTATCTGAATTTGGATGACAAGGACGTTCCGCAGCAATTCCGCAAACTTGAACACCTGCGAAAGGCTGGAATCATTCCGAAATCATACATCCGGCAGAATACGAGGACTGATGCTTTCACTAAGCACAGGTCGGGGGACAAGGCCGCTCTTGACATTGCAATCAAGGTGGCCATTGAAAACCAGAGCCTGATGGAAATTCCCAAACTCACCTTAAGCAGCGAGTTCAAGTATGACGGGCCAGCCTTCCGTTTGACGGCCTGAACCTGGATGTCAATTGAAGTCGATCCGCCCCGGTGTCACCACATGGTGCCGGGGCTTCTTTTGCCCAAAATGGTTTGCAGCTTTGCAGCCGTTTGCAGCGCGAGCTGCAAACGAACAAGTGACTGAAAAATAATAAGTTATATACAATTCTTCTACACGTTTGCAGCTTTGCATTAGGGTACACTCCCCGGCTCGGCAGGTAGGGGGGGGCTATAAGCTGCAAACTGCAAAGCTGCAAACGGGACCACAGCCGTGCGCTGTGAATTATGGGCCGTCGGGTGCCCAGTCGTGGGCTACCTAATTCTCACCCAAATACCTCCATTGAGGTCAGCGGCATTCAATGCCTGCCAGTGCCGCCGAACATTGCGAGGATGGCGCGCGGCCGGCATGGTGCTGGCCTCAAATGTGGTCATCGCATCTGCCCCCGCCGTCCGCCCGGTCTGCGACGTGCGCCAAATGTGCGGGACGCCCCGGCGCGGGACAGGCTGCGCCGCTCGCCAGCGGTGGGGGCCAGACTCGCGCGGTGGGTGGCCGGGCTAGGCAGGTAGTCCCGGAACCACGAACGCCCGCCCATGGCCTGTCCTAGCGATTTGCCTTGGTCGGCCGTTGGACGGCCCTTGCGGGCGCGCATACGAGAGTGGGTGCGGCTCTCGCCTTCCGCGTCCCACCGTCCCCACCGCCCTCCCCGTCCTTCGCGTTCATGCCCTATGACACACCTCCCCAGGGCCTGCCACCCCTTGAAGCCCTCCACAGCCAAAAGCACTCCGCATAAGTATTTTCCGCAATCCGACTGCGAATACTTCACATCAGACTGCAAAAAGCGCTTCAAATCAATGCTTTCACTGTGGTTACAGTGGGTCACAACGTAATGCAGCCCCATGCGGGGCAATAGCCACAGTGGAAGCGGTCATGCCGGAAGAAGACTCCAACGCCCCCACCAGCAATGAGCCGAACCTTCGGTTCCTGCGGGTGGAGGAGGTTTACCAGCTTGTCGGCATCGGCCGCAGCTTCCTCGATGATCTGGTGAGGGAAGGTGACTTCCCGGCACCGGTCTACCTGAGCGCCAAAACGCGGGTTTGGATTGAGGCCGAAGTCCTTGCCTGGATGAGAGCCAAGGCGAGCAGCAGCCGGACGCGCCCGCCTGCAACCCACAAGGTTCAGCGCCGGAGGGAGCTGGCATGAGCGCGGCAACGAAGACCGTGGCCGCCGGGGCATGGGTGCAGATGGCGGAAGCCGCCATGCGCGAGGCGCCCGCCGAGGCCCCGCACCGCCGCCTCCTGATCGACTGCGAAAGGTACCACTGCCGATGGCCGGTCGATGGGGCCGGGGCTGACCTCATGGCGTGTGGCGACGCTGTGCAGCCGGGCTCCAGTTATTGCCCGAGGCACCATGCTCGCGCCTACGCCCCGCCTCCGTGGAAGACGGCCTCGGTCGGGGGTATCATCCGGCGGGCCGATGGTGCTGCGGTCAATTGACGGGGGATAGCAATAACCTTGTCGTCAGGTCTGCCATTCTCGTATCTTTAAGCGCCAACAAGGGGAAATGAATGGCTCAATATGCTATCGCTTTTGATCTGGACACAAAATCCATGCGAACTGCAGGGATGACCAAGGCGGAGATCGTGACGGTTTACCAGCGCGAGATACCGGCGGCCTTGGCCGGATGTGGGTTTACAGCCCATCCGCAAGGCTCCCTGTATCATACCGAAGCCGATCAAAACCCGATCACCGCGATCATGCGGCTGCAAGGTGCGCTTACCGGCAATGCTCCTACCTTTTGCCGATACGTCCGACGCGTCCATGTTTTCCGGATGGAAGAATGGAGCGATGTGACAGACTTGATTGCAAATCGTCCGGCCGATGGCCCACCTGAAGCTGAAGAAGAGTTGGACGAAGCCGAAGCTGCGATCGCCTGATTGCCCCACGTTGGCGTTGGGCAGGCGTGACGGACGCGACGACGGCTTCCCAGCCGAAAACGATCCTCGCAATTGCCTTCCCATGCGGTCACGAAAAAGGGCGCCTCGCGGCGCCCTTTTTTGATCCCGTTTTGTTCTCCACCAGTTCGGTTCCTAATTCAGACTCCGAACTAGCTTGCGATCATTAGGTAAAATGACCCCATTCCCACACCTCCCCCGGATCAGCTACCGGCCGCCCGCTGCATCGGCAGGACGTTCGAGGTAGGAGCCTTCCCAAGGCAATAGTCCGCCCAAGCCTCCATCAGCACCCGGCGCCGTTCCAGCGCATCACTGCGCCGGTAAGCCTGCTCGGTCGCATCGCCCACCGCGTGAGCGAGAGCGGCCTCCACCACCTCGCGCGGAAACTCGGTGTGATCGCCGGCCCAATCCCGGAACGTGCTGCGGAACCCGTGAACAGTGATGTCGGTCACGCCCATGCGCACCTTGAGCAGGCCGAGCATTGCCACGTTGCTGAGCCCCGAGCCCTTGCGCATGCCGGCGAACACATGGGCGTTGCCCTTCTCGTGCGGCACGGCCTTGAGCAGTTCGATGGCGGCTTGGCTGAGCGGCACGCGATGGTCGCGCCGCATTTTCATGCGGGCCGCAGGGATCGTCCATAGGCCGCGCTCAAGGTCGATTTCGTCCCACGTCGCGCCGATGGTTTCGTTCGTCCGCGCGGCCGTCAAAATCGTGAACCGCAGGGCGAGCGCAGCCATTCCGCCCATTGTGGTCACACGGGCGAAGAAAGCGGCCACCTCCTTGACGGGCAACGCTGCGTAATGCTGATCGGGCGCGATGGCGGCCGGGGACGGCAAGGCTTCTCGGAGGTGGCCTGCCCACCGCGCCGGGTTGTCGCCGGTGCGATAGCCCTTCACCGTGGCGAACGCCAGAATGGCCTCGATGTATCCACGTACCCTCGAAGCGGTTTCGGTCCTGCTGTGCCAAATCGGCTCCAACACCTTCAACACGTCCTGCGTGTTGATGTCGCTGACGGCCAACGCTCCGATGTGGGGATAAACAAACGTCTTCAGCCGGGCCAAGAAAACCTCCCGGGTCTTCCGGCTGGCCCATTTCCGCTCGTGGCTATCGAAATATTGCGTCGCTGCGTCACGGAATAGGAGCAGCTTGCGCGCTTCGGCCTTCCGCTGCTCGCGCTCGGCCCTGCGTTCGGCAACGGGATCGCGACCAGCGCGGACCAGCCGCCGCATGTCGCGGGCCAAGTCCCGCGCTTCCTCCAAGTCCACGTCATGGACGCTGCCGAGCCCCATGCACCGCTCGCGACCATCCCGCTCCCAGCGGTAGAGCCAACTTTTCGTCCCGGTGGCCGTCACCTGCAAGAATAGCCCTTGCCCGTCGCCGTATCGGCCCATGTCCTTGAGGCCGGCTACCCGCTTCACCGTCAGCTTTCCCATGTAGCTACCCTTTGCCCCAGCTACCGGCGCGACCCCCGGAATGGCAGGCCACGCAATACAGTGCAATACGGGGCTATATGGCAGGCGAATGCGGCAAAAATATAGTATAATCAATGGCTTGAGTGACTCGTCGTCAACATGATTCGGCGCTATTCGGGCTCATTCGGTACGGTGCCAAGTCCCTGCATCGCCCACCATTCCGCTTCCCCATTCAGATCACATCGACGGCGGCAGGTCCTTGCCCGGGATCGTCTTTGCCCGGGACCGTCCTTGCCGCACGCGATGGCGCCATCCGATCGGCCCCGCACGAACGCCGCGCCCGGCCCCTTCGGTCCCGGCGCGGCGCGGCGCTCAACGGGGCCCCCTCAATTCCCCCCCTCGTCGCCCGCCACGCTGTCCAGCATGCGGTTGGCGCAGACCAGGGCGTTGTCGGGCTCCTGGAACGAGGTCTGGGTGAGGAACGAGCAGGCAAGGCTCTCGTTGGCGGCGAGCCAGGTGGTGAGGCGGTGGCGCACCGCGGCGGTCACCGCCGGGTCCTGGGCCGGCTTGAACGCGGCCTCGTCGGGCGCCTGCGGGCCGCGGCGCGGCGCCGTGCGCAGGCGCGAGACGGTGGGAATGAGCGAGATGGTCTCGCCGGTGTCGCCGGCGGTGACGAGCGGCGTGAGGGTGAGCGTGAACTGGTCCACCTCGCCCTTGCCGAGGCGGGTCGCCTCCGCGTCCCCCTGGAGCGTCGCGGTGAGCGTGGGCAGCCCGGCGGCGTCGCGCGCCACCTGGAGCCCGGAGAGCTTGAACTTGCGCGCGCCGGGGCCGCGCGCGCCCGGCTCGGCGCCGGAAATGAGGCGCGGCAGAAGCTGCTCCCCATAGGCCTTGAGCTTGGCCTCGCTGACCGCGCCGCCGTCCATCACCCGTTCGCGCGGCACCCCGGCCAGCGCCAGCTCCCCGCACGAGGCCGGCAGCCCCACGGCCGCGACCTGCGGCAGCGCGCGCAGCGTGCGCGCCATCTGCGCTTCGCCGCCGAGCGGGGCGCGCACGTCCACCACCACCGGGTCGGCATCGGAGGCCTGGACGGCGAGGCGCAGCCGCGACCAGACGTCCTTCAGCTTGACGGTCGAGACGTTGCCGCGGTTCGGGCCGACCACCACGTCGAGATCGGCCAGCGCGGCGGGCGCCTCGGCCGCGCCCCGGAGTGCCGCGGTGTTGAGCTGGATGGCGAGGCCACCGATCAGCTGGCCGCACCAGTTGACGTCGAGATGCTGCAAGGCGAGGCCGGTCTCGGAGAAGCCGCCCACCGGCCGGAACAAAGCGATGGCGTCGAGATCGGGCAGCGGCGCCGTCTCGCTCCAGATCTGCTGCTGGTCCTGCTCGCCCTCGCGCAGGTCGAGCGTGTAGGATTCCGCGCCGGTGCCGATGACGAGCCGCATGCGCCCGTTGGCGAGCGTGCCGGAGAGCGGCAGCGGCGGGCGCGGATCGCCGGCCGGCGGCGCCAGCGTGCCCGTGACCTTGCCGTCGCGCACGTCCACGTTGGCGATCGCCACCCGGTAGGGCGCGAAGAAGGGCAGGCCGACGCTCATATAGCTCTCGGCCGCGCCGGCCGGGGCGGGGGCGATCGCCGCACCGCACGCCAGCGCGAGCGCGAGCGCCTTCAGACGGAACCGGTGGTGCATAGGGGTGCTCCCTCAAGTGGCGCGTTGGTTCTTATGTTGCGAATTGTGCACGCAGACGGCGATTCGGGCGACTCGCGTTCCGCCGGCCCGCGCCGCGAGGCTGCGGGTGCTTGACGGCGGAAATCGGACGCGCCGGGGGCTTGGCAGACGCGGGAAGCTGGGGCAAGCCTGACGCCATGAGCGACACCGGCGCCCCCGCCCCCCAGACCTTGAGCGTGACCACCCCGGACGGGCTTTCCGTCGCCGCCAGCGTGTGGGAAGCGGAGGGGCCCCCGACGGGTCCCGATCTGCTCTTCATCCATGGCTTTTCCCAGTGCGGCCTGTGCTGGGACGCGCAGGTGGCGAGCCCGCAGCTCGCCCACCTGCGGCGCGCCACCTACGACTTTCGCGGCCACGGCGCCTCGGACAAGCCGCTCGACGCGGCGTTCTACCAGGAGGCGGGACGCTGGGCCGGCGAGCTTGCGGCGGTGATCGCCCAGACCGGGCTCCGACGCCCGGTGCTGGTGGGCTGGTCCTATGCCGGGCGCATCATCTGCGACTATCTCGCGGCGCACGGCGCCGGGGACATTTCGGGCATCGTGTTCGTGGCCGGCGTGGTGTCCAACGAGAAGAGGTTCTTCGGCACCTGCAACCGCCTGATGCGGCAGATGTGCAGCCCCGACACCGCCACCAACGTCGCCGCCACGCGCGCCTTCCTGCGCAGCTGCTTCGCCCGCGCGCCGGAGCGCGACGCGTTCGAGACCCTGCTCGGCTTCAACATGATGGTGCCGGCAGAGGTGCGCGCCGGCATGTTCGGACGGCCGGCCGACTTTGACGGCCTGCTCGCCGGCCTCGACCTGCCGGTGCTGGCGGTGCAGGGCGCGCGCGACATCGTGGTGGCGCCCGCCATGGCCGAGCATATCGCCGCCACCGTGCCCGGCGCGCGGCTGGAGATGTTCGCGGAGGCCGGCCACGCCCCGTTCCTGGAGACGCCCGAGGCCTTCAACGCCGCGCTGGCGCGCTTCGCCGCCGCGATCGCCCCCCGCTGAGCGGTTCCCCGCTCCCGGCGCCTGCCCTTCCGCCCCGGCTCTCCACCGTTGCCGGCGCACCGCAGGGCGCGCGAAAAGCGCATCACACTGGCGTGCACCCGCGGCAAGTGCGGCACAAAGCGGTTGCAGTCATGGCTGATTTGTGGCGACAAGGTTGGGGGCCGTCCTAGCGCCCGCGAGCCGAGACTGAGCCATGACGCATATGAGACTTCTGGTCGTCGCCGCTTTGGCGGCGCTGCTGGCGGCGGCCGCGCCGGCGCGCGCCGACGACCGCTACGAGATCTTCGACTTCTTCAAGATGTTCCATCCGCCGGCCGGCATGTCCATGGGCGGCTCGGGCCCGATCCCGCGCCAGAGCGTGTCGATCGATCCGAAATACGCGCCCGGCACCGTCGTTATCCGCACCTCCGAGCGCCGGCTCTATTACGTGACCGCGCCGGGCCAGGCGATCCGCTACGGCATCGGCGTCGGCCGCGACGGCTTCCGCTGGTATGGCGTGAAGACCGTGAGCGCCAAGCGCGAATGGCCGGGCTGGACCCCGCCGGCACAGATGCTGCGCCGCCGCCCCGATCTGCCGCGCTACATGCCCGGCGGCATCGACAACCCGCTCGGCGCCCGCGCCATGTATCTCGGCTCCAGCCTCTACCGCATCCACGGCTCCAACGAGCCGGAGACCATCGGCCAGGCGGTCTCCTCGGGCTGCTTCCGCATGACCAACGACGACGTGGTGGACCTCTACAACCGGGTGCGCGTCGGCGCGACGGTCTACGTCCAGCAATAGGCTCAGCCATCGCCAAAGAAAAAGGCCCGGGTCGCGAGACCCGGGCCTTTTCCATTTTCGCATCAGCGCTTTCGCGTCAGCCATACCCGCGCCGCCGAAGCGGCGTCAGGGCCGGCGAGCGGCGCCTCAGAGCGCGGCGAGGTTCGCCGCCTTGTTCTTTCCGCGGTTGTCGGCGACCACGTCGAACGAGACCTTCTGGCCGTCGTTCAGGCTGTAGAGGCCGGAGCGCTCGACGTCGGAGATGTGGACGAACACGTCCGGTCCGCCGCCGTCCTGCTGGATGAAGCCGAAGCCCTTCTGGGCGTTGAAAAACTTGACAGTACCCGTGGCCATGGGAGGCCTCCTTGCGTTCGGGCTCGTGATGCGGACCCGATGCGGCGGCTGCGCGCACGCGCGCCGCCCTCCGCACAAGATCCAGGACATGTCCGAAGAAGGAAGACTTTCAGTCGCGGCCCGAAGGATACGAAAAGAAGCAGGCCGAACGACGAACTGTCCACTGGGCTCGCCCCGCCGTGCAGCGCGAGACATGCATGCGGCGGGAGCGAACACCCTTTACCGTCGCGGGATCGGAGTACATCCGTCCGTCTCCCGCACGCGCTCGAAAGCGCGGCGTCCGGCTTTGGGTGATCCTCATATAGGGGCCGATTGCGGCGTTTCAAGGGTGGCTTGCCGGTTCGTCCGCCGGAGCGCGAGGGGGGGCGCGGGCTTGCAGAGACGAGACCAGCGAGATTCGGCGAGATTAGCGGAACCAAGCGGGATCTGCGCGGGAACCGGCCGGTGCGCAGTCGTCCTGACGAACCGGCGGAGGCGGCCGCACCTGCCGGCGCGGCCGCCTCCGGACGGCTCACTTCGCGGCGCCCGCGGCCTTGGCGACGAAGCGCGGATCGAAGGTCTTGGCGAGATCGACGTTCGCCGCCTTCAGTTCCGGATCAAACTCCACCAGCATGTTGAGGGCGTTCTTCATGCCGCTCTCCGGGATGACGCCGGTCTTGGAATAGATCGGCATGGAGTTCTTCACTGCGGCAAGGTAGAGCGCCTTGTCGCCGAGCAGGTATTCTTCCGGAACCACGGCGGCGATATCCTCCGGCGTGGCCGTCTTCAGCCACTGAAGCGTCTTGTAGAAGGCATTGACCAGCTTTTGCGTCGTCACCGGATTCTGCTCGGTGAAGTCGCGCTTGAGATAGAGCACCGCCGCCGGGTTGGTGCCGCCGAAGATCTTGTCGTTGCCGGCCTCGGTGCGGCTGTCGGCGATCACCACCACATCCCCGTCGCTCTCCAGCTTGGTGATGACCGGGTCGAGGTTCGACATGGCGTCCAGCTCGCCGCGCTTCATCTGCGCCACCGCCGACGCGCCGCCGCCGACGCCCACGAAGGCGACGTCGTCGGGCTTCAGGCCATCCTTGGCGAGCAGGAAGTTGACGAAGAAGTTGGTGGAGGAGCCGGGCGCGGTGACGCCCACTTTGGCGCCCTTCATGTCCTTGACGCTCTTGATCTTTCCATCCTTCTTCGCGACCAGGACGATGCCCGGATAGCGCCCGAGCTCGATCACCGAGACGATGTCCTGGCCCTTGGCCTGCATGCGGATGGTGTGCTCGTAGGCGCCCGTCACCACGTCCACCGAGCCGCCCACCAGCGCCTGGAGCGACTTCGCCCCGCCGCCGAAATCGTTGATGGTGACGTCGAGCCCCTCGTCCTTGAAGAAGCCCTTCCGCTCGGCAATGGTCAGCGGCAGGTAATAGAGCAGCGGCTTGCCGCCCACACCGAGGGTGAGCTTGGGCTTCTCCGCCTGCTGGGCCGAGGCCGGCCCCGCCACCGCGGCGGCGAGACCGAGCGCTGCCGCAAGGGCGAGCGCGGACTTGAGAACGGTCATCTTGCTTCCTCCCATTTTCCGTTTGTTCGCTTAAGCTTATCTCATCCCTGCGCCGAGGCCGGCGCGGGGCGCCAGACCATGAGGCGGTTCTCGATCGCGCTCACCACGGTGTCGATGATGATGACGAAGATGGCGAGCACCAGCATGCCGGAGAACACCCCCGTCACGTCGAACACGCCCTCCGCCTGGTGGATGCGGTAGCCGAGGCCCGCGGCCGAGCCGAGATATTCGCCCACCACCGCCCCCACCAGCGCAAAGCCCACCGCGGTGTGCAGCGAGGAGAACATCCAGGAGAGCGCGGACGGCCAGAACACGTTGCGCATCAGCTGCCGCTCGTTCATGCCCAGCATGCGGGCGTTGGCGAGCAAGGTCGGGCTCACCTCCTTCACGCCCTGATAGACGTTGAAGAAGACGATGAAGAAGACCAGCGTCACGCCGAGCGCCACCTTGGACCAGATGCCGAGCCCGAGCCACAGCGCGAAGATCGGCGCCAGCACAACGCGGGGCAGCGCATTCGCCATCTTCACATAGGGGTCGAACACCGCGGCGAGCAGAGCCTTGCGGGCGAACCAGAAGCCGATCAGCACCCCGCCCGCCGCGCCGATGACGAAGGCGAGCATGGTCTCCAGCAGCGTGATGCCCAGGTGATACCAGATCACCCCGGTATAGAAGTCGTTGAAGGTGCGCTGGAACACCGCGAGCGGCGTCGAGAAGAAGAAGGGATCGAGCGGGTAGAAGGGCTTCGGCGAGATGGCCGGCCAGTCGAGCTTGATGGTCGAGCCGAAATGCCAGATGCCGATGAGCACCACGGCGACGAGGATCTGCAGCGCCACGAGCGCCATGCGGTTGCGCATCATGGCCGTCAGCCCACGCTTTCCGATTGCTGGTAGCCCTTCACGACCTCGTCCTTCAGCGCCGACCAGATCTCGCGGTGAAGCTGGTGGAAGGCGGCGTCGAGGCGCACGTCCATGTCGCGCGGGCGGGCGATGGGCACGCGCCATTCGCCGATGATGCGCGAGGCCGGCCCGGCGCCCATGATGACCACCCGGTCGGCGAGCGCGATGGCCTCCTCCAGATCATGGGTCACGAACATCACCGCCTTGCGGTCATGGCTCCACAGATCGAGCAGCAGCGCGCCCATGATCTGGCGCGTCTGGGCATCGAGCGGGCCGAACGGCTCGTCCATGAGCAGGATCTTGGGGTCGCGGATCAGCACCTGGGCGAGGCCCACGCGCTTCCTCTGCCCGCCCGAAAGCATGTGGGGATAGCGATCGGCGAACGCCGCGAGGCCGACCCGCGAGAGCCATTCGCGCGCCCGCGCCCGCGCTTCCTCATGGGGGGTGCCGGCGACGTCGAGGCCGATGGCCACGTTGTCCAGCGCGGTCTTCCAGGGAAACAGCGCCTCCGCCTGGAACAGGTAGCCGGCCTGCCGGTTCAGCCCCGCCAGCGGCGCGCCGAAGATGGAGACCGACCCGGCGGCGGGCACGAGCAGACCGGCGGTGGCGTTCAGCAGCGTGGACTTGCCGCAGCCGGTGGGGCCGACGATGGCGACGAACTCGCCGTCCGCGACATCGAGGTCGACCCCGTCCACCGCCACGAAGGGCGCATCCGCCCGCCCCGTTCCCGGGAAGGCGATGCGCACGCCCGCAAGGCTCACGGCCCGTGTCGCGGTCTCGCGGCCGCCCTGCACCACGCTCAAGGGTCGCGACACCCGCGTTTCCTCCCGCCTTCACCGCGCGTCGCAAGGACGCGCCTGCCGGTTGCCCCGGCTTGAAGCCCATCGCCGGCCGTCGGGGCCGGAAGGGCGAAGAGGGCCAAGGTAGCCGCGGGCGCGAAAGAGGCAAGGGCGCGGATACGCCGCGACGGAGCGGCCGGCCGCGGCTACCTGATTTCCCGTTCCGGCAATGCCAGCAGGATCAGGACGCCGAGCACCGCGGTATACAAGCGGAAGGCGGCCGCCTGGCCGTTCCATTCGCGCGACTGCCACATGGAAAAATACTCGCCGGCGACCACCATGAAGCCGAAGAACCAGATCAGGAAAGCGAGCGCACCACCGAGATAAGCGAGGCCCTTGGCGCGCTCGAACGCAGCCGCGGGCGCGGCGAGATTGAGCGCCATGCGCGCGGCGCCGGCGGCGAGCAGCAGGCCGGTCAGCCCCTCGGCGGCGATGATGGCGGCATAGGCGGCGCGCCAGACGCGCTCGTCCGTGATCGCCCGGCCCATCAGCGCATTGCCGGGAAAGGTCGTGTCCATGCTCAGCACATGGCGCACGAACTGGTAGTTGGAATCGTAGTCGACGATGTTGTCGTAGGCGACGACGAGCGCGAAGGCGGCCAGTGAAGCCACCAGCGCGACCTTGGCGAGGCGCAGCTCCATCTTCCCCTCCCTGATTCCGGCGCCATGCCGGAACCCGGCGGCCCGCGTCTACCGGTCACTCCGGCCCGACGTGCGGGCGCGGAGCAGCCGCCGCACACGGCAGCAGCCCGAGATCAGCGGCGGCGGAAGTTCTGCTGGCGACGGGCGCCGGGCGGGGGAGCATTGCCCTCGGCCTTGTGGCGGAAATTGATCCGGCCGCGATCGAGATCGTACGGCGACATCTCCACCACCACGCGGTCGCCTTCGATGGTGCGGATGCGGTTCTTCTTCATCTTGCCGGCGGCATAGGCCAGGATCTGGTGATCGTTGTCGAGCCGTACACGGAAGTTCCCGTCCGGGAGCACTTCCGTCACCGTTCCTTCGAACTCCAGCAATTCTTCCTTCGCCATATAGTCGTCTCCGAATGCGCCGCACGGGGCGCGGAAGTGGCGGACTTTTCGCACAAAACCGCGGTGCGGCCTATAGCCAGTTTGGTCCGCGCGGGATTTTACGTCCCGCGCGGACCGGTTGTTCTCAGGGGATCAGCGGGCCGGGCGCTGGGCCGGTCCCTTCGCAGCGCCCTT
This sequence comes from Xanthobacter tagetidis, assembly GCF_003667445.1. Taxonomy (GTDB): domain Bacteria; phylum Pseudomonadota; class Alphaproteobacteria; order Rhizobiales; family Xanthobacteraceae; genus Xanthobacter; species Xanthobacter tagetidis. The sequence goes on along the minus strand of NZ_RCTF01000014.1, from coordinate 42,475 downwards.
GGCCCCGCCATTGGCGGGCTGGGGCCGCTGGCCGCGCTCGGGCGCCGACTTCATGAAGCCGATGGCGCCCATGGGCTTGCCGGAAGACGGGCCGCGCTCGGCGCGCGGGCCGCGGCCCTCGGCGCGCTCGGGGCGGCCGCCGCCGTGGGCGCGGGCATCCTCGCGGCGCTCGGGGCCGCGCCCCTCGCCGGCGCGCGGCTCGAAAGAGCGGCCTTCGGCGGAGCGGCCTTCGCCGCTGCGGCGGGGCGGGCGCCCCTCGCGCTGGGGCTGGCCCTCGCCGGAGCGCTGGCCCTGCCCGCCGCGATGGCCGCCGGCATAGCCCGAAGGCCCGCCGCGGCGTCCGGCATTCTGCGGACGCGCCGCCGAACGCTCCTCGGACGGCACGTCGGCGATCGCCTCGGGCGCGGCGGCGCCGCGCCGGTCGGTCGCCGGAATCTGCATCTTGATGAGCCGCTCGATGGACTTGAGGAACGCGCGCTCCTCGTGGTCGCAGAACGAGATGGCGATGCCCTCGCGGCCGGCGCGCGCGGTGCGGCCGATGCGGTGGACATAGCTTTCCGGCACGTTCGGCAGATCGTAGTTCACCACGTGCGAGACGCCGGTGACGTCGATGCCGCGGGCGGCGATGTCGGTGGCGATCAGCACCCGGATCTCGCCGTCGCGGAACGCCTGGAGCACCCGGTCGCGCTGGTTCTGCGACTTGTTGCCGTGGATCGCGTCGGCCGGATGGCCGGCCTTGGCGAGCACGCGCACCACCTTGTCCGCGCCATGCTTGGTGCGGGTGAAGACGAGGGCGCGGTCGATCGGCTCCTGGGAGAGCACCTCGGCCAGCAGCGCGCCCTTGCGGGCCTTGTCGATATGGATGACGCGCTGCTCGACGCGGTCGGCGGTCTTGGCGACCGGCGTCACCGCCACCGTCACCGGGTCATGCAGCATCGAGCCGGCAAGCTCCGCGATCGCCTGCGGCATGGTGGCCGAGAAGAACAGCGAATGCCGCTTCTGCGGCAGCCGCCGGACGATGGCGCGGATGGCATGGACGAAGCCCATGTCCAGCATCTGGTCCGCCTCGTCGAGGACGAACACCTCCACCTGGTCGAGCCGCACTGCGCGGTTCTCCGCAAGGTCGAGCAGGCGGCCGGGGGTGGCCACAAGGACATCGACGCCGCGGCCGAGGGCACGGATCTGGCGGCCCATGGGGACGCCGCCGATGGCGAGTTCCACGGTGGTGCCGGCATGCCGGCCGAAGCTCTCGAAGCTGTCGACGATCTGGCCGGACAGCTCGCGGGTGGGCGACAGCACCAGCACGCGCACCGACTTCGGCTCGGGCCGGTGGCGATAGCGGATGAGGCGATCGAGGATGGGAAGAGCGAAGGCGGCGGTCTTGCCGGTGCCGGTCTGGGCAATGCCGATCAGGTCGCGGCCGGCGAGGACCTTCGGAATGGCCTGGTCCTGGATCGGGGTGGGGATGGTGAGGCGCGCCTCTTCCAGGGCGCGAACGAGGGGCTCGGCGAGGCCGAGGGTCGAAAAAGAGGTCAAGCTCTGTCTTTCATGGGCAGCAGGCGCCTGCGGCCGATGAGCGGCGCGGCGTGGGGCTGCGGGGTCTTCGACATCCCGCGTGGCCTGGGGTGTCCGTCAATCAGGGATGAGATCGGGCAAAGCCGCGTCTGCAAGCTTTCAGGAAAGCTCCGAGCGGTCTCCGCTACGCGGCCCGAATGCGCCGCTGCGGACCGAAACGGCCGGAATGAGCGAAGCGCGTGCGCCCTTCATATGCGAAACGTCGTGTCTATTTCAAGGCACAACGCAAAGGATAGTGGGCTTGGGGCCCGCCTGCGCCCTTTCGCCACCATTCCCTAACGGAAGAATTGGAGGTGCGGCGTACAAGCGCCCTTGCGCGGGCGCGAGCTTCAGACGACATAGGGCGCGAGAGGTGACATGATCGATCCCGCCACCGTCGTCGAAGCGACCACCAAGTTCCTGCAGGACCACCCGAACCTCATGCCCATCGTGATGTTCGGCCTCGCCTTCGGGGAATCGCTCGCCATCGTCTCCTTCCTGGTGCCCGCGACGGTGCTGATGCTGGCCATCGGCGCACTGGTGGAGGCCAGCGGGCTGAGTCTCTGGCCGGTCTGGCTCGCGGCGGTCGTCGGCGCCTCGCTGGGCGATGCGGTCTCCTACTGGCTCGGCTACCACTACAAGGACCGCGCACGCACCTTCTGGCCGCTGTCGCGCCGGCCCGACCTCGTGGCCCGGGCCGAGGATTTCTTCACCCGCTTCGGCGTCTGGGGCGTCGCCATCGGCCGGTTCTTCGGCCCGCTGCGCGCGGTGGTGCCGCTGGTCGCCGGCATCCTCGCCATGCGGCACGTGCCGTTCCAGGTGGCCAATGTGGGCAGCGCCATGGTGTGGTCGTTCGCCATGCTGGCACCGGGCGCCGCCGCCACCAAGCTGCTCGGCTTCTGAGCACGCGCCGATCAGCCTGCACCCAAGCTGACCCGATAACGCGTTCTCCATCATTACGTTAGAGGGCGCTCACTTCAGCCAGCCGGGGAACATCGCGCCCAGCGCGCCGCCGACCATCTCCATGGCGATGGCGGCGAGGATGATGCCCATCAGCCGCTTGGAGATGGAGAGCGCGGTGGGCGACAGGCGCGATCCGAGCCAGGGCGCGAGCGCCATCGCCGCGGCGAAGAACACCAGATAGCCCACAAGCCCCGCATAGAAGCCCGCGATGGCGGGCTCGGTCCCCGACTGCTGGGCGTAGACGATGATGGTCGCCATGGTGCCGGGCCCGAGCGCGATCGGCAGGCCGAGCGGATAGACCCCGGGATTGGACGTGGACTTGTACTGCGCCTTCTCCTCAGGGGTGCCCTGGTGCGAGGAATGGTCGTCGCCGCTCAGCATGGAGAGCGCGATCATCAGCACGATCAGCCCGCCCGCGAGCCGGAAGTGGGCGACGTCGATGCCAAACAGGCCGAGCAAGGCGTGGCCGGCGAACGCGCAGACCAGCGCGCCGATGGTCACCGTCCCGACCATGGCGATGAGCGTGCTGCGGCGGCCGGCGGCGTCGAGGTCCGCGGTCAGCGCCAGGAAGATCGGCACGATGCTGAGCGGGCTCATGATGGCGAACAGTGCGGCAAACAGCTTCGCGGCCAGCGTCAGGTCCATGGGTTCCGGCTCCGCATGAGGACAGGCGGTTTCCTTGTGCCCGATTTGCGGCGCCATTCCCACCCGCGCCACGGGCCGCGCCGCCCGCGGCAGGGCCCGCAGCTATTGTCTCGTTACGTGAACCTATATATGAACGGACATATCACTCGGGAGCATTGCCATGATCAATTTCCTGCAACAGCGCCGCGGATTCGTCCTCGGCCTCGTCCTGGCCTCGGCGTTCGCTGTATCCGCCCGTGCCGAGCAGCCGGCCGCCAGCACCGCCGGCGCCACCTCCACCGTCACCACCTTTGCCGCCGCCAGCCTCACCAACGCCTTCCAGGACATCGGCAAGGCCTATGAGGCCAAGGGCAAGCCGGCGCCGCGATTCTCCTTCGCCGCCTCTTCCGCTCTCGCCAAGCAGATGGAAGCCGGCGCCCCGGCCAGCATCTTCGCCTCGGCCGACCTGAAGTGGATGGACTATACCGACGGCAAGGGCCTGACCCTGAAGGACACCCGCGTCGTCCCCATCGGCAATGCGCTGGTTCTGGTGGCCCCCGCCGACAAGGCGCAGCCCGTCGCCATCTCCAAGGGCATGGACATCGAGGCGCTACTCGGCGCGAATGGGCGCATCGCCACCGGCCTGACCGACAGCGTGCCGGTGGGCATCTACGCCAAGACCGCCTTCACCACTCTCGGCCTGTGGGACAAGGTGGCGCCCCGCATCGTCGGCGCCGAGAGCGTGCGCGCGGCGCTCACTCTGGTGGAGCGCGGCGAGGTGCCCTACGGCGTGGTCTACGCCACCGACGCCGCCATCGCCAAGAACGTGAAGGTGGTCGCGGTCTTCCCGGCCGACAGCCACCCGCCGGTGGAATATCCCTTCGCCCTGGTGAAGGGCCAGGACACTCCGGCCGCCAAGGACTTCTTCGCCTTCCTCACCGGCCCCGAGGCGAAGGAGATCTACAAGAAATACGGCTTCACGGTCCGCTGAGCGGCGCGGGCGGCGGTGCGGAGAGCCGCGCCGGAGCCTTCCGGTGCCTGCGCGCCCGGCTTAAGATTTGCTTCCCAGAGCGCGATCCGGGCAGGCAGGCCTGCCTGCCCGGTGCTGCGCCCTCTCAATCTCACAAGGAGACCGCGTCTTCCGATCCGCTGCCACGCTGGCTGATCGGTGCGCGCTCTGGTGGCCGGGATGACGACATTTCTGACGCCGGAAGAATGGACCGCCGTGCGGCTCAGTCTCCAGGTGGCCTTCTGGGCCACGATCTGGAGCATGCCGCCGGCCATCCTCATCGGCTGGATTCTCGCGCGCCTGAACTTCCCCGGAAAGGGCCTGTTCGACGGCATCATCCATCTGCCCTTGGTGCTGCCGAAGGTGGTGGTGGGCTATCTGCTGCTCATCACGCTCGGCACGCGCGGCTATCTCGGCCAATATCTCTATGAGTGGTTCGGCATCAGCCTCATGTTCACCACCGCCGGCGCGACGGTCGCCGCCGCCGTGGTGAGCTTCCCGCTCTCGGTGAATGCGGTGCGCCTCGCCATCGACGGGGTGGACAAGGGCCTGGAGACCGCCGCGCGCACGCTGGGCGCCTCGAAGCTCGACGCCTTCTTCACCGTGACGCTGCCTCTGATGCTGCCGGGCATCCTGTCCGGGGCGCTGATCGCGCTCGCCTCGGCGCTGGGCGAGTTCGGCGCGACCATCACCTTCGTGTCGAACGTCGAAGGCGAGACGCGCACCATCCCGCTCGCCATCTACAGCGCGACCCACATGCCGGACGGCGACGCCATGGCGCTGCGGCTCACCGCCGTCTCGGTGGTGCTGGCGCTGGGCGCCCTCATCCTCGCCGAGATGGCGGACCGGCGCATCAAGATCGCCCTGGGGCGCATATGATCGAGATCGACGTTTCGCTCGCCCGCTCCACCGGCTTCACGCTGGAGGCGAACTTCACCGCGCCCGGCGAGGGCGTGACCGCCTTGTTCGGCCGCTCGGGCTCGGGCAAGACCACCATCATCCAGGTGGTGGCCGGCTCGGTGAAGCCCGACCGCGGCCATGTGCGAGTCGACGGCGAGACCTTCTTCGATTCCAGCCGGGGCATCGACCTGCCGATCGAGAAGCGCCACGTGGGCTACGTGTTCCAGGACGCGCGGCTGTTCCCGCACATGAGCGTGGAGGGCAACCTGCGCTACGGCGAGCGCCGCAGCCGGCGGGAGCGCACCATCTCCTTCGACGCGGTGGTCGCCATGCTCGGCATCGCGCACCTGCTGGCGCGCCGGCCCCACACCCTGTCCGGCGGCGAGAAGCAGCGCGTCGCCATCGGCCGGGCGCTGCTCTCCCAGCCCCGGCTGCTGCTGATGGACGAGCCCCTCGCCTCGCTGGACGAGATGCGCAAGGGCGAGATCCTGCCCTATCTGGAGCGGCTGCGGGACGAGCTGAAGCTGCCCATCCTCTATGTCAGCCACTCCATCGAGGAGGTGCTGCGCCTGTCCTCCGCCGTGGCCGCGGTCACGGACGGCAAGGTCATCGCCTGCGGGCCGCTCTCCGACGTGCTCTCGCGCCCCGAACTGCTGCCGGTGATCGGCCGGTTCGACGTCGGCACCATTCTCGAATGCACCGTCACCGCCCATGACGAACGCTTCGGCCTGTCCACCGTCACGTTCGCCGACGGCGAATTGCGCGTGCCGCTGGTGGGCCGTCCGGTGGGTGCCCCCGCCCGCGCCCGCATCCGCTCGCGCGACGTCTCGCTCTCGCTTTCGCGGCCCATCGACGTATCGGTGACGAACCGGCTCGCCGGCACCATCAGCAAGATCACCCGCGCCGAGGGCCCGTTCGCGGACGTGGAGGTCGCGCTGGCCCACACGATAATCTATTCCCTGGTGACGCAGGAGAGCGTGGAGCGCCTCGCACTGGAGCCGGGCACGCCGGTGTGGGCCATGATCAAGGCCGTGACGGTGGATTCGCGGCCCGCGGGGTTTTCATCGCCGGGCGCCGAGATCGTCAGCCCGCCTGCTGCGCCGGCGTCTCAGCCGTCTCGGACGGCTCTTCCTCTTCGTCTGATCCCGGGCGGAACTCCACCGCGAGAGACGCCCTGAGCTCGTCCACCGACGCGCGGGTGGCCTTGGCCGCCTGCCGCTCGCTCGCCCGGTAGAGCGCGATGACGCGCGCGCCGAACGCCGTCACCTCGGTGCCCGCGCCGCGGCGGCCGGGATAGGTGACGATCACCTTCGCATCGAACATGCGGTCGAGTTCGTCGATCAGCAGCCAGGCACGCCGATAGCTCATGCCGATGGCCTTGGCGGCGGAGAGGATGGAGCCGTGGACGCGGATCGCCTCAAGCAGGGTGATCTTGCCCGGCCCGAGCTTGCGCCCGTCGGCAAAATCGATGCGCAGGAACAGGCGGGGATCGGTGGTGCGGGCGTCTTCGGTCACGGCGGGCGCTCCTCGACGCAGAGCATAGCCTGCCCGGCCGCAAAAATCTCCCCGCCGCCTCTCAAGGGGCGGATGATTGGAACCGTTCGACCGGGGAGCCCGATGCCCGCCGGGCCTGCCGATCCGTCCATCGCGCAGGGCGGCATTCCGCCAGCCGGCACGGCCCTGCGGCCAGCGCGCCCGGAGGCTGCGTTATCGGCCCTCTAGATTTGAAGGTTGGGCAAGCCGCCAGGGCATGGCCGTCGGCGCCGGTGCGCTTCGTGCGGCTACTCCGCCGCTTCCTTCGGCGGCTTCCGGCGGCTTTTCGCGGGGATGACGAGGTCGAACTCGGCGAGTTCCTCGTCGGTGGGCCAGGTCATGTCCTTGTCCCAGGCCCAGGCTGCACGGATTTTGTCGTCGCTCATGGCGCGCAGCTTCTCCCAGTCGACCTCCTGGATCGCCCGGTCAGCTTCCTCCAATTGCTTCTTGGCAGGCACGGCGTCTGCTCCGCCTGAAATGGAGGCCAAGAATACAGTCAGATACGCCAAGTCGCCATCGCAAACAAAAATGCCCCGGAGCAGCCTTCGCCGCTCCGGGGCACGCCTCAACGAATGAGGATCAGTTCTTGGTCTTGTCCACCAGCGCCTTGGCCTTGATCCAGGGCATCATGGCGCGCAGCTTCTCGCCCACTTCCTCGATCTGGTGGGCGTTCGCCTTGGCGCGGGTCGCCTTGAACGAGGTCTGGTTCACCTTGTTCTCCAGCATCCAGTCGCGCGTGAACTTGCCGGACTGGATGTCGGTGAGCACGCGCTTCATCTCGGCCTTGGTCTCGGCGGTGATGATGCGGGGGCCGGTGACGTACTCGCCGTACTCGGCGGTGTTGGAGATGGAGTAGTTCATGTTGGCGATGCCGCCCTCATAGATGAGGTCGACGATCAGCTTCACCTCGTGCAGGCACTCGAAATAGGCCATCTCGGGGGCGTAGCCGGCTTCCACCAGGGTCTCGAAGCCGGCGCGGATCAGCTCCACGAGGCCGCCGCAGAGCACCACCTGCTCGCCGAACAGGTCGGTCTCGCACTCTTCCTTGAAGGTGGTCTCGATGATGCCGGCGCGGCCGCCGCCGATGGCGGAGGCATACGACAGGCCGAGGTCATGGGCGTTGCCAGAGGCGTCCTGGGCGATGGCGATCAGGGTCGGCACGCCGCCGCCGCGCTGATACTCCGAGCGCACGGTGTGGCCGGGGCCCTTGGGGGCGACCATCAGCACGTCGAGGTCGGCGCGCGGCTCGATCAGGTTGAAGTGCACGTTGAGGCCGTGCGCGAACAGCAGCGCCGCGCCCTGCTTCATGTTGTCGGCGAGGCTCTCGCGATAGATGTCGCCCTGCAGCTCGTCCGGGGTGAGCATCATCACCACGTCGGCCCACTTGGCGGCCTCGGCGGGGCTCATCACCTTGAAGCCTTCGGCCTCGGCCTTCTTGGCGGTGGCGGAGCCGGGGCGCAGGGCGACCACGACATCCTTCACGCCCGAGTCGCGCATGTTCAGCGCATGGGCATGGCCCTGGCTGCCATAGCCGACGACGGCGACCTTCTTGCCCTTGATGAGGTTCAGGTCGGCGTCGCGATCGTAGTAAACGCGCATCATTGTCTCCTTGTGGGCGTTTTCTTAGGGAATGGTCAGGCGGGAAGCGGGATGCCGAGGAGCGTCACGAGGCGCCCGCGGACTTCCGCCAGGAGTTCTTCGGGTCCGCGCTCGATCAGACCAAAAATGCGTGCGGCCTGATCGACAGCGCGCAACTGGTCGACAAGGACCATGCCCCGGGTTTTCGTGCCGTCCGGCAGAGGCACGTTGTAGGGCCAGTCCCTGACGCGCGAGGTGATCGGGCATATGAACGCGCGGCGCGAGGTCAAATTGTAGAGTTCCAGCGAGACCACGAGCGCCGGCCGTCGTCCCGCCTGCTCGCGGCCTCGGACCGGGTCCAGCTCCGCCCAGACGATGTCACCGGCGGCGAGAGGCATCGTCGCTCTTGCCGCGCACCGGGGCACCATCGCGGCTTCCCGTGGGGTTCGACCACTCATCGTCGATGATCTCGGAGCCAACATCAGGCCCCCAGTCCACCGTTTCAGGCTCATTTTCCGGTCCCAGCCGCTTCATTTCGGCCACCAGATCCTCAAGCCGATAGCGCGGAATCTTGACCTTGGGCTCGGCATGGATAGAGACCGACGACCCGTCGCGTTCAAGCTCGACCACGCTGCCAGGACGCAAGCCGAGGTCGTCCGCGACGGACTTGGGAATCCGCACGGCAACGCTGTTGCCCCATTTCGCGACCTTGACCTTCATCGCCGTAGCGGACCTTCATTGTATATCCGGGCGTATATCCCTAGCGGACAGAGGGCGCAAGCCCTCCTGCCGCCATCGAAACGCTCACATCCCCTCCGGCCCGCGCGAGATGGCGACCACGCCGGTGCGCGCCACCTCGACCAGGCCGAGCGGCTCCATAAGCCAGGCGAACTGGTCGATCTTGTCGGACTTGCCGGTGATCTCGAACACGAAGCTCTCGCGGGTGGCGTCGATGACGCGGGCGCGGAAGGCTTCCGCGAGACGGAGCGCCTCGCCGCGGGCCTCGCCCACGCCGCGCACCTTCACCATGGCGAGTTCCCGCTCCAGCGAGGCCGCCTCGACGGTGAGGTCGCGCACCCGGTGCACCGGGACGAGGCGGTCGAGCTGGTTCTTGATCTGCTCGATCACCATGGGCGTGCCGGTGGTGACGATGGTGATGCGCGAGAGGTGCCCCTCGTGGCTCACCTCCGACACCGTGAGGCTGTCGATGTTGTAGCCGCGGCCGGAGAACAGGCCGATGACGCGCGCGAGCACGCCCGGCTCGTTGTCGACCAGGACGGACAGGGTATGGCGCTCGGTGGGCTCGGAGGTCTGGGGCATGGAACTCTCGGAATGGGCAAGAGATTGAGAGGCGCCGTCATCCCCCGGCTTGTCCGGGGGATCCACCAGGCCGCTGAAGCACCGGTGGCAAGGCGTCTCGCCGCGGAGTGGATGCCCCGGACAAGCCGGGGCATGACTGCGTTCTGCGGTGGACCGCTCGACCTCACACCAGCATCTTGCCCTCGTCGGTGATGGCCGCGTCGAGGTCGATCGCCATGTCGCCGAGGATCATCTCGTTGTGGGCGCGCCCCGACGGGATCATGGGGAAGCAGTTCTCCTGCTGGTCCACGATGCAGTCGAAGATCACCGGGCGGCGGACGGAGATCATCTCCGCGATGGCGGCATCGAGGTCGCCCGGCTTCTCGCAGCGGATGCCCACGCCGCCATAGGCGTCGGCCAGCTTCACGAAGTCGGGCAGCGCCTCGGAATAGGAGTGGGAGTAGCGCCCGCCGTGCAGCAGCTCCTGCCACTGGCGCACCATGCCCATGTACTTGTTGTTGAGGATGAAGATCTTCACCGGCAGGTCGAACTGCACGGCGGTCGACATCTCCTGCATGTTCATGAGGATGGAGGCTTCGCCGGCGATGTCGATGCACAACGCGTCGGGGTGCGCCTTCTGCGCGCCGATGGCGGCCGGCAGGCCGTAGCCCATGGTGCCGAGGCCGCCGGAGGTCATCCAGCGGTTCGGCTCCTCGAAGCGGAAGAACTGCGCCGCCCACATCTGGTGCTGGCCCACCTCGGTGGAGATGTAGACGTCCTTGTCCTTGGTGGCCGCATAGAGGCGCTCGATGGCGTATTGCGGCTTGATGATCTCGTCGGACGCCCGGTAGGCGAGGCAGTTGCGCGCCCGCCAGCGATCGATCTGGCCCCACCAGGCGTCGAGCGCCGCGCGGTCCATCTGCAGGTCGCGCGCCTTCCAGGCGGAAACGAGGTCGGCGAGCACGCGGCCGCAATCGCCGATGATCGGCAGGTCGACCTTGACGTTCTTGTTGATGGACGACGGGTCGATGTCGATGTGGATCTTCTTCGATCCCGGCGAAAAGGCGTCGAGGCGCCCGGTGATGCGGTCGTCGAAGCGCGCGCCGATGCACACCATCACGTCGCAGTCGTGCATGGCCATGTTGGCCTCGTAGGTGCCGTGCATGCCCAGCATGCCCAGCCACTGGCGGGACGCCGCCGGAAAGGCGCCGAGCCCCATCAGCGTCGAGGTCACGGGAACGCCGGTGAGGCGCGCCAGCTCGCGCAGGAGGCGGCTCGCCTCCGGCCCGGCATTGATGACGCCGCCGCCGGTGTAGAAGATCGGCTTCTTCGCGCCGGCGATCATCTCCACCGCCGCGGCGATCTGCGGCTGCTCGGCGTTGAGCTTGGGCCGGTAGGTCTTGTGGACGATGTTCTCGCGGCCGACATAGGTGCCGGTGGCGAACTGCACGTCCTTGGGGATGTCCACCACCACCGGGCCGGGACGCCCGTTCTGCGCCACGTAGAATGCCTCGTGCAGCACGCGCGCGAGGTCGTTCACGTCCCGCACCAGGTAATTGTGCTTGGTGCAGGGACGCGTGATGCCGACCGTGTCGCATTCCTGGAAGGCGTCGTTGCCGATGAGGTGGGTCGCCACCTGACCGCTGATGCACACGACCGGGATCGAATCCATCAGCGCGTCGGTGAGGCCGGTGACGGCGTTGGTGGCGCCGGGGCCGGAGGTGACGAGCACCACGCCCACCTTGCCGGAGGAGCGGGCATAGCCCTCGGCCGAGTGGACCGCGGCCTGCTCGTGGCGCACCAGGATGTGCTCGATCTCGTTCTGGTGGAACAGAGCGTCATAGATGGGCAGCACCGCGCCGCCCGGATAGCCGAAGATGTGGCTCACGCCCTGGTCGGCGAAGGCCTGGATCACCATTTCGGCGCCGGTCATCTGCTTTTCCATTGCCTCAAACTCCCTGGGCGCCGCGGCGCCGCTCGACCCGTCGGGCGCCTGAAGCGCCCTGAACCCCGCTGCCCCGGCCCGCGCATGCGGCGCGGCGGGGCCCCAGAAACGACGAAGGGGCCCGAAGGCCCCTCTAAGCGCGCGCCACCTGTCTTCCGACCGGCCGTCAGGCCGATCCGGCAGTGGCGCGCCCACCTACGATAAGGATAACGATATTGCGCATGACGGCGCTGTCCCTTTCAAAAGTTGCGCGAAACTACCCACCGGTCCGGAAGCCGTCAAGCGGGAATGCGCGCCCGGAACCATTTCCCGCCGTGGCTGCCGTGATGTTGCCCAATCTTTAAGGTCTCTGTATCAACGGTTCCCCTGGGGGCGGCAAGAGAAGGGGGCGAAGCTCCATGAACAGATTGACGCTCGTGATCGCGGCGGCTGGGCTCGGCAGCGCACTCACCCTCTCGGGCGCGATGGCGGACTGCCAGTCGGATGCGACCGCGGCGCGCGGCGCGCTGGAGGAGGCCGGCAAGGCCCTCGGCGCCGCCACCAAGCGCAAGGCCGACCCGCAGACCCTGTGCCCGCTGTTCCGCTCCTATGTCACCGCCGAAATCCGCTGGAACAAGTTCCTGGTGGACAACAAGGAGTGGTGCCAGGTGCCGGATGAGGCCATCAAGGCCTCCAGCGCCAGCCTGAAGAAGAGCAGCGGCGTGCGCGACCAGGTCTGCCAGGCGGCCGCCAGCGGCGTCGCGCCGGGCGGACCTGCCAAGCCGCCGCCGCAGGGCTCCATCTCGAGCGCGCTGGGCGTGACCACCGGCTATTCCCTGGGCGGGGCCGGCGGCAACGTCTTCGACACGCTCAACGGCAACGTGATGAAGAAATAGGGCCGCCCTTGAGTTCCACGGAAGGGCCCGCCGCACCCCACATCGCCGATGCCGCGCGCGGCAACTGGGTGGATCGCCGCGCGCCCGCGTCGCTGCGGCCCTATCTGCACCTTGCGCGGGTGGACCGGCCGATCGGCACCTGGCTGCTGCTCCTGCCCTGCTGGTGGTCCACCGCGCTGGCGGCCGTCGCAGCGGGCAGCGCCTACCCCGATCCGAGGCTCCTGGTGCTGTTCGCCATCGGCTCGCTCGCCATGCGCGGCGCCGGCTGCACCTGGAACGATATTCTCGACCGCGACATCGACGGCCGGGTGGCGCGCACCCGCAACCGGCCGATTGCCTCGGGCGCCGTGAGCGTGCCCGCGGCCTTCGCCTTCCTCGCCGCCCAGTGCCTGGTCGGCCTCGCGGTGCTGCTCTCTTTGCCGCGCTTCGCCATCGTCACCGGCATCGCCTCGCTCGGCGTGGTCGCGGTCTATCCGCTGATGAAGCGCATCACGTCCTTCCCGCAGGTGGTGCTGGGCATCGCCTTCTCCTGGGGCGCGCTGATGGGCTGGGCGAGCGTGTTCCGGGCCATCGAGGACCCGGCGCTGTTCCTGTTCGCGGGCTGCGTCGTCTGGGTTTTCGCCTACGACACCATCTATGCCCACCAGGACAAGGAGGACGACGCCATCGTCGGCGTGCGCTCCACCGCTCTGTTCTTCGGCCGCCGGTCGGCGTTGGTCGTCGGCGCGTGCTACGCGGTGACGGTGGGCCTGTTCGCCCTCGCGCTCGACACCGCCCGGGCGGGGCCGTTCGCCTTCATCGGCCTCGCGGGCTTCGCGCTGCATCTCGCCTGGCAGGTGCGCGCCCTCGACATCGACGATCCGGCGCGGTGCCTCGCGGTGTTCAAGTCCAACCGGGACGCCGGCCTGATCCTCTTCGCGGGCCTCGCGCTCGATACCATCGTGCCCGCTCTGCTCTGAAGCGGCCCTTCGCCGCGACGCAGCGCGTGCGATGCAGCACGAGGCGCCTTGCCTCCGGCGGCGGCGCCGCCTATTTGGCTCCCATGAGCGTGAAACCCTCCGGCTTTCCCGATCCCGCCGGCCCCGGCAGCGACCTGGCCGACCTGATGCGCCCCCTCGTCGCGGCGGTGGCTCAGGCGGGCGCCATGGCGCGCGAGATGCGCGACGCGGGCCTCGCCACCTGGACCAAGGAGAACGATTCCCCCGTCACCGACGCCGACATGGCGGTGGACGGCTTCCTGCGCGAGCGCCTGGCCGCGGCGGCGCCGGATGTCGCCTGGCTCTCCGAGGAGAGCGCCGACACCGGGGCGCGCCTCGGCGCCGAGCGCCTGTGGGTGGTGGACCCCATCGACGGCACCCGTGCGTTCATGGCCGGCGGCGCCGACTGGGCGGTGTCCGCCGCCCTGGTGGAGCGTGGACGGCCTGTCGCGGCGGCGCTCTATGCGCCGGCGAGCGAGGAGATGTTCCTGGCGGTGCGCGGCCAGGGTGCGACGCTTAACGGCGCGCCGATCCGGGCCAGCGACCGCGCCGCGCTGGAGGGCGCGCGCGTCGCCGGGCCGACGGCCGCGCTGGACGCCTTCCACCCGAAAGTGGCGCTGAACCGGCTGCCGCGCGTGCGCTCGCTCGCCTTGCGCCTCGCGCGGGTGGCGAGCGGCGAGATCGACATCGCGCTGGTGGGGGAGAACGCCCATGACTGGGACCTCGCCGCCGCCGACCTGATCGTCGAGGAGGCCGCCGGGCGCCTCGCCAGCCATGCCGGAGAGCCGATCCTCTACAACCGCCTTGTGCCGCGCCATGGCGCCCTGCTGTGCGCCGGGCTGCCGCTGATCGCGACGGTGCTGGCGGCGCGCGCTTCCTCGTCCCTCCCGCCCCCGGTTCCGGGCACCACACCGAGAGCACCACGATGAGCACCACGGCCAAGAAGCAGCTGCCGCACCTCGTGTTCGGCGGCGAACTGACCTCGATCGACGGCAACGAGTTCAAGGATCTTTCCAAGCTCGACATTGTCGGCATCTATCCCGACTATGCGAGCGCGGCCGCCGCCTGGAAGGCGAAGGCGCAGCAGACCGTCGACAATGCCATGATGCGCTATTTCGTGGTACACCTGCACCGCCTGCTGGACCCTGAGACCGGCAAGGCGCACGGCGAATAGTTTCCGACCTTCCCCAGCGTGCGGACGGACGGCCTCGAAGCGGGCGCTTCGTCCCCATGCCGCTCCGGCCCAAGGGTGAGCACCAAGACACATGTGGCGTCGCATCCGGACCAACCGCGCGTTCCAGCAGGCCGCCGGCACGACTTTCGCGAACTATTTCAAGCTGGTGGCGAACACCACGCGGTTCGTCATCGAGCCCGCCGACATCTTCGACGTGATCGACGAGAAGATGCCCGTGATCGTCACCTTCTGGCACGGGCAGCACTTCCTCACCCCGTTCGCCATGAAGCCGCACCACAAGGCGAAGGTGCTGATCTCGCGTCATGCGGACGCCGAGATCAACGCCATCGCCGCCGAGAAGCTGGGCGTCGGCACGATCCGCGGCTCGGGGGCCACCTCGCGCCACGACTTCCACCGGAAGGGCGCGGTGTCGGCAACCTATGAGATGCTGGAGACCCTGCGGCAGGGCACGAACGTTGCCATGACCGCGGACGTGCCTAAAATTGCGCGCAAAGCGGGGCTGGGCGTCGTTACCATAGCACGGTATTCTGGTCGTCCCATTCTTCCGCTCGCCATGGCCACACGCAACCGCATCACCCTCAAGAGCTGGGATCGCGCCAGCCTCAACCTGCCCTTCGGCCCGGGCGCGGCCGTGGTGGGAGAGCCCGTCTACGTGCCGCGCGACGCCGACGATGCCGCGCTCGCCGCGGCGCGGGCGCAGGTCCAGGAGCGGCTTGAGGCGGTGACCGCCCGGGCCGAGGAACTCGTGGGCCGCGCCGGCGGAAAGTCTCGATGAAGGCGCGTTCGCTCACCGTGACCCTGCGGCTCTACCGCGGCGCCAGCGCCGCGGCGGCGCTGCTGACGCCGGCCTGGCTCTCCTACCGGGCCGGCAAGGGCAAGGAGGATCGCGAGCGCCTGCCCGAGCGGCGCGGCATCGCCAGCGCCGAGCGGCCGGAAGGGCCGCTGGTCTGGGTGCACGGGGCGAGCGTCGGCGAGGTGAATTGCGTGATGCCGCTGATCGAGCGCCTGGTCGCCCGGCGCTTCAACGTGCTGCTCACTTCCGGCACGCTGACCTCCAGCAAGGTGGCCGCCCGGCGCGCGCCGCCCGGCGTCATCCACCAGTTCATGCCGCTCGATGCCGGCGCCTTCGTCTCGCGCTTCCTGGACCACTGGAAGCCGGACCTCGTGCTGCTCGCGGAGTCCGAGCTGTGGCCGAACCTGCTGTACGATCTCGGCCGGCGCGGCACGCCGGTGGTGCTCGTGAACGGCCGCCTTTCGCCCAAGTCGGCCGAGCGCTGGTCGCGCCTATCGCGCAGCGCGCGGGCGCTGCTCTCGCGCATCGACCTGTGCCTCGCCCAGAGCGAGGAGGACGGCGCGCGCTTCCACGCCCTCGGCGCGCCGCGGGTCGAGGTGTGCGGCAACCTGAAGTTCGACGTGCCGGCGCCCGCCGCGGACCCGATCGCCCTGGGCGCGCTCGCCTCGGCCATCGGCGCCCGGCCGGTGCTGCTCGCGGCCTCCACCCATGCGGGGGAGGAGGTGCTCGCCATGGCGACCCACAAGGCGCTGCGCAAGGAGCTCAAGGACCTGCTCACCATCGTCGCGCCGCGCCATCCCGAGCGCGGCGAGGAGATCGCCGAGCTGGCCGAGGAGGCGGGCCTGCGCACCGCCCGGCGCAGCGCCGACGCCCTGCCTGCGCCGGACACCGACATCTATGTGGCCGACACCATCGGCGAGATGGGCCTGCTCTACCGCTGCGCGCCGGTGGTGTTCATGGGCGGCTCGATGGTGGAGCACGGCGGGCAGAACCCCATCGAGGCAGCCAAGCTCGGCGCCGTGGTGCTGCACGGACCGCATGTGTGGAACTTCGGCGCCATCTACGCCCGCTTCGATGCCGACGGCGGCGCGCTGCCGGTGGCCGACATCAAGGACCTGGCGCGCCTCACCTTCGTGATGCTGCGCGACAAGGCCCGGCGCGAGCGCGTGGCGGCGGGCGCCCGCGTCAGCGTGGCCGCCTTGGGCGGAGCGCTGGAGCGCACGCTCGCTGCCATCGAGCCCTATCTCGTGCACATCCGGCTGCAGCACCGATGATCGCCCGGGCGCCGGCCTTCTGGTGGCGCCCGCCGGGGCTCGCGGCCACCCTGCTTGCGCCGGTCGGCGCGCTGGTGGGCGCCGAGACGCTGCGGCGCATGGGCAAGGCCGGCGGCGCCGTGCCGGTGCCGGTGATCTGCGTCGGCAACCCCACCGTTGGCGGCGCCGGCAAGACGCCGGCCGCGCTCGCTTTGCTCGATCTGATCGTGCTGCGCGGCGGGCGTCCGTTCGCGCTGTCGCGCGGTCATGGCGGCACCGCGGCGATGCCGGTGCGGGTCGACCCCGTGCACCACACCGCCGCGGACGTGGGCGACGAGCCGCTGCTGCTCGCCCGCCGCGCGCCCACCATCGTGGCCGGGTCGGACCGGCTCGCCGGCGCGCGCCTCGCGGTGGCGGAGGGCGCGACCCATGTCGTGATGGACGACGGCTTCCAGAATCCGAGCCTCACCAAGGACGTGTCGGTGCTGGTGGTGGATCGCGGCGTCGGCGTCGGCAACGGCCGGGTGCTGCCGGCCGGGCCGCTGCGCGCGCCGCTCGCCCCCCAGCTCGCCCGCGCCGATCTGCTGCTGGTGGTGGGCGAGGCGCCGGAGGCCGACCCGTTTCCCGCCCTCGCGGAGTTGGCGCAGGCCAAAGGCTGCGCGGCGGCCGAGGCGGTCCTGGAGCCCGATCCGGACGCGATCGCGCGGCTGAAGGGCCGGCCGCTGCTCGCTTTCGCCGGGATCGGCCGGCCGGAAAAGTTCTTCGAGATGCTGGCGCGTACCGGCCTCGACGTCGCCGAGCGCCGTCCCTACCCCGACCACCACCTGTTCACCGAAGCGGAGATCACGGCGCTCGCCGCCGACGCCAAGGCGCGCGGCCTCGGCCTCGTCACCACCACCAAGGACGCGGCGCGCCTGGCTGCCTTTTCCGGCATACGCGCGCTCATCGAGGTGGTGCCGGTGACGCTGCGGCTGGCGGACGAAGGGGTTCTCGCCCGTCTGGTCGCGACGGCGGAAGCACGGGCCGCGGCGCGGCGTGGCGCCGGATAGGCGACGGATCGGACGGCGCGGTCAGCGACCGGCCAGCGCACGCACGCGGGTCAGCACCGCCTCGGGATCGGCATAGGCCTCCTGGAGGTCGACGCTCCAATAGCGCAGCTCGTCGAGCGCGATCGGCTGCCCGGTCACCGCGCAGCGCACGAAGCTGCCGGGCCGCAGGATCCGGAACTCGCCGTCGAGATAGCGGACGTCCGCCTCGCCATGCGGTTCGGGAAAACGTTCAAATCGGTTCATCACGGCGGGACGGTCCCAAAGCCGCGTCGATCAGGCCGCGGACCGGCCGGAACGAGGCGGCGCCTCCTGTGGCGCCCGAAGACGCATTTCCCGCAGAATAGTGCTTTGCCGGATGCGGGGAAAGGCCTCCGGCTCAGCGATCGAACAATGTGGGTTCGGCCGCACCGGCTCCGCCGGCCTTGGCGGCGCGCTTGCGGGTCCGGCGCGCTGGGACCTCGCCGCGGGGCGGCGACCCCTCCCCGTCCCCGGCACGGACCGCGACACGGCCGTCCGCGAACTCGATCTCAAGCGCCGCGCCCGGCGCCACGGCGGCGGCGGCGCGCACCGCCTGGCCCTCCGCGTCGCGCACCAGGGCGAAGCCGCGCGCCAGCACGCCGTGATAGGACAGCGCGTCCAGAAGCTGGGCGAGGCTGGCGAGCCGGCGGCGCTCGGCGCGCAGCATGTCCTCCATCGCCCGTCCGGCGCGCCGCGAAAGATCGGCGAGCATCCGGCGGCTGGTGCCGTAGGCGGCGCGCTGCGCCCGTCCGGCCATGTCGAAGCGCCCCGCATGGGCCGCGAAGCGGTCGCGCCGGCGCGCCGTGCCGACGCTGAGCCCCTGCGCCAGCCGGCCGCCGAGCGCGGCGATGCGATCGCCCGCGCGGGCCATGCGGCCGCGCACCACCTCGGGCGAGAGCTTGCGCACCGCGGCCGCAAGCCGCAGCCGATGGGCCAGCGCATTGGCGGCGAGCGCCCGCGGCAGCCGGTCGGCGGCGCCGTCGAGCCGCTGGCGCGGCGCCTGCAGAAGCGTCTCGGCGGTGGGCAGGAGCCGCGACAGCGCGCGCAGCTCGGCGCGGCGGCGCTCCTGGAGCCGCACCGGCGCGGCCGAAAGGCGTGCGCCCAGTCCCTCCACCTGGGCGATCAGGTCCGAGCGCACCGGCACCACCAGCTCGGCGGCGGCGGTGGGGGTGGGCGCGCGCAGGTCGGCGGCGAAGTCGATCAGCGTCACGTCGGTCTCATGGCCGACCGCCGAGACCAAAGGGATGGCGCTCTCGGCCGCCGCGCGAACCACGACCTCCTCGGAAAAGCCCAGGAGGTCCTCCAGCGAGCCGCCGCCGCGCGCCACCACGATCACGTCCGGGCGCGGCACCGGCCCGCCTTCGGCCAAAGCGTTGAAGCCGCGGATGGCGGCGGCGACCTCGGCGGCGCTGGTCTCGCCCTGCACCCGCACGGGCCACACCACCACGTCGCGCGGGAACCGGTCGGCGAGGCGGTGCAGGATGTCGCGGATCACCGCGCCGGTGGGCGAGGTGACGACGCCGATCACGCGCGGCAAATAGGGCAGCTTCTTCTTGCGCGCCGGATCGAACAGGCCTTCCGCCTGGAGCCGCAGCTTGCGCTCCTCCAGCATGGCCATGATGGCGCCGGCGCCGGCGAACTCCAGCGCCTCGATGACGATCTGGTAGCCGGACTTGCCGGGATAGGTGGTCAGCCGTCCGGTCGCCACCACCTCCAGCCCCTCCTCGGGGCGCAGGCGCAGGCGCGCGAAGGTGCCCTTCCAGATCACCGCGTCGAGCCGCGCGCTTTGGTCCTTCAGGCTGAAATAAGCGTGGCCCGAGGAATGCGGGCCGCGATAGCCGGAAATCTCGCCGCGCACCCGCACGTGGCCATAGGCGTCCTCCACCGTCCGGCGGAGCGCGGCGGACAGCTCGGAGACGCTCCATTCGGGCGCGTTGACGCGGGTATCGGGGTGGTCGGCCATCGAATCGGACGCCTCGACTGCGGTCAGGAGAGCATAACGGGAACGCCCCCCATGCGGCGAGCGCAGAGCCGCGGGGGTTGTCGCCGGGCGCGCGAGCCGATAGCCAGTGGGGCAAGAAGAAGGAGAATGCGGGGCATGAACGTATTGCTGCTCGGTTCGGGAGGGCGGGAGCACGCGCTGGCATGGAAGCTGGCGCAGAGCCCATCCATGGGCCAGTTCTATGCCGCGCCCGGTAATCCCGGCATCGCCGAGCATGCGGACCTGGTGGAGGGCATTCCCCTCTCCGCCCATGACTCGCTGGTCACCTTCTGCCGCGACCACGGCATCGACTTCGTGGTGGTGGGCCCCGAGGCGCCGCTGGTGGCGGGGCTGGTGGACCGGCTGGACGCCGCCGGCATTCCCGCCTTCGGCCCCACCGCCGCCGCCGCGCGGCTGGAGGGCTCCAAGCTCTTCACCAAGGAATTGTGCAAGGCCAACCGCATCCCCACCGCCGCCTTCGGACGGTTCTCGGACGTGGATGCCGCCTGTCGCTACGTCAAGGAGCAGGGCGCACCCATCGTCGTGAAGGCGGACGGGCTGATGGCCGGCAAGGGCGTGGTGGTGGCGCTCACGGTGGAGGAGGCGACGGACGCCGTCGCGCAGGTGTTCGCCGCCGGCGGCACCGAGGTGCTGATCGAGGAATTCATGGAGGGCGAGGAGGCGAGCCTGTTCGCCCTCGTCGACGGCGAGACGGTGGTGCCGTTCGGCAGCGCCCAGGATCACAAGCGCGCCTATGACGGCGACCTCGGCCCCAATACCGGCGGCATGGGCGCCTATTCGCCGGCCCCCGTGCTGACGCCGGAGCTGGAGGCGCGGGCGATCGCCGAGATTCTCGTGCCCACCGCGAAAGCCATGGTCGCCGCCGGCACGCCCTATCGCGGCGTGCTCTATGCCGGCCTCATGCTCACCGCCGAGGGGCCGAAGCTGGTGGAGTACAATTGCCGCTTCGGCGATCCCGAGTGCCAGGTGCTGATGCCGCGCTATGCCGGCGACCTTCTGGAGGTGCTCTATGCCACCGCCACGGGCCGCCTTGCCGAGGTCACGCCCTCCTGGTTCCCGCTCTCCGCCATGACCGTGGTCTATGCCAGCCGCGGCTATCCCGGCCCGCACCAGACCGGAAGCGTCATCGGCGGGCTCGGCGAGGCCCGTGCCGATGAGGGCGTCCTGGTGTTCCAGGCCGGCACCCGCCTCAAGGGGGCGAACATCGTCTCCAATGGCGGCCGGGTGCTCAATGTCACCGGCAGCGGGCGCACCCTCGCCGAAGCGCGGGCGCGCGCCTATGACGCCATCGCCAAAATCGACTGGCCGGAAGGCTTCTTCCGCAAGGACATCGGCTGGCGCCTGCTCGGCCGCCCGTCCTGACCGCCGCCCCCCAGCCCGACCGGAGCCCTGCCGTGACCGACCGCGAGAAGCCGCCGCTGCCGACCCTCGACAGCTTTCCGGTGCAGGCCTTCGACACCATCCGCTTCGGCGACACGGACATGCTGGGTCATGTCAACAATGCCGTGATCTCCACCTATCTGGAGACCGGGCGCACCCAGCTCCTGCGCGCCGGCGACCGCGCGCTGGCGCCCGAGGGCACCTTCTTCTCGCTCGCGCGCATCGTGCTCGACTTCCGGGCCGAGGTGCTGTGGCCGGGCGAGGTGAAGGTGGGCACCCGCGTCCTCAAGGTCGGCCGCAGCTCGGTGACGCTGGGACAGGCGCTGTTCCAGGATGAAAAGTGCGTCGCCACGGCCGAGACCGTGATGGTCCTGGTGGACCGGCAGTCCCGCCGCTCGACCCCGTTCCCGCCCGAAGTGGCCGCGCGTCTCGGCACCCTCGCCTGAGGTCGCGACGGTAGCGGGAGCCCCCGCTCCCGGCCGCCTGTTCCCCGCCTCCGTGGGGCCTGCCTTTTCCTGGCCGGCCGTTTTGCTTTATCAAGGCGCGGCGGCGCGTTCGGCCGCCGTCTGGAATCTGCCCGGTGCGCCTGCTGCCGCTCGCCTTCACCCTGCTTGCCGCCACCGTGCTGGGGCTCGGCGTGACGTGGTTCGCCGTCAGCGGAAGCCGCGGGCTCGACGTGGTGCGCTCCGGCCCCTGGGAGGGCTGGCCGCGCGCCGGAACGGTGAAGGCCGACCCTTACGCCCGCGCCGCCCTCGCCCGCTCGGGCGAGCTGCCCATCGAGCTGGCCGACGGCCTGCTCTTCCTCGCCGGCACGGACGATGCCGGCCGGCCCATCGACGGGCGCTGCGTGACGCGCATCTCCGGCGTGCTGCCGCAGGCGCGGCTGTGGACCCTGACGCTCATGGATTCGGACGGGCGGCTGATCCCCAACGATGCCGGCCGCTACGGCCTCACCAGCGCCGAGGCGGTCTATACCGACCAGGGCGCCATCGACGTGCGGCTGTCGCCGCGCGCGCGCTCCGGCAACTGGCTGCCCACCGGCGCGCGCAGCCGGGTGAAGGTGGTGCTCCGGCTGTATGACGCGCCGTTCTCATTCGCCTCGGGCGCGGGCGATGCCATGCCGCTGCCGCACATCGTGCAGGAGGGATGCCCGTGAGCGGGATGGATGCCATCCGCGACCGCCGGACAGACGCCGGCCCCCTGCGGCGGCGGCTCGGCGGCCTTTTGGCGCGGATCGCCCGCTGGCCGGCGGGGCTGCTGCTTTCGGCGGCCGTGGCGGTGGTGCTGGCGGGCATCGCCCACATCATCTCCATCCTCGCCATGCCGGCCTTGGCCGAGCGCAACGCCTATGCGCGCCTGTCCGAGCTGGCCGAGAGCAACATGATGGTGATGCTGCCGGACCCGACGCCGCAGGAGGCGGTGCTGCCGATGACGGACCCGGCCTTCATCTCGGCGGTCTGCCTCTACGACTTGTCGCAGCGGCCGGTGAAGGTGCGGGTTCCGGCGACGTCCGACTATACCTCGGTGTCGTTCTATACCGCCGAGGGTCTCGCCTTCTACGCGCTGAGCGACCAGGCGGCGGGGGCGGTGATCGAGCTGGACCTCATGACCGCGGCGCAGAAGGCGGCGCTGCCGGAGGACGAGGAAATCACCGCCGCCGACCGGCTGGTGATCGTCTCCCCCTCGGTGGAGGGCGTGGTGATGGTGCGGGCGTTCGTGCGCGAGCGCGGCATGCGGGCCGGGGTGCGCAAGCAGCTGGAAGCTGCGGGCTGCGGCCAGGCAAGCTGAGCCAAGACATCACGCGCGGGCCGATGCGCGGACCGCGATCCCGCTCCTGCGCGCATTCCGGCGGCCTTGCCTCCGATCGCGCAGAGCCGGTTCAGTGGACCTTGCGGTCGAGGCCCGGCCCCTGGCCGCGCACCCGCGCCAGCGCCATTTCCGGCTCCGCATGGCGCTCGATGCGCACCACCGGCAGGATCACCACCTTCGGCCCGGCCAGCGGCGCCGGCTCGGATATGGGAGCGGCCTCGCGTTTCCGCTTCGCCGCGCTGAACAGTACCACCGTGCTCATGCCCCTCGTCCTCTGCGTGGTCCCAGCACCAGGAACGCTCATGAGCCGTTATGGTTTCGCAGACCTTAACGCAGCATTAACCGCGTCCCGCAGCGGCAGTCCTCAGAGGGCGGCCAGATCCAGGAAGTGCCGGCCGGCGCGGTCCTCGATCGCCACGACGAAGATGTCGGGGTCGAACTTCAGCTCGCGCGCGATGCGGGCGTCGGCCTCCGCCTCGGGCCGGCCGGGCGGCACCAGCTCCACGAACTTGCGGTCGGCGGGATAGGCCTCGTCGAACGCGGTCTGGGGCGCCGGGCCGTAGAGGGCGGCGCCGTCGGACGTCACCACCTTCACGAAGATCGCGCCGGCTTCCTCGGCGCCGCGCCGCTCCACCACGGCGAAGGCGCCTTCGACGCTCGCGCGGCGCAGCAGCGCGGAGACGAAGATGGCGCTCTTCAGCCGCATCAGTTCACCGCCGTGCCGGTGACGGCCGACAATTCGCGCACCAGGCGATCGGACATCTCCCCGTCCGCCGGCAGGTTCCGGTCGCGCTGGAAGCGCTGGATGGCGAGGCGGGTCTCGGTGCCGGGGCGGCCGTCCACCTTGATGGGGCCGTAGCCGAGCCGGGCGAGCGCCTTCTGTATCGACAGCACGCGCCCGTTCGCCGGCAGGTCCGCCGGCGGGCGCACCGCGCCCGTGACCTCGGGCGACGGCGCGGTGCCGACCGCCGCGAGCGGGCGCCGCACCGTCGTATCCTGCGGCCGAGCCGCAGCCGCATTGGGCGCGGGCGGCGGGGCGCCGGTGGTGCGCATGACGAGATAGCCGAGCGAACCGTCCGTTGCGCCGCCGGTCGGTGCCGGCTGCGCAACAGCCGGGGCGGGGGCCGGCGCGGCGGCGCTCCGGGCGGGCTTCGATTTGTCCGCGGCGGCATCCGCCACCGGGCGCTTGGGCGGCACGGGCACGCCGCCGCCCGGCCCCTGGAACACCAGCGCGTTCACCGCCACCGCGACGCTGAGCGCGGCGAGCAGCGCGCCGGCGGCGAGGTCTGCCGCCCTAAGCCGCCGCCCGCCGCCCACGGCAGGCTCCGGCGCCATGCCGGCGCCCTCGGCGAGATCGTGGACGTCGGGGGCATATCCGTGCGCGTTCATGCGGTTCTCCGGGCGGAATGTTCGGTGCCGGCGCGCAAGGCGAAGGGCGCCACCACCTCGGCGCCGGACGCATCCTCCGCTGCCGCCGGCGCGCGCGCCGCGTCGCAGAGCGGCAGGCGGACGGTGACGCAGGTGCCGCGGCCGAGCGTGCTGTCCACATCGAAGGCGCCGCCGTGCAGGCCCACCAGACCCTTGACCACCGCGAGCCCGAGGCCCGAGCCGCGCGCCCGCTGGTCGGCGTCGCCGGCTTGGAAGAAGGGCTCGCCGAGGCGCTTCAGCTCGTCCGGCCCCATGCCCGGCCCGCTGTCGCGCACGCGCACCACGAGGCGGTCGGCCTCGGCGCGCAGCGCCACCTGGACCCGGCCGCCCTCGGGCGT
The DNA here is from genome assembly GCF_003667445.1 of Xanthobacter tagetidis. Taxonomy (GTDB): domain Bacteria; phylum Pseudomonadota; class Alphaproteobacteria; order Rhizobiales; family Xanthobacteraceae; genus Xanthobacter; species Xanthobacter tagetidis. Next base: position 17,953 of record NZ_RCTF01000014.1, on the reverse strand, counting down.
GAACTTCACCGCATTGGCGATCAGGTTGAGGAGGATCTGCCGCAGCGCCCGCCGGTCCGCTTCCACAGCCGGCAGCCGCGCGGCGAGCGCGGTGCGGATGACGATGGTGCGGCGCGCGGCCTCGACCTGCATCATCTCCACGCAGCCGCCGACCAGCTCCGCCGGGTCCACCGGCTCGATGTCGAGCGTGTAGGCGCCGGCCTCAACGCGGGAGAGGTCGAGGATGTCATTGACGAGGCCGAGCAGATGCCGGCCGCTGTCGTGGATGATGCGGGCATAGTCCGCCTTGCGGGCGTCGTCGATCGGCCCGCCGGCCTCGGTGGCGAGGATTTCCGAGAAGCCGATGATGGCGTTGAGCGGGGTGCGCAGCTCGTGGCTCATGGCGGCGAGGAAGCGGCTCTTGGCGGCGTTGGCGGCCTCGGCCTCGGCGCGGCCGCGCGCCTCCGCCTCCGCCCGCGCCTTGTGGGCGCTGGCCTCGCGCCAGATGCAGCGCACCTCGCCGCGCCGCGCGGGCAGGATGCGCACCTCGAACGGCAGGAAGGCCGGCGGGCCGCCGGCGACCGCCCGTGCCCTGAGATCGCAGGTGGCCGGCACGCCGCGCGCGGCGAGCGCCAGAGCGGAGAGGAAGGAGGGGCGATCCGCCACCAGGATGCGCTCGTAGACGCCCGCGCCGAGCAGGCCCGCGCCGGGATCGGCGGCGGCCTGCGGCCGGCCCGCGAAGGCGGCGCCGAGGGCAGCCTCGGCCGACGCGGCGGGCGCGCTGCGGAACGGGCCTTCGAGCCGCTCGACCGCCATGGTCTCGCCCTGGCGGTTGTGGCGGGTGACGAGCAGCGCGTCGTCCTCGGCCTCGCGCCGGCCCACCTGGGCGGCGGACGCGGCGAGGCCCCGCGCCACGGCGGCAAGCGCGGCGCACACCAGAGCGACGCCGAACAGGAAGAAGGCATCGGCCAGCGCGCCGGAGGCAAGCCCCCCGGCCTCGGCCAGGAACACGATGCCGGCGCTCGCCGCCGCGATCAGCGCCAGGAGCCCGAGAAGCGTGGCGGTGACGCGCCCAAGGCGCGCGAGCCGTCCCATGCGGCTGCGTGCCGCATGCTGGGGCGCGGCTTTGGGCCCGCTGGGCCGGAGTGAACGGTCATAGGTGAAAAGCGGCACGGCGCGCCCCTTGGCCCTCGAATTGCCCCCGGCCGGATCGGCCCTGCGGCGTCGCCCGCGCCAGGCCGGCTTCCGCCGTGCCGGGAGCTTGGCCCGCCACCGTTTAAGCATTGCTAAGCCGGCGGCGCGCGACCTGCCCCCAGCGTTAACGATGTCTTTAAAAGTCGGCCCCGGGCCCCGCCGCCGCCCCGCGCCCTCTGGTATGATCTCAAGGCTCGCGAATGGATCGCGGGCTGTGACGAGGCGGACATGTTCTTCCTGTTGCGCATGGGCTTCCTGCTCGCCGTCGTGCTGGCGCTGCTGCCCCTCGGGCTGAAGGGCGAGAGCGGGCGGGACGTGAGCGTGTTCGAGGCCTTCGGACTGGTTCAGGCGGTGATCGCCGACGCGCGCGGCTTCTGCGACCGCCAGCCGCAGGCCTGCGACGTGGGCGGGCAGATGGCGGTCCATCTCAAGGAAAAGGCGCAGGTGGGCGCGCGCTGGCTCTACCAGGCCGTGGGCGAAGCCCAGGCGCCCGACGCCGCCAAGGCCGCGACCACGGCAGCCGGCGCGCCGGCGCCTGCGGGCACCGCCATCAGCCTCGATCCCGCACGCATGCCGTCCGCCGGCCAGCTCAACCTCACCCCGCAGGACCTGCTGCCGGCCTGGGGCGGCGGCGGCAATCTCCAGGCGACCCCGCCGGCGCCCGCGCTGCCGGCCTCGCTGCCCGCCGCCGCGCCCTTGCCCCCGCGCCGCCCGGCCTGAGGACATCGGCCGGCGATGCCGGTATAGTGGCGCCGATGGCCGCAAGGATCACCCGATGGACGCCGAGGACCTGATCGCCGATTTCGAACTCCTGGACGACTGGGAGGACCGCTATCGCCACGTGATCGAGCTCGGCCGCGCGCTGCCCCCCTTTCCGGACGCGGAGCGCACCGACGCCAACAAGGTGCAGGGCTGCGCCAGCCAGGTCTGGCTCGTGTGCCACCGCAAGCACGGGCCGGCCGGAACGGTGCTGGAGTTCGAGGGCGATTCGGACGCCCACATCGTGCGCGGCCTCGTCGCCGTGCTGCTCGGCCTCACCTCCGGCCGCACGCCGGAGGAAATCCTCAACACCGACGTGCTCGCCACCTTCCGCCGCATCGGGCTGGAGGGCCATCTCACCCCGCAGCGCTCGAACGGCCTGCGGTCCATGGTGGAGCGCATCCGCGGCCACGCCCGCTCGGCCCTCGCCGAGGCGTGACTGCGGCGGGAGCCCGTGTCCCTGCGGCGTGCATTCTGATCCCGCCCGGTCCCGGCTTCCTCTGCCTGCCTGGGCTGGGACGGGAGACCGGGCCGCAGGCTCCGACGCGCACGCCGGGACGCCCCTCTCCTTATGGCATCGACGCCGCCGCGGGACTTGGCTATGGTCCGCCCATAGCTGAATTGGAATGTCTCGAAGGCGCGTCGGCGGTTTCGATCTCACGGACCCGCTCCGGCCCCGGGCCAGACACCCGCGAGCAAGAATGATTCCGGGCCTGACGCGCCTGCGGCGGCCGTGGCGACAATGATGGAGCCGGCAATGGACTTCGATCCGGTCACTCTCGCACGCATCCAGTTCGCCTTTACCGTCTCCTTCCACATCATCTTCCCGAGCTTCACCATCGGGCTGTCGGCCTTCATCGCGGTGCTGGAGCTGCTGTGGCTGAAGACCGGGCGCGAAGTGTTCCACCGGCTCGCCCGCTACTGGACCAAGATCTTCGCGGTCTCGTTCGCCATGGGCGTGGTGTCGGGCATCGTCCTGTCCTACCAGTTCGGCACCAATTGGAGCCGCTTCGCCGAGGTGGCCGGCTCGGTGATCGCGCCGCTGATCGGCTTCGAGGTGCTCACCGCCTTCTTCCTGGAGGCGACCTTCCTCGGCATCATGCTGTTCGGCTGGAACCGGGTGCCCGCCTGGCTGCACGTGCTGGCCACCTGCGTGGTCGCCTTCGGCACCTTCATGTCGGCGTTCTGGATCCTGTCCGCCAACAGCTGGATGCAGACCCCCGCCGGCTTCGAGATGCGCGACGGCGTCGCCTATCCGCTCGACTGGCTGGAGATCATCTTCAACCCGAGCTTCCTGCACCGCCTGCCGCACATGCTGCTCGCGGCCTACCTCACCACCTCGCTGGTGGTGCTGGCGGTGGGCGCGCGCTATCTGCTCGCCGGCCGCTTCCAGGAGGAGGCGAAGGTGATGGTGGTGATGGCGATCGGCATGCTGGCGATCGTCGCGCCGATCCAGGCCTATGTGGGCGACGCCCACGGCCTCAACACCGCCAAGTACCAGCCGGCCAAGATCGCCGCCATCGAGGCTCACTGGGACGGCTCCAAGCCGGCCCCCCTGGTGCTGTTCGCCTGGCCCGACGCGAAGGCCGAGAAGAACCTCTACGAAATCTCGATCCCCGGCGGCGCCTCGCTGATGATCACCCACTCCCTCACCGGCCTGTTCCCGGGGCTGAAGGACTTCCCGCCGCAGGACCGCCCGCCGGTGATCGGCCCGTTCTTCGGCTTCCGCGCCATGGTGGGGGTCGGCGTGGTGATGATCCTGTTCGGCTGGGTGGGGGCGTTCCTCCTGTGGCGCCGCAAGGTGTTCGAGACGCGCTGGTACCTGTGGCCGGCCTCGCTCGCCTGGCCGCTCGGCTTCATCGCCATCCTGTCGGGCTGGATCGTCACCGAGCAGGGCCGCCAGCCCTGGGTGATCCAGGGCATCCTGCGCACCGCCGACGCGGTCTCGCCGGTGATCGGCTGGAGCGTGGCGGTGACGCTGGTGCTGTTCATCATCGTCTATTCCATCGTCTTCGCGACCGGCCTCTATTTCATGAACCGGCTGATCGTGAAGGGGCCGGGCGGCACGCTGATCGAGCCGCCGCGCAAGGAGCGCCCCACCCGTCCGCTGGCCGCCGCCCACGGCGAGGGCCAGATCACCCCCGGCGAATAAGGCACAGGAGCGGACCATGGAATGGTACCTGCCCGTCATCTGGGGCCTCATCATCGGCGTCGCGGTGATCATGTACGTGATCCTCGACGGCTTCGACCTGGGCATCGGCATCCTGTTCCCCTTCGCCCGGGAGGAGAAGCAGCGGGACACCATGATGAACACGGTGGCGCCGTTCTGGGACGGCAACGAGACCTGGCTCATCCTCGGCGGCGGCGGCCTGTGGGTCGCCTTCCCGCAGGCCTATGCGGTGGTGATGCCGGCGCTCTACCTGCCGGTCATCATCATGCTGCTGGCGCTGGTGTTCCGCGGCGTCGCGTTCGAGTTCCGCTGGGTGGCGGCGTCGAGCCGGCGGTGGTGGAACCTCGCCTTCTCCGGCGGCTCGCTGGTGGCCGCCTTCAGCCAGGGCGTGATCCTCGGCGGCCTGGTGCAGGGCATCACGGTGGCCAACGGCCAGTTCGCCGGCGGCCCGCTCGACTGGGCGACCCCGTTCGCCTTGCTGTGCGGGCTCGGCGTGGTGGCGGGCTATGGCCTGCTGGGGGCCACCTGGCTGCTCATCAAGACCGAGGGCGCGCTCGCGGCGCGCGCCCGGACCCAGGCGCTGCCTCTGCTCTACGCGGTGCTCGCCTTCATGGCGGCGGTGAGCCTGTGGACCCCGCTCGCCTTCGACCGCATCGCCGTGCGCTGGTTCTCCACCCCCAATATCTTCTACCTGGCCCCGGTGCCGATCGTCACCGCGCTGGTGGCCTATCTGGTCTGGCGCTGGCTGAAGGAGGGGCGGGAGATGCTGCCCTTCTTCGGCACGGTGGGGCTGTTCCTGCTCGGCTTCCTGGGCCTCGCCATCTCCACCTTCCCCTATCTGGTGCCGCCCTCCCTCACCGTGTGGCAGACCGCGGCGGCGGTGCCGAGCCAGATCTTCATGCTGATCGGCGTGATCTTCCTGCTGCCGGTGGTGCTGGGCTATATCGTGTTCGTCTACTGGATCTTCCGCGGCAAGGTGCGCGAGGGCGAGGGCTACCACTGAGGTCCCGCACGCCCCGACCGCCTACTCCGCCGCATCCTCCGCGGGGAACAGGCCGAGCTGCTGCGCACGCACCGGCGCGAACGAGCGGCGGTGGTGGATGCAGGGGCCGTGCTTCACCAGCGCCGCACCGTGCTCGGCGGTGCCGTAGCCCATGTGCCGCTCGAAGCCGTAGTCCGGGAAGCTGAGGCCGAGCTGCGCCATCAGCCGGTCGCGCGTCACCTTGGCGACGATGGAGGCGGCGGCGATGGAGGCGATCAGCCCGTCGCCGCCGACGATCGCCTCCACCGGGCAGGCCAAGGCCGGCGGGTCGTTGCCGTCCACCAGCACGAAAGCGGGCTTCACCGGCAGCGCGCGCACCGCATTGGCGAGCGCCCACAGGGTCGCCTGGCGGATGTTGTCGCGGTCGATGCGCGCCGGCGGGGCGAGGCTCACGGCGATGTGCGCGGTGGCGCAGATTTCGAGGTACAGCGCCTCGCGGCGCGCCTTGGGCAGCTTCTTGGAATCGTCGAGGCCCTGCGGCACCCGGGCGGGATCGAGGATCACGGCGGCGGCGACCACGGGCCCGGCCAGCGGGCCGCGGCCCACCTCGTCCGCGCCCGCCACCGGCAGCAGGCCGCTCTGCAGCAGCGCGGCCTCGCGGGCGAAGCCGAGCCCCCGCGCCGCAGCCGGCGGCCGCCCGCGGCGCGGGGCGCCGGCGGCGGTATCGAGGCGCGCGGGCGCCCCGGGGGTGGACGGCTTCGGCGGCATGGACGGACCCCGGACGGCCGGGCGGGGAATCGCCCGCCCTGTGCCCTTCCATAACATGCGCGGCCGGGCCGGGGGGATGCCGGGCGCGGCGCCACACGCGCGCCGCGCTTGCTTTGCCGGTCAACTGGCCTAAATCTGGAGGCAGGATCACAGCGTCGGCGACCGGCCGGCGCCGCAAGGCAATGTCGATGAGCTACGTAGCAGCGGCGAGCGCGCCGCTCCGCAAGACCGGACACATCAAGCTCTACGGGCCCGAGGGCTTCGAGGGCATGCGCCGCGCCGGCCAATTGACCGCGCGCGCGCTCGACGCGGTGGCGGAGATGGTGCGCCCCGGCGTCACCACCGAGGCCATCGACCAGCTGATCTTCGACTTCGCCCTCGCCAACGGCGCCTATCCGGCGACGCTGATGTATCGCGGCTACCGCCATTCGGTGTGCACCTCGGTGAACCATGTGGTGTGCCACGGCATGCCCAATCCCCGCCCGCTGCGGGAGGGCGACATCGTCAATGTGGATGTGACGCTGGTGCTCGACGGCTGGTACGGCGATTCAAGCCGCATGTTCGCCATCGGCGCCATTCCGCGTCGGGCCGAGCGGCTGCTGGAGGTCACCTACGAATCCATGATGCGCGGCATCGCCGCCATCCGCCCCGGCGGGCATGTGGGCGACATCGGCGCGGCGATCCAGGATTTCGTGGAGCCGCAGCACATGAGCGTGGTGCGCGACTTCTGCGGCCACGGGGTGGGCCAGGTGTTCCACGACGAGCCGAACATCGTCCATGTGGGCCGGCGCGGGGAAGGCCCGCAGCTGGTGCCGGGCATGATCTTCACCGTGGAGCCGATGATCAATCTCGGCCGCCCGCACGTGAAGGTGCTCTCGGACGGCTGGACCGCCGTGACGCGCGACCGCTCGCTCTCGGCCCAGTTCGAGCATGCGGTGGGCGTGACCGAAACCGGGGTGGAGATATTCACCCTGAGCCCGAAGGGCTACCACAAGCCGCCCTACCAGATCGCCTGACGGCAAGCGCCATGGCGGAAGAGCCCGAGGACGGCGTCGCCGAGGCCCCCCACTTCCACGGGCATCGCGACCGGCTGCGCGAGCGCTTCCGCGAGGCCGGCGCCCAGGCGCTCGCCGATTACGAACTCCTGGAGCTGGTGCTGTTCCGCGCGGTGCCGCGGCGCGACGTGAAGCCGCTCGCCAAGGCGCTGGTCGACCGGTTCGGCTCCTTCGCCGAGGCGGTCGCCGCCCCGCCGGCGCTGCTCGCCGAGATCCCCGGCGTGAAGCAGGCCATCATCACCGAGCTGAAGCTGGTGGAGGCCGCCGCCCAGCGCCTCGCCAAGGGGCAGGTGAAGCGCCGCCCGGCTTTGTCCTCCTGGAGCGCGGTGCTCGACTATTGCCGGACCTCCATGGCGTTCCAGGACCGCGAGCAGGTGCGCGTCCTGTTCCTCGACAAGCGCAACCAGCTCATCACCGACGAGGTGCTCAACACCGGCACGGTGGACCATGCCCCGGTCTATCCGCGCGAGGTGGTGAAGCGCGCGCTGGAACTGTCGGCCACCGCCATCATCCTCGCCCACAACCATCCCTCCGGCGACCCGACTCCCTCGCGCGCCGACATCGACATGACGCGCAAGATCATCGACGTGGCGAAGCCGCTGGGCATCGAGGTCCACGACCACATCATCGTCGGCAAGGAAGGCCATGCGAGCCTCAAGGGGCTGAAGCTGATCTAGAGCGCGATCCGATCAATTCGAAGCAACTTGATCGGTGAACCGCCCTCGCAACCGGTGGCGGAGCACCGCCGCGCCGATGGCCCGCCGCAGCGTCCCCTAAGCCACTGATATCGCCGCCGCGCGCCGGCCGAAGCCCCAATTTCGCCACGGACTGGACTTTCCGCAAGCGATGCGGTAGATGTCTTGACCTATCGGAGGCTAGAGGCCTCATTTCGCGTCGCTGCCGCGCCTTGATTGGCGCATTGGTTGCAGCGTCTTCAGCGCTCATATGCGCGTCGCCGGGGGAATGACTTCATCAATTGGCCCATACGGAGCACATTGTGCTTCGGTGTGATCGCGTTTGATTGCTGTCTGATCGGGCTTGGCGCAGGGATAAGTCCACACGTCTCTGCATCATCTTGGGGTGCGCACACCGGCGCCGGGGATCCCCCAAGGATTGGTGAAAAGTGGTCTTGCGAGCCGCCGCTTCGCTGCCGGCTCAACCCAGTCGTTCTCTCAACCCGCCGGGGCCGCTGGCCGGCCCTGAACACCCATCGGCCGCCGCGGCACGTCCGGCGGACCGAAGGAGGCAGGAGACAACGACAGCCCATGAAGCATCATCATGACGAAAACTGGCGCCCCCGGAACGATGGCGCCTTCGCCGACCTCGCGATCGTCGGTGCCGGCGCCTGGGGCACGGCGCTGGCGGTGACGGCGGTGCGCGCCGGCCGTCGCGCGGCCCTCTGGGCGCGCGAGCCGGAAGTGGTGCAGACGATCGCGCGCACCCGTGTCAACGCGACGTTCCTGCCCGGCGTGCCGCTGCCCGGCGCGATCCGCGCCACCGGCATCCTGGCCGATGCGACGCGCGCGGCGGAGGCGGTCCTGCTGGCGGTGCCGTCGCAGCATCTGCGCGCGGTCTGCCGCAGCCTCGCCGACGTCCTGCCCGGCGGCGTTCCGGTGGTCATCTGCGCCAAGGGCATCGAGCGCGACACCGGCCTCCTGCTGGAGGCGGTGGCGGCGCGCGAGCTGCCGGGCTCGCCCCTCGGGGTGCTCTCGGGCCCGACCTTCGCCCATGAGGTGGCCGCGGGCCATCCCACCGCCGTCACGGTCGCCTCGCGCGACGTGGGCGCCAAGGGCGAGGCGTCGCTCGCCGCGCGCGTCGCGGTGACCCTCGCCAGCCAGACCTTCCGGCCCTACGTGAGCGCGGACGTGACCGGCGTCGAGGTGGGCGGGGCGGTGAAGAACGTGCTGGCGCTGGCGAGCGGCATGGCGAGCGGCCTCGGCTTCGGCGCCAACACGCGCGCGGCCATCATCACCCGCGGGCTCGCCGAGATCGCCGCCTTGTGCGAGGCGCTCGGCGGCCAGCGCGACACGGTCGCGGGGCTTTCGGGCGTGGGCGACCTCACGTTGACCTGCTCGTCCGAGCAGTCGCGCAACATGCGCTACGGCATGGGCCTCGCCATGGGCCGCTCCGCCGCCGACATCTTCGACGGACGGCCGGTGGTGGTCGAGGGGGTGGAGAATGCGGTCTCCGTCACCGACCTCGCCCGCCGGCTTCGCGTGGACATGCCGATCTGCGAGGCGGTCCGCGCGGTGGTGGAGGGCATGCCCATGGCGGAAGCCATGGCCGCTTTGCTCGACCGCCCCCTGCGCGCAGAGCCGCGCGGCCTGGCGCTCGAACTGCCGCGTCCGGCCGCTGCCCCGGGCATGCCCATCGAGGGGTGCGCCTGATGGGGCGCGCAGGCGCGCGGCTGGTGCTGGCGACCGACCTCGACGGCACCTTTCTCGGCGGCAGCGACCTCCAGCGCGCCGACCTCTATCGCTGGATCGAGGCGCGGCGCGCCGAGATCACCCTGGTGTTCGTGACCGGCCGCGATCTGCCGTTCGTGCGGGCGCTGGCAGCGCGCGGCGTCCCCCGGCCGGACTTCGTCATCGGCGACGTGGGCACGACCATTGCCGGCGGCGCCGGCCTCGTCCCGCTGGCCGAGCTGGAGCGCCCCATCGCCGAGGCCTGGCGCGATGCCGGCGCGCGGGTGCGCGAACTCCTGAAGGGCGAGCCGGGCCTGACGCCCCAGCCGACCGAGTTCCGCTACCGCATGAGCTATTGCTACGACCCTGCCGCCCTGCGTCCGAGCGCGCGGGAGAAGGTCGAGGCGGCCGGCTTCGACTGCCTGACGTCCGCCGACACCTTCTTCGACGTGCTGCCCCGCGGCGTCTCCAAGGGCCCGACGCTGGAGCGGGTGATCCGGCATCTGTCCATCGCGCCCGAACGGGTCCTGTGCGCGGGCGACACGCTCAACGATCTGTCCCTGCTCAGCACGCCGTTCGCGGGCGTCGCCGTAGGCAATTCGGAGCCGGCGCTGGTGCGCGCGGTCGCGAACCTGCCCGATGTCTATCTGAGCCGGCTTCCCGGCGCGGCCGGGATTGCCGATGCGCTCGCGCATCACGGCTTCATGGAAGGGGGAGCAGAATGAAGAAATCGGACCTCGTCATCGTCTACCACCGGCAGCCCTTCGAGGAGGTGGTGGAGGACGGAAAGACGCTCTACCAGGAGCATTCGAGCCCGAACGGCATCGTGCCGACCCTCAAGAGCTTCTTCGGCGCGGTGGATCAGGCCGCCTGGGTCGCCTGGAAGCAGGTGGATCCGAAGGCGAAGAAGCACTTCGAGCGGGTGGTGCGGATCGAGGATTCCTACGGCACCTACAACGTCTCCCGCCTGCCTTTGACCGCGCACCAGGTGCGCAGCTTCTACCACGTCACGTCCAAGGAGGCGCTCTGGCCGATCCTCCATTCCTTTCCGGAGAAGTACAATTACGATCCGGTGGACTGGGAGACCTTTCGCGAGGTGAACTGGCTGTTCGCCGAGGCCGCCGTGGCCGAGGCGGCGGAAAATGCCGTGGTCTGGGTGCACGACTACAATCTGTGGCTCGTGCCGCGCTACGTGAAGCAGTTCCGGCCGGACGTGAAGGTGGCGTTCTTCCACCACACGCCTTTCCCGGAGCCCAGCATGTTCAACATCCTGCCGTGGCGCGCGGAGATCGTGGAGAGCCTGCTCGCCTGCGACCTCGTGGGCTTCCACGTGCCGCGCTATGCCATGAACTTCGTCTCCACCGCGCGCAGCCTCAAGCCGGTGGACCTGATCGAGGAGGTGCCGGTGGGCGACGGACTGTCGCCCTACGGCATGGCGCTCTCGGTGCCGCAGGTGCCCACCCGCATCGGCTATGAGGGGCGCGAGATCGCCATCGAGGCGCTGCCGGTCGGCACCAATGCGGCCTACATCGATGAATTGAGCCGCAGCCCGGCGACCCGCGCGCGGGAAGCGGAAATCCGGGCCACGCTCGGCGGGCGGAAGTTCATCGTCTCGGTCGGCCGCTCGGACTACACCAAGGGCACGCGCGACCTGCTGCTTGCCTATGAGCGGCTGCTGGAGCGCCGGCCGGAACTGCGCGAGAACGTTCAGCTGATGGTCACGTCGGTCGCGGCCAATGCCGGCATGACGGTCTATCGCAACGTGCAGCGCGAGATCGAGCAGATCGCCGGCCGGATCAGCGGCAAGTATGCCACCTTCTCCTGGCAGCCGCTGGTTCTGTTCACCTCGGCGATCCCGTTCGAGGAACTCGTGGCCTATTATCGCTGCGCCGACGTGTGCTGGATCACGCCCCTGCGCGACGGGCTCAATCTGGTCGCCAAGGAGTATGTGGCGTCCCGCGCCGACATGATGTCTGGGGCGCTGGTGCTGTCCGAGTTCACCGGCGCGGCGGTGGAGCTGCCGACGGCGGTGATGGCCAACCCCTACTCCAACCGCAACATGGATTCCGCCATCGACCAGGCGCTCGACATGCCGGCCGAGGAGCAGAAGGAGCGGCTGGCGGCGATGCTGGAGCAGGTGCGCCGCTACGATTCGGCCCACTGGGCCCGGCGCACCCTGGCGTGCTTCGGAGCCCTCGCGGAGAACGGACCGCAGCAGCCGGAGATCGCCGCCTGACCGGGTGGGGCGCCCCCGCCCCGGCCACGGGCCGGGCGGGGGGCGGGGTCAGTTGATCTCGATCCCCGCGGCCTTGATGATCTGCGCATAGCGCGCGGTGTCGGCCCTGATGCGGGCGACGAACGCCTCGCCGTCGAGGCCCGCCGCCTCCGCGCCGGCGGTGTTGAGGCGCGCCACCACGGCGGGATCGGCGATCGCCGCCTTCAGGTCCTTCGCCACCTTGGCGACGATACCGGCGGGCGTGCCCTTGGGGGCGAACAGCCCGACCCAGATCGAGGCGTCGAAATCGGCGATGCCGGCCTCGCGCGCGGAGGGCCAGTCGGGCGCGAGCTTGGTCCGCTCCTGCGTGGTCATGCCGAGGACCTTCACCTTGCCGGACTTCACGTGCGGCAGAGCGGACGAGACCGCCAGCACGCTCACCGGCACCTCGCCGCCGGCGATGGCCGCCGCCGCCGGCGCGCCGCCCTTGTAGGGCACGTGCAGCAGCTTGGTGCCGGTGATCATGGCGAACCATTCGGCGGTGAGGTGGTTCATGGTGCCGGCGCCGGGCGAGGAATAGGCGATGTCGCCGGGCTTGGCCTTGGCGGCCGCGATGAACTCCACCAGCGAGCCGTAGGGCGCATTCGCGTTCGCCGCCCAGAGCAGCGGGGTGTTGGTCACCATGGCGATGGGGACCAGATCCTTCTGCGGATCGTGGGTCAGGTTCTTGTAGAGGGCCGGATTGATGGTGATCTCGCCATTGGTGGCCATCAGGAGCGTGGTGCCGTCGGGCGCCGAACGCACCGCCGCGTCGACGCCGATGGTGCCGCCGGCGCCGGGCCGGTTCTCCACCACCACCTGCTGCCCCCACATCTCGGAGAGCTTCTGGCCCACCACCCGCGCGGCGATGTCGGTGACGCCGCCGGGCGAGAACGGGACGATCAGGTGCACCGGCTTGGTGGGCCAGTCCTGGGCGGAAGCCGGCGGCACGGCAAAAAAGGCGAGCGCAGCCAGCGGCGCCGCGGCCGCGGCGCGCACGAGGGTCTTCAGCATGGTCATCCCCCTGGATGGTTGAGCGCTGTCCGCCGGGACCGGCGCTCCAATGGGCGCGCCGGGCCGTCCGGCGCCCCTCCTCAAACGGGGCGCCGGGCCGGCATCGGCGGCTGAACGGAGCGCGCTCCGCGGCGGCGCATGAGGCGCCGCGCGGGGCGGCCGGTCACTTCTCCGGCTTGAGGCCGATGGCCTTCACCAGCGGCCCGAAGCGGGCGTCCTCTTCCTTGTAGAACTTCGCCAGTTCCTCCGGGGTCGAGCCCACGAACACGGCGCCCTGGGGCTCCATGCGCGCGCGCAGCTCGGGATCGGCCGCGACCTTGGCGAGGTCGGCGCTCATCTTGTCGACGATCGCCTTGGGGGTGCCCTTCGGCACCACGATCGAGGTCCAGGACTGCGCCTGCAGGAACGGGAAGCCGGCTTCGGTGGACGTCGGCACGTCGGGCAACTGGGCGGAGCGCGTGGGCGCCAGCACCGCGATCGGCCGCAGCTTGCCGGCCTTGATGTTCGGCATCACCTCGGTCGGTACCCCGGCATAGAACTGGAGCCGGCCGGCGACGAGGTCCACCACCCCCTGCCCGCCGCTCTTGTAGGGCACGTGGACGAGGTCGATCTTCTCGTTCTGGGCCAGCATCTCGCCGATCAGATGGGGCGTGGTGCCGGCGCCCGGCGAGGGATAGGTGAGGCCGGGATTCTTCTTCGCGTACTCCACCAGCTCCTTCAGATTGTGGATCGGCAGATTGGCGTTCACCACCAGCACCAGGGGATAATAGGCGATCAGCGAGACCGGCTCGAAGCTCGAGGTGGTGTAGGGCAGGTCCGGATAGACGTGCTGGGTGATGATGAAGGGCGGCGGCGCGACCATCATGGTGTAGCCGTCCGCCGGCTGCTTGGCGGCATAGGCGGCGCCGACGGTCGTGGTGGCGCCGGGCTTGTTCTCGACCACCACCGGCTGCTTCCACATGTCGGTGAGCTTCTGCGCGACGCTGCGGCCCATGATGTCCGACGAGCCGCCGGGGGCATAGGGCACCACCAGGGTCACGGGCTTGGTGGGAAAGTCCTGCGCCCCGGCAATGCCGGGGGCCAGCAGCGCCGGCAGCAGCGCGAGAGCATATTTCCAGGTCATGTTCTGGTCCCTCTGGTTATCTGAAAATATGAACGTCAGACAATCTTCATGCGCATCGGCACCGGATGTCAATATGCCTACGGATCGAAGCTAAATTTTTCAGCATTAGCCTTGTTGTGCGCCACGAAACGGGCCGAACCTGCCTAACGCAGACGCGCTTCCGGCCGACATCCAGCACCCGGCCCGGCCGCACCCGCGCACGAAAAAGGCCGCCTCCCGTCAGGAGGCGGCCTTGTCGGAGACCGGCGCGGCGCGCGGATTCAGTGGCCGGCGCCACCGAAGTCCTGGGGCACCGTATTCTTCGCCACCCGCACCTTCTTCGTGGTCTCGGGCGTGTTGCGCGAGCGGCCGACCACGCGCGGCACGCCGGCCGTGACCACCGCGCCCACGGCGGGAACGTCGCCGTTCACGAGGCCGGCCAGCGCGTCGTTCTGCGAGCCGCCGGCGCAGGCGTCGATCACCACCACGTCGGCGTCCCGGCCGGGGGCGATGATGCCGCTGTTGAGCCGGTAGACGCGGGCATTGTTGCCGGTGGCCGCGGCGATGGCGATCTCCGGCGCCATGCCGCCCAGCGAGGCGAGGTGGCTGATGGTGTAGAACATGCCGAGCGGCATGATCCCGCTGCCCGTGGGCGTATCGGTGGCCACCAGCAGCCGGTCGAGCCGCCCGGCCTCGGCCAGCAGCTTGCCCACCAGCAGCGTGGTGCGCAGATTGCCCGCGGTGCACACCTGCATCGCGACATCCGATTCGCCCACGAGACGCGGGAAGTCGGCGTCCGGAATGGCGGTGGGGCCGCCGTTCACATGGTAGGACACGTCGGGCGCGATCTTCAGCACATGGTCGGCCCAGATGCCCGACGAGCCGGGGATCGAAGAGCCGCCGGTATGCACCATGGAGACCATGCCGTGGGCCCGCGCCATGGCGACGAGCGGGGCATACTCGTAGGGCGTGGCGAAGGCGCCGAAGCCGGCCTTCACCATCCACACGCCGAGCCTCGCCAGCTCGGCGAAGTCGGCCTCGGCCAGGCCGGGCTCCAGGATCAGCGAGCCGGCATGCACCCGCATGCCGCCCGGCCGGTAGGTCTCGAAGCACTTCATGGCGGCGACCGCGAGCGCCTTCACGCCCGCCACGTCCTTCGGCCGCCCCGGCACGTGCACCTCGGAGGCGCTGATGGCGGTGGTGACGCCGCCATGGACGTAGCTCTCCAGGAAGCCCACCGTCTTCTGGCGCGGCGTGTAGTCGCCGAAGGTGATGTGGACGTGGGAATCGATCAGGCCCGGAATGGCCGTCGCGCCGCCCGCGTCGATCACCACGTCGCAGGCCTCCACCGCGGCGGCGCCGAGCGTGCCCACCGCCTCGATGCGGCCGTCCGCCATGAGGATGCCGTCGCCCGGCGTCACCGGGGCGGAGAGGTCGCCGGTGACGATCCGGCCGAGATTGACGATCGCCGTGCGCATGGATGCGCCCTCCCTGCTCAGGCGGAGGCCTTGGCCTTGCGCGCCTCGACCTCGTCATGGGTCATGCCGCCCACGCGCGCGTTCAGCCGGCCGCCGCTGGCGAGGCAGAAGATGATCGCCACCTCGTCCGGCTGCGGGCCGTCCGGCACCACCACCGACATGCCGTCATAGTGCGAGCGCACATAGACGTCGTCCTTGTGGTTCATGGGCACGTCGATCATCGTGCCCGGAGCGGCGACCTTGGTCATGGACGAGATCCAGGCGTCGCCGCCGCCGATGGCGTCGCGGATCGGGTTCGCGAAGGCCGTGGTCAGCAGCGCGTTGGCGTGCTCCTGGTAGCCGGCGAGGCCGACGATGCCCGCCTTGCCGTAGCTCTGCGCCTTGTGGGGGCCGAGCGCCTCCACGGCGCGCGCGGCGATGAATGCACCGAGGTCGACGCTCGCCGCGATCAGCGGCTTCAGGTCGTCCACATAGCCCTTCCCGGCGAGCGGATTTTCGACGATCGCGACGACCGCCACCTTGCGCACCGGCGCGGCGGCCTTGCGCCCCTCGGCCTCGTTGCGGTCCTCCACGGTGACGATGGTTCGGCGCACATTGAGCTGCATGCGGATCTCTCGAAGGCTTGACTTCAGCGGTCGGCCGACTATGACTTTGTCAGACAATTTGTCAATCGGAAGATCACAGATGCAAACCAAGGCGCCGTCGATCCTGTTCTCCGAAATGACGCCCGGTCCCGACTTCGAGGACAAGTTCCACCGCTGGTACGACGAGGAGCACATCCCCGTCCGCATGGCGTGCCCCGGCTTCGTCAGCGCGCAGCGCTATGCGCGCGAGGACGGCAAGGGCTATCTCGCCGTCTACGAGATGGCGACGCTCGGCGTCATGTCATCCCCCGCCTACAAGGTGGTGAAGGAGCAGCCCTCCGAGCTGACCGCCTGGATGCTGAAGAACGTCACCGGCTTCACGCGCTATCTCGCCGACGAGTCCTTCGTGAAGGCGCAGCCCGGCGCGTTCGATCCGATCGACGCGCCGGTCCTCTACGCGGTGTCCTTCACCGTGCCGGCGGCGGCGCAGGCCGAGTTCGACTCCTGGTACGAGACCGAGCACATCCCGCTGCTCATGGCGAACCCGGACTGGCTGATGGTCCGGCGCCTGCGCATTGCCGACGGCCTCCCCGAGCCCTATACCCATCTGGCATTGCATTACCTTGCGGATTCGCGCGCCCTCGCCTCGCCGGAGCGCGAGAAGGCGCGCGGGACCGAGTGGCGCGCGCGCCTTGCGGCCAACGACTGGTTCAAGGCGAGCTACACCGTTTTCCGGCGTCAGGGTCCGCGCCAGCTTGGCCGAGGTTGAACCGTGCGTCCTTCCGATCTGCGCGTCTCGCCGAAGACCGTCCAGCAGCAGGCGGTGGAGAAGCTGCGCTCCGCCATCATCGCCGGCATCTTCAAGCCGGGCGACCGGCTGGTGGAGGTGGACCTGTGCGGGATGCTCGGCGTCTCGCGCCCCTCGGTGCGCGAGGCGCTCAGGAGCCTTGAGGCCGAGCGCCTGGTCTCCATCATCCCCAACCGCGGGCCGCAGGTGCCGATCCTCACGCTGGAGCACGCCGGCGAGATCTACCAGGTGCGCGCGCTGCTGGAGGGCGAGGCGGCCGCGCTGTGCGCCCGCAACGCCACGCCCGCGGACGTGAAGGCCATGACGGCGGCGCTCGCCGCCTTCGCCAAGGCGGTGCGCGCCGACGACGCGGAGGGGCGCATCGCCGCCACCGCCGACTTCTACCGCGAGATCACCCGGGTGTGCGGCAACCGCATCATCGAGGAGACGCTGCAGGGCCTGCTCGCGCGCATCAACTTCCTGCGCGCCCGCTCCATGTCGCTGCCGGACCGCGGCAAGCAGAGCCATGCGGAGATGAAGGCCATTCTCGACGCCGTGGAGAAGGCCGATCCCGAAGCCGCGCGCGCCGCGGCGGTGCGCCACGTGGAAGAGGCGCACCGCGCCGCCCGCCTCGCCTTCGAGGCCGCGCCGGAACCGGCAAAGGCCGCCGCCCGGGCGTGACCCTTCCCGGCGGGAACGGGAGCGGCAAGGCCCTCCCCCCTTCCGCTCGTTCCTGCGTTCCGACGTCCCGGCCGGCTTCCCGATTCCGGCTTCCCCTTCCCGCTTCCTCCCAACCGCCGTCATGCTCCGGCTTGACCGGAGCATCCACCGGGCCGCCGGCGCGGCGCCAGGAAAACGAAGCGCGGGGCGAGCCGTTGGGTGGATCCCCCGGACAAGCCGGGGGATGACGGTGGTGAAACAAGCCGGAGGCGTGACGGGGGGGATGGAGATGACCGCGCTCTTGCCCCCAACCGCCGTCATGCCCCGGCTTGTCCGGGGCATCCACCGGGCCGCCTGCGTGGCGCCAGGAAAACGAAGCGCGGGGCGAGCCGTTGGGTGGATCCCCCGGACAAGCCGGGGGATGACGGTGGTGAAACAAGCCGGAGGCGTGACGGGGGGAATGGAGATGACCACGCTCTGGCCCCCCTAACAGCCGTCATGCCACGGCTTGTCCGGGGCATCCACCGGGCCGCCGGCGCGGCGCCAGGAAAACGAAGCGCGGGGCGAGCCGTTGGGTGGATCCCCCGGACAAGCCGGGGGATGACGGTGGTGAAACAAGCCGGAGGCGTGACGGGGGGGGGAATGGAGATGACCACGCTCTGGCCCCCCTAACAGCCGTCATGCCACGGCTTGTCCGGGGCATCCACCGGGCCGCCGGCGCGGCGCCAGGAAAACGAAGCGCGGGGCGAGCCGTTGGGTGGA
>NZ_RCTF01000013.1 GCF_003667445.1 Xanthobacter tagetidis | reverse complement strand
CGGCGGCGGGCGGTGCGGCGGCCGCAGGCCGGGCCGGCGGCGCCGGGGTGGCGGCCGCCACCGCCTGGACCTGCGGCTCGGGCGCGCCACCCTCGTCGTCGTCCTCGTCCTTGCGGCCCATAAGCTTGTTGAAGAAGCTCTTCACGCCCTTGCCGGCATCGGCGGAGGCCACCGCCACGCCGGGTCGCGACCCGCGGGCCTCGATCTCGGCCAGGGCCACGTCATACTTGGCGAGAGGGCGGCCGTTGGAGGGTACGTGGACGGTCTTGCCGTCCGGGAACACGCGGGCGAGTTGGTCGTGGCTCATGCGCGGCCAGTGCCGCACCGATCCGGTGTCCATGTGCACGAACGGCGAGCCGGAGGTGGGATAGAAGCCGACGCCGCCGCGCTGGAGCCTGAGCCCCGCTTCGCGCAGACGCACCAGGTCGACGCCGGGAATGAAGAAATCCATCGCCTTGCCCAGCATGTGCTGGGAGGTCTTCGCCACGCCGCGGCTGCGCGAGCGCAGCATGGCGTTGGTGGCGGGCGACCGGTAGGAACTCACCACCTGGATCGGCGCCGTGGCGTCGGTCTCGCGATAGACCTCCCACACGATGTCGAACAGCTGCGGGTCCATCTTGGTGGGCTCGTTGGTGCGCCAGTCGCGCAGGAACCAGTTGAGCTTCTCAAGCGCCGCGCTGTCGTAGCGGCCGTCCTTCTTGAAGGTGAACGTGCCGCTCTCGCCCGTGTGGGTGTGGTGGATGAGCAGCGTGCGGGTGTCGCCGTTGGCCACCGCATTCTGCAGCGATGTGGTGCCGCACAAGGCGAGCAGGGCGCCGAGGCCCACCACCTTCAGCCGGCGGATTGCGCCGACGAGACGGGAGGGGAGAAGAAGCGGCGCAGGAAGGATGTGCAATGGCTCGAACCCGAGGCTCAGGTCTGGTCGGTGCCGCGACTGTTGCCGCGGCGCGATGCAATCGGAGTCTTGTCGGGTTCGGTTAAGGGCGGCTTTACGCCCCTCTCCCCCATGTCACGCCGTCGTGAGTAGTGGCGGACTGTGGCGAAAACGTGCCGGAGCGCGTGCGCGCTTGACCGTGGCTTTCCCGCCACGGGCCTCGGGGGCGAATCAGTCGGGAGGGGGCCGGTGCCGCGGTCGGCACCGGCAGGACCCGGCTCAGCGGGTGCGCGTGGTCTGGTTCTCGGCGATCCGGTGACGCCCTTCGAGGCCGAGGATGGTCTTCACCTGCGCGTTAATGCCGTAGAGGTCCTCGCGCACGCGCAGCCGTCCGGTCTCGTCCACCATGGCATTGAAGTAGACGATGTGCACCGGGAAGCGCTGCTTCAGGTTCACGTAGCGCTCCTGGCTGCCGAACATCTTGGCGATGCGGCCCTCGGTCCAGGTGTCGCCCGGCATGCCGAGGGTGAAGATCACCTCGCCGAACTTCAGCGGCTCGAACACCCGCACGCAGCCGTGGCTGTAGGCGCGGCGGTCGTTCTGGAACAGCGAGCGCGACGGCGTGTCGTGCAGGTAGACCGAATGGTCGTTGGGGAACATGAACTTGATGCGCCCCAGCGCGTTGCGCTCGCCCGGCGGCTGGCGGAAGGAGACGCCGCCCGAACCGTTGCTCACCACCTGGATGCCGCGCCGGCCGAGCGCGCTCGGATCGGACCGCAGCAGCGGCATCATCTCGTTGCGGGCGATGGAGGGCGGGATGTTCCAGGCCGGGTTCACCACCACATACTGCATGTCGCGGCTGAGCAGCGGCGTCGGCGTCTGCGGCTTGCCGACCACCACCCGGGTCTCGTGGATCTTCCGCTCGCCCTGGTAGATGCGCACCAGATACTCGGGGATGTTCACCATCACATAGGCGTCGCCCAGATCGCGCGGCAGCCAGCGCCAGCGCTCCATGTTGGCGATCACGTCGGCGGTGAGGCTGCCGCCGCCTCCGCCGGCATCCTTGTTGAGGGCGGCGACGGTGGAGGCGCCCACATTGCCGGTGGGCGAGACGCCGCTCGATTCCTGGAACGCCTTCACGGCATCCACCAGCGCCGGGTCATAGACCAGATCGTTGGGTGCGCCCGAGGTGCCGAGGCGGGTGCGCAAAGACGGCACGCGCGGATCGCTCGCACCCGGCCGCAGCAGCGGGCCGGTGGCCACCGGCGCGATCTTCGGCGTGGTCTGTCCGGCGACCTCCTTCAGCTTGGCCTTCAGCGCCTTGTAGCCGGCATGGGGCGGGTTGAAGGCGGCGAGCGCCGCATTGGCGTCGGGCGCGGCGGCGAGAGCGTCGAGCACCGCGGCCGGCACGGGGATGTCGCGCACCGGCGTCACCAGAGAGGAGATGCGCGAAGGCTCGAAGCGCCCGGCCTGGGCGTGGCGCGCATAGGTGAGGGCCGCCACGGCGAGATGCAGCTCGGCGCGGGCGAGGGTCAAGGCGTCGGCCCGGCGCGGCAGCGGCGGCACCGCATAGTCGTCCGGATCGAGGCCGTCTTCCTCGGCCGCGCGCAGGCGGGCGATCACCGCATTGCCGCGGGCATCGAAGCCGGCGGCGTCGACGAACACCGGGCGGCCGTCGCGCGCGCCGTAGAAGGCGGCGAGGCCCTCCTGGAAAGTCTTGTTGCCGGTGAGGCTTTCCGGGTGCACCAGCAAGGCGCGGATCTCGCCCGCCACCAGGCCAAGCGGGTCGGCCTGGGCGACGCTCGGGGCCGGCGCTGGCTGCGCCGCACTCTGGGCGGGAGCGGCCTGGGCGGGGGCGATCTGGGCGGGCGCTGCCGGCGCCGCCTGCTGGACCGGGGCCGCGGGCGCGGCCGGTGCGGGAGCGGCAAGGCTCGGCGGCGCGGGCGGCTGGCCCTGGTGCGCCTGGCCCTGGTGCGGCTCGCCGCTTCCGGCGCTATCGACGCCGGACACCGCGGTCGAGGCGCCGAAGCCGGCGGAATGGGTGACGGGCGCCGCCGCGGGCGGGGCGGGAGATGCGGTCTGCGCCGGCGGCACCGACATCGGCCCGACGGAGCCGGGGCGGAACACGGTGGTGGGAGGGGAGGCCTTCGCCGCGCCGGCGGGAAGCTCGGCGGTGCCGGGCAGGTCGTCCTGCTCGGCATGCACGATGCCGGGCGCCGTCGCCAGCATCACGGCGAGCACGCCTGCGGGCGCCATGCGCCTGAAGTCCCGGCGCCTGAAGTCCCGGCCGCGCGCCACGGCACGCTCAAGTGCGCCCAGCAACTTACCGTGCATGGGTCAGATCTCCTCCGAATGGCCCGCGAGGAGCGTTGGTGCCGCTTCGCCGCCGGGCGATCAACTCACAAGCTTGCGTGACACAGGGATTTCATCGTCCTGTAACTCACCGGCAACAAACGGTGCCCATGGTGGTTCCCGGGTCCGGCCCGGCATGGTTAACGCACCGCTTTCACTCGGCGGCGATGGCCAGGGGCGCCGCGCCGAGCATGACTTCCTCAGCGGCAGGCGCCGCCTCGATCTCCGCCAGCTTGCGGTACAGCGTCGAGCGGCCGATGCCGAGACGCCGCGCCACCTCGGTCAGGCGTCCGCCATAGAGCGTGCAGGCGAAGCGGATCAGCTCCGCCTCCACCGCGTCGAGCGCGCGCACATGGCCGGCGTCGTCGAGCAAATCGAGCCCTTCGGTGCGGACCGGGGCGAGGCTCGGCGCCATGCGGTCGGCGAGGCGGATCACCGTGGCGCCGTCGCGCGTCCGCCCGTCGGGTGCGGCGGCCACGGGCCGGCCGCGGGCGAGGGCATTGGCGATCGCCACTTCCAGGCGCAGCGCCCCGGCCGGTTTCACCACGAAGTCGCACGCCCCGGCGCGAATCGCCGAGCGCGCACCGTCCAGGCCGCCGGGCGTCACCGCCACGATCACCGGCGTCGCGTCGCCGCGGGCCGCGAGCGCGCGCAGCACGCCCATGCCGTCGAGGCCGGGCACCACGAGGTCCAGCAGAACCGCGTCGAACGGCTCGCGCGACAGGCGGTCGAGCGCGGCGTCGCCGTCCTCCACCCAGCTGGTGCGGTGGCCGAGATGCGCGAGGGCCGCGGCGAGGCGGCGGGCCTCGTCGGCATCGTCCTCGACGAGGAGCAGGGAGGAGGTCATGGGCGTCCGGGATGGGAGGCGAGGCAGATGATACCGCGCGAGCTTGGCCGGCGATGGTTAAGGGATGTCTAAGGCGGCGCCGCTTGCCCGCGACCCCTTGCGGCGCGGCGCCGTTTCAGGGGATTTTGCGCCAGGGCTTCCGTCCGTCCGGCGCTGCGGGCGGTGCGGAGGGCCGAATCGCCTGCTGCCAGATTGCTGTTCGAATCGCCTTTCCGAAGTCCTCTTTCCGCAGTCCGCGTCTCCCGGCTCCGGCGGCGCCTGCCGCAGAGCCGGTCCGCTTCTCCGTCCTGACCTGGCGTGCCCTCGTGCCTGCCTCCCGTTGCTGATACCCCTTGGCATCGGGCGCCGCGCATCCCAATTTCAGCCCAGGCGCCACGCCCGCAGTAAGGCGCCGCTTTTCGGAGGTTCCATGTCCGTTCCCTTCTCCGGCTTTCCCTCGCCCGCAGCGCCGAGCGCGCCGCGTGCCGCCCCCGCCTCGGCCCTTGCCGCCAGCACCGAGGCGCAGGACCTGCCGGAATGGAACCTTGCCGACCTCTATGCCGGCATGGATGCGCCCGCGCTCGCCGACGACCTCAAGACCTCGGATGCGGCCTGCCTCACGTTCGAGGCCGACTACAAGGGCAAGCTCGCTGCGCTCCTCGACGGCCCCGACGCCGGCGAGGCGCTCGCGGCCGCGGTGCGGCGCTACGAGGAGATCGACGACCTCATGGGCCGCATCGCCTCCTATGGCAGCCTGGTCTATGCCGGCGACACCTCCGACCCGGCGCGCGCCAAGTTCTACGGCGACATCCAGGAGCGCCTGACCGACGCCTCCACCCATCTGCTGTTCTTCACGCTGGAGCTGAACCGGCTGGACGACGACAAGCTGGAGGCCGCCATGGCGGTGCCGGCGCTCGGCCACTACCGGCCCTGGATCGAGGACCTCAGGAAGGACAAGCCCTACCAGCTCGACGACAAGATCGAGCAGCTGTTCCACGAGAAGGCGAGCCCCTCGCGCAGCGCCTGGAGCCGGCTGTTCGACGAGACCATCTCCTCGCTGCGCTTCCAGGTGAACGGCCAGGAACTGGCCATCGAGCCGACGCTCAACCTGATGCAGGACCCCAAGGAGGAGGTGCGCCGGGCCGCCGGCCTCGCGCTCGCCGACACCCTGGGCAAGAACGTGCGCCTGTTCACCCTCGTCACCAACACGCTGGCGAAGGACAAGGAGATTTCCGACCGCTGGCGGGGCTTCTCCGACGTCGCCTCGGCACGCCACCTCTCCAACCGGGTGGAGCAGGAGGTGGTGGACGCCATGGTCTCGGCGATCTCCGCCGCCTATCCGCGCCTGTCGCACCGCTATTATGCGCTGAAGGCGCGCTGGTTCGGCAAGGAGCGGCTGGAATTCTGGGACCGCAACGCGCCTTTGCCCAAGGTCGCGACCCGCGACATCGCCTGGGGCGAGGCGAAGGACACCGTGCTCCAGGCCTACGGCACCTTCTCGCCGAAGATGGCGGACATCGCCCGCGCCTTCTTCGACAAGTCCTGGATCGACGCGCCGGTGCGCCCCGGCAAGTCGCCGGGCGCGTTCGCGCACCCGACCGTGCCGTCCGCGCACCCTTATGTGCTGCTCAACTACCAGGGCAAGCCACGGGACGTGATGACGCTTGCCCACGAACTCGGCCACGGCGTGCACCAGGTGCTCGCCGGCCGCCAGGGCGCGCTCATGGCGCCGACGCCGCTGACGCTGGCGGAGACCGCCTCGGTGTTCGGCGAGATGCTCACCTTCCGCCGCCTGCTGGCCGCCGCCGAGACGCCGCAGGCGCGCCGCATCATGCTCGCCCAGAAGGTGGAGGACATGATCAACACGGTGGTGCGCCAGACCGCCTTCTACACCTTCGAGCGCCACGTCCACACCGAGCGGCGCGAGGGCGAACTCACCTCCGACCGGCTCGGCGAGATCTGGATGAAGGTGCAGACCGAGAGCCTCGGCCCGGCGATCCATCTCGGCTCCGGCTATGAGAGCTTCTGGACCTACATTCCCCACTTCATCCATTCGCCGTTCTACGTCTACGCCTACGCCTTCGGCGACTGCCTCGTGAACTCGCTCTACGCGGTCTACGAGAAGGCCTCCGACGGCTTCGCCGAGCGCTATCTGGACATGCTGGCGGCGGGCGGCACCAAGCACCATTCCGAACTGCTCGCCCCGTTCGGCCTCGATGCCCGCGACCCGGCCTTCTGGCAGACCGGCCTCTCGTTGATCGAGAGCATGATTTCCGAGCTGGAGGGCATGGAGGCCTGAGAAGCCGGGCGGCTGGCAAAAAAGCCGGGCCGGGCCGCCCGGCCTTTACCACTGCGCAACCGTCCTGCGGCGAGAATCCCGGCATGATGCCGCGGACTGGCCTTTTCGCCCTCGCCCTCCTTGCCGCCTGCGCCGCGGCGGGGTCGCCGGCGCGTGCCGAGAGTGCCGCGCGCCTCGCCCAGAAGGCGGCGCCGCTGCCGCCGCTGCCGCCCGCCAAGGGCAGCGACGGTGCGGCGCTGAAGGCCGAAGTCGCCGGCACCCGGGAATTCCAGGAGCGCCTCAAGGCGGAGATCGAGGCGGCCAAGGGCGACCGCGGCAAGCTCTCCCGCCTGCTGGTTGACGCCTCCGGGCGCGCCCGCGACATCGAGCAGCGCATCATCGACCTGGAAGCGCGCATGGGCCGCCTCGACCAGGCCGCCAAGGCGCTCGACATCTCGCTCGCCGAGCGGCGCGGCGTGCTCGCCCAGGTTCTGGCGGCGCTGCTGCGCATGGGGCGCCAGCCGCCCCCGGCTCTGGTGATGCGCCCGGACGACGCGCTCGACGCGGTGCGCTCGGCCATCCTGCTCGGCGCGCTGGTGCCCGAACTGAGGGTCGAGGCGGAGACGCTGGCCTCCGACCTCACCGAGCTGTCGCGGGTGCGCGGCGAGCTGGCCGAGGCCCGCGGCACACTGGCGCGGCTGGGGACGGTATTAGAGGAGGATCGCGCGCGCCTCACCGCCCTCATCAGCGAGCGCCAGCGTCGCCAGCAGGAGAACGATCCCCTGCCGGCAGCAGACCGCGCCCAGGCCGAAGGCGTCGCCAAGGCGAGCGGCGACGTGCACGATCTCGTGACCCGGCTGGAGGCCGAGGTGCCGCCCGCGGCCCGTGCCGCCGAGGCCGCCCTTCAGGTCCCCCCGGCGCCGCAACCGGCTTTACGGCGCGACCTCGGGCGGGAGGACGACCCGGCGCGGCTGCGCCCCGCTTTGGCCTTCACCGACGCCAAAGGCTTGCTGCCGCTTCCTGTTGCCGGGGTCCGGCTGCGCGAGTTCGGCGCGCCGGACGCCGCCGGCGGGGCCGAGAAGGGGCTCACCATCGCCACCCGCTCGGGCGCCCCCGTAAGTGCTCCGGCGGACGGCTGGGTGGTCTATGCCGGCCCGTTCCGCAGCTATGGACAACTCTTGATCCTCAATGCGGGCGGCGGCTACCATATTCTCATGGCGGGCATGGACCGGATCACTGTGGACCTCGGCCAGTTCGTCCTGGCCGGCGAGCCGGTGGCGGTGATGGGCCGCGCGGGCAGGGTGGGCCCCACGGGGCCTTCAGCCCCGGCCGGCGGTCCTCCAGCCTCGGGACAGCCCCAATTGTATGTAGAGTTCCGCAAGGACGGGGTGTCGATCGATCCCGCTCCCTGGTGGGCGGCAGCAACGGATAGTCGGAAGGTGCGCGGATGATGCGTCGGACGTCTTTGTTTCTTTTCGGCGCAGCCGCCGGGGCGCTGGTGGCGTTCACCGTGGTGCAGCCGCGGCTCTTCTTCGGGATGACGGCCGAGGCCGCGTCCTCAGATACCTACCGGCAGCTTGACCTGTTCGGCGACGTGTTCGCGCGCGTGCGGTCGGACTATGTGGAGAAGCCCGAGGATTCCAAGCTCGTGGAGTCCGCCATCAAGGGCATGCTCCAGGACCTCGACCCGCATTCGTCCTACATGGACGCCAAGACCTACCACGACATGCAGGTGCAGACCTCCGGCGAGTTCGGCGGCCTCGGCATCGAGGTGAAGATGGAGGATGGCCTGGTCAAGGTCATCGCGCCCATGGAGGACACTCCGGCCGCCAAGGCGGGCGTGATGGCCGGCGACCTCATCACCAAGCTCAATGACGAGCAGGTCCAGGGGATGACCCTGACCGAGGCGGTGGACAAGATGCGCGGCGAGGTCGGCGCGCCGATCCGGCTCACCATCTCCCGCAAGGGCATCGAGAAGCCCTTCGAGGTGAAGGTGACGCGTGCCGTCATCAAGATCCAGGCCGTCCGCTCCAAGGTGGAGCAGGATGACATCGCCTATATCCGCATCAACCAGTTCACCCAGCAGACCAATGCCGGCCTGGAGAAGGCCATCGACAACCTCACCAGCGAGATCGGCGCGGACAAGATCCGCGGCTACATCATCGACCTGAGGAACAATCCCGGCGGCCTCCTGACCCAGGCGGTGGAGGTGTCGAGCGCCTTCATGGACCGTGGCGAGGTGGTCTCCACCCGCGGCCGCAATCCCGAGGAATCCCAGCGCTACAATGCCCGCGGCGGCGACCGGACCAAGGGCAAGCCGGTGATCGTGCTGGTGAACGGCGGCTCCGCCTCGGCCTCCGAGATCGTCGCCGGCGCGCTCCAGGACCACAAGCGCGCCACGGTGCTCGGCTCGCGCACCTTCGGCAAGGGCTCGGTGCAGACCATCATCCCGCTCGGCCGCGAGGGCGAGAACGGCGCGCTGCGCCTGACCACGGCGCGCTTCTACACGCCGTCGGGCCGCTCCATCCAGGCCAAGGGCATCGACCCCGACATCATCCTGGTGCAGGACCTGCCGGAGGAAGAGAAGGCCAAGCTCGGCGCGACCGGAGACGGCCGCAGCGAGTCCTCGCTGAAGGGGCATCTCAAGAACGGCGAGGAGGAGCAGACCGGCTCGCCCGCTTACGTGCCGCCGGAGGCCAAGGACGACACCCAGCTCAAGCTCGCCATCGAGCTGATGAAGGGCTCGGTGAAGAACGCGGCCTTCCCGGCCACCTCCGAAAAGACCAGCCGGGCCAACTGAGCGCGACACCGGCTGCGCCCCCTTTGGGGCAGGTATCCGAGGCCCCGCCCGCCAGGCGGGGCCTCATTGTTTTGCGACTCTTCGTCGGCCCCGCCGAGCGATTTGGCGGCGGCCGCCGGCACCTGCCCTAGGGTAAAATCACCGGCTGGCGCGGCTTCGCGGGGCCAGCCGGGCGCCGGCGGTGCGCTCACGGTGCGGCAATGCGGCATATCGGCCTATCTTCGGTCATGTTGCCGCCTTCAACGGCCTGTGTTAGGCACACCGGGATTTCGCGGCGCGGGATTATCCCTCGGGGCGGGTCACACTAGAATATTCCCAACAGATCAAGGGCTTGGGCAGAAGCGCGCATGGTGCGCCGCATCAGGTCGCAAGTCCGAGAGAGGTGCGGGTGGCGGAGACGATCGTGTCAGGCATGGCGGGGCGCTATGCAACCGCGCTGTTCGAGCTGGCCGAAGAGGCCGGCGCCATCGATGCCGTGCAGGCGGACCTCGGCCGGCTGTCTGGCCTGATGGCCGAAAGCCCGGACTTGGCGCGGCTCGTGCGCAGCCCGGTCTTCACCGCCGAGCAGCAGCTCGCGGCGATGGCTGCGGTGCTCGACAAAGCTGGCATTGCCGGCCTCGCCGGAAATTTCGTGCGTCTGGTGGCCCAGAACCGCCGCCTGTTCTCGCTGCCGCGCATGATTACCGATTATGCCGCCCTCGTCGCCAAAAGCCGCGGCGAGACCACGGCTGAAGTCACGGTGGCCGCGCCGCTCGGCGATGCCCACCTCGCCGCCCTCAAGGAGGCGCTGGCGCAACAGACCGGCAAGGACGTGCATCTCGACGTGACCGTCGATCCGTCCATCCTCGGTGGTCTCATCGTGAAGCTCGGCTCGCGCATGGTCGATGCTTCCCTGAAGACCAAACTCAATTCTATCCGGCATGCGATGAAAGAGGTCCGCTGATGGACATTCGAGCCGCTGAAATCTCCGCGATCCTCAAGGAGCAGATCCAGAACTTCGGCCAGGAGGCGGAAGTCTCCGAG
Organism: Xanthobacter tagetidis; assembly: GCF_003667445.1. GTDB lineage: Bacteria > Pseudomonadota > Alphaproteobacteria > Rhizobiales > Xanthobacteraceae > Xanthobacter > Xanthobacter tagetidis. Next base: position 128,518 of record NZ_RCTF01000013.1, on the reverse strand, counting down.
GTCGGCCAGGTTCTCTCCGTCGGCGACGGCATCGCGCGCGTCTATGGCCTCGACAACGTCCAGGCGGGCGAGATGGTCGAGTTCGAGAACGGCACCCGCGGCATGGCGCTGAACCTCGAGATCGACAATGTCGGCATCGTGATCTTCGGCTCCGACCGCGAGATCAAGGAAGGCCAGACCGTCAAGCGCACCGGCGCCATCGTCGACGTGCCGGTGGGCAAGGGCCTGCTCGGCCGCGTGGTGGACGCCCTCGGCAACCCGATCGACGGCAAGGGCCCGATCGAGTTCACCGAGCGCCGCCGCGTCGACGTGAAGGCGCCGGGCATCATCCCGCGCAAGTCCGTGCACGAGCCCATGCAGACCGGCCTCAAGGCGATCGACGCCATGATCCCGATCGGCCGCGGCCAGCGCGAGCTCATCATCGGTGACCGCCAGACCGGCAAGACCGCCGTCGCGCTCGACGCGATCCTGAACCAGAAGCCGCTGAACGCGGGCGATGCGCCGGAGAGCCAGAAGCTTTACTGCGTCTATGTCGCGGTGGGCCAGAAGCGCTCCACCGTCGCCCAGTTCGTGAAGGTGCTGGAGGAGCAGGGCGCGCTCGACTACTCGATCATCGTCGCCGCCACGGCGTCCGATGCCGCGCCGATGCAGTTCCTGGCGCCGTTCACCGGCACCGCCATGGGCGAGTATTTCCGCGACAACGGCATGCACGCGCTCATCATCCATGACGACCTGTCCAAGCAGGCGGTCGCCTATCGCCAGATGTCGCTGCTGCTGCGCCGCCCGCCGGGCCGCGAGGCCTATCCGGGCGACGTGTTCTACCTCCACTCCCGCCTGCTGGAGCGCGCCGCCAAGCTCAACGACGAGAACGGCGCCGGCTCCCTCACCGCGCTGCCGGTGATCGAGACCCAGGCGAACGACGTGTCCGCCTACATCCCGACCAACGTGATCTCCATCACCGACGGCCAGATCTTCCTGGAGAGCGACCTGTTCTACCAGGGCATCCGCCCGGCGGTGAATGTCGGCCTCTCCGTGTCGCGCGTCGGCTCGGCGGCGCAGATCAAGGCGATGAAGCAGGTGGCGGGCAAGATCAAGGGCGAGCTCGCCCAGTATCGCGAGCTCGCGGCCTTCGCCCAGTTCGGCTCGGACCTCGACGCCTCGACCCAGAAGCTGCTCAACCGCGGCGCCCGACTGACCGAGCTGCTCAAGCAGAGCCAGTTCTCGCCCCTGAAGGTCGAAGAGCAGGTGGCGGTGATCTTCGCCGGCATCAACGGCTACCTGGACCCGCTTCCGGTCTCCAAGGTGCGCGAGTTCGAGGCCGGCCTGCTGCTGGCGCTGCACGCCCAGCACCAGGACATTCTGGACACCATTCGGACCTCCAAGGAGCTCTCCAAGGAAACGACCGAGAAGCTGACCAAGGCGGTCGACGCCTTCGCCAAGAGCTTCGCCTGATCGCCCTGGAGTTGTCTCGAACTGACGGACGGTCGCGATGGCGAGCCTGAAGGACCTTAGAAACCGCATCGCCTCCGTGAAGGCGACGCAGAAGATCACCAAGGCGATGCAGATGGTCGCCGCGGCGAAGCTTCGGCGCGCCCAGGCGGCGGCTGAGGCGGCGCGGCCCTATGCCGAGCGCATGGAGACGGTGCTGGGCAACCTTGCGGCTGGCATGCTCCAGGGCGGCCAGGCGCCGCTCCTGCTCACCGGCACGGGCAAGAGCGAGCGGCACCTGCTGCTCGTCGCCACCGGCGAGCGCGGCCTGTGCGGCGCGTTCAACTCCTCGATCGTGCGCTTCGCTCGCGAGAAGGCGCTCTCGCTGATCGCCGACGGCAAGCAGGTGAAGTTCTTCTGCGTCGGCCGCAAGGGCTACGAGCAGCTGCGCCGCACGTTCCCGAACGACATCATCGAGCTGGTCGATTTGCGCGCGGTGCGCACCATCGGCTTCAAGGAGGCGAATGACATCGCCGCCAAAATCCTGCACCTGCTCGACCAGGGCGCGTTCGACGTCTGCACGCTGTTCTACGCTCACTTCAAGAGCGTGATCGCCCAGGTGCCCACCGCCCAGCAGCTCATCCCCGCGACCTTCGAGGCGCGCGCGGCCGATGCCGACGCCCCGGTCTACGAATACGAGCCGGACGAGGAGGAGATCCTCGCCGACCTGCTGCCGCGCAATCTGGCGGTGCAGATCTTCAAGGCGCTGCTGGAAAACCAGGCGTCGTTCTACGGCTCGCAGATGAGCGCCATGGACAACGCGACGCGGAACGCGGGCGACATGATCAAGAAGCAGACGCTGATCTACAACCGGACGCGTCAGGCCATGATCACGAAGGAACTCATCGAAATCATCTCCGGCGCCGAAGCGCTCTGACCACGGCCTGGACGAGGACAAAGGACGACGAACATGGCGAACCCCACCGGACGCATTACCCAAGTCATCGGCGCCGTTGTCGACGTGCAGTTCGACGGCCATCTGCCGGAAATCCTGAACGCGCTCGAGACCACCAATCACGGCAACCGCCTGGTGCTCGAAGTCGCCCAGCATCTCGGTGAGAACACCGTCCGCACCATCGCGATGGACGCCACCGAGGGCCTCGTGCGCGGCCAGCCCGTGACCGACACCGGCGCGCCGATCCAGGTGCCGGTGGGCGAGGCCACCCTCGGCCGCATCATGAACGTGATCGGCGAGCCGGTGGACGAACTCGGTCCGGTGGTCGGCGAAGGCAAGCGCGCCATCCACCAGCCGGCCCCGTCCTACGCCGAGCAGTCCACGGAAGCGGAAATCCTCGTCACCGGCATCAAGGTGGTGGACCTGCTCGCGCCGTACTCCAAGGGCGGCAAGATCGGCCTGTTCGGCGGCGCCGGCGTGGGCAAGACCGTGCTCATCATGGAGCTCATCAACAACATCGCGAAGGCGCACGGCGGCTATTCCGTGTTCGCCGGCGTCGGCGAGCGCACCCGCGAGGGCAACGACCTCTATCACGAGATGATCGAGTCCAAGGTGAACGTGGATCCCCACGAGCACAACGGCTCGGCCGCCGGCTCCAAGTGCGCCCTCGTCTACGGCCAGATGAACGAGCCTCCGGGTGCCCGCGCCCGCGTCGCGCTCACCGGCCTCACCGTCGCCGAGCACTTCCGCGACCAGGGCCAGGACGTGCTGTTCTTCGTGGACAACATCTTCCGCTTCACCCAGGCCGGCTCGGAAGTGTCGGCGCTGCTCGGCCGCATTCCCTCGGCGGTGGGCTACCAGCCGACACTGGCCACCGACATGGGCCAGCTGCAGGAGCGCATCACCACCACCACCAAGGGCTCGATCACCTCGGTGCAGGCCATCTACGTGCCGGCCGACGACCTGACCGACCCGGCGCCCGCCGCCTCCTTCGCCCATCTCGACGCGACGACCGTGCTTTCGCGCTCCATCGCCGAGAAGGGCATCTATCCGGCGGTGGACCCGCTGGACTCCACCTCGCGCATCCTCTCCCCGCTGGTCATCGGCGAGGAGCATTACAACGTGGCGCGTCAGGTGCAGCAGACCCTCCAGCGCTACAAGGCGCTGCAGGACATCATCGCGATCCTGGGCATGGACGAGCTGTCCGAAGAGGATAAGCTCACCGTCGCCCGCGCCCGCAAGATCGAGCGCTTCCTGTCCCAGCCCTTCCACGTCGCGGAAGTGTTCACCGGCTCCCCGGGCAAGCTCGTGGACCTCAAGGACACCATCGCCGGCTTCAAGGGCCTCGTCGAAGGCAAGTACGACTACCTGCCCGAGCAGGCCTTCTACATGGTCGGCTCCATGGATGAAGCCATCGAGAAGGGCAAGAAGCTCGCCGCCGAGGCGGCCTGAGCCAGAAGCCGTGACGGGGTGAGCCGGTAACCCCGAGATCCTGCTCCTGGTACCCGGCCTTCGGGCCGGCGGGATCGTGGGATGGCTCACCCGGCCCGAGCTGGCGGAAATCCGCCTGCCGGGCATCGACATCAAGCTCCAGGGCGCGCGTCCTGGAGGTGGCCTGACGTCGGAGCAGACCCGCCACATCGGCCTTGTTGCCGTGGTCGGCGGGATCATCGGGCTCGGTGTCGGGCTCATGGCCCAGCGCCGGCGCTGACGCGGCGACGCGCGGGCGCAAGGACGATCCGGAGACGAGAGACATGGCATCCCTTCCCTTCGAGCTGGTCTCCCCCGAGCGGCTGGTGTTTTCCGGCGCGGTGAGCGAGGTGATCGTCCCCGGTGCCGAGGGCGAGTTCGGCGTGATGGCGGGCCATGCGCCCTTCATCGCCATGCTCAAGCCCGGCATCCTCACCATCAAGGGCGACGGCGCGGACCGGCGCTATTTCGTGCGCGGCGGCTTCGCCGAGGTGAACGCGGCCGGCCTCACCATCCTCGCGGAGGAGGCAAAGCCGGCGGAGGAGATCGACGCCGGTGCGCTGGCCCAGCACATCAAGGACGCCGAGGAGGACGTGCGCGACGCCACCAGCGACGAGGCGCGCCAGCGCGCCCAGCGCCAGCTCGACGACCTCCGGCAAGTGGCCTTGGCGCTGCATCCCGGCGCGCCGGCCGCGACCGCGCACTGAGCGCCCGGGCGGGAGGTTTCCCGCCGCCAAGACCCAGAAAAGCGCATTCGAGGCCGGGCCGTCGCCCGGCCTTTTTGCTGTGCGCAGCGGACAGCCAAGAATCGCCGCGCGCCGGCCCCGCCGCGATGTGTCTCGCCGCGCGGACGTTCGCGGGTTGCCAGGCGTCCTGCCGCAAGGTTTCCTCACAAGAACGGCGGTGCCATCAGGTTCAGCTGGGGCAGGAGACGGCCATGACGCAACGGGGCAATGCGGACGCCGGGCCATCGCGCCGAACGGTGATGGCGGGCCTCTCGCTCGGTGCCGCCGGCGGCGGCGTCCTCGCCCTTTTTCCAAGGGAGGCGGCCGGCGAGGCGATCCCCGCACCGGCGCGGCCCGGGGACGAGGCCCTCATGCGCGAGGCGCTCGCCTTGGCGCAGGCCTCGAACCATCCCTATGGCGCCGTCATCGCGCGCGGAACCGAGGTGCTGGCGCGCGGCCGCAACCAGGTGGCGGAGGCCTCCGACCCGACGGCCCATGCCGAGATGACCGCCATCCGCAGCTTCGTGGCCGAGCGCGGCCCGGAGGGCATGCGCGGCGCCACCATCTATGCCACGGTCGAGCCGTGCATGATGTGCATGGGCGCGATCCTGTGGTGCGGCTTCGGCCGCGTGGTCTACGGCGCCTCCATGCAGGACCTCGCCGGCATCATGAGTCCCGGCAGCATCACCGCCCAGGAGACGGCCTCCAAGACGCTGTTCCTGAAGGTGGAGCTGACCGGCGGCGTGCTCGCCGGCGAATCGCTGGCCCTGTTCGAGCAGCGCAAGGACCTGTTCGAGTGGCACAAATAGCGCCGCCTCAGGCGGCTGCGAAGCGCCGGAATTCCTTCACCACCCGCACATAGACGTCGCGCTTGAAGGGGATGACGAGGTCGGCTACCCGGTCGATATCCTCCCAGCGCCAGGCGCTGAATTCCGGCTTGTGGCCGCCGCCGCCGGGCTGGGCGATGTCGATCTCGGCCTCGCTGCCGGTGAAGCGCAGGGCGAACCACTTCTGGGTCTGGCCGCGAAAGCGCCCCTTCCAGGCATCCTTGGCGACACGGCCCGGCAGGTCGTAGGTCAGCCAGTCCTCCACCTCGGCGAGCCGCGTCACCGAGCGGATGGAGGTCTCTTCGTAGAGTTCGCGCAGCGCCGCCTCGAACGGCTCCTCGCCCGGGTCGATGCCGCCCTGGGGCAACTGCCAGGAATAGGTCGCGTCCACATGCTCCGGACCCTTGAGGCGCTGGCCGAGGAAGACGCGGCCAGCCGGATTGAACACGCACAATCCGACGCAGGGGCGGTAGGCGAGGGCGTCGTGCCTGGGCTCGTGTCTGGGCTCGTGCTTGGCTTCGTGCTTCTCGTGCTTGGACATGGGCGGCCCTGCAGCTGAAAACGGCGCGGCGCGCCCGTTGCCGCATGTCATCGCGCGCGCCGCGCAGCGGCGCAAGGGTGCGCAAACGGCAAACGCCCCCTCCCTTGCGGAAGGAGGCGTTCCGGCCTCGGCCCGCTCCAGGCCGGCCTTCAGGCGGTCTTGCGCAGGCCTTCGTCGCGGGCCATCAGCTCGGCGAACGAGGGCAGGGCGACGCGCGCGCCAGTGGGGCTGATGAGGCCGCGGGCGCCGGCCAGCGCGCCGTCCACCAGTTCGAGGCCCAGAAGCCGGTCGCGGTCATAGGCGCCCGGCATCCACAGCTCGCGCGTGTGGTCCGCCGAGAAGCCGAAGCGCGCATAATAGGGCGCGTCGCCCACCAGCAGCACCGCCGCATGGCCTTTCGCCTTGGCGGCCCCGAGCGCATGGCGCATCAGCGCCCCGCCGAGCCCGCGCGCGCGGAACCAGGGATGGACCGCGAGCGGACCGAGCAGCAGCGCCGGCTTGCCGGGGCCGGCGGCCACGTTCCACAGCCGCACCGTGCCGGCCATGCGCCCGTCGGGGCCATGGGCGGAGAAGGCGAGGCCCTCGGCGGGAAGACGGCCCTCGCGCAGGCGCTCGGAGGACTTCATGAAGCGCGCGGCGCCCATGCACAGGTCCAGCAGGCCTTCGCGGCCGGCCACATCTTCCACGGTTTCAAGCACGATTTCAGTCATCGGCAGCTCCTGCGCCACAACCAAAACGGTGAGAAGAGCCGTCCCGCCGGCGCGGGTGCGCGCGGCAGTTCATGAAGAACCCGAAGGGACGGAGCGGAAGACGAGGGGGCGGCAAGCCCCCTCTTCAGATCACGTAGGACTTCAGCGGCGGGAAGCCGTTGAACGCCACCGCCGAATAGGTGGTGGTGTAGGCGCCGCAGGCCTCGATGATGACCTTGTCGCCGATGGAGAGCGACAGAGGCAGCTCCACGGGGGTCTTCTCGTAGAGCACGTCGGCCGAATCACAGGTCGGGCCCGCGAGCACGCAGGGGGCGACGTCGTCACCGTCGCGCGGGGTGCGCAGCGGGTAGCGGATCGCCTCGTCCATGGTCTCGGCGAGGCCGCCGAACTTGCCGATGTCGAGATAGACCCAGCGCATGGCGTCGGCTTCCGACTTCTTCGCGATGAGCACCACCTCGGCCTCGATCAGGCCGGCATTGCCGACCAGGCCGCGGCCCGGCTCCATGATGGTCTCGGGCAGCGCATTGCCGAAATGCTTGCGCAGCGCCGAGAAGATCGCCTCGCCATAGGCCTGCGCCGCCGGCACGTCCTGCAGGTACTTCGCCGGGAAGCCACCGCCGAGGTTCACCATGGAGAGCGCGATGCCGCGCTCGGCGCAGTCGCGGAAGATCGCCGCGGCGGACGCCAGCGCGCCGTCCCAGGCGTTCACGTTCTTCTGCTGCGAGCCCACGTGGAAGGACACGCCATAGGGCACGAGGCCGAGGCGGAAGGCGTGCTCCAGCACGTCCGTCGCCATTTCCGGCTCGCAGCCGAACTTGCGCGAGAGCGGCCACTCGGCGCCCGCGCCGTCGCACAGGATGCGGCAGAACACCTTTGCGTTCGGCGCCACGCGGGCGATCTTCTCGACTTCCTCGTAGGAATCGACGGCGAACAGGCGAACGCCCACCTTGAACGCGCGCTCGATGTCGCGCTCCTTCTTGATGGTGTTGCCGAAGGAGATGCGCTCGGCGCCCGCGCCGGTGGCGAGCACCATGTCGATCTCGCCGGTGGAGGCGCAGTCGAACGAGGAGCCCAGTTCCTCCAGCGCCTTCAGGATGGCGGCATCGGGGTTGGCCTTCACGGCATAGAACACGCGGGTGTCCGGCAGCGCGCGGGCAAACGAGAGATAGTTGGTGCGGACCACGTCGAGGTCCACCACCACGCAGGGGCCATCCTCTCGCCGGGTACGCAGGAATTCGCGGATGCGATCGGTCATGGATACCTCCCCGTGACCTGAAGCCAGTGAAGCGCAGGGAACTGCGCGACGACAGGACGGACGCTCCTTTAAGGGAGAGCCCGGGGCACGCGCTCGCATTCGCCCGGCGATGTGGACACGCCGACCGTCTGCGGGCCGTACCCGCTTCGCCGGGGCTTTACCCGGCCGCATCATCGGACCGAACGGCAGCAGAACCGCCCGCTTGGCCGCAAGGCAAAGCAGGAGCGAGGACGACTGCGCACGATTGGAGAGGGAAGTCCCGCTCCGCACGGCCGGCAAGATGTAGTGCCTCTTTAGTAACGCCGACCTTTGGAGGGCCGACCGAGACCAAAAAAGCCCTTACGTCGTTGCTTCAAGTCACGTCCCCCGCATTGAGGAGCGGGGTGGGCCGGTTCCCTCCGGCTTGTCGATCGTCCTGGCAGCTTTCCGGCCTCTTGTCCGGAGATCCTACCGACCGACACGCGACCACAGGCACGTGCGAATTTGGGCAACGCGGATGTAGGGTATTCGCCCCCCCCATGCAAGGGGCGATTTGATGATTTTCGCGGCGATGCGAAGGCAGGGCGCGGGGGCGCCCGCCCATGGTGCGTCGGCGCCTCCGCAGCCATCCGGCGACCGTCGCCGTGCGCGGCGTGCCATAGTGCAGAACACTTTTGCGCCGGCGACCACGCCCGCGCCCGATCGCCGCGCGGCCGGCCGGCCCCTTGATTGGCATCAATACAAAGAGCAAGGTGGCATTCTACAACGAGAACAATTCGGGGAACCCGGCGCCATCGGGGTCCCGTGCTGCGCAAGGTCCGAAATGAACTACGATCATTTCTTCGCCGATGCCATCGACGCGCTCCGCAAGGAGCGGCGCTACCGCATCTTCGCGGAAATCGAGCGCGACGCCTCGCGCTTCCCGCGCGCGGTCTGGCATTCGCCCGGCGGTCCCCGCGACATCGTGGTGTGGTGCTCCAACGACTATCTCGGCATGGGCTCCCACCCGAAGGTGGTCGAGGCCATGTGCGGCGCGGCGCAGGCCCGCGGCGCCGGCGCCGGCGGCACGCGCAACATCTCGGGCAACAGCCATGAAATCGTGATGCTGGAGCGCGAGCTTGCCGACCTGCACGGCAAGGAGCAGGGCCTGGTCTTCACCTCCGGCTATATCTCCAATGCCACCGGCATCTCCACCATCGTCAAGCTGATCCCCGACTGCGTGGTGATCTCCGACGAGCTCAATCACAATTCCATGATCGAGGGCGTGCGCCAGGGCGGCCGGCAGAAGGCCATCTTCCGCCACAACGACCTCGGCCACCTGGAAGAGCTGCTGAAGGCGGCCGGCGACCGGCCGAAGCTGGTGGCGTTCGAGAGCGTCTATTCCATGGACGGCGACATCGCCCCCATGGCCGGCATCTGCGACCTCGCCGAAAAATACGGCGCCATGACCTATCTCGACGAGGTGCACGCGGTCGGCATGTACGGCCCGCGCGGTGCCGGCGTCGCCGAGCGTGACGGCGTGATGCACCGCATCGACGTGATCGAGGGCACGCTGGGCAAGGCGTTCGGCGTGGTGGGCGGCTACATCACCGGCAAGCGCACCGTGATCGACGCCGTGCGCTCCTATGCGCCCGGCTTCATCTTCACCACCGCGTTGCCGCCGGCCATCGCCGCGGCAGCCGCCGCCTCGGTGCGGCATCTCAAGGAGTCCCAGGCGGAGCGCGAGGGCCAGCGCGCCCAGGTGGCCAAGGTGAAGGCGGCGCTCGCCGCCGCCGGCCTGCCCACCATGGAGACGCCGACCCACATCGTCCCGGTGATGGTGGGCGACGCCAAGGCCTGCAAGATGGCGTCCGATCTGCTGCTGGCGGAGTACGGCATCTACATCCAGCCCATCAACTACCCGACCGTGCCGCGCGGCACGGAGCGCCTGCGAATCACCCCGACGCCGTTCCACGACGACGCGCTGATCGCCCATCTGGCGCGCGCGCTCTCCGACGTTTGGGAGCGCCTGGAGCTGCCCTATGCGGACCGCGCCGCCGAGCGCGCCGACAACCAGCGCCGCACCGCGCTCGGCCCGGCCCCCATCCCGGTGCCCGTGGCCGGCGGTTGAGGGCCGCAGACGGCACGTCGACTGTGGATACGTGGACTTTCGACCCTCGCGGCCCCGGCATCGTCCGGGGCCGCGGCATTTTGGGAACGGGAAGGAAGCGCTCTCAGCCGCGCCCGCGGGCGGCACGGGTGGGCAGCACGTGGCGCTCGATGAAATTGCGGATCTCGATGGTGCGCGTCGCCTTGGAGATGATCGCGCCGTCGATGCCGTAGCGCCAGGCCAGCGCCTTGTTGGCGGGCTCGCGCTCGAAATGCTCCAGGTCGCCGATGAAGGCCGCCTCCTCCTCCTCGTCGAGGAAGAAGCCCTCCGCCACCAAAGACGGACTCAGCCGGCGGAAGATCGCCGCCATTTCGCGGAAGGGATATTCCGGATGGTACTGCACCGCCCAGCAGGTGCTGCGCCCGGCGCGAATCTCGGCCGCCTGCACCACGGAATGGTCGTTCGTGGCGAGGAGCTGCGAATCGGGCGGCAGCGTCTCCACCTCGTCGAGATGCACCGTCATGGCCTCGAACACGGGCGGCTTGTCGGCGAACATGGGGTGGGCGGCACCGCCCTGCGTCATGCGGATGCGCCGGCCGAAGCCCACCTCGCGGCCCTTGGGATTGAGCCGCACCACGCCGCCCGCGGCCACGGTGATGAGCTGGAGGCCCCAGCAGCTGCCGAAGATGGGCACGCCGGTCTCGAACGCCGCCCGCATCAGGGCGATCTGCGCCGCGATCGGGGCGCCGCCATTGTAGATGTTGAGCGAGGAGCCGGTGATGGCGATGCCGTCATAGCCCTCCAGCCCGCCGCTGTCGGGCAGGTTGGCGCCGGGATCGGCGGGATAGCAGATGTCGGCGATGGCGCCGGGGCACAGTTCGCGCAGCAGGCGGGCATAGCCTTCGCTGGCGGCTTCGCCGCCGAACTGGACCTGGCGCGCACGGGCTTCGGCGGTGTTGCCTTCGACGACCAAAAGGCGGGGGGCGGGCATGATCCTCACGGGGACTTGGGAAAACGTCAGCCGCGCAGCATAGGCGGCTTTTTGACGAAAACGAGAAGCTCCTGCATTGCGAAGCGCGCGCCGCTCACGACGGGCGCCGGTGCAGCTTGCGCTCGCGCAGGATGAGATAGATGCCGGAGGAGATCACCACCGCCGCGCCGGCCAGCGTCCACAGGCTCGGCACCTGTCCGAACAGGAGCCAGCCGAGCGCCACCATGGCGATGATCTGGGTGTAGATGAAGGGCGCGAGCGTCGCCGCCGGCGCCCGCGCATGGGCGAGGATGAGCACGAAATGCCCGGCCCCGGCGATCACGCCGAGGAACAGCATGCCGCCATAGACCAGCGGCTCGTGCGGCGTCTCCCACACGAAGGGCAGCGGCAGGCTGGCGGCGATGGTGCCCACGAGCGCGGAATAGAACAGCGTGGTCGGGCTGGGATCGTGGGGCGCCAGCATGCGGGTGGCGATGGAATAGAGCGCATAGGTCGCCGCTGCCGCCAGCGACAGGAGCGCCGCCGGGTGGATGCCGCCGGCGCCGGGCTGCACCACCAGGAGGATGCCGGCGAACCCGACCAGGATGGCGATCCAGCGCCGTGCGCCGACCCATTCGCCGAGCAGCGGCCCGGCCATGAGCGCCACGAAGAACGGCGTCGAGAACATGATGGAGACCGTCTGGTCGAGCTGGAGATACTGGAGCGCGGCGAAGTTCATGGCCGTGGTGGCATAGAGCAGCGCCGAGCGCCCGAGCTGAAGCCAGGGGCGGGTGGTGCGCAGGAGCCCCGGCACGGTCCAGGGGTTGAACACCACCAGCGAGGCCGCGAACTGGATGGCGTAGCGCGCCCACACCACCATCAGCACGTTCATGTGGCCGGACAGCCATTTCGCCGTGGCGTCGGTGAGCGCGAAGCTCGTTACCGCGAGGCACATGAGACCGATGCCTGCGAGCGTCGAGAGCCCGGCAGGCGTGGGCGACCCTTGCGGCGCCATGGCAGACCTCGGGAGGCGGGACGCCTCAATAAGTGGCGCGGCCGCCCGAGAGGTCGAACACCGCGCCGGTGGTGAAGGAGCAATCCTGCGAGGCCGCGAACGCGATGGTCGCCGCCACCTCGTCCACCTGCACGAATCGCCCGCGGGGAATCTTGGAAAGCATATAGTCGATATGCTGCTGGCTCATCTGATCGAAGATGGCGGTGCGCGCCGCAGCCGGCGTCACGCAATTGACCGCGATGTCGTAGCCGGCCAGCTCCTTGCCCAGCGACTTGGTGAGGGCGATCACGCCCGCCTTCGAGGCCGAATAGGCCGAGGCGTTCGGGTTGCCCTCCTTGCCGGCGATGGAGGCGACATTGACGATGCGCCCGTAATTCTGCGCGATCATGTGCGGCGCCACCGCCCGGCAGCAGAAGAACGGCCCATCGAGGTTGATCGCCATCACCTGCCGCCACGCCGCCTCGGGATAGTCCCACACGGTGTGGTTCGGCCCGGCAATGCCGGCATTGTTCACCAGGATGTCGATGCGCCCCAGCGCCGCCAGCGCCTCCGCCACCGCGCGCTCCACGTCGGCGAGGCTGGTCACGTCCACGGTCACGGGCGTCACCGTGTCGCGGCCGATGGCGGCGGCGGTGCTGGCGGCGAGCGGGGCGTCGCGGTCGAAGATGACCACCTTCGCGCCGGAGGCGGCGAAGCGCTCCACCACCGCGCGGCCGATGCCCTGCGCGCCGCCGGTGACGATGGCGGTGCGGCCCTGAAGATCGATGGCGTTGGACATGGACTTCCCCTCCCCTTTGAGAATGCGCATCGGCGCGGCCTTTCCGGCACGCTTTAATCGATTGAATGAGCCATAGCGCGACCGCGCGCCAGAAAAAAGATGCAAGCGGCGCATGGGGGTAGGGCGCGCATATGCGTGCGGCGCGTGGCCGGCCGCCGGTTGGGCGGGCCGGCCGTCCGGGGCGCGATCAGGCGTCGTCGTCCTCGTCGCCGGGCTCCGCCTCGTCGTCCACGCCGCCGTCGGCGCCGAGGCGCAAAGCGAGGTTCTTCTCCACCTTGCGCAGGAGCTTGCGCAGGCGCTTCTTTTCCTTGTGGTCGAGGCCGGCCACCATCTCGCCTTCCAGCGCCTCCCACACGCCGTCGATGGCGCCGCCGCGGTCGCGGCCCGCATCGGTGAGGAACACGCGCACCAGGCGGCCGTCGCCGTCGGTGGCGCGGCGCTCCACAAGGCCCTGCGTGGTGAGGCGGGCGATGGTCTTGGACGCGGTGGGCGGGCGCACGCGCAGTGCCGCGGCGAGGTCGCCCATGGTGCGGCCGTCGTCCTCGCTGAGCAGCTTCAGCACCGCTTCCTGCCCGGGGAACAGGCCGAGATCGGCCAGCAGGCGCGCCGACAGGGCCTTTTGCAGCCGGGCGGTGTGGTTCAGCCGGTAGCCGATGGTCTTTGCGAACGGGTCTTTCATGCCTGCCCCCATGGCGGTTCGGCCGGGTCCCGAGACTCCGGCGGGCCCCCGCCCCCGCGCAAGCTCGCAAACGGCGCTTTCCGCCGCCCGCCGCCCGCGGGGCTACTTATCCACGCGCCGGCTTACAATTTTGCGAAGGTCGGTACCGCCCGGAGCCGACGTCCTCCGAGCCATCTATCGGTGGCCGCAGACTTATAGCATATCGTGACCCAACGGGCCGGGCCGCCCCGGCCGCCGGTCTTTGGAAGGAGGGCTGCGTGTTCGTCCGCTGGCAGGATCTGACCTCGCCGCGCCTCGGCCAGCTCGCCGGACGCGACCCCATCGCGGTGCTGCCGGTGGCGGCGGTGGAGCAGCATGGGCCGCATCTGCCGCTCGGCACCGATCTGCTCATCTGCGAGGGCTATCTGGCGCGCATCGCGCCGCGGGTCCCCGCCGCGCTCACGGTGCTCGCGCTGCCGGTCCAGGCGGTGGGCAAGTCCGACGAGCATCTGTCCTTTCCCGGCACGCTCTCGCTGACGCCGGAAGCGGCGCTCGCCGCCTGGCTGGAGATCGGCGACTGCGTGGCCGCCGCCGGCATCCGGCGGCTCGTCATCCTGAACACCCATGGCGGCAACGTGCCGGTGATGGATCTTCTCGCCCGCAAGCTGCGCGCCCGGCACGCCATGCTGGCGGTGATGGCCTCCATGCACCGCTTCGGCTATCCGCCCGGTTTGTTCGCCGACGACGAGCGCGCCCACGGCATCCATGGCGGCGAGATCGAGACCTCCCTGATGCTCGCCTTTCGCCCCGACCTCGTCGACATGGGGCAGGCGGATGACTTCTCGCCCTTCAGCCGCGAAATGGAGGCGCGCTTCACCCACCTGCGCGCGAACCATCCCATCGGCTTCGGCTGGATGAGCGAGGACCTGCACCCGAGCGGCGCCATGGGGGACGCCCGCGGCGCCACGGCGGCCAAGGGCGAGGCGGCGGCGGATTTCGGTGCCGCGGCATTCGCCGCGCTTCTGGAGGACGTGGCGGCCTTCGACCTCGGCCATTTCGCGCGGCCGCGGGGCTGACGCGCGCTCAGGCCGGCGACGCGCCGGCCACCATCTGCGGCAGGCGCGCGCGGTTCAGCGCCAGCCACTGCAAAGCGATGATGAGATAGCCGTTGGCGCATCGGTTGCCGTCGAGCGCGGCGAGGGCATCGTCGATGGTCGCCGTGAAGGGGTGCGTGACCTCCACTTCGGCTGCCGCGCCGGCGCGCGCGGGCAGGCGGGCGCTGTCCACCAGGCCGAGAAAGAACTGCGCCGCCTCGTCGGTGATCCCCGGCGTCGGCAGGAAGGACAGCATGGGAATCAGAGCGCGCGGCGCGATGCCGATCTCCTCCACGCATTCGCGCATAGCCGCCGTGGCCGCATCCTCGCCCGCCTCCACCCGGCCGGCGACGATCTCCACCAACTCGCCGCGTCCAGTTGCGAGGTGCGCCGGCAGGCGGAACTGGCGGATCAGGACCAGGAGATCGCGGTCGGGATCAAAGGCGAGAACGCCCACAACCGGCCCGCCGCGCAGCACGTCCCGCGTCTGGGAGAAGGCGCTGCCGTCATCGTGGCGCAAGACC
Source organism: Xanthobacter tagetidis (assembly GCF_003667445.1). Classification (GTDB taxonomy): domain Bacteria; phylum Pseudomonadota; class Alphaproteobacteria; order Rhizobiales; family Xanthobacteraceae; genus Xanthobacter; species Xanthobacter tagetidis. Next base: position 113,500 of record NZ_RCTF01000013.1, on the reverse strand, counting down.
ACCTGATAGCGCTCATAGGGGCGGAAGGCATCGGCAAGCGAGGCGGGAGTGCTCACCTCGACATTGGCCACTCGGTCTGCCGGAATGCCGGCGCCTGGCATCCGGACGCTCATTGATTCACCACGCCGGTCTGCGCGCTCTCCAGCGAGAATGCGGCAGCGAACAGGGCCTGGGTGTAGGCCTCCTTGGGATTGCTGAACACGTCGTGCGCCGGTCCCTGTTCCACCACCTGTCCGCCGCGCATGACGAGGATGTTGCTCGCCAGCGCCGAGACCACCCGCAGGTCGTGCGAGATGAACATGTAGGTCAAATCGCGCTTCTTCTGGAGCGTGCGCAGGAGGTCGACGATCTGCGCCTGGACGATCATGTCGAGGGCGCTGGTGGGCTCGTCGAGGACCACGAAGGCAGGCTCCAGCGCCATGGCGCGGGCGATGGAGATGCGCTGGCGCTGGCCGCCGGAGAATTCGTGCGGGTAGCGGTGGCGGCTTTCCGGATCGAGGCCCACGTCGGCGAGCGCGGCGATGACGCGCGCCTCGCGCGCGTCCTCGGACAGTGACTTCTGGTGCACCAGCAGCCCCTCGCCGACGATGTCGGCCACCGACATGCGCGGCGAGAGCGCGCCATAGGGGTCCTGGAACACGATCTGCATCTCGGCGCGCAGCGGGCGCAGCGCCTTGAAGCCGAGGCCGTCGATGCGGCGGCCGAGGAAGGCCACCGGCCCCTTCGAGGAGATGAGGCGCAGCAAAGCGAGGCCGAGCGTGGTCTTGCCAGATCCCGATTCGCCCACCACCCCCAGCGTCTCGCCCTTGCGGATGGCGATCGACACGCCGTCCACCGCCTTCACATGCCCCACCGTGCGCCTGAGCACGCCGCGCTTGATGGGGAAATGGACCTTGAGGTCGGTGGCCTCCACCACGATCGGCGCATCGGGTGTGGCGGGGGCAGGGTCAGGCTTCGGCTCGGCCTTCAGCAGCGCCTTGGTATAGTCATGCTGCGGATGCTGGAACGTCTCCTCCGCGCCGCCCTGCTCGACGATCTCGCCCTTCTGCATCACGCACACCCGGTCGGCGATCTTGCGCACGATGCCGAGGTCGTGGGTGATGAACAGCATCGCCATGCCGAGCCGCGCCTGCAGGTCCTTCAGCAGCTTGAGAATCTGCGCCTGGACGGTGACGTCGAGGGCGGTGGTGGGCTCGTCGGCGATCAGGAGGTCCGGCTCGTTCGCGAGCGCCATGGCGATCATCACCCGCTGGCGCTGGCCGCCGGAGAGCTGGTGCGGATAGGCCGAGAGGCGGCTCTCGGGATCGGGAATGCCCACCTCGGCCAGAAGCTCCAGCGTGCGCGCGCGCGCCGCCTTGGCGCTCATGCCGCGATGGAGGATCAGCATCTCGCCCACCTGCTGCTCGATGGTGTGCAGCGGGTTGAGCGAGCTCATGGGCTCCTGGAACACCATGGTGATGTCGTTGCCCCTGACGCCCCGCAGCTCGCGCTCGGAGACCGTGAGGAGGTCGCGCCCCTTGAACAGGATCTCGCCCGTGGGGTGGCTCGCGGCCGGATAGGGCAGCAGCTTCAGGATCGACAGCGCGGTGACGGACTTGCCGGAGCCGCTCTCGCCCACCAGCGCCAGCGTCTCGCCCTTGGCGACGTCGAACGACACACCTCTAACCGCAAGCGCGCCCGCCGGCGCGTCGGCCCGGCGGAAGGCGACGGAGAGGTTGCGGACGGAGAGGAGGGGGTCAGCGGTCATGCGAGGCGACCTTCTGGAGGAGCGCGCGAACGTTTTCTTCGGTCGGCTCCAGCTTCTCGATGCCGCCTTGCGGCCTGATGCGTTGATCCGACGAAAGGAGCACGCTGCATTTCAAGCCAAGAGCCGTTGCAAGATGGATCGAGTCCGGAAGCTTCAGTGTTGTGTCTTGCGCGCGCAGAACAGCGGCATTGTAGAGGATGCCTCTAAAAACGGGAATGACTTCAATATTCCGTCCGGAGGTGGTCCAGTTGTCGTAAAGCTGAACCAAGTCCTGCCGCCCTATTTGATACGGCTTTACGATCAACTCACTGTAGGTGAGTTCACTCGTCACCAACGGCGGCTCGACCGAATCCCACCCTGCGAGCAACAGCGATACAAGGAGCTCGGAGATGGGTCCCCGTCTCTCGAGCGCCGTAATGAACACGTTGGTGTCGAGATAGATGCGGAACGCCATGCGCGGTCAGTCGTCGTCGCGCAATGCGCGAATCCGCTCGACGGGATCGTCCGGGATAGGATCACCTTTCCGGGCCCTCTCCAAAAGAGCGATCAGTGTCTCTCGCGAGGGCGGTGCCTCTTCCTCCACCGTGACAGTCACGGTCTTGCCAGGGGGCAGTCCCCGCCGCAGATCCTCCGGCAGCCTCTCGACCGGGTAATGCTCGCGCACGATCTTGTTCATGGCTTCCGCCTCCGCCCCCATCCTACCACACCCCGTCCTCACCCGAAGGTCTTGCGCGGGTCGAAGGCGTCGCGGACGGCTTCGCCGACGAAGATGAGCAGGCTCAGCATGATCGCCACGGTGAAGAAGCCGGCGAGGCCGAGCCAGGGGGCCTGGATGTTGTTCTTGCCCTGCGACAGCAACTCGCCCAGCGAGGGCGAGCCCGGCGGCAGGCCGAAGCCGAGGAAGTCGAGCGCCGTCAGCGTCATCACCGACGAGGATAGGATGAAGGGCAGCATGGTGAGCGTCGCCACCATGGCGTTGGGCAGGAGGTGCCGCGTCATGATGGTGAGGTTCGACACGCCGAGCGCGCGGGCCGCCTGCACGTACTCGAAATTGCGCACCCGCAGGAACTCGGCGCGCACCAGCCCCACCAGCGACACCCAGGAGAACAGGAGCAGGATGCCGAGCAGCACCCAGAAGCCCGGCACCAGCACCGAGGAGATGATGAGCAGCAGATAGAGCGAGGGGATGGCGGTCCAGATCTCGATCACGCGCTGGAAGATCAGGTCCACCCAGCCGCCGAAATAGCCCTGCACCGCCCCCGCCATGACGCCGATCACCGACGAGACGATGGTGAGCGCGAGCCCGAACAGCACCGAGATGCGGAAGCCATAGATCAGGCGGGCCACCACGTCGCGGCCCTGGTCGTCGGTGCCGAGCCAGTTCCATTCGAGCCCGGCGCAGCCGTTCACGCCCTTCTTCTCCGCCACCGCCTTGCACTGCGCCTCGGTGAGCATCCAGGTGGGCGGCGAGGGGGCCGGGGTGGGAAGGTCGAGATTGTGGGTGGAATAGGAATAGCGGATGAGCGGCCAGACCATCCAGCCGCCCTTCTCGGCGATCAGCTTCTTGAGGTAGGGATCGCGGTAGTCCGCCTCGGTCTCGAAGTCGCCGCCGAAGGCGGTCTCCGGATAGGACTTCACCACCGGGAAGTAATAGGCCCCGTCATAGGAGACGAGGATCGGCTTGTCGTTGGCGATGAACTCGGCGAACAGGCTGCCGACGAACAGCACCATGAAGAGGACGAACGACCAGTAGCCCCGCCCGGACTGGCGGAAGATGGTGAGCCGCCGCCGGTTGAGCGGGGACAGCGAGAAGCGCCCGCGCCGGCGCTCCGCGCCGGGCGGCTGGAGCGCCCCGTGGGGCTGGTCGCGGGCGGCGGGAACGTCCGTCGGTTCACCGGGCTGGAGGACGGGCACGGCATCCATGTCAGACCTCCCGCGTCTCGAAGTCGATGCGCGGGTCCACCAGCATGTAGGTGAGGTCGGAGATCAGCCCCACCACCAGGCCGGCGAGCGAGAACATGTAGAGGGTGGCGAACACCACGGGATAGTCGCGGTTGAGCACGCTCTCGAAGCCGAGTAGTCCGAGCCCGTCGAGCGAGAAGATGGTCTCGATCAGCAGCGCGCCGGCGAAGAAGGCGGACACGAAGGCCGCCGGGAAGCCGGCGATGACGATCAGCATCGCGTTGCGGAACACGTGGCCATAGAGCACGCGGCTCTCGGTCAGCCCCTTCATGCGCGCGGTCATCACGTACTGCTTGCGGATCTCCTCCATGAACGAGTTCTTGGTGAGCAGCGTCATGGTGGCGAATGCGCCGGTGGCCATGGCGATGAGCGGCAGCGCCAGGTGCCACAGATAGTCGGCGATGCGCTCGGGCCAGCTCATCTGCCAGAAATTCTCCGAGGTGAGGCCCCTGAGCGGGAACAGGTCGAAGAAGGAGCCGCCGGCGAACAGGACGATCAGCAGGATGGCGAACAGGAAGGACGGGATGGCGTAGCCCACGATCACGATGGCCGAGGTCCACACGTCGAAGCGCGAGCCGTCGCGCATGGCCTTGGCAATGCCGAGCGGGATCGAGATGGCATAGGTGATGAGCGTCATCCACAGTCCGAGGGAGATGGAGACGGGCAGCTTCTCGATGATGAGGTCGATCACCGAGATGTCGCGGAAATAGGAGCGCCCGAAGTCGAACGTGGCGTAGCTGGTGATCATCTTCAGGAAGCGCTCGTGCGCCGGCTTGTCGAAGCCGAACTGCGCCTCCAGCTCCTTGATGAAGGCCGGGTCGAGGCCCTGGGCGCCGCGATACTTGGAGGAGAGCGCGTCAGAGGCGCCCGCGCCCGGGGCGGCGGTGCGCCCGGCGAAGTCGCCGCCGCCGCCGGACACGCGCTGGGTGGCGGAGACGTCGTCCCCGGTGAGCTGGGCGATCACCCGCTCTACCGGGCCCCCCGGCGCGAACTGCACCACCACGAAGGAGACCAGCATGATGCCGAGGATGGTCGGCACCATGAGCGCGATGCGGCGGATGATGTAAGCGAGCATTCCCTCTCCCGATCCGATGCGCGACGGTGGCCGCGGCCGACGCCGGCGTCAACCGTTTCCGCGCCGCTCCCGCACGGCGCTCATCCGGCCTTCGCGTCCGGCGTGCGGCTCCACCAGGTGTCGATGACCCCGCGCTCGAAGGCTGGCTTCGCCGGCGGACGCTCGAACACGTCCCAGAAGGCGATGCGGTGGACCGCCGAATGCCATTGCGGGATCCAGTAGCGGCCCGAGCGCAGCACCCGGTCGAGGCAGCGGCAGGTGATGACGAGGTCGTCGGCATTCTCCGCCGCCAGCGCGCGCGAGATGAGCGCGTCCACCACCGGGTCGGCGATGCCGGCGAGGTTGTAGGAGCCGCGGGCGCGGGCCGCCTCGGTGGAGAAGTAGGCGCGCAGCTCGTCGCCGGGATAGGGCGCCATGGAATAGCGCTTCACCACCACGTCGAAGTCGAAGTTCTGGAGCCTGAGCTGGTATTGCGCCGCATCCACCACGCGGTAGGTGGCTTCGATGCCGGCCTTCTTGAGGTGGGCGATGAAGCGCGCATGGTGGCGCTCCATGGCGCCCTCGTTGTCGAGGAACTCGATGGCGAGCACCTCGCCCTTCTGGTCCACCAGGCGGCCCTGCTGGATGGTGTAGCCCGCCTCCTTCAGGAGCTGGGCGGCCTGGCGGCGCAGGTTGCGGTCCTCGCCCGAGCCGTCGGACACCGGCGGCACCCACGGCTCGCCGAACACCTCCTCCGGCACCTTGTCGCGGAACGGCTCCAGCACCTTCAGTTCGGCGGGCGAGGGCACCCCCTGCGCCATCATGGGCGAATTCTGGAAGTAGGAGACCGTGCGCTTGTAGGCGTCGTACATCACGTTCTTGCCAGTCCACTCGAAGTCGAACAGCAGGTTCACCGCCTCGCGCACCCGGCGGTCGTGGAACTTGGTGCGCCGCGTGTTGAGGAACCAGCCCTGCACGCCCGAGAACGTGTCGTCGGGCATGGTCTCCACCTTCACCTTGCCCTCGCGCACCGCGGGGAAGTCGTAGGCGGTGGCCCATTCGCGGGCAGTGAACTCCTCGCGGAACAGGTAGGCGCGGGCCTTGAAGCCTTCCATGCCGGCATTGCGGTCGCGGAAATATTCGTAGCGCACGGTGCCGAAATTGTAGCGTCCCCGCAGGGCGGGCAGGTCGCGGCCCCAATAGTCGGCGACGCGCTCGTATTCCAGGAACCGGCCCTGTTCGAAGCGCATCAGCCGATAGGGTCCGGAGCCCAGCGGCAGATCGAGCGAGGACTGGTTGAACGGATGGGTGGCGAGGAAGGCCTTGGAGAAGATCGGCAGGCCGGCCGCCGTGAGCGGCACGTCGCGCGCCCGCCCGGGCTTGAAGCGCATCACCACCGTATGCGGGCCGTCCGCTTCCACGGCGGTCACGTCGCGCAGCGCCATGCGGATGGTCTCGTAGGCGTCGGCCTTCATGGCGGCGAAGGTGGCCACCACGTCGTCCGCGGCGAGCGGCGAGCCGTCGTGGAAGCGGGCCTTCGGGTTCAGGCGGAAGCGGTAGGTGAGCCCGTCGTCCTCGATCGCCACGGAGCTGGCGAGGCGCGGATACATCGCGCTCTTCTCGTCGCCTGCGGCGGTGAGCAGGCTGTCATAGATCAGCTCGATGCCCTGGGCGCCGTTGCCGCGCTGGTTGTAGGGGTTCAGCGTGTCGAAGGTGTTCGGCGCCTGATTGTACATGAAGGTAGAGCCGATCTGGGAGAACGGCCCGCCCTTCGGCGCATCCGGGTTCACATAGGCGAAATGCTTGAAGTCGGCGGGATATTTCAGGTCGCCGAAGAACGAAAGGCCGTGCCGCTCCACCGCCTTCGCGCTGGCGCCGCCCTCCGCGGCCGCGCTTGCCGCACCCTCGCTCGCGGCCTGGGCCCGCGCCGCGCCGGGCAGCAGCAGCGGGGCGGCACCGAGGGCGGACAGGCGGAGCAGCGCGCGGCGGCTGAGGCTCATTGGGCGGCTCCCGGCGTGGCGGAGGGCGTGGCCGAGGGCTTGGCGGCCGCCTTGGCGCCGAGCGCCGGATCGAACCACCAGACCTCGGGGAAGGCGAAGGAATAGGTCGGCAGCGGGGTGGGGTGCCCGAAGCGGTTCCAGCGCGCGGTGCGGCTGTAGTTCAGCGTCCAGGCCGGGATGACGTACTCGTTCCACAGCAGCGCCCGGTCGAGGGCGCGGGTGGCGGCGAGGAGGTCCTCGCGGTCGGTGGCGTAGATCACCTTGTCGATCAGCGCGTCGACGGCGGGGTTCTTGATGCCGGCATAGTTCTGCGAGCCCTCGCGGTCGGCACTTTCCGAGCCGAAGAACGAGCGCTGCTCGTTGCCCGGCGAGAGCGACTGGCCCCAGCCGGCGACGATCATGTCGAAGTCGCGGGCGCGGATGCGGTTGATGTATTGCGAGGAATCCACGAGGCGGATGCTCACCTTGATGCCGAGCCGCTGCAGCGCCGGCTGGTAGAACACCGCGACGCGCTCCATGGCCGGGCTCTGGAGCAGGATTTCGAGCGTGAAGGGCTCGCCCGCCGCGTTGCGTAGCACCTTGTGGGTCACGGGCCGCGACGCGCCGACGAAGATCAGGACGCGCTCGAAGAAGCCCGGCGGGTTCTCGGGGTCCACCTCGTCGCGCACGCTCCAGCCGGCCTCCTTGAGCAGCCGCACCGCCTCGCGCAGGTTGTTGCGCCGCGCCTCGTCGCCGTCGTTGACGGGATTGGTGTAGGGCGTGGTGAAAACCTCCGGCGGCAGCTTGTCCTTCACGCTGTTGAGGATGTCCAGCTCGCGGCCCTGCGGCAGGCCGGAGGAGGCGAGCTCGGTGCCGGAGAAGAACGAGTTCACGCGGATATACTGGTCGAAGAACAAGGTCCGGTTCATGCCCTCGAAGTCGAGCGCGTAGTTTAGGGCGCGGCGCACCCGCGGGTCCTTGAACTTGTCGCGGCGCAGGTTCGGGATGAAGGCCTGCATCACGCCGCGGGCGCGCTCCTCGAACTTCTCCAGCACCACGCGGCCGTCGCGCACGGCGGGAAAGTCATAGGCGGTGGCCCAGTTCTTGGCCGAGCTTTCCTGGCGGAAGTCGTACTGGTCGGCCTTGAAGGCCTCCAACATCACGGTGTCGTCCCGGAAATATTCATAGCGGATTTCGTCGATGTTGTTCTTGCCCACGTTGACGTTCAGCTTCTGGGCCCAATAGTCCTTCACCCGCTCGTACGTGATGGTGCGGCCGGGGGCGAAGGACTTGATCTTGTAGGCGCCGGAGCCGAGCGGCGGTTCGAGCGTGCCCTGGGCGATGTCGCGCGGCTTGCCGTTGGCATCCGTGCCGGTCCACCAGTGCTTCGGCAGGACCATGAGCTGGCCGACGATCTGCGGCAGTTCGCGGTTGCCCGCCTGGTCGAAGGTGAAGGTCACCTCCCGGTCGCCGGTCTTCTCGGCCTTGCTGACGTGGCTGTAGTAGAAGCGCTGGCTGGGATTGTTCTTGGTCAGCGCCTCGAACGAGAACAGCACGTCGTCGGGCGTGATCGGCGTGCCGTCGTGCCAGCGCGCGCTTGGATTGATGCGGTAGGTGACAGAGGAGAAGTCGTCGGGAAAGGCGACGCCGTCGGCGATCAGCCCGTACTCGCTCGCCACCTCGTCGGAAGAGGAGGCCATGAGCGTGTCGTAGATGTAGCCCATGCCCGCCGCCGGCGTGCCGCGCGGGACGATGATGTTGAAACTGTCGAACGTGCCGTCCTCGGCGAGGCGCACCTGGCCGCCCTTGGGCGCCTGCGGATTGACGTAGTCGAAATGCGCGAAGCCGGCCGGATACTTCGGCGTGCCCATCAGCGAGACCGCATGGCGGAACGTCGGCGCGGGGGCGGCGGGGACGGGAGCGGCTGTGGGAGCGACCTCGGCACCGGGCGCCGCATTCGGGGCGCTCTCGGTCTTCGGTTCGGCGTCCGTCGTCTGGGGCGCTGCCTCCGTCTTCGGTGCCGTCCCGGTCTCCGCCTGCGGGGCCTGGGCCGCCGACGCCGGCTCCTGCTGCGCCCAAGCGTCTCCCGCAGGCCCCACCGCGCACGCCACGGCGAGGGCAGCGGCCGCCAGGAGGGATGTCAGTGCCGGTCGGGACAGGCGATCGGGCAGAACGGGCATCGGCAACTCCGCGGGAGTCCTCAGGGAAGGACCGGGATAGCCGATTATGACGTCTGCGGCGACGGCGGAAACATGACGTCTTGGCAAGGTTTGCCGGCCGCGGCACCGGGGAAGGGCGATGATCCGGCCGGCCGGATCATCGCCAGCCGGCGCAAAGCCAAGAAAAAGGCCGGTCCCCAGGGGGCCGGCCCGCACTCTGCCTGAAAGTGACAACTGCGTGAAAGCGGCGCCGTTCGGCCCGCTGGCGCCGCCGGAACCCTGCCCGGCGGCCGCGCCGTGTCAGTTGGGCTTGGTCTCGGGAGCGGCGGCCGGCGCGGCGGCGGCGGTCGGCAGCGGCTTGGGGCTGTGCGAGAGCGAGTTCAGATAGGCGATGAGGTCCGCCCGCTCGGTTTCCTTGGCGATGCCGGCGAACGCCATGGCGGTGCCGGGGATGTCGGCCTTGGGATTGGTCAGGAACGTGTTGAGCGCCTGGGGCGTCCAGTTGCCGCCATGGGCCTTCATCGCGGCCGAATAGGCGAAGCCCGCGACGCCTGCCACCGGCCGGTCGACGATGCCATAGAGATCCGGGCCGACCTTGGCGCCGGCGCCTTCCGCGAAATTGTGGCAGGCGGCGCACTTCTTGGCGACGTTCGCGCCCTTTTCCACCGAAGCGGTGGCGAACAGCTGCTCGATCGGAATGGCCGCCGCCTTGGGCGCCTCGGCGGCGCCGGGGCTTTCATTGACCACGATGTCGAAGCCGGGCTTCGCGGGCGCATGCGGCGTGAACAGGATCTCTGAGACGATGCCGAGGCCGAGGGTCAGCGTCAGCGTTCCCAGAACCGCACCTGCGATCTTGTTCAATTCAAAACTGTCCATCGGCGCTTCGCCCCTCGGTGCCGGCCGCGTCGAGGCCGGGTGATCGCGCGGACCCGCCGCCGCCCGGTGGCGCGGCATGCCGCATGGCATATCGTTAAGCCGGCGCGCAGCCCTTTCCACGCACCGGCTGGGACACTAAGCACTTTGACCGGGAGGGCGCAACCCGTATAAGGCGCGCCCCAATGCCGCTTTCCGCGCGGCTTTTCCGCGCGCTTCCAAGAGGCTCGAAGCCATGCTGCCGCCCCGCGTCCTGGTGCTCATTCCCGCGCGGATGGCGGCGAGCCGCCTGCCGGGCAAGCCGTTGGCGGACGTGGGCGGGCGGCCCATGATCGTCGAGGTGGCGCGGCGTGCGGTCGCAGCCGGCATCGGCCGGGTGGCGGTGGCCACCGACGCGGACGAGATCGCCGCGGCGGTGCGTGCCGCCGGCTTCGAGGCGGTGATGACCCGCGCCGACCACCCCTCGGGCTCCGACCGCATCTTCGAGGCGCTCGGGCGGCTCGATCCCGCCGGCGAGGTGGAGATCGTCGTCAACGTCCAGGGCGACCTGCCCACCATCGCGCCGCAGACCATCCGCAGCGCGCTCATCCCTTTGGCGGACCCCGCCGTGGACATCGCGACCCTCGCCGCCGAAATCGCGCGGGACGAGGAGCGCACCGACCCCAACGTGGTGAAGGTGGTGGGCTCGCCCGGCGCGGACGGCCTGCTGCGCGCGCTCTATTTCACCCGCGCCACGGCGCCGTTCGGCGCGGGGCCGCTCTACCATCACATCGGCCTCTACGCCTATCGCCGGGCCGCGCTGGCGCGCTTCGTGGCGCTGCCGCCCTCGCCGCTGGAGCGGCGCGAGAAGCTGGAGCAGCTGCGCGCGCTGGAGGCCGGCATGCGCATCGACGTGGCGGTGGTGGAGGCGGTGCCGCTCGGCGTCGACACGCCCGAGCATCTGGAGCGCGCGCGTCTCCTGCTTGCACAGGAGGCGGCGGCGGGAGGATAAGGCGCTGCCGCGCCCCGGCGCGCCGATCGTCAGCGTGTTACGAGGACCAGACGTCATGAGCCGCCGCATCACCTTCCAGGGCGAGCCGGGAGCCAACTCCCACATCGCCTGCCGCGAGGCGTTTCCCGACCACGAGGTGGTGCCCTGCGCCACGTTCGAGGACGCGTTCGCGCTGGTGGAGAACGGAACGGCGGACCTCGCCATGATCCCGATCGAGAACTCGGTGGCGGGCCGGGTCGCCGACATCCATCACCTGATGCCGCATTCCTCGCTCAACATCATCGGCGAGTTCTTCCTGCCGCTCTCGCACCAGCTCATGGCGGTCAGGGGGGCGAGCCTCGCCACCCTCAAGAGCGTGCAGAGCCACGTGATGGCGCTCGGCCAGTGCCGCCGGGCGATCCGGGAATTGAAGCTCACCCCGGTGATCGGCGCCGACACCGCCGGCTCGGCGCGCGAGATCGCCGAGGCCGCCGACCCCGCCCGCGCCGCCATCGCCTCGCGCCTTGCGGCGGAGATCTACGGCCTGGACATCCTGGCCGAGAACATCGAGGACGAGGCGCACAACACCACCCGCTTCGTCATCCTTTCGCGCGAAGGGGAATGGGCGCCGTCGGGCAACGGCCCGGTGGTGACCACCTTCGTGTTCCGGGTGCGCAACGTGCCGGCCGCGCTCTACAAGGCGCTGGGCGGCTTCGCCACCAACGGCGTGAACATGACCAAGCTCGAATCCTACCAGATGGACGGGCACTTCACGGCGACCCAGTTCTATGCCGACGTGGACGGCCACCCGGACGATCGTTCGGTGAAGCTGGCGCTGGAGGAACTGGCCTTCTTCTCGCGCGAGATGCGCATCCTCGGCGTCTATGCGGCGAGCCCGTTCCGCGCCGGGCTGACCGCCGGCGACGAGGCGTTCTGAGGCCGTCGGCCGCTCAGCCGCTCAGTGATCGAAGCGAAGGGTGATGCGGGCGCGATCGCCCGCCCGCCCGAACTTCACGTGCTCGCCCAGCTGCTTCAGCATGTAGGCGCCGAACGCGGCCACCTCCTTGGCGTCGCCGAACAGCGCCTCGGGCGAGGGGCGCTCCTTCGGCGCCTCCATCACCTCGCCCTCATAGAGCACCTCGACGTCGAGATGGGTCTCGTCGAAGCGGGCGCGCACCTCCACTTCGCTGCCGCCGATGCCGGAATCGGCGATAATTTCCAGCGCCTGGGCGGCGATGGGAATGGCGGCGGCCACCACGTCGCGCCGCGCACCCCACAGGTCCCCCTGGCGTTCGAGGAAGTCCCGCATCGCCACGAACGCGCCGGCGCTCGGATCGAGGCGCAGGGCCGCGTCCTTGGCGATGCCGATGCGGAACAAGAGGTTCAGCGCGATGGCTGAGCACGCCCCCACCGTGAGCGGCGTGGAGAACAGCGGCTTCAGCACGTCCGGCAACTGGTCGCGCAGAGGCAGGAACACGATGGACAGGCCCGCCAGCACCGAGAGCCCCACCACGAACACGCGCCGTTCCGACAGGCGGCGCGACGTGATGAGGTCCATGCCCGCCACCACCAGATAGGCCGAGGTGTAGAGCAGGATGCCGCCGATCACCGGCGAGGGGATCAGGGTCAGGGCGACGATCGCCTTGGGGAAGAAGGCGGTGGCAAAGATCAGGCCGCCGGCCACGATGCCGATCACCCGCGCCGTGGCCTGGGTGGCGAAGGCGAGGCCCACCGAGGAGGAGGACAGCCCCGCCTGGAAGCCGGAGGACAGGCCGTTCAGCATGTTGCCGATGCCGCAGGCGGTCACCGCGCGCTGGGCCGCGCGCATGTCGGCCCGGCGCCAGTCGGCGTCGTTCATCTTCTCCAGCGACACCGTCACCGAGAGCACGTCCACGAGGTTCATCACCACCAGCAGCGCGACCAGGGGAAACAGCGAGGCGTCGAGCCGCAGCGCGGGCAGGTGGACCTCCGGCAGCGCCATCCAGGCGGCGGCCGCGATGCGGTCGGCCGAGCCCGCCGGCGCGGCGCCGAGCGCGCCGGCGAGCGCCCAGCCGGCGCAGGCACCCACGAACACCGCGAACAGCTTCACCCGCTTCGGCATGAACACCGCCACGCCGACGATCAGGCACAGGGTGGTGAGGCTCACCAGCAGCGCGTTCTCCGACGGCGTCACCGCCGCCCCCTCCATGCCGAGCGCGCGCCGCAGAGCCGGCCCGGCGAGCGAGACCCCGAGCATGGTGACGGCGACGCCGCACACCTCCGGCGGCAGCAGCACGCGCAGCGGCCGCACCAGGCGGGCCATGCCGAGCTGGCACACCCCGACCAGGAAGGTGGTGGCGGCCAGCAGGCCCATGCCGCCCAGAGAGAGCGCCTGCACGGCCAGAGGAATGGCGCCCGGAGAGGGGATATGGACCGCCAGATAGCCCGAGCCGAAGCGCGTGCGCGCGCACTGCAGGATGGTGGCGAGCCCCATGGACATGGCGCAGGCGGAGAGCATCGCCGAGGTCTCGCGCGCCGAGAGCCCGGCCTCGGTGGCGGCAAGCACCGGATAGATCAGGAAGGTGAGCGCCAGCATGGCGTGCTGGAGCGCCAGCGGCACCAGCGAGGGCACCGGAACCTTGTCGTTCAGCCCATAGACGAGGCTCGCCGGGCGCCGGTGGATGCGCGGGCCGGCGCCGGGATCATCGAACACCAGGGCAACGAGGCGCCGGACGAATGGTCGGCGCTGCTGTCCGCGCGGGTGGCGGCTGCCGGCCGCGTCTGCCTGATGCGCGTCAGGCACGCGCACCCTCCAGGAAGGCGCGGATGAGGTGGTGCGCGATGGCCACCGGGGGCGGTGCGAACAGCCCGTCCGGGTGCGTGCGCGCGAGCATTTGCGCCACCTCGTCCTTGCCGAACCAGCGCGCGGCCTCAAGCTCGTTCGAATCGATGGTGATGTCGCGCGACGTCGCCTCGGCCATGCAGCCGATCATCAGCGACATGGGGAACGGCCAGGGCTGGCAGGTGTGGTAGGTGACGCGGCCGGTGGTGATGCCGGCCTCCTCCAGCGTCTCGCGCCGCACCGCCTCCTCGATGCTCTCGCCGGGCTCGACGAAGCCGGCGAGGCAGGACCACATGCCCGGCGCGAACTGGGGCTGGCGGCCGAGAAGGCACTCGTCGCCCCGCGCCGTGAGCATGATGACCACCGGGTCGGTGCGCGGGAAATGCTGGGCCCCGCAGGAGGGGCAGTCGCGCCGCCAGCCGCCCTCGATGATGGTGGTGGCGCCCCCGCAATTGGCGCAGAAGCCGTGCCGCCGGTGCCAGCCGAGCAGCGCCTTGCCGCAGGCGATGGGGCCGAGATGCTCCGGCCCGACCAGGCCGCGGACGGCAATGGAGCGCAGGTCGGTGACGAGGAGGCCGGCGGCTTCCATCTCCTCTCGGCGGGCAGGATCGAACGGGAAGGCGGCGCGCGGGGCGCCATCCTCAAGGCCGAGGAACATCGGGGCGCCGCGCGCCCACGCCGCGGCCTCGGCGGCGCTGAACAGCGGGTCCGCGTCCTCGTCATCGCCCTTGAGGGCCACCAGTTCCCCGCCCAGGAGATAGGCGCGCGCCTCGGGCGCCCGCGCGAGGTCGTCGCCCTGGGGCCGCAAGTGCGCCGCACGGTCGAGCGGGCTTCCCACATAGCCGAGGGCAGGCCAAGGCCCGAGGTCGGGGCGGGCGGCAGACCGGACAAGAGACATGGATACGGGAGCCGGTATTCCAGGGGTGGGGACGGCGACGGTCGCACGGCTCATGGCGCGAGGCAAGGCGGGCGGCGGCGCAAAGAAAAGGCCCCGTCGCCGGGGCCTTTTCGTGTCGGGAGGAGAGCGCCGTCCGGCGCCGCGCCTCAATCGTTGAACAGCGGCTGCTGTGCGTCGGAGCCTTCGGCGGACACCGGCTCGGTGCCGCCCTCTTCCCCGCCCTCGGCGCGATCGGCGCGCGAGCGATAGCGACGGCGGCGGCGGCCGAGACGGGCCTCGCCGTCACCGGCATCGACCGCTTCCTCAGGGGCAGCCTCGCGCTCGACCGGCTCCTTGGCCGGCTCCTTCGGCGCGTCCTTGGCGATGCTGGCGCCGCCGGTGATGAAGGAGGGCAGGCCGATGATCTGCTCTTCCTCGTCACGGGCCGGCTCGCGGGGCGCGCGCACCGGGCGGGGCGCGTCGTCCTCGCCGCGCGGCGGCCGCGGGCTGCGGAATTCCCGGTTCTCGCGCGGCTCGCGGGCTTCGCGCGGTTCACGTCCCTCGCGCGGCTCACGGACTTCCCGGTTCTCGCGCGGTTCGCGCGCTTCCCGGCTCTCGCGCGGCTCGCGGTTGTCGCGCGCCTCGCGCGGCTGATAGGCCTCGCCGCCCTCGTCGTCGCGGTTGCGGCGGAAGCCGTTGCGTCCCTCGCGCGGCTGACGCCCTTCGCGGTTGTCGCGCCCTTCGCGGTTGTCGCGCCCCTCGCGGTTGTCGCGGCCCTCGCGGTTGTCACGGCCTTCGCGATTGTCGCGACCCTCGCGCTGGTAGGGCTGCTGGTCGCCGCCGCGCTGCGCAAAGGGCTGCGGCGCATCGAGCGCCGAGACGTCGTCCATGTCCTCGTCGTCGCCGTCCTCCTCGCGGCCGAAGCCGGGCTGGGGTCCGAACTGGCCCTGGAGCGAGGCGATGAGGCGCAGATAGTGCTCGGCGTGCTGGAGATAGTTCTCCGCCGCCACCGGGTCGCCGGAGGACTGGGCGTCGCGCGCAAGCTGCTGGTACTTCTCCGCGATGTGGTGGGCGGTGCCCCGCACCTTCACGTCGGGCCCGTTGGACTCGTAGACACGCGTGAGCGGATTGGATCCGCGCCGGTTGTTGTTATTATTGTTGTTACGGCCGCGCATGCGCTTCTGCTGACCATTTCTCATCGTGATCGTTCTCTACTCGCTCGGCGTTCATTTCGCCGCCTGCGCCGGATCGCGTGCGAATCTCGGGGCGATGCGGCCTTGGGTTTTGAGGCCTGTCGGTTCGCGTCGCGGCCGCGCGGCGCCGAACCGAAAACACGGATGGTGTGCGCGCGGTCCTGCGCCAGATGGCGCCCGCGCCGGTGAGCATGGTGAAGTGCCCTTAAGAGTTCAGGATCCGTCCGATCATCGAGCCCCGATCCGCGCCTCCCCGGCGCGGTCGCGCAATCTGACAAACCGCGTCACGGCCTCATGCCGGAGCGCGTCTTACCCGGTGAAACGATCGCTCCGCGAGAAGATTATCCGGGCGCAGCATCCGCGCGCCATCGGCTACGATCCTCCATGGCGTCCGAAACATCCCCGATGAGATTTCGGAAGCCCGCACCGCCCCTCTAGGCAGGTGCCTCGGCTCGATTCCTGACAGGGACACTAGCCAGTTCCCTCGCCCGATCCAAGCGTTTTTTTCCCGGGGGGCCCGCGCCCCGATTTCGCCCAAATATGGGCTGGCTCACGGTTTGCGCGCAGCGAGGGCGCGCGGGATGCCGGCGAGGTCGGCGCGCGCGGGGCCGGCGACCGTAAGGCCGGCCTCGCGCAGAAGCTGTGCCACGGCCGGTTCCTGGCCGATGCCGAGCTCAACCACCAAAATACCGCCCGACGTCAGCAGGCCCCCCGCCTGCCGGGCAATGGCGCGGTAGGCGTCAAGCCCGTCCTGGCCGCCGTCGAGGGCAAGTGCAGGATCGTGAACACGCACTTCGGTGTCGAGCCCGGCGAGGTCACCGGTGGGAATGTACGGCGGATTGGAGACCAGGAGGTCGAAGCCGCCGCTGAGCGCCCCGCCCCAATGCCCGACGGCCACCGCCGAACGGTCGGCGAGGCCCAGCCGCGCCAGATTGTCGCAAGCGGCGCGGGCGGCACCGGCGCTGAGGTCCACCCCGATGCCGAAGGCGTTCGGCAGTTCCGTCAGCAGCGCCGCGAGGATGGCGCCGGAACCGGTGCCGAGATCGAGCACGCGCAGGGTGGCGGCGCGGTCGGCCACCAGAGCGAGCGCCGCCTCCACCACGGTCTCCGTATCGGGACGCGGCACCAGCGTGTCGGGGGAAAGCGCGAAGTCGAGGCTCCAGAATTCCCGCCGCCCGATGAGCCGCGCGACCGGTTCGCCGGCGAGCCTGCGGGCGAGGAGGTCTTCGGCGCCGGCCTGCGTGCGCGGCGTCGCGGCTTCGCTGCCGTGGGCCAGCAGCCCGGTGGGATCGAGCCCCGAGGCCGCGCCGACAATGAGCCGCGCCTCGGTGTCGGCGGCATCGATTCCGCCCGCCTTCAGGCGGGCCGCCACGGCGCGCCGGAGCGCGGCGAGGGTGATGGCGTCGTCTGCGCCCATGGCGCGCGGCTCCTTCCGCGTCACGCCTCGTCCGCGGCGGCCATAAGGGCCGCCTGGTGCTCGGTGACGAGCGCGTCGACGATCTCGTCGAGCGCGGTGCCGGCGATCACCTCCTCCAGCCTGTATAGGGTGAGGTTGATGCGGTGGTCGGTCACCCGCCCCTGCGGGAAATTATAGGTGCGGATGCGCTCGGAGCGGTCGCCGGAGCCCACCTGGCCCTTGCGCTCGGCGGCGCGGCCGGCCTCCTGGCGCTGGCGCTCCTCGTCCAGCAGGCGGGCGCGCAGCACCGCCATGGCGCGCGCCTTGTTGCGGTGCTGGGAGCGCTCGTCCTGCACCACCACCACGGTGTTGGTGGGCAGATGGGTGATCCGCACCGCGCTCTCGGTCTTGTTGACGTGCTGGCCGCCCGCGCCCTGGGCACGGAACACGTCGATCCTGAGGTCGCCTTCGTCCACCTCGAGGTCCACCTCCTCCGCCTCCGGCAGCACCGCGACGGTGGCGGCCGAGGTGTGGATGCGCCCGCCCGCCTCGGTCGCGGGGACGCGCTGCACCCGGTGCACGCCGCTCTCGAACTTGAGGCGGGCATAGGCGCCGCGCCCGTGGACGGCGGCGACGATCTCCTTGAAGCCGCCCATGGTGCCCTCGCTCTCCGACAGCACCTCGACGCTCCATGCGCGCTCGGCGGCATAGCGCGCATACATGCGGAAGAGGTCGCCGGCGAACAAGGCGGCCTCGTCGCCGCCGGTGCCGGCGCGCACCTCCAGGATGATGCCGCGCTCGTCCATGGCGTCCTTGGGCAGCAGCGCGAGGCGCACCTCGCGCGTCAGCTCCTCGATGCGGTCCTCAAGGCGCGCCACCTCGCCCTCGGCGAGGGCGCGCATGTCCGGATCGCCTTCGGCGGTCAGTTCCCGGGCATCGGCGAGGTCGCGCTCGGCGGCCTTCAGCGCCTTGACCTGCGCCACCACCGGGGAGAGGTCGGAAAACTCGCGGCCGAGGCGCGCGATGTCGTCGCCCTGCGCGCCCTGCGAGAGGATGGCCTCGATCTCGGCATGGCGCGCGACAAGCTGGTCCAGCTTCGCAAGCGGCAGGGTGTTCATCGGCTGCTTATAGCGCGAGCCCGCTCGCCAGGGCGAACGCCCTGAGCGTGGCGCGGATGTCGACCGTGCCGGTGCGGTCGTCGAGCAGAGGCAGCAGCACCTTGCGCGCCGCAGCCACGTCCAGCTCCAGCAGCGTCGCCTTCACCGGCCCGATGGAGGCCGGGGAGACCGAGAGCGAGCGATAGCCGAGCGCGGCGAGCGCCACCGCCTCCAGGGGCCGCGAGGCCAGCTCGCCGCACAGGGTGATGGGCTTGCCATGGCGAGCGCCCGCCTCCGCCACCATCCGGAAGGCGCGCAGCGCCGGCGCCGAGAGCGGGTCGAACCGGTCGGCGACGCGCATGTTGGAGCGGTCGGCGGCGTAGAGGAACTGCACCAGGTCGTTCGAGCCGACGGAGAGGAAGTCGGCCCGCGCCAGCATCTCGTCCAGCTGGAACAGCAGCGAGGGCACCTCCACCATGGCGCCGACGAAGACCCGGTCGGGCAGGCCGTGGCCGTGCCGGCGCAGATGGGTCAGCTCGCGCTCGACGATGGCGCGGGCGAGGTCGAATTCCTCCACCGCCGCCACCATGGGGAACATCACCCGCAGCTCGCGCCCGGCGCCGGCGCGCAGCAGCGCGCGCACCTGGGAGCGCAGCAGGCCGGGACGGTCGAGACCGAGGCGGATGGCGCGCCAGCCGAGCGCCGGGTTCTCCTCCTCGATCGCCCGCATGTAGGGCAGCACCTTGTCGCCCCCGATGTCCAGGGTGCGGAAGGTCACCGGCCGCTCGCCCGCCGCGTCCAGGACCGCGCGATAGAGCTTCAGCTGCTCCGATATGCGCGGGAAGGTGGAGGCGATCATGAACTGGAGTTCGGTTCTGAACAGCCCGATGCCCGCGGCGCCGGTCTCGGCGATGTGGGGCAGG
Organism: Xanthobacter tagetidis; assembly: GCF_003667445.1. Classification (GTDB taxonomy): domain Bacteria; phylum Pseudomonadota; class Alphaproteobacteria; order Rhizobiales; family Xanthobacteraceae; genus Xanthobacter; species Xanthobacter tagetidis. The sequence goes on along the minus strand of NZ_RCTF01000013.1, from coordinate 94,449 downwards.
TCCACCAGCAGGCCGGCATTGAGGTGCAGGTCCACATGCACCCCGTCCTTGGTCACGGAGGGGCGGGTGCGCAGCGCGGCATACTGGGCCTGCCGGCGGGCGCGGTAGCGCACCTTCTCGGCATAGGCCTCCTCCACGTCGCCGGGCGGGCGCAGATGCACCTCGCCGGCCTGCCCGTCGACGATCATGGGATCGCCCGGATCGGCGAGGCCGGCCGCGTTCTCCACCTGCCCCACGGCGGCGATGCCGAGCGCGCGGGCGACGATGGTGACGTGGCTTGTGGTGCCGCCCTCTTCCAGCACCAGGCCGCGGATGCGCGCGCGGTCATAGTCCAGCAGGGCCGCCGGGCTCATGTTGCGGGCGACGAGGATGGCGTTCTCGGGCAGCGCCTCGCGCTCGGTGCCGTGGCCGCGGCCGGTCAGCTCGCGCAGCAGGCGGTTGGCGAGATCGTCGAGGTCGTGCAGGCGCTCGCGCAGATAGGGGTCGGAGGCGCGCATCATGCGGGCGCGGGTGTCCGACTGGACGCGCTCCACCGCGCCTTCCGCGGTGAGGCCCGAGAGCACGGCCTCGCGCATCCTGTGCATCCAGCCCCGGTCATGGGCGAACATGCGGTAGGCTTCGAGGATGTCGCGGTGCTCGCCGGCCTTGGACAGGCCGTCGTCCTCCAGCATGGCGTCGATGGCGTGGCGCAGCTTGCCGATGGCGGCGTCGAGCCGCTCGCTCTCCTTCACCACGTCGTCGGCGATGACGTTGGTCACCTTGATGCGCGGCTCGTGCAGCACCACGTAGCCGAGCCCGAGGCCGTCGGCGAGCGGCACGCCCTTCAGGTGCACCGGACGGCGGATGGCCGGCTCGGCGCCGGGCTTGGCCAAAGCGGTGAGCTCGCCCGAGGCGATCATCTCCGCCAGCACCATGGCGGTGGTCTGGAGCGCCTCGATCTCCTCTTCCGTATAGGTGCGGCGCGCCCGGTTCTGCACCACCAGAACGCCCAGCGTGTTGCCGCCGCGCAGGATCGGCACGCCGAGGAAGGAATTGTAGATCTCTTCGCCCGTCTCCGGACGGTAGGCGAACTCGGGATGCCCCTGGGCGTCGGACAGCGCCAGCGATTCGGCCTCGCGCGCCACGTGGCCGACGAGGCCCTCATCCACCCGCATGACGGTGAGATGAACCGCGTCCCGGTTCAGGCCTTCGGTGGCGTACAGCTCCAGGGTCTGATCGACGCGCAGCACGTAGACCGAGCACACCTCCGCGACCATGTTGGCGGCGATGAGCACAACGATCTTGTCGAGGCGGTCCTGCGCGCTGACCGGCTCCGCCATCACCTCGCGGAGGCGGCGGAGCAGCACGCGGGGGCCGCCGAGCGCGCCACGCATCGGCCGCATCCTCAAGGTTGGCGGGGAACCCGCGGGGATTTCAGTGAACGGCGCGCCCCCGCCTGCCCGCTCTCAGCTATCGAGCCCGTATAGCGAATGGAGAGTCCGCACCGCAAGCTCGGTATAGGCCGCATCGATCAGGATCGAGATCTTGATCTCGGACGTGGTGATGGCCCGGATGTTGATGCCCTTGCCCGCCAGCGCCTCGAACGCCTTGGCCGCGACGCCGGCATGGGAACGCATGCCGATGCCGATCACCGACACCTTGGTGACCTCCATCGCCCCTTCGAGCGCCTGGTAGCCGACCTGCGCCCGGGCGCCCTCCAGCACCGCCTTGGCGCGCTCGAAATCGGCGGAGGGCACGGTGAAGGTGATGTCGGTGAAGCCGTCCGCCGAGACGTTCTGGACGATCATGTCCACATTGATGTGGGCCTCGGCCAGCGGGCCGAACACGGCGGCGGCGATGCCGGGCTTGTCGGCCACCCGGCGGATGGAGACCTGGGCCTCGTCCTTGGCGAAGGCGATGCCGGTGACCACCTGCGATTCCATCTGGTTTGCCACGATCTCCTCCTCGTCGCAGATGAGCGTGCCCGCGGTCTCGACGTGCGCCATCTCGGGCGCGCCGGGGTCGACCAGGCTGGAGCGCACGAACGTGCGCACATTGTGCACCATGGCAAGTTCCACCGAGCGCACCTGGAGCACCTTGGCCCCGAGCGAGGCCATCTCCAGCATCTCCTCGAACGCGATGCGGTCGAGGCGGCGCGCCTTCGGCACCACGCGCGGGTCGGTGGTGTAGACGCCGTCCACGTCGGTATAGATGTCGCACCGCTCGGCGCCCAGCGCCGCCGCCACCGCCACCGCGCTCGTGTCCGAGCCGCCGCGCCCCAGCGTGGTGATGCGGCCGGAGGCGCCGTGCATGCCCTGGAAACCGGCGATGACCGCCACCTCGCCGCTATCCACCGCGGCGCCGAGCACCGCGCCGTCGATCTCCAGGATGCGGGCCGAGCCGTGGGCGTCGTCCGTGAGGATAGGGATCTGCCAGCCCTGCCAGGAGCGGGCCGGAACGCCCATCTCCTGCAGCGCGATGGCGAGCAGTCCGCTCGTCACCTGCTCGCCGGAAGCGACCACCGCGTCGTATTCGCGCGCGTCATAGAGCGGCGCGGCCTCCTTGCACCAGCCCACCAGCTCGTTGGTCTTGCCGGACATGGCCGAGACCACCACCGCCACCTGGTATCCGGCCTCCACCTCGCGCTTCACGTGGCGCGCCACGTTGCGGATGCGCTCCAGGTTGGCGACCGAGGTGCCGCCGAACTTCATCACCAGCCGAGCCATGGCTCGTGCCTTTCTCTACTGAAATTGGGAATCAAGGGATTGCTCAGGAAAGGACGCGGGGCGCCTGCGGCGCGGGCGTCATTTTCGCCGGCGCATGGACAAGGCGCCGCGAGCGGCGCCGGTGTCCTCGATCCTCGTGCTGGCGGAGCGGTGCATCCCTTTGGCCCTGCCGCGCGGGTTCGACGGTTCGCGCGGCGTTTCGCGCGCTTCCTAGCCGCAACGGGGCCGTGGGGCAACCCGGCCGGCGCAATCGGGTGTCGCGCCGCCGCCTGTGGGCTCCCGTGGCCGGGGCTTGATCGGCCGGGCGCGATCGCCGATCAAGCCGGTGATCCGCCCTCCCGTCACGCCGAGGCATGGCCCATGACGTCCTTCCAGCTCGATCCGCGCCTTGAGGCCGACGGTCCGGTGGTGGCCGAGCTTCCCCTGTGTCAGGTCCGCCTCGTGGACGACGCGCGCTTCGTCTGGCTGGTGCTGATCCCGCGCCGAGACGGACTTATGGAGATTTTCGATATTCCGGCACCCGAGCGGGCCGTCCTGATGGAGGAGATCGCGGCCGTCGGCGCGGCGGTGAAGGCGGCCTCCGGCTGCGCCAAGCTCAATGTGGCAGCGCTGGGCAACATGGTCCGCCAGCTCCATGTGCACGTCATGGGCCGCGATCCGGGCGACCCGGCCTGGCCGGGACCGGTGTTCGGCTTCGGAGCGCGCGAGCCCCTGGCGCCGGAGGCGATGGCGGAGCGGCTTGCGACGCTGCGATCCGCGCTCGCGTCCTGAGCGCCGCGGCGGTTCCGTTTGTCCGACCGGACGGGACAAAGGGTGAAGCCAGCCGAAGCCGCGATTCGCTCAGGGTTCGTTCCCCCGTCGTTCGGAACGCGCCGGCCCCCGCGTCCCATTCCGGGACGAGGCCACCGCCTCTCAGAGCCGCCTGAGGCTCACCTCGGCCACCTCGTGGTCGCCGGCCTTGCGCAGGATCAAATCGGCGCGCTGGCGGGTGGGCAGGATGTTCTCGACCAGGTTCGGCAAATTGGTCCGCCGCCAGATGGCGAGGGCGGTGGCGTTCGCCTCGTCCTGGGTGAGCTTCGAGTAGCGGTGGAAGTAAGAGAGCGGGTCCTTGAACGCGGTCTCCCTGAGCCGCATGAACCGCTCCACGTACCAGCGCTCGATCACGTCCTCGTCGGCGTCGATATAGACCGAGAAATCGAAGAAGTCGGAGACGAACGGGATCGCCTTGCCGTCCTTGGGCGGGCGGGTGGTCTGGAGCACGTTCAGCCCCTCGACGATGAGGATGTCGGGCCGCTCCACCTCTACCGTCTGGTCCGGCATCACGTCATAGAAGAAATGCGAGTAGAGCGGCGCGCGCACCGGCCGGCGGCCGGCCTTGATGTCGGTGAGGAAGCGCAGCAGCAGCGGCAGGTCGTAGCTCTCGGGAAAGCCCTTCTTCTCCATCAGGCCCTCGCGGTCGAGCACCGCATTGGGCAGGAGGAAGCCGTCGGTGGTCACGAGACCCACCTTCGGCGTATTGGGCCAGCGCGCGAGCAGCGCCTGGAGCACGCGGGCGGTGGTGGACTTGCCCACCGCCACCGATCCGGCGACGCCGATGATGTAGGGCACCTTGCCCTCGCCGTTGGCCTCGTTCTCGCGCTGGTCGAGGAAGTGGCTCATGGCGCGGAACAGCTTCTGCGTCGCGCCCACATAGAGCGAGAGCAGCCGCGAGAGCGGCAGGTAGATCTCCTCCACCTCCTTGATGGAGAGGTGGACGCCGAGGCCCTGGAGGCGCTGGATCTCCTCCGGACGCAGCGTGAGCGGCGTGTCGCGGCGCAGCGCCGCCCATTCCTCGCGGGAGAAGGTGCGGTAGGGCGAAAGGGCGGGATCCATGCGCTGGTCCATGAGGAAGAGGCCCGTGTCCCGTCTCAGTCCGGCTTGCGCGCGGCCTTCTCGGCGAGGCCGGATTGCCCGGTACGGCGGGCAAGCTCGGCCTCGACCTGAGAAAGCGTCACGCCGCGCGCGGCGAGGACCACAAGCAGATGGTAGATGAGATCGGCGCTTTCGGCGATCAGCCCCTCGTCGGGGGCGCTGAGCGCCGCGATCACCGTCTCCACCGCCTCCTCGCCGAGCTTCTGGGCGCACTTGGCGACGCCCTTGTCCAGCAGGGAGCGGGTGTAGGAGCTTCCGGCGTCGGCCGCGGCGCGCGCGGCGATGATCCGCTCCAAATCGGCGAGGGTGAAGGGCGCGCTCATGCGATCCTCGCTGGGCGGGAAAAGACGGGGCAGCACTCACACATCAAGGCGCACCGGCAAGCCGGCCTCCTTGAGGTGCTCCTTGGCCTCGCGCACCGTGAAGGTGCCGAAATGGAAGATCGAGGCCGCGAGCACCGCCGAGGCGCCGCCATCGCGGATGCCGTCCACCAGATGATCCAGCGTGCCCACGCCGCCAGAGGCAATCACCGGCACATGCACCGCGTCCGACACCGCGCGGGTGAGCGCACAGTCGAAGCCCTTGCCGGTGCCGTCCCGGTCCATGGAGGTGAGCAGGATCTCCCCGGCGCCGAGGTCCACGACTTCGCGGGCATACTGGATGGCGTCGATGCCGGTGGGGGTGCGCCCGCCATGGGTGAAGATCTCCCAGCGGTCTTCCTCGCCCTCAGCCGAGACCTTCTTGGCGTCGATGGCGACCACGATGCACTGCTCGCCGAACTTCTCCGCCGCCTCGCCCACGAAGGCGCGGCGGGTGACCGCGGCGGTGTTGATGGAGACCTTGTCCGCCCCCGCATGCAGCAGGGTGCGCACGTCGTCCACGGTGCGCACGCCGCCGCCCACGGTGAGCGGCATGAAGCACTGCTCGGCGGTGCGGCGCACCACGTCGAGAATGGTGCCGCGGTTCTCGTGGCTGGCGGTGATGTCGAGGAAGGTCAGCTCGTCGGCGCCGGCGGCGTCATAGGCGCGCGCGGCCTCCACCGGGTCGCCGGCATCGCGCAGGTCGACGAACTGGACGCCCTTGACCACGCGGCCGTCCTTGACGTCGAGGCAGGGGATGACGCGGACTTTCAGCATGGCCCTACCGTCCCGCCACCAGAGCCAGCGCCTCGCGGGCATCGAGCCGGCCGTCATAGAGCGCCCGTCCAGTGATCGCGCCGGCGACCTTGGCGGCGGCGGGCTCCAGCAGCGCCTCGATGTCCGCGATCGAGGCGAGCCCGCCCGAGGCGATCACCGGCAGCGCTACCGCCTCGGCGAGCGCCACGGTGGCGTCGATGTTGAGGCCCTTCAGCAGGCCGTCGCGGGCGATGTCGGTGTAGATGATGGCGGACACGCCGGCATCCTCGAAGCGCTTGGCGATCTCCACCGCCGAGAGCTTGGAGGTCTCCGCCCAGCCTTCCACCGCCACGAAGCCGTCGCGGGCGTCGAGGCCCACCGCCACCCGGCCGGGATGGGCCTTGGCGGCCGCCTTCACGAAGTCCGGGTCGCGCACCGCCGCGGTGCCGAGGATGACGCGGGTGACGCCCTTCTCCAGCCAGGCCTCGACGGTCGCGAGGTCGCGGATGCCGCCGCCAAGCTGCACCGGAATGGAGACGGTCTCCAGAATCCGCTCCACCGCCGCCGCGTTCACCGGCTTGCCAGCGAAGGCGCCGTCGAGGTCTACGAGGTGCAGATAGCGGAAGCCGAGGGTTTCGAACTCGGCGGCCTGGGCGGCGGGATCGCGGTTGAACACGGTCGCGCGCGCCATGTCGCCCTGCTCCAGGCGCACGGCGAGGCCGTCCTTCAGGTCGATGGCGGGATACAGGATCACGGATACCACTTCAGGAAATTGGCGAGGAGCGCGAGGCCGAGGGTCTGGCTCTTCTCGGGATGGAACTGGGTGCCGGCCACGTTGTCCTTCGCCACCACGGCGGTGATGGTGCCGCCATAGTCGGTGGTGGCGACGAGGTCGAGGCCGTCGGCCGGCTTCAGGTGGTAGGAATGGACGAAATAAGCGTGCAGCCCGCTTTCGCCGGACGGCACCTGCGCCAGGAGCGGGTGCTCGCGCGAAATCTGCAGCGTGTTCCAGCCCATGTGCGGGATCTTGAGGGCGGGATCGGCGGGGGCGATGCGGTCCACCTCGCCGCGGATCCAGCCGAGGCCGTCCGTGACGCCGTGCTCCAGCCCGCGCTCGGCCAGCAATTGGAGGCCGACGCAGATGCCGAGGAAAGGGCGGCCCTTCTCCTTCACCGCCTCGGTCATGGCCTCCACCATGCCGGGCACCGCATCAAGGCCGGCGCGGCAGTCGGCGAAGGCGCCGACGCCCGGCAGGACGATGCGGTCGGCACGACGCACCACCTCCGGATCGGACGTCACGACCACCGGCTGCTCGCGTCCCGCCTCGCGCGCCGCGCGCTCGATGGCCTTGGCGGCGGAGTGCAGGTTGCCGGAATTGTAGTCGACGACGGCGACGGTCATGGGGCGGAGGCCCCCGGGAAGCTGCCGATGATGCCGGGGCCGCCCGCATGGCGCGGCGGCTCGGAGGGAACGAACGCTGCCGGGCGCGGGCGCTCCGGCTGCCGGGCGGTCCAGTCCGAAAAGAAGCGCCGTTCCGCCTCGGCCCGGTCGCGGGCCACGACGACGCCCTCCTCGGCGAAGCCGCGTCGCGCAAGCTTGCGTACCCGGAGCGCCGGCAGTTCGAAGCCCAGCAGCAGGTTGAAGCCGGCCATCACCACGAGGCCGACGGGACCGGCGATGCCGGCCATGGCGGTGACGAAGCCGAGCAGGCCTGCCACCGCCACATAAGCGAGCAGCGGCAGCCACAGCCGGTAGCGCAGCAGCACGAACGGGGCGAGGAACAGCGCCGCGAAGGAGAATTTCTCCCGCACGAAGGCGACGCGCTCGGCCGACGCCTCGGCGCTCTCGCCGGGCTCGACGCGGGACAGCACGCTCCAGGTGGCCATGTGCGGCTCCTAGGTTCCGAGGGTGCCCTTGGTGGAGGGCACCTCGCCCGCCGCCGAGGGGTCGATGGCCACCGCCTGGCGCAGCACGCGGGCGAGGCCCTTGAAGCAGCTTTCGGCGATGTGGTGGGCGTTGATGCCGTAGAGCGTCTCCACGTGCAGCGTCACGCCCGCGTTCGACGCGAAGGCCTGGAAGAACTCGCGCACCAATTCGGTGTCGAACTCGCCGATCTTCTGCGCCGGGAACTCGGTGCGGAACACCAGGAACGGCCGGCCGGAAATGTCGATGGCGACGCGCGTCAGCGTCTCGTCCATGGGCATCAGCACGTCGGCGTAGCGCGTGATGCCGCGCATGTCGCCGAGCGCCTTGCGGAACGCCTGGCCGAGCGCGATGCCCACGTCTTCCGTGGTGTGGTGGAAGTCCACATGGAGATCGCCGTCCGCCTTCACCGTCAGGTCGAAGCGGGCGTGCCGCGCCAGCAGGTCCAGCATGTGGTCGAAGAAGCCGATGCCGGTGGCAATATCCGAGCGCCCCTTGCCGTCGAGGTCGACGGTAAGGGCGATCTTCGTCTCCTTGGTCTCGCGGGCGATCTGGGCCGTGCGCATGGAATTCCTCCAAGGCCGCGGGTTCTAGCAGCAACGGTGCTGCAACGCCATATGGCGAAGACATGACGGTTTACGCGCCCGCTCCCGGCCCTCGCCCCGTCGCGCGCCCTGTGCCATAGGCTTGAGCGCAGAGGCCCGGACCTGGAGGAGCGAATGCCGACCATCACCCGCGACGGACTGACGATCGACTATTCGGTGAGCGGGGAGGGGCCGCCGCTGCTCATCATCTCCGGCCTGTCGGCGGAACGCTCGTTCTGGGCGCTGACCCGGCCGCTGCTCTCGGGCTTCACCCTGATCGAGTTCGACAACCGCGACATCGGCAAGAGCGCGCGGGCGAAGGCGCCCTATGCCGTGGCTGACATGGCGGGCGACGCGCTGGCGGTGCTCGCGGCCTCCGGATTCCAGAAGGCCCACGTCATGGGCCATTCGCTGGGCGGCATGATCGCCCAGGAATTGGCGCTGATGGCGCCCGAGAAGGTGGACCGGCTGGTGCTCACCAACACCATCGCCCGCAATGACCTCTACACCACCGAGATCATGCGCCTGCTGAAGGAGCTGCGGCTCCAGCTCGACAACGAGCTGACATTCGGCGCGGCGCTCACCACGTTCGTCATCGGCATGCGGATGCTGAAGACGGTGCCGCTGTTCGCCGCCGTGCAGCAGTCGCTCGACGCCGGGCTCTACCAGGAGAAGGACGCCTTCCTGCGGCAGCTCGACGCCTGCGTCGCCTATGACGGGCTGAAGCGCATCGGCGACATCAAGGCGCCGACCTATGTGATCTATACCGATGACGACCGCCTCTTCTCTCCCGCCATGGTGCGGGAGGTGGCGGAGGCGATCCCAGGCGCGCAGATCGACGAGATCATCGACAGCGGCCATTGTCCCATGGTGGAGGCGCCGCAGAATTTCGCCACCGTCGTGCGCGCGTTCCTCACCGCCCGGTGAGCGGGCTCCGGACGGCGGGCATCCCTGCGGGCGTTTGATCGAGGCCGTTGCGTCCCGGACGGAAGGGCATAAGTAAGGCTCTGAGCGGAGCCTTTCATGCAGCATTCCCCGGATACCATCTACGGCACGACCATCGTCTCGGTGCGCAAGGGCAACCGCGTCGCCATCGCCGGCGACGGGCAGGTGACGCTCGGCCAGACGGTGCTGAAGTCCAACGCCCGCAAGGTGCGCCGCCTGGGGCGCGGCGACGTGATCGGCGGCTTCGCCGGGGCGACGGCCGATGCCTTCACGCTGTTCGAGCGGCTCGAAGCCAAGCTGGAGCAGTATCCCGGCCAGCTTCAGCGCGCCGCCGTCGAACTCGCCAAGGACTGGCGCACCGACCGCTATCTGCGGCGCCTGGAGGCCATGATGATCGTGGCCGACGCCTCCATCTCCCTGGTGCTCACGGGCACCGGCGACGTGCTGGAGCCGGAGCAGGGCGTCGCCGGCATCGGCTCCGGCGGCGGCTTCGCGCTCGCCGCCGCCCGCGCGCTGCTCGACCGGGAGGAGGACCCGGAGGCGATCGTCCGGCGCTCCCTGGAGATCGCCGCGGACATCTGCGTCTACACCAACCGCAACATCGTCATCGAGACCATCGGGGGGATGTGAGCGGTGGGGCAGCGCTACGCCTTCGCCGGCATGACGCCGCAGCACCTGCCGCTGGTGGCCTCGTGGCTCGCGGCGCCGCACGTGGCTGCGTGGTGGCACGACGCCGAGGCGTTCGAATTCGTCAGCGGCGACCTCCATCATCCCGACATGGGGCAGTTCATTGTCTCCCAAGACGGCCGGCCCTTCGCCTATCTCCAATGCTACCGGCTGGGCGACTGGCACACGGCGTTCGGTCCCCAGCCCGAGGGCACGCGCGGGCTCGACCAGTTCATCGGCGATCCCGGCATGCTGGGGCGCGGCCACGGGCCCGCCTTCATGGATGCCTTCTGCTCTGGCCTGGAACGCGCCGGCACGCCGCGCATCGTGGTCGATCCCCGCCCCGACAATGCGAGGGCCATCCGCGCCTATGAAAAAGCCGGCTTCACCCCTGACCGCGAGATCGTTACCCCCGACGGTCCCGCCCTCCTGATGGTACGCACTCCATGACCGACTTCTCCCCCCGCGAGATCGTCTCCGAGCTCGACCGGCACATCGTCGGCCAGGCAGCCGCCAAGCGCGCGGTCGCGATCGCCCTGCGCAACCGCTGGCGCCGCCAGCAGCTGGACGACAAGCTGCGCGAGGAGGTGATGCCGAAGAACATCCTCATGATCGGCCCCACCGGCGTCGGCAAGACCGAGATCTCCCGCCGCCTCGCCCGCCTCGCCGGCGCGCCGTTCCTGAAGGTGGAGGCCACCAAGTTCACCGAGGTGGGCTATGTGGGCCGCGACGTGGAGCAGATCGTGCGCGACCTCGTGGAGGTGGGCATCGGCCTGGTGCGCGAGGTCAAGCGCAAGGATGTTCAGGCCAAGGCGCACCTTGCCGCCGAGGGCCGCGTGCTCGACGCCCTGGTGGGCGCCACCGCCTCTCCCGCCACCCGCGACGCCTTCAGGAAGCGCCTGCGCTCCGGCGAGCTGGACGACAAGGAGGTGGAGATCGAGACCCAGGCGGGCGGCGGCGGCATGCCCATGTTCGAGATCCCCGGCATGCCCGGCGCGCAGATGGGTGCGATCTCGCTCTCCGACATGCTCGGCAAGGCGTTCGGCGGGCGCACCAAGACCCGCCGTGTCACCGTGAAGGAGGCCCATCCTTTGCTCCTCACCGAGGAGGCGGACAAGCTGATCGACCAGGACGCCATCGTCCAGGACGCCATCCACGCGGTGGAGAACAACGGCATCGTCTTCCTGGACGAGATCGACAAGATCGCCGGCCGGGAGGGCCGCTCCGGCGCCGACGTCTCGCGCGAGGGCGTGCAGCGCGACCTGCTGCCCTTGATCGAGGGCACGACCGTGTCCACCAAGCACGGGCCGGTGAAGACCGACCACATCCTGTTCATCGCCTCCGGCGCGTTCCACGTGTCGAAGCCGTCCGACCTCCTGCCGGAGCTTCAGGGCCGCCTGCCGATCCGCGTGGAGCTGGAGGCGCTGACCCGTGCCGATTTCGTGCGCATCCTCACCGAGACCGAGGCGAGCCTCGTCAAGCAGTCGGTGGCGCTGATGGCGACCGAGGGGGTGGAACTGGTGGTGACGCCGGACGCGGTGGAGGCCATCGCCGACGCGGCGGTGGAGGTGAATTCCAGCGTCGAGAATATCGGTGCCCGCCGGCTCCAGACGGTGATCGAGCGGGTGCTGGACGATTTATCCTTCTCGGCGCCCGACCGCTCCGGCGAGACGGTGGTGATGGACGCCGCGTTCGTGCGCTCGCGCGTCGCAGACCTCGCCCGCAACGCGGACCTCAGCCGCTTCATCCTCTAGCCCCGAGAACGAGGACGCGATGCCCGGTCCGCTTGGGAGTCAAGCCGACTGGCGCGGGTTCCAGCGACGGCGGACGCCGCCGCCCGCGCTCACGCGCACTGCCAGGCGAGGCGCTTGCGGTAGAGCGTCGAAGGGCTGAGTTCGAGCGCGGCGGCTGCGGCGGCGACGTTTCCGCCGAACGTGGCGATGGCGCGCTCGATGGCGCGGCGCTCGGTGAGCGCCAACGGTTCCACCGAGGCGGCCTCGACCGGTAGCGGCACCACATTCACGGCGTTGGAGCCGAAGCGGGCGATCTCGTCCGCGCCGGCGCCCTCAAGCGCAAGGTGGATGGGGACGTTCGGCCCATCCGCGAGCACGACGATGCGCCGCATGAGGTTCTGCAGCTCGCGCACATTGCCGCGCCACGAGCGGATCTGGAGCACCCGCGCGGCATCCGGGCCGATGCGCGGCATGGGGCGGTGCTCCTCTCCGGCGAACCGGGCGAGAAAGGTCTCGGCCAGCAGCATCACGTCGTCGCCGCGCTCGCGCAGGGGCGGCATGCTCAGCTCCAGCACATGGAGACGGTAGAACAGGTCTTCCCGCAGGCGGCCGGCGCGCACCTCCTCCACGGGATCGCGGTTGGTGGCGCAGACGATGCGCACGTCCACCTGCCGCTCGCGCCCCTCGCCGACGCGCCGCACCTTGCCGTCCTGGAGAAAGCGCAGCAGCTTGGCCTGCAAAGCAAGGTCCATCTCGCCGATCTCGTCCAGGAACAGCGTGCCCCCGTCCGCGGCCTCCGCGGCACCGGCGCGGTCGGCGATGGCGCCGGTAAAGGCGCCGCGCACATGGCCGAACACCTCGCTTTCCATCAGTTCGCGGGGGATCGCGCTGCAATTGAGGGCCACGAACGGTCCGGCATGGCGCGGCGAGCGGGCATGCACCGCCTGCGCGCACAGGTCCTTGCCCGTGCCGCTCTCGCCGGTGACGAACACCGGCGCGGCGGACGCGGCCACGCGCTGGATCCGCTCATAGAGCCCGCGCATGGGCGGGGAGCGGCCGAGGAAGCCGCAGAAATCGGTGGTGCTGGTGGCCGGAGCGGGGCGGTCGTTCTCGCGGCTGGAGCGCCGCCGCTCCACCCGCGCCGGCTCGCCCTGGAGCAGGCGCTCGACCACGTCCTCCGCGCGGAGCGGCTTCAGCACCACGTCGTCGGCGCCGGCGCGCATGCAGGCGACGGCGCTTGCGACCGAGCCCTGGCCGAGCGTGGCGATGAGCGCGCCTTTCAGGCCGGCGGAGCGAAGGCGGGTGACGGCGCTCTCGCCGCCCGGGCCGACCGCGACCACCGCGGACACGCAATGGGGCGCGAGCGCATAGGCGGATTCGAGCGCCTCCGCCTCCATCATGTTCAGCCTGTCCCGGCGTCCGAGAGCCGCGCGCAGAAGGCGGCGGACGGCAGGATCGGGATCACAGACGAGGACCGGCGCGTTGGCGGCTTCTGGGGAGTGCAGCATGACCTCGATCGACGGTAGGAAGGCGTCGGGAGGATCGTGCGGGAGCAAGGTAAAGAAAGATTTTCCTACCTCCGGAAAAACACCAATCCGGCCGGATTTCGTCACTTTCGGCGCCGGCGCTCGGCGCGAGCGGCAGCGGGTCCCATCGGTGGCCTTGGGCCTCAGCCGCCCTGTCGCGGCTGGGTCATGGCGGCGCGCTGGCCGAGGCCGGCCGCCTCGAGCGCGGCGATGGCGCGGTCGGCGAGGTCGGGCGCCGGCAGCAGGCGATGGACCATGCGGCGAATGGTATCGGCGCCGCCGGCGACATCGTTGGCCAGCGCGGCAACCGCTCGGCGCTCTTCGCCGGGGCGATGCACCGCGTTGAGGGCGAGCGCCAGAGCGAGGGCGTTCTCCAGGCTCGGATGCAGCTCCAGCTGGGGCAGCAGCGCCAAGGCGGTGGCTTCGTCGGCGCGCAGGAAGGCGGCGAGGGCGAGATAAGTGTCCTTGAGCGGCCCGGCCTGGGCGCCGTCGGCTTCGGCGTTCGCGAGCAGGTCCTCGCCCTCCGCCACGCGCCCGGCGGCGATGTAGACCATGCCGACGCCGGCGGCGATGTTCGCGTCATGGGGGTTGAGCTGGAGCGCGCGGGTTCCGGTATCCACCGCGGCGCGATACTCGCCGAGAAAGGCCTGGACCAAAGCGAGGGTGCGCGCCGCATAGGCGCTTGCGGGGGAAAGCTCCACGGCGCGTTCCGCCGAGGCCAGCATCTGCGCCGCGCGGCCGGGCGTGGGATCATATCCCGATTCGCCGGTGGCCTCGTCCAGAAGGGCCATGGCCTTGAGCGCGTGGCCCATGGCGAAGCCGGGCAGCTGCCGGGTCAGGCCGTCGAGGCATGCCCGCACCGCGACAGGATTTTCGCCGGCCGAGCGGGAGAGCAGCCCAAAGGCCCGCGCAACGCAGCCATAGGCTGATTGAGGCGCCTCGGCGCGCACGGTGGAGAGCGCGCGCGACGTCACCACGCCCTGGGCCTCCAGGAGTGCGCCGGATACTGCGCGGACCATGCGCCGGGCACTGGCGGCGATGTCGTCGTCGGTCCTCAATCCCTCGACCGCGCGGGACCACAGGATGACGCCCGCGCAGCGGTCGGTGACACGCAGCAGCAGGGAGAATGTTCCGTCCGCATGGCCTTCCGCCACCGTGCCCAGGCCGAAGCGCGAGCGGCCGCGGCTGCCGCAGGCGATCGGCGCCGCGATCTCGGCGGGTGTCGCTTCGCGCACGGTGATGAAGTCGAACTGAGCCAAGGCGTCGCCGAGTCGCTCCTCGAACGCGCGCAGGATGCCGCGGGCGGGCGGCTGGACGCCGGCAGCCTCGAAAGCCGCGACCTCCATCACCGGAAGCATCACGCGCTGGTCGTCGGCGCGCAGCGGGGCGCCCGGCCTGGACATCCATTCGATGCCGGCGACCATGATCGCCAAAGCCAGGGCCGCAGCCGCAAGGCCCATCGCCACCCGGCGCCGCGGCGCCGCGGTTGCGCCGCCCGGTGCCGGCGGGGCGCCGGGCTCGGGTTCGCTTGCGCTCTCGGGTTTGGCTGGCGCCGCTGCCGCCTCGGTCTCGCGCCAGGTGAAGTTCGGCACATAGCTGCCGCGCGGGATCAGGATGCGCAGCGGCTCCTTGGCTCCGGCGGCGGCATAGAAATGGTCCAGCGCGCGCCTGAGGCGGGTCGCCTCGACACGGACGATGGGATCGGTCTGGGGATCGAAGGAAGAAGCGCGGCCGAGCGCCTCAACGGCGATGGTATAGCCCTTGATCTCGTCGGCGCGCCCGTCGAGCGATGTCTCGACAACATGACGCAGGAAGGCGGACAGGCGCGGCGATGCGGACAGTTCCGCCGAAGCGAGCACCCGCTCCAGAGCGCCGCGCACCTCATCGGCATTCGGCGCGCGAATGCCGCCGGCGGTCTCTTCGCCGGGACATCCGGAACCGCCAGAGGCGGCCATATGGTCCATCTTCCCCATCGTCATGCTGTTTTCCGCCAGATCAGTCATGCTGGCAAGGGGGCGGGGTCTGCGCACCGCGCGGTTTCCTCGCGGCGGCGGCGCTGCTAGCTTGCCCCACCGCGCGCCGGCGGGCGTTCACGATTAGCCCCGGCGGGTAAGGAGAGGTGTCATGGCATTGGACGATATGGCGTTGGGCGGAGCGGGCGAGCATTCCGGCGGACCGATGACGCCGAACGATCTCGAGGCGTTCTGGATGCCGTTCACGTCGAACCGCGCCTTCAAGAAGCGGCCGCGGGTCGTCGCCAGCGCCAAGGACATGCATTATTTCACGCCGGACGGCCGGGCGATCCTGGACGGCTGCTCGGGCCTGTGGTGCACCAATCCGGGCCACAATCGCGCGCCGATCGTCGCCGCCATCCAGAAGGCGGCGGGGGAACTGGACTTCGGCCCCACCTTCCAGTTCGGTCATCCCGGCGCGTTCCGGCTCGCGAGCCGCATCGCGGAGCTGGCGCCCGGCGACCTCGACCACGTCTTCTTCTGCAATTCCGGCTCCGAGGCGGTGGATACCGCGCTCAAGATGGCCATCGCGTACCATCATGCCACCGGCAACAGCTCGCGCACCCGCCTGATCGGCCGCGAGCGCGGCTATCACGGCGTAGGCTTCGGCGGCATCTCCGTCGGCGGCATGGTGGCAAACCGGCGCACCTTCGGGACCATGCTGACCGGTGTCGACCATCTGCCCACCACCTACGACCGCAAGAACCAAGCCTTCACCAAGGGCGAGCCGGAATACGGCGCGCATTTCGCCGACGAACTGGAGCGCATCGTCGGCCTGCACGATCCATCGACCATCGCCGCGGTGATCGTCGAACCCATGGCCGGCTCCACCGGCGTCATCCCGGCGCCCCAGGGCTATCTGAAGCGCCTTAGGGAAATCTGCGACAAATACGGCATTTTGCTGATCTTCGATGAGGTCATCACCGGCTATGGCCGGCTCGGCCACGCCTTCGCCGCCGAGCGGTACGGCGTGCAGCCGGACCTCATCACGTTCGCGAAGGGCATCACCGCCGGCGCCGTGCCGATGGGCGGCGTGATCGCCCGCAAGCATGTGCACGATGCCTTCATGAAGGGGCCGGAGCATATGGTGGAGCTGTTCCACGGCTACACCTACTCCGCCCATCCGCTCGCCTGCGCCGCCGGGATCGCCACCCTCGACCTCTACCGGGACGAGGATCTGTTCGCGCGTGCGAAGGCGCTGGAGCCCTATTGGGCCGATGCGGTGATGAGCCTGAAGGACAAGCCCG
This sequence comes from Xanthobacter tagetidis, assembly GCF_003667445.1. Lineage (GTDB taxonomy): Bacteria > Pseudomonadota > Alphaproteobacteria > Rhizobiales > Xanthobacteraceae > Xanthobacter > Xanthobacter tagetidis. The sequence goes on along the minus strand of NZ_RCTF01000013.1, from coordinate 78,082 downwards.
GCGTGCTGGACATCCGCACGGTCGGCATCACCGCCGGCATCGACCTGCCGGCGCGCGAGGGCCTGCCCGGCCAGCGCGGCTACGAGGCGATCGAGCGCGCCTTCCACGAGGAAGGCGTGATGATCCGCACCGCCGGCGACACGGTGGTGATGACCCCGCCGCTCATCATCTCCAACGAGCAGGTGGACGAGCTGATCGGCAAGGTCGGGCGCGTGATCGAAAAGGTGATGTGAGGCGAGGCGTCATCTCGGCTAGCGCATCGCGCGCCGATCAAGACGTCGTCCCAAACGCAACGCCCGCCCTGCCGCGATCAGGCAGGACGGGCGATGGTCTACCGCAACGGGGGTGGAAGCGCAGCGCTTCCGCCCCCTTTTCATGCGGTCATAGACGTCCTGTCAGTGCCAGCACGATGACGATGATCAGCAACACGCCGACGATGCCACCCGGACCATAGCCCCAGCCGGAGCTGTATCCCCAAGTCGGCAACGCGCCTACAAGAAGAAGTACGAGAATGACGATCAGGATCGTTGACATTTAATCCGCTCCCTGCCGTGTAAATCGCAAGGGAAACGTCGCTATGAGCTTTGCGGTTCCTGAACGTGGCAGAAATTTGGTTGCAGCCGGCCGACGCGTGACGCCTCCTGAGCAGGCCGCCATGAACGCCGGACGGTGCATATTGTTCCGCGTCAAAGCACCTGGCAGGCGCTGACCACGTAATCGCGCGCTGCGCCCTCCAGGAACGGCGTCAGCGCCTCCCGCACCTGCAGGTGATAGGCATCGATCTGCGCGCGCTCGGCCGGGTCGATGAGCGCGAGATTGATCAGCGCGCGTTCGTAGGGCACCAGAGTCAGCGTCGAGAAGCCGAGACAGGGCTTCTCGGCCCCCTCGACTTCCCGCGGCTCCACCAGCACGAGGTTCTCGATGCGGATGCCGTAGTCGCCTTCGCGGTAGTATCCCGGCTCGTTGGACAGGATCATGCCCTCCGCCAGCGGCACGTGGCCGAGCTTGGAGATGCGCGCCGGTCCTTCGTGCACGGACAGGCCGGCGCCCACGCCATGGCCGGTGCCGTGGTCGAAGTCGAGGCCCGCCGCCCACAGATACTGCCGCGCGAACGGGTCGAGCTGGGCACCGGCGACGCCCTTCGGGAACACTGCGCGGGCGATGGCGAGGTGGCCCTTGAGCACCAGCGTATAGTGGGCGCGCATCTGCGGCGTGGGGGCGCCCACCGCCAGGGTGCGGGTGATGTCCGTGGTGCCGTCGGGATACTGGGCGCCGGAATCCAGCAGGAACAGTTCGCCCGGCCGGATTTCGCGGTTGGTGGAGCGCGTCACCCGGTAGTGGACGATGGCGCCGTTCGGCCCGGCCCCCGCAATGGTGGGGAAGGAGACGTCGGTCAGTTCCCCGCATTCCCTGCGGAAGGTCTCAAGCGCCTCCACCGCATCGATCTCGGTGAGTCCGCCCGCGGCGGCGCGGTCGCGGAACCAGGCGAGGAAGCGGGCGAGCGCCACGCCGTCGCGCAGATGGGCGGCGCGCATGCCGGCGATTTCGGCCGGGTTCTTCGAGGCCTTGAGCAGAGCGATGGGGTCGGCCCCCTTGTCCACCGTGCCGCCGGCCTTCTCGATCAGGCCGGCGAGCCGCACCGGGCAGGTGGCCTGGTCGATGCGCATGCGTCGGCCGCGGGAGAAGGCGGCAAGCCCGTCGTCGAGGTGGCTCACCGGATGGAGATGGGCCACCGCCTCCAGCGCATCCCGCACCGCGCCCGGCAGCTTCGTCCGCTCCAGGAACAGCAGCGGGACCCCCTCGGCCGGAACGATGGACCAGGCGAGCGGCAGCGGCGTGTGGGCGACGTCCGCGCCGCGGATGTTGAACAGCCAAGCGGCGGCGTGCGGATCGGAGACCAGGAGCCCATCGACCTTGGCCGCGCCGAGCGTCTCGCGCACGCGGCGCAGCTTGGCGCCGGTTTCTTCGCCGGCGATGGCGAGATCGAGCATGCGCACGGCGCCGTGCGGCGGCGGCGGCCGGTCGGTCCACACCGGGGCCAGCGGGTCGGTCTCCACCGCCACGAGAATTCCGCCGGCGGCGGCTACAGCGGCGGCGAGCTTGTCGCGCCCATCGAGGGTGGTGCGCCAGGCATCGAAGCCGAGGCTCGCGCCCTTCGGCAGATGGGTCTCGATCCATTTCTCCGGGCTGGTCTGCGCGAGCGGGACCACTTCGAAGGCGCCGGTGTCCACCTGGGCCGGCGCCTGGAGCGTGTAGCGTCCGTCGACGAACAGGGCCGCAGCCTCGGCGAGCACCACCAGCAGCCCCGCCGAGCCGGTGAAGCCGGTGAGGAAGGCGAGCCGCTCCTCGCATTCCGGCACGTATTCGTTCTGGTGGGGATCGGCGCGGGGAATGACATAGCCGTCCAGCCCAAGCCGCGCGAGCTCCGCGCGCAGCGCCGCCAGTCGAGCGGCGCCTCTGGTGCCGTCGGCGAGGTCGTCGAAGCTCTGGAACAGGGCCTTGAAGCGTGGATGCGCGGCAGGCGCGGCGGGGCGATGGGGCTCGGACATGAGGCGACCATAGGAGCGCCCCTCACGCTCCGCAATCGCCCGCGAAAGGGTGTGGATGCGGCTGCCGGACGACGGCCGGCGGCTGCGCTGCCCTCTTGCTGGCCATGGGGTGCCTTGGCTATGGTGCGCGTTCAGGCGGGCGTAGTTCAGTGGTAGAACGACAGCTTCCCAAGCTGTATGTCGTGGGTTCGATTCCCATCGCCCGCTCCAAAATTTACCGAACAAAATCAGTGACTTGGATCGTCTTCGCCATTTCCCGAGGCGGTGGCGGCAGTCGCGGTGCTCTCACCTCCGAGCGGTGCCGGAGCGCTGATGAACGGCTGTCCCGGCATCAGGCCGTGCGATTCGGGGATGCTGCTCCCGCGCCCAGCGCCGAATTCCCGCCGCTGCCTGCCGTCTGTCTGGAGCCGTCGGACGTGCCGGTCCGCCGGGCGCTCGGCCGCGTGCCTATCCGGCGCGGGCGGCCCTGCGCAGCGACTGGGGCGGCTGCCCGAACGCGCGCACGAAGGCCCGGCGCATCCGCTCGGGGTCGCCGAATCCGGTGGCCTCGGCCACGGTCTCGATCGGTTGCGCGGATGATTGGACATGCTCCCGAGCGACTTCAAGGCGCAGCCGCTCGACCGCCTTTGACGGCGTCGTCCCGGTCTCGGCCGTGAAAATGCGGGCGAAGTGGCGGGGACTGAGACCGGCCCGGTCGGCGAGGACTTCGACCGTCAGAGGTTTCTCCAGGTGCTCGCGCACCCAGGTGAGCAGAGGAGCAAAGCGGCCGGTCGGCGTCTTGAGCTCCAGCAGCGACGAGAATTGCGACTGCCCCCCGCTGCGGCGATGGTACAGCACCAGCTGGCAGGCGATGTCCTTGGCGACCGCGTCCCCATGGTCCTCGGCGGCGATGGCCAGCGCGAGGTCGATGCCTGCGGTGATGCCCGCCGAGGTCCACACATTGCCGTCGCGCAGGAAGATGCGGTCGGGATCGAGCCTCACTTTCGGATAGCGGGAGACGAAATCCTGGGTGCGGCACCAGTGGGTGGTGGCCTTGCGCCCATCCAGCAAGCCCGCCGCCGCCAAGACGTAGGCGCCGGAGCACACGCTCGCCACCCGTGCGCCGCGCCGGGCGAGGCGGCGCACGAAGGCGAGGGTGGACCGGCACTCGGCCGCGGCTTCGACCCCCAGTCCGCCGGCCACGACGAGCGTGGAGATGCCGTGCGCCGATCGCGGGCCGCAGGCCAGCACCTCCACGCCGCAGGAACTGCGGACCAGACCCGGCTGCGCCGCGATCATCTGCACCTTCGGCGCGGTCGGAATGAACCGCCGCGCCACCTCGAAGACCGAGGCCGGACCTGAGGCATCCAGCAATTGGAAATCGGGGAAGATCACTATGCCGATCATCGTCGTGTCTGAAAACGAGGGGACCCTGACATTCAAGATGGGATCGCAGCATGCCATGCTCGACCGGTCAATATCCGACCCGAAAGCCGAAGAATGACCTCATCCCTGAAGTTCGGATTGCTCGTCTTTCCCCGCATCACGCAGCTCGACATGACCGGGCCGCTGCAGGTCTTCTCCAGCCTTGCCGGTGCCGAGGTGCATCTGGTGTGGAAGCGCGTGGAGGCGGTGCAGAGCGACACCGTGCTGTCCATCATGCCCACAACGGCCTTCGCGGACTGCCCCCAGTGCGACGTCCTCTGCGTTCCGGGCGGCTATGGCACCGATGAACTGATGGGCGACGACGAGGTCCTGGACTTCCTGCGCGCCCAGGCCGCGGGCGCAAGATTCATCACCTCGGTCTGTACCGGCTCCCTCGTTCTCGCGGCGGCCGGGTTGTTGACGGGCCGCACTGCGGCGACCCACTGGAGTGCCGTCGAGGTGCTGCCGATCTTCGGCGTCACACCCTCGCGCGAGCGGGTGTGCATGGATGGAAACCGCATCACGGGCGGCGGCATCACCGCCGGCATCGACCTCGGCCTGAGCGTGATTTCCGAATTGGTCGACCGCCGGACGGCGGAGGCGATCCAGCTGCGCATGGAGTACGATCCCGCTCCCCCGTTCAATGCGGGCTCACCCGACAAGGCTCCGGCCGAGGTTCTCCACCTGATGGAGGACCGCATGAAGGCAGCCAAGGAGCGCCGGATGGGCTTGGCCCGCGCGGCCGCGGCGCGCCTGCGATAGGACGCCCCCCAGGATCGCGCTATGCGATGCCGAGGTCGAGGCCATCGACGCCCGCCCGATCGCCGTCGATGGCTCGCGCCAGCCGCGCGGCCGTGGCGGGGCCCAGGGTGAAGCCCTGGTGTCCGTGCCCGAAATGGAACCAAAGGCCCGGATGGCGCCGCGCCCGGCAGACCAGCGGCAGCATGCCCGGCAAGCAGGGCCGGGTGCCGGACCAGGGCGTCGGCTCCACCGGCGGCCCGAGGTCGAGGAGCGAACGGGCGGCCGCCTCTCCTCTTGCAAGCTGCCGCGGACTGACGCTTGGCTCTGCGGCGGACAGTTCGGCCGCCGTCGCGATCCTGAGGCCTTGGCTCATCGGCGACAGCACCACGGAGTGGTCCGCCAGAAGCATGGGCCGGCTCAAGCCGTGGCTTCCGGAATAGTGGCGGTGGTAGCCGCGCTTGCGCACCATGGGCACGCGATAGCCGAGCGGCCGGAGCAGCTCCGGCGACCATGGCCCGAGCGCCACGACCGCCAGCTCCGCGTCCGAGCCTGCAACGCGCCAGCCGAAGCCGGTGCGCTCCAAGGCGCGCGCATCGGCCTGGGCGATGTGCCCGCCGCGCCGCTCAAACAGCCTCGCATAGGCGCCGACCAGCCGCCCTGGAGAAAGGCAGGTCCAGGGCGCCGTCCAGTGGATGGCGCCTGCCGGCGAGCGCCGCAGGGCAGGTTCGGCGCGCAAAAGTCCCGCTCGGTCGGCAACCGAGAAGGCGACGCCGTGTTGCGCGCGCCTGCGTTCCGCATCGCGAACCGCGGCGGCGAGGCCGCTCTCCGTGTCGTGGACCTGCCAATAGCCTTTCCTGCGGATGAGGCCGTCGGCCCCCGAGGCCTCGATGAGCGCGGCGTGTTCGGGCACGGCTTCGGCCACCAGTTGGCGCCAGAGCGGGATGATCCGGCGCAGAGCATCGGGCAGAGACGACCGCCAGTAGCGGGAGAGCGCGGGCACCTGTGCGGGAAGCGACGGCCAATGAATGTCGAGGGCATTCCCGGAGCCGAGCGCCATCCCGCACAGCACCAGCGGGTTCATCGGCAGCGCATAGGGCTCGACCGCTTCCGCCTGGATGATGCCGGCGTTTCCGTAGCTCGTTTCCGAGCCCGGCGGGGAGCGATCGATGACAATGCAGTCGTGCCCCTGCTCCTGCAGCGCCAGCGCCGTGGCGATGCCGACCATGCCGGCGCCGAGAACCGCGATTTCCGCCATGATGGCTCCCCGAAAGCCGCTCGACCGGCGGCGGTACGATGCGCGATCGCGCTTCCGCCATCACCCTCGCGCCATCGCGATCCGCACGTCGTCCTGCCTCCGCATCGCGTGGCGCGACCGGGTCGCGTCACGCGATGCCGTGGGTTCGGGAAGCCGCGCGATCAACCTACTTCGTCTTGCCGGCAACCAATGGACAGTCGCTTTCGCTCAGCGGACGATAGGCCACATCGGCGGAGATCTTCTCCACCACATTGTAGTAGGCCCAGGGCTTGTCCAGCGCCTTCGGCTCCTTCACCTGGACCAGGTAGAAATCGTGGACGAGCTTGTTGTCCGCCCTGAGCTTGGCCCCCGGAGCGTAGAAGTCATCCACCGGCGTCGCGCGCATCTTTTCCAGCACGAGGTCGGTGTCGTCGGACTGGATGGCGGCCACAGATTTCAGGTAGTGGAACACGGCCGAATAGACCGCCGCCTGCGGGGCGGTCGGCATTGCGCCGTGCAGGGCATAGAAGCGCTTGGCGAATGCGCGGGTGTCGTCGTTCAAGTCCCAGTACCAGGCGGTCACGCCCGTCAGGCCCTTGGCCATCTGGAGGCCCATGCCGTGAATGTCGGTGAGAAACATGAGCAGGGCGACCGGCGTCTGGCCGCCTGCATTCATGTTGAATTCGTTCCATTGCTTGATCGAGGACACGAGCTGCTCGCCGGCATTCGCGAACGCGACGACCTTGGCGCCCGAGCTTTGCGCCTGCAGCAGGAATGAGGAATAGTCGGCATTGCCGAGGGGGTGAAACACCGAACCCACGGATTTTCCCCCGACCGAACCCAGTATCCGTTCGGATTCCGCCACCATGTTGCGTCCGAAGGCATAGTCGGCGGCGATGAAGAACCATTTGTTCTGGCCCTGGCCGACCAGCTTGCGGATCGGCCCGGCAACCAGATTGTAATTGTCGTGGAGCCAGGCAAGGCCCGTGGGCGCGCACTGCTTGCCGGTAATATCGACCGTTCCCACGGCCGAGTACATGACCAGCTTGTTCTTCTCGCGGCCGAGCGACTGGATGGCGAGAGCGACCGCCGAATTGCCGACGTCGGCCACCATGTCAACGCCCTCGGCGAACCAGCGGCGCACGACCTGCGCCCCGACGTCCGGCTTGTTCTGGTGATCGGCGACCAGAAGCTCCACCTTGACCGCAGGCGCGAGCTTCTTGAAATCTTCCAGCGCCAGCCGGGCGGCGATCACAGATCCCCGGCCCGAGAGATCGGACAGGGGGCCGGACTGGTCGTTGATGATGCCGATCTTGACCACGCCGTCGGAGATCTCGGCGGACGAAGGCGTCGCCATCAAGGCGAGGGCCGCGATGGCGCCGGCCGCCGATGTCCGGATGGTTCGCAAGAAATGTTTGCGGTTCTGCATGTCTTCATCCTGCGTCATGTCTGCTGTTCCTCTGTGAGCCGTCTGCGCGGCTTCCTGGATCGACTGGAGGCGGCGGGCGATATTGCGCAGGGCGCCCGCGGCCTCCGGTTGTTCGTGAAATCCTGCGCCGAGGCACAGTCCGCTACAACGGCCGTTTTCCCTCGTTTCCTGCCATTGCGCCGGCAGCCCGCGCGATCAGGTCCCGAGCCATGGCATCCGCCACATGCGCGGGCGAAATGTCGGCCGCCTCGGCCCGGTCGAGCACGTCCGCCAGGCGGTCCGGAATGCGGTGCACGGCATCGACGACGTGGTGCCGGTCATGGCCGAGATATTCCGCCGCGACGTTGATGATGCCGCCGGCATTGGCGACGAAGTCGGGCACGTAGAGAATGCCCCGCGCGTGCAGCAGCGCGGCGTCCGCGCCGGTGCCGAGCTGGTTGTTCGCCGCGCCGGCGATGAGGCGCGCCTTGATCTCGGGAATGGTCGTCCGGTTGAGCCCGCCGCCCAGCGCGCAGGGGGCGAAGAGATCGACGTCCGCCGCGTGGATCGCTTCGGGCGCCACCACGTCCACGGGAATGTCCGCGCGCAAACGGTCCGTGGCGTGCGCATGGAGGTCGGCGACCACCAGCCTGGCGCCGGCCTCGTGCAGGCGCCGGCAGAGGTCCGCGCCGACATTGCCCAGCCCCTGCACGGCGATGCGGCTGTCCGAAAGCGAAATCCCCCGCCGGGCGCATATGTGGCCGATGCTGAGGAACACGCCCAGGGCGGTCCAGGGAGAGGGATCGCCGCCGGCCAGTGCGCCGTCGGCAGGTAGACCGAAGACGAACGGAGTCTGCGCGCGCACCGCTTCCATGTCGGCCGGGGTTGTGCCCACGTCCTCGGCAGCCAGATAGTCGCCGCCGATCTCATCCAGCACCCGTCCGAAGGCTGCAAACAGGGCCGCGCGGTCGAACGATCCTTCCGGCCGCCGGATGACCGACTTGCCGCCGCCCAGCGGCAGGCCGGCCATCGCATTCTTGTAGCTCATGCCGCGCGCCAGGCGCCGGGCGTCGCACAGCATGGCGGCTGCGTCGTCATACGGCCAGAAGCGGCATCCCCCGGTGGCCGGGCCGAGCGCCAGCGAATCGACCACGATGACCCCCGCGAGGTCGCAACTCGGGTCCGCGAACCGGAAGATCCGCTGGCCATCGTCCTCGTCGCGGCTGATCCGGAGGGTCATTGAGGTGCTCCGGCGGAACATCCGGCGGCGCCGCCGGCCACATCGGATTGCGGCTGCCCGGCCGCCAGCCGCGCGGCTGCCCGCTCGCTGGACCGCAGGCGCTCCTCCAGCATGGGGCGGGCAGCGGATCGGATTTCGGCCAGAAGCTCGGCCGGGGCGTTGTCTTCCGTGATGTCGAACGGCGGCTTGGGATCGTATTCCAGCATCAGCTGGAGGCGCCGGGCGATATCGACGCCGCACAATTGCGCCGCGACCTCGAAGGCGAAGTCGATTCCCGCGGTGACGCCGCCCCCCGAAATGCGGTTGCGATCCACCACGATGCGGTCCTTGACCGGGATCGCGCCGAGCACCGCGAGCTGGTCGCGCGACAGCCAGTGGCAAGCGGACCTGTAGCCGGTCAGCAGGCCGGCGCCGGCCAGGATGAAGCACCCGGCGCAGACGGATGTGACGTAGCGCGCCCGCGCGCCGGCGTCGGCCACGAAGGCCATCACCTCCGGGTCGTCCATCAGCGCCATCTGTCCCGGACCACCGCCGACGCACAGAACGTCCAGGGTTGGACATTCCGCGAACGGGGTGGTCGGCATCAGTGTGAGGCCCACATCGCTGGTGATGGGGTCCAGGGACTTCCAAAGCAGATGGATCCGGGCGCCGGGAAGGCGCGCCAGAACTTCGAACGGACCGGTGACATCCAGCTGAGTCATGCCGGGAAAGAAGAGAAGCCCGATTTCCAGCGTTTCTTTACTCACGTCATTCCCCTTCATGCTGCAGCATGATTTTGGGCATGACAGGATGAGGCGGAAACGACATTCTACCCTCCTTTCCTGCCAGGGCAGGGCCGAGCGATGGAGGGCGGCTTGATCCAGCGACATGTCGTCTTCGTCGTATTCCCCAACGCCTTGCTCCTCGACCTCTCGGGTCCGCTGGCGGGTTTCGAGCTGTCGTGCGAGACCTCCGAAGGCGCGACAGCGCCCTACCGGCTCACGGTGGCGTCGGCGGAGGGCGGGTTGATCCGCACGTCATCGGGGCTGGAGGTGATGAGCCGCCCGCTCTGCGGCGTGGCGGACGTGGACACGTTGGTGGTCGTGGGCGGGTCGGGCGTCCACGAGGCGGCGCGAGACAGCCGGCTGCTCGGCTGGCTGGCCGCCAACGCCGGGAGCATCCGGCGGATCTGTTCCGTGTGCACGGGGACCTTCGTCCTGGCAGCGGCGGGGCTTCTCACGCAGCGCCGGGTGGTCACGCATTGGGGGGCCTGCCGGCTGCTGCAGGATCGCTTCCCGGATCTGACAGTGTCCCCCGACGCGATCTACGAGCGTGACGGTCCCATCTGGACCTCCGCGGGAGTGACGGCCGGCATCGATCTCGCGCTCGCCTTGATCGAGGACGACCGGGGCCATGCGGAGGCCATCCGGGTGGCCAAGCGGCTGGTGGTGTTCCTGAAGCGTGCGGGCGGACAGACCCAGTTCAGCGTGCCCTTGGCCTTGCAGGAGGCGGACGACGGGGGGTTCGAAGTCCTCCACCGGTGGATCAGCGATCATCTCGATGAGGATCTGCGTGTGGAGGCGCTGGCGGAGCGCGCGTCCATGAGCCCGCGCACGTTCGCCCGGCTCTATGCGGCGCGGACCGGACGCACACCGGCGAAAGTGGTGGAGGAATTGCGGCTTGATGCGGCCCGTCGCGCCCTTGAGGAAACGCGGCAGAGCATCAAGGAGATCGCGGTGCGCTGCGGCTTTGTGGACGAGGAGCGGATGCGGCGCGCCTTTCGCCGGAGGCTCGGCGTGAACCCGCAAGACTATCGCGGAAAGTTCGGCGCGGCCGAAACCGGCGGGGCGCGCACCGAAGCCGGCGCGCCGCTTTGATGCTCCGCGGCTCAGTCCCGCTGCGAAACCCGGCTGCGCGACGGGGGTCGTCCGCGCCGCCGCCGGTTCACGGCATGGGTGAAAACTCCCGCTTCAGGCACTTCAGCGCGAACGACGACCGGCTGTGCCTGATGCCGGGTACCTTGTAGAGCCGCTCCCGCAGAAACCGCTCGTAGCCGGCCGTGCCGTCCACCGCGACCTTGATGAAGTAATCGTACTCGCCGGTGGTCAGATAGGCTTCGAGCACCTCCGGAAGTTCGGCGAGGGCTTCGCCGAACTTCTGGATCTCGTCCTCGTCGTGCCGGTCCAGCGTCACCTCGATGATGACCGTGTCGCCCAGCCCCAACTTGGCCTGGTTGAGCACTGCCACGTAGTTCTCGATGAAGCCGGCTTCCTCCAGCCGGCGCGCCCGCGTCCAGCAGGGGCTCGGGGAAAGCCCGACCATCTCCGCCAGTTCATTGTTGGTGAGGCGCGCCTGCTTGCGCAGCGCCCGCAGGATGCGGCGGTCGATGTCGTCGAGGTCCCGGACCTTCTGCATGGATCGGCCTTTCGCCCGAGGGCAGGGCTAATGTCGAAAGACTTGTTTGGGAATTTAACGCATACCAGATGATCATTCTGGAAATACGCCGCCGCGACCAAAGAACGGGAGAAAATTTCCCGGCCATACCGGTAACATCTGCCGTCTGTGATGAGCGCGGGGGAGGGTGTGGCCATGGCATATCGGCTCCGTCTGGAGGTTCACGGCGTGGAGGCGGCCATTCGTGCCCTTGACCTGCTTCACCGGCTCGACGTGGCCATGCTAGAGCTCGAAACCGCACGGCGGGACGACGGCTTCCTGGTCCATCTGAGCTACGAGGCGACGGGCCAGGACGCGGCGCGGCACATCGCCGTGCGCATCGGCCAGATCGTCGGCGTGAAGACCGTCGAACTGGTGCCCTTCCCGCCGCGCGACGATGCGCTGCCTCCGGCCGCCGCTCCGACGGCTGCCCTGTCCGCCCGCTGCTGATCGCCGCATCGCCCGAGGGACGTACGGACCGGCATCGCGCGCAATCTGCCCCGGCTGGTGCTCTATCTCCCCAAGCCCGCCCGCCGGCCCGCCGACGCGCCGGACTTCGGCGCCCTCGACATTCCCGAAGCCGGCGCCCTGCCGCGGCCGGACATCTCGGTGGCGGCGACGGGCCACCTCGCCTTCGGCCTCATCCGCGCCGGCCAGCCCGGCATCGAGACCATTCTGGTGGACGAAGGCCGGCTCGGCGGGACCTGCCTGCAGCGCGGTTGCCCTCCAAGGCTCTGATCGAAGTGGCCGGGCGCTTCGCCCATCTCACCGCCGCCGGCAGCGATCCCGCCGGCATCCGCGCAGCAGGCCGCCGCGCTTCGGCGGCGCCCGTCACGTGGGTTTGCAGATGCCCTGGTCCAAGGCGCGCAAACACATGCCGGCGTCCGAGGCCTGTGGCGTGTGGGTGATTTTCCTGAGGGCCTCAAGCGTGGCCCGCGCGGCCTCTGGCGCCACCGCGAGGGTGGACTTCGCGGCCCGCAAGCGCACTTCCAGATTGGGATGCTGAAGCAGTGGCACGAGGGCGCTGCGCTTGTCGCCGGGCATGGCTTTGAGCCGTTTCCTCGCCTCGTCCATCTGCCCGTAGAGCTTGTTGAAGCGCCTGCTGTCGAAGTCGATATTCGCCTCTTCCTGGTCGAGCGCGATCGCGACGAACAGTTCCACGAGCTCCTCCACACTTGAATTAGGTGGAATGCGGGATTTCATGGCTTGAGAATTCCCTCTTTGATCAGCCTTTCTCGACCTATGCGCACGCGCGTGTGCCAGTCCTTTCCGCGCAGAAAGTCGCGGGGGGATTGGCCGCCGAAATCCCTGTTCCGCGTCGCATACCATCTGGTGATCTCCCAATGCTTGAGGCGGGAGATCCGCACCCGGTTCTCCGGCGCCTCGATCATCTCGTCCGGGAAGCCGTCCGCCCGGGCGGGGCTCTGCTCGACGATATGATGCACATCCGTGCCCGGCTGGGGGGTGGAAACGGCGCTCTGCAACCAGAAACTGAGGGGATCGAAGCTGCGCACACGACCTGACGCAGGGGCGGCCTTTCGGCACGCAAAAAAAATCGGCGCCCTTGCTCTCGGGCGCCGATCTATCCCCTGCCGCGACGGGTGTCCCTACCGTCCCTCGCGCACCCAGGTGGCGGCGAGCGCGCCGAGCAGGAGCAGCAGGCCGGAGAGGCCCGCGAACAGGGGGAACAGGCCGATGCCGCGCACCACCGACACGTCGCGGGTACGCAGCCCCATCCAGTCCTCGCCGGCGAGGCGCTCGCCCGAGGAGACGCGCACCACCCGCGGCACCGTGCCGGAGAGGTCCGCGAGCCGCCACACCCCGCCGCCGGTGGCCGCGGCGATGGGCGCCACCACGTCGCGGGTGCTGGTGACCTCGGCGAACTCCTTCGGGTTCAGCGGTCCGATATTGGCGAGTGCGGTGAAGCGCCCGTTGGCCGCGCGCCACAGGCCCAGCTCGTCGGCCGGCGTGGTGGCGCGCCACAGGCCGGGCTCGGCCTGCGCGAGGGTGAGGGTGCGCACCGCGCCGGACGGCGTGGTGACGGTGGCGGCGGGCACGGTGTCGCCCATGGTCTGGCGCTCCACCACCAGGTCGCGGCCCTGGACGGTGAGCCTGAGGCGCTCCTCCTCCAGGTCCGGCTCCTTCATCAGCCAGTGGGACAGGCGCCGCAGCAGGTCGATGTGCGGGCCGCCGCCCTCATAGCCGCGCGCCCACAGCCAGATGTGGTCGGACAGCAGCAGCGCCACGCGCCCCTCGCCTACGCGGTCGATCTGCAGCACCGACTTGTCGCCCGGCGCGCCGAGCAGGCTGGTGCCCGAGCGGGCCTTGGTGTCGATCACCCGGAAGAAGCGGCTCCAGTGGGGCGGGTCGCTCTCCGAGCCGGGAAGCGCGCGCGTCACGGGGTGGCGCTTGCCGGGGTCGGTCAGGCGCGCATGATAGGGCGCGAGCGTCTGCTCGCCGGACGGCACGGAGGGCAGGATCTCGTCCAGCGGCGTGTTGGCGAGCGAGCCGGTGTCGATGAAGTCGGTGCCCGCCGCCACCAGCACCGCGCCGCCGGCGCGCACATAGCGCACGATGTTGTCGAAATAGACCTGCGGCAGCACGCCCTGCTGGGCGTAGCGGTCGAAGATGATGAGGTCGAAATCCTTGATCTTGGTCTGGAACAGCTCGCGCGTCGGGAAGGCGATGAGCGAGAGTTCGTTGATGGGCGTGCCGTCCTGCTTCTCCGGCGGGCGCAGGATGGTGAAGTGGACGAGGTCCACGTTGGCGTCGCTCTTGAGCAGGTTGCGCCAGGTGCGCTCGCCGGCGTTCGGCTCGCCGGAGACCAGCAGCACCTTCAGCTTGTCGCGCACGCCGTCGATCGAGACGGCGGTGCGGTTGTTGACCAGGGTCAGCTCGCCGTCGAGCGGCGGCACCTCGAACTCGACGATGTTGGCGCCCGCATGGGTCACGGCCACGTCGATGGAGGTGCTCTGGCCGGCGGTGACGATGGGGCGGGCGATCACCTCGCCGTCGCGCCGCACGGTCACGCCCACGCGGGCACCGGCGGGGGCGCCCTCGTCGGTGACGCGGAAGGTGATGGACTGGTTCTGCCCGACGATGCCGAAGCGCGGTGTCTTCTCCAGCGCGATGCGGCGGTCGCGCTCGCCCGGGCGGCCGGAGATCAGCGCATGGACCGGGGCCGTGAAGCCGAGCTGCGCGGCGGTGTCCGGCACGTCGTGGACGCGTCCGTCGGTGATCAGCACGGCGCCGGCCACCCGCTCGGGCGGCACGTCGGCGAGGCCGGCCGAAAGGGCGGAGAACAGGCGCGTGCCGTCCTGGTCGCCGTCGCCCGCATCGGCGACGATGGTGCGCACTTCCAGGCCCGGCACCCGGTCGAGCCGCTCCTTCAGCGCCGCGCGGGCGGCCTCGGTCTGGGCGGTGCGGTCGCCGAACGACTGGCTGGCGCTCTCGTCCACCACCACCGCCACCACGGAGGTGAGCGGCTCGCGCTCCTCGCGGGTGAGGGACGGGTTGGCGAGCGCGATCAGCCCCACCGCCAGCGCGAGCGCGCGCAGCACGCTGCCGCGGGTGCGGGAGAACAGCAGCAGTCCGGCGAGCAGCGCGGCGACGACGGCAAGGCCGATCAGCAGCGTCAGCGGCACCAGAGGGGAGAAGGCGAGGCCATAGCTCATGAGGCGGAAACCGGGATGCGGGCGCTCATTGGCCGAGGCGCTCCAGGAGGGCGGGCACGTGCACCTGGTCGGCCTTGTAGTTGCCGGTGAGCACGTACATCACCATGTTGGCGCCGGCGCGGAAGGCGAAGTCGCGTTGGCGCGGCTCGCCGGGAGTGAGCGGCAGCAGCGCCTCGCCGCCCTTGCCCACGGCCCAGGCGCCAGCGAGGTCGTTGGACGTGATGATGACCGGCGAGACGCCGTCGCCGGCGCGCGCCGGGCGGTCGCTCTCGTCGCCCTGGGGCAGCGCCTCCACCCAGGTGGTGCCGCCGGTGAAGCGGCCGGGGAAGTCCTTCAGCAGATAGAACGCCTTGGTGAGCACGTGCTCGCGCGGCACCGGCGCCAGCTCGGGAATGTCGAGGCCGGAGAGGATGGCGCGCAGCTTGGCGGCCGCCGGCGTCAGCGGCGAGCCGGGGCCGCCGGTGCTCTCGATGGCGTCGCGGGTGTCGAAGATCACCGTGCCGCCCTGCTTCATGTAGGCGTCCACCTTGGCGAGCGTCGCCGGCGGCGGCACCGGCGCGTCGGCGAGCACCGGCCAGTAGATCAGCGGGAAGAAGGAGAGCTCGTCCTTGGCAAGGTCGATGCCCATGGCCGCGCCGGGCTGGAGCGCGGTGCGCTGGCCGAGATAGGCGGACAGCCCGTCGAGGCCGGCGCGGGAGATGTCGTCCACGTCGCTCCGGCCGGTGGTCACATAGGCAAGATGGGTCTGGCGCGTGGCGGTGACGGCGAAGGTATCGTCCGCCCGCGCCGTCTGCGGCAGGAGCGCGGCGCCGAGCGCCGCCGCGCCGATGAGGAGGGCGAGGCCGGCGGCGGCCGCGGGCCGGCGGCCGCGCAGGCGCGAAAGGCCGCCGGAGAGGTAGAGCACCGCCAGCGCGTCGAGCAGCAGCAGCACCATGGCGGCGAGCAGCACCGCGCCGCGCAGGTCGCGCGGCTCGCTCTCCTTGAGTTGCTCCACGCGCCCGCCGAGCGCCGAAAGGTCGAGCGCCTTCGGCCGGTCGTCGGGCCTGAGCGCATTGATCGCCAGGAGCCCGTCCGGCGGACCGTAGAAGCCGGGCGGGTGCTCGGCGCTGGCGCTGCCGGCGAAGTTGGCGGGGATCGCCCGCGCCGTCGGCCCGGCCGGGCGGAAGGCGCCGAAGCCGTCGAGCAGCCGCGCCGGGGCGAGGCTGGACGCCTCGGTGCGCAGGCCGGCGCGGCCGGTCTCTGCGGGCGCGCCGTCGGCGGCCGGGGGCGGGGCGTCGGAGAGCGCGATGACCTGGCGCAGCATGTCCACGAAGGTGCCTGAAAGCGGAAGGTTCGACCAGGAGGTGTCGGCGGTGACGTGGAACAAAGCGAGCGTCCCCTTGCCGATGCGGGTGCCGGTGACGAGCGGCGTGCCGTCCGCGAGCGTCGCCCAGGTGCGTTCTCCGAGCAGGCCGTCCGGCTCGGCGAGCACCTGGCGGTTGATGGTCACGTCCGAGGGGATCTTGAGGTCGCGGAACGGGCCTTCCGGGGTGACCGCGCCGAGCGGCTGGGGCGTGTCCCAGGAGAGCGAGCCGCCGAGCACCCGTCCGCCGCGCCGCAGCTTCACCGGCAGGAGATCGTCCTGCGCATTGGCGAGCCGCGCGCCGGCGAAGCGCACCAGCACGCCGCCCTCCTCCACGAAGCGCGTGAGGCGCGCGCGGGTGGCGGCGGGGATGGTGCCCACGTCCGTGAGGATCAGCACCGGCAGGCGCTGGTCGAGGAAGGTGTTGATGTTGTCGGTGGCCGAGCCGGTCTCCGCCACCTTGAGGTCGGCATAGGGGCCGAGCGCGCGCGAGAGGTAGTAGGTCGGCGCGAGCAGCGGCTGGCCGGTGTCGGTGGTGGTGCCGGAGACGATGCCGACCGTGCGGCGGCGCCAGCGCTTGTCCACAAGCTGCACCGCGCCGGCCGAGCGTTCGGCGACGATCTCCAGCCGGGCGATCTCGTTGCGAATCTCCACCGGCAATGCGAAGCGCGCCTCGGTCTCGCTGGCGCCGTCGGGCAAAGTGAAGGCGGTCTCGCCCAGCGAGAGGCCGCGCATGTCCCGTGCCTCCACGCGTCCGGCGCGGGGCGGGCCGCCGGCGGGGCGCAGCACCTTCACGGTGAGCGCGTCGGCGGCATTCTCGGTGGCGGCGAGCGCCAGGGAAGCGGGAACGCCGCCGCTCACCACCAGCGGCGCGCGGTCCCGCAGGGGCGCGATGGCGGCGGCAAGGTCGGCATCGGCGCCGAGATCCACGCCGTCCGAAAGGAAGACGAGCCCCGCCTCGGCATTCGCGTCCAGCACCCGGGCGGCGAGCGCGAAGGCCTCGGCGCGGGCCGGCGCATAGGGCACCGGATCGAGCGAGCGCAGGCGGTCGCGCGCGGCGGCGGGGGCGAGCAAAGTCGGCTCCTTCGGCACGTCGCCGGTGGGGATGAGGGCGACGCCGCGCCCGTCGCGCTCCGCCTCGTCGATGAAGGCGTCGGCGGCGGCCTTGCGCTGCGCCCAGCTCTGGGCGGCGGGCCAGCCCTGGTCGATCACCATCACCAGCGGGCCGCTGCGGGAGGGATCGGTGGCGGGCGGGTTCCAGATCGGGCCCGCGGCGGCGAGGATCACCAGCGCCGCCAGCAGCAGGCGCAGAAGGGTGAGCCACCACGGCGTCTTGGCCGCGCTCTCCTCCTTCGGCTTGATGTCGAACAGCAGCGCGGTGGGCGGGAACGCCACCTTGTGCGGGCGCGGCGGCACCACGCGCAGCAGGTACCACAGCAGCGGCAGCCCGATGAGCGCGGCGAGGATGAGCGGCGAGGCGAAGGCGAGCGGCAGGCCGAACATCAGGCGCGCCCTCCGGTTCGGGCAGGCGCGGGCCGGGGTGCGGGGCGGGCGGCGTCCGTCATTCGGCTGCCTCCGTCCGCGCGCCATGCGCGAAGCCGGGCGCAGCGCCGGTGCCGCCGGCACCCATGCGCATGTGGAGGGCGAGCAGCAGATCGCTCGCCGGCCGGTCGGTGCGGTGGACGAGGAAGGTCCAGCCCGCGCGCTGGGCGGCGGCGCGGATGCGCGCGCGGTGCTCGACGAGCTTCAGGTCGTATTCGGCGCGCCAGCTCTCGGCGCGGCCCACGGTGAGGCGTCCGCCGCCTTCCGGCTCCTCGAACTCGATGCGGCCGGAGAAGGGGAAGGTCTCCTCGGACGGGTCGACGATCTGCACCACATGTCCGTGCGCGCCCGAGGCGGCGAGGTCGTGGATGCGCGCCGCGATCTCGGCAGCTGGGCTCCAGAAGTCGCCGAGCAGCACGATCTCCGACATGGGAGAGGGGCCGAAGGCGGGCGGCAGGCTCGCCGGCAGCTCGGGCGCGAGGATCACCGCCTCGGCCATGCGCTCGACGATGCGGCGGTTGGCGGAGGGGCGCATCAGCTCGGGCACGCCCACCCGCTCTCCGCCCTTCACCAGCAGGTCCGCGAGGGCGAACGCGATGACCAGCGCCCGCTCGCGCTTGGGCGGCAGCTTGTGGGTGGCATAGCTCATGGAGGCGGAGAGATCGGGCCAGATCCACACCGTGTGGGCGGCCTCCCATTCACGCTCGCGCACATAGAGATGGTCGTCGCGCGCCGAGCGGCGCCAGTCGACACGCGCCGCGGGCTCGCCGTCGACGAAGCGGCGATACTGCCAGAAGTTCTCGCCCATGCCCGAGCGCCGCCGCCCGTGCAAGCCGTGCTGCACGTTGGACGCGATGCGGCGCGCCTCCAGCACCAGCCGGGGCATGGCGGCCACCAGCTCCGATGCGGACTGGGCGGCGGTCTCGACTGCAGTGCGGGCCTGGTCTGTCACGATCGCCGCGTCCTCACCCGAGCCGTTCGGTGAGGCGCTTGACGATGCGCGCCACGCTCTCGCCTTCCGCGCGGGCGGCGAAGGTGAGCGCCATCCGGTGCTTCAGGACCGGCTCGGCCAGGGCCACCACGTCGTCCAGCGAGGGGGCGAAGCGCCCGTCCAGCAGCGCGCGGGCGCGCACCGCCAGCATCAAGGCCTGCGAGGCGCGCGGGCCGGGGCCCCAGGAGATGAAGCGCTGCTCGGGGCCTTCGGCGGAGGGACGGGCGGAGCGCACCAGGGTCAGGATCGCCTCCACCACGCTCTCGCCCACCGGCAGGCGGCGCACCAGGCGCTGGGCGGCGAGCAGGTCCTCGACGCTCATGGCGGCGCGCGGCTTCTGCTCCTCCGCGCCGGTGGTCTCGAACAGGATGCGCCGCTCGGCGTCCCGGTCGGGATAGTCCACGTCGATCTCCATCAGGAAGCGGTCGAGCTGGGCTTCGGGGAGCGGATAGGTGCCTTCCTGCTCCAGCGGGTTCTGGGTCGCGAGCACATGGAAGGGCTTGGGCAGGTCGTGGCGCTCGCCGGCGACGGTGACGTGGTATTCCTGCATCGCCTGGAGCAGCGCCGACTGGGTGCGCGGCGAGGCGCGGTTGATCTCGTCCGCCATCAGCAATTGCGCGAAGATCGGGCCGCGGATGAAGCGGAAGGCGCGCTTGCCGCTGGCGCTTTCCTCCAGAACCTCGGCGCCGAGGATGTCGGAGGGCATCAAATCGGGGGTGAACTGAACGCGCCTCGCATCGAGCCCGAGCACCGTGCCCATGGTCTCCACCAGCTTGGTCTTGGCAAGGCCAGGCACGCCTACCAGCAGCGCGTGGCCGCCGGCGAGAATGGTGATGAGCGCCTGCTCCACCACCGTCTCCTGGCCGAAGATGACCGAGGAAATGGCAGTCCGCGCCGCCCGCACATGGGCGCCGGCCGCTTCCGCATTGCGGACGATCATCTGGTCGAGGTCGAACGTCTCGCTGGCTGACGACATCTACGCTTCTCCGTCTCCCGGACAGGCTCGCCGCCAAAAGCGGCAAGAAAAGGCCCCGGAGGATGACCCCCGCCTTCGAGCCTTGCAAAGGTCGCGCCAGCCGGAATGGGAGCTTACGATAAGATGGCGCCGCGTCGAGGCCCTGCGAAGGCGACGGCGGGACACTTTACTCACGTCATCGCGAGGAGGCCCCATGAGTGGTTCCGACGAGGCCGCGCCACCGCCCGCACCGGCCGCCGCAGGCGGGCGGCTCGACGCGCTGCTGTCGGCGGTGCGCGCGGCCGGCGGCCGGGGTCCGGCCCCGGTGGAGCTGTGGGATCCGCCCGATTGCGGCGACATGGACATGCGCATCGCCGCCGACGGCACGTGGTTCTATGGCGGTACGCCGATCGGCCGGCCGGCTTTGGTGCGGCTGTTTGCCTCGGTGCTGACCCGCGAGGGGGCGCGCTTCGTGCTCAAGACCCCTGCCGAGAAGATCGGCATCACGGTGGAGGACGCGCCCTTCCTCGCCGTGGACATGGCGCAGGAGGAGGGCGAAAGCGGGCCGGTCCTGGTGTTCCGCACCAATCTCGACGACCTCGTGCGCTGCGGTCCCGGCCACGACCTGCGCTTCGTGCCGGGGGCGCAGGCGGGCGAGGTTATCCCCTATATTCACGTGCGGCGCGGGCTCGACGCACGGCTGACGCGGGCGCTGGCCTTCGACCTCGCGGCGCTGGGAGAGGTGCGCGATCAGGCCGGGACGCCTATGTTCGGGGTCGCCTCGTCCGGCGAGTTCTACCCCATGCTGCCCGCGAGCGCGGTCGGCCTTTGAGCCATGCGGCCCTTGAGGAATGATGAGCGAACCCTTCATGCCCGGTGAGCGCCGGACCGAGGACGAGGCCGGCACGGCATCGGCCGCGGCTGCCGTGCCGCCCGCCGGCGGCGCCTTCAGCCTGCAGGATTTCCTGGATCGCGCCGCGCGCGGGCTTCGGCCGGCCCCGCCGGATTTCTTCACGCTCGACGCCTATCCGGCGGTGAACGGCGACCATGCGCTCTCGCCCGAATGGCACGGCGAGCCGCCGAAGCGCACGCCACGCCATGCCGCCGTTCTGGTGCCGGTGATCGCCCGGCCCGAGCCCTCGATCCTCCTGACGCTGCGCTCGGCGCATTTGTCCACCCATGCGGGCCAGATCGCCTTTCCCGGCGGCCGGGTCGATCCGGAGGACAAGGACGAGGTGGATGCCGCCTTGCGCGAGGCGCGCGAGGAGGTGGGGCTCGACAGCGCGCTGGTGCGCCCGCTAGGCTTTCTCGACGGCTATCTCTCGCGCACCGATTTCTGGATTGTGCCGGTGGTGGGGCTGGTCGATCCCGGCTTCGCGCTCACGCTCAATCCGCACGAGGTGGACGAGGCGTTCGAGGTGCCGCTGTCCTTCCTTATGACGCCGGGCAACCACGAGCGGCAGGCGCGCGAATGGCGTGGCACGCTGCGGCATTTCTATGCCATGCCCTATGAGGGCCGCTTCATCTGGGGCGCCACTGCCGGCATGCTGCGCAACCTCTATGAGCGGGTCTACGGCCCATGATCCGATCCGTCCTGATCGAGCTGGCGCTGTTCCTGGCGCCCTTCGTCCTCTATGGCGCGCTGATGCTGGCGACGCGCGGCTCGCTGGTGCCGGAGAACTGGTCGGTGCGGGCGCTGGCGCTGTGCTCGGTGGCGGCGATCGCGCTGATGGTGGTCGGGCTGTTCGTGTTCGAGCACGGCCGCAGCGCCGAGGCGGGCAAGCGCTACGTGCCGGCCGAGATGCGCGACGGGCAGTTCGTGCCGGGCCATTTCGAATGACCGGCCGGCCGCTCGCCGGTGCCGCCTTCTGGGGCCAGCCCGGCCTCCTCGACCTTCTTGCGCTGCTGAACCGCGACGGCGAGGAGGCGCGCGTGGTCGGCGGGGCGGTGCGCAACGCCTTGCTGGGGCAGGAGGTTTCCGACGTGGACATCGCCACCACCGCGCTGCCGGAGGTGGTGAGCGCGCGGGCGCGGGCGGCAGGGCTCAAGGCGGTGCCGACCGGCATCGCCCACGGCACGGTGACGGTGGTCGCGGGCGAGCACGCCTTCGAGGTCACGACCCTGCGGGAGGACACCGAGACCGACGGGCGGCGGGCGGTGGTGCGCTTCGGCCGCTCCTGGACCCATGACGCGGAGCGGCGCGACTTCACCATCAATGCACTCTACGCCACGGCCGAGGGCGAGGTGATCGATTTGGTGGACGGCCGCGCCGATCTCGCGCGCCGCCGGGTGCGCTTCATCGGCGATGCGGATGCGCGGATTCGCGAGGATTATCTGAGGGTTCTGCGGCTCTTCCGGTTCCACGCCTTCTATGGCGAAGGGGCGGTGGACGGGGAGGCGCTGGGGGCGGCGGTGCGGGCGCGGGCGGGGCTGCTCGGGCTGTCGCGGGAGCGGGTGCGGGCGGAACTGCTGAAGCTGCTCCTGGCCCCGCGGGCGGCGCCGACGCTGGCGGTCATGAGCGATTGCGGGCTGATCCAGCCGCTGCTGGCGGGCCTCGCCGATGCCGGACTTTTCGCCCGCCTCGTCGCCGCCGAGGCGCGGCACGGCGTGCCGCCCGATGCGGTGCGCCGGCTCGCGGCGCTGGCGCTGCGGGGGCCGGACGACGCCGAGCGCCTGCGGGAAAAGCTGAGACTTTCCAATGCGGAAGCCCGCCGCCTCGCGGCCGTGTTCCCGCCGCTGCCCGGTCCCGCCGATGCCGCTGCCGCGCGCCGGCTGATCTATCAGGCGGAGGCCGAGACGGCGCTCGACCGGGCGCTCCTCGGCGAGGCGCGATGGGGTTTCGATGCGGCCGCGGTGGTGGCGACGACGCGCAATTGGATACCGCCGCGCCTGCCGGTGAAGGCGGAGGACCTGATGGCGCGGGGGCTGAAGGGCCCGGCGCTCGGCAAGGCGCTGGAAAGGGTCGAGCAGTCCTGGATCAAGGCGGATTTTCCCGAAAGTCCCGCGCAAATCCACGCATTGGTGGCCCAGGCGCTGGGCGCCTGAAACGCCGCCCGCAATGCTGCGGCCGCAGCAGGTTGCGGGCAGCGGCGCGCAGGTTTCAGCCCTTCTGGTCCGCGTCTTCGTCTTCCTCGTCTTCCTCGTCTTCCTCTTCGTCCGCGAACTCGTCGAGTTCGAGCGCCTCGAGCGCCACCACGGGGAGGGTCTGGGAGCGGAACTCGCCCACCTCGTCGGCGTACCAGAACACCTTCACCTCGTCGCCCTCGACGCCGACCACCGTCAAGGCCGGGCTGCCGGATTTGAGCTGCACGATGTCACCCGGTCCAAACGCCATGGCTTCCTCCCCGGATCGCGCGTCCTTCGCGCGGTCCCCGAGGCTTAGCCGGGCTTCGTGACGGCCCGATCACAGCGCGCCGGTCACGGCCATTTCACCACCGGCGGCATGGAGGAGAGGATCGAGTCCACGTTGCCCCCGGTCTTCAGCCCGAAGATGGTGCCGCGGTCGTAAAGCAGGTTGAATTCCACGTAGCGGCCGCGGCGGATGAGCTGCTCCTCGCGCTCGGCCTCGCCCCAGGGGGTGGCGAAGTTGGCGCGCACGATCTTCGGGTAGATGTCGAGGAAGCTCTCGCCCACCTGCCGGGTGAAGGCGAAGTCGTCCTCCCAGCCGCCGGTGCCGGCGGCGGCGCTGTCGAGATAATCGTAGAAGATGCCGCCGATGCCGCGCGCCTCGCCGCGGTGCTTCAGGAAGAAATAGTCCTCGCACCAGGCCTTGAAGCGGGCATAGTCCGCCACCGTGTGGCCGGCGCAGGCCGCTTCCATCGCCCGGTGGAAGGCCACCGTGTCCGGGTCCTCCTGGGTGCGGCGGGCCATCAGGGTCGGGGTCAGGTCCGCCCCGCCGCCGAACCACGCCTTGGTGGTGACGACGAAGCGGGTGTTCATGTGCACCGCCGGAACGTGCGGGTTCGCCATGTGGGCGATCAGCGAGATGCCGGAGGCCCAGAAGCGCGGGTCCTCGGCGGCGCCGGGAATCTGGCCGCGGAATTCGGGCGCGAACTCGCCGAACACGGTCGAGGTATGCACCCCCACCTTTTCGAACAGCCGCCCGCGCATGAGCGCCATGGTGCCGCCGCCGCCCGGCGCGCCGGAATGGTCGGTGCGTTGCCAGGGCCGCTTTTCGAAGCGGCCGGGGGCGCCCGCATAGAGCGCGGGGTCGGCCGCGTCCTCCAGCGCCTCGAACGCGGAGAGGATGCGGCCCTGCAGCGCCTCGAACCAGGCGCGGGCGCGGGCTTTGCGGTCGTCGATCTCGGGCGGCATGGGCTCTCGCAGCAAGGACACGTCCCCGCCGGATCGGGCGGGCCCAGCGTTTGTAGAGCGCGCGCGGGGGAAATTGAAATGCCGGGCTTCCGGCGCGCCTATGCCACGGCCTCGGTGCGCGGCGCCGCCGCCGCAGCGGTGCCGAACCGCGCGGCGGCCGCGGCATAGAGCCGGTCGTCGAGGGTGGTGTGGGGCGCGAGCGCCTCCGCCAGCGCGGGGCCGAGCGGCACCGGATCGACCGCCTCCAAAGCGGGATGCTCCTGCGCAATGCGGTCGGTCACCTGGAAATGGGCAATGCTGCCCGGCGCCGGAAGGCCGAGCGCGGCGAAGATGCGCGCCACCGACAGGTCCATGTGCTCCACCAGGCCGAACGCGGCCATGGTCATGAGGTTGATCTGCGCCGTGGCGAGCGCCTGCTCGGGCGCCCGGTCAGCCGGCGCGGCGCCATAGGCGGCGGCCGGGTCCAAGGCGTCCCACCGCTTCTGCGGCAGCGGACCGGAAAGCTGGCGCACGATGGCATTGTTGATCGCCGGGTGGCGCGCCAGCGCCTCGTGGCGGAAGAACGCCACGGGATCGAGGCGGCGCGCCAGGGCGGCGAGGCGCCCGCCCGCGCCATCGGCGGCCGCGGCCGCCGGCGGGTGGGCGCGCAGGAACCGGTAGAGCGAGACGAGACGCTCGGCCGGCCGGCGCAGCAGGGTGACGACCGAGACCTTGTGGCCGGGAATGAGCCTCAGGCTGGGGAAGTCGAAATGGCCGGAAAAGAACCGGCAGCGCCCCAGCGCTCCCGCCGGCCAGTTGGCGAGGCCGTTGTGGCGCTCGGGACAGGCGGTGTCGGCGAAGTGCGCCATCAGCGCCATGTGGAGGCTCGTGCCGGCGCATTTGGGGATGTGCAGGAAGACCACCGCCGGACGCTCAGGATCGGCGTCCGTCGCGTCGCGCGGATCGAGGTCCAGCGCGTGCCTCTCCAGGAATTCTCGGCTGGACATGAGGCGCCGGCGCAGCGTCGCGATATCGGGCAGGTCGCTGTGCGCGCCGATGGCGGCATCGGACTCTGGGTCGCGGCCGAGGATGAACCGGTATCCGGCCACGACGTCGTCTCGGTTGATGGGCATCCCGTCCTCGGGTGAGCCAGACGGCGAAGGGCGCCGCTGACCATTATCGAATTACCACCTCATCATGCCGGCCGATCGGGCGGGAATATGGCGTCATCCCTGCGGCGCCACCGGGCTCCCGACCGGCGGCGGAAATCCGCCGGTCTGGCGCAGCGCCTCGCCGAGCCCCATGGCGGCGCTCACCGCGACGTTCAGCGAGCGCAGGCCGGGCCGCAGGGGAATGGTCACGCGGGCGTCCGCCAGCGCGTGCACCTCCTGCGGCACGCCCTGCGATTCGCGGCCGAACAGCAGCGCGTCGGTGGGGGCGAAGACGAAGTCGGTGTAGCGGGTCTCGCCCGCCGTGGTGAACAGCACCAGCCGCCGCCCCTCCGCCCGCCGGGAGGCCTCGAACGCCGCGAACGAGGCGTGGCGCACGAGGAGGGCCGCGTCGAGATAGTCCATGCCGGCCCGCCGGAAGGCCGCGGCCCCCACCGGGAACCCGGCCGGCTCGATGATGTGCACCGGCACGCCGAGGCAGGCCCCGGTGCGCAGGGTGGTGCCGGCATTCTGGGCGATGTCGGGGCAATAGAGGGCGAGGATCATGGGCGGCCTGTGGGTGCTGTGCGCCGGGAGGGCCGCGGCGCGGCGGTATCCGCGGATTTCCGTGCCAGGACGGCGTGCCGCACGGCCATCATCTGGACAAGATCGGGCGAGGGTGCAATTAGAGGCGCTCGAAGGTGGCGACAGGTGTCTTCAGCCGCCTCTCATGTCTGTGCGCGCTGTCCTGAGGCCGCGCTGCGCGGACGGAAGCGGATTTCAGGATCGGGGAAAGCGCCGTGGCACATACGGAGACGCAGGACACGACGACGCGTCGGGACTTTCTTTACATCGCGACAGGGGCCGTGGGCGCGGTCGGCGTCGCCGGCATGGTGTGGCCTTTCGTCTCCCAGATGCAGCCGGACGCCTCGGTGCTCGCGCTCTCCACCACCGAAGTGGATCTTTCGCCCATCGCCGAGGGCCAGATCGTCACCGTCCAGTGGCGCGGCAAGCCGATCTTCATTTCCCACCGCACCCCGGCGGAGATCAAGGCGGCCCAGGACACCCCGCTGTCCGACCTCAAGGACCCCCAGCCCGATTCCGCCCGCGTGAAGCCGGGCAAGGACCAGTGGCTGGTGGTGATCGGCATCTGCACCCATCTCGGCTGCGTGCCGCTGGGCCACCAGGGCGCCTATAACGGCTGGTTCTGCCCGTGCCACGGCTCGGCCTACGACACGTCCGGCCGCATCCGGGTCGGGCCCGCGCCGCTCAATCTCGAGCTCCCGCCCTACGCCTTCACCACCGACACCAAGATCATGATCGGCTGACGCCTCCCGTCGCCCGGCGCTCGCCGCATCAATTTAAAGGGTTGGATCCCATGGAAGGACATTCCACCTATCAGCCGAAGGGCAAGCTCGCGCAGTGGTTCGAGAGCCGCTTGCCGATCGTCGGGCTGATTCATTCTTCGGCGGTCGCCTATCCGGTGCCGAAGAACCTGAACTACATGTGGACCTTCGGCGCGATCCTCACCTTCATGCTGGTGGTTCAGATCGTCTCGGGCGTGGTGCTCGCCATGCACTACGTGGCCTATGCGCCGGTCGCCTTCGCCCGCGTCGAGCACATCATGCGCGACGTGAGCTATGGCTGGCTGATCCGCTACATCCACGCCAACGGCGCCTCGATGTTCTTCATCGCGGTCTACATCCACATCTTCCGCGGCATGTACTACGGCTCCTACAAGGCGCCGCGCGAGGTGCTGTGGATCCTCGGCGTCATCATCTATCTGCTGATGATGGCCACCGGCTTCATGGGCTACGTGCTGCCCTGGGGCCAGATGTCGTTCTGGGGCGCCACCGTCATCACCAACCTGTTCTCCGCCATCCCGGTGGTCGGGCCGGTGGTCGTGGAATGGCTGTGGGGCGGCTACTCGGTGGGCGATCCGACGCTCAACCGCTTCTTCTCGCTGCACTACCTGCTGCCCTTCATGATCGCCGGCGTGGTCGGCCTCCACATCTGGGCACTGCACCATGTGGGCCAGAACAATCCCGACGGCATCGACGTGAAGAACGTGGCGAAGGACACCGTGCCCTTCACGCCCTACGCCACGATCAAGGACATCTTCGGGATGGTGGTGTTCATCATCTTCTTCTCGTGGTTCATCTTCTACATCCCGAACTATCTCGGCCACTCGGACAACTACATCCCGGCCAACCCGCTCTCGACCCCGGCGCACATCGTTCCCGAATGGTACTACCTGCCGTTCTACGCGATCCTGCGCTCGATCCCGGACAAGCTCGGCGGCGTGGTGGCCATGTTCGCGGCCATCGCGATCCTCGCCTTCCTGCCCTGGCTCGACACCTCCAAGGTGCGCTCGGCCAAGTACCGCCCGCTGTTCAAGCAGTTCTTCTGGATCTTCGCGATCGTCGCCGTGGGCCTCGGCTATCTCGGCGCGATGCCCGCGGAGGGCGGCTACGTGATCGCCTCGCGCATCCTGACCGCCTACTACTTCATCCACTTCCTCATCATCCTGCCGGTGCTCGGCATCGTCGAGCGACCGAAGCCGCTGCCGGCATCCATCGCGGAAGCGGTTCTGGCAAAGGGCGCCAAGGGGGGCGCGGCCGTGGTCACGGGGGCATCCGCTCCCGAGACCCGGGGCTGACGGGCGCGGAGAGAAAGCCAATGACCATTCGCAGCATTCTCTTCGGTGCCGCCGCGGCGGTGCTCCTCGCCTCCTCGCCGGCGCTCGCCGCCGGCGGCGAGACCCCGCGCCCCGAGCGCATGTCCTGGTCGTTCGCCGGCCCGTTCGGCATGTACGACCAGGGCCAGCTCCAGCGCGGCTTCAAGGTGTTCAAGGAAGTCTGCGCCGCCTGCCACTCCGCGAACTTCCTGTATTTCCGCAACCTCGCCCAGCCGGGCGGCCCCGGCTTCACCGAGGCCCAGGCCAAGCAGGTGGCGAGCGAATACCAGATCACCGACGGGCCGAACGATGCGGGCGACATGTTCCAGCGCCCCGGCCGGCTCTCGGACCACTGGCCGGCGCCGTTCCCCAACGACAACGCCGCCCGCGCGTCCAACGGCGGCGCCCTGCCGCCGGACCTCTCGGTGATCGCCAAGGCTCGCTCCTACCACGTGGGCTTCCCGGGCTTCATCACCGACGCCTTCATCCAGTACCAGGAGCACGGCGTGGACTATATCCACGCGCTGCTCACCGGCTACGTGGACCCGCCGGCGGACGCCCACGTGCAGCCGGGCCTGCACTACAACACCTATTTCCCCGGCCACCAGATCGCCATGCCGAAGCCGATCAGCGACGGCCAGGTGGAATACACCGACGGCGCGCCGCAGACGGTGGAGCAGTATTCCGAGGACGTCTCGGCGTTCCTGATGTGGCTCGCCGAGCCGCACCTCGACGCGCGCAAGCGCATCGGCTTCCAGGTGATGATCTTCCTCCTCGTCTTCGCCGGCCTGCTCTATTTCACCAAGAAGAAGGTCTGGAAGAACGTCGCCCACTGACCGGGGCGGCCGAAGCCATATGACCGAAGTGACCGAAGGGCCCCCAGCGGGGCCCTTCGGCGTTTTCGGGAGCGGCGCGGGGCGTTTCGGTTTGCCGGGAGCGGGCGGCTCCCGTTTAATCGGGCGGCCGCGCGCTGTCCCTGCGTGCCGAGGACGAAAGCCGCCCATGACGCCCGACGATTTCGCCGCCGCCATCCGCACCATCCCGGACTATCCCAAGCCCGGCATCCTGTTCCGCGACATCACCACCCTGCTCGGCAACCCGCGCGCCTTCCGCCGGGCGGTGGACGAGCTGGTGCAGCCCTTCGCGGGAGCGAAGATCGACAAGGTGGCGGGCATCGAGGCGCGCGGCTTTATCCTCGGCGGCGCGGTGGCGCACCAGCTTTCCGCGGGCTTCGTGCCGATCCGCAAGAAGGGCAAGCTGCCGCATCAGACCGTGCGCATGGCCTATGTGCTGGAATACGGCCAGGACGAGATGGAGATGCACGTGGACGCGCTCGCCCCCGGCGAGCGGGTGCTGCTGGTGGACGACCTTATCGCCACCGGCGGCACGGCGGTGGGCGCGGTGAAGCTGCTGCGCTCCATCGGTGCCGTGGTGGAGGCCGCCTGCTTCATTGTCGACCTGCCGGACCTCGGCGGCGCCGACAAGATCCGCGCTATGGACGTGCCCGTGCGCACCCTGGTGGCGTTCGCGGGGCATTAGCGGCGCTTTCCCGGCGTTGGCGCGGCGGTCCCGCGGATGCGGTCATCCCCCGGCGGCGCGGCGGAGCCCTGCTCTCTCGCGCGCGGAGCAAGCGCCGGGGCATGACGGGCCGATGCGCCCGCCGCAGACGGTATCGCTTGGCCGCGACGGTAACACGGGGACGCAATTCTTGAATGGATGAGCCCTGCGGAAGGCTTGGGGCGCCTCGCTTCCGCCCCGAAGGCCGTGCTAGGGAGGCGCGAGTGGCGGATGTCCGCCACCCGCACCGGTCGCCGGCCGCGGGCGTCGAAGCAGGGTGCCGCCCCGCCTCCGGCCGGACGACCCACGCGCCGGGCGGCGCCCGCAGGACGCCCGCAGACGCGTCAAGGCTTTATGAGGGCTGACATTTCTAAGAGGGCTGACATGGCTCACACGGCAGCGCCCGACCGGGCGCGCCCCCTTCGCGTCGGTGTCACGGGCATCGGCATCATGGGCTCCAACCACGCCCGCGTGCTCTCCGCCATCGGCGGCGCCGAGCTGGTAGCGGTGGCCGACCCCGACCAGGCCCAGGCCCAGCGGGTGGCGAGCTTCCTCGGCTGCCAGGCGGTGGGCGGCCACGCCGATCTGCTCGCCCTCGGCCTCGACGCGGTGGTGGTGGCGGCGCCCACCCACCTGCACCACCCCATCGCCCTCGACGTGATCGGCGCCGGCTGCGCCGTGCTGGTGGAGAAGCCCATCGCCTCCACCGCCGAGGAGGGCCGCGAGATCGTCGCCGCCGCCAAGGCCAAGGGCGTGACGCTCATGGTCGGCCATGTGGAGCGGTTCAACCCGGCGGTGCGCGCGGTCAAGGACGCGATCCGCGGCGAGAACATCCTCTCGGTCGCCTTCACCCGCGTCGGCCCGTTCCCGCCGCGCATGTCCAATGTGGGCGTGGTGATCGACCTCGCGGTGCACGACATCGACCTGATCCGCTGGATCACCGACAGCGAGATCGTCGAGGTGCAGCCGCAGACCTCCGCCGCGCTCGCCGAGCGCGAGGACATCGCGCTGCTCCAGTTCCGCACCGCTTCCGGCGTGCTCGCCCACATCAACACCAACTGGCTCACGCCCTTCAAGGCGCGCACGGTGCACGTGGCGACCGCCAAGAAGTACGTGATCGGCGACCTGCTCACGCGCCAGGTGACCGAGCATTTCGACTACCGGCCGGACGGCTCCTATTCCACCCGGCATCTGCCGGTGGCCTATGCCGAGCCGCTCCGGGCGGAGCTCGAAAACTTCCTCTCCGCCGTGCGCGCGGGCGTCGCGCCCGAGGTCACCGGCGAGCAGGGCGTCGCCAGCCTCGACATCGCCACCTCCTGCCTCGCCGAGCGCGCCGAGGCGCGCGCCCGCTCCTCGCGCCGCCGCGCCGCGGCGGGCTGAGCCCATCCGTCCCTCCGAGGAATTTTCATGACCGCTTCCGCGACGGCGCCCGCGCCCATCGCCTTCATCGACCTTGCCGCCCAGCGCGCGCGCATCGGCGCCCGCATCGATGCGGCGGTCGCTCGCGTGCTCCAGTCCTGCCGCTTCGTGAACGGCCCGGAGGTCACCCAATTCGAGGAGCAGCTCGCCGCCTTCGCCGGGGCGAAATACGCGGTCTCCTGCTCCAGCGGCACGGATGCGCTGGCGCTCATCCTCATGGCCTGGGGCGTGAAGCCGGGCGACGCGGTGTTCTGCCCCGCCTTCACCTTCTGCGCCACCGCCGAGGTGGTGCCCTATCTCGGCGCCACCCCGGTGTTCGTGGACGTCGACGCCGACACCTTCAACATGGACCCCGAGAGCCTGACGCAGGCGATCGCGGTCGCCATCGAGCAGGGGCTCACCCCGCGCGTGGTGATCCCGGTGGACCTGTTCGGCCAGCCGGCGGACTATGACGCGCTGCTGCCCATCGCCGAGGCGCACGGCCTGAAGGTGCTGTGCGACACCGCCCAGGGCTTCGGCGGAACCTGGAACAACCGGCGCACCGGCTCTATCGGCGATGCCACCGCCACCTCCTTCTTCCCGGCCAAGCCGCTCGGCTGCTACGGCGACGGCGGCGCGATCCTGACCGACGACGCGGATCTCGTGGCGGTGCTGAAGAGCCTGCGCGAGCACGGCCAGGGCATCGACAAGTACCAGAACGTGCGCATCGGCATGACCGCGCGGCTCGACACCATCCAGGCGGCGGTGCTGCTGGAGAAGCTCGCGGTGTTCGAGGAGGAGATCGCCGCCCGCGAAAAGGTGGCGCGGCGCTACAACGACCTCCTCAAGGACGTCTGCCAGGTGCCGGCGGTGGACGCGCGCGCCACCTCGGTGTGGGCGCAATACACCATCCGCCTCGCCCCCGGCCGGCGCGATGCGCTCGCCGACGCGCTGAAGGCCGAGGGCATTCCGACCGCGGTCTATTACCGCCTGCCCATGCATCTCCAGCCTGCCTACAAGCACTATCCCGCCGCCGGCGCCATCCTGCCGGCGTGCGAGATGCTGGCGGAGGAGGTGATCTCTCTGCCCATGCATCCGGACCTCGATGAGGCGACGCAGGACCGCATCGTCGGCGCGGTGCGCCGGGCGCTCGCCGCGTAAGGCGGGGCGGGAGGCCCCGCGCGCCTCAGCGCCGATGGTCAGCCCGATAGCCCGCAGGGCGCTGGAAGCTGCCGGCCCACAGGCCGCGCCGGGCGGCCCGCGCCTCCGCCTCCTCCGCATGATAGGCGCCGAAGGCGACGGCGAGGCCCTGCCGCACCATGAGCGCGCCGAGATCGGCGCCGGCCACCGTGCACTGCGCCAGCGGGCGGTCGTAATCGTCGCGCTCGGAGAAGGTGCAGGCGACGGCGCCCCGCTTCAGCGCCGCCGCGAGCGCGGCCTTCGCCTCCCGCCCGCACGGCCAGTCCTTGCCATCGCGGGTGCAGGTCTGCGCCAGCTCGGGCGCATCCATGCCCTTGAGGCGCACGTGCGCGCCGTCGAGCACGAGGGTATCGCCGTCCGCCGCGCGGGCCGTCCCGGAGATGTCCTCCTTCAGCAGCCAGTCCGCCAGCACGGCGAGGCCAGCCAGCAGCAGCACGGCGAAGACGACGTCGAGGCGGCGCAGGCGCATGGTCGGGAGTGCACTCCAGGGCGGGCGGGACGGCCTCTCGCCGCCGGCGCCATGAGGTCGGATTCGCCGGCGCAGCGCAATCGGTGGAGGAACGGTCCGGCGGGTGGCGCCGTTAACCCATCGTTAACCCTGCAGGCGGACGGTGATCGCGGATATGCGCGCTCCCGCGCCGGCCGGCTCCGGCCCGTGCGGGCCGCGGAGGGCTCCGCCCCATGAGAGGCACGCAGCAACGCCCCGACGGCGGCCCCGCGCAAGGGCCGGTCGCGCCCGCGCGCCGCTCCGCGGCGGGAACCGCATTCCTGGCCGTCGCCGGCCTCTTCCTTGTCCTGACGCTGCTGATCGCCGCCGGAACGGTGCTCGGTGCCGCCGTGCTCGGCGCGCTCGCGCTGCTCGGCGCCGGCATCGCCGTCGGTGCCTATGGCGCGCGCCGGCTCGGCGGCAACCCGTCCGCGCAGCGCGAGGCGGAACTGGCCGCCCGGCTCGCGGCGGCGGAGGCGGCGTCCCGCCGCGCCGAGGCGGAGAGCGAGGCCAAGTCGCGATTCCTCGCCGAGATGAGCCACGAATTGCGCACGCCGCTCAACACCGTCATGGGCTTTTCCGAGATGATGGCGCAGGAGGTGCTCGGCCCGCACCGCATTCCCGCCTATGGCGGCTATGCCCGCGACATCCTCGCCTCGGCGCGGCATCTGCTCGCGCTCGCCGACGATCTGCTCGACCTCGCGCGCATCGAGAGCGGCCACAGGGTGCTGCTGGAGACCTCGGTGCGGCTCGATCTGCTCGCCCGCGAGACCCTCGCCATGATGGCGCCGGAGGCGAAGCGGCGCGGCCTGTCCCTCCATGCGGATGGGGCGCCGCTGCGCCTGTGGGCGGACGAGCGGGCGCTCAAGCAGATGCTGCTCAACCTCATGGGCAATGCGGTGAAGTTCACGCCCGCGGGCGGCGAGGTG
The DNA here is from genome assembly GCF_003667445.1 of Xanthobacter tagetidis. Classification (GTDB taxonomy): domain Bacteria; phylum Pseudomonadota; class Alphaproteobacteria; order Rhizobiales; family Xanthobacteraceae; genus Xanthobacter; species Xanthobacter tagetidis. Next base: position 44,901 of record NZ_RCTF01000013.1, on the reverse strand, counting down.
CGCCTCGTCTTCGGGCTTCATGACGGCGTGCCCGTCATCCGCGTGGAGGACACCGGGCGCGGCCTTGCCGAGCGCGAGTTGCCGCTCGACGACGCACGCCACCGCGAGAGCCGGGTGGACCTGTCCTCCGGGCGGGGCGCGGGGCTCGGACTCGCCATCGTCGAGGGCCTCGCCGCGCTCCATGGCGGCAGCCTCGCTCTGACGCGGCGCGCCGGCGGCGGCACGCGGGCGAGCCTCGTTCTGCCGGCGGGCAGGGTTCTGGCGCCGGAGCCGCCGGCCGTGACCGGCGCGGCGGCCTGACGGGATCACCCCTCCGAAACGCCCGCCTCGGCGAAGGTCGCCATTCCGGTATGGCACGCCACCGCGGCCTTGATGACGCCCACCGCCAAAGCCGCGCCGGAGCCTTCGCCGAGCCGCATGCCGAGGTCGAGGATGGGCCGCAGCCTCAGCCGCTCCAGAAGCGCGCGGTGCGCCTTTTCGGCGGAGACGTGGCCGGCAAGGCAATGGTCGAGGGCGGAGGGGTCCATGGCGTGGAGCACGGCGGCGGCGGCCGTCACCACATAGCCGTCGAGCACAACGGGCACCTTCTCGTGCCGCGCGGCGAGGATGGCGCCGGCGATCGCCGCCAGTTCCCGCCCGCCGAGCCGGCGCAGCACCTCCAGCGGGTCGGCAAGCTGGCCTTCGTTGAGCGCCACGGCGGCACGCACCGCCGCGATCTTGCGGGCCATCACCGCTTCGTCGGCGCCGGTGCCGGCGCCCACCCAATCCTCGGCCGTGCCGCCATAGAGGCCGTGGCAGACCGCGGCGGCGACCGTGGTGTTGCCGATGCCCATCTCGCCCAGGCACAGAAGGTCCGCGCCGCCGGAGATGGCCTGCATGCCGAAGGCGATGGTGCCGGCGCAGGTGCGTTCGTCGAAGGCCGGGGCCTCGACGATGTCGGGGGTGGGATGGTCGACCGCCAGCTCGAACACGCGCAGGCCGGCCTCGAAGGTGGCGCAGATCTGGTTCACCGCGGCCTTGCCGGCGGTAAAGGTGTCCATCATCTGCCGCGTCACCGCGGAGGGATAGGGCGAGACGCCGCGCTCGGCCACCCCATGGGTGCCGGCGAACACGACCACCATGGGCCGCAGCACCTGCGGCATCGCCTTGCCCTGCCAGGCGGCGAGATGGGCGGCGATCTCCTCCAGCCGGCCCAGCGCGCCGGGCGGCTTCACGAGATGCGCCTGGCGCTCCCAGGCGGCGGCCCGCGCCGCCTCGTCCGGCCCCGGCATGGAGGCGACGAGGGCGCGGATGTCGTCGAAGGGCAGTCCCGTTGCGGCAGGCGGCGAGGCGGACATGAGGGCGCGGCTCCTTCAGAGCGCGATCCGGACAGATCGATTCAATCTGCCCCCGGGAACCGCCCTCTAGAACGCAGGAAAGAGAAAGCACGGGTCGATCGGCCAATGCTCTCGGCCTGCGCGTTCTAGAGCGCATCGGCCGGCGCGGCAAACCGGCGGGGCGGGCGCCGGCTGGCGCAGGGTCATTTGGAAAGGGGTTTCGCATGTTGGATGCGGCCTCTAGACTGGCGGGACCCGGCCGCATCCCGCGCCGCCTCCGCTTTCCCTCCTCTGCCCGGCCGCTCCCCCGCGCTCCATGACCCGCCTCCGGACCACCTTCTCCCGCCTTCCTGCCTGGGCGCGCACGGCGATCCTGATCGCGCTGTGCCTAGCGGGCGGCCTCGCCTTCCGGGCGGCGCACGTGCCGCTGCCGTTCCTGCTGGGCGCGCTGTTCGTCTCCGCCGCCTTCGGCCTGTCGGGCTTCGAGGTGAAGCTCCACGATGCGTTCCGCCAGGGCGGGCAGGCGGCGGTGGGCTTCTCGGTCGGGCTGTTCTTCACCCCGCCGGTGGCGCTGCGCCTCCTGGAACTGGGCTGGCTGATGGTGGCGACGGGCTTCGCCTCGATCCTCGCCGCTTTGTTCCTCGCCCGCGCGCTGGCGCTGTTCGGGCGCTGCGACCGGCGCACGGCCTTCTTCTCGGCCATGCCGGGCGGGCTCGCCGAGATGGCGGTGCTGGCCCACACGTTCGGTGCCTCCACCACGCTGGTCTCGCTCGCCCAGAGCCTGCGCGTGGTGCTGATCGTGCTCATCATCCCGCCCGCCATGACACTCGCCATCGGCGGGGAGCGCCACCATCTGGCGGAACTGCCGGCGCTGGAGCCGCATCTTCTGCTGCTCGGGCTCGCCCTGTGCGTGCCGCTGGCGCTGGGGCTGCGGCGGCTGAAGATCTTCAACCCGTTCCTGCTGGCGGGCCTCGCGCTCGGCATGGGGATGGCGCTCGTCATCGCCCGGGCGACCCATGCGCCGCTCCTCGTCACCGCCGGCGCCCAGCTCGCCATCGGCGCAGCGCTCGGCTGCCGCTTCCAGCGCGACCAGATCCGCCACGTGCTGGCGACGCCGTTCCTGCCGGCGGCGGCGGTGACGACCCTGCTCCTGATGGCGGCGAACGTCGTCTTCGCCGCGCTCGCTCTGCACTATGTGGCCTTGCCCACCGGCGTGCTCGCCATGGCGCCGGGCGGCATCGCCGAAATGTCGCTGACCGCCGAGGCGCTGGGGCTCGCCCCGCCGCTGGTGGCGGCCTGGCAATTGGTGCGCATCCTCACCGTGGTGCTGCTCACCGGGCCGCTCTACCGGCTCTATGAGCGGATTTCCGCACGGTGAAGGCGGCGGAGTTGGCGCGCCGCGAGAGGGGCGCTAAGGTCCGTTCCATGATGTTCATGTCCACCTTCTTTCCCCTCGTCTGAGCGGCCGGCGCCGGCACGGCGCATGCGCAGCCAACGGGAATGACGGCCCCGCACCGCGGCGGCCGCAGGGAGATATTGGACATGGGACACCTATCCTCGGGCCTGAGCGCGGCTCAGATCGAGCATTTCATCGAACAGGGATATGTGCGGCTTGACGGAGCCTTCGATGCCGGGCTTGCGCGGCAGGCGCGCGCGGCGCTGTGGGCGCAGATCGGCCTTTCGCCGGACGCACCCGAGGGCTGGACGCGGCCGGTGGTGCGCGTCGGCTTCATGGCGGGCGCGCCCTTCGTCGCCGCGGCCAACACCGACCGGCTCCATGGCGCCTATGACGCGCTGGCGGGTGCGGGCCGGTGGGTCAGGCCGGCCGGGCTCGGATCGTTCGCGATCCGCTTTCCCTCGCCGGACGATCCGAGGGACGCCGGATGGCACGTGGACGTGAGCTTCGGCACCGAGAACCCCGACTTCATGCAGTGGCGCGCCAATGTCGTCAGCCGCGGGCGGGCGCTGCTCATGCTGTTCCTGTTCTCGGACGTGGGGCCGGATGACGCCCCCACCCGGCTGCGCGCGGGCTCGCATGCCCACATCGCCCGTCAGCTCCTGCCGCGGGGCGCGGAGGGGATGACCCTCGCCGAGCTCGCGGCGGACGGCTTCGCCTCGACCGCGCACTGCCCGCAGGTGCTCGCCACCGGCGCGGCGGGAACGGTCTATCTGTGCCACCCGTTCCTGGTGCACGCCGCCCAGCCGCATCGGGGCACGCGGCCGCGCTTCCTCGCCCAGCCGCCGCTCCTGCCCGCCGGTCCGTTCGATCCGGCGCAGGCGCCCTCGCCGGTCCAGCGCGCCATCCGCCGCGCCTGCGGCCTCGCCTGAGGCCGTCGCCGTCGGGCCCGGCTCTGCCGCCGGGCCGGATCAGCCGATGATGCCCTGCTCCTTCAGGAAGGCGAGCATGATGGCGCGCGACGCCTCCGGCTGCTCGATCTGCAGCAGGTGGCCGCCGCCGGGGACGGCGGCATAGTCGAAGCCGTTCTCGGTGCCGAGCGCGCGGTTCGAGAAGGCGGTGGGCGGGGTGCCCTTCATGTCGGGATCGGCGGCGATCAGCTTGGTGGGGCCGCGAAACTCCGACGCCATCGGCCACAGGTCGAGGGTCAGCGCCTGGAGATAGATCGCCGCCTCCAGCTCGCGCGGCAGCACGGTGGCAAAGCCGCCCTTGCCGTCGGGCCGGAGCGTCGCGTTGGCCATGTCGACGCGCGCTTCGTCCACCCAGCGCGCCTGGGCGCGGCCCTCGCGGAAGCTCGCGATCAGATCGTCGACGCTGGCATAGGTCTCCTGCCGCTCCATGGCCCACTGCACCAGCTTCACCTCGAACTGGCGCATGGGCTCGAACAGCGTGTGTCCCTCCGGCGGCACGCTCGGCGGGTCGAACAGCACGAGCGCGTCCCACACCCAGCCCTGTTCCACCGCGTGCTTCATGGCGGCGCGGGACGAGAAGGAGTGGAACACGCCCACCGTGGTCTTGTGCCCGTAGCGGCGCACGATCTCGGCGCGGATCTCGCCCACGTCCAGCGCCAGGCGCTGGTAGTGATGGGCCGAGCGGCGGCCCACCGGGCTCTTGCCGTGGTTGCGCATGTCGTAGAGGAACACGTCGAAATCGGCCAGCAGCGGCTCGAAGAACACCCGGTAGCCGTCGATGGCGAAGCCGTTGCCGTGGGTGATGAGCAGCCGCACGCCGTGCGGGTTGCCGACGCGGCGGCCCACCACCTCGGCCCCGTCGCTCATGATGAGGGTGAACGGCTCTTGGGTCGTCATGGCGTGTCCTTCGGGGTGCTTGAACTGCGTTTGCGGCCGGGACCGGCCCGGCTCCCTCTCCCGCGTGCGGGGGAGGGTTGGGGAGGGGGAACGAGGCGTCTCCGCTGCGGAGCAGCGTGACGTCTTGCGGCGGCTTGCCCCCTCCCTGGCCCTCCCCCGCAAGCGGGAGAGGGAATGGCGCGGGCTTCGCAGCCGTGCTCCGTTCAGCTCCGCGCGCTCAATGCCGCGCGAGATAGTCCGTCACGGTGGCGATGAAGGCGGGCGGGTTCTCGGCCGGGGTGATGTGGCCGGCGTCGGGGATCACCGCATGCTCGGCGCCGGGGATCTTGGCTGCCGCCTCGGCGAGGATCGCCGGCGGGGCGCCCTTGTCCTTCGCGCCGCCGAGCACCAGCACGGGCACGCGGATCTCGTGGAGGCGCGGGCCGTAGGAGAGCGTCTTCAGCGCCTCGCAGCAGCCGGCGTGGCCGACCGGGGTCGCCTTGCGGATCATGGCGCGCACCTTGTCCAGCTCCGGCGGGTTCTTGGCCCGCGTCTCGGGCGTGAACCAGCGCTCGATGGAGGGCTCCACCACCGCCTCCATGCCGCCCTCGGCGGCGAGGTCGATGCGGTGCTGGAAATAGGCCGCATAGTCCGGCGGCGCATCCGGGCGCGAGTCGCAGGCGATGAGCGTGATGATCCGGTCCGGATGGTTCATGGCGAGGCCGTAGCCCAGCATGCCGCCGATGGAGAGCCCCACCCAGTGGGTCTTCTCGATGCCGAGCGCGTCGAGCAGGCCGATGGCGTCCGCCTCAAGCTCCGGGAAGGTGTAGGGGCCGGGCACCGCCGGGCTGTCGCCGTGGCCGCGCTGGTCGTAGCGCAGCACGCGGTAGCGGTCCTTGAGGCTCGCCGCCACGGCGTCCCACAGATGCAGATTGTTGGCGAGCGCGTGGGAGAAGGTCACCCACGGCGCGCCCTCGGGACCGTCGATCTCGACGTTCAGCTCGGTCCCGTTCCTGGTCTTCACAAGCATGTCGGCCTCTTTATCTGAAACAGCTTATCCCGCTTCCCGTTATTCCCCGGCGTGTCCGGCGAACCCGCCCTGCGGCGCGGCCCGCGCCCCGCGCGGCGGGCGCGGCCGGCCCCGTGGAGGCCCCGGACGAGCCGGGGCATGGCGGCAGGTGCAGTAAGGTCAGCTGTTGTCGCCCACATAGGTGAGGTCGTCGGAGATCTTCAGCTCGATGAGCACGTTCTCCGGAGCGCTCTCGGGCGCGAGCATGGAGCGGTGGGCGATGCCCTTGGGGATGAAGAGCATGTCGCCCTCCTTCATGATGCGGGTGCCCATCTCGGTCTCCCACTTCAGGGAGCCCTTCACGCAGAAGATGATCTCGTGGGCGTCGATGTTGCGGTGCCAGAAGCCCATGTCTTCCTTCGACCGCTTGGAGAGGTCCACCTTCACCTTGTCGGAGGTGTAGAGGCGCAGCGGCGTGCCGTCCGCCTTGTTGCGGTTGGACGGCTGGAAGTGCTCGGAGAAGATGTTGAACATGCGGAAGATGTCCGCATTCTCCAGCACGCCCTCATTGGCGATCGGGCTGTCCTTGTGGGCGAGCACCACGTTCTTGCCGAAGATGGTGACGACCTCGCGCTTGATGTCGCTCATGAAGTTTCCTCCTGAAAGGGCGTTGCCCGCCGATTAGCGGTTGAGAAGGTGGAAGCGGGTGATGCCGTCATTGCCCACGAGGCGCTCGGCCTCGCCGAGCTCGACGAGATGATTGAGGTGGGCGATGGCCTCGCCCATGGCGAAGCCGAGCTGGTGGCCGTCCAGCGGGCGCGAGAACATGGCGGCGAGGCAGTCGCCGGCCGACGCCGTGCCGCCGTGGGCGCGGATCGCGTCGCGCACCGTGTCGAGGCGGGCGTGGTGGTGCTCGCGCAGCACGGCGATGCGGTCGTTCGGGCCCTGGAACGGGTCGCCGTGGGACGGCAGCACCAGGAAGTCGGCGCCGACGCGCTCCTCCATGCGCCCGAGCGAGGCCATGAACTCGCCCAGCGGGTCGGCCTCCGGCTCCACCTGCCAGACGCTGACATTGGTGGTGATCTTCGGCAAAAGCTGGTCGCCGGAGATGTAGACCTTGCGCTTCGGGCAATAGAGGCCGGCGAGGTCCGGCGAGTGGCCGCCGCCGGTGAGGATGTGCCAGTCGTCGCCGCCGATCTGGAGCGTGCCGCGGTCGGCGATGCGGCGGGCGGCCTCCGGCAGTGCCACGCCGTCGGAATAGGGCAGCACCTCGGCGTCGAACTGCGCCACCTTCTCCGGTGCGGCGCCGTTGCGGGCGTAGAAGCGCGAGCGCGAGGCGATGTCGTCGGTGAAGCTGTCCTTCACCGCGAGGTTGGCGCACATCCATTCGAGCTGGGTCATGTGCGGGCGCACGTTCCAGCGCTCGGAGATGTAGCGGCAATTGCCGGAATGGTCCGGGTGGAAGTGGGTGACGATGAGGCGCGTCACCGGCTTGCCGCCGAGCACGGTGCGCCACGCCTCCTCCAGCGCCTCCTGCACGCGCGGCTCGCCATAGCCGCAATCCACCTGGGTCCAGCCGTCGCCGTCGCGGATCAGCCAGACATTGACCTGGCGCAGGCCGCGGAACGGCACCGGCGTGTCGAAGCGGATGATGCCGTCCGCCACTTCGGTGATGCGCGCGAACGGGCGGTCGATCTCCGCGAACGCGGGCGAGGCGTGGGTCTGGGCGCTGGTGTGTGCGCTTGCGGGCGCGATGGTCTCGGCACTCATGCGGCGTTCTCCGTGGCGTCGCCGCGCAGCGTGCGGGCGGCCTCCATCACCGCGGCGACGATGGGGGCGTAGCCGGTGCAGCGACAGATGTGGCCGGACAGGGTATCGCGAACCTGGTCCTCGGTGGGCGCGGGATTGCGCGCCAGGAAGTCGGTGAACGACATCAGGATGCCCGGCGTGCAGAAGCCGCACTGCAAGGCGTGGTGCTTGCGGAAGGCGGCCTGGAGCGCGTTGAGCGCCTGCTCGCCCGGGGCGAGGCCCTCCACCGTGCCGACGGAGCGGCCGTGCGCCTGCACCGCCAGCGTGAGGCAGGAGCGCGAGGCGGCGCCGTCGAGCAGCACGGTGCAGCAGCCGCACACGCCGTGCTCGCACCCCACATGGGTGCCGGTGGCGCCCGCCACCTGGCGCAGGAAGTCGCTCAGCAGCATGCGCGGCTCCACATGGCCGGAGACCGGGCGGCCATCCAGCTCGAACGTCACGAGCGTGCGCTCGCCGGGGGCTATGCGGAGCATGACAGGGCCTCATCGATCACGGGCCGGGCGAGCCGGCGCACCAGATCGCGCCGGTAGCGCGCGGTGGCGTGGATGTCCTCGAAGCCGCCCAGCTCGGCGGCCAGCGCATCGACGATGTCGTCGAGGCGGGAGAGATCGGCGCGCGGGATGGTGCGCACCGCCGGCCGGTCGGCGACGCCGCCGATGCCGAGGTCGATGGCGTCCGCACGGGCGCGGGCGGCGAGCGAGACGATGGCGAAGTCGCCATGGCGCCGCGCCACCTCGCGGAAGCCGGTGCCCTCGCCTTTGGCGCCGAGCGGGAAGCGCACGGCGGTCACCAGTTCGTCCGGCTCGCGGGCGGTGGAGAGCAGGCCGCGCTGGAACTCGGCCGCCTTCAGCACGCGGGTGCCGCGCGTGGAGCGCAGCACCACCTCGCCGCCCAGGAGCGCGAGCGAGAGCGGCAGCTCGGACGAGGGGTCGGCATGGGCGATGGAGCCGCAGACCGTGCCCTTGTTGCGGGTCTGGAAGTGGCCGACCCAGGGCAGCGCCTTGGCGAGCAGCGGCACCTCCTGCGCCAGCTCGGGGCGCGACAGCACGCGGTTCTGCGTCACCGCCGCGCCGATCTCCAGATGGGTCTTGGTGCGGGTGATGGCGGACAGCTCCGGCACGCGCGAGATGTCGACGATGGCCTCGCAGTCCACGAGGCGCAGGTTGAGCATGGCGATCAGCGTCTGCCCGCCGGCCATGACGCGGGCGGCCTCCTTCCATTCGGAAAGGGCCTCGGCCGCCTCCGCCACCGTGTCGGGGCGGAGATAGGTGAAGGGACGGGGCTTCATTGGGGCTTCCGGAGCGCGGAGGTGAGGCGGTTCCACCAGGAGGCGGACGGCGCGCCCGAGGACGCGCCGAGGCGCGATGCGAAGCGCTCGAAGAACTGGCGGATGACGAGGTCGGCGGCGCCGTCCAGCAGGCGCCCGCCGATGGCGGCGGCGCGCCCGCCCACGGCCACCTCGTAGTCGTAGGAGATGCGCGTTCCGCCCTCGATGGGCTCCAGGCGCAGCATGCCGGCGCCCGAGGCGTCGCCCAGCGGCCCGGTGATGCCGCCGGACAGGCGGCCCGAGCGCTCGGGATCGAGGTCGGACAGCCGCACCTCGGCGCGGAAGCGGCCCTTCACCGGCCCGACGCCCAGCGAGACCTCGGCGCGGTAGTCGTTCTCGCCCACCACGTCGAGCGCATGGCAGCCGGGAATGGTGGCCTTCAGGTTCTCCGGATCGAGCAGCGCGCGCCACACCTGCGCCACCGGCGCGCCGATGGTGACGGCGCCCGAGCCGGTCAGCTCGCGCGCGCCCTCGCGCTTGGCCGCGGTCGCGGCGGTGGAGGTCGCCTTCGCCTGGCGCGGCGGGGTCTTTTCGGGGCCGGCCATGAGGGCGTGGAGCCGCATGGGCGTGACCGGCAGCGGCACGTGCTCGATGCCCAGCGCGTCCGCCACCGCATTGGCGATGCACACCGGCGTCGACATGCAATTGCCCTCGGCGAGGCCCTTAGCGCCGAGCGCGGTGAACGGGCTCGGGCTCTCGATGTGCAGGAGCTCGATCTCCGGCACCTCGGTGACGGTGGGGATCAGGTAGTCGGCGAGCGTGCCGGTGAGGAAGCCGCCCTTGTCGTCGTAGCGGAACTCCTCGTAAAGCGCCGTGGCGAGGCCCTGCACGAAGGCGCCGCGGATCTGCCCTTCCGCGATCAGCGGGTTCAGCAGCCGGCCGGCGTCGTGCATGGAGACGTAGCGGTCGACCCGCACCTCCCAGGTGTCGGGGTCGATCTCGACGCCGCACATGTCGAACACGAAGCCGTAGGCCAGCGACGTGTTGATGCGGTCGTCGCCGGAGGGCGGCTCCAGTTCCGGCGGCGCCCAGGTGGCGGTCTCGCGCAGGCCCGGCGCCATGCCGTCCGGCAGCATCACCGGCGACCAGTGGGCGGTGCCGGCGACGCGGGCGAAGGCGAGGCCGTTGTCCGGGTTGGTCTTCGAGCGGATCATGCCGTCGACGAACTCGATGTCCTCCGGCAGCACGTTGAGCTGGTTGGCGGCGATGCGGGCGAGCTTGTCGCGGATAGCGCCGGCGGCGTGGTGCACCGCCACCGCGGTGCCGGGGGAGAAGCGGCAGGAATAGGTGCCGGCGGCGATGGACCACTGGTCCTTCACCGTGTCCATCTCCAGGTTCACCACCACGTCGTCCATCTTCAGGCCGAGCTGGTCGCACACGATCTGCGAGATGACGGTCTCGTGGCCCTGGCCCTGCACCGTGAGGTCGGCGGTGACCGAGACCGTGCCGAGCGGGTCGACGTTCACCGTGGCGAGCGAGACCGCGCCGTTCTTCGGCCCGGCGCGCTCGCGCGCGCTCGCCGGGATCATGGTGGAGAGGTAGCCCATGTTCGACATGGAGGGCTCGACCACGGCGGCGAAGCCGATGCCGTAGTGCCGGCCCTTGGCGCGGGCGGCGTCGCGCCGGCGCTTCAGGTCTTCGAGCCGCCCCTCGCCGGTGGCGATGTCGACGCACAGCGGGTAGTCGCCGGAATCGTAGAGCGCGCCCGCCGCCGCCCGGTAGGGGAAGGCGCCGGAGGGGACGAGATTCTTCCGGATCACGTCCAGCACGTCCATGTCGAGCGCGAGCGCGATGCGCTGCACCAGGCGTTCGAGACCGAGATAGAGCTGGGGCCCGCCGAAGCCGCGGATCAGCGCGGCGGGCGCCTTGTTGGTGAGCACCACGCGGTTGACCACGTAGAGGTTCGGGACGTCGTAGGCGCCGGTGGTGGCGCCGTGCATGCGGTAGAGCGGGCCGGGCATGGGCGCACGCAGGAAGGCGCCGTAGTCCTCCATCTGGTCCATGCGCAAGGCGGTGATGCGCCCGTCGTTCTTTACCGCCGCCTCGATGTGGGTGACGCGGTTGGGGCCGGAGCTCGCCGCGAGCAGGTGCTCGTAGCGGTCCTCCACCCACTTCACCGGCCGGCCGGAGATGCGCGCGGCAAGGCCCATGAGCACCACGAAGGGGAACACCGAGAGCTTGATGCCGAACGAGCCGCCGGAATCCGCCGGGGTGCGCAGGCGCAGCTTGGCGCCCGACACGCGCAGCGCGCGCGCCATCACCGGATGGGCGCTGAACGGGCCCTGGAAGTTGGCGAGCACGTCGAAGCTGCCGTCGGAGGGGCGGAACTGCGCCACCACCACGAAGCATTCCATGGGCATGAAGGAGTTGCGCGGATAGTCCACCCGCAGCTTCACCACCTTGTCCGCCTCGGCGAAGGCCTTGTCCGGGTCGCCATAGGTGAAGTCGCGGCGCGACACCTCGTTGGACTTGCAGTCGGGATGCACCAGCGGCGCGCCCTCGGCGACCGCCTCCTCGGGATCGACGATGGCGGGCAGGGGCTCGTAGGCGATGTCCACCAGCTCGCTGGCGTCCTCGGCGATGTAGCGGTCCTCGGCCAGCACCAGCGCCACCGGCTCGCCGACGAAGCGCACCCGCTCCACCGCCAGCGTCCATTGCGGGATCGGCTGCTTGAGCGCCACCAGGAACGGATCGGACAGGCGCGCCACGTCCTCGCCCGTGAGCACCGCGTGGACGCCCGGCAGCGCCAGGGCGCGCGAGACATCTATGCGGCGGATCAGGCCGTGGGGTATGGGTGAGCGCACCACGTAAGCGTGCAGCGTGCCGGCGGGGGCGGGCACGTCGTCGGCATAGCGGCCGCGGCCGCGCAGGAGCGCTTCGTCCTCCTTGCGCGGGATCGGCTGACCGAGAGGGGAGGAGGACTGCCGGTCCTTTGCTCGGGGCGGGCGGGACGGCGCTTCAGCCTGCGCGCTGCGAATGGCTGGGGCGGACAATGCAAACCTCCGGGACGGCGACTGAAATCAGCGGGTAACATGGCGACGGAGATTGTGTAAAGTAATTTCGTATCATAATACGAATATGCTACGGAACGTGGGCTCGCCGTCGCCCAGTGAAAGGTTTATGGGAAACCGATGATCGAAGCGAATCTCCTGCGCACGCTGGAGGAGAAGGTGGCGATCGAGGAGGCGCAGTTCGACGACCTGCCCGCCATCATCGCCATCGACTCCGACCTCACCGGCATCCAGAAGCCGGAAACCTGGTACGGCTATTACGCGCCGGTGATGACCGGCGCGCAGCGCACCTTCATGGTCGCGCGCCATGACGGCGCGGTGGTCGGCTATGTGGTGGGCGAGGTGCGCGCCTGGGAGTTCGGCTCGCCGCCGTGCGGCTGGCTGTTCGCCATCGGCGTGCGCAAGGACGTGCGGCTCGCTGGCATCGGAACCTTGCTTTTCAATGCCTTGCAGGAGCGCTTCCGGCGCCTCGGCGTCCACACCATGCGCACCATGCTGCACATCGACGACCATCTCCTGATCTCGTTCTTCCGCAGCCACGGCATGACCGCCGGGCCGTTCATCGAGCTGGAGATGGGCATTTCCTCCGGACCGGGCGACGCCTGAGCCATGAAGCTGCACCAGGCGACCCGCTATGCCATCTGGTCCATCGTCGAGCTTGCCTCGCGTCCCGGCGAGCAGATTGCGGCGAGCGAACTGGCCGCGAAATACCGCATCTCCCAGCACCATTTGGCGAAGGTGCTGCGCACGCTGTCGCGCGCCCGCATCGTCTCCTCCACCCGCGGCCCGGCCGGGGGCTGCACCTTCATCGGCAATGCCAACCGCCTGACGCTGCACGACATCATCGCCCTGTTCGAGGAGGACGCCCCGGCCGACGGCCAGGGCGCCGACACGCCGGTGGCGAGCGAGGTGGCGCGGGTGCTGGGCGAGATCGACCGCATCACCTCCGCCACTCTGCGCTCCGTGACGATCCAGACCATCATCAACAATGCCCGCCGCGCCGATGCCCGGGCGAACAGCGCCGGTGCCGCCGAGAAGCGGCGCAACCTCACCGATGCCGGCTAATCGCGCCGAGTGATTGCCGCGTCGTCCTGCCGCAGGTCGGCCGGGCAGGGTCCCTAACAGACTGCTGAATTTAACGAAATAGCCCGCAGGGCGCGGGATCGCTTTGGCTTGCCTTATGGTTTAGTTTATCGATAGAACTACTAGACTAAAAATGGAGGAGGTCGGCATGGGCGCCCTGCTGGCGACGGCGAACGGGTGGGACGGGGCGGCGGTCGCCGCCGAAGGCGGTCCGGCGCACAGGGCATTCGGCGGCAGCCGCGCGCGGTCCGCTGCCTGGCTGGTGGCCGAACTCGCTTTGCGGCCCGGCGCGCGGGTGCCGCTGGTCGAGATCGGCGCCCGCTACGGCATCCCGCGGCTGGAGCTTGCGTGCATCGCCGCCGTGCTGGAGGACGCCGGCATCCTGCGTCCGGCGCCCGGCGCCGGGGGCGTCTGGGCCCTGTGCGCGAACCCGCGCCGGCTCTCGCTCGGCGACGTGATGCGCCTGTTCCCGTCGCCCGACGCGGCGGCGGCCGAGGGGCCGGAAACCGCCGTGGCGCGTGCGGTGGCGCAGCGGATCGTCGAGGCGCGCCGCCTCTGCGAGGCCGCCTTGGGCACGATCACGATCCAGTCACTGGTGGCCACCCTCGAAGCGGAGGCTCTGCCGGCCGCCGAACCCGCGCCCCACGTCGCATCCGGCTGACCGCCGCCGCGCCGCCTGCCGACCGCGAAGGCGCGGCGCGTTCAAATATGCGCATTTCCGCACTTGACTACCAAATTTGATAGTGAAACCTTATCGCGCAATGGCAGGGCACACCCTGCTTGGCGCGACAGACGCCGCACGGGAGGAATGTTGGATGGCTTTGCACAGCTCCATCTCACGCCGCCAGTATCTCAAGACCATGGCTGCCGCAGGGGTCGGAGCGCTCGCCGCGCCCTCGATCCTCAGCCCCGCCGCGGCCCAGGGACTGACCACCATCAAAGTGGGCCGCGCCGGCGGCGTGGTGTCCGACGCGGTGTTCTTCATCGCCAACGAGCACGGCTATTTCAAAGACCAGGGCATCGCCATCGAGTTCGTCACCTTCGACGGCGGCCCCAAGATCATTGCGCCGCTCGGCGCCGGCCAGCTCGACATCGGCGTCGGCGCCTCCTCGGCCGGCCTGTTCAACGCGGTCAAGCGCGGCATCAACATCAAGATCACCGCCGACAAGGGCTCCTCACCGCCCGGCTATGCCTACATGCCGCTGCTGGTGCGCAAGGACCTGGTCGACAGCGGCCAGGTGAAGTCGTTCGCCGACCTCAAGGGCCTCAAGATCGCCGAGGCGGCGCCGGGCGGCTCGCCGGGCGCGACGCTGAACGCGGCCCTGAGGAAGGGCGGGCTCACCTACAAGGACGTGAGCCACGTCTATATGGGCTATCCGCAGCACGTGCCCGCGCTCGCCAACAAGGCGATCGACGGCTGCATCCTGCCCGAGCCCGGCGCCACCATAGCCGTGGAGCGCGGCGATGCGGTGCGCTACTGGAACGACGAGCTCTACCCCAACCAGCAGATCGCCGTGCTGCTCTACGGCGACGACTTCATCACCAAGAAGGCCGACCTCGGCCGCCGCTTCATGCTGGCCTACGTGAAGGCGGCGCACTTCTACAACGACGCGCTCAAGGACAGCCGCTTCGCCGGCCCCAACGGCCCGGAGGTGGTGCGCATCCTCGGCGAGGACATGAAGGTGGACGACAAGGGCATCTTCTCCCGCATCGTGCCCACCGGCATCAATCCCAATGGCGGAGTCAACGTCGACAGCCTGAAGAAGGACGCCGCCTTCTATCGCGAGCAGGGCTTCCTCGACTTCGACCCGAACGTCGAGAGCGTGATCGACGGCTCGTTCGTGGAGTATGCGCTCAAGCAGCTCGGTCCCTACAAGGGCCAGCGCACCTGACGCCGGCCCCGGCCAAGGGAGGCGAGCCGATGCGCGCTGCCGAACTGCAGCTCTCCGTGGCCCTGGACGCGGCCACGTCCCTGGAGGCGGCGGCGCCGCCGCCACCCAAGATCCGCGTCGAGCGGCTGGTGAAGCGCTTCGGCACGTTCGCCGCCGTCGACGGCATCAGCGTCGATATCGCGCCCGGCGAGTTCTTCGTCATCGTCGGGCCGAGCGGCTGCGGCAAGACCACGCTCCTGCGCATCCTCGCCGGGCTGGAAGAGCCGACCTCGGGCACCATCGCCATCGCGCCGAACGATGCGGGGCGGCCCACCAATTCCATGGTGTTCCAGGGCGACAGCATCTTTCCCTGGATGAGCGTCTACGACAACGCCGCCTACGGCCTCGCCATGCGCCGCCGCTCCAAGGCGGAGATCGCCGAGCGGGTGCGCCCGCTGCTGGAGACCACCGGCCTCTGGCGCTTCCGCGACCGCTACCCGCACCAGCTTTCCGGCGGCATGCGCCAGCGCGTCTCCATCTGCCGCGCCTTCGCCAACGATCCCGACATCCTGCTCATGGACGAGCCGTTCTCGGCCCTCGACGAGCAGAACAAGATGCTGCTGCACCAGGAGCTGCTGCGCATCTGGGAGGAGACCAAGAAGACCGTCGTCTTCATCACCCACTCGGTGGACGAGGCGGTCACCCTCTCCGACCGCATCATGGTGATGACCGCCCATCCGGGGCGTTCCAAGGCGATCCTCGACAACCCGTTCGGCCGGCCGCGCGACGTGGTGGCCCTGCGCGGCGACCCGGTCTACGGCGCGTTCGTGTTCCGCATCTGGGAATATCTGCGCGAGGAGGTGCGGGCCGCCAAGCTCCAGGAACAGGAGGAGGGCGAGGCATGACCCGCGCGGCGCTGAACGACCGCCTGCTGGCCTTCGGCTCGCCCTTGGCGCTGTTCCTGCTGTGGGAGCTGGCGGCGAAGGCCGGGTGGATCGACACCCGCTTCTTCCCCGCCCCCTCCGCCATCCTGGTGCGCATGTGGGCGCTCTCGGCCTCGGGCGAGCTGTGGGTGAACCTCCAGGCGAGCCTGTGGCGGCTGTTCGCCGGCTTCATCGTCGGCGGCATCCCGGCGCTGGTGCTCGGCATCGCCGCCGGGCTCTCGCGCCCGGTGCGCATCGCCATCGACCCTCTCGTGTCGGCCACCTATCCGATCCCCAAGAGCGCCGTGTTCCCGCTGATCCTGCTGATCTTCGGCCTCGGCGAGGCGTCGAAGATCGTCATGGTGGCCATGGGCGTGTTCTATCCCGTGCTCATCAACGCCCAGGCCGGCGTCGCCAATATCGACCGCATCTACATGGATGTGGCGAAGAATTTCCGCGCCAGCCGCTGGCAGCTGTTCCGCACCGTCGCCATTCCCGGCGCCCTGCCGCCGATCCTCGCGGGGGTGAAGCTCGGACTCGGCATGGGCCTCATCCTGATCGCCATCGCCGAGATGATCGGCGCCGATTCCGGCATCGGCTACATGATCTGGAACGCGTGGCAGATCCTCTCCGTCGAGACCATGTATGTCGGCCTCGTCGTCATCGCCCTCATCGGTTTTGCTTTGTCGCTCGTCACCGACGAGCTGGAGAAATTCCTCGTTCCCTGGAAGCGCGCACGCGGCTGACGTCACGCCCGCCATCGGCCCGCCACGGGAAGCATGATGCCGGGGAGCGCGCCGGCACCAGAGAACCATAAACGCGCATGGTCCCAAGGGAGTAGCAAGATGCAATTCGGTGATTTGCGGGGTTGGATCGATCACCTGCGCCAGGCCGGCGAGCTGAAGGAGATCACCAGCGAGGTGGACTGGGATTGCGAGCTGGGAACGATCACCCGAAAGGCCTTCGGCAACGGTGACGGTCCCGCTCTCCTGTTCAAGAACATCAAGGACTACAAGGACGGCCGCTGCACCCAGCTGTTCACCGGCGGCCTGTCGAAGTATTCGCGCGTCGCCATGATGTTCGGCCTGCCGCCGGACGCGCCCATCACCGACCTCGTGAAGGCCGCCCGCAAGGCCTATGCGAGCCGCATCCCCCCCGTCACGGTGGCGACCGGCCCGGTGAAGGAGAACATCCTCAAGGGCGACGACATCAACCTGTTCGAGTTCCCCGTGCCGCGCTGGCACCGCCTCGACGGCGGGCGCTACATCAACACCATGCAGGGCACGGTGACCGCCGACCCGGAGACCGGCCGCCTCAATGTCGGCATGTATCGCGGCATGATCGGCCAGAAGAACACCCTGCCGGTGCTCCTGTGGCGGCCGCAGAACTGGGGCCAGGACTTCGCCAAGTATAATGGCCAGGGCAAGGAAATGCCGGTGGCCTTCATCTATGGCTGGGAGCCCTGCCTGCCGTTCTGCGCCTCCTCGCCGATTCCGCCCGACGTGTCCGAGTACGACGTCATGGGCGCGCTGCGCGGCGCGCCGGTAGAACTGGTGGACTGCGAGACCGTGCCGCTCAAGGTGCCGGCCAGCGCCGAGATCGTCATCGAGGGCTGGATCTCCAACGATCCCTCCACCTTCGAGCTGGAAGGCCCGTTCGGCGAGTACACGGGCTATTTCGGCGGCGACCAGTGCCTCAAGCACACGGTGCGGGTGACGGCCATCACCCACCGCAACAACCCCATCTTCCGCGGCACCCTCGAAGGGACCATGCCGAAGATGCTGAACGAGAATTCCGTGATGAGCTCGGTGCAGCGCGCCGCGCTCGCCTGGAACATCCTGGAGCGCTCCGGCGTGCCGGGCGTGACCGACGTGCACTGCCCGCCGGCCAACAACGGGACCACCCTCATCATCCAGCTGCGCCAGACCTATCGCGGCCAGGCCAAGCAGGCGGCCTGCGCCATCTGGGGCTCGAATGCCGCGCACTTGCGCTACAAGCACATCTGGGTGGTGGACGAGGACATCGACATCCACGACTACGGCGCGCTCGACTGGGCGTTCGCCTACCGCGTGAACGCGGCGGAGGACGACATCGTCTTCTTCCCCGGCACGTTCGGCTCGGCGCTCGACCCCTCGACCCGCCTCAAGTACCGCGACACCAACATGTACGGCACCGGCAAGTGGTGCCGCGTGCTGATCGATGCCACCATCAATCTCGATTTCGAACCGGAAGCGAACTACCAGGGTGATCGCTATCCCCGCTCGGTGATGCCCGAGCCGCAGGACTGGGAGCTCGTGAACAGCCGCTGGAAGGAATACGGCTTCTGACGCCATCGCCCGCGCCGCCGCCCGCCGGTGGCGCAGGCTCCATCATCGCCCGTCTCGCCGCAGCCTTGAGGGCGCGCGGCGGGGCGGGCTCGCCGTCCATGATACGGCGCCGCACGGTTGGGAGTTGAAGTATGAAGCGTCTCATCATCGCCATGTCCGGCGCCTCGGGCGCCATCTACGGCGTGCGCGCGCTGCAGGTGCTGCGGGCCATACCGGACGTGGAGACCCATCTGGTGGTCTCGCCCTCCGCCCAGCGCACGCTGATGGAGGAGACCGACGTCACCTGGGACCAGCTCAAGGCGCTCGCCGATGTGCTGCACAACTACAAGGACATCGGCGCCTCCATCGCCTCGGGCTCGTTCCGCACCGAGGGCATGCTGGTGGCGCCCTGCTCGGTGAAGACGCTCTCTTCCATCGCCCACTGCAATTCCGGCGACCTGATCGCGCGCGCCGCCGACGTGGTGCTGAAGGAGCGGCGCCGCCTCGTCGTCATGTTCCGCGAGACGCCGCTCCATGCCGGCCACATCGCGGTGATGGACCAGGCGACGCGCAACGGGGCGATCATCATGCCGCCGGTGCCGGGCTTCTACCACCGGCCCAAGACCATCGACGACATCATCAACCAGAGCGTCGGGCGGGCGCTCGACCTGTTCGGCTTCGACGCCGGCATCGTCAAGCGCTGGACCGAGGCCGACACCAGCCTCGATCTGTCCGCGCTCACGCCGACGAACCGCGACTGAACCCCGACGCGCCCGCGAAGACGAAGGCATCGGCACGGCGCCGATGGAGACAAAAGAAGATGCTCGACCACCCGACGGCGTCCGCCAAGGACCGCCTGTATTGCGCCGACTGGCGCGCGTTCCGTGACCCAGAGGTTCCCGACTGGCTCGACCCGATCGAGACGCTGATCGGCCGGCACCTCGCGGACCCCGTCACCGCCGCCAAGACCGCGCTCGTCATCGACGGCGCGGCGATCTCCTACCGCGCCCTCGACGCGCTGGTGCGCGCCAGCGCGGGCGGCCTGCTCGATGCCGGCCTCCAGCCCGAGCAGCGGGTGCTGCTGTTCGGCACCGACAGCGCCGAATACGTGGCCATGTGGCTCGGCGCCATCCATGCGGGCCTCGTCCCGGCTGTGGTGTCCGACCTCTACAAGGCCAAGGACCTGCTCTATTTCCTCATCGACACCGGGGCGCGGGCGCTGTTCATCGACGCCGAGCAGCTGGGCAAGCTGGAGGAGATCGCCGAGCGCCTGCCGTCCTCGCTGGAATGCATCCTGGTGCGCGGCGAGGCGGGCGCCATCGCCGGCAAGGTCGGCGGGCGGCAGGTGCGGGAGTTCGCGGCGCTGAGGCAGGACCTGCCCTTCGCCGGCACCACGCGGCATGCCAACGACGTGTGCTACATGTTCTATTCCGGCGGCACCACGGGGCCGGCCAAGGGCATCACCCACCTCACCCACGACTTCCTGGTGGTGCCGGAGCGGCACGGGCCGTTCTGGGAGTATGCGCGCGACGACGTGGTGTTCGCCTCGTCCAAGAAATACTTCACCCATGGTCTGTGGCCTGGCGTGCTGATCCCGCTCTATTACGGGGCGACCGCGGTGCTCACCCGCCAGCCGGCGCGGCCCGACGTGGTGCTCGACATCCTGGACAAGGAGCGCGTGACGAAGCTCGTCACCGTGCCCACCATCCTGCGCAACCTGCTCGACTTCATCGAGGACAAGGACGACTTCGCGAAGCCGCCGGCGCTCGCCTTCGTCGCCAGCGCCTCGGAGAAGATCCCGCCGCATCTGTTCGAGGCGTTCCATGCCCGTTTCGGCATCGAGATCCTCGATTCCATCGGCTCATCGGAAGTGACCTATGAGTGGATCGCCAACCGGCCGAAGGACTTCAAGCGCGGCAGCCTGGGCCGGCCCGTGTTCGGCTACGAGATCAAGCTCATGGACGAGGACGGGCACGAGGTCACCGAGCCGAACGTGCCGGGCGAGGCGTGGATCAGGAGCAAGACCGCCTGCTTCTTCTACTGGCGCAAGTATGAGAAGTCGCGCGAGACCTTCATCGGCGGCTGGACCCGCAGCGGCGACAACCTGACCTTCGACGAGGACGGCTATTTCTGGTTCGCCGGCCGCGAGAACGACGTGTTCAAGGTCAGCGGCCTGTGGGTCTCGCCGCTGGAGATCGAGGCCGCCCTCATGCGCCATCCGGCGGTGAAGGAAGCGGCGGTTGTTTCGTTCGAGGATGAGGACGGGCTCGTGAAGCCGAAGGCCTTCGTGGTGCTGAAGGACGGGCGGGCGCCCGCGCCGGAGCTCGAACAGGGGCTGCGCGACGAGGTGCGTCCCCTTGGCGGCTACAAGGTGCCCGCCGCCTTCGCCTATATCGACGCGCTGCCGCGCACCACGCTGCTGAAGGTGGACCGCAAGGTGCTGCGGGCGTAGGGGGCAGTCCTCGCTTCAGCCCAGGCCCTTCGATTCTCATGCCCCGTCATCCCCCGGCTTGTCCGGGGGATCCACCCGGCGGCCAAGCGGGCGTTCCGGCGCTGGAGCACCGAGGCGTGGGGCAAACGGCGCGGTGGATGCCCAGGACAAGCCGGGGCATGACGGGGTGAGCGAGGAAGCGGGGCGCGGAGGCGCCGGAGCGCCGGCGTTGCGGCCCGCACGAGGCGCCGGAAAACCGGAGGCCGCCGTCATCCCCCGGCTTGTCCGGGGGATCCACCCGGCGGCCAAGCGGGCGTTCCGGCGCTGGAGCACCGAGGCGTGGGGCAAACGGCGGGGTGGATGCCCCGGACAAGCCGGGGCATGACGGGGGTGAGCGAGGAAGCGGGGCGCATCGTGCGGCCGAGCGCCGGCAGGGGAGGTGATTGCCATGGACCAGAGCGGACCTGGATCGAGCGACCTCGCGCGCTTCGCGCTCAAGGTCTATGCGAGCGAGGGCGTGCCACCCGCCTGCCTGGTGCTGCAGGACCGCGCCGCCGTGGACGTGAACCTGCTGCTGTTCGCCGCCTTTGCCGGCGCCGTGCGCGGGGCGCGCGTGGACGCGGCCGCGCTCGCCGCCGCGCAGGCAGCGGTCGGGACCTGGCACGTGGAGGTGGTGAAGGCGCTGCGCGCGGTACGCCAGCGCCTGAAGTCCGGCCCGCCGCCCGGTCCTTCTGCCGTGACCGAGGCGCTGCGCGACAAGCTGAAGAAGGTGGAGATCGAATCCGAGCTGATCGAGCTCGACACGCTGTCGGCGCTCGCCGCCGGCCTGCCGGATGCGTCCGGGACGCCCGAGACGCGAGCGCATGCGGCCATGGCGGCGGTGGTCGCCGCCAGCGCCGGCCGGACGCCCGATGAGGCCGAGCACGAGGCCATCGCCCTCATCGCCCGCCGGGCTGCGGCGCTGGGCTGATCCCCGTGCCGCCGCGCGGGCATCAGCCTTCGACGCACACGACCCGGTCGCGACCGGTGTTCTTCGCCTGGTAGAGCGCCCGATCGGCCGCGCCCAGAAGGCGGTCGAGTTCGGCCGGAGCGGTCCTCGCGGGGCGTGCGACGCCGATGCTCACCGTCAGCGTGAGCGACGCCGTCCCGTCGATGGGAATGGCCATCGCCGCGACCGCCGCCCGCAGCCGCTCGGCGACCATCGCCGAGTCGGCGGCGGCGCGCGGCAGGACGATGGCGAACTCCTCCCCGCCCATGCGGCCGAACAGGTCGCCCTCCCTGAGGGCGCTGCCGATGGTGCCGGCCACGGCCGCGAGCGCCACGTCCCCCGCGGCGTGGCCATAGGTGTCGTTGATCCGCTTGAAGCGGTCGATGTCGAGCATCAGCACGGCGACGGATGCCGCGCGCGCCGGATCGACGAAGTGCTGGTTCGCCCGCTCCAGGAAGGCGGCGCGCGCGAGCGCCCCGGTGAGGGAATCATAGGTGGCGATCGCTTCGAGCCGCTTCAGCAGGTCGTTGCGGGCGGCGTTGATGCTCGCGGCGGTGAGCGGGCCGAGGGCCAGCAGCATGATGGCGAGGCGGTCCACCGCCGCGGCATTGTCGAGCGGCGCATTCTCGGGCCCCAGCGGGCCGTAGGTCATCGACAGGAGCTGCCAGATGCTGACCAGCATGGTCAGCACCGCCGTCCCGAACAGCGAGTAGGACAGGGCGCACCACAGCAGGGCCGGCGCCGGAAACGCCAGCGCCCCCGGACCGCCGCTGGCCGCCCCCGGGTCGCCGATGAGCGCCCCCAGGATCAGCGACACAACGAGGGCGGCAACCGGTGCGGCCCTCTGGCCGAGGGCGCGCAGGTCGTCCAGCCGCCGCAGCCGCAGCAGGCGCGGCGGCCAGGGTGCGGTGAGGATGACCGGCAGAAGGATGATCGCGTTGGTGGTCTCGGTGGCGAACCAGAACGCCGCGCCGACATAGAGGTCCTTGCCGAAGAAGGCCGGCACTCCGGGCGCGCCGATCACCGCCGCGGCGGCGCCGACGCCCATGGAGATGCCGAACAGGAACAGCACCGAGAGCGGGCGCCGCAGCCGGCGGTCCTCCTCGTTGAGCATGCCGAACAGCGTCACGCCCACCGCCACGCCGCTGAGGTTCGCCACCGTCAGCCAGACGGTCTTGACCAGATCGCCGCCGGCCAGGAGATCGGCGGCAAGATAGCCCAGGAGGGCGCCGATCCATCCGCCGACGGTGTCGAGGCGCGGAAAGCGCACCAGCAGTCCCAGCAGCAGCGCGTTCGCTGGCCAGAAGGCGGCGAGAAAGCCCGAAGTGCGCGTCAGGATGCCGAACAGGCTCGCGCCGAACACGACCGCGAACAGGATCGCAGCCGCTGCCCATTTCAGGCGCAATCCCCCATGCCCTTGCGCCATGCGCTCCCGTTCCCCAGTCGCCGTGCAATCTAACATGGCAGGAGGGTAGTGACACTCGCCGCCGGGCTCAGCTTTCCTCGTGCTTCTGCTTCTCTACAGCGCGCCGGCCGAAGTCGGGGGCCGGCGTCTCCTGGCCCTGCTCGATGATGGAGCGGCGGATCGCCCGGGTCCGGGTGAAGTGGTCGAACAGCGCGTCCCCGTCGCCGTAGCGGATCGCCCTCTGGAGCGCCGAAAGGTCCTCGGTGAAGCGGCCGAGCATCTCCAGCACCGCCTCGCGGTTGGTGAGGAACACGTCGCGCCACATGGTCGGGTCGGAGGCGGCGATGCGCGTGAAGTCGCGGAAGCCGCCGGCCGAGAACTTGATGACCTCGGAGGTGAGCGTCTCTTCGAGGTGCGCCGCCGTGCCGACGATGTTGTAGGCGATGAGGTGCGGAACATGGGAGGTGATGGCGAGCACCAGGTCGTGGTGCTCGGCGCTCATCACCTCGACGTTCGCGCCCATGGCGCGCCACAGCATGCGGATGCGCTCCACCGCCGCGGGATCGGTGCCCTCGGGCGGGGTGACGATGCACCAGCGGTTCTCGAACAAGGTGGCGAAGCCCGCGTCGGGGCCTGAGAATTCGGTGCCCGCCACCGGATGGGCGGGAACGAGGAAAGCATGGGCCGGCACATGCGGCGCCAAAGCGGCGAGCACCGCGCCCTTCACCGAGCCCACGTCCGAGATGATGGCGCCCGGCTTCAGTGCCGGGCCGACCTCGGCCGCCACCGCCTCCGTCGCGCCCACGGGCACGCAGAGGATGACGATGTCCGCGCCCTCCGCGGCCTCGCGCGCGCTCTGCGTGACATCGTCGGCGAAGCCGAGCGCGCGCACGCGGCCGCAGACGGAAGGGTCGCGGTCGGCCACCACGATGGTGCCGGCGAGGTGGTTCTCGCGCGCCGCGCGGGCGATGGACGAGCCGATCAGCCCGGCCCCGACGATGGCGAGGCGGTCCACCAGCGGCCGGGTCACGGCGCCGGGTCCGCCGTCTTGCCCGCCGTCTTGCCGGCCATGAAGTCGGCGAGCGCGGCCACCGCCAGGCGGTTCGCCTCCTCCGAGCCCACCGTCATGCGCAGGCTGTCCGGCAGGCCATAGGCCCCCACCTGCCGCAGCACCAGGCCGCGCTTCAGCAGGAAGGCGTCCGCTTCCTTGGCCGTGCGGCCGGCTTCCTTCGGGAAGTGGATCAGCACGAAGTTCGCCACCGAGGGCGTGACCTTGAGCCCGAGCTTCTCGATCTCGGCGGTCAGCCAGGGCAGCCACGCCTCGTTGTGGGCCACCGACTTCTCCACATGGGCCGCATCGGCGATGGCGGCGGCGCCCGCCAGCAAGGCCGGCGCGTTCATGTTGAACGGGCCGCGGATGCGGTTCATGGCGTCGATCACGTGCGCCGGACCCACCGCCCAGCCGATGCGCAGCGCCGCGAGGCCGTGGATCTTGGAGAAGGTGCGCGCCATCAGCACGTTGTCGGCCGTGAGCGCCAGCTCCAGCCCGGTCTCGTAGTCGTTGCGGCGGACATATTCCGCATAGGCCGCGTCGAGCACCAGCAGGACATGGGGCGGCAGGCCGGCATGCAGGCGCCGCACCTCGTCGAACGGCAGATAGGTGCCGGTCGGGTTGTTGGGATTGGCGAGGAACACCACCTTGGTGCGCGGGCTCACGCAGGCGAGCATGGCGTCCACGTCGGCGGTGAGGTTGCGCTCCTTCGCCACCACCGGCGTGCCGCCGGCGGCCAGCGTGGCGATGCGGTAGACCAGGAATCCGTGCTCGCAGAAAACCGCCTCGTCGCCGGGGCCGAGATAGGCGTGCGCGACGAGGTTCAGGATCTCGTCGGAGCCGGCGCCGCAGATAATGCGCGCGGGGTCGAGCCCGTTCGCCTTGGCGATGGCCTCGCGCAGCACGCGCGCCGCGCCGTCGGGATAGTCCTCGAGCCTGCGGCCGGCCTCCTGGAAGGCGGCGACCGCCTTCGCGCTCGGACCCATCGGGGTCTCGTTGGAGGAGAGCTTGTAGACCTTCTCCACCCCCGGCGCATGGCTCTTGCCGGGCACATAGGCCTCGATGGCGAGCACACCCGGCCGCGGCTCGGGGCGGGCGGGGGAGGCGGGGGAAGGCTCTCGCACGGCGGACATCACGCGAACTCCGAAATCCGGGGGCGCTGTCAGGCCCCGGTCTGGTCCAGTCTGAACACGGCGGCGTGGCTGCCGACGCCGACCGACGCCGTGACCACCGCGTCGGCCTCCGCCAGCGCCGCCATCACCTCGGCGACGGTGCGCCCCTTCGGCAGGCTGACGAGCAAAGCGGCGCTCTCGCGCCCGGCCGGGCCGGCCTCGGCGTCCGCCGCCACCACGGCCTCGGCGAAGGAGGGTATGGCACGGGCGGCGCGCGCGCTCCATCCCGACACATGGAGGGAATGGACGCACACGTCGGTGACGGCCGCGTCGCGGATCGGGTGCGCCACCACGAACACCGGCAGGCCTGCGGGGTGGTCGGCCCGCTCGACGAACGGCAGGCGGGCGATGATCTTGGGCGCGTCCGGCGCCTCCAAAGCGCGCCACCAGGGCGCGCCAGCGGCGGCCGGGGCCGCGGCGATAAGGCCGAGGTCGCCGGTGGAGGCGGCAACCGCGGCGATCGCCGCCTCGGCGCCCATGTGCGGCGCGAACGGCACCGTGAAGCCGAAATGGAAGCGGGCGCTGTCGCGCATCACCGGCTCGCCGCCGGAGATGTCGGCATGCACCTGATAGGGCGCCTGGACGTAGGTGAAGGTGGCGATGATGACGCGCCAGATGCTCTCCACCGTGTCGAGCGGCAGCAGCCCGCCGTGGCGCTGCACCAGGCGGCGCATCATGTCGGCCTCGCGCGCGGGGCGGAAGGCGGAGCCGCCTTCGGCGCCGCCGGTGCGCTTGACCTTGACCAGGCGCTCGATGATCTCGCTGCGCTCCATGAGGAGGCGGTGCATCGCTTCGTCGATGCGGTCGATCTCGGCGCGCAGGTCCGACAGGCTTATGGTGGGTGGGGGCTGGTTCATGGGACGCTCGGGCGCGAAGGCTTAGCGGGAACGGCGCCCGGACGCAAAGGATAGTTGCGCCTTCGGCTGCCCGGAACTCACGGGCGGGCCCCGCCCTCCGGCCCGCGGGGGGGCCCGTCTGCGCGCGGCAGCGCGCCAGGGGGCGCCGGATGGGGCAAAGCCGGCCGGCCCGCCCGCTCGGCCGGCGAGCGCAGGATCGGCTTGTAGAAGCCGGCGGACGAGCCGGCCACCAGCCAGTAGGCGAGCCCCGCGGCGAGGCCCGCGGCGACGACATAGAACGGCCCCTCGACGATGATCGGCGCGCCCTCCGAGGGCTGGAAGAGCTGCGCCGCGATCCAGGCCGAAACCGCGCCGTTCGCCGCATGGAACATCCAGGAGCGCACGGCGAAGGCCTCCGAGAATAGGATGCCGACCGCCGCCACCATCCACATGACGGAGAGCAGGAGCACGAACACCATCACCGCCGTGCCGATGGCGACGAACATTCCGGCCGCCGCCTCGTCCGGCCGGGCGGTGTCGATGAGCGTGCCGATGCGCATCTCGCCCACCAGGATCACCGCCGATCCGGCGATCACAGCGGAAAGATAGCCGAGCGGCACCAGCAGGACGCGCAGCAGCAGGCGGGCGAGGTCGTCCATGGCGGCGCTCACTCCGGCGCGTGGCAGACGGCTTCCACATTGTGGCCGTCTGGATCGATGACGAAGGCGCCGTAATAGTTCGGGTGGTAGTCGGTCCGCAGGCCCGGCGGGCCGTTGTCCCGGCCTCCGGCCGCAAGCGCCGCCGTGTAGAAGGCGTTCACCGCGGCGCGGTTCGGCGCCCGGAAGGCGACATGCACCGGGCCGGAGAGCACCGGCTTGGCGCCGATCCAGAAGTCGGGCTTGCCGGCGCCGAAGCCGACGAAGGCGGTGGCGCCGGTCTCCTGCGCGCTCACCTCCA
Source organism: Xanthobacter tagetidis (assembly GCF_003667445.1). Classification (GTDB taxonomy): domain Bacteria; phylum Pseudomonadota; class Alphaproteobacteria; order Rhizobiales; family Xanthobacteraceae; genus Xanthobacter; species Xanthobacter tagetidis. Next base: position 18,163 of record NZ_RCTF01000013.1, on the reverse strand, counting down.
GGACGATGCCGTAGCCGAGCGGGGCGAGGGCGGCGAGGTAGAAGGCGCGGGCGCGCTCCACGTCCTGCACCGACAGTCCGAGATGGTCCAGCATGGCGGTTCTCCCGTGGGTCGGAGTGCGGTCAGTCTTCCTGCGCCATCATTGCGCGCAGCGCGAGGCGCTCGCGGGCGGAGAGCTTCTCGCTCTCGCTCTTGAGCTGGCCGCAGGCCGCGAGGATGTCGCGCCCCCGCGGCGTGCGCACCGGGCTCGCATAGCCGGCGCGGAAGACGATGTCCGAGAAGCGCTCGATGGTCTCCCAGTCGGAGCACTCATATTGCGTGCCGGGCCAGGGGTTGAACGGGATGAGGTTGATCTTGGCCGGCACGCCCTCCAGCAGCTTCACCAGCGCCTTGGCGTCGGCGGCGCTGTCGTTCACGCCCTTCAGCATCACATATTCGAAGGTGATGCGCTTGGCATTCGAGGCGGCCGGGTAGGTGCGGCAGGCCTCCATGAGCTGCTTGATGGGGTATTTCTTGTTGATCGGCACCAGCACGTCCCGCAGGTCGTCGCGCACGGCGTGCAGCGAGATGGCGAGCATGGGGCCGACCTCGGCGCCGAGCTTCTCGATCTCCGGCACCACGCCGGAGGTGGACACGGTGATGCGCCTCTTGCCGAGGCCGAGGCCGTCGCCGTCGGCGAGGATCTCGATCGCCTCCTTCACGCTTTCATAGGCATAGAGCGGCTCGCCCATGCCCATGAAGACGATGTTGGTGACGAGGCGGTCGCCCTCGGTGGGCAGGCCCGGCCCGACCGCGCGCTCGCGGCCGGGATAGTCGCCCAGCCGGTCGCGGGCGACCATCACCTGCGCCACGATCTCGGCGGCGGTGAGGTTGCGCACCAGGCGCTGTGTGCCGGTGTGGCAGAAGGAGCAGTTGAGCGTGCAGCCCACCTGCGAGGAGACGCACAGCGTGCCGCGGTCGCGCTCGGGGATATAGACCGCCTCGATGTCGTGCGGCTTTTCGCCCGGCAGATCGGCGGGAAAGCGCAGCAGCCACTTGCGCGTGCCGTCCTGCGACACCTGCTCCATCACGATCTCGGGCCGCGCCAGCGTGAACGCGGCTTCGAGCCGCGCGCGCAGGTGCTTGGAGACGTTGGTCATCTCCGAAAATTCGGTGGCGCCGCGCAGGTAGATCCAGTGCCAGAGCTGGTTGACGCGCATGCGCCGCTCGCGCTCCGGAACGTCGATGACAGCGAGCGCCGCGCCGAGCTTCTCCCGGTCGAGCCCGACCAAGGACGGCAGGGCGGCGGCGGGCGCGGGGCCGGTGTCGGTCGGCGCGGACGGGGCGATGGGGGCTGCAACGGTCATGGCGCCACACATAATGCCGATTGTGGCGGCTTTCCATAAGGGATGCGGCCCCGGCCTCGCCCGCAGCGCCGCCCCGTGCTAGCGTCCGCGGCCCGGAAACCGCAGCCGAAGACCCCTCCGCCCGTGCCTCCGACCTCGTCATCCCTCACCCGCCGCGCCCTTCTCGCCGGTGCCGCGGGCCTAGCCGCCGCACCGCTCGGCGCCGTGCGGGCGCTGGGCCAGACGCGGGGCGCCGACACCGTGGAGGTCATCATCATCGGCGCCGGGGCGGCCGGCATCGCCGCCGCCCGCAAGGTGGCCGAGGCCGGCCATTCCTACGCGTTGCTGGAGGCCTCGAACCGGGTCGGCGGGCGCGCGCGCACCGACACCCAGATCTTCGGCGTGCCGTTCGACATGGGGGCGAGCCGCATCCATCTGCCCGGCGGCCGGGCGCTCGCCGAGGCCGGCCGTGCCGCCGGGCTCGACCTCGTCGGCGTGCCCATGCCGGCGCGGCTCTATCTCGGCGGCAAGGAGGCGAACGACGCCGAATACGAGGATTTCGCCGCCACCGTGCGGCGGGCCGAGCGCGCCATCATCGCCGCCGGCGATGCCGGGCGCGACCAGCCGGCGGCGCGCGTGCTGCCCGATCTCGGCGCGTTCGGGCCGAGCGCCCATTTCATCACCGGCCCCTTCACCTGCGCCAAGGAGCTGGAGGAGGTCTCCACCGTCGACTTCTCCCGCGCCGAGGAGCGCGAGGGCGAGATGGCTTGCCGCCAGGGCCTCGGCGCCATGGTGGCGAAGCTCGCCCAGCCGCTCACGGTGCGCCTGGAGACGCAGGTGCGCACCGTGGACCTCTCCGGCCGCCAGGTCTCGGTGCAGACCAGCCGCGGCACGCTCACCGGGCGGGTGGTGATCCTCGCCGTGCCGCCGAGCGTGATCGCCTCCGGCCTGCTGCGCATCACGCCCGGCCTCGTTCCGCGCTACCGCACGGCGGTGGAGCGCATCACCCTCGGCGCGTTCGACCGCATCGCCTTCGAACTGCCCGGCAACCCCCTGGGCCTGAAGGCGGACGAGCGCCTGTTCTTCAAGGCGGCCACCAGCCGCTCCACCGCGCTCGCCGCGCGCATCGGCGGCACCGACCTCTACGGCTTCGACGTGGGCGGCGCGCTCGCCCTCGCCCTCGCCGGCGGCCCGCCCGAGGGGGCGCGCGCCTTCGTGCGCGAGACGCTCACGCAGGAGTTCGGCGCCCAGGCGGCGGCGAAGGTGGGGCGCGTGAGTGCCACGCGCTGGACCAAGGAGCCGTTCGCGCTCGGCGCCTTCTCCTGCGCCCTTCCCGGAGCGGGAAACCTGCGCCGCGCCTTCACCGAGGTGGCCTCGGGCCGGCTCCTGTTCGCCGGCGAGCACGCGCACGAGACGCTGTGGGGCACGCTCGCCGGGGCCTGGCAGTCGGGCGAGCGGGCGGCCGCCCAGGCGGTGGGCGTCCTCACCAACCCGCGCGCGGGGTAGGGGGCCTCACCCCGTCATGCCCCCGCTTGTCCGGGGCATCCACCGCGCCGCTTGCGCCGCGCTTGGGGATTCAGCACCGGAACGCGTGCCTGACGGCCAGGTGGATCCCCCGGACAAGCCGGGGGATGACGGCAGGAACGACGATGACGTTGGGAAAGAGCATGACGACGAAAAGGGCATGACGCCGGGAAGATGGCGAACGGCCCCCTGGCGCCCTTCCGTCATCCCAGTCCGGTGGCGAGCCTCCGCCGCTATTGCAGCGAGCCCTCGCCGTCGCCGGGCGTGGTGCGGGCGAGCGTCATCTGGGTGATGGCCACCAGCATCTCGGCCCGTTCGCGCAGGGTGCGCGCCTCCAGCAGCGCCTGCTTCTCCCGCACGCCATAAGGCGAGATGACGGAGAGCGTGTTCACCAGCATCTCGGTGCCGGCCTGCTGGATGCCGTCCCAGTCCGCATCAAGCTTGTTGGCTTCGAGGAAGGCGGCGAGCGCCGCCAGCAGCGCCGAGCGGTCGACCTCGCTCTCGCCGGCGCTGGCGTCGAAGTCGGCGCCGAAGGCGGCGGTGTCGATCTTGAACTGGCGGTAGGGGGTGAGCGCCTCCACCTCTTCCACGATTGAGAAGCGGGCGACGCCGGTGAGGGTGATGAGATAGCGCCCGTCGCCGGTCTCGGCGAATTGCGTCAGCCGGCCGAGGCAGCCCACCTTGAACACCTGCGGCCCGTGCGGGCCGGGCGCCGCGCCGGGGTCGGGCTGCGCCATGGCGATCAGCCGCGCCCCCGAGAGCGCGTCGTCCACCATGGCGAGGTAGCGCGGCTCGAAGATGTTGAGCGGCAGCTCGGCGCGCGGCAGCAGCAGCGCTCCCGACAGGGGAAACACCGGCACCACCGGCGGCACGTCCGCCGGCGAAAGATAGGTCCGCTTTGCGGCCACGTTCGGCTTCCTTTTTCGACGTCCGCGCGCTCTGGGGGCGTGCGCGGGAAGCGGTCAGGCGAACAGGATCGCCGACAGCTTCTTACGGCCGGAGACGGTGAGCGGATCGGTCGGGCCCCAGGCCTCGAACAATTGCACGATCTGCTTGCGGGCCGCGTCCTCGTTCCAGGAGCGGTCGCGCTTGACGATGTCGAGCAGGTGCACCAGCGCTTCCTCGCGCCGCCCCTTGGCGTTGAGCGCCAGAGCGAGGTCGAAGCGCGCGGCGTGGTCGGCCGGGTCGAGGTCCACCTTGGCGGCGAGGCTCGCGAGGTCGCCCAGCGACTGCGCCTGCTCGGCCAGCTCCAGCGCCGCGCGGGCGGCGGCGACGAGGGGGTCGTTCTGCTTGTCCGCCGGCGCCAAGGCAAGCGTCGCCTTGGCCTGCTCCAGCGCGCCGGCCTGCACCTGGGCGCGCACCAGGCCGGTGAGCGCCTTCAGGTTGTCGGGCTCCTCGCCGAGCACGGCGGCGAAGATCTCGGCGGCGGCGGTCACGTCGCCCTCCGCGAGCGCCGCTTCGCCGGAGGCCAGCACCTCGTCGAGCCCGGCATCGGCCGGGCCGCCCATGAGGCGCTCGATGAAGGCGTTCACCTGCCCCTCGGGCAGCGCGCCCATGAACCCGTCCACCGGCTGGCCGTTCACGAACGCATAGACGGTGGGGATGGACTGGATGCCGAGCTTGCCGGGGATGGCCGGGTGCTCGTCGATGTTCATCTTGACCAGCTTGACCTTGCCCTTGGTGGCGCGGACCGCCTTCTCGATGATCGGGCCGAGGGTCTTGCAGGGGCCGCACCAGGGGGCCCAGAAATCCACCAGGACCGGGCGGCGCTTGGATTCCTCCATCACGTCGACCATGAAGGTCTGGGTGGTGGTGTCGGTCACCGCCTCCGCGCCCGCCGCCCCGGTCTGTGTCGCGCCCTGTGTCGCGCCTCCTTGGGCGCCCGTCTGGTTGAACAGCATAGCCTTACCCCTTGAGAGCCGGACCTCGCGGCTCGCATCCGCCCCTTAGATGGGCATCGCCCGCGCCGGCGCAATCGGCCGATGCCGCTTCTACCGCCTTCCGCCATGGGGTGGAACCCGCAGAATGGCCGCCGCGCCCGGCGGCGGGGCCGGAAAGCGGGGGACGGCGCCCCGCGGCCTGTGGACGCGCAAGGCCGGCGCCCTGCCTGCCCCTTGCCTGCCCCGCGCCGCGCGTGCAGGCTCGGTTTGACCACAACCGCCAAAGGCTGGCACACCTCATGCCATGCCTGAACGTCTGCCCCAAAGTGCACTGACCGGATGACGTCCAACCGCCCGCGGCCCACGAGATGAAGTTCAACCGCCTGCGGCTCGTGGGCTTCAAGACCTTCGTCGAGCCCACCGACCTCATCATCGAGCCCGGCCTCACCGGCGTTGTGGGCCCGAACGGGTGCGGCAAGTCCAACCTCGTGGAAGCGCTGCGCTGGGTCATGGGCGAAAGCTCGCACAAGGCCATGCGCGCCCAGGACATGGACGACGTGATCTTCGCCGGCACCACGGGGCGCCCGTCGCGCAACGCGGCCGAGGTGGCGCTCCAGCTCGACAATTCCGACCGCACCGCCCCCGCCGGCTTCAACGAGTGGGACCAGCTGGAGGTGGTGCGCCGCATCGAGCGCGGCTCCGGCTCGGCCTACCGCATCAACGGGCGCGACGTGCGGGCGCGCGACGTCAACCTGCTGTTCGCCGACGCCTCCACCGGCGCCCGCTCGCCCGCCTTGGTGCGCCAGGGGCAGATCGGCGAGATCGTCGGCGCCAAGCCCAATGCGCGCCGCCGCATCCTGGAGGAGGCGGCGGGCGTCGCCGGCCTGCATGCCCGCCGCCACGAGGCGGAGATGCGGCTCAAGGCGGCGGAACAGAACCTCGCCCGGGTCGAGGACGTGATCGTCCAGCTCGGCACCCAGGTGGAGAGCCTCAAGCGGCAGTCGCGCCAGACCGTGCGCTACAAGGGCCTCGCCGCCGAGATCCGCCAGTGCGAGGCGACGCTTCTGTGGCTGCGCTGGCGCGAGGTGACGCAGGCCCTCGCCGAGGCCGAGCGCGCGGTCGAGGCGAGCGTGCGCGACGGCGCCGAGACCACCCGCATCCAGGCCGAGGCGGCGCGGCTCCAGGCCATCGCCGCCCACGAGCTGCCGCCCTTGCGCCAGGCCGAGGCCGAGGCCGCCGCCGCGCTCCAGCGCCTCACCCTTGCCCGCGGCGAGCTGGACAAGGAGGAGGCGCGCATCGCCGCCCGCCGCCAGGACCTGGAGCGGCGCATCGTCCAGCTGGCGCAGGACCTGGAGCGCGAGAAGGCGCTCTCGGCCGATGCCTCCGGCGTGCTGGAGCGCCTCGCCGACGAGAGCGAGATGCTGCGCGCCGAGCAGGAAGAGAGCGCCGAAGCGGAGATGGTCGCCGGCGACCGGATGGCCGAGATCGCCGCCGCCTTGGCCGAGGCGGAGGCGGCGCTGGAGGAGAAGACCACGCTGTTCGCCGACCTCGGCGCCCGCCGGACCAGCCTGGAGCAGTCCGTGCGCGAGTTGCGCGACCGGCTGGTGCGCAACGGCGCCGAGCGGGCTTCGGTGGAGGCGGAGGAGGCGCGCCACCGCCGCGAGGCCGGCACCGACGCGCTGGAGGCCGCCCGCGCCGACGCCGAGGCCGCCCGCGAGGCTCTGGCGGAGGCGGAGGAGGCCACCGCCGAGGCCGAGGCCGGGCATGCCGCGGCCCGCCGCGCCGCCGAGGAGTTGCGCCCCGCCCTCGCGGAGGCGCAGGCGCGATTCGGCCGGCTGGAGACCGAGGCGCGCACGCTCTCCAAGCTGCTGATGGCGTCGGGCGACGGCTTCCCGCCGGTGGCGGACCTCCTCACCGTCGCCAAGGGCTACGAGATGGCGCTCGGGGCCGCGCTCGGCGACGACCTCGATCTGCCGGTGGACCCCGCCGCCCCCGCGCGCTGGGCCGGGGCCGCGCCCGACGCGCTCGATCCGGCGCTGCCGGCAGGCGCCGAGCCGCTGTCCCGCCACGTCTCGGGCGCGCCGGCTTTGGCGCGCCGGCTGGCCCAGGTGGGCATCGTGCCGCGGAATGAGGGGCCGGGCCTTGCCCGCGACTTGAAGAGCGGCCAGCGCCTCGTCTCGCGCGAAGGCGACCTGTGGCGCTGGGACGGCGTGGTGGCCGCCGCCGACGCGCCCACGGCGGCCGCGCGCCGGCTCGCCGAGCGCAACCGCCTCGCCGACATCGAGGCCGAGGCCGAGGAGGCCCGCGCCGCCCTCGACGAATTGCGCGCCGCGGAGGCCGAGCGCCAGGAGGCGCTCGCCGCCGCCGCCCGGCATGAGACCGCCGCCCGCGAGGCGCGCCGCGCCGCCCAGCGCGCGGCGGAGGTCTCGCGCGAGAGTCTCGCCGCCGCCGAGCGCAAGGCGGCCCAGCACCTTGCCCGCCTTTCCGCTTTGGGCGAGGCGCGCGCGCGCCTCGTCGCCGCGAAGGAGGAGGGGGAGGCGGACCTGGAGGAGGCAAGTGCCCAGCTCGCCGCGCTCGATGCGCCGCATCTTCTGGAGGCGGACCTCGCCCGCGCCCGCGCCGAGGCCGGCGAGCGCCGCGCCGCCATGGCCGAGGCCAAGGCCGCGCTCGACGGCCTCAGCCGCGAGACCACCGCCCGGCGCCGGCGGCTGGAGACCCTGGCGGCCGAGGAATCCTCCTGGCGCAAGCGCGCCGGCGGCGCCGGCGAGCGCCTCGCCGCCATCGAGGCCCGCAGCGCGGAAGCCCAGGCGGAGCTGGAGGCGCTGGAGGACGCGCCGGGCGAGATCATCCGCCAGCGCCGGGCGCTGCTCACCGCCACCGAGGAGGCCGAGGCCGCCCGCCGCGCCGCCGCCGACCGGCTGGCGGAGGGCGAGGCCGCGCTTGCCGCCGCCGACAAGGCCGCCCGCGACGCGGTGGAGGCGCTCTCCGGCACCCGGGCCGAGGCGGCCCGCGCCGAGGCGCGCCTGGAGGCCGCGCGCCAGCGCCGCGACGATGTCCAGCGCGAGATTTCCGACGCTCTGGAAGGCCCCCCCGAACTCGCCCGCGAGGCCGCCGGGCTCGACATCGACGGGCCGCTGCCCGACCCGCGCGCCATCGAGGAGAAGCTGGAGCGCGCCAAGCGCGACCGCGAGCGCCTCGGCGCCGTGAACCTGCGCGCCGACGTGGAGCTGGAGGAGGCGGAGGGCCAGCACACCGCCCTGGTCGCCGAGCGCGACGACCTGGTGGAGGCCATCAAGCGCCTGCGCGGGGCGATCCAGAGCCTCAACCGCGAGGCGCGCGAGCGCCTCCAGGCCTCGTTCGCGGTGGTGGATGCCCACTTCAAGAAGCTGTTCGACACCCTGTTCGGCGGCGGGGAGGCGCAACTGGTGCTGACCGAGGCCGAGGACCCGCTGGAGGCGGGCCTCGACATCATCGCCAAGCCGCCGGGCAAGAAGCCGCAGACGCTCTCGCTGCTGTCCGGCGGCGAGCAGGCGCTCACCGCCATGGCGCTGATCTTCGCCGTGTTCCTCACCAATCCGGCGCCCATCTGCGTGCTGGACGAGGTGGACGCGCCGCTCGACGACGCCAATGTGGAGCGCTTCTGCACCCTGCTGGACGAGATGACGCGCCTCACCGACACGCGCTTCCTCACCATCACCCACAACCCCATCACCATGGCGCGCCAGAACCGGCTTTTCGGCGTCACCATGGCCGAGCGCGGGGTATCGCGGCTGGTGTCGGTTGACCTCCAGGCAGCCGAGCGCCTGCGCGAGGCGGGGTGACGTAACGTCTCCTGCCTGCTGCGGTCATAATTTTCTCACGTTATTTCAATGGGATACCGCGTTCGGAACGCGCCTTGACACTCATTTTTGCCGCAACTATGTTGCGCCGCGGTTTCAAGGGGGAGGCTGCGGTCTGCCACCTGAGCCGGAGTGGGCGCCATGTCCGACCCGAGTGATGCTTCCCGCGGCCGATCCGCGAACGATCGGCCCGTCGAGGGGAACGTGTCCGCCGCGGGCGGGGCGCCGGCTTCCCGGCCCAGTGACGGAGAGCTGTCGCAGCGTCTTCAGGATCTCGATTCCTCCCTCGGGAAGGTGCGTGCCAGGACGCAGGAGCCGAAGGGCAAGAGCGGGCCTAACACGTCTTCCGCTTCGGGTGTCGCGCTGGCGTTCCGGCTCGGCGCCGAGTTCGTTTCCGGCGTTCTGGTGGGCTCGCTCATCGGCTACGGGATCGACTATTTCCTCGCGATCTCGCCCTGGGGGCTGATCGTGTTCACGCTGGTCGGCTTCGGCGCCGGCGTGCTGAACATGCTGCGCGCGGCGGAAGGCCGCAGGCACGACGGCGGCAAGGCCCTGTAAGAGACGGCGCCGAGAGGCGTCGACCGGGTCGCCGGAAGGACATGCGGCGGACGCGGTAACGGGCGGCAGGCGCCGCAAAGAACAGGCGGCGCAGGCCGCGTACGGAACACGAGCGGCAAACGCCGCGCACTGGCGGCTTCGGGCCGCCGCGAGAAGGGGGCGTAGGCGGATGGTCGTCGATCCGATCCACCAGTTCGAGATCAAGCGCTACGTTGACCTGCTGAACATCAGCAGCGTCCAGTTCTCCTTCACCAACGCTGCCGTCTTCATGTTCGGCATCGTCGCCATCATCTTCTTCTTCCTCACCTTCGCGACGCGCGGGCGCACTTTGGTGCCGGGCCGGGCGCAGTCGGCGGCGGAGGTGAGCTACGAATTCATCGCCAAGATGGTGCGTGATTCGGCCGGCAACGAGGGCATGGTGTTCTTCCCCCTCGTGTTCTCGCTGTTCATGTTCGTGCTGGTGGCGAACCTCGTCGGCCTCGTCCCCTACACCTTCACGGTCACCGCCCATCTCATCGTCACCGCGGCGCTGGCGCTGCTCGTGATCGGCACCGTGATCGTCTACGGCTTCATGAAGCACGGCTCGCACTTCCTGCATCTGTTCGTGCCCTCGGGCGTGCCGGCCTTCCTCCTGCCCTTCCTGGTGGTGATCGAGGTGGTGTCCTTCCTCTCGCGCCCCATCAGCCTCTCGCTGCGTCTGTTCGCCAACATGCTGGCCGGCCACATCGCGCTGAAGGTGTTCGCCTTCTTCGTGGTGGGCCTCGCCTCGGCCGGCGTGGTCGGCTGGTTCGGCGCGACGCTGCCCTTCTTCATGATCGTGGCGCTGACCGCGCTGGAGCTGCTGGTGGCGGTGCTGCAGGCCTACGTGTTCGCGGTGCTGACCTCCATCTACCTCAACGACGCCATCCACCCCGGCCACTGACCGGCCGGACGCGGCCGCAGCGGCCTCGTCCGGGCTTCACGTTCCGGGCTTCACGTTCAACGACGGTTTCTCAAGGAGAGTAAAATGGATCCTGCAGTCGGAAAGTACATCGGTGCCGGCCTCGCCTCTCTCGGCATGGGCCTCGCGGCCATCGGCGTGGGCAACATCTTCGGCAACTTCCTTGCCGGCGCCCTGCGCAATCCGTCGGCCGCCGACGGCCAGTTCGCCCGCGCGTTCATCGGCGCGGCGCTCGCGGAAGGCCTCGGCATCTTCGCGCTGGTCGTCGCCCTCGTGCTGCTGTTCGTGGCCTGATCGGGCCGCGCGGCGGGAGGGCTTGTCCTCCCGCGCCAGGGGTGGCGGACCGCAGGCGAGGGGACTTCCCCGCCGTGCGCCCGCCGCCCGATCGCATTCCGGATGCGATCCCGTCCGTTTCCGGCCGGGGTCGAAGACATCATTTGAGGCAGGCGGGCGTGCCATGACCAGGACTTCCATGACGCATACATGGACGCGGAGCACATGGACGCGGCGCGTTGCGCTTGCGGGCGTGATCGCGGGCCTGTGGACCTCTCCGCTTCTCGCGGCCGAGGGCGGCCACGGCGGCAAGCCCCACTTCCCGCCGTTCGACGCCACCACCTTCGCCTCGCAGCTCCTGTGGCTCGCGCTCTCCTTCGGCCTGCTCTATTACCTCATGAGCAAGGTGGCGCTGCCGCGCATCGGCCGCATCCTTGAGGAGCGGCACGACCGCATCGCCGACGATCTCGAAGAGGCGGCCAAGCACCGCGCCGAGAGCGAGGCCGCGCAGCAGGCCTATGAAAAGGCGCTGAACGAGGCCCGCGCCAAGGCCAATTCCATCGCCGCCGACACCCGCAACCGGCTGACCGCCGATGCGGACGCCAACCGCAAGGCGCTGGAGGCGGAGCTTTCCGCCAAGCTCAGCGCGGCCGAGGCGCGCATCGCCTCCACCAAGGCGGAAGCCATGACCCATGTGCGCGGCATCGCCGTGGACGCGGCCCATTCCATCGTCTCCACCCTGATCGGTACCGCGCCCGCCGCGCCGGACGTCGAGAAGGCGGTGGACGGCGTCCTGTCCAAGCGCGAAGCGGCCTGAGGATCACCGACATGAACGAGATGGCTCTCGCCGAAGTCTGGGTCGCGGTCGCCTTCGTGGTGTTCGTGGGCATCGTGCTCTATGCCGGCGCGCACCGCTCCATCGCCGCCGGGCTCGACAAGCGCGGCGCGCGCATCGCCGCCGAGCTGGAGGAGGCGCGCCGCCTCAAGGAGGAGGCGCAGAAGCTGGTGGCCGAGTTCAAGCGCAAGCAGCGCGAGGCCGAGGCCGAGGCCGAATCGATCATCACCGGCGCCAAGGCCGAGGCCGAGCGCCTCGCCGCCGACGCCAAGGCCAAGATCGAGGACTTCGTCACCCGCCGCACCAGGATGGCGGAGGAGAAGATCGCCCAGGCCGAGCACCAGGCGATCGCCGACGTGCGCTCCATCGCCGCCGATGCCGCCGCCAAGGCGTCCGAGGGCCTGCTGGCCGCCGGCGCCGTCGGCGAGACCGGCGCCCGGCTGGTCGCGAACGCCATCTCCGAGGTCAAGTCCAAGCTCAACTGAGGCCGGGCCGCGGCGCGCGGTCTTATTTCTGTACCTCGTCGTGGGCGGTCCGTAAGGAGCGTTCAATCGCCCCATTTCGTACATCCTCGCGCGTTGCAGGCCGACCTGAAGAGGTCGGCGGCGCGGCTTTGAGGATCGGCGGCCTCTCGCTCTCGCGGATTCGCTCCGCGCTCGTCGGCGCCGGACGACCCTAGGCGGGTCAGGGGCGTGGCGATGGTGCATCTTGCCGGCTGAGGCGGCGTTTCCGGTACGCCCAGAAGCCGCCTAGGGCCATGAGAAGCCAGGCGATGAACGGGTCCAGGAAAGGGACCATCGCGAGAGTCGTCCACCGCGGTGACGGATGCGCTCCCGGTGACGTCTCCACGAATGAGACGCCTTCAACCCGGATGTCGGACGGCCGCAGCACTCCGCCGGTCGCGGCGTCAGTCCCTGTGTAGGGGCGCGGGGCGCTGGCCTGAGAACCGTCCGGGTTGAAAAATTCGACCTGCTTCGTCCGCAGCGAGGCGACGGCGATCTGGCCGTCCTGAGTCAACCCGATCGCGAAGACGCCGCCGCCAGTGTTCGCGAACCAGCCGCACTCAAAACGACCGTCCGCTCCATAACGCTGGATACGGGCAAGCGGTGCCGTCGTCGTAAAAGTCTTGTTCGCGGGCCCGGAAATGCTGGTGACCCAGAATATTGCCGGCAGCTCAATGTGCTGCAGCCACGGGCCGGCGGCAGGAACCAGCGCGACGCCGAAAAAGCCAAGGCTGCCTGCCGCGACCAAGACCCCCGAAATGGCATTGCCGCCACGGGCGAGCCGATATGCTCCGATCCAAAAAAAGACCAGGAGAAGCAGCGCGAGTGTGGCGAGAAAGTTCACGAGCATCCCGGTCGGCAAGAGCTGCATTCCTAATGTACTGTAATAGGAAATTTCATGACGGGTAGGTTTGCCCGTCATTCGTCGCCGCGCATGCCGCGTGAGCAAACCGCACCGCAGGCCGTGGCGAATGGGCGACGCCTCATGCCCGAACTGGCATCTGCGGTTCGGCACGGCGCCCGCAGATGCTCCCGGTATTGCACGCGCTGGCCTTGAAACCGCCCTGCGCATGGGCCAATGCTTCAGCATGTGGCGGATCCGTTTCAGATCCTGGGATGTCCCGGTGGTGTGCGCTCTGCAGCTCAGCGGGTGCGCGCTCCTTCGCGTGCTCGCGCTCGCGGTGCTGGCGCTCATTGGCACGGCGCCGTCCGCGCCGGCCATCGCCCAGCAGGGCTGCTTCCTGTTCTTCTGCCCGCCCGGCGTGCAGCCGCCGGGACAGCGCAAGCCGCGCCCCTGGTTCTCGCCCGGGGACCTGTTCGCGCCGCAGGAACAGCCGCCGCCCCCGGTGCCGAAGAAGCCGGCGGAGCCCGAAGGCGTGGTCTACCAGAGCGCCGACGCGGCGGCCCAGGGCCGCAAGCAGCCGCAGACGCAGTTCATCCTGGTGATGGGCGACCGCATCGCCAGCCAGCTCGCCCAGGGCCTCGCCGACGCCTATGTGAGCGAGCGGGCCCGTGTGGCCGTGATCGAGACCATCGCCGACGAGAGCGGCTACCTGCCGACGCCGGTGGACTGGCCGCCGCGCTTTCCCGAGGCGGTGAATGCGGCGCGCGCCAGCGTGGCCGTGCTCGCCTTGGGCAATGACGACCTCCAGCCCATCAAGGACGGCGACGTGACGGTCCAGCCGCTCACCGACCGCTGGATGGAGCTTTATGCCAAGCGGGTGGACGACGTGCTCACCGCCCTTCGGGCCGTGGCGCCGCGCGTGATCGTGGTCGGCCTCGCCCCGGTGCAGAGCACGACGGTGTCCGACGACTATCGCCGCCTCAACGACATTCTGCGCTCGCGCGCTGCCCGCGCCGGCTTCCCGTTCGCCGACGTCTGGGAAGGCTTCGTGGACGAGGAGGGCAAGTTCGCCGTGTTCGGCCCGGCGGTGGACGGCCAGCGCCGGCGCCTGCGGCTCAATGACGGCATCCGCTTCACCCGCGCCGGCGGGCGCAAGCTCGCTTTCTTCGTGCAGAAGGACCTCGACCGCATGCTGGCGGACCCGGCCCGGCCCTCCGCCGGCATGTCGGGCGGCCCGCTGGAGCGGCCCGCCGCACTGGCCGGCCCCCCCGCGGGCGCGCGCGGCACGCCGCCGGCGGTCCAGGTCTCGGCCCCGGCACGGGCGCTGATGGAAGGCGTGCCTCCGCCGCCGGTGCGCGGCCGGGCGGACGACTTCTCCTGGCCGCCCCCGGCCGAGGCGTCTCCATCCGGGGCGCAGTAGACCGCCCGCCCGTCCTGCCGCCGCCTTTCGCACTGCGGCATCTTTGCGAGCGCGGCCCCGCGCTCTAAGGTCGAGCTTCGATCCCAATCGATCCGAGGGGCCCGTCCATGTCCATCCGTCCGCGCCGCAGCGTCCTTTACATGCCCGGCTCCAATGCCCGCGCGCTGGAGAAGGCGCGCACCCTGCCGGCGGACGGCGTGATCCTGGACCTCGAGGACGCGGTCGCCCCCGACGCCAAGGTGGAGGCCCGCGCCCGCGTGGTGGAGACGGTGAAGGCCGGCGGCTTCGGCCCGCGCGAGGTGGCGATCCGCATCAACGGCCTCGACACCGCCTGGGGCTCGGACGACCTCGACGCCGCTGCCGCCGCCGCGCCCGACGCTATCCTGGTGCCCAAGGTGCAGGAGGTGGAGCAGCTCGTCACCGTCGGCCGGCGCCTGAAGGCGCTGGGCGTGCCGGAGACGACGCGGGTGTGGGCCATGATCGAGACCCCGCTCGCCATCCTCGACATCAAGGCCATCGCCCTGTCGGCGCGCGACCCGCTCACCCGGCTCCAGGTGTTCGTGCTCGGCACCAACGATCTCGCCAAGGAGACCCGCGCCGCCCTCGTTCCCGGCCGCGCGCCCATGGTGGCCTGGCTCTCGCTGGTGGTGGCGGCCGCGCGCACGTCCGGCATCGACGTGCTGGACGGGGTATGGAACCAGTTCCAGGACCTCGACGGCTTCAAGGCCGAGTGCGCCCAGGGCGCGCAGTTCGGCATGGACGGCAAGACGCTGATCCACCCCTCGCAGATCGAGCCCTGCAACGCCGCCTTCTCGCCGCCCGCCGCCGAGGTGGAGCGCGCGCGCGCCATCATCGCCGCCTTCGCGCTGCCGGAGAATGCCGGCAAGGGCGTCATCACGCTCGACGGGCGGATGGTGGAACTGCTGCATGCCGAGATGGCGAAGCGCACCGTCGCGCTCGCCGACGCCATCACCGCCAAGGGCTGACGGCGCGCCCCAGCACGCGCCGAGCACCAGCGACCCGACCGAGGAGAACCCCGCCATGGCCGATACGCCGCCCGCCCGGCCGCTGCATATCGTCATGCTGGCGTTCCCGCGCTTCACCCAGCTCGACCTCACGGCGCCCTACGAGGTGCTGGCGCGGGTCGCGGGAGCGAAGGTGGATGTGGTCTGGAAGCGGGCCAAGGACCCGGTGGTGGACGACCTCGGCCTGAAGATCATGCCCACCGCGCGGTTCAAGGACATCACGGCCTGCGACGTGCTGTTCGTGCCGGGCGGCCCGGGCCAGCTGGCGCTGATGGAGGACGAGGAGACGCTCGCCTTCCTGCGCCGCATGGCCTCGGGGGCGCGCTACGTCACCTCGGTGTGCACCGGCTCGCTGGTGCTCGGGGCGGCAGGCCTGCTCATGGGCTACCGCGCCACCTGCCACTGGCTGTCGCTGCCGCAGCTCGTCTTCCTCGGCGCCATCCCGGTGGAGGAGCGCGTGGTGGTGGACGGGAACCGCTTCACCGGCGCGGGCGTCTCGTCCGGCACCGATCTCGCCCTGCGGCTCGCCGCGGAGCTGGCGGGCGAGGAGGAGGCGCGGCGCATCGCGCTCGCCATCGAGTACCAGCCGGCACCCGCCTTCCCGCCGCGCGACCGCGAGAACCCGGACCTCGTCGCCCAGATCCGCGCGCGCACCCAGAGGTTTCAACAGGAGCGCGAAGAGACCGCCCGGCGCGTCGGCGCCAGGCTCGGCGTGCCGCTGCGCGCCGGCTGAACCGGAAGGACATCTCGATGAAGCTCTACCGCTATCTCACCGGCCCGGACGACACCGCCTTCTGCAAGCGCGTCTCGGCCGCCCTCAACAAGGGCTGGCAGCTCCACGGCGCGCCGACCCTGACCTTCGATCCCGTAAAGGGCCGCGTCATCTGCGGCCAGGCGATCGTCAAGGAGGTGCCGGGCGAATGGTCGGAAGACATCACTCTTTCCGACTACTGATGGGGCAGGGCGCTCAGGCGTAGGCCGTCTCGTCGGCGGGACCGGCGGGCAGGAGCACCACCGCCACGTCGACCTCGTCGCCGGCGTCGGTGAATTCCTTCTTCACCGCCTTGGTGAGCCGCCCCACCGCCTGGCGCGCCTGCTCGACGCTCCAGTCGTTCTCGAATCCGAGGTGCAGCTCTACCATCATCTTGCCGCCGAGCTGGCGGGTGCGGATGTCGCCCAGTTCGTCGAAGTCGTTGAAGTGCTTGGTGAGCACGCGCAGGATCCGCAGCTGGCCCGCCTCGCCGATCGCCTGGTCCAAAAGCGAGCCGACCGAGTTCGAGAGCATGGCCCAGATGTTGTAGACCATGAAGCTGATGACCACGAACGACGCCAGCGGATCGAGATAGGCGATCCACTCGATGGTGTGGAACGTCGAGGTGATCATGGTGCCGATGAACACCGACAGGCTGGCGGTGGCCGAGACCAGATGGACCCGCGCCTGCGCCTCCAGCACCGGGGATTTGGTCTCGCGCGCGAGCCGCAGCGCCTTGCGGTTGAAATAGGCGTTGCCGGCGACCGCGAGCGCCGCCACCACGAGGCCGGCCCCGGCGCCCTCCACCGGCTGCGGGTCAAGCACCAGCGCCACCGCGCGGGTACTGGCGATGATGACCAGGATGGTCTGCAGCACCGCGATCATCATCTCGGCGAGGTTTTCGAGCTTGCCGAGACCGTAGGCGAACCGACCCGGATTGGCCCGGCTGGAAAGGCGCAGCACCAGCCAGCAGGCGGTGAGCGCCGTCAGGTCGAAGGATGTGGCGAGCAGGTCCGTGAAGATGGCCGCCGAATTGGTGAAGCTCGCCGCCACGACGTAGAGCGAGAACAGGACGATGGTGAAGATCATCGCCTGGAAGGACAGTTTCTGGCTCGCCGATCCCGACACCTTCGCACCCCCGCCGCTGCATTTTGCGCCCTGCTGCCAAAAGGCCCAGCCGTGCGCCGCCGTCAACCCCTGTTGCGCCGCACGCGGGGCCTCTGCCACATTGGGTGCCTTCACCGGGGGCGAGAGATGACCAAGACCAGTTCCGGCAATTTCTTCGAGGACTTCGCGGTCGGCCAGGTGATCCGCCATGCGACGCCGCGCACCCTCACGGTGGGTGACGTCAGCCTTTACAGCGCGCTCTACGGCACGCGCTTCGCCGTGCAGTCGGCGGACAGCTTCGCCCAGGACCTCGGCTATCCGCGCGCGCCGATCGACGATCTGCTGGTGTTCCACATGGTGTTCGGCAAGACGGTGCCCGACATCTCCCTCAACGCGGTGGCGAACCTCGGCTATGCCGGCGGGCGCTTCCTCGCCCCGGTCTATCCCGGCGACACGCTGACCGCGGTCTCCGAGGTCATCGGCGTGCGCGAGAATTCCAACGGCCAGAGCGGCGTCGTCTATGTGCGCTCCAGCGGCTTCAACCAGGACGGCGTCGAGGTGCTCGACTATGTGCGTTGGGTGATGGTGCGCAAGAAGGACCCGTCCTTGCCCGCGCCCGAGCCGGTGGTGCCGACCCTGCCCGCGGCGCTCGCCCCCGACGCGCTGGGCGACGCGGTGCCGGCGCTCGACATCGAGGCCTGGCGCTTCGACCTCTCCGGCAGCCCGGCGCGCTTCGCCGACTACGAGGTCGGCGAGCGGATCGACCACGTGGACGGCATGACGGTGGAGGAGGCGGAGCACATGATCGCCACCCGCCTCTACCAGAACACGGCCAAGGTGCACTTCAACCAGTTCACCGAGGGCCAGGGCCGGTTCGGCCGGCGCCTGATCTATGGCGGGCACGTGATCTCGATCGCCCGCGCCTTGTCGTTCAACGGCCTCGGCAACGCCTTCCACGTGGCGGCGATCAATGCCGGGCGGCACGTGGCGCCTTTGTTCGCCGGCCTCACGGTGCACGCCTGGAGCGAGATCCTCGACACCGCCGCCATTCCCGGCCGCGACGACGTGGGCGCGCTGCGTGTGCGCACCGTCGCCACCAAGGACCGGCCCTGCGCCGACTTCCCCTACAAGGACGGCGACGAGTACGACCCGAGCGTCATCCTCGACCTCGACTACTGGGTGCTGATCCCGCACTGACGGGGCCGCCGGGGCAGCAGGGCTGCGCCGGCCCTCAGCGGGTCGCGGTGCCCGGTGTTGCGGCGGTGTCCGGCGCTCCCGGCTGCGCGTTCAGGGCGCGGGCGCGCTCGGGCGCCGGGCGCGGCAGGGGCGCGCCGCCGGC
>NZ_RCTF01000012.1 GCF_003667445.1 Xanthobacter tagetidis | reverse complement strand
AGATGTTCCTGGCCGACCCCGAGACGAAGTCGATCGTGATGATCGGCGAGATCGGCGGCTCGGCGGAGGAGGAGGCGGCGCAGTTCCTCGCCGACGAGGCGAAGCGGGGCCGCAAGAAGCCGATGGTCGGCTTCATCGCCGGCCGCACGGCGCCTCCCGGCCGCCGCATGGGCCATGCGGGCGCGATCATCTCCGGCGGCAAGGGCGGCGCCGAGGACAAGATCGCCGCCATGGAGGCCGCAGGCATCCGCGTGTCGCCCTCCCCGGCGCGGCTCGGCAAGACCCTGGTCGAGGTGCTCAAGGGCTGAGCCGTCACGGGAAGGGGTTCTCCCCCTTCCCGCCCACCCTCCTCATACCTCCTGTGCGTCGCGCGCAGAGGTGTGACGGAAGGGAAGCAGGTATGAAGAAAGTGCGATGGCCGTTGCGTTTCGCCGGCCACGCACCCATTTTCGCCGCAAAGCTCGGCGACGGCGTGGCCGGCAGGCGATCGTCCGCGACAGCGTCGAATTGGACGGCCGCTTGATGCCGGCGCCGGCTCGGCGCCGCAGGCGAAGGTTTCAAGGCACCGCTGCCGCAGGCCGCCACGAGCCCAGCAGCGGTGAAAGGGGCGTCCGGCTCCGGCCGGGTGCTCGTATTGTGGCATATGACGAGGCCATGGGGCCGCGCATCCCTGCGCGCCCGCCGGCAGGCGGGTTTGCGCAAGACCGGCGCGGCATCCACGACCATCCGGGAAGAAGCCCATGTCGCGCGCGGATCAGAACGACATTTTCCTCAACACCTCCTTCCTCTATGGCGCCAATGCCGCCTGGATCGAGGACCTCTACGCCCGCTACGAGACCGACCCGAACGCGGTTCCGGCGGAGTGGCAGGCCTTCTTCGCCGCGCTCAAGGACGATCCCGCCCAGGTGATCGAGAACGCCCGCGGCGCCTCCTGGAAGAAGCCGCACTGGCCGGTTCACGCCAATGGCGAGCTGGTCTCGGCCATGGACGGCCAGTGGATCGAGGTGGAGAAGGCCATCTCCGAGAAGGTGAAGGCCAAGGCGCAGACGACCGGGGTGGAGTTCTCGCCCACCGAGGTGCAGCAGGCGACCCGGGACTCCGTGAAGGCGCTGATGATGATCCGCGCCTATCGCATGCGCGGCCACCTGCACGCCAATCTCGACCCGCTCGGCCTCACCCCGCCGCGCGAGGCGCCGGAGCTCGACCCCGCGTCCTACGGCTTCTACGAGGCCGACCTCGACCGCAAGATCTTCATCGACCACGTGCTGGGCCTGGAATTCGCCACCGTGCGCGAGATGGTGGCGATCCTGCGCCGCACCTACTGCTCGTCGGTCGGCGTCGAATTCATGCACATCTCCTCGCCCGAGGAGAAGGCCTGGATCCAGGAGCGCATCGAGGGCCCGGACAAGGAGGTGTCGTTCACCCGCGAGGGCAAGCGCGCCATCCTCAACAAGCTGGTGGAGGCCGAGGGCTTCGAGAAGTATCTCGACGTCAAGTATACCGGCACCAAGCGCTTCGGCCTCGACGGCGGCGAGAGCCTGATCCCGGCGCTGGAGCAGATCATCAAGCGCGGCGGCAATCTCGGCGTGAAGGAGATCGTGTTCGGCATGGCCCATCGCGGCCGCCTGAACGTGCTCACCCAGGTGATGGGCAAGCCGCACCGGGCGCTGTTCCACGAGTTCAAGGGCGGCTCCTGGGCCCCCGACGAGGTGGAAGGCTCGGGCGACGTGAAGTACCACCTCGGCGCCTCGTCCGACCGCGAGTTCGACAACAACAGGGTCCACCTGTCGCTGACCGCCAACCCCTCGCACCTGGAGATCGTCGATCCCGTGGTGCTCGGCAAGTCGCGCGCCAAGCAGGACCAGATGCAGGACGCCGAGCGCGTGAAGGTGCTGCCGCTGCTGCTGCACGGCGACGCCGCCTTTGCCGGCCAGGGCGTGGTGGCCGAGTGCCTCGGTCTCAGCGGCCTGAAGGGCCACCGCACCGGCGGCTCGATCCACTTCATCATCAACAACCAGATCGGCTTCACCACCAATCCGCGCTACTCGCGCTCCTCGCCCTATCCGTCCGACGTGGCGAAGATGATCGAGGCGCCGATCTTCCACTGCAACGGCGACGACCCCGAGTCCGTGGTGTTCTGCGCCAAGGTGGCGACCGAGTTCCGCCAGCGCTTCCACAAGCCGGTGGTCATCGACATGTTCTGCTACCGGCGCTTCGGCCACAATGAGGGCGACGAGCCGGCCTTCACCCAGCCGAAGATGTACAAGGTGATCCGCCAGCACCCGAGCGTGCTCGAGCTCTATTCCAAGAAGCTCGAGGCCGAGGGCGTGGTGACCGCCGGCGAACTGGACACCATGCGCGGCGCCTGGCGCGACCGGCTGGAGGCGGAATACGAGGCCGGCCAAGCCTACAAGCCCAACAAGGCGGACTGGCTGGACGGACGCTGGGCCGGCTTCAAGGCGATCCAGGAGGACGACGATCCGCGCCGCGGCGACACCGGCGTCGCCAGCGACACCCTGAAGGCCATCGGCGCGAAGATCACCACCGTGCCGGAGGGCTTCAAGGTCCACCGCACGATCCAGCGCTTCCTCGACAACCGCAAGAAGGCGATCGAGGATGGCCAGGGCATCGACTGGGCCACCGGCGAGGCGCTCGCCTTCTGCACCCTGCTGACCGAGGGCCACCCGGTGCGCCTTTCCGGCCAGGACGTGGAGCGCGGCACCTTCTCGCAGCGCCACTCTGTGCTGCTCGACCAGGACACCGAGGCCCGCTACAAGCCGTTCAACCACCTGTCCGAAACCCAGTCCAAGTACGAGGTCATCAACTCGATGCTCTCGGAGGAGGCGGTGCTCGGCTTCGAGTACGGCTACACCCTGTCCGAGCCCAACACATTGGTGCTCTGGGAGGCGCAGTTCGGCGACTTCGCCAACGGCGCCCAGGTGGTGTTCGACCAGTTCATCTCCTCGGGCGAGCGCAAGTGGCTGCGCATGTCCGGCCTCGTCTGCCTGCTGCCGCACGGCTATGAGGGCCAGGGGCCGGAGCATTCCTCCGCGCGCCTCGAGCGCTTCCTCCAGCTGTGCGCCGAGGACAACATGCAGGTGGCGAACGTCACCACCCCGGCGAACTACTTCCACATCCTGCGCCGGCAGATGAAGCGCGAGTTCAGGAAGCCGCTCATCCTGATGACGCCGAAGTCGCTCCTGCGCCACAAGCGGGCGGTCTCGGCGCTGTCCGAAATGGCGGCCGGCACCTCGTTCCACCGCGTCCTGTGGGACGACGCCCAGTCGCACCCGGCCCCGGACGGCATCAAGCTGGTGGCCGACGACAAGATCCGCCGCGTCGTGCTGTCCTCCGGCAAGGTCTATTACGACCTGTTCGAGGAGCGCGAGAAGCGCGGGGTGGACGACGTCTACCTAATGCGCGTGGAACAGCTCTATCCGTTCCCGCTCAAGACGCTGGTGCAGGAGCTTTCGCGCTTCAAGAACGCCGAGGTGGTCTGGTGCCAGGAAGAGCCGAAGAACCAGGGCTCCTGGTCCTTTGTCCAGCCCTATCTGGAATGGGTGCTGGAGCAGGCCGGCGGCGTGTCGAAGCGCCCGCGCTATGCAGGGCGCCCGGCGTCCGCCGCCACCGCCACCGGGCTGATGTCGAAGCACCTGGCCCAGCTCAAGGCGTTCCTGGACGAGGCCCTGGCCTGATCGGGCCGGGACCGCAAGGAGAGGCGAAGACGAGGACGGAGGCACCTTTGGCCCATTACCTGCTCCGGCTGCGGCCGCCGCGCGCAAGCTTCCCGGAGGATGCGAGCGGCGCCGAGATGGAGGCGATGGGCGCCCATGGGGCCTACTGGCACCGCCTGGCAGAAGGCGGACCCGCTCTGGCGGTGGGTCCGGTGGCCGATCCCGCAGGCATCTGGGGGATGGCGCTGGTGGACGTGGAGGACGAAGGTCACGCGCAGGCGCTCGCCGACGCGGACCCGATCATCGCGGCGGGACTGGGCTTCGCCTATGAGGTGATGCCGGTTCCGTCTCTCATCCTGAACCGGGGCGCGGCCCCGGCAGGCGACGAACGTTGAGGGAGGTCCCCAAAAGGGGGCGAACAGAATGGCGACCGAGATCCGCGTGCCCACTTTGGGCGAGTCCGTTACCGAGGCCACCATCGGCAAGTGGTTCAAGAAGCCCGGCGAGGCCGTGAAGGCCGACGAACCGCTGGTGGAGCTCGAGACCGACAAGGTCACGGTCGAGGTGCCGGCCCCCTCTTCGGGCGTGCTGGCCGAGATCGTCGCCAAGGACGGTGAGACGGTGGGCGTCGGCGCGCTGCTCGGCTCCATCGGCGAAGGCGCCGGCGCGGCCGCCGCCCCCGCTGCGGCGCCCAAGGCAGAGGCGCCGAAGCCCGCGGCAGCGCCCGCACCGGCTGCCGCTCCCGCGGCCTCCGGCGCCAACGGCCCGGCCGTGGCGCGCATCGCCGCCGAGAGCGGCGTCTCCCCCGACGCCGTGACCGGCAGCGGCAAGGACGGCCGCGTCACCAAGGGCGACATGCTGGCCGCCATCGCCGCCGGCGTTCCCGCCGCGCCCGCCCCGGCGCCGGCCGCCGCGCGCGCGCCGTCCAGCGCCGACGACGCTGCCCGCGAGGAGCGGGTGAAGATGACCAAGCTGCGCCAGACCATCGCGCGGCGCCTGAAGGATGCGCAGAACACCGCCGCCATGCTCACCACGTTCAACGACGTGGACATGAGCGCGGTGATGGCCCTGCGCGGCCAGTTCAAGGATGCGTTCGAGAAGAAGCACGGCGTGAAGCTCGGCTTCATGGGCTTCTTCACCAAGGCTGTGATCGCGGCGCTGAAGGACATCCCGGCGGTGAACGCCGAGATCGACGGCCAGGATCTCGTCTACAAGAACTACTACAATATCGGCATCGCGGTGGGCACCGAGAAGGGCCTCGTGGTGCCCGTGGTGCGCGACGCGGACCTCATGTCCGTCGCCGAGATCGAGAAGCAGATCGCCGGCTACGGCCGCAAGGCGCGCGACGGCAAGCTCGGCATCGAGGACATGCAGGGCGGCACCTTCACCATCACCAATGGCGGCATCTACGGCTCGCTGATGTCTACCCCGATCCTCAATGCGCCGCAGTCGGGCATCCTCGGCATGCACCGCATCGAGGAGCGCCCGGTGGCCATCAAGGGCCAGGTGGTGATCCGCCCGATGATGTACCTCGCGCTCTCCTACGACCACCGCATCGTCGACGGCCGCGAGGCCGTGACCTTCCTGGTGCGCGTGAAGGAGACCCTGGAGGACCCCGCGCGGCTCGTGCTGGACCTGTGAGATAGGCTGAGGCAATGCCCACGGTGGCGGTGGTCGATGGGGTCAAGATAAAGTTCTATCCTAACGATCACCCGCCGCCGCATTTCCACGCCGAGTTTGGCGAACACCGCGCCAGCATCCATATTCAGACCTTGAAGCTGCTGAGGGGGCGCCTGCCGGAAAACAAGCGGCGCGCCGTCGTGGAGTGGGCCTCCGAACGAAAGGACCTGCTGACCGATACATTCGTGCGTGCGATCGAAAAGCTACCGTTGGAGCCTCTGCGATGAGTGAGCTACCCAGGATCGTGTCGGCCTCGCCGGTCATCTATGGCGTATTGAAGCTCGTCTTCACCGATGGCTACGAAGGTGTGGTCGATGTGCGGCCGATCCTCACAGACGGTGAGGTCTTCGAATATTTGCGACGCAATCCGAAGAACTTCGACGCTGTTTCTGTTTCGGAATACGGGCATTCCATCTTCTGGCTCGACGACAATGGGTACGAAATCGACTTCGGTGCCGACAGCCTGCGTCGGGATTGCGAAAAGCAGGCCGAAGTGCATCGGCTGATGGCAAGCTGAACCGCCAAGGAAATTCCCTGATATGTCCTACGATCTCATCGTCATCGGCACCGGCCCGGGCGGCTATGTGTGCGCCATCCGTGCGGCCCAGCTCGGCCTCAAGGTCGCGGTGGTGGAGAAGCGCGGCACCCATGGCGGCACCTGCCTGAACGTGGGCTGCATCCCCTCCAAGGCGCTGCTCTATGCCTCCGAGCTGTTCGAGGAAGCCGGCCACAAGTTCGGCGAGATGGGCATCGGCGTCCCGGCTCCCAAGCTCGATTTGCCCGCCATGCTGGCCTTCAAGGACCGCGGCGTGGACGGCAACGTGAAGGGTGTCGAGTTCCTGCTGAAGAAGAACAAGGTCGATGTCTACATGGGCGCCGGCAAAATCCTCGGCCCCGGCAAGGTGGAAGTCACCCTCAATGCCGACGGCAAGGTCGAGGTGCTGGAGACGAAGAACATCGTCATCGCCACCGGCTCCGACGTCGCGCCGCTGCCGGGCGTCGCCATCGACGAGGAGCGCATCGTCTCCTCCACCGGTGCGCTGAAGCTGCCCAAGGTGCCCGGCAAGCTCGTCGTGGTGGGCGCGGGCGTCATCGGCCTGGAGCTGGGCTCCGTGTGGCGCCGCCTCGGTGCGCAGGTGACGGTGGTGGAATTCCTCGACCGCATCCTGCCCGGCATGGATTCGGACGTGGCCAAGTCCTTCCAGCGCATCCTTGACAAGCAGGGCTTCACCTTCAAGCTCGGCACCAAGGTCACCGGCGTCGACACCAAGGGCAAGACGCTGAAGGTCACGGTGGAGCCTGCCGCGGGCGGTGCCGCCGAGGTGATCGAGGCGGACGTGGTGCTGGTCGCCATCGGCCGCATTCCCTACACCGCCGGCCTCGGGCTGGAGGAGGCGGGCGTTGCCAAGGATGCGCGCGGCCGCGTGGTCACCGACCACCACTTCGCCACCAACGTGCCCGGCATCTACGCCATCGGCGACGTGATCGTCGGCCCCATGCTCGCCCACAAGGCCGAGGACGAGGGTGTGGCGCTGGCGGAGCAGCTGGCCGGCAAGGCGGGCCACGTGAACTATGACGTGATCCCCGGCGTGGTCTACACCTTCCCGGAGGTCGCCTCGGTCGGCAAGACCGAGGACGAGCTGAAGGCCGCGGGCGTCGCCTACAAGGTCGGCAAGTTCCCCTTCACCGCCAATGGCCGCACCAAGGTGAACAACACCACGGACGGCTTCGTGAAGATCATCGCCGACGCCGCCACCGACAAGGTACTCGGCGCCCACATCATCGGCCCCGAGGCCGGCGAGATGATCCACGAATGCGCGGTGCTGATGGAGTTCGGCGGCTCGTCGGAAGACCTCGCCCGCACCTGCCATGCCCACCCGACCCGCTCGGAAGCGGTGAAGGAGGCGGCCATGGCGGTGGAGAAGCGCGCCATCCACATGTGAGCACGGCTCGGCTTCGGGCCGGGTCGAGGTGAAGAAGGACCTCCGGCCGCGGCCGTCGGAGCATGAGGTCAAAAAAAACCCTCCGGCGGAGGCCGGAGGGTATGGAGGTCAGATGAAGGTGCGCCTCGCCCCCGGGGGGCAGTACCTTCGGGGCGAAGGCGCGCCGTGATCCCAAAACGCGCGAGCGCCCCGGCGGTTCCCGCCGATCGCGCCGGCGTCGTTCAGCTGCCCTTGTGGGTGCTCTCGGCCTGGGCGCTCTTGTCCTGGGCGCTGGCACAGCCCGAGCCGCCTGCGAAGGCGGGGGCAGAGACGGAGACGGCGGCGAGGGCGCAAAGGGCAAAGGCAAGGCGCTTCATCGGCAGGTCCTCCTGTAACGGAAGGGCAAGCCTAACCCCGCCTGGCCGCCCCTGCGAAGCGTGCGGGACGCCGCGAGCGCCTCAATTCCAGGCATTCGGCGGCATTCTCACGCGGACGTGTAGCGATGCAGCGGGAGCGTGGCCATTGGCGCGCCCTCAGGCGCCGTAGGTGACGGCCTCGACGCGCCAGCCGTCCGGGTCCATCAGGAAGGCGGCGTAATAGCCCGGCCCGTAATGGGGCCTCAGGCCCGGCGCGCCATAGTCGGTACCGCCAGCGGCGAGCCCCGCGGCGTGGAACGCGTGCACCGCGGCCCGGTCGGGCGCGCAGAAGCAGACATGGGTGCCCGGCGGCGGCGCGAACACCGCATCGCGATACTGCACCCAGAACGGCGCCGCGCCCGGCACGCCCTCCGGCGCCGGCAGCGTGCCCGGCGGCCCCCAGCAGGCGGATGCGCCCTCCTCCTCGTCATAGTCCGCGACCCGCACGAGGCCGAGCGGCGCCAGCACGGCATCGTAGAACCGCACTGCGCGGCCAAGGTCGGCGCAGGTGAGCGACATGTGCTCGATGACGGGGCGGATGGCGCTCATGGTGTGTCCGCATGGATTGGAGGTTCAGTTTGCGGCGGCCGTCCCGGCGGAAGCAAGAGGCCTGCGTCCGCCTCACGCCCGCGGGTGCGCGGCCCTGTAGGCGGCCATGAGCGCCGCCTGGTCCACCTGGGTGTAGATCTGGGTGGTGGAGAGCGAGGCGTGGCCCAGCAATTCCTGGATCGAGCGCAGGTCGCCGCCGCGCGCCAGAAGGTGGGTCGCGAAGGAGTGGCGCAAGGCGTGGGGCGTCGCGCTCGCCGGCAGGCCGAGGGCACCGCGCATGCGCTCCACCGCGCCCTGGACGATGCGCGGCGACAGCTTGGCACCCTTGGCGCCGCGGAACAGCGGGCCCTCCGCCTCGAGCGCATAGGGGCAGAGCGCCACATAGTCCGCGATCGCCGCCCGCACCGGCGCGATCAACGGCACCATGCGCGCCTTGCCGCCCTTGCCGAGGATCGTGACCTGGTCCGCGCCGCCCGCGACCATCACTGGGGTGAGCGACAGCGCCTCGGAGATGCGCAGCCCCGCGCCGTAGAGCAGCGCGAGAACGGCGGCGTCGCGGGCGAGGACCCAGGGCTCGCGGTCCTCCCCCGCGCGGGTGGCCGGGTCGGCGAGCGCGCGGGCGGCGTCCACGCTCACGGGCTTCGGCAGGCTCTTGCCCACCTTGGGCGCGCGCACGGCCGCCAGCGCGCCGACCTTCCCCTCCCCTTCCCGCTCCAGATGCCGGGCGAAGGAGCGGGCGGCGGCGAGCAGGCGCACCAGGGTTCGCGGCGCCACCCCGTCGGCCCGGCGCGCCGCCAGGACCGCGCGCACATCGGCGGGCCTCAGCGCGGCCAGATCGCCAAGGCGCGGCGGCGCCCCGAGATGGTCCTTCAGGCGCAGCAGGACCAGGGAAAGGTCGCGGGCATAGGCCTCGCGCGTCTTGGGCGAAAGGCGCCGCTCGTGCGCCAGCCGGTCGAGCCAGGCGCGGGCGGCCCGCGCCACGTCCGGCGCAGCGGCCGCCATGAGCGCACCCTCCGCGCGGGCGGCCTTGTCCTGGTCGCTCATGGCCATGGTCCGCCTCCCGCACGTTACATCTCGTTGCAAACCGAAACATGCCTTCGCCGCCCTCTTCGATTAGCAAGCAAAGGCCTTCACAATCCCTGAAGGAGAATGCGGCCGAATTCCTCCATTGCGGGAGCGCAAGGACAGGACCCAGGTTCGGGCCACTCTCTGGCCGCCCGACCTAAGGACGGAACGCAATGCGGAGCCTCGCCACCCCATGAAATCCCGGACCTGGCTGCGCATCCTGCTGGTCCTTCTGCTCGCCGCGGCGGGCGTCGCGGCCTGGCGCTTCACGCATCTCGCCGAGGTGAAAGCGGTGGCGGTGCGCCGGGGGACGGCGGCGGAGATCGTCTATGCCACCGGCGTGGTGGAGCCGCGCCGCTGGGCCAAGGTGTCGACGCTGCAGCGCCAGCGCATCGTCTCGATCTGCGATTGCGAGGGGCAAAGGGTGAAGCAGGGCGACCTGCTGGCGCAGCTGGACGATTCGGTGGAGCAGGCGACGCTCGCCGAGATGGAGGCGCGCCGGGCGCGCCTCGAAGGCGACGTGGCCCGTGCAAAGAGCCTCATGGAGCGGCAGGTGGCGAGCCAGACCACCTATGAGCAGGTGCTCACGCAACTGCGCGAGTATGAGGCGCGGGTGGAGGCGCAGAAGCAGCGCATCGAGGAGCTGAAGCTGCGCGCGCCCATGGACGGCGTAATCCTGCGCAAGGACGGCGAAGTGGGCGAGGTGCTCGCCACCACCGGCGACACCACCCTGTTCTGGATCGGCGAGCCGCGGCCCCTGCGCATCGTCGCCGACGTGAACGAGGACGACATTCCGCGCGTGAAGGTGGGCCAGAAGGTGCTGCTGCGCAATGACGGCTACCCGGACCAATTGCTGGAGGGAACCGTCGCCGAGATCACCCCCAAGGGCGATCCGGTGAACAAGACCTTCCGCGTCTATCTTTCGCTGCCCGACGACACGCCCCTCGCCATCGGCATGAGCGTCGAGGCGAACATCGTCGTCGCCGAGCGCGACAACGTGCTGCTGGTGCCCGGCGAGGCGCTGATCGGCGATGCCGCCTTCCGCATCGAGGGGCGGCGCCTGGTCCGCACCGAGCTGAAGCTCGGCCTGCGCGGGACGCGCATGAGCGAGGTTCTGTCGGGCCTCAAGGAAGGCGACCTCGTGGCGAGCCCCGCCACCAGCGCCATGCGGAACGGCGAGCGCGTGCGCGTTCTCGGCGCGACGCTGCTCGACAAAGGCGCGGCCACCGGATCTGAGGGCGCACCGAAGGGGGCGGCGCCGTGAGCGCGCGCCTCGGCCTCGCCGTTTCCATCGCGCTCACCCATGTGCGCAGCCGGGCGCGGCAGACGCTGGTGGGCGTGCTCGGCGTCGCCACCGGCGTCGGCTTCTCGGTGATGATGGCGGCGCTGATGGAG
Source organism: Xanthobacter tagetidis (assembly GCF_003667445.1). Taxonomy (GTDB): domain Bacteria; phylum Pseudomonadota; class Alphaproteobacteria; order Rhizobiales; family Xanthobacteraceae; genus Xanthobacter; species Xanthobacter tagetidis. The sequence goes on along the minus strand of NZ_RCTF01000012.1, from coordinate 140,530 downwards.
GGCTCCCAGCGCGACTTCATCACCCAGCTCGTCGACGCGCTGCCGCATATCCTGGTGAGCGACGAGCGGCGCCATCCCTCGCCGCAGCCGGCCGAGGAGGCCTATGACGCGGCCGCCATCCAGGGCCTCACGACCAAGGCGATCCGGCCCGGCATCAAGAACCCGTTCGCCATGATGTCCGCCATATCGGGCTGGGTGGACGGGGCGGTGGCGCCCTCGGTGCAGGCCAAGGCGGTGGTGCGCTTCGCCGGGCGCGACCGCACCGCGAGCGTGATCGGCATCGATCCCAAGCGCGAGGGCGAGGTCTCCAAGCTGCCGACGCAGATCCGCCAGGGCACGCTCGCCGATCTCTACCGCGCCTCCAACGCCATCATCCTGGGCGACGGGCTGGCAGGCAAGATCGGCGCGCGGGTGGGCAACGTGGTGTCTGTGACGGGGGGCACCGGGCAGGTGCTTCTATGCACCGTCGTGGCCTTCTCCCACACCGGCGTCGCCTCCGCCGACGACAGCCAGGCCTATGTGCTGGTGAAGACGGCGCAGATTCTCGCCGGCCAGACCGGCCTCGTGAACGAGATCCGCGTGAAGGCGCAGGACGTGATGGCGGCGCGCGAGATCGCCGCCCGCATCGAGGCCGAGACCGGCTACAAGTCCGTGTCGTGGCAGGAGGCGCACGAGGACCTGCTCTCCGCCTTCGAGATCCGCAACCTCATCATGTACATGGTGGTAGGCGCGATCCTGCTGGTGGCCTCGTTCGGCACCTACAACATCATCTCCACCATCACCCACGAGAAGACGCGCGACATCGCCATCATGAAGTCTCTCGGCCTCACCGAGCGGCTGGTGCGCACCATCTTCGTGCTGGAGGGCCTGGTGATCGGGCTGATCGGCACCGCGCTCGGCTTCGCGCTCGGCCTCGGCCTCTCGCTCGCCATGGGCCAGGTGGCGATCAAGAGCCCGTTCATGGATGCGACCCACCTTCCCATCTATTATTCGCCGCTGCACTACGCGCTTGCCGGGGCGGTGGCCCTGAGCGCGTCCCTGGTCGCGGCCTATCTGCCGGCACGAAAGGCCGCCTCGCTCCAGCCGGTGGACATCATCCGGGGCGCCTCGTGAACGGCACGCCCCTGATCCGCGCGGAAAACCTCGGCCGCGTCATCACCGGCGAGGTGCCAGCGACTCTCATCACCGGCGCCGATCTTGCCGTTGCGCCAGGCACATTCCTGGCCATCACGGGACCGTCCGGGTCCGGCAAGTCGTCGCTGCTCTATCTGCTCGGCCTGCTGGACCTGCCCACCACCGGAGAGGTCTATGTGGAGGGCCGCGCCACCAGCCGCCTGCCGGAGGACGCGCGCGCGGCGATCCGCCTGGAAAAGCTGGGCTTCGTGTTCCAGTTCCACTTTCTCCTGCCGGAGTTCACGGCGCTGGAGAACGTGCTGCTGCCCATGCGCGCGCTTGGCCGGCTGACGGGCGCGGCCATGGAGGCGCGCGGGCTGGCGCTGCTCGGCTCGCTCGGCCTGGAGGCCCATGCGCGCAAGCGCCCGGACCAGCTCTCCGGCGGGCAGCGCCAGCGCGTCGCCATCGCCCGCGCACTCGCCAACGACCCTGCGGTGCTGCTCGCCGACGAGCCCACCGGCAATCTCGACACCCATTCCACCGAGCAGGTGTTCGCCATCCTGCGCCGGCTGGTGGACGCGGAGAAGCGGGCGGTGGTGATCGTCACCCACGACCTTGCTCTGGCGGCGCGGGCCGACCGCCAGGTGCGGGTGGTGGACGGACGCATCGTCGACGAGGCCGGCCAGGCCTGACCGACCCCGGACGAAGCGCCACCTTGCGGTGCGGCACGCCCGTGCCATAGTCAGGAAGACTTCCAGGCTAGGGCGCCGACCCGGCAGGCAAGGCCGGCGCGACGCATCGCCGATGGCAACAGGATGCGTCAAGGCGCCGCAGGGTGACGGATGGGGGCATGACGAGCCAGGACGATCGTGAGCAGGAGCGGGACCTCAAGGCCCTGCTGGAACGCCTCAGACAGGAGCATCGCGATCTCGACGCGGCGATCGAGGCCTTGACCGCGGTGGCGGGCTCGGACGTGCTCCAAGTGCAGCGGCTGAAGAAGCGCAAGCTGCAGCTCAAGGATCGCATCGGCCAGGTGGAGGACGAACTCTTCCCCGACATCATCGCCTGAGGATCGGCGCGCCAGCGCACCCTCTCCCGCGACCGCGCTCCCCCCGCGACGTCATGCCCCGGCTCGTCCGGGGCATCCACGCCAGCCCCATCCCGGGCGCCCGAGGGCCGCAACCGCGCTCCCCGCCGCTGGGTGGATCCCCCGGACAAGCCGGGGGATGACGGCGGGATGATAAGGCGTCTCGCGCAACCCGCCCCTGACGCGGAGCGCGCCTCAGAGCGCGCCGAGCATGGCGGCGGCGCTGGAGACGTCGGCCTTGGAGGGCACGTCCTCCACGTTCAGCACCTTCACCACGCCGTCCTCCACCAGCATGGAGAAGCGCTTGGAGCGCAGGCCGAGGCCGGCGGCCGAGCCGTCGAAGGTGAGGTCGAGGGCCTTGGCGAAGGTGGCATCGGCATCGGCGAGGAAGACGATCTTGCCGTCCGCCCCGCTCGCCTTCTCCCAGGCGCCCATGACGAAGGGATCGTTGACCGAAACCACGGCGATGGTGTCCACGCCCTTCGCCTTGATGGCCTCCGCCTCGGCGAGATAGCCCGGCAGGTGGTTCTTGTGGCAGGTGGGCGTGAAGGCGCCGGGCACCGCGAACAGCACGACCTTCTTGCCCTTGAAGACCTCGTCGCTGCTCTTCGGCACCGGGCCATCGGCCGTCATCAGGCGAAAGGTAGCGGAGGGAAGGGTATCACCGACCGAGATGGGCATGGAGCGCTCCGATGGATTGCGGCCCAGGTTCAGCCGCTGCGCGACAATACGTAGTTTTCCGGAGGAGGAAAGCGTCGACATCCGTTGCGTCAGTGACGCTCATCGGGTCGGGATCGTGTGCTCGACAGCGACCGCACGGGGCGCATCCACCAGCGTGAAGGTGAGCCGTGCGCCCTCGATGTCCGTGTTCGGGGGCAGACCGTCCACCGCGAGCACGAAGCGCGCCTTGCCGTCGGGCAGCGCGGTCTTCTGCGGCAGCGGCAGCGCCCAGCGCGGGTCCGGCCCTTCCACGAACAGGTCGGCCTTGGGGTTCTGGACGCGGGCCTCCACCACGAGTTCCGCCGGCGACTTGGACCGGTCGATGGAAACGGATGTCACCGCCGGCGCATCGGCGCCGGCCAGCGGCGCCGCCTGCGGCACCAGAGCGCGCGCCTGGGCGATGCGCGCGTCGGCGGCCGCCGCATCCTTGCCGTCGATCACCAGCGAGAATTCCGCCTGCGCCGGCAGGCACAGCGCCTCGCAGACGGCAAAGTCGAGCTTGAGGTGGAGCCGCGCCGGCGCCTTGGGATCGGCCAGCGTGACCGCCAGCGGGAACAGCACATTGCCCTTGTAGCCGATGGAATAGACGCCGGCCCCGTCGGCGAAGCGCCGCGGCGCGGGCCACGCCATCTCCACCCCGAGCACGTTATGGGACCCCGCCCACTCGATCTGAGGCGGCACGCCGGCATCGCCCGGATAGCGCCAATAGGTCTTCCAGTGTGGCGCCAGCCTGATCTCCAGGCCCGCCTGGGCGACGTCCCCGGTGATCGATCCCGAGATCAGCCGCACCTCTGCGCCCTGCACCGAAACCGGTGCGCTCTCGCCCGCTGCGGCCGAACGCACCAGCGCCGCCGCAAGCGCAAAGGCGAGCGCGGAAAGCCCGAAGCGGAGGGGACGAACGGCTGCCGACATCATGGCCAAGCGGGGTAGCGCCTTCCGGGGCCGCGTGCAAAGGGCCCGCGAGCACAAGGGCGTGACGGTGCGGGAAAAATCCCGTGCCGGAGCGGGTGCGCCCAGCCTCACGCGCGGTCGTGGCCGACGTGGCGCATTCCCAAATCGGGCGCGGCGCGGTAGCCTTCTGCGATGATCGATATCTCCAGGCTCGGACCGCCGGAAGGGGATCCGGACTTCCTCGACGGCCAGATGCTCATCGCCATGCCGGCCATGCGCGACGAGCAGTTCGCCCGCACGCTCATCTATCTGTGCGCCCACTCTGCGGAAGGGGCGATGGGGATCGTCGTCAATCAGCCGGCGAGCCACATCGACTTCGCCGAACTGCTGGTCCAGCTCGACGTGGTGCCCGCCTCCGACCGCATCCTGCTGCCGAAGCGCGCCGAGGGCATCAAGGTGCTGCGCGGCGGCCCGGTGGAGACCGGGCGCGGCTTCGTGCTGCATTCGGCGGACTATTTCATCGAGAATTCCACGCTGCCGATCGACGACGACATCTGCCTGACGGCCACGCTCGACATCCTCAAAGCCATCGCCGGCGGACACGGCCCGAAGAGCGCGGTCCTCGCGCTCGGCTATGCCGGCTGGGCGCCGGGCCAATTGGAGATGGAGATCCAGGCCAATGGCTGGCTCCATTGCGCCGCCGATTTCGACCTCGTGTTCGGCGGCGGCACGGATGCGAAATACGATCTCGCCCTGCGCAAGCTCGGCATCGACCCCGGCATGCTCTCGTCCGAGGCCGGACACGCCTGACGACGCACGGCGCGGGCTTGGCGGCCCGCGCCGTGGGGCGCCCGCTCAGTCGGCCGGGCGCAGCTTCGCGGCGTCGGCCTCCGGCGGCAGATAGAGCGCGCCGTCGCGGTACACCACGCCCTCCATGACACCCTTGCCGTCCTTCACCGCGATGGTGCCGACGAAGGCGCCGAGCGTCGACTGGTGGTCGCCGGCGCGGAAGGTGACGGTGCCGAACGGCGTGTCGACCCTAATCCCCTTGGCCGCCGCGACCAGCTTGTCGGTGTCGGTGGAGCCGGCCTTGGCGATGATCGCCGCCGCCGCCTTCATGGCCGAGTAGCCGACGATGGAGCCGAGGCGCGGATAGTCGGCGAACTTGGCCTGGTACGCCTTCAGGAACGTCTGGTGCGCGGGCGTGTCGATGACCTGCCAGGGATAGCCGGTGACGATCCAGCCCACCGGCGCCTCGTCCTTCATCGGGTCGAGATATTCCGGCTCGCCGGTGAGGAAGCTCACCACCGCGCGGTCCTTGAACAGGCCGCGCGTGGTGCCCTCGCGCACCAGCTTCGCGAGGTCGGGGCCGAACGTGACGTTGAGGATCGCGTCGGGCTTCGCCGCGGCGATGGCCTGCACCACCGGCCCGGCGTCGATCTTGCCCTGGGGCGGCCACTGCTCGGCCACCCACTCGATGTCCGGGCGCTTCTCGGAGAGCAGCTTCTTGAACACCGCCACCGCCGACTGGCCGTATTCGTAGTTCGGCGCGATAGAGGCCCAGCGCTTGGCCGGGAGCTTGGCCGCCTCCTCCGCCAGCATGGCCGCCTGCATGTAGTTGGAGGGGCGCAGGCGGAAGGTGTAGGCGTTGCCCTTGTCCCAGACGATGGCGTCGGTGAGCGGCTCGGCGGCGAGGAAGAAGACCTTCCTCTGCTTGGCGAAGTCGGAAACCGCGAGGCCCACATGCGAGAAGAAGGTGCCCATCAGCATGGCCACCTTGTCGGAGGCGACGAGCTCGTTGGCTGCGGTGATGGCATCGGCCGGCTTGCCGGCGTCGTCCTTGGAGATTACCTCCACCTTGCGGCCGAGCAGGCCGCCGGCGGCGTTCACCTCCTCCAGCGCCAGCTGCCAGCCCTTGCGGTAGGGCTCGGTGAAGGCGGGGATGGTGGAATAGGAATTGATCTCGCCAATGCGGATCGGCTCCTGCGCCGTCGCCGCGCCGGGCGCCAGCGCGGCGAGGAGGCCGAGCGCCCCGGCGGCGAGCAGCGCGCGGCGGGAGCGCGGGAACGGGGCAAGCGGAGCGGGCATCGGCATCTCTCCTTCGCGTCGCGGGCGCGGCTCGCCCCGCTGGGGTTTCCGAGACGCTAGAGAGAGGTGCCGGGCCGGGGTGTCAACGGGTTTCGCGCCGCCGGCGCCGCGCCCGCAACGGGGAGGCGCTGCCCGCCCGGCCCGTCAACCGCGCCTGCGCAGGGTGCGCTCAGCGCCGCAGGGCGTCGAGCAGCCTGGTGTTGGGATAGCCGTCCGCCCGCAGGCCGGCGCGCGCCTGGAACTGCTGGATCGCCACGCGGGTCTGGGTGCCGATGATGCCGTCGGGATTGCCGACGTCATAGCCCTTCTGGGTGAGGCGCTGCTGGATCTCCACCCGCTCGCCGCGCGAGAGGCCGCGGGCCTCCTTCGGCCAGGCCTGCGCGAAGCTGCCGCCGCCGCGCAGCCGGTCGGCCAGATGGCCGATGGCGAGGGCGTAGGCGTCGGCCGGGTTGTACTTGCGGATGACGTCGAAGTTCTCGACCATCAGGAAGCCGGGCCCGTCGCCGCCCGCCGGCAGCAGCAGGTAGGCCTCGTCGGCGCCGCGCGGGAAGGCCCGTCCGCCCGGGCGGGTGATGCCGAGGGACGCCCATTTCGCGATCGGCTGCTTCAGCTCGCGCCGCGCCAGGCGGTAGTCGAAGCCGTTCGGCAGCACCACCTCGTAGCCCCAGGTCTTGCCGAACTGCCAGCCATCCAGCTTCAGGTTGTTGGCGGTGGAGGCGATGATGTCGGGGATCGAGGTCACCACGTCGCGCTTGCCGTCGCCGTCGAAGTCGACCGCGAACTGCTGGAACGAGGTGGGCATGAACTGGGTCGGCCCGAACGCGCCGGCCCAGGAGCCGGTCAGGTGGTCGTTCGGCACGTCGCCGCTCTGAAGAATCTGGAGCGTCGCCAGGAACTCGCCGCGGAAATAGTCCTGCCGCCGGCCGATGCAGGCGAGCGTGGCGGTGGAGGTCAGCACCGAGCGCGAGCCGGTGCCCTTGGGATCGCCATAGGTGGATTCGATGCCCCAGATGGCCGCCACCGCATAGCGGTCGACGCCATAGGCCTTCTCCACCTGGTCGAAGATCGGCTTGTAGCGCTCCAGCACCTCCCGGCCCTTCTTCACCCGGAACTCGGTGACCAGCATGTTCACGTAGTCGCCGACGGGCTTGGAGAATTCCGGCTGGCTGTCGAGGAAGGTCATGATGCGCATGTCCGGCTGGAGCCGGCTGGTATAGCGCTCGAAGGTCTGGCGGCTGACGCCGCGCGCCTGCGCCTCCGGCCACATGCCGCGGATGCAGTTCGGGAAGTTCGCCTCGGCGCGGGCGATCACCTCCGGCGCCATGTCCGGATGCACGAAGCGGGTCTGGCCCGAGGGGTCGATGGAACCCGTGGTCTGCGCCTGGGCGGCGGCGGGTGTGATGAGGCAGGCTGCCGCGAGCGCCAGCATCACGCCGGTGGCGTTCAGGGGTGTTCTCGAAGCCATGGCTCTCTTCCTCTTCCGGCGCTCCGGCCGTCCCGAAGTCTCCCTGCGCGGACCGGCGGCGGCAATGCGCGCAACGGCCCAGCGGGACCTATGGGGGCGCAATATGGTTGCGCCGCGGTTAACGTAAGGCAAGATTTTGGGAGCCGCCGGCCCGACCCGCCCGGAGCGCGATCCGCTCAATGTTCGGCAGCGCGACGGCGTTCCCTCGCTGGCCGTAGGGCGACACCGCCCCTCCGACTCATCCACCACAGACACGTGCGCGGCTCGTCTTCGGCGTTGCGCCGACGCATAGAACGTGCTGCGCTGCACATAGACGCGCCCCCCCGGGGAACCTGCCTCGTCCCCAAGGCATTCCTTGCGGAACCCTCACGGTTTCGTGCTAGGCAATCGCCGCGCTCCGGAAAGAACAGGACGGACCCTCATACATGGCCAAGCCCATCCGCAAAGCGATCCTGCCCGTCGCCGGCCTCGGCACGCGCTTCCTGCCCGCCACCAAGGCGGTGCCGAAGGAGATGCTGACCGTCGTCGACCGCCCCGTGGTGCAGCACGTGGTGGACGAGGCGCGGGCGGCGGGCATCGAGCACATCGTGTTCGTCACGGGCCGCAACAAGGCTGTCATCGAGGACCATTTCGACCGCCAGTTCGAGCTGGAGCGCACGCTGGAAGAGCGCGGCAAGACCAAGGAGCTGGAACAGCTCGACCGCGACACGCCGAAGGCCGGCACCACCTCCTTCACCCGCCAGCAGCTCCCCCTCGGGCTCGGCCACGCCGTGTGGTGCGCGCGCGACATCATCGGCGACGAGCCGTTCGCGCTGCTGCTGCCGGACATGCTCCACATGGCCAAGCCCGGCAACGGCAACACCAAGGGCTGCCTCGGCTCCATGGTGGAAGCCTATGAGAAGACCGGCGGCAACATGATCGCGGTCTACGAGGTGCCGGACGACCAGACCCACCAGTACGGCATCGTCGGCAAGGGCGCCGAGGCCGCGCCGGGCGTGCACGCCATCGAGAAGATGGTGGAGAAGCCCAAGGCCGGCACCGCGCCGTCCAATCTCGCCATCTCCGGCCGCTACATCCTCCAGCCCGGCATCTTCGACCTGCTGGCGAGCCAGGAGACCGGCGCCGGCGGCGAGATCCAGCTCACCGATTCCATGCTGAAGCTGATGGAGCGCGAGCCGTTCTATGCCGTCACGTTCGACGGCGCGATCTATGACTGCGGCTCGAAGATCGGCTTCCTGATGGCGAATGTGGCCTACGCGCTCTCGCGCGAGGACATCGCCCCCGCCTTCGAGGCGGAGCTGCGCGGCATGCTCAACGCCGGCTGAGACCGGCCGGGACCGCCGCGTATCAGGTGCGCGCCGGCGCGCGCCGCCACCATTCCGCCGAAGTCGCGGGCGAGGCATGTGCAGCCCACCGGAGCCGCCATGCGCCTTCTGCGATTCGTGTTCTGCCTCGCATTCCTCCTCGCGCTCTCCGCGCGCGCCGAGGCGCACCCCCATGTGTGGGTGACGACGAAGACCGAGCTGGTGTTCGCCGACGGCAAGCTCACCGCCCTCAAGCAGGCCTGGACCTTCGACGACGCCTTCAGCGCCTTCGCGCTCCAGGGCATGGAGAAGCAGAAGGACGGGACCTATGGCGCCGACGTGCTGAAGCCGCTCGCCGAGGTGAACGTCACCTCGCTGAAGGAGTACGACTACTTCGTGAAGGGCAAGACGGCCACCGCGAAGATCGCCTTCAAGGACCCGGTTGACTACTACCTCACCTACGAGAACGAGACGCTGACGCTGCACTTCACTCTGCCGCTGAAGACGCCCATCGCCGCGAAGACCTTGAGCTTCGACATCTACGACCCCACCATCTTCGTCTCCTTCTCCTTCGCCGAGAAGGATGCCGTGTCGTCCGCTGGCGCCCCGCCCGGATGTACCGCCGAGGCGATCTCGCCGACGCCGGGATCGGGGCCGAGCACCACGCTCTCCGAGAGCTTCTTCACCAACCTGACGGCCGGCTCCGACTATGGCGCCCAGTTCGCGGACAAGATCAAGGTGAGCTGCCGGTGAGGCCTCGCCTCGGTCCGCTCGGGCGCGCGCTCCTCGTGGGCGCCGCGCTCGGCGGCGGCCTGTTGGTTCTCGCCGCGGCGGAGCCGGCCCTCGCCCAGGCGCTCGGCACCGGGCCGAAGACCTCGCCGTTCGGGATCGGTGCACCGGCCGCGGCGCCGCCCTCCGGCATCCCCGGCTTCATCCTCGCCAAGCAGGCGGAATTCTACCGCGCCCTGGTTCAGGCGGTGCGCGCCGCCAAGGCGGACGGGCACGCTTTCTGGCTGCTCGCCGGCCTGTCCTTCGCCTATGGTGTATTCCACGCGGCGGGGCCGGGCCACGGCAAGGCGGTCATCTCCTCCTATCTGCTGGCCGACGGCGGCACGCTCAGGCGCGGCGCGCTGCTCTCGCTCGCCGCCGGCATGGTGCAGGCGCTCGCCGCCATCCTGTTCGTCGGCATCCTGGCGCTGGTGCTGAACGCGACGGCGGTGAGCATGGCGCGCGCCATGAACGTGGTGGAGATCACCGCCTACGGCGCCATCGCCGCCTTCGGGCTCTATCTCGCGATCGTGAAGGGCCGCGCCTTCCTCGGCGCGCTCACCGGCCGGCCGGTGGGTCACGCGCACGGCGACGACTGCGGCTGCGAGGGCCATATGCCCGATCCCGCGCTGGTCGCGGCCACCGGAGCCGGCGGCCTCAAGCGGGCGGCGGTGGCGGTGCTCTCCGCCGGCGCGCGGCCGTGCTCGGGCGCCATCCTGGTGCTCACCTTCGCGCTCTCCCAGGGCGTGTTCATGAGCGGGGTGGCCGCCGCATTCGCCATGGGGCTCGGCACCGCGCTCACCGTGTCCGCCATCGCCGCGCTGGCGGTCTACTCCAAGCGCATCGCGGTGCGCATCGCCGCATCCGATGCCCGCTGGGCGGCGGCGGTGATGAGCGGCATCGAGCTCGCGGCGGCGCTGCTGGTGATGGCGTTCGGCCTCGGCCTGCTCACCGGCTACCTGGAGAGCGAGCGCCTGCTGCCGGGGTGACTGACGCAATGACAATGTCATTACGTTCTGCTAGAAGGCACGGGGAGGACGATCATGACATCCCCAGCCCGCGACGCCCTCAACATGCGCATCCGGCCCGATGACCGCAGCCTCATCGACTGGGCGGCCAAGGCACAGGGCAAGTCGCGCACGGACTTCATTCTGGAGGCGGCCCGCCGCGCCGCGGTGGACGTGCTGCTCGACCGCGCGCTGGTGCAGGTGGGGGACCAGGCCTACGCCGACTTCCTCGCGCGCCTGGACGCGCCGCCGGCACCCAGCGATCAGTTGAAGCGCACCATGCGGACCAAGGCCCAGTGGGAGTGACGCTGTCCGCGCCGGCCCCCATCCGGCCGGACCACGATGCGGCGTCGTTCGCCTGCGGCCAGCCCAGCCTCGACGACTGGCTGAGGCGGCGCGCCCTCGGCAACCAGCAGACCGGCGCATCGCGCACCTATGTGGTGGCGGACGGGAGCCGCATCGTCGCCTATTACGCCCTTGCGTCGGGCGCGCTCGCCTGCGCCGGCGCCACCGGCAGGATCCGGCGCAACATGCCGGAGCCGATCCCGATGGCGATCCTCGGCCGGCTGGCCATCGACACGCGCTACCAGGGCCGCGGCCTGGGCTGCGCGCTGTTCCGCGATGCCGCTCTGCGGGTGCTGTCCGCAGCCGACGCCATCGGCATCCGCGGGCTGATGGTGCACGCTCTCTCAGACGAGGCGGCGAGATTCTATCAAGCCATAGGCCTTGCCCCGTCGCCTTCGGAGCCGACGACGCTGATGGTCACACTGGAAGAGCTGAGAGCGGCGCTCTGACAGTGCCCGCTTTCCGGATGCTGCACCGCGCCCCCGCATGCCGCAATGCACCAAAATTCGTCACGCTTGGCTTTTGGGCAATTTCGTTTCGATTAGAGTTTGAACAACGAAATTGCCGGGTGCGACACTCCGTGCCAGCCTAGAACGGAAGACGGCTGCGGCGGTTTGTCCCGCGCTGGCCGCGCCCCGGAGGCGCCCATGGCTCTCAAGCCCGTATCGCTCGACGACAAGTACGACCTTTCGCAGGAGCGGGTGTTCGTCTCCGGCACCCAGGCGCTGGTGCGCCTCGCATTGATGCAGAAGGAGCGCGACCGCCGCGCCGGCCTCAACACGGCCGGCTACGTGACGGGCTACCGCGGCTCCCCGCTCGGCGGGCTCGACCAGCAGTTCGGCCGCGCAGACCGGCTTTTGAAGGCCAACGACATCAAGTTCCAGCCGGGCCTCAACGAGGATCTGGCGGCAACCGCCCTGTGGGGCTCCCAGCAGGCGGAGCTGCGCGGGGAAGGCCGCTTCGACGGCGTGTTCGGCCTCTGGTACGGCAAGGGGCCGGGCGTCGACCGCTCCGGCGACGTGTTCCGCCACGCCAACAATGCCGGCACGGCCAAGCATGGCGGCGTGATCGCGCTGATGGGCGACGATCACACCTGCGAGAGCTCCACCACCGCGCACCAGAGCGAGTTCCATTTCGTCGACGTGATGATCCCGGTGCTCAATCCCGCCGGCGTTCAGGAGATCATCGACTACGGCCTGCATGCCTGGGCGCTGTCGCGCTTCTCCGGCACCTGGGTCGGCCTCAAGGCGGTGAAGGACACCATCGAGAGCACCGGCATCGTCGACGGGCGCCTGGACCGGGTGTCGATCGTCACGCCGACCGACTTCGCCATGCCGCCCGGCGGCCTCAACATCCGCCTCGGCGACACCCCCATCGCGCAGGAGGAGCGGCTCCAGGAATTCAAGCGCGACGCCATCCTGCATTATCTGAGGGCCAACCGCCTCAACCGCTTCATCACCTCGGGCGGGGCGCGCCCGCGCATCGGCATCGCGACCGTCGGCAAGTCCTATCTCGACGTGCGCCTGGCGCTGGACGAGCTGGGCATCGACGAAGTGCGCGCCAACGACCTCGGCATCCGCATCTGGAAGGTGGCCTGCCCCTGGCCGCTGGAGACGCAGGGGCTCCAGGAATTCGCGCGCGGCCTCGACCTCATCATGGTGGTGGAGGAGAAGCGCTCCCTCATCGAGGTGCAGGTGCGCGAGGAGCTTTACGGCACCGCCAACCAGCCGGTCTGCATCGGCAAGAAGGACGAGCAGGGCCGCTGGATGTTCCCGGTGAAGGGCGCGCTCGACCCGAACGACATCGCCATCCAGCTCGGCCGCCGCCTTCTGGCCTATGGCGACATGCCGGACATCGCCCAGCGCGTCGGCGAGCTGGAGGAGGCGCAGCGCGTGCTCGCCGCCACCGGCGACGTGGCGAACCGCATCCCCTATTTCTGCTCCGGCTGCCCGCACAACACCTCCACCAAGGTGCCCGAGGGCATGCGCGCCTATGCCGGAATCGGCTGCCACTACATGGTGCAGTGGATGGACCGGGAGACCACCGGCTTCACCCAGATGGGCGGCGAGGGCGCCAACTGGATCGGCGAAGCGCCGTTCTCCAAGCGCGGCCATGTGTTCCAGAATCTCGGCGACGGCACCTACAACCATTCCGGCTACCTGGCGCTGCGCGCGTCGATCGCCTCGGGCGTGAACGTCACCTACAAGCTCCTGTTCAACGATGCCGTTGCCATGACCGGCGGGCAGCACCACGAGGGCGACCTCACCGTTCCGGTGATCGCGCGGCAGGTGGCGGCCGAGGGCGCGAAGCGCGTGGTCGTCGTGACCGACGAGCCGGACAAGTATCCGCCGAACACGCTGTGGCCCGGCGGGCTCACCATCCGCCACCGGGACGACCTCGACGAGGTCCAGCGCGAACTGGCGCAAATCCCGGGCGTGACGGTCCTGATCTACGACCAGACCTGCGCTTCCGAGAAGCGGCGCCGCCGCAAGCGCGGCGCCTTCCCGGACCCGGACAAGCGCGTCATCATCAACGAGCGCGTGTGCGAAGGCTGCGGCGACTGCGGCGTGAAGTCCAACTGCGTGTCGGTCCAGCCGCTGGCGACCGAGTGGGGCCGCAAGCGCGAGATCGACCAGTCGTCCTGCAACAAGGACTTCTCGTGCGTGAACGGCTTCTGCCCGTCCTTCGTCACGGTCCATGGCGCGAAGCCGAAGAAGGCGGCCGGCGCGGCGGCGGGCGGCGGCGAATGGGCGGCCCTGCCCGTTCCCGTTTTGCCGGAGATCGACGGCACCTACGGCATCATCGCCACCGGGGTGGGCGGCACCGGCGTCGTCACCATCGGCGCCATCATCGGCATGGCGGCGCACCTTGAGGGCAAGGCCTGCGGCATGATCGACATGGCCGGCCTCGCCCAGAAGGGCGGCGCGGTCTACAGCCACATCCGCCTTGCCAGGGACCCCGCCGACATCACCGCCATCCGGGTTCCCGCCCGCGGCGCCGACGTGGTGCTGGGCGGCGACATCGTCGTCGCCGGCACCAAGAAGGTGCTGGCCGCGGTGAAGCCGGGCAAGACGCTGGTGGTGGTCAACACCCACGAGGTGCTGCCGGGCGACTTCACCCGCAACGCGGACTATTCGCTGCCCACCGAGCGCATCAAGCGCACCATCTCCCAGGCGGCGGGGCCGGAGAACACCCACTTCATCGAGGCCAACCGCCTCGCCACCGCATTGTTCGGCAACTCGCTGGCGCAGAACATCTTCATGGTGGGCTACGCCTACCAGTTCGGCGCCCTGCCGGTGTCGGCCGAGGCGATCGAGCGCGCCATCGAGCTGAACGGCGAGGCGGTCGCCATGAACAAGGCCGCCTTCCTGTGGGGCCGCCGCGCGGCGTACGATCCGGCGCGGGTGGAGCAGCTTGCCGCGCCGAAGGGCGAGGGCTCGCCGGCGCGCCGCCTGTCGCAGGACCTCGACGAGGTGATCGCCCGCCGCGTCGCCGACCTCACGCTCTACCAGGACGCCGCCTATGCGGCGCGCTATCGCGCCTTGGTCGAGAAGGTGCGCGCCGCCGAGGCCGCGCGCGCGCCGGGCCGCTCCGGCCTTGCGGAGGCGGTCGCCCGGAACCTCTACAAGCTCATGGCCTACAAGGACGAGTACGAGGTCGCCCGGCTGTTCACCGATGGCGACTTCCTGCGCCAGGTGGACGGCGCCTTCGACGGCACGCTGCGCTTCGAGTTCCACATGGCGCCGCCGCTTCTCGCCCGCGCCAACCCCGCGACCGGGGAGCCGCGCAAGATGAGCTTCGGCCCCTGGATGCTGAAGGCGCTCGGCGTTCTGGCGAAGTTCAAGGGGCTGCGCGGCACCGCGCTCGACGTGTTCGGCTACAGCGCCGAGCGCCGCACCGAGCGCCGGCTGGTCGCCGACTATGAGCGCACCATCGGCACGCTGCTGCCCCGGCTCGACCTCGCCAACCATGCCGTGGCGGTGGCGATCGCCGCGATCCCGGAGAAGATCCGCGGCTACGGGCCGGTGAAGGAACGCCACCTCGCTGCCGCCAAGGCCGAGGAGGCGAGCCTCCTCGCGCGCTTCGACGCACCGGCGGCGCCCGCCGCAGTGGCGGCCGAGTAGGCGCACAGGCAGGGCCGGGGGCGATGAGCCCCCGCCCCTTCCCGGCGCGCGACGCGCGGCGCGGCCGCGCCGCTCCCATGAAGAAGAGTCATGGAGCCATAAGCTTTTATGACGCGTCCGGACGGTTGCGCGCCGCGCCGGGAAGGCGCAAGAAGAGGCTTCCTCCCCCGCTTTGCCCGCGATGATACCCAGCGTGATCCTCATCGGTTTTTTCGTGATGGTCCTCGCCGGCGCGGTGAAGGGCATGGTGGGCATGGGGATGCCCACGGTCGCCATCGGCCTGCTCACGCTGATCCTGCCGCCGCCGCAGGCCGTGGCGCTGCTCATCATTCCCGCCGCCTTCACCAATGTCTGGCAATACGCCACCGGGCCGGGCGCGCGCTCCACCGCGCGGCGCTTCGCCAGCATGATGACCGGCCTGACGGTGGGCACCTTCATCGGCGGCTTCGGCATCGGCGGGCTCGATTCGCCGTTCACCCTGCCGGCCATGGGCATCGTCGTGTGCTGCTACGGCCTGCTCGGCCTCGCCTCCGTCCACGTCCACCTGCCGGAGGGGTGGGAGGGGCCGCTCGCGCCGGTCGTCGGCCTCGCCACCGGCGTCATCAACGGCATGACCAGCATGGCGATGCTGCCGGCGGTGGTGTTCTTCAAGGCGCTGGGGCTCGGGCGGGACGACATGGTGCAGGCGCTGGGCCTGAACTTCATGGTGGCCTCTTTCGCGATGATGCCGATCCTGATGTGGCCCGGCAGTTCGGGCGCGCCGCTGCTGGACCCGTGGATCATCGGCGCCTCGATCGCGGCGCTGCTGCCGGCGGGGCTCGGGCTGAACCTCGGGCGGCGCCTGCGCATCATGGCCTCGCCCGAGCTGTTCTCGCGGATCTTCTTCGGCTTCCTCACGCTGCTCGGCCTCTACATGGCCGCGCGCGGCATCCTCAAGCTCACGGCCTGAGCGCCGCCGTCACTCCGACAGGCGGTGGATGTCGTGGACGACGATGCCGATGGAATCGTCCGGCTTCTTCAGCCATTCGCGGCGCGAGAGCGTCTTTAGCGTGTCCTCGTAGCCGGTCTGCCAGTGATCGCGCATGGAGGTGCCGGAGAATTCGTAGTCCTTGAATTCCCGCTCGTAGGTCTTCTCCTGATAGATCAGGTGGCAGATGTTGACCGGGCCGGAGGCGCCGTATTCGTCGATCAGCTGCTGGTCTTCCGGCGTGCGCAGCTGCTCGGGGATGCGCAGCAGCGATTCGTAGAGCTTGGCGCGCAACTCCTGGACCCGGCGGAACACGTCGGTCGTGTAGCGGGTGCGGCTCGAATAGGCGATGTCCTTCTGCCGCTCGGAGACGTCGAACATGTCGCGCGGCAGCGGCCCGCGGGCGCTGAACAGGTCCACCTGGAACACCAGCGCGCTCGGATGGTCCGGCTGGTCCAGCAGGAACTGGAGCGGGGTGTTGGAGACGACGCCGCCGTCCCAATAGTATTCGCCCTCGATCTTGATGGCCGGGAAGCCCGGCGGCAACGCGCCGGAGGCCATGATGTGCTCCGGCCCGATGGTGTGGATCTTGTTGTCGAAATAGATGAAATTGCCGGTGCGCACGTTCACCGCGCCGACCGAGAAGCGCTTCTCGCCGGAATTGATGATGTCGAAGTCCACCAGCTTCAGCAGCGTCTCGTGCAGCGGCGAGGTGTCGTAGAAGGAGGTGGCGCCGGTGGCGCCGGTGGGCAGCAGCCAGGGGTTGGGGAAGCGAGGGCGGAAGAAGCCCGGCTGGCCCTGCAGGATGGTCATGGACGCGCTGAACTGGTTGCGCATGGCGCGGAACACGTCGCCCTCCGGCGTCCAGGGCAGCACCTTGCGGCGGGAGATGGTCTCCCAGAATTCCCGAAGTCGCGGCAGCCGGTTCTCCGGCGTGTTGCCGGCGATGATGGCCGAGTTGATGGCGCCGATCGAAACGCCGGAAATCCAGTTCGGCTCGCAGCCGGTCTCCGACAGCGCCTCGTAGACCCCGGCCTGGTAGGCGCCGAGCGCGCCGCCGCCCTGGAACACGAGGGCGACGCGGTCATACTCGTTGATCATGTCGCAGAGGTCGGCGGGCAAGGCCTTGGCATGCGGGTTCATGTCGTCTCATCTCCGGGCGCGGCGTCGGGCGATGGCGGGATGGGCGGGCGCGCCGCGCATCCCGCGAGGGATCACTTGTCCTCGGCCAGATAGTCGTAGACCACCTCGCCCAGGCCGAGCGTCAGGTCGGCCTTGAGGTGCACCGCCGAGAGCACCTCCAGCACCGGCAGCTTCGCCACGTCGCAGATGGCGTGGGGGAACAGGCCGAGCGCCGCCGGGCCGGTCCAGCATTCCTTGAGGGTGATGTCTTCCAGATAGTAGCGGACCAGCTCGCAGATGCGCGGCTTGGCGTCCACGTCCGGGATGATCTTGATGAGGAAGCTCGGCGCCAGCAGCGAGGCGAGCACCTTATCCTTGTCGGCGGGCACGTGCTTGTAGCCCATGGTGGCGGAGGCGCAAAGCACGCTGCCATAGTTCAGGGTGCCGACCAGCGTGTCGGTCTCCACCTGGAACTTGGGGTTGGCGTACTTCTTCGGGAAGCCCCAGATCTCGCGGCCGCCGGCGATCGGCGCCTCGTCGTCGAGATACATGGAGTGCACATAGCCGCCGGCGACGCCGTCCAGCGTGACCGGGATCACCTGCCCGGTCTCGGTATAGTCGCCGAAGCCGGTGGAATCCGGCATGCGGATGAACTCGTACTTGACGATGGGCTCGCCGACCTTCAGCGGCTCCGGCACCACTTCCTCCAGCGCCGCGGGATCGGTGCGGTAGGTGATGATCATGAACTCGCGGTCGAAGAAGCGGTAGGGACCCCGCGGATAGGACGGGCTGACGAGCGGCATGGAATAGGCGGTGCGGCGGACGTCAGCGATCTTCATCGGCATGGCTCCCTGCTGGCCGCTTCGCAGATGCGAAGGCGCGTCACGTTAGCCTATGGCGCCAGACCGCGACAGGCCCGTGACTTAGCGAATGCGGGACATCAGAAGGCCAGCACGCCCGCCGCCCCGCTCTGGGTGGCATAGGCCACGGCGCCGCCCGCCGGGTGCCAGGCGATGGCGGCAAGCGGATCGGCGTCGGGTGCCCGCAGGAGGATTTCCGCGCTGTCCGAGATGCGCGCCATCAGCACCATGCCGTCCTCGTAGCCGGCGGCGATCACCGGGTCCTTCGGATGGCAGGCCACAACCAGCACCCGCGAGGAGGCCGACGGCGCGACCATGGTCGGCGCCTTGCCCATGGGGCCGTCCTTGGCCTGGAACGGCCACATCACCACCTCGCCCGAGCCGGAGGTGGCGAGCCACTTGCCGTCCGCCGTGAAGGCGAAGGACTTCACCCGCGAGGGGTAGCCGGTCATGCGCATGTGGGCGCCGTCCACCACGCGCCAGCCGTGCAGCGCCGGCTCCTGCATGGTGGAGACCAGGAAGCGCCCGTCCGGCGAGAAGGCGAGGCCGAGATGCGAGCCCTTCCAGCCCAGAAGCTCCGGCTTGGCCGAGGGCGCGTTGGGAAACCACAGCGTTGCCCCGCCATAATGGGCGATGGCGAGTCTCAGGCCCTTCGGCGCGAAGGCGAGGCCGCCCACGGTGGACGGCGCCTCGAAGCTCTTCGTCTCGCCTTTGGCGATCACGAATGCGGTCTTGCCGGCGGAATAAGCGAGCGTGCCGTCCGGGCCGAGCGCGATGCGGTCGATCCAGCGGCCGGTGTGGGATGCGATCTCGGTGACGCTGCCGTCCGCGCGTGTCTCAACCACCCGCCCGTCGTCGCCGCCGGTGATGAGGCGGGTGCCGTCCGCCACCGCGCACAGCACCGCGCCCTCATGCGCCGTCACCGCTTTGCCGCCGCCGACGCCCAGGAACACCTGCCCCTGTGCGCCCGCGAAGGCCGGCGTCGCGTCGAGGAAGGCGGCGGCGACGATCTCGGCGCCGAGGGCGAAGGTGGTGACCTTGTCGGTGAGGCTGGAAGGGGCAAGGGACATGAAACAGTGCCTCAGCGCGGCCCGAAGGCGGAAAAGGCTCTTAAGCCACCCCGCGCGCCGCGACGCAAGGCACGCGGGCGGGGGAGTGCCGCGCGCGGCCGATCAGTTCGCCGCCGCCTTCACCAGCGGGCAGCCGCCCTCGTTCAGCGGGCGGAACGCCTCGTCGCCGGGGATGACGCGGATCAGCTCCAGATAGTCCCAGGGATACTTCTGCTGATCGGGCGCCTTCACCTTCAGCAGATAGAGGTCGTGCACCATGCGGCCGTCCTCGCGGATGCGCCCGCCATGGGAGAAGAAGTCGTCCACCGGGGTCGCCTTCATCTGCGCCACCACCGTGCCGGTGTCGGCGGTGCCGGCCGCCTGGACCGCCTTGAGATAGTGCAGGATCGACGAATAGACGCCCGCCTGGCCCATGGTGGGCATGGCCTTGTGGCGTTGGTAGAAGCGCTTCGACCAGGCGCGGGTCTCGTCATTGAGGTCCCAGTAGAAGCCCTGCGTCAGGATCAGCCCCTTGGCGGTGGGCAGGCCGATGGCGTGGATGTCGGTGATGTGGAGATAGAGCCCGGCGAGCTTGATGCCCGACTGCGGGATGCCGAACTCGTTGGCCTGCTTGATGGCGTTCACCTGGTCCGCGCCCGAATTGGCGAAGGCGATGAGCTTGGCGCCCGCACCCTGGGCCTGGAGCAGGTAGGAGGAGAAGTCGGTGGAGCCCTGCGGGTGCTTCACCCGGCCCACCACCTTGCCGCCGCCCTTCTCCACCGCCTGGGCGGTGTCGCGCTCCAGCGCCGCGCCGAAGGCGTAGTCGGCGGTGATGAAGAACCACGGCCCGTCCTTCGCCAGCGAGGCGCCGGTGCCGGCGGCCAGCGCATAGGTGTCGTAGGTCCAGTGGATGCCGGTGGGGGCGCAGAACTTGCCGGTGAAATCGGACGACCCGCCGGTGGAGGCGAGCACCAACTTGTCCTTGCGCCGGCCGATCTCCTGCACCGCCAGCAGCACCGAGGAGGTGGGGATGTCGGCGATCACGTCGACGCCCTGCTCGTCGATCCAGCGGTTGACGATGGCCGAGCCCACGTCCGGCTTGTTCTGGTGGTCGCCGACGACGATCTCGATCGGCCGGCCGAGCACCTTGCCGCCGAAATCCTCCACCGCCATCTGCGCGGCGATCACCGAGCCGGGGCCGGCCATGTCGGCATAGATGCCGGACTGGTCGTTGAGGATGCCGATGCGCAGGGGCTTGCCGTCCGCCGCCGCGAGCGGACCGGAAAGGAGGAGCGCCGCGGCGAGGGCGGCGAACAGAGGACGGCGCATGATGCTCTCCGGATGGGTCAGGTCGCCTTCCCGATTATTCGACTATGTCGAGTGGTTCAATAGATAATACGTCTCATTATGAGATTTACATTAATTCACGGCATTTACGCGATATTCAGCCGCCCGCGTATCGCGCCACCCTCGCCCGCCGGGGCGATTGTGGTCTATGACACCGCCATGCCGCCCGCCTTCGCGCCGCTTCCCATCGATGCGGTCCTCGACAACCTGATGCGCACCCTCGCCGCCACGCCGGCGGCCGTGCTGGTGGCGCCGCCGGGCGCCGGCAAGACCACGCGGGTGCCGCTGGCCTTGCTCGACGCGCCCTGGGTGAGGGGCGGCAAGATCCTCGTCCTGGAGCCGCGCCGCCTCGCGGCGCGCGCCGCCGCCCACCGCATGGCGCAGACTTTGGGAGAGCGGGTCGGCGAGCGGGTCGGCTACCGGGTGCGGCTGCGCTCGGAGGTCTCCGCGCGCACCCGCATCGAGGTGGTGACCGAGGGCGTGTTCACCCGCATGGTGCTGGACGATCCGGAGCTTGCCGGCGTCGCGGCCGTGCTGTTCGACGAGTTCCACGAGCGCAGCCTCGACGCCGATCTCGGCCTCGCGCTGGCGCTGGACAGCCAGCGCGGGCTGCGCGACGACCTGCGCCTCCTCGCCATGTCCGCCACCCTCGACGGCGCGCGCGTCGCCGCGCTCATGGGCACCGAAGGCGCCCCGGCCCCGGTGATCGCAAGCGAAGGCCGCGCCTTTCCGGTTGCCACGCGCCATCTCGGCCGCGACCCGCGCGCGCGGATCGAGGGACAGATGGCGGAGGCGATCGTCCGCGCGCTCTCCGAGGAGCAGGGCTCGATCCTCGCCTTCCTGCCCGGCGCCGCCGAGATCCGCCGCACCCGCGACTTCCTGGCGGAGAAGGTGCGCGACCCTGCCGTCGACCTCGTGCCGCTGTTCGGCGCCATGGATGCGGCGGAGCAGGACCGGGCGCTGCTGCCCGCCCCCGCGGGCCGGCGCAAGGTGGTGCTCGCCACCTCCATCGCCGAGACCTCGCTCACCATCGAGGGGGTGCGCGTGGTGGTGGACAGCGGCCTTGCCCGCGTGCCGCGCTTCGAGCCGGACGTGGGGCTCACCACGCTCGTGACCGAGCGCGTCTCCCGCGCCGGCGCCGACCAGAGGCGCGGCCGCGCCGGGCGCACCGAGCCGGGCGTGTGCTTCCGGCTGTGGAGCGAGGGCGAGACGGCGAGCCTGAAGCCCTTCGCGACGCCGGAAATCCTCTCCGCCGACTTGACCGGCCTGGTGCTCGACCTCGCCCGCGCCGGGGTGCGCGAGCCGGCGAGCCTGCCCTTCCTCGACCCGCCGCCCGAACCGGCTGTGAAGGAGGCGAAGGCGCTCCTGGCTCTGCTCGGCGCGCTGGACGCGGAGGGCCGCGTCACGCCGCTGGGCGCGCGCATGGCGCGCCTGCCGCTGCCGCCGCGCCTCGCCCACATGGTGGTGATGGGGGCCGAAAGCGGCGCCGGGCGCCAGGCGGGCGAGATCGCCGCCGTGCTGACCGAGCGCGGGCTGGGCGGCGACGGCGTCGATCTGCTGCATCGGCTCGACGATTTCCGCCGCGACCGCTCGCGCCGCGCCGAGGATGCCCGCCGCCTCGCCCAGCGCTGGACCGAGGCGGCCAGGGGCGCGGCGGACGCGCGGCGCGCGGCGCCCTCCCCCGCCGCGCTGCTGGCACTCGCCTTCCCGGACCGCGTCGCCAAAGCGCGCGGCGACGGCACGCGCTTCCTGCTGCGCAACGGCCGGGCCGGGGCGGTGGACCCGGCGGCGGCGCTCGCGAAGGCGCCCTACCTCGCCGTCGCCGAGATGTCGGGCCGGGCGGATGCCGCGCGCATCCTGCTCGCCGCTGCACTCGCCGAGGACGAGATCGAGGCCCTGTTCGCGGCCGAGATCGGCGAGGGGCTGGAGGTGACGTTCGACGCCGGTGCCGCCGCGGTCCGCGCGCGGCAGACGCGCCGGCTCGGCGCGCTGACCCTGTCGTCGCGCCCGCGGCCCACGCCGCCCGATGCCGCAACCGCGCGCCTGCTGGCGGAAGGCGTCGCCGGCCTCGGCATCGCCCGCCTGCCCTTCTCCCCGTCGCTCGCCCAGTGGCGCGACCGCGTCGCCTTCCTGCGTGCCGCCGAGGGCGAGCCCTGGCCCGACCTTGCCGACGCCGCCCTCGCCGCCACGGCGGGCGACTGGCTGGCGCCCTTCATCGCGGGCCGCACGGCGCTCGCGGAGATCACCGCCTCCGACCTCGACGCGGCGCTGAAGGCGCTCCTGCCCTATGCGCTCGCGGCGCGCCTGGAGGCGGAGGCGCCGACCCATTTCACCGCCCCCACGGGCACCCGCCTGCCGGTGGACTATGCCGCCGAGGGCGGCCCGCAGGTGGAGGTGCGGGTGCAGGAATTGTTCGGGCTCACGACGCATCCCGCGCTCGCCGGCGGGCGCATTCCGCTGACCCTCGCTCTGCTCTCGCCGGCGCGCCGGCCGATCCAGGTCACCAAGGACCTGCCGCAATTCTGGCGCGGCTCGTGGCGCGACGTGCGCGCGGAGATGCGCGGGCGCTATCCCAAGCATCCCTGGCCCGAGGACCCGTCCCAGGCCGATCCCACCACCCGCGCCAAGCCGCGCGGCACCTGAGGCTCAGCGTGCCGCGTCGAGCGTGTCCGTGTCGGGCGCGATGCCCCGGGAGGTGGGGACGCCGTCGTCGAACGGGGCGAGATGATCGATCACCATCTGCCGGTAGCGCGGCAGGCCCTTGTAGCCGATAATGTCGGGGTGGAGGTCGCGCAGCACCCGGTGCAGGCGGCGGCGCCATTTCGGCACCCGCGCGATGTCCGCCACCGAGGTCAGGTAGCAGCGGATGCCGAACAGGATGGCATTGGAGCGCGGCAGGCGGAACAGGGTCTGCAATTCCACCCGCAGATGCACCTTCTCGGCCACGTTCTCGGGCGTCACGGTGGCCTTGTCCGGCCCCCAGACGGGGTAGTTCTCCGGCGAGGTGTCGAGCCGGGGATTGACCGTCATGGTCCAGTTGAGGCGCCGCACCGGCTGGCCGCATTGCAGGCGCATCAGGTATTTCAGCGCCCGGTCGAACACGCCCTTCTCGTGCGCCAGCGGCACCGGGCCGTGCCATTCGTGGAACGTCATGCCGATGTCGAACTCCAGCGACCAGTCGGCCTGGGTCGTCACCATGCCGCCGTCCACGAACAGGTTGTCCTCGCGCTGGTCCTGGAGCGTGAAATCGCCCTGCGCCTGGCGGGTGATGAATTCAAACGGCGGGCAGGGCAGCGTCTCCGCCTTGCCGAAGGTGAAGGACTGCTGCAGGCCGAGCGGGCGGTTCACCCAGGTCCACAGGTCGCCCGCCTTGGTGAGCGTGAAGTGCTCGGGATAATCCGCCGCGAGGCTCTCCATGATGAGCTCCAGCGTGTCCCACTCGGCCGCCATCATGTGCGGCAGAACCTGGCAGCGCTTGGGGTCCTCGGCGAGCACCTTCGCCCGCTCGCGGCACTCGGCCACATAGTGCTCGTCGATGTCGAACACCGCCTGGAACGCCGCCGTCGGCCCGCCTTTCACGTGGGGTTCGATGTTCACCGAGTACATGTATTCGTCTTCGGGGAACGGGAACGGAAAGCGCAGGATGTCTTCCGCCGTCTTGGCGTAGGTGAAGGTGTCGCGGAAGGTCTCGGACGGCTTGAACTGCAAGGTCATGGTCTCGTCCTTTGAATTGAGGCCGCCGAGCCGTTGCCCGGTGAACCCCTCCCCCGTGTGGGGAGGGGAGGTTCCCCACTTACAGATCAATCACCAGGCGCGGCCCGCGGGCGCGGGAGACGCAGGTCATGATGGCCGTGCCGGCGGCCTTCTCCTCCGCCGAGAGGAAGTCGTCGCGGTGCTCCACCTCGCCCTCGATGACGGGAGTGCGGCACTCGCCGCAGGCGCCGCCGCGGCACAGACAGGGCGCCGCGACGCCCGCCGCCTCCATGGCCTCCAGCAGCGACTGGGTCGCGCCGACCTCCACCTCGATGCCGGAGCGCTTCAGCACCGCCTTGAAGGGCAGGCCGCCCGAAGTGTCGCCGAAGCTCTCCTTGTGGATCTTGCCCTTGGGCCAGCCGAGCGCCAGAGCGGTGCCGCTCACGGCGTCCATAAGCGCGCGCGGCCCACACACATAAAGGTGCGTGCCGAGCGGCTGGCGCGCCAGCAGGCCGGCCATGTCGAAGGCGGCGCGCCCGCCGCCATGGACGCGGATCTCCGCGCCCGCCGCGAACGGGGCGAGCAGGCGCTCGAACACCGCCGCCTCGTCCGCCACGGAGAGCTGGTGCAGTTCGTAGCGGGCGCCGCGCGCCTTCAGCTCCGGCAGATGGGAGAGCAGCGGCGTGATGCCGATGCCGCCGCCGATGAGCAGGTGCTTCTTTGCCGTCGCCGCCACGGGGAACAGGCTGAGCGGAGGGGCCATCTCCAGCACGTCGCCGCGCGCCACCTTGTGGTGCAGGAAAGCCGAGCCGCCGCGCGACTGGGCCACCAGCCGGACGATGATGTCGTAGCGCGCCCGCTCGGCCGGCGGCGAGACCAGGGAATAGGCGTTCTTCATCACCCGCGCGCCGTCGCGCAAAGTGAGCATCACGTGGCCGCCCGCCGGCGGGGTCGAGAACAGGCCGCCATGGGCCGGCTCGAAGGAGAAGCGCTTGAGGCCGGGCGCCAGAGGCTCGATCTCGCGCACGCGCACGTCGCAGGTTGCGGCGGGGCTCATGCGTAAAGCTCCTCGGCCTCGGGCACCTCGCCGGGAACCTCGGCATCCACCTGAACGCCCATGAAGGCGGCGAGCCGGCGCGAGAAGTGGTCGCGCACGAACAGCGACGCGCCGCAGCCGGAGCAGGTGACGATGGAGGTGGAGACGTTCTCCGTCACCGCCCGGCAATGGACGCAGAAGATGCGCCGCGCCTGGGTGCCCACATGGGCGAACCCGGTTTCCTGGCGGCCGAGGCCGGCGGCCTGGGCGATGCCGAACACGTCCCACACAAACGGCTCGGTGCCGGCGCCATAGAGCCGCAGACCCATGCGCTCGCGGGCGAGCCGCTCCTGAAGCGCGCCGAGCAGATGCGGCA
Source organism: Xanthobacter tagetidis (assembly GCF_003667445.1). Classification (GTDB taxonomy): domain Bacteria; phylum Pseudomonadota; class Alphaproteobacteria; order Rhizobiales; family Xanthobacteraceae; genus Xanthobacter; species Xanthobacter tagetidis. Next base: position 115,168 of record NZ_RCTF01000012.1, on the reverse strand, counting down.
CTGAGCGGAAGGTGCGCACCGCGCCCGCCGCCTCCTCCATCACCGGCGCGCCGGGAACGGCGCTGCGATGGGCCACGGTCCAGACCTCGAAGGCGGCGGGGCTCACCCCCTCCGCCAGCGCCCCGCCGGGAACCTCGGCGCCCTCCACCACCAGCAGATGGTGTCGCCCCGCCGGTTCGGGCGCGATGGGCTGGTATTTCGGCCGGCTCTTGATGCCCTGATCGCTCATCTCGGCTCGCTCATATGGGAACGGCGTCCGCCTCCCGTGATGCGCTCGGACCGGCGTGCCGGACATGGGTCTAATTTTCTTCACAAGAAAAATAGTTGTCAATGAGGAGATGGTCAGAAATCGCCATGCGGAGCTGGTAAATGATAGTCATCGCCCGCCGAATTCTTGGGCAGGCGCCGCGTTCTTCAGCACCCCATGGCGCTGGCCGTCAGGCCCTCACCCGGGTCTTCTGCGGGTCGAAATGCGGGAACGGCACGATGCGCGCGCCGATGCGCTTGCGCTGGCCGTCGAGCTTGCCGATTTCCACCTCGGCCCCCTCCGCCGCCGCCGACACGTCGAGCCGGGCGAGCGCGATCTGCGCCTTCAGGATCGGCGACTTGGCGGCGGACGTGACGACGCCCACCTGGGCACGCCCCACATGCACCGGATCGCCGTGGCCCACGTCCTCGTTGGAGGCGACGAGGAGCCCCACCAGCCTGCGGGCAGGATTGGCCTTGCGCCGGGCGAGCGCGGCCTTGCCGACGAAGTCCTCCTCCTTCGCCGCCACGGTGAAGCCGATGCCGGCCTCGAACGGGTCGGTCTGGTCGCAGAAGTCATAGCCCGCAAACACCAGGCCCGCTTCCACCCGCAGCATGTCGAGGGCGGCAAGGCCGAGCGGCTTCAGGCCTTTGGGCGCGCCCTCGGCCCACACCGCGTCCCACAGCGCCACCGCATCCTTCGGGTGGCACCACACCTCGAAGCCCAGCTCGCCGGTATAGCCGGTGCGCGACATCACCAGCGCCGGCCCCTGCGGCCCGCCGAGCCGGCCGACCGCGAAGCGGAACCACTTCAGTTCGGCGATGGCCGGCTGGGTCGGCCCGGTCCAGATCAGCGCCGAAAGAATCTCGCGGCTGAGCGGGCCCTGCACGGCGATGTTGTGGAGCTGGTCGGTGGAGGACTTCACGAACGCCTTCAGGCCCCAATCGGCGGCCTTGTCGCGCAGCCACTTGCCGGTGAACTCCTCGCCGCACACCACGCGGAAGTTCGCCGGGCCGAGGCGGAAGATGGTGGCGTCGTCCAGCATGCCGCCGCTGTCGTAGCAGAGCGCGGTATAGACCACCTGGCCGATGGTGAGCTTGCGGATGTCGCGGGTCGCCGTGCGCTGGAGCAGGACTTCCGCGTCCGGCCCCGTCACCTCGAACTTGCGCAGCGCCGACAGGTCCATCACCGCCGCCCTCTCGCGGCAGGCCCAGTATTCGGCGATCGGCCCCTCGCCGGTGAAGGCGGCGGGCAGCCAGAAGCCGCGATACTCCACGAAATTGCGGGTGAGAAGCGACGTGCGCGGATGGAAGGCGCTCTCGCGGGTCAGGCGCGGCTCGGCGTCGGGCGTCATGCGGAAGGCGATCCCCTTGGAGAAGTCCTCGCGCGCGTCATAGACGCGGACATGGATGTCGGTGGGCTCCCAGGCGTTGGCGGCGTCGATGTCGTCGGCGCATGACGACACCGCGCAGACGAGGTCGGTGAGCGCGCGCAGCAGCACATAGTCGCCCGCCTGCGACCACGGCTCGTCCATGGCGAGCGCGTTCGAGCCTTCGATCGCGGTGTTGTAGAAGAAGTTGATGGCCGGCCAGCCGCGCCGCTCGGCGATGCCGAAGGGCTTGAGCGCGGCATTGAAATTGTCCGAGCAGTTGGCGTGGCCCGGATAGCCCATGTCCTCGTAATATTTCGCCGAGCAGGCGAGCGCGAAGGTGTCGTGCCGGCCCACCGTGTCGCGCACCACCTCCACCAGCGCCATCTGGCGCGCGTCGAAATACTTCGAGTGCAGGCCGGGGCCGGGATAGGCCGCGCCCATCAGGGTGCGGGTGGTGGTGGCGTCGAGGCCGAATTCCTCGCCCGCCTCCAGTGCCTTCGCATCGAAGGCGAGGAAGTCCGAGCACTGGCGGCCGGCGACGTCGATGATCTGGATATAGTCGCCCGCCTTCACCGTGAGCGCGCGCGCCTCGGCCGCCGGCACCCTGAGATCAAGCTTCGGCTCGGCCAATGGCGCGGGCAGATCGTCGAACCCGGCGGCGCGGGCGATGGTGACCAGGAGGTCGGTGGGCGGCTCCTGCGCGTCCGGCGCCATGGGGCGGCCGGGGGCGGCCACCACCAGCAGCAGGTCGGCGCCGGCGGTGAGCGTAACGCTGCCGCCCGGCACCGGGCCGGCTGCAAGCGCGAGCCGCCCCTTCTGCGCGCCGGGGACGATGCCGTGGGCCGCCAGCAGGCGCGCCGCTGCGATGCCGCTCGCGCCCGCATCGGCGATCACCGCCGCCAGATCAGGCCCTGCTGTTGCGCCGGACAGGCCGAGCCGCGCGCCGGCCTCGCCCGTGCCGTCGAACGCGAAGACGCATGCGCTCTGGAGCCCTTCGGGATCGGTGATGGTGACGCCGTCGCCCGCCTTGAGCGCGAAGGCCTCGCACCCGCCGCCCCGCACCGTGTGGCGGCGCAGGGCACCGGGCGCGGGGGCGGAAGGGGGCGTGACGACGGCGTCCATGCGCTAGCCTTTCTCGGTGGCGAGCAGCCGGTAGCTGCCGCGGAAATAGAGCAGCGGGCTGCCCTCGTCCTCCACGTGGAGATGCACCACGCGGCCGACGAAGATGACGTGGTCGCCGCCGTCATAGTGCGCGTAGGGCACGCACTCGAAGGTGGCGAGGGTGGGCGTGAGCTTGGGGGCGCCGGTGACGCCCTTGACCCAGTCGACGCCGGCGAACTTGTCGGCGCCGGGGCGCGAGAAGCTGTTGGAGATGGCCTCCTGGCCCTCCAGCAGGATGTTCACCGCATAGGCCTCCACCTTCTCGAAGCGCGGCAGCGAGAGAAGGCCGCGCGCCATGGAGAACAGCACCAGCGGCGGGTCGAGGGAGACGGAGGAGAACGAGTTCACCGTCACCCCCATGGGGCCTTCCGCGTCATGGGCCGCCACCACGGCGATGCCGGTGGCGAAGCGGCCCAGGGCATTGCGCAATTCGCGCGGGTCGAAACGGGCGTCGAGATCAATGGCGGTCATGGCAATGGCTCTCTCGAATATGGATCCACGCCGCTATTGTAAGACAATTTCGCTCCGCCTGCATGACCCGCGCCGCACGCACCTTTCCGCCGTCGCCCTCCGGCTTGACCGGAGGGCCCATGTGCGGTCCGTCCCGCCACCCGCGAATGGATGCTCCGGTCAGGCCGGAGCATGACGGCTGTTTTGACCCAGACCGCGCCCTTTGCCCCCTCTCCCCTTGCGGGAGAGGGCAGGGTGAGGGGAGTCAGTGTCCTGCGGGATATGGGACGCCCCACGCGGCGCGGACCCCTCTCCCGCCTCGCTCCGCTCGGCACCCTCTCCCACAAGGGGAGAGGGGAACCGCGCTTCCGCTCTTTTACCGTCGCCCTCCGGCCTGACCGGAGGGCCCATGGCCCCACGACCCGGAACTCTGCGCTGGATGCTCCGATCGGGCCGGAGCATGACGGCTGTTTTGACCCAGACCGCGCCCCTCACGCCACCTTGGCCGGCTCGACCTCCGCCAGCAGCTTCTCGGCGAAGGCGCGCTTCTCGGCGTCGTCCATCTTCTTGATCTCGTTGTTGAGCACCCGGTGGTTGATGGACTTGTTCCAGTAGTCCAGCACCTCGAAGCCCAGGAGCGAGGCCTTGCCGACGAACTGGCGCAGCACCTCGTTGGTGGGGCCCATCACCCAGCCGGCCTTGCCGTCGCGCAGATAGCGCTCGATCTGGAGCGCCGGGCGGAAGCCGGTGCCGCCGGTGGCGTGGAGCATCTTGTCCACCACGTGGGCGACGTTCTTCGCCGCCTCGAACTTCACCTGCCACAGCCAGTGGAGCAGGGAGGACCGGGGCAGGGCGTCGATGTCGGTGTGGATCGACCAGTCGCAATTGTTGGTCACCGAATCCAGCGCCTGCGCCATCTGGAAGTCGAAGGCGCGGCAGGCGTTGGTGTCCATGATCGCCTCGCCCACATAGTCCTGGATCGTGGGGTAGTCGGCGACGCGCATGCCAACATCGTTGTGGGTCTTGCGGGTGGTGTGGCGCTTGGCGATGTCGATCACCGCCAGCGAGATGCCGTTCCAGCAGGCCGACGAGCAGGTGAGGAAGAACGGGTCCACCACCTCGTCATTGGACTTCGCGCCATCGCCCACCGGGCCGACCAGGGCCTCCTTCGGCAGGATCGCATTCTCCACCACGATGGGGCCGGACTGGTTGCCGCGCAGGCCGAGGCCGTCCCACTCGGAGGGATTGGCCTTCACCGCGTCCTTGGTGACCAGGAAGCAGGAGAGGTCCGAATAGTCGCCGGAGAAGCCGGGGCTGGTGGTCTGCACGATGTACCAGTCGGCGAAGCCCCCGGAGGTGGTCCAGGAGGCCTTCTTGGTCACCTTCCAGCCCTCGCCATGGGCCTCGGCTTTCGACGAGATGGGATACCAGAAGTGCGAGCCGGTCTCGGGGTCGGAATAGGAGAGCGTGCCGATCAGCACGTCTTGGTCCAGCCGCTTCAGGATGTCGGTGAGCAGCGGGTTGTCGTGGTGGCGCAGCAGCGCCGCGGCCACGGCGCCGAGATGCATGGTGTAGCACATGGCCGTGGAGGGGCAGCCGTAGCGGGCGATGGTCTCCACCACCATGGCGGCGCAGACATGGTTCTCGCCGAGGCCGCCCAGCTCCGTCGGCACGTTGAGCGAGAGCAGGCCGAGCGCGGCCAGCGCCTCGAAATTCTTGCGCGGATAGATGTAGTCCGCGTCGCTCTCGACAGCATTGGCGCGCAGGGTGGATTCGCACAGGGCGATGAGCTTCGCCTGGAGCGCCTTCTGGGCCGGCGAGAGCAGCCATTGGGGGTCCCACTCGAATCCGAGCCCCCAGAACGGCTCGGCGCCCCACATCTTGGTTTCGGACATCACCTGGCTCCAGCTGCGTCTGCCGCGGGTCCCCGACCCGGCCGTTGAACAAAGGCCACCTGCTCTTCTGAGTGAATTTTTTTGACGGTGCAGAAACACCATGCCACCAGTGACGTAGCGTTCAAGTCGAAGAATTGTGCACCAATCGCCGAAATGTTGGGCGCGCCGTACCTCGATTCAGGCGCGACGGACACTTAGCGGCGCAAGGATCGGGCAAAGAGCGCCGAAAATTTCTTCTCCGGAAAAGTAATTGACACAGAAGATCGCCCCGACAAGGATGCGCGGCCGGAGCAGAACCGCGCACCGGCGCGGCGCATGGGAATCGCAGGACAGCAGGGGGAAGGCATGAGCGAGACCGTCTGGAGGCAATCCATCCTCAACGGGCGTCACCGGGAGCTGGGCTCGATGCTCGAAGAGTCCTGGAACAACATGGCGATCCCCCAGCACTACGCCACCGATCCCTATCTGGAGACCGAGGCGGTGCGCTATCGCGCCGGGCTGATCGACGTGTCGGCGCTGAAGATCATCAATGTCTCCGGCAGGGAGGCCCTCGCCTTCCTCAACCAGCTTCTCACCGCCGACATCGCCAAGATCCAGCCCGGCCGCTCCATGATCTCCTCCATCGTCGGCGAGGACGGCGGCCTGATCGACGACGTGCTGGTCTATGTGGACGGGCCGAACGACTTCCGCCTGTCCCACGGCGGCGGCGCGCTGGAGGAGGCGCTGCCCGAGGTCGCCAAGGGCTTCGACGTCGCCATCGCGCGCGACGACGACGTGCACATCCTCTCGCTCCAAGGTCCGCTGGCGCTCGACATCCTCGCGCCGCACACGCCCATGGACCTGAAGGCGCTCCCCTATTTCGGCCATGGCAGGACCACTCTGTTCGGCACGCCGGTGTCGCTGGCGCGCGGCGGCTATTCGGCCGAGCGCGGCTACGAGGTGTTCTGCGCGGCGCAGGACGCGGTGGCGCTCTGGGACCAGATCCTGGAGGCCGGCAAGCCCTTCGGCGCCATGGCGGTGTCGTGGGACTGCCTCGACATCGTGCGGGTGGAAGGCGCGCTGCTGTTCTTCCCGTTTGACATGCCGCACACGGACACCACGCCCTTCGAGGTGCTGATGGACTGGTCGGTTGACCTGTCGAAGCCGGACTTCCGCGGCAAGGCGGCGCTGGTGAAGCGCAAGGGCACCGAGCGCACCCACCAGGCCGGCATCGAGGTGCTGGCGCCCAAGGCGATCACGCCCGGCGCGAAGATCTTCAAGGACGGGCAGGAGGTGGGCGTGGTGAATTCCACCACCTACAGCCGCCACCTCATGAAATCGCTGGCGCTGGTCTCGCTCATCCCCACCGTGACCGCGCTCGGCACCGCGCTCAACGTGAAGGACGCCGACGCGACCTTCGAGGCCAACGTGGTGCGCACGCCGTTCTACGATCCCATGCGCCTGCGCACCCACCCGCTGGAGGAGCGCGGCTGAGTTCGGCTCACGGCGCGGGCGGGCTCACGGCCGGGCGCAGCAGCGCCACCAGCTCCGACTGGCGGTGGACCCCGCTCTTGCGGAACACCACCTTCAGATGGCCCCGCACGGTGTTGTCCGACACGGCGAGCGCCGCGGCGATCTCGCCGATCGCGGCCCCCTCGGCGAGCATGCGCGCCACCCGCGCTTCCGCCGGCGTCAGGTCGAACAGCGTCTGGATCACCCCGGCGTCGAGGGTCTGCGTCGCCCCCAGCTCGCTCACCACCAGGAGTGCGCCGGCGCCGGCAAAGACGTCGTGCGCGCTGCGGCGCATGGGCACCACGTGGACGACGAGCGGCCCGTGCCCTTCCCCCGCCCGCACCGGGATCGACCCCACCGCCTTCGACCACAGATCGCGATGAAGGCGCGCCAGCGCCTCGCCGAGCAGCGCATCCGCGCCGCGCTCGGCGAGGCCGAGGCGCACGCGGCGGTCCAGGAACACCGTGCCGAGGAACCGGCCGAAGCCGGGATTGGCGTCGATCATCCGCCCGCCCGGCGCCACGGTCGCCGCCGGAATGCCGAGCGCGGTGAAGGTGTTGAGCGTCGCCGCGAGCCGCTCCAGCGCGAGGCGCGTGGAGGCCACCGCCGCCCGCGCCACATGGGGCTTCATGCCGAGCAGCCAGCGCACGGCATCGTCGCCGAACGCCGCCTCGGTGCCCGGCCGCTCCAGGCTGAGGATGGTGAAGGCATCGTCCGGCAGCGGCTGCTTCAGCGCCACCGACCAGCCGACGCCGTAGCTGCGCACGGTCTGGAAATAGGGAAGCGTCTCGATCTCTTCCAAGGTGAAGAGATCCTGGTCGCGGACCACCGGCAGATCAGGCCGCGCCATGGCCCGCTCGATGCGCGGATTGTAGGCCATCGCCCCCGAGGCGACCCATTCGTCGAACTTGGCCTTCAGGTTCGGCGAAGAGAAGCCGTGCGTCTGGCCGGCTCGGGCCATGAACATCACCGCGCCGATGCCGCCGACCTGCGCGCTGCACCGGGCGATGGCCTCCGGCCACAGTTCGGGCAGCACCGCCGCCTCGTAGAGGCCGTCCAGGACATCGAGATCGTCGAATGCCGCCATTGCCGCCCTGCCGCCCCGTCCCGACTGCATTCTAGAGCGTAAAATACAACCGCAGGACACCCTTCTTCAACCTGGATTCGCCGCAACCCCTTGGGCGGATAGGGCCGGAGCCGTGCTATGCCTGCACCGGAAGACTCCACCGCAGAGGGACGCAGGCAGGATGACGACGCCGCACGAGACGCAGATCCCGCATTTTTCCTACGCCCGCTTCCAGGAGACCGCCCCGGCGGCGGTGGCGGCGCTGCGCGCCCTCACCAAGGCGGTGGAGGATGCGGGGCTGGAGAAGGACCTGATCGAGATCGTCAAGCTGCGCGTGTCGCAGATCAACGGCTGCGCCTTCTGCCTCGCTTTCCACCTTGACGTGGCGCGCCGGCTGGGGATCGCGCAGGACAAGCTCGACCTCGTCGCCGCCTGGCGCGACGCGCCGGTGTTCTCGGCCCGCGAGCGCGCCGCCCTCGCCTTCGCCGAACGGGTGACTCTGATGGCAGCGGCGCCGGTGACGGCGGACGCCCATGCCGCGCTGCTGGCGGAATTCTCCGAGGCCGAGGCGATGCACCTGATGGTGTCCATCGCCACCATCAATGCCTGGAACCGGATCGCCGGCGGCCTGCATTTCCCGCCCCTGGCGCCGCGACGGAGCTGAGTTCTCGGACACGCAGAGGCCCGGCCGGGGGGACCGGCCGGGCCTCGTCTTCGGGACCGCCTCACAGCGGCTTGAGATTGGCCTCGATCTGCGCCCGGCGCCCTTCGAGGAAGGGCGGGAGTGACAGGCTCTCGCCCAGCGTCGCCAGCGGCTCGTCGGCGGTGAAGCCGGGCTCGTCGGTGGCAAGCTCGAACAGCACGCCGTTGGGCTCGCGGAAATAGAGCGAGCGGAAGTAGAAGCGGTCCACCTTGCCCGAGTTGGGGATGCGCAATTCCTTCAGCCGCGCCGCCCAGTCGTCATATTGGTCGAAGGTGGGCACGCGGAACGCCACGTGGTGCACCGAGCCGGCGCCCTGCACGGCGGGATCGACGCCCGGCTCCACCTTCACGTGAAGCTCGGCGGCGGGGCCACCCTCGCCCATCTCGAACACATGGACCGCCCGCCCGTCCTCGCTGGCATAGTCGCGCACCTGCTTGAGGCCCATGACGTCCTTCAGGATCACGCCGGTGGAGCGCAGGTCCGGCACCGACATGGTGATCGGCCCGAGGCCGCGCACCTGATGCGTGGCGGACACCGGGCTCTTCTCCCACGGCACGCCGGGACCCTTGCCGCCGTCGACAACGAGGCCGAGGCGCTGGCCCTCGAAATCCTCGAACAGGATCTGGTTGCGCCCGTCGCGGGTCTCGATGCCGCCATGGGCGACGCCGGCGTCGGCGAGCCGGCCGGCCCAGAAATCGAGCGCCGCGTCGTCGGCGACCCGCAGATGGGTGCGCACGATGGAGTGCGTGCCGCGCCGCTCGCGCGCCACCGGCCAGTCGAAGAAGGTGAGGTCGGTGCCGGGATTGGCAAGGCCGTCCGCATAGAACAGGTGATAGGCCGAGGTGTCGTCCTGGTTCACGGTCTTCTTCACCAGCCGCATGCCGAGCGTGCCGGTATAGAAGCGGTGGTTGGCGGCGGCCTGGGCGGTCACCGCGGTGAGGTGGTGGATGCCTGTGAGCTGCATGGTGTCCTCCGGGCGGAGGATCGCCTCCGCGTCTTGTCTGCCCCGAGATAAGACGGTCGGCGCGGCGTTGCGAGAGCGCGGCACGCAAGCGGAATTTGCGCAGACGCAATACCGACTATCCTTCGACTCATCATTCTCGGCAGTAACGCAATGAAATCCACGCCCCGACAACCTTGCGTTAACCCTTTTTTCAACCTCTGCGTCGATGCGGCCGCAAATCGTCGATTGCGCAACCCGCCTCAGGCTCTGCTATAGGCTTGGGCAGGGGGGAAACCCAAGTGGCTGTTACCATGCGTAAGGAAGTCGCGCCGCTGCGCGCAGGAGCGGGGATCGGACGCCGGGCGCGGAGTTGGGCGCCGGGCGTCGTCGCGCTCGCGCTTGCCCTGGGGCTCGGCGGATGCGCCGACCGGCCCGGCCCCGATGCCCTCACCCCGATTGCCATGACCGCCGTGCCCGGCGCCAAGCAGCAGACCGTGCTGGTCGCCTCCACCCGTGCCCGCGACCCGCGGGCCGGCACCTTCTACAACGGCGAGCGCGCGCCGCTCTCCTTCGCCACGGTGCAGATGTCCGTGCCGCCGGCCCACAAGCCGGGCGAGATCGAATGGCCGAAGGCGCAGCCCGCCAATCCCGAGACCGACATGGTGGTGCGCGAGGCGGTCTATCGCGACACGCCGCAGCAATTCCTCGCCGAGCTGAACAGCGAGCTGGCGAAGCGGCCGAAGGGGCAGAAGAAGGTCTTCGTCTTCATCCACGGTTACAACACGCAATATGCCGAAGCGCTCTACCGCCTGTCGCAGATGGCGGCGGATTCCGGCGGCGAGGGCGTGCCGGTGCTGTTCACCTGGGCCTCGCGCGCCACCACCGAGGCCTATGTCTACGACAACAACAGCGCCACAGCCGCGCGCGACGCGCTGGAGGAGACGCTGCGCCTCGCCTTCGCCAGCAATGCCGAAGAGGTCTCGCTCCTGGCCCACTCCATGGGCAATTGGGTGACGGTGGAGGCGCTGCGCCAGATCCGCATCTCCGGCAAGGGGCTGCCGGTGGAGCGCGTCGGCCAGGTGATCCTCGCCGCCCCCGACATCGACGTGGACGTGTTCAAGTCCCAGTTGAAGCGCTTCGGCAAGCCGGCGAAGCCGTTCGTGGTGATCGTCTCGCGCGACGACAAGGCGCTGGGCTTCTCGGACTTCATCGCCGGCGGCAAGACCCGCCTCGGCGCCTACACCAACGACACCGAGCTGGTGGACCTCGGCGCCGTGGTCGTCGACATGACCGACGTGAAGGCGCTGGACAGCTTCAACCACGGCAAGTTCGCCCAGCTTGCCGCCATGGCGCCGGAACTGCGCGGCCGGCTGGCCAAGCAGGCGGGCTCCGGCGCCCTGCCCTCCACGGTGCAGATGGAGGGCGTGCAGATCGTCGGCCTCGACCGGGTGTCCGCCATTCCCGGCGCCCACCCCGCTCCGGCCCCGGCCCCGGCGCAATAGGCGCGCCAGAGACGCGCTGGCGCGCCGCGGGCTTCTCTCGCGGCGGCGGCTGGGCTAAAGGCGTCGGCCCATGGCCTATTCCGTGAAAGAGATGTTCAAGACGCTCCAGGGCGAGGGCGCCCAGGCGGGGCGCGCGGCCGTGTTCTGCCGCTTCGCGGGCTGCAACCTGTGGACCGGGCGCGAGGAGCACCGCGCCGAGGCGCAATGCCGCTTCTGCGACACCGACTTCGTCGGCACGGACGGGGAAGGCGGCGGGCGCTTCGCCGACGCGGCGGAGCTGGCGCGCGCCATCGCCGCCGCCTGGGACGGGGACCGCGCGCGCCGCTTCGTCGTGTTCACCGGCGGCGAGCCGCTGCTGCAGCTCGACGCGGAACTGATCGCGGCGGTGCACGCGGAAGGCTTCGAGATCGCGGTGGAGACCAACGGCACCATCGCGGCGCCCGACGGCATCGACTGGATCTGCGTCAGCCCCAAGGCCGGCACGGCGCTCGCCCAGCGGCGCGGGCAGGAGCTGAAGCTGGTTTTCCCGCAGCCGGACCTGATGCCGGAGGCGGCAGAGGAGCTCGACTTCGCCCATTTCTTCCTCCAGCCCATGGACGGGCCGGAGCGCGCCGCCCACACGCAGGCGGCGGTCGCCTATTGCCTCGGCCATCCGCGCTGGCGGCTGTCCCTCCAGACCCACAAGATGATCGGCATCCCATGACGCGCGTGAGGATCACCCAGGGCTTCACCTTCGAGGCCGCGCATTTCCTGCCGCGGGTGCCCCAGACCCACCGCTGCTTCCGCATGCACGGCCATTCCTACCGCGTGGACCTGACGCTGGAGGGCGAGGTGGATACCGCGACCGGCTTCGTCGTCGACTTCTTCGACGTGGAGGCGGCCTTCGCCCCGCTGCTCGCGCAGCTCGACCACCACTGCCTCAACGACATCGAAGGGCTGGAAAACCCCACCGCCGAGCTGATCGCCGTGTGGATCTGGGAGCGCGTGCGCCCGCGCCTGCCGCAGCTCGCGCAGGTCCGGGTCTATGAGACGCCGCTTTCGTTCGCCGACTATAGCGGCTGAAGCGCCGGTCGCGCCCCCTCGTCGGCCGCCGGCGCGCGCTCCTCGCCCGCCCAGATGCCTTCGATGGCCCGCAGCGCAGGAATGGCGAAATCGGTGAAGGCGCGCACCGCCGGCCGCATGAAGCGCACCGACGGATAGGCGATGAAGGCTTCCGTGGGCTTCACCTCGTAGTCGGCGAGGATGCGCACCAGCCGCCCCGCGCGCAGGTGCTCGCTCACCAGCAGTTCCTGCACCGGGCCCGCCGCATGCCCCTCCAGCAGGGTTGCCGCAAGGGCGTCCGCGGCATTGATCCGCAGCCGCGGGCGAACCATAACGTCGATGGTGCGTCCGCCCCGCACGAGGGGCAGCGTCTCGCATTGCGAGAGCACGCGGGGCGTGGTGACGAGGTCGATCTCGCCCAGCCGCTCCAGGGTCTCCACCGGCCCGCACCGCGCGAGGAAGTCGGGCGAGGCCACAAGGATGCGCCGGATCAGCCCGAGTCTGCGGACGATGAGGTTCTGGTCCTCGGGCCGGCCATACTTCACCGCCAGATCGAAATTCTCGTAGACGAGGTCCACGCCGCGGTTTTCCAGCACCAGATCGACCGTCACCTGCGGATGACGCCGCTGGAACGCCATGACGATGGGATGGAGGTGCCGCGCGCCGATGCAGGTGGGCGCATGCAGGCGCAGCGCGCCGTCGACGGCGCCCATGTCGCGCCGCACGCCTTCCACCGCCGCATCGATGGCGGCGAGCGCCGGGCGGCTGGCCTCGTACAGCGCCTGACCCTGCGGGGTGGCGCGCACCAGCCGGGCCGAGCGCTCCAGCAGCCGGGCGCCCACATGGCGCTCCAGGTTCCGCAGATGCTTCGTCACCGCCGGCTGGGACACGCCGAGATCGCGCGCCGCCGCGGTGACCGAACCGCGCTCCACCGTGCGGATGAAGGCGCGCAAGGCGAGGGAGATGTCCATGCATATCCGTAAGCTATGATCGTCATTACTCCATAATGTCTGGACCTGTCGGCCTCAATGCCTTTCCTTCGGCGCGCCGCGATCAGGCGGGCGGAGGAAGCACGGAGCATGATGGACAGACGCACGTTCGCCTTGGGCGGCGCGGCCTTGCTGACGGGATGCGCCGGCGCGGAGAACCGGAGCCTCGACGCCGCCGCGCCGCTGCCCGATCCCGCCCATCTGCGGATGTATGCGGCCGTCGCCGGCGAGCCGTTCGAGGTGCCGGCGGTGGACCTATCGGAGGTGGATGCGCGGTTTCTCCGGCGCGAGGTCGCCTATGCGACGCGGGAACAGCCGGGCACCATCGTCGTCGATCCCGGCGCGCGCTATGCCTATCTCGTTCTCGAACGCGGCCGCGCAATCCGCTACGGGGTCGGCGTGGGCAAGCAGGAGGGATTCAACTTCGAGGGCGCCGCCACCATCGCCCGCAAGGCCGAGTGGCCCCATTGGACCCCCACCGCCGCCATGATCCGGCGCGAGCCCGAGCGCTACGCCCAATATGCCGCCGGCCTGCCGGGCGGCCCGGGAAACCCGCTCGGGCCGCGCGCGCTCTATCTCTACCGCGACGGGCAGGACACGCTCTACCGCCTGCACGGCACGACCGAGCCCTGGAGCATCGGCACCATGGTATCGTCGGGATGCGTGCGGCTGCTCAACCAGGACATCATCGACCTCTACCGGCGCGTGCCGGTGGGATCGAAGGCGGTCGTGCTTCCGGCGGGCGGGCAGAATTCGGCCTGAGCCGCGCCGCCCCCCTAGAGATGCTTCTCCACGAAGGTCTTGAAGGCGGCGAGCTGCTTGCCGACGAAGGCGGAGGTGCCCTCGTCGACGATCGCGCCGTCCTCGATCTTCTTGTTGGCCTGGGAGATCATCACCTCCGGCATGTTCATGACCGGGGCGTCGAGCGCCACCAGCACCTGGCGCAGGTGATACTGCGCGCGGGCGCCGCCGAGCGCGCCGGGCGAGGCGGAGAGGATCAGCGTCGGCTTGCCCTTCAGCGGCTGGCGCTCCTTGATGCGCGAGAGCCAGTCGAGGGCGTTCTTCAGGCCGCCGGGCACCGAGTAGTTGTATTCCGGGGTGACGATGACGAGGCCGTCCGCGCCGGCGATCTCCCGGCCCATGGCCGTCACCGGCTCGGGCATGCCGGCGGCCTCGATGTCGCCGTCATAGATCGGCAGGCCCGCCACCGAGCCCAGGAGGTCCACTGCGACGCCTTCCGGAGCGAGCGCGGGCAACGCGCGGGCGACCGCCGCATTATAGGAGCCCTTGCGCACGCTGCCGACCAGCACAACCCATTTCATGACCTGTCTCCTCGCATCGGGCCGACCATAGCCACCCGCCGCAGGCGCCACAACGCGGGAGCCGGCGCCCTGGTCGGAACGGCGCGGAGGTCGGGGCGGTTCCCCGAGAGGCTGCCCCGCACCCCTGAGGGACGAGCGTGGGCGCCCTATCCTGGACGGCGGCCGTGCGCCGAACAGGGTCAGTAGGACAGGAACAGCGGGACCTTGGTTTCCTTCAGCATGCTCTCGGTGACGCCGCCGAGCACCCATTCGCGCATCAGCGAATGGTTGAACGCGCCCATCACCAGCATGTCGGCGCCGAACAGGTCCAGCTGATCGGCGATGGTCGCGGCGATGGAGCCCTGGGAGACGAGGTTCTTCACCGTCACGTTGACGCCGTGGCGGGCGAGGTGCGGGGCCAGCTCGGCGCCGGGGATGGACTTCGAGAGTTCCTTCTCGGAGCCGACCGCCAGCACCTCCACCGCCTCCGCCGCCTTCAGAAAGGACATGGCGTCGTTCACGGCGCGCGCGGCGCGCGGGCTCGCATCCCAGGCGACGACGATGCGCTTGCCCTTGAAGGTGTCGCAATGCTCCGGAATCACCATGACCGGACGGCCGCTCTCGAACAGCAGCGCCTCGATCAGGCCGCGGTCCGCGTTCACGGTCGCCGTCTCGCTGTCGACGATGGCGATGTCGTGCACCATGGCCTGGGCGACGAACACCTCCACAAGCTGGCCATAGGCGAGCTGGGGCGTCTCCACCGAGGCCGCGACGCCCGCTGCCGCCGCATCGCCGCGCGCCCGCTCGCCCACCGCGGCTGCCAGCTCGCGCAGGCGCCGGTTGTGCGCAGCGACCAGGTTGGCGCCCATGGAATTCACCAAGGTGCTGCCGAGCACGACCTTCAGCGACGCCGCCTGGATGGTGGCATGGGCGCCCGACTTCTCGGCCAGCGAGATGCCATAAGCGAGCGCCGCCGACGGCTCGTCGATGCCCTCTTCCGTCATGCCGATGAGTACGCTCTTGATGTTCTGCAGCATGAGCCTTCCTCCCTAAAGTACGGATTTCGTGTACCGGGAAGCGGTGTCGAAGCGCGTTGCGTTCGGTCAACCCGGTACCGGAATTTCGCTTCTTGTATCGCCGGGCCGTAACCGCCCGCCCACGGCCCGCCGGCCGCCCACAGCGGCGCCCGCGATGCCGGCCTGTTAAGCCAAGCTTGAAGATGCCATAGGTAGCGGCTTGAGGCACGCGGCATCACGACCGATCGCCGGGATGGCGCCGCCGGGAGCCGGGATCGATGACGCCGGGACCGATGACATGGTGTTGAGACGGGGCGCGGCCATCGCGCTCGCCATCGCGGTGGTGCTGCTCAGCCTCTATTTCGCGCTCGCCATCCACTACTGGCTGCCCTGGCCGGCGCCCGTGCGCACCTCCGGCGCCATCGCCTTTCCCTTGGCGGTGCTGGCGCTGTGGTTCCTGCCCGGCCGCCGCAGGACCGCCCGCCGCATCGCCGCCGCCGCCGCGCTCATCGCC
This sequence comes from Xanthobacter tagetidis, assembly GCF_003667445.1. Classification (GTDB taxonomy): domain Bacteria; phylum Pseudomonadota; class Alphaproteobacteria; order Rhizobiales; family Xanthobacteraceae; genus Xanthobacter; species Xanthobacter tagetidis. The sequence goes on along the minus strand of NZ_RCTF01000012.1, from coordinate 99,477 downwards.
ATCGGCACGGCCTATGCGACCAAGCTGCCGCCGGAGCAGGACTGGGTGGCGCTCCAGGCCGAGCAGGCGCACGCCAGCATCGCCGGCGACACCATCACCATCTCCAACCTGCGCGATGCCGTCCATCGCCCCGGCGCCCCGTCCGAGCCGCGCTGGATCACGGAGCGCTTCGACCTGTCGACGCTGGAGGGCGCCGACCTCATCATCCAGCCGTTCGGCGGGGTGAAGGCGCTCGCCCACATCATGCTCTCGTTCCGCTTCGCGGACGGGCGGCACGTGGTGGTCTCCATGGAGGCGCGGCAGGCGAAGGGCGCAGCGTTCGATCCCGTCGCCGGCTTCTTCCGCCGCGACCAGCTCTATCCGGAACTCGGCACCGAGCGCGACCTGATATGGGAGCGCCTCGCCCGCACCCCGCCGGACGAGGTGCAGATCTATCCCGTCAAGGCGAGCCCGGAGGCGGTGCGGATCTATTTCCGCCGCATCATCGACTTGGTGAACGAGAGCCACCGCCAACCGCGCTTCTACTCGACGCTGCGGGAAAGCTGCATGACGACGCTGATGAACCTCGCCCCCGAGAGCTTCGCCCACGTGCCCTGGCGCGATGTCCGGCGCTGGATCCCCGGCTATTCCCTGAGCCTGTTCCAGCAGATCGGCCTCGTCGACGGCACGCTCGACGCCGACGCCCTCGCCCGGCAGGCGCGGCTGCGCGACGGTATCCGACCGCCGTCGGAATTTGCTACGGATGCCGCCTGGAGCCGCTATATCCGTGACGGGCGCCCCTGAGCCGCCGCGCCCGGCGCTTGCCCGGAGACCGAGATGATCGAGGACCTCAATCTCTTCGCCACCCAGATCATCACCCTGTGGGTGGTGCTGGAGCCGGTCAGCCACCTGTCCATGTTCCTGGGCGTGACCGGCCATCTCGACAAGGCCGAGCGGCGCAAGGCGGCGGCCATCGGGCTCGCCTTCGCCGGGCTGATCCTGGTGGTGTTCGCCGTCATCGGCCGCATGCTGCTGGAAGCCATGGGCATCTCCATCATCGCCTTCCAGATCGCCGGCGGGCTGATCCTGCTGTTCTTCTCGTTCTCGATGATCTTCTCCGATGCCAGCTCGCACGGCCCGGTGGAGGTGAGCGAGGACCGCTCGGCGGCGAGCGTCGCGGTCTATCCGCTTGCCATTCCCGTGGTGGCGGGGCCGGGGGCGATCCTCTCCGTCGTCCTGTTCGCCGACAACAACCGCGGCTCGCTGGAGGCGCAGATGGTGACGCTGGCGGCGCTGGTGACGATGATGCTCGTGCTGCTGATCGTCTTCTGGCTCGGCGACTACATCGTGCGCCTGATCGGCAAGAGCGGCGCGAACCTGCTGCGGCGGGTGATGGGCATCCTTCTGGCGGCGCTGTCGGTGAACCTCGTCCTCAACGCGCTGCAGATCTGGCTGGGCCTGCCGCCCATCTGACACGGCGGGCGCTTTCCCGGTTGGGGAAAACACCTATCCTATAGGTGAGGGCGCACCCGCCGCCCCCACACTGGACCCCGCACCGGCCGCGACCGCGGCCGGCGCGGCCCGAGGAGGACCAGCCCTTGCCTTTGCCCGCCCTGCTCGCCGAGCGCCTGCCGCTGCCCGCCATCGCCGCGCCCATGTTCCTGGTGTCAGGTCCCGACCTTGTGGTCGAGACCTGCCGCGGCGGCGTGCTCGGCACCTTCCCGGCGCTCAACGCCCGCACCACGGAGGGCTATGCCGGCTGGCTCGACGACATCGCCGCCCGGCTCGCCGCCAGCCCCGGAGCGGCGCCGTTCGGCGTCAACCTCATCGTCCACAAGTCCAACGTGCGCCTGGAGGCGGACCTCAAGGTGACGGTGGCGAAGCAGGTGCCGCTGGTCATCACCTCGCTCGGCGCGGTGCGCGATGTGGTGGACGCGGTGCACGCCTATGGCGGCCTCGTGTTCCACGACGTCGTCAATGCCCGCCATGCCCGAAAGGCGGCGGAGGCGGGGGTGGACGGCATCATCGCCGTGTGCGCCGGCGCGGGCGGGCATGCGGGCACGCTCTCGCCGTTCGCCCTGGTCTCGGAGATTCGCCGCTTCTACGACAAGACGATCGTGCTCGCGGGCTGCCTCACGGGCGGCGCCCAGATCGCGGCGGCGCAGATGATGGGCGCGGACCTCGGCTATTTCGGCACCCGCTTCATCGCCACCCGCGAGAGCCTGGCGCCTGAGGGCTACAAGCAGATGCTGCTGGCCTCGGCCGCCGACGACGTCGTCTATACCGATGCCATCTCGGGCGTGAACGCCAACTTCCTGAAGCCGTCCCTGGTCGCCGGCGGGCTCGACCCGGCCAACCTGAAGAAGCACGGCGAGCTGGACATGGCGAACGAGCACAAGGCATGGCGCGACTTCTGGTCGGCCGGCCAGGGCGTCGGCGGGGTCGGCGACGTTCCCCCTGCGGGCGAATTGTGCGCCCGCCTTGCCCGCGAATACGACGCCGCGCTCGGCGAGGCGGCGTCCCTGCTCGCGGCGCGCCTCAGCCGCCCTTGAAGCGGGCGCGGATGCGCTGCTCCAGTTCGTCGCGCACGCGCCGGTAGGCCTCCAGCCGCTGCTCGCGGTTGCCCGCCTCCAGCGTCGGGTCGGAGGTGGGCCAGTATTCGACGTCGAGGGCGTTGGTGCGCGTCAGCTCCAGCGCCTTGTGGTGTGCGTCGGGCGCCAGCGAGACCGCGAGGTCGAAGCCGAGGCCCTCGTATTCCTCAAGGTCGTCCAAGGTCTTGGCGCGGTGCTTCCTCACGTCGAGGCCGATCTCTTCCATCACCGTGTCGACGAAGGGATCGTGCTCGCCCGCATTCACGCCGGCCGAGCCCACATAGAGCGACTTGCCGAACAGATGCCGGGCGAGCGCCGCCGCCATCACCGAGCGGACGACGTTCTGGCTGCACAGGAACAGGACCGATTGCGGCCGCGCTGAGCGCCGGGTCGCCGCCGGAGGCTCCATGCGGCTACCCCTTCCAGTGCAGCGCGCAGACGAGGGTGAACAGGCGCCGGGCCGTGTCGAAATCGACCTCGACCTTGTCCTTCAGGCGCTCGCGCAGCAGCTCGGAGCCCTCGTTGTGGAGCCCGCGCCGGCCCATGTCGATGGCCTCGATTTGGCTCGGCGAGGCGGTGCGTATGGCGGCGTAGTAGCTCTCGCAGACCAGGAAATAGTCCTTCACCACCTTGCGGAAGGGCGTGAGGGAGAGATGGTGCTGCACCACCTGCTCGCCGGCCTCGCGCTTGATGTCGAACACCAGGCGGTTGTCCATCAGCGAGATGTGGAGCGCGTAGGGGCCGGTGCCGGGATCGCCGCAGGGGAAGAAGGCATTGTCCTCCACGAGGTCCCAGATGGCCGTGGCGCGCTCGTGCTCGATGTCGGGCGTGGAATGGCCGATGGAGGCCTCGTCCAGCGTGACGGCGATGAGCCGGGTGGACGGCTTCTGGGCCTTGTCCGTCATTGTCCCCCCTCCGGCGGCAAATTGGTGCGGATCGCCACCGAGCGGCCATGCGCATCGAGCCGCTCGGCGGCGGCAAGCCGCATGGCCGCCGGACCGAGCACCGCAAGCGCGTCCGGCGCGCACTTCAGGATGGACGTGCGCTTCATGAAGTCCAGCACCGAGAGGCCGGAGGAGAAGCGCGCCGAGCGGGCAGTGGGCAGCACGTGGTTGGAGCCGCCCACATAGTCGCCGATCGCCTCGGGGGTGAAGGCGCCGATGAAGATCGCCCCGGCATGGCGCACCTTGGCGGCCAGCGCGTCGGCGTCCGCGGCGTGGATTTCCAGGTGCTCGGGGGCGACGCGATCCACCAGCGCGATCGCGGCGTCGAGGCTCTCCACCTTGATGATGGCGCCGTGGTCGCGCCAGGAGGCGCGGGCGATCTCCTCGCGCGGCAGGCGGGCGAGCATGTCCTCCACCGCCGCCGTCACGTGGGCGGCGAGTTCGTCGGAATCGGTGACGAGGATGGACTGGGCGGCGGTGTCGTGCTCGGCCTGGGCGAGCAGGTCGGCGGCGACGAAGTCGGCGCTCGCCGTGCCGTCGGCGAGAATCAGCACCTCGGAGGGGCCGGCGATCATGTCGATGCCCACCTTGCCGAACACCTGGCGCTTGGCCGCCGCCACGAAGGCGTTGCCGGGGCCGACGATCTTGTCCACCGGGGCGATGGTCTCGGTCCCATAAGCGAGCGCCGCCACCGCCTGGGCGCCGCCCACCCGGTAGACCTCGTGGACGCCGGCGAGCTTCGCCGCCGCCAGCACCAGCGGCGCGATGACGCCGTCCGGGGCCGGCACCACCATGACGATGCGCGGCACGCCGGCGACCTTCGCAGGCACCGCGTTCATCAGCACCGAGGAGGGATAGGCCGCCGTGCCGCCGGGCACGTAGAGCCCCACCGCGTCGACGCTGGTCCAGCGGTGGCCGAGGGTGACGCCGAGCGCGTCGGTGTAGCTGTCGTCCGCCGGGCGCTGGCGCGCGTGGTGGCTCTCGATGCGCGCCTTGGCCAGTTCCAGCGCCGCGCGGGTCTCCGCGTCGATCGAAGCGAGCGCCGCGTCCAGCTCTGCGTCAGGCACGCGCAGGCCGAGCGCGGCGAGGTCCACCCGGTCGAAGGTGCGGGAATAGTCGGTGAGCGCCGCATCGCCCCGCGCCCGCACGTCCGCGATGATGGCGGCGGCCTTGTCGTTCACGTCCACCGAGACCTCGCGCTTGGAAGCGAGGAATTCGGCGAATCGCTGGGCGAAATCGGCGCTGGCGGTGTCGAGACGGATCGGCATGGCGCCTTGCTAGAGCAGGACGGCGCCGGTGGGAAGCCCTACCCCTGCGGGCGGGGCGGCGCGCCTGCGCTCAGGCGGCGCTGCCGGCGGCGTGCTTGGGCACGTGGGCGCAGCCCCAGGCCGGGCCGAGATCCTTCAGGCTCGCCTCGATGCATTCCACTTCGAGGCGCACCTCGGCGCCGCCGGAGAAGGTGAGCAGCACGAAGCCCGAGGGCGTGTCGGTGATCTCGAAGGTGACGGCGAGCAGGTTCAGCACCCCCTCGCGCTGGGCCTCGTCCAGGCCGCGGCACTTCACCTGCCGCACGCGCTCGAAATGCAAGCCCGCGCGGCGGCGCACGGTGTCGCCGGTGGCCGCCTTGTGGTCCCAGTCGAACCGGTTGAGCAGCAGTGCGAAGCGCTGCACGCGCGGCAGGAAGCCCATGTCGGCGCGCTTGACCAGCGCGTCCTGGAGATGGGCCGAGAGGATGGCGAGGTCTTCCTCGTCGAGGGCGAGCAGTTTCAAGGAGTTCATGGGCGCGGCCGCCTGCTTTGTGTTGAGGCGCAGATAGCGACGATGGGCCGAAGGTTCAAGGCGCGGCGCGCACTTTGCGCAGGTATCGCCTCAGGAGTGCCGCCTCAGGACAGCGTTGCCGCGGCGCCGTTCGGGCCGGCCGGCGGGCGGGCGACGGCGACAGGAACGGGTCCGCCGGCGATCAGCCGCTCCGCCTCCTCCGGCGGCAAGGGCCGGGCGAAGGCGTAGCCCTGGGCCAGCTCGCAGCCGCGCGAGCGCAGCCATTCCGCCTGCTCGCGCGTCTCCACCCCCTCGGCCACCGTGACGAGGCGCAGCGCGTGGCCGAGGCCGATCATGGAGGCGATGATCTTGCGGATCTGCGAATCCTCGCCGATGCCGCGGGTGAAGCTGGCGTCGATCTTCAGTTTGTCGAACGGAAGCTGGTGCAGGTGCGTCAGGCTGGAATAGCCGGTGCCGAAGTCGTCGAGCGAGACCCGCACGCCCTTGGCCTTGAGCGCCGCCACCGAGCGGCGCGCGGCGTCGAAGTCGATCAGCAGCGCGGTCTCGGTGATCTCCACCTCCAGCCGCCGCGGCGGAAAGCCGTATTCGTCGAGCAGATCGAGGATCGACTGGGCGAACCCCTCCTCCACCAGCTGCGGCGGCGAGGAGTTGATCGCGATGGTGAGGTGCTCGGGCCAGTCCCTGGTGTCGCGGCACACGCGGCTCACCATCTGCCGCAGTAGCGCGTCGTTGAGGCCGATATCCTCGATGATGGGCACGAACTCCGCCGGTCCCAGAAGGCCGCGCTTGGGGTGCTGCCAGCGCGCCAGCGCCTCGAAGCCCACCGGATTGAGGCTGGAGAGGCTCACCAGCGGCTGGTAGTGGGCGACGATCTCGTCATTGACGAGGGCGGTGCGGATTTCCGCCTCCAGTTCCAGCCGCTGGCGGCGGCGCGCATCGAGCGCGCCGTCGAACAGGATGTACCGGTTGCGCCCCGCGGCCTTGGCCTGCAGCATGGCCGCCTCGGCATGGAGCAGCAGGTCGTTGTCGTCGGTGGCATCGCGCGGAAACATGGCGATGCCGATGCTGACCGTGATGCCGGTGGCCCGGCCGCTCTCGTCCGGAAACGGCTGGCGCGCCACCGTGACGATACGTTCGGCGATCCGGAAGATGTCCTCGATGCCGGCGCCGTCCGTGAGCGGAAACAGGATCGCGAACTCGTCCGATCCGAGCCGCGCCAGCACGTCCTGCAGCCGCAGGACCGAGCGCACCCGGTCGGAGAAGGCGCGCAGGATGCGGTCTCCGCCCGCATGGCCGAGCAGGTCGTTCACCGAGATGAAGCGGTCGATGTCCACCACCAGCAGCGCCAGCCGGGTGTCGTGCATGCGGGCGAAGTCGAGATGGCGCTTCAGTTCCTCGCGGAACATCTGCCGGTTGGCCACGCCGGTCAGCGCATCGTAGCGGGAGAGGTCTTCCACCGCGGCTTCCGCCTGCCGGCGTCGCGCCGCCTCGCGGCTGAGGTCGCGGCTGCGCAGGATCAGCACGGCGGCGAGGGCGAAGCTGCCCACCATCCCGATCCAAAGGATCTCGTCCAGCTGATAGATCTCGTGCGCCCGGGTGAAGTCGCGGAACAACTCGAACGCATCGATGGCGATCAGGACGGCCATGCTCGCCAGGGTGGCGATGATGATTAGCGCGTAGGCGATATCGCGCCGGATGCGCGGCTCCGCCGCCGCTTCTCCCGCGAGCGGTGCATGTGGCGGCGGGTTCATATCCCTCGCGCGCCGGACGGGAGCCCCATTCTCCGATGCCAAATGCGCACACTCGCTTGGACGCAGGATGGTACTACGGAACCCCCAGAGAACGGAAGGCCGCTATCGCGCATACCTTCGTCCACTGGGTTGCATCCGCTGGATCGTTAGCCGCGGGCGGCGGAACGCTTCAGGCGCTGATGCGCTCGATCACCGCGCCGCAGCGCGAGAGTTTCTCCTCCAGCCGCTCGAAACCGCGGTCCAGATGATAGACCCGCTGCACCATGGTCTCGCCCTCGGCGGCGAGGCCGGCGATCACCAGCGATACCGAGGCGCGCAGGTCGGTGGCCATGACCGGCGCACCGGTGAGGCGCTCGCGGCCCTCGATGGTGGCGGTATCGCCGTCGAGATGGATCCGGGCGCCGAAGCGCGCCAGCTCCTGCACATGCATGAAGCGGTTCTCGAAGATGGTCTCGGTGATGCGCGAGCGCCCGCGCGCCCGGGTCATCAGCGCCATCAGCTGGGCCTGGAGGTCGGTCGGGAAGCCCGGATAGGGGGCGGTGGACACCTCCACCGGCAGGATGCCGGCGCCATTGCGGCGCACCCGGATGCCCTCGTTGGTGGCGTCGATCTCGACGCCGGCCTGGCGCAGGATGTCGAGGGCGTTGTCGAGCAGATCGGCGCGGGCGCCGGAGAGCATCACGTCGCCGCCCACCATGGCGGTGGCCATGGCATAGGTGCCGGTCTCGATGCGGTCGGGCAGCACCGCGTGGCGCGCGCCCTTCAGGCGCGGCACGCCGAGGATGTGGATGGTGGACGAGCCGGCGCCGGAGATTCGCGCGCCCATCTTCACGAGGCAGTCGGCCACGTCGACGATCTCGGGCTCGCGCGCGGCGTTCTCGATGATGGTCTCGCCGTCGGCGAGGCTCGCCGCCATGAGGGCGGTGTGGGTGGCGCCCACCGAGACCTTGGGGAACACGATGCGCCCGCCCCTGAGGCCCTTCGGGGCCTTGGCGAGCACGTAGCCGGCGTCGATCTCGATCTCGGCGCCGAGCGCGCGCAAGGCGTCCAGGTGGAAGTCCACGGGGCGCGTGCCGATGGCGCAGCCGCCGGGCAGCGACACCTTGGCGACGCCCATGCGGGCGATCAGCGGCGCGATCACCCAGAACGAGGCCCGCATGCGCGAGACGAGGTCGTAGGGGGCGGTGGTGTCGACGATGACGCGGGCGTCGATCTCCAGCGTCTGGCCGGCATGGGGATCGTCCCCGTTGCGCTTGCCGTGGGTGGTGATGTCGACGCCGTGATTGCCCAGGATGCGCTGCAGCAGCGCCACGTCCGCGAGGCGAGGCACGTTCTCCAGCACCAGCGTCTCTTCCGACAGCAGGCCGGCGATCATCAGCGGCAGGGCTGCGTTCTTGGCACCGGAGATGGGGATGATGCCGGTGAGCGCCTGTCCGCCGACGATGCGAATCTTATCCATGCTGCTCCTGTCCTCCGGCACCCGCTGCGCGCGCAGACGCGCGGGGTGGTCCCGTTACGCGCGAACGGCTAGCTTTAGCCCGGCTCGCCCTTCGAAACAATTACGCCCCCCGCTACCGGCGCAGGCGCAGCGTCTTCGTCCGCCGGGGGCGCGGGCGCCGGCGCCGCGGCCTTGCGGGCGCGGGCCTGGCTCTTGCGGCGGGCGAGATTGGCGCGCAGAGCGGCGGCGAGCCGCTCCGCCTTCTCGTCGGGGGCGGTCATGGTGCGAAGGTACGCCGCCCTGCGGAAGCCGCGCAAGGCCGAGCGGCGCGATGCGCTCAGACCCCTGCCGGCGCAAGCGGCGCGCGACCGGCGGCGGGCGTGCCGGCGGCCTCTTCGGTCGGGCAGACGAGCACGACCGCGTTCGGAATCGCCGCCTCCAGGTCCGCCTTCATGACGTTGATGCGCTGCTGCACCACGCCCATGCTCAGCGCCGGATCGTAGCCGAGCAGCACCTCGACGAAATGCACCCCGCCCGCGCGCCGGGTGCGCACGCCATGGAACGCCTCGTAATCGTCGAAGCGGGCGGCGAGCACGCGCATCAGGGCCAGCTGGAGCTGCTCCTCCAGGGCCCGGTCCACCAGGTCGAAGACCGATCCCGACGCCATGGCCCAGATCTGGTAGAGGAAGAAGATGCACAGGCCGATGGCGGTGACCGGATCGATGTAGAGCGCCCACGCCGCGTCCTTGAACCAGGCGGCGACCGACAGGGGGATCACCAGGGCCAGGCTGTCGGCGATGCTCATCTGGTAATAGCGTCGCTGGGCATCCATCACCGGCGACTGCCCGGCAGGGCCGAGCCGGCGCACCCGCAGCCACAGCGCGGAGAACATCCCGATCGCGACGATGTTCAGGATGATGGCCGCAGCGGTCCCTTCCAGCGGCTCCGGGCGGCTGAGGCCGTCAATCACCTTGGCCAGCACGAAGACCACGAACACGAGGTTCGCAAGCGCGAAGCAGAGCGCCAGCAGGTTCTCGTATTTGTCGAAGCCGTAATTGTAGGTCTCCGTGCGCCCCTGCTTCAGCCGGCGGATCACGTGCCAGGACAGGTACATGGCGCCGGTGTCCATGGCGAGATTCAGGCCGTCGGCGAGCACGGCGGAAGAGTTGGACGCGAGCACCGCATAGGCCATGGGCACCAGCAGAGCGAAGCTGGCGAAGAAGCCCTGGCGCGTGATCCGCTCCTTCTCCTCCAGGGACGTCATGGCTCTGCCCCGCGGCGCCGGCCGCAGCGGCGGGCCCCTCGTCAGCCAAGCTAGAGGTGCCCGCTCGGGGATTGAACCTGACTAATTGGGGGATGCCGCCCCGGACGGGGGAGGACGAGGACGCACCCCGCAAGGCCGACGCGCCGCTCACAGCCCGAGGAAGCGCGGGCGGTGGCCGTCGGGCTCCGGGCCGTCCGGCTCGGGACCGGGGTCGTCCGGCAGCGGCGGCATGGCGACGATGGTCTCGGCGCGGGGGGTGCGCGCACCCGGCGCGCGGCCCGCGCCGCCGGGACCGCCGAACGCGGTGCCGAGCGAAGCGCCCGGCGGCGGCAGGCGCACCACGCGGTCCATGTCGTCCCCGCGGGCTGGGGGAGCGGCCGTCTCCGGCGCCTGTTCCGCCGGTTTGGCCGCGAATCCGGCGGCGGGCTCGGGCTCGCCCTTCGCGTCGTTCCCCGCGGCCTCCCCGCCCACCGGGGGGACCGGGGCCGCGACGGCATCGGGCCTGGGGGCGGACAGCGCGGCCGGAACCACCCGATCAGGCGCCTTGGCCGGCGCCGGCGCGACCAGCGGAGCCGACGGCGCGGCAGCGGCGGAGGGCGCTGGTGGCGTATCCGACGGGGGCGGCGCGGCGGCGACGACCGATGCCTCGGCCGCCTGCGCGGCCTGAGCCTCAGCCTGGGCCTGGGCCTGAGCCTCAGCCTGCGCTCGCGCCTGCGCCTCGGCATCCGCCGCCAAAGCGGCGGCCTTGGCCTCCTCGCTGGCGCGCACTGCGGCGATGGCCGCTTTCACGCGCTCGGCCTCGTGCTCCAGGATCGGCGTCGCCGAGACGCCGGGCGGCACGGCCCAGACGAAGGCGTCGAGCTTGCCGGAAATGGGGGAGACCGGCGCCCAGTGGTCGGAGACCACGCCGTCGGCGATCCAGGCCGGATCGCGATTGGCGCGCACCGCGCGGGCGGTCCATTCGCGCGCCTTGCCGATGTCGGCATGCTCGGCCGCCTCCAGCTCCGCCATCAGCAGGCACACGCGCTGGCTGGGATCGGCGAGCAGCGGCTCCAGCACCAGGCGGGCGTGCTTGAATTCCTGGGCGTCGATGGCGGCGCGCGCCAGCGCGATGGCGCTCTCGCGGGCGCTCGGCGCCTTGTTCGCCAGCACGCGGATGCGCTTCAGCCGGTCCAGCGCCGCATCGCCGGGGCGCAGGTGCGCCTCCACCTCGGCCAGTTCGGGATGGGGATTGGCGGCGAACGCGGTCTCGACGATCTTCGCCGCCTTCTTCAGCTCGCCTGCGGCGCCGAGCAGGCGGCCGGCGCAGGCGGCGGCGGGCACGAGGGTCGGGGCGAGGCGCACCGCCTCGGTGGCACGCTCGCGCGCCACCAGCGGGTCGGTGTGCTCCAGCGCCACCGCCTCGGCGGCAAGCAGCACGGCACGGCGGCGGCGATACTGCGTCTTGTCGATGCCCTTCTGCGCCATCTGGCGCTCCAGCACCGCGCGGGCGCCGGGGAAGTCGCCGGCAGCGCAGCGCGCCTCGATCACCGCATCCACGGCCCAGGCGAGCGCGGGCGCGGCCGCGGCAGCCTCCTCGGCGATCACCGCGGCGGCGCGCTGGTCACCGGCGCGCCGCGCCTCCATGTGCAGGCCGCGCAGGCCGAGCAGCCGGGTCTCGGAGCGCTCCGCCATGGCATGGAACTCGGCCACCGCCGCCTCGCGGTGGCCGTCGAACTGGGCGGTCTGCGCCGTCAGCAGCCGGGTCAGCGGCTCGTTGGGCAGCAGCCGGGCCGCGTCGGTGCGCGCCTGCCGCGCGGCGGCGACGTCGCCGGTGCCGATGGCGAGCAGGCCGCGCGTCACCGCGTCCCAGCCCTTGTCGCGGCGGCGGCGGCGGGAATGGCGCGCCATCATCTGCGGCGAGCGCAGCAGCAGCGAGAGCACGCGCCACAGCCCCATGAGCGCGGCGGTGAGGACGGCGAGCGCGGCGAGCGCCACCGGCACGGTGGTCTCCACGCGCCAGCCCTCCCAGGCGAGGTGGATCTCGCCCGGCCGGTCGGCGAGCCAGCCGATGCCGAAGGCGAGCGCGGCGAGGACGACCAAAAGGATGACGAGGCGGATCACGGCGTCTTCCCCGAAATGGCGGCGAGCGATTGCTGGGTCAGCACGGCGACGGCGTCGGCCGCCGCCTTGCGCGCGGCGATCTTCGCGGTGGCGTCGGCGAGCTTGGCCTGCACCTCGGGCGGCAGGCGCTTGAGCGCGGCGAGCGCGGCGCCGAGGGCGCCGGCGCGGGTCTGCGCCACCGCCTCATCGAGCGGCGCGCGGGCGTCGCCGGGCGCGGCGTCGCCCTCGCGGTGCACCTTCACGAGGGTGCCGGCGCTGGCGGCGAGGCGGGCGAACAGTCCGTCCTCCTGGGTGGCCGGCGCTGTGGCGGTGCGCGCGGCGAAGGCCGCCTCGCCTTGCTCCGCCAGCGCGCGGGCGAGCGCGGCATTGGTGGGAAGGCCCATCTTGGCGTCGGCCGCGACCGCATCGAGCGGCTGCGCCACCGGGCCGAGCACCGCGCGGGCGGCGTCCAGCTCCGCGGCGAACGGCCGGCCGGAGGCGGCGGCCTTGTTCAGTTCCGCCAGCACCACCAGAGCGGTGGCGGCCCGCGCCAGCTTCACCGAGGAGGCCGAGGTCTCCTTCAACTGGGCGTCGAAGGCATCGAGGCGCGGCGCCAGCGCGCCGGACTGGCGCGCGGCGGCGTCGATGGCGGTCTTCAGCGCGTCCTGGCCGCGGGCTAAGGCGGCCTGCGCCTTGTCGAGGGCGTCCTGGCCCTGGCGCAATTGGGCGATCTCGCCGCGCGCGCCGTCGAGCGCCGTGCGGGCGGCCGATACCTGGCCCTTCAGGGCGTCGATGGCGGGCTGGAGATCGGCAGCCGCGGACGGCGACGACGCCGACGCGGGCGCCGCCTTGGCGGCATCCTCCAGGGCGGCGAGGCCGGAGCGGATCGCGGCAAGGCTCGCCTCGGCGGCATCGAGCCGCCCGGAGACGTCGGACGCCGTCCCGGCGGGGCGCGCCTCCAGCGCCGCGAGGCGGCCGGTGAGGGACTTGAGATCGGCGGCGAAGGCGGCGGGCACCTCGGCGACCGGCGCGGGCACCGGCCGCGGCGCCAGCAGGCGCGTCACCGCGCCCCCGGCGACGCCGCCGCCCACCAGGCCGGCGATGAGCGCGGCCACCAGCGCCAGCGCGCCGGACGAGCGGCGCGGCGCCTCGGGCGCGGGCGCGGCCGGGGTCTCGGCGACGGCCTCGGGCTCGGGCGCGCCATCGGCGGGACGGGCATCGGCGGCATCGGCATCGGAAGGGGCGGCCTCGGGCGCGGGATCGGCCGAAGCGTCGAGAGCGGTATCGGAAGGCGGACCGTCATCCGTCGGGACGCTGGCGGACGCGTCCTTCTCCGCGACAGGATGATCCGCGACCGGATGATCGGCGGTCGAACCGGCCCCGCTTGTGCCGCCCTGCGGCGCGGCCTTGATCTCCTCCGCCGTCAGATCGAGGGTCGGCGGCGTGGGACGCGATCGGGGAGAAGCGCCCGCAGGGTTCGGATCATCGCTCGCCATCATCGTCCGCCATTGGCCTCCTCGCGATCCGCTTCCCCAATCGGATAGACCGCCGGGCGCCGCGCCGCAACCGCCACGCCTCAGAGCAGGGCGAGCAGCGCGTCCTCGTTCGGGGCGTCCGCGATCTCGACGCTGGGGCAGGCGCCGAGCACCGCCGCCACCTGCGCCGACAGGCACAGATGCCGCATTCCGCGCAAGGCCCCGTCGAGCTTCGCAGCGTTCGCGCAGGCAAGCAAAGTCTTTACCGTACGGGGAGAAAAATGCAGCGCGGCGCCGATGGTTCCACCGCCGAGCGCGGCGCGGGCCGCCGCGGACAGGCCGTTCGCGGGCAAGGCGGCATAGACCACCGCCAGCGTGACGCAAACCCCGGGACCTTCGAGCAGCGCGCCGAGGTCGGCCGCCCGTTCCTCCCCCGCCGGGTGCAGCACCCGCGCGCCGGCCGGCAGGTCGGCGGCAAGGCGCCCGGCCAAAGCGGCCGCATCGCCGTCGCAGTCCGTCACCGCGGCGAAGCCCGCCTCAAGCGCTTCCCGCGCCGTGCGCGGGCCGACCGCGAACGCCGGCAGCGCCGAAAGCCGCGCGAAATCCCGATGCGCCGCCAGCGCCTTCACCCCGTTGACCGAGGTGAAGGCCACCGCGTCGAAGCGCCCCTGCGGCAGCGCCGCGCCGGTGGGGACGATGCGCAGCATGGGATCGACCAGCGCAGCGTGACCCATGGCTTCGAGCCGCGCCGCCGTCTGGTGCGCCGCCGACTCGGGACGGGTGACGAGCACCAGCATCCCCGCCCCCTAGAGCCCCAAGACGCGGGCCGGCGCGCTCGCGCGCAGCCGCGTGCCGAGCGCATGGCCGACCGCCGCCGCCGCGGCCACCTCGCCCGCCTCCACCCCCTCGGCGGCATCCGAGCCGTCCGGCGCGAGCACGAGGCCGGCGAGGCTCACGCGCCCCTGCGAAACCGTCGCCAGCCCGCCGATGGGCGTGCGGCACGAGCCGTCGAGCGCCGCCAGGAACGCGCGCTCGGCGGTCACCGCGATGCCGGTGGGGACGCAGGCGATGGCGGCGATGGCGGCATTGGTGGCGGGATCGTCGACGCGGCATTCGATCGCCACCGCCCCCTGCCCCACCGCCGGCAGGAAGGCGTCGGTGGAGAGCACCGCGTCCGCCTCGTGCGCGAGGCCGAGCCGGGTGAGGCCGGCGAGCGCCAGCAGCGTGGCGTCGAGGTCGCCCTCGCGCACCCGCTTGAGGCGGGTATGGACGTTGCCGCGCAGCAGCTCCACGTGAAGGTCCGGCCGCAGGCGCCGCAGCTGCGCCTCGCGCCGCAGCGAGGCGGTGCCCACCCGCGCGCCGCGCGGAAGGTCGTCGAGCCCCGCCCCGCGCTTCAGGATCAGCGCGTCGCGCACGTCGGCGCGCGGCAGGTAGCCGGCGAGGTGCAGCCCGTCGGGCAGCGCGGTCGCCACGTCCTTGGCGGAATGCACCGCGAGGTCCACGTCGGCGGAGAGGAGCTGGTCCTCGATCTCCTTGGTGAACAGGCCCTTGCCGCCGGCCTGTGACAGCGCGCGGTCCTGGATCGCGTCGCCCGAGGTGCGGATCACCTTGATAACGATGGCGTCCTTCTCGCGCTTGAGCGCGGCGGCCAGCGCGTCGCGCACCGCGTTCGCCTGCCACAGCGCCAAGGGGCTGCCGCGCGTGCCGATGGTGAGGCGCGCGGGCGCGCCGGTCTCAGGGCCGCCGGTCCGGCGGTTCGTGTTCTCGCTCATGGATGCGTAGAATGCGCATTGGAATCAAAATGGATAGAGCGGCGTTGCGGCGCAGCCGGAACATTGCGCGGGAAAGGGCGGCACGGTGGGCGAACTCCTGGTGCTCGGCATCGAGACCACATGCGACGAGACCTCGGCGGCGGTGGTCAGCCGCTCCCTGACCGGGTCGGGCGAGATCCGCTCCAACGTCATCCGCTCGCAGGTGGAGGTCCATGCCCCGTTCGGCGGCGTGGTGCCGGAAATCGCGGCGCGCGCCCATGTGGAGGTGCTCGACCACGTGATCGCCGAGGCCATGAAGCAGGCCGGCATCGCCTATCGCGACCTGTCGGGCATCGCGGCGGCGGCGGGGCCGGGCCTCATTGGCGGCGTCATCGTCGGGCTCACCACCGCCAAGGCGCTGGCGCTGGCGGCGCGCAAGCCGCTGATCGCGGTCAACCACCTGGAGGCGCATGCGCTCACCGCACGCCTCACCGACGGCGTGCAGTTCCCGTTCCTCCTGCTGCTGGTGTCCGGCGGGCACACCCAGCTTGTCGCGGTGGAGGAGGTGGGGCGCTACACCCGCATCGGCACCACGCTCGACGACGCCATCGGCGAGGCGTTCGACAAGGTGGCGAAGATGCTGAGCCTGCCCTATCCCGGCGGGCCGCACGTGGAAGAGGAGGCGGCGCGCGGCGACGCCGAGCGCTTCATGTTCCCGCGCCCGCTCATGGGAAGGCGCGAGCCGGACTTCTCGCTCTCCGGCCTCAAGACCGCGGTGCGGCTGGAGGCGGACCGCCTCGCTCCGCTCACCGACGACGACGTGGCGGACCTGTGCGCCTCGTTCCAGGCCGCGGTGGTGGAGGTGATCGCCGACCGGGTGCGGGCCGGCGCCCGCGTGTTCCGCGAGAAGATGGGGCGCGGCCCCTCGGCGCTGGTGGTGGCGGGCGGCGTCGCCGCCAACGGCGCGATCCGCGCCCGGCTCAAGCAGATCGCCGCCGAGCTGAACACCCGCCTCGCCATTCCCGCCCCGGCTCTGTGCACCGACAACGGCGCCATGATCGCCTGGGCCGGCGCCGAGCGCCTCGCGCGCCAGCTGATCGACCCGCTCGACGTGAGCCCGCGCGCCCGCTGGCCGCTCGATCCCGTGGCCGCCGGCCCCATGGCGCGGGCCTGAGCATGGCGGGGATCGAGACCATCGGCGTGGTCGGCGCCGGCGCCTGGGGCACCGCGCTCGCCAATGCCGCCGCCCGCGCCGGCCGCCGCGCCGTGCTGTGGGCGCGCGACGAAGCGCAGGTCATCGACATGGCGGCGCGCCGCGAGAACGAGCGCGCTTTGCCCGGCATCCGCTTCGACGACCGGGTGGCGGTGACGGCGCGCCTCGCCGAGGCCGCGGCGGCGGACGCGGTGCTGCTGGTGGTGCCGGCGCAGGCCTGCCGCGAGGTGGCGCGCGCGCTGGCGCCGCTGGTCGCGCCGGGCACGCCGCTCGTCTGCTGCGCCAAGGGCATCGAGCGCGGCACGCGGCATTTCATGAGCGAGGTGCTGGCGGCCGAGGCGCCTGCCGCCGCCCCCGCCGTGCTCTCCGGGCCGAGCTTCGCCAGCGACGTGGCGGCGGGCCTGCCCACCGCCGTCACCCTCGCCGCTTATGAGGCGGGCCTCGCACAGCGGCTGTGCGACGCGCTCGGCGGCCCGGCGCTGCGGCTCTATTACTCCACCGACGTGCGCGGCGTCGAGATCGGCGGCGCGGCGAAGAACGTGCTCGCCATCGCCGCCGGCATCGTCGAGGGGCGCCGGCTCGGGGCGAGCGCCAAGGCGGCGCTGATCGCCCGCGGCTTCGCCGAGCTGGTGCGCTTCGGCCGCGCCTTCGGGGCGAAGCCGGCGACGCTCACCGGCCTGTCGGGGCTCGGCGACCTGATCCTCACCGCCTCCGGCCCGCAGTCGCGCAACTTCGCGCTCGGCCAGGCGCTGGGCGCGGGCGCGGCACCGCAGGGCAAGCTCGCCGAGGGCGCCTTCACCGCCAAGGTGCTGGTGGAGATGGCGGGCACCGCCGGCATCGACATGCCCGTGAGCGCGGCGGTGGACGCGGTGCTGTCCGGCCGGCTGACCGTCGACGGCGCCATCGACGCGCTGATGGCGCGGCCGCAGAAGGCGGAGGCGTAACGCCTCAGGCCAGGCCCAGCCGGACGAAGGCGGCGCCCATGTCGGCGCGCACCGCGCGGTCGGCCGCGGCCGGCATCATGAAATCCTCGCCGGCGCGGAACGCGGCTTCGCCATCCGCATGGGCGAGCGCGAGGCGCAGCGCGCCCACCAGATCGTAGACGCCCCAGGGCAGGCCGGCATCGTGCAGCGCCGATTGCAGCGCGCTCTGCACCAGGCCCCGCACCGCCCGGTGCGCGCCCGACACCGGCACGTCCTCGGCGCCGCCGCACAGGGCCGAGACGCACGCCTCCTTGTCGAACGAGGCGTGGCCCCGGCAGGCCATGGGCCGCACCGGATAGATCACGCACAGGCCCTCGGCGAGAAACGGGCATTCGCGGCCGAGCGCCATGGGATGCGCCGGTTCCTCCGCCGGCCCGGCGCCGGCAAGGCGGCCCCGGAGGTCCACCCCCACTCTGCCGAAGCCACCGGCCATGGCGCGCACATAGCGCGCCACCATCAGCACCTCCGGCATGGTCGCCACCACCTGGAGCTGGCAGCAGGTGCCGCAGCCCTTGTGGCAGGCGAGCTGAGGCATCCCCTCGGTCTCGACCTCCACATTGTGCTCGAAGGAGCTGAACGCCTGCATCCACATGCGGTCGAGCAGATCGGGCCGGCCCGCGAAGCGGGCGAGCGTATCGCGAAAGGCGGCGCGCTGGGCGTGGAAGAAGTCCGCCGGACCGGGGCCGTCGCTGGAAGTGCTGGAGGCCATGCGCCGCTCCCGTGCGCGGCGCCGCCGCGGCGCCGATCGGAAGACGGCTAAGCCGCGCCGGCCGGCGCCGCATTGAGCGAGCGCAACGGCCGGCGGGCAAAGGGGGGAGCCGGGGGCCGGCTCAGAAGCAGGTGAGCGCGTCGGAGAAATGCTCCACCTGGGGCGGGCTCGCGAAATGCGGACTGGCGAGGCGGCGCCATTCCTGGAATTCCGGCGCGCCGCGGAAATGGACGGTGTGGTCCTCGACCGTGTCCCACTTCACCACCAGCACGTAGCGGCTGGGGTTCTCCACCGAGCGCTGGAGCGCCATGCCCGAGCAGCCGCGCGCCTTCTGGAAATAGGGGGCGGCCTCCTTCACGGCGGCCTCGAAGGCGGCTTCGCTGCCTTCCTTCACCTCGATCACGGCTCTCTCATAGACCATGCGTCTTCTCCCTGGCGCCCGTCGTCCGGCGCGCCGGCACCATAGCCACGCGGCACGGCGAGGCAAGGCGGCGAAGGCACCCCGGCCGACTGGAACGGAGCGTCAGCGTAGTGGAAGGAGAGCCGGGGCCCGGCGCAAGGGATGCGCCGGAGGCGGCCATGCCCGCCGCAGGCTGTGCACCAGAGGTTTGGCCGGCTTCGCCGGGCTTTCCCCTGGACCCCGGCTCGGCGCTCCGGCTGCGCCGTCGCTTGGCCGGGGAGCGGCTCCGGCTGCGCCGTCGCTGGCCCGGGGCACGGGCGCCGGCCTTGCCAAGCCTCATTGAAGCCGGCAAGACGGAGGCCTTGCGGTCGGCCGCCCGGCCGCCTGTCCTGCCCCCTTATCCCAGCCGCGAGCGCGCCATGGCCCACTGGCTCTACAAGTCCGAACCGTTCAAGTGGTCGTGGGAGATGCAGGTGAAGGCCGGCGCCAAGGGCACCCACTGGGACGGCGTGCGCAACCACCTCGCCAAGCAGCAGCTGATGGCGATGAAGAAGGGCGACAGGGGCTTCTTCTACCACTCCAACGAGGGCAAGGAGATCGTCGGCATCGTCGAGGTCATCAAGGAGGCCTATCCCGACCCCTCCGACGAAACCGCCAAGTTCGTCATGGTCGACATCAAGGCGGTGAAGGCGCTGAAGACGCCGGTGACGCTCGCCGCCATCAAGGCCGAGCCGCGCCTCCACGAGATGGCGCTGCTGAAATATTCCCGCCTCTCGGTGCAGCCGGTGACCGACGCGGAATGGGACATCGTGTGCGCCATGGGCGGCCTTTGAGCCGCGCCATCGCCGATCCCGAAGCGTTCATCCGCGCCGAGACGCGCCTGCGCCCCGTCCCGCTGGTGCCCGAGATCGCGCTTCACGTCGCCGACGAGGCGGTGCCGATCTGGCACCGCACAGAGGAGGAACTGGGCGAGATGGGCCTGCCACCGCCCTTCTGGGCCTTCGCCTGGGCCGGCGGCCAGGCGCTGGCGCGCCACGTGCTCGACCATCCCGGCCTGGTGGCGGGCCGGCGGGTGCTGGACTTCGCCTCCGGCTCCGGCCTCGTCGGCATCGCCGCCATGAAGGCGGGGGCGCTGAGCGCGGACTGCGCCGACATCGACCCGTTCGCGCGCGCCGCCATCGCCCTCAACGGGGCGTCGAACGGCGTCGCGCTCACGCCGCGGGGCGCGGACCTGATCGGCGCGGACGAGGGCTGGGACGTCGTGCTCGCCGGCGACATCGCCTATGAGCGCGACCTCGCGGCGCGCGTGTTCGCCTGGCTGCTGGCGCTCGCGGCGCGCGGGGCGGTGGTGCTGATCGGCGACCCGGGGCGCACCTATCTGCCGAAGGACCGGCTGGAGAAGCTCGCCGACTACAGCGTGCCGGTGACGCGCGAGCTGGAGGACATGGAGATCAAGCGCACCAGCGTCTTTCGGCCGCGCGCCTGACCCGGCGGGGAACCATCGCCGCGCCCGCGCCGTTGCCCTTGAAACCCGAACGAGGAGGCGCGGCGATGGACGTTCACGAGATCTGGCGCAAGATGGCCAAGCAGCGCGACTGCATGCTGGTGGACCGCGACGGCGAACGCCTGCGCGCACGGCCCATGGCGCCGGTAGTCGAGGCGGAGGCGCGCACCATCTGGTTCGTCACGGACCGGCGCAGCGCCAAGGACGACGAGATCACCCGCGATCCGCAGGTGTGCCTGACCTTCGTGGACCATTCGGACCACTTCCATCTCTCGGTGTCCGGCCGGGCACGCGTGGTGGAGGACCGGGCGAAGGTGAAGGACATCTGGTCCGCCTACATGGAGGCCTTCTTCCCCGGCGGCCCGGACGATCCGAACGCCATCCTGCTGAAGGTCGAGCCCGAGGCGGCGGAATACTGGGACGGCAAGGGCGACATCGCCAGCGCCTTCGAGCTGGCGAAGAGCATGGTCACCGACACGCCCCCCGATCTGGGCGACAACGCCAAGGTCCGCCTCTGAGGCTGGGGCGGCCTTCCCCCACCGTCGCCCTTTGCCCCGCACCGCGCCCCCTCGCCTCGTCGGCCCACTCACCACCGTCGCTCTCACCGCCGTCGCCTCCGACTTGATCGGAGGGCCCATGCTGCGGCCGGGCGCGCGGCGCGAAGGTGCCACGGACGCTCCGGTCAAGCCGGAGCATGACGGCGGTCTAGGGAGACGCGGCGGGCTCTTGCCCCCCGCCGCACGTCTCGCTGCCTACGCCTTCCGCGCGAACAGCGCGGCCACCGCGGCCACCAGCCAGCCCAGGATCATCAGCGTTCCGCCGAACGGCGCGCTGCCGCCCAGGAGCTTGACTTCCATCAGGGCGCGCGCCGCCAGGTCGCCGGAAAAAAGCAGGCCGCCGAGCGCGATCAACCCCGCGGCGATGACGAGGGCCGCGCGCCCGCGCCCGAGCTGGAGCGCCACGGCGACGAGGCCGGCGATAGCGGCGGCGTCGAACAGCAGGAAATGCGAGGCCGTGGCGAGATTTTCCCCGCCGCCCACATGGGCCGCGGCCGCCGCGGCGGCGACGCCCGCCGCGCCCATCAGGCCAGCGACGAGGAGGAGAAGGCGACTGAAGAGGTCCATGGGATGCCTCGCTCGCGGGGGCGCGCGCCGTCCGGCAGCCCTCGCGCACCTGTCTACATGCCGGCGGCCGCGCGGGGAAACCGGGCGCCCTGCGGCATGGCGGAGCACCCCTGCACCGCCCCGCGCATCCGGGGCGACGAAGGGCTATAAACCCAAAGTCTGCCTTGCGGTGCCTTGTGGAGGCGCAGCCTCCTCACCATAATCCGCCGCAAGAATGCACGGCTGAAGCTGTGCGCGTGCACAGGCGGGCTCACGCCCGTGTCAGGGAGGCAAAGGCCATGTCCGACAAGGTGTATGACGTTCCGGCCGCGTGGGCGCACAAGGCCTATGTGGACGATGCCAAGTACAAGGCCATGTACGAGGCCTCGGTGAAGGACCCGAACGCCTTCTGGGCGGAGCATGGCAAGCGGATCGACTGGTTCCACCCCTTCACCAAGGTGAAGAACACGTCGTACGATCCCGGCCACGTCTCCATCAAGTGGTTCGAGGACGGCATCACCAATGTCGCCTACAATTGCGTCGACCGGCACCTCGCCGAGCGCGGCGACCAGGTGGCGATCATCTGGGAAGGCGACGACCCGTCCGAATCGAAGAAGATCACCTACCGCGAGCTGTCCGCCGAGGTGAACAAATTCGCCAACGTGCTGCGCAACCGCGGCGTGGAGAAGGGCGACCGCGTCACCATCTATCTGCCGATGATCCCCGAGGCGGCCTATGCCATGCTCGCCTGCGCGCGGCTCGGTGCCGTGCATTCCGTGGTGTTCGGCGGCTTCTCTCCCGACAGCCTCTCGGGCCGGGTCGCGGACTGCGCGTCGAAATGCATCATCACCGCCGACGAGGGCCTGCGCGGCGGCCGCAAGGTGCCGCTGAAGGCCAATGTGGATGCCGCCATCAACCTGCTGCCGCCCGACAGCGTGGACCATGTGGTGGTGGTGCGCCGCACCGGCGCCGCGGTGGACATGACGCCCGGCCGCGACGTCTATTACGACGAGGCGGCGGCGCTGGTGACCGACGAATGCCCGGCCGAGCACATGAACGCGGAAGACCCGCTGTTCATCCTCTACACCTCCGGCTCCACCGGCAAGCCGAAGGGCGTGCTGCACACCACCGGCGGCTATCTGGTCTATGCGTCCATGACGCACCAGTACGTGTTCGACTATCACCCCGGCGAGATCTACTGGTGCACCGCGGACGTGGGCTGGGTGACCGGCCACTCCTACATCCTCTACGGACCGCTCGCCAACGGCGCCACCACGCTGATGTTCGAGGGCGTGCCCAACTATCCGAGCGTCTCCCGCTTCTGGGAGGTGATCGACAAGCACCAGGTCAACATCTTCTACACCGCCCCCACCGCGATCCGCTCGCTGATGCAGGCGGGCGAGGAGCCGGTGAAGAAGACCTCGCGGTCCTCCCTGCGCCTGCTCGGCTCGGTGGGCGAGCCGATCAATCCCGAGGCCTGGGAGTGGTACCACCGCGTGGTGGGCGACAACCGCTGCCCGATCGTCGACACCTGGTGGCAGACCGAGACCGGCGGCATCCTCATCACCCCGCTGCCGGGCGCCATCAAGCTGAAGCCCGGCTCGGCCACCCTGCCGTTCTTCGGCGTGGTGCCCGAGGTGGTGGATGCGGAAGGCAAGGTGCTGAGCGGCGCCTGCGAGGGCAACCTCGTGATCGCCGATAGCTGGCCGGGCCAGATGCGTACTGTCTATGGCGACCACGAGCGCTTCGAGCAGACCTATTTCTCCACCTATCCCGGCAAGTACTTCACCGGCGACGGCTGCCGGCGCGACGCGGACGGCTATTACTGGATCACCGGGCGCGTGGACGACGTCATCAACGTCTCCGGCCACCGCATGGGCACCGCCGAGGTGGAGAGCGCCCTCGTCGCCCATCCGAAGGTGTCCGAGGCCGCAGTGGTCGGCTTCCCGCACGACATCAAGGGCCAGGGCATCTATGCCTATGTGACGCTGATGGCGGGCGAGGAGCCCACCGAGGCGCTGCGCAAGGAGCTGGTCGCCTGGGTGCGCAAGGAGATCGGCCCGATCGCCTCGCCGGACCTGATCCAGTTCGCGCCGGGCCTGCCCAAGACCCGCTCGGGCAAGATCATGCGCCGCATCCTGCGCAAGATCGCCGAGGACCAGTTCGAGAGCCTCGGCGACACCTCGACGCTGGCCGATCCCGGCGTGGTGGACGACCTCATCTCCAACCGCCAGAACAAGCGCTCCGCCGCCTGAGGCGGAGCGTCCTCCAGCGGAACGTCATCCAGGGAAACGTCATGGCCGGGCTTGTCCCGGCCATCCACACCTTGCGGCCGGGGGCGCGACGTCGATACCGGCCGCCACAGTCCGCGCGGCCCCTGCCTCTCAGGCCATCCGCTGCGCCGCGGCGGCATGCGCCGGCGGCACCGGCTCCAGCACGGCGGCGGGGATCTCCTCCATGGCGTCGAACAGGTGGTCGGGCCGCGCCGCCTCCAGCACGTCGCGCCGCATATAGCCCCAGGAGACCGCGCCGCAGGCGATGCCGGCGCGCCGGGCGGCGGTGATGTCGCGCGTCTCGTCGCCGATGCACAGCGCCTCGCGCGGCATGACGCCCTGCTGCGCCAGCACGCGGGCGAACTTGCGCGCCTTGCCGAACAGCGCCGCGCCGCAGGCGAACTGGTCCACCCGGCCGGAGATGCCCGGGCCAAGCACGTGGCGCACCGTCTCCTCGCCGTTGGAGGAGACCACCGCCACCTTCACCCCGGCCTCGTCCAGCGCGGCGACGATGGCCTCGGCTCCGGGGAACAGGCGGAACGTGTCCTTCTCGCGCTCGGCGCGCTTCCTGAGGTGGCGGGCGATCAGCGGCACCTTCCAGCGGGCGATGGCGAGGTATTCGAGCAGCTCGCGCGCGTCGAGCCCGCGCATGAAGTGCGTCTCCTCCGGCACCGCGCGCCGGAAGCGGAAGCGGTCGGCGGTGGGATTCACCACCGTCGCGAACCAGGGGAAGGTGTCCGCGAGGGTCCCGTCGAAATCGAAGATGACGAGCCGGTAAACCGGTTTCGGCGGGAAGGCGGGGACGATCTCCATAGGTCGGAAGATGGCGGCTTCGCCTCGCTGGGACAAGCGCGCAACTGCATGCAATAGAGAAATTTATGCGGCAAATTGCTCAATTTTTAATCGGTATGTTCACGCTCCTGGCAGACGTGCGGCGCACGGCCACACCAACTCATTGAAAAATAAAACGACTACAATTGGCATGGCGGTTGCACAAAGGAACATCGAGTTGGTGGCTAGGGTTCCGGCGTCCCCAGATCGGGGGGGCGCGCTGGTCCGAGAGCTGCCACCGCGCCGGGAGACATCCGGCACGGGTGCACGGCGGGACAAAAGCCCGGGAGACCTCAGTGGCCAAGGAATTGGCGGCACTGGTCTCGCCAATTCCCAATCGTTCGACGCGAACCGAAGGGGAATTTCATGCGCACGCCATTCTCGATCCAGCACCGCCTCAAGTCCTGCGCCACCGGCCTCCTCGGCGCGATTGCGCTCGTCGGCCTCGCGCTCGCCGCCCCGCCGGCGCTCGCCGCGCCGAAGAAGGAATTCAAGGTCGCGTGGTCGATCTATGTGGGCTGGATGCCCTGGGGCTATGCCGCCGACGCCGGCATCGTCAAGAAGTGGGCCGACAAATACGGCATCAAGATCGACGTCGTGCAGTTCAACGACTACGTGGAGAGCATCAACCAGTACACCGCCGGCGCCTTCGACGCGCTCACCGTCACCAACATGGACGCGCTCTCCGTGCCGGCCGCCGGCGGCGTCGACACCACCGCGGTGATCGTCGGCGACTTCTCCAACGGCAATGACGCAGTGATCCTGAAGGGCAAGAAGGACCTCGCCGCCATCAAGGGGCAGAAGGTCAACCTGGTCGAGTTCTCGGTCTCCCACTATCTGCTCGCCCGCGCGCTCGAGTCCGTGAAGCTGCGCGAGCGCGACGTGAAGGTGGTGAACACCTCCGACGCCGACATGGTGGCCGCCTTCAAGACCAAGGACGTGACCGCGGTGGTCACCTGGAACCCGCTGGTGTCCGAGATCCTCGGCGACAAGGGCGCGCACAACGTGTTCGATTCGTCGAAGATTCCCGGCGAGATCATGGACCTCATGGTCGCGAACACCCAGACGCTCAAGGACAATCCCGACTTCGGCAAGGCCCTCGCCGGCATCTGGTACGAGACGACCGCTTTGTTCACCGCCGACACGCCCGAGGGCAAGGCCGCGCGCGAGGCCATGGGCAAGGCCTCCGGCACCGACCTTGCCGGTTTCGAGGCCCAGCTCGCCGCCACCAAATTGTTCGCCAAGCCCGCCGAGGCGGTGGCCTTCGTGCGCTCGCCGGCGGTGGGCACCACCATGGACCTGGTGCGCAAGTTCCTGTTCGCCAAGGAGCTGCTCGGCTCCGGCGCCAAGTCCGCCGACGCGGTGGGCATCGAGCTTCCCGGCGGCAAGGTTCTGGGCGCCGCGAAGAACGTGAAGTTCCGCTTCTCCGACACCTATATGGGCATGGCCGCCGACGGGAAGCTGTGAGGCGGGGGCGTTCTTCCTCGCGCCCCGGACAAGCGAAGGCGCAGCCTGAGCGCTGATCCGGGGCCCAGCGCAAGAC
This sequence comes from Xanthobacter tagetidis, assembly GCF_003667445.1. Taxonomy (GTDB): domain Bacteria; phylum Pseudomonadota; class Alphaproteobacteria; order Rhizobiales; family Xanthobacteraceae; genus Xanthobacter; species Xanthobacter tagetidis. Next base: position 73,864 of record NZ_RCTF01000012.1, on the reverse strand, counting down.
TCCCCGCGCAGCGGGCAAAACCCAGGGCGGTCGGGGTTCAGAAGCGCCTTCGGCGGTTCCTTGCGCTGGGCCCCGGCTTGACCGGAGGACCCAGGGGATGCCGCGGCTTCCCCTCTCCCCTTGCGGGAGAGGGTGCCGAGTGCAGCGAGGCGGGTGAGGGGTCCGCGCGACGCACACGCCTTCCTCCGCCCCCGGCGCCGCGACACCCCTCACCCTGCCCTCTCCCACAAGGGGAGAGGGTGGCCCGGCGGCGGGGCCGCCGCGCAACACGCAACACACAGGAGCCGCGCGGATGCGCCTCATCAATGTCAGGCCGGACCGGGGAACGGCGCTGGTGCTCGCCATCCTGCCGTTCGCGCTGGTGATCCTCGCTTACGTGCTGGGCTCGGCCGAGCGCCTCGCGCTGAACCCGGACGACAAGCTCCTGCCGAGCTTCGGCACCATCGGCGACGCCATCGTGAAGATGGCCTTTACCGCCGACAACCGCACCGGCGACTATCTCCTGTGGTCCGACACCGCGGCGAGCCTCGGCCGGCTCCTTGCCGCGCTCGCCATCTCCACCGCCGTCGCACTCGTGGTGGGCGTGCTGATCGGCATGCTGCCCGCGGTGCGGGCCTTCCTCGCGCCGTTCGTCGGCATGGTCTCCATGGTGCCGCCGCTGGCGCTGCTGCCTATCCTGTTCATCGTCATGGGGCTCGGCGAGGAATCGAAGATCGCGCTGATCGCCATCGGTATCACGCCCTTCCTCATCCGCGACCTCGCCATGCGGGTGGAGGAACTGCCGCACGAGCAGCTCATCAAGGCGCAGACCATGGGCGCCTCCTCCTGGCTGATCGCGCTGCGCGTGGTGCTGCCGCAGATCGCCCCGCGCCTCATGGACGCGCTGCGCCTCTCGCTCGGGCCGGCCTTCCTGTTCCTGATCGCCGCCGAGGCGATCGCCTCCGACAGCGGCCTCGGCTACCGCATCTTCCTGGTGCGGCGCTATCTCGCCATGGACGTGATCCTGCCCTACGTCGCCTGGATCACGCTGCTCGCGGTGCTGATGGACTTCGCGCTCGTGAAGGCGCGGCGCCTCATCTTCCCCTGGTTCGGAGCCGCGAAATGACCGCCATCAGCGTGCGCCACCTGTGGAAGGAATATGGCGACCAGATCGTCCTTGAGGACATCTGCCTCGACTTCGCGCCGCGCTCCTTCGTCGCTTTGGTCGGCCCCTCCGGCTGCGGCAAGACCACCTTCCTGCGCATTCTGCTGTCGCAGGAGCACGCGACCCGCGGCGAGGTGCTGATCGACGGCCGCCCCATCGCTCCCGAGCCGGACGCGGACCGCGGCGTCGTGTTCCAGCGCTATTCGGTGTTCCCGCATCTCACCGTGCTCGGCAACGTGCTGCTCGCCGCGGAACTCGCCGAGGCGCCGCTCTCGGGCCGCCTGTTCGGCGCCCGCCGCCGGCAGGCAGAGGAGGAGGCGCGCGCGCTGATCGCCGAGGTCGGCCTCAAGGGCGCGGAGGACAAATATCCCGCCGCCCTCTCCGGCGGCATGCAGCAGCGCCTCGCGCTGGCGCAGGCGATCATGCGCAAGCCGAAGATCCTGCTGCTGGACGAGCCGTTCGGCGCGCTCGACCCCGGCATCCGCGCCGACATCCACGTGCTCATGAAGGCGCTGTGGAACGCCTGCGAGATGAGCGTGGTGATGGTGACGCACGATCTGCGCGAGGCCTTCACCCTCGCCACCCGCATCATCGCCTTCGAGCGTCGCCGCAATCGCCCGGAAGAGGCGGCGCGCTATGGCGCCACCGTCGCCAAGGACATCGAGGTCTGGCCCAAGCGGATCGCGGGCACGCGCAACCCGGCAACCGGAGTGGGCGGCAGCCCCGACACCCCTCACAGCCCCGGCCGGGACGACCCGGCCACTTCCTCGGGCACCGGCCGGGACGACCCGGCGCTGAAGACGGCTTGAGGAGACAGAAATGACCGTCAGCGTCGAAACCCAGACCTTCATCGCAGAGAACAAGCGCCGCTACGAGGAATTGAAGGCCGCCGGCCAGCAGCATGCGCCCAAGGCCCTGCCCGGCCCGACGCCGCGCGGCTCGGCTTCCATCATGCCCGGCGCGGTGCTGCACACCGAGACCATTCCCGGCGGCTGGTACTCGTCCACGCCGCTGAAGGCGGGCGAGGCCTTGCGCATCCATCTGGCGCACGGGCCAGCGGCGGTCTCCATGATCGCCTGGTCAGCCACCGACGCCTCCGAGCGGCTGAACTATGCCGACACGGTGAAGGTGCAATGGACCTCTGCCCTCGGAAAGGGCCGCGTGCTGTTCTCCGACATGGGCCGGGTGATGTTCTCCCTCATCGAGGACACCACCGGCATGCATGACGTGCTGGTGGGCGGCTCCACCCCCGCCTCCAACCGCGCCCGCTATGGCGACACCGTGCTGCGCAACACCCGCGACAACTTCATCCTTGAAGCGCTGAAACGCGGCCTCGACAAGCGCGACATCCCGCCCGCGCTCACCTTCTTCGCCCCCGTGCGCACGGACGCGGAGGGCAATTTCCGCTGGATCGAGGACGCACGCCAGCAGGGCGATTTCGTGGACCTGCGGGCGGAGATGGACCTCATCGTCGCCCTCTCCAACTGCCCCCATCCCATGGACCCGGCGCCGGACTATGCCCCGCCCCCGGTGGAGGCCATCCGCTTCCAGCCGCCCGCCCCCGCCGCCGACGATCTGTGCCGCACCGCCACCATCGAGGCCGTGCGCGGCTTCGAGAACAACGCGCGCTGAGGGAGGCATTCATGACCCGGTTCTTTGCTTCTCCCGTCCGCGATGCGTCTTCTGCTTTGCGCGATTACTTCGTGCCCGCCAACGCGCCCTTCTCCTGCCTCGTGAAGGCCGGCGAGAGCGTGCGCATCGTCGATCTCGAAGGTCAGCAGGCGGTGGATACCTTGTTCTACAAGGCCGATGACTTCGCCGAGCGCTATTCCTCGCAGGATACGCTGCGGGTGCAGGGCTCGGCCTATGTCTCCACCGGCACGAAGCTGATCTCCAGCGAAGGCAATGTGATGCTGACCGTGACGGCCGACACAAGCGGCCGTCACGACACCTCGGCGGGCGCCTGCTCGTGCGAGGCGAATACGGTGCGCTTCGGCCATCAGGTGAAGTATCTGCACGCCTGCCGCGAGAATTTCGTGCTCGAAGTGGCGAAGCACGGCATGACGAAGCGGGACATCGTGCCCAACATCAACTTCTTCATGAACGTGCCGGTGGAGCCCACCGGCGAACTCGCCATCGTGGACGGCATCTCCGGCCCCGGCGACTATGTGGAGATGCGCGCGGAGATGGATGTTCTCCTCGTCATCTCCAATTGCCCGCAGATCAACAATCCCTGCAACGGCTTCAACCCGACGCCCATCCAGGTGCTCGTGTTCGGCGCGGAGGATTGAGATGTTCTCGAAAATCCTCATCGCCAACCGCGGCGAGATCGCGCGGCGGGTGATCCGCACCGCGCGGGCCATGGGCATCAGGTCCGTGGCCGTGCATTCGGATGCCGACCGCTTCACCCGCGGCGTGCTGGAGGCGGACGAGGCCGTGCGCCTCGGTCCCGCACCGGCCGCCGAGAGCTATCTGAACGTCGATGCCGTCATCGCCGCCTGCAAGGCGACGGGGGCTGAGGCGGTGCATCCCGGCTACGGCTTCCTGTCGGAGAACGTTCGCTTCGCCAAGCGCCTCGCGGAGGAGGGCATCGCCTTCATCGGCCCGAAGCCGGAGCACCTGGAAGCCTTCGGCCTCAAGCACACCGCGCGCGAGCTGGCCAAGGCGAGCGGCGTGCCCCTGCTGCCGGGCACCGACCTCCTCGACAGCGCGGAAGAGGCGCTGAAGGCGGCGGAGGCCATCACCTATCCGGTGATGCTGAAGTCCACCGCCGGCGGTGGCGGCATCGGTATGCAGCTCTGCCACACGCCGGAGGAATTGCGCGACGCGTTCGAGCGCGTCCAGCGCACGGCCCGCGCCTCCTTCGGCGATGCGCGCGTCTATCTGGAGCGCTTCGTCTCGGAAGCGCGCCATGTGGAGGTGCAGATCTTCGGTGACGGCAAGGGCCGCGTCGTGGCGCTGGGCGAGCGCGACTGCTCGCTCCAGCGGCGGAACCAGAAGGTGGTGGAGGAAACCCCCGCTCCCCTCCTCTCCGACGCGGTGCGCGCCCGCCTCCACGCCGCCGCCGTGCAGCTCGGCGAGAGCGTCAGTTACGAGAGCGCCGGCACGGTGGAGTTCATCTACGACCCGGCGCGGCAGGAATTCTATTTCCTGGAGGTGAACACCCGCCTGCAGGTGGAGCACCCCGTCACCGAGGCGGTGTTCGGCATCGACCTCGTGGAATGGATGATCCGACAGGCGGCGGGGGAAGACCCCATCGCCGCTGCCGGCCCGCTCGCGCCCAAGGGCGCGGCGATGGAGGTGCGCGTCTATGCGGAAATTCCCCACGCCAATTTCCAGCCCTCCGCCGGCCTGCTCACCGAGGTGAAATTCCCCGCGTGGGCGCGCATCGACGGCTGGATCGAGACCGGCACGGAGGTGACGCCCTTTTACGATCCCATGCTCGCCAAGGTGATCGTAAAAGCGGACGACCGCCCCGGCGCCATCGCCGCTTTGCAGAAGGCGCTCACCGAAACCTCCATCTGCGGCATCGAGACGAACCTTCAATATCTCTCGGCCATCGCCGCCTCCGACCTCCTCGCCTCCGGCAAGGTGGCGACCACCGCGCTGAAGGACTTCGCCTTCTGCCCCACCAGCGTGGAAGTGGTCGTGCCCGGCGCGCAATCCAGCCTTCAGGAATTCCCGGGGCGGCTGAATTTGTGGCACGTGGGCGTGCCGCCGTCCGGCCCCATGGACGAACACTCCTTCCGCCGCGCCAACGCCCTCGTGGGCAACGCCGAGGTGGCGTGCGCGCTGGAAATGACCGTCAACGGCCCCACCCTGCGCTTCCACGACGATGCGGTTGTGGCCATCTCCGGCGCCCACATGCCGGCGAGGCTCGACGGCGCCGTGGTGCCGCACGACGCCGCCTTCCCGGTGAAGGCGGGGCAGATGCTCGCCGTCGGCACCATCGAGGGTGCCGGCCAGCGGGCCTATCTGGCGGTGGCCGGGGCCTTCCAGGCGCCGGAAGTGCTGGGCTCGCGGGCGACCTTCGCGCTGGGCCAGTTCGGCGGCCATGCCACCGGCACGCTGAAGGCGGGCGACGCGCTCCACCTCGCACCCAAAGCCGAGCGTCCGACCGGCCCGGCGGCGCAAGTGCCCGCCCCCGCCCCGCTGACGCGGGACTGGGAGATCGGCGCCGTCTACGGCCCCCACGGCGCCCCGGACTTCTTCCAGGACGACGATATCGCCGACCTGTTCTCGGCCACCTACGAGGTGCATTTCAACAGCGCCCGCACCGGCGTCCGCCTGATGGGGCCGACGCCCCGCTGGGCGCGCACCGACGGCGGGGAGGCGGGGCTCCACCCCTCCAACCTCCACGACAACGCCTATGCCATCGGCGCCATCGACTTCACCGGGGACATGCCCATCATCCTCGGCCCGGACGGCCCCTCCCTGGGCGGCTTCGTCTGCCCGGCGGTGATCGCCCGCGACGAGCAGTGGAAGATGGGCCAGCTGAAGCCCGGCGACCGTGTGCGCTTCCTCCCCCTTCCCCGGCCGGAAGACCCCATCGCCGGACCGTCCATCGTCGGCGCGCCGGAGGAGACCTCCTCCCCCATCCTCGCCATCCACGAGGACGGGCCGGTGCGCGTGGTCTATCGCCGGCAGGGCGACGACAATCTGCTGGTCGAGTTCGGCGACATGCACCTCGACGTGGCGCTGCGCCTGCGCGCGCACCTCATGGCCGAGGCGGTGCAGCAGGCGAGGCTCCCCGGCCTCATCGACCTCACCCCCGGCATCCGCTCGCTGCAGATCCATTATGACGGCGCGAGCCTGCCCCGCACCAAGCTGCTCGACGCCCTCGCGGAGATCGAGAAGGGCCTGCCGGCGGCTGAGGACGTGGTGGTGCCGAGCCGCATCGTCCACCTGCCGCTGTCCTGGAACGACCCGCAGGCGCAGCTCGCCATGCGCAAGTATCAGGAGCTGGTGCGGCCCAATGCGCCGTGGTGCCCGGACAACATCGAGTTCATCCGCCGCATCAACGGGCTCGAAAACGAGCAGGCGGTGAAGGACATCATCTTCGGCGCCAGCTATCAGGTGCTGGGGCTGGGCGACGTCTATCTCGGCGCGCCGGTGGCGACCCCCATCGATCCGCGCCACCGCCTCGTCACCACCAAGTACAACCCGGCCCGCACCTGGACGCCGGAAAACGCCGTGGGCATCGGTGGCGCCTATATGTGCATCTATGGCATGGAGGGGCCGGGCGGCTACCAGCTGTTCGGCCGGACCATCCAGATGTGGAACACATGGCGGCGCACGCCTGCGTTCGAACACAACCCGTGGCTGCTGCGCTTCTTCGACGAAATCCGCTTCTTCGAGGTCTCCCATCAGGAGCTGATGGAGGCGCGCGCCGCCTTTCCGCACGGGGCCTATCCCGTGCGCATCGAGGAGAGCCGCTTCTCCTATGCGGACTATGCCGCGAACCTTGCCGCCAATTCCGGCGCCATCGCCGCCGGCAAGGCCCGCCAGCAGGCCGCCTTCGAGGCGGAGCGCGCGCGCTGGAAGGCGGAGGGGCTGGACTCGTTCGTCGTCGAGGACGGCGCCGGGATGCTGGGCGAGGGCGAGATGCCCGACGGCTGCTTCGGGGTTTCCGCCAACGTGCCGGGCAATGTCTGGAAGGTGCTGGTGGAAGAGGAAGCGGTGGTCGCCGTGGGCGACACCATCGCCATCATCGAGAGCATGAAGATGGAGATTTCCATCACCGCCCACGCGGCGGGACGGGTGCGGGAAATCCGCGCCGCGCCCGGCCGCACCGTGCGTTCCGGCGACGTGGTCGCCGTGCTGGAAGATTTGTGAGGATGCCCATGACCACGCGCACGCCGCTCAGCGGCCGTCTCCTCGCCCCCGAGGGCTCAGGCACCCTGCCCGCCGCCGAGGCGGTGCCCATCGCCGTGGTGGGGGCCCACCTTTCCGGCATGCCGCTCAATGCCGAGCTGATCGAGGCCGGCGGCGTGCTGCTGAAGCGCTGCCGCACGGCGCCGGACTACCGGCTCTACGTGCTGCCGGACACCAGCCCCATGAAGCCGGGCGTGGTGCGCGCGCCGGGCTTTTCCGGGCCGGGGCTGGAGGTGGAGGTGTGGGCGCTCGCGCCCGACGCCTTCGGCCGCTTCGTCGCCCGCATCCCGGCGCCGCTGGGCATCGGCAAGGTGCGCCTGGAGGATGGCACGGAGGTGCCCGGCTTCCTGTGCGAGGCCCATGCGGTGGCGCAGGCGCAGGAGATCACCGCGCTCGGCGGCTGGCGCGCCTTCATGGCCTCCCGCGCGGGCTGAATGAGCGGCGGCCGCGGCTCAGTGGCCGTGGCCGTCGCCATGCCCGTGGCCGCCTTGGCCATAGACCGCTTGCGGGTCGAAGCGCGGCGCGTCGTCGGTGAAGGCGAGCCGCGTTTCCGGCGAGGGCGCGGCGCCGAGCGGCACGGTGCGGTAGAAGCAGGAGCGGCGCCCGGTGTGGCACGAGGCACCGGTGCCGCCCACCTCCACCTTGATGACCACCGCGTCCTGGTCGCAGTCGATGCGCATCTCCTTCACCGCCTGCACATGGCCGGAGGTCTCGCCCTTCTTCCAGAGCCGGCCGCGCGAGCGGCTGAAATAGTGCGCCTCGCCGGTTTCGATGGTGAGCGCCAGCGCCTGCGCATTCATGTGCGCCAGCATCAGCACCTCGCCGGTCGACGCGTCGACGCAGACGCAGGTCACGAGCCCCGCCGCATCGAAGCGGGGCGAGAGCACTGTGCCCTCTTCAAGCGCGGCACCCCGCGCGGGCGGGGCGAAAGGGGAGGTGTCGGCGCTCATGGTGCGATCCTGGCGCGAGAGAAATCCCGCCGGATGCTGGCGCGGGATTTCAATAGCATGAAGGTTTGAAGACGATGAGGGCGCGCAGAACTTGTTATCGTTCGATGCGCGCCCTGCCATCGCGAGATGGTCTTGCAAGCCCGATATACGGGAACTGCACAGATGTAGGTGCTCGCCGGTGGCGCGTCAATCCACAAGCCCCAATGCCGCAAGGACGCCCTTGCGTATGCTTGCGAGGTCGTCAGCCGATATCATCGGTGCCTCGAAGCGACGATGACCCACATGGAATCGATCCAGCCGGGCAAAGCTGACGCTGCTCACCAGATCGCACTTCGCCCAAACCGGAAGATCGTCTGGCTCATTCGGGTGGTAGTTCTTCAGAAGCCGCACGTGAAAAGGCTGCATCGAGCGCGGCTCGGTGGTGCTCGTCGGAACGACCATGGCGAGCTGGTCGCGATTGGCGAGACGGGGAGTGATCACGACCACGGGTCGGCGCTTGTTTATTTCAGGTGGCACCGCGCCCCGGAAATCGCACATCAGCAGCGTGCCAGCCCGCGGATGAAAATTGATGCCCATGCGGTCGCCGGCAGTTGCTGCGCTCCGGATCGGGACGATCCGCGCATCCCTGAATAGGTCCAGCGGAATATAGCAACTTGGGGCCGGAACCGAACAAAAAAGACTGTCCGCCGCCCCTACCGCCCCCCGCGCAGCAGCGTGATGAAGCGCACCTGCTCGGCCGGGTCGTCGCGGAAGATGCCGGTGAACTGGGTGGTGATGGTGGAGACGCCCTGCTTGGCGATGCCGCGCATGGACATGCACATGTGCTCGGCCTCGATCATCACCGCCACGCCGCGCGGGCGCAGGCCCTCGTCGAGCGCGGTGATGACCTGCGAGGTCAGATGCTCCTGAGTCTGCAGGCGGCGGGCATAGATTTCCACCACGCGGGCGATCTTGGACAGGCCCACCACCCGCTCCACCGGGAAATAGGCCACGTGCGCCTTGCCCACGAACGGCACCATGTGGTGCTCGCAGTGGGAATGGAAGGGAATGTCGCGCACCAGCACGAAGTCGTCGAAGCTGCCGATCTCGCCGAAGGTGCGGTCGAGCAGCGCGGTCGCGTCCTCGCCATAGCCGGAGAACAGCTCGTCATAGGCCGCCACCACCCGGCGCGGCGTGTCGAGCAGGCCCTCGCGGGCGGGGTCCTCGCCGATGTAAGCAAGCAGGGTGCGAACCGCCGCCTCCGCCTCGCCGCGCGACGGGCGCGGCGTGCCGTCCGGCAGCAAGGGGGCGATGGTCTGGTGCAGGACGGCGGTGGTGCCGGGCTCCTCGGCCTCGGTCCCGATCTTCGCCCGGCGCGCCGCCTCCTCGGCGCGCGCCTTCGCCTCCTGCTCGGCCTGAGCCATGAAGAGCTTCACCACCGCGTCCATGACCAACTCCGTTCGACCCTCACGCTGACGCGAGAGGGAGTGTCACCGGGTGTCGGCTACGCACGCGCGGGTCCTCGGGATCATCCGCGCCCCGCCGATCGTTCGGCGGCGGCCTTGCCGTCCTCGTTCCATCCGGGTGCGCCGGAAGGCGCAGACCCAGCTTAATCATGCTGCCGCGCGCCCCGTGGCGCAAGGGGAGCCGCCGGAGCGGCCTTGCGCGCCGGCCTTCAAACCGGCCGGCGCGCGCTATATATATGCGGACATGCCGCCGCCGGAAGAGGCGTCGGCGCAAGGACGGAACCGGCCCAGCCGGCGGGAATGCCCATGCTCGACGACGTCTACAATGCCCGCATCCTCGCCCTCGCGGCCGACATCCCCCGGCTCGGGCGGCTCGACGCACCTGAGGCGAGCGCCCGCGCCCATTCGCGCCTGTGCGGCTCCACCGTGACCATCGACCTGGTGCTCGACGGCGATAAGGTGGCCGACTTCGCCCATGAGGTGCGCGCCTGCGCGCTCGGGCAGGCCTCCTCCTCGCTCATGGCGCGGCACATCATCGGCGCCACCACCGCCGAGCTGCGCGCGCTGCGCGAGAGCGTGGCCCACATGCTGCGGGAGAACGGCCCGCCGCCCGAGGGCAAGTGGGCGGACTTCGCGGTGCTGGAGCCGGTGCGGGAGTATCGCGCCCGCCATGCCTCGACCCTGCTCACGTTCGATGCGGTGGTGGATGCCATCGGCCAGATCGAGGCCGCGCGCGCCAAGGCCGCCGCCGCCGCGGAGTGAGCCTCAAACCGGGGCCGGCTGCGCCGCGATCGCCTCAAGCGCGGCCGTCGCGGCGGCATCGAACGCCGCGTCCAGCGCCGCCGAAACGCCCGTGAGCCCGGCCGCCACCTCGCGTGCCCAGGCCACATAGGCGACGGCGCGGGCCGCCTCCCAGTCCACAGGCGGGTCCTCGGCGAGGGAGCGCAGGTTCGCCACCTTGTCGGCGAGCTTCAGCAGCTTGCCGCGCGCCGACAAATGCGGGGCGTGGACCACCTGGAGCCGCTTGCGCTCCTCGGGCGCGAGCGCCTTGTCGTCGGTGACCTCGGCCACGAGATGGGCCACATCGGCGCCGAAAGTGGCGGCGATCTCGGCCAGGGCGACGCCCTGGTCCTCCACCACGTCGTGGAGCAGAGCGGCGGCGACCAGTTCGGCATCCGCGCCGCCGGTGGCCTCGCTCACCAGCAGTGCCACCTCCGCGAGGTGGTTCACGTAGGGCTCGGCGCGGCGGCCCTTGCGGCGCTGGTCGGTGTGGCGCAGCGTCGCGAAGGCGAGCGCGCGCACGGCCAGGGCAAGAGGTGCGGGCGCGGCGTCCGCCAAGGGATCGGGCTGCGGCGCAAGTCGGTCGGGTACAAGTGGGTCGGGTACAGGTCGGTCGATCATCGGTCACCTCGCGAAATCAGGTGCCGAAGCCGACGGGTCCGCCGGACCCGCCGGCCCGGCTCGAAGGAAGGGAAAGTGTCGAAGGCCATGAAGGCCCCGGAACGCGACGATTTTGAGGCGGCGCTGGCCGCCGCGCGGCCGCGCGCGCCTGCGCCGTCCGCGACGCCGGAAGGCCGGCTGGGGCGGGTCCTCGGCGCGCTGAAGCTCGTCCCGCGCACCGTGCTGCGCCTGCCGATTCTCGCCTACCGCTATACGCTCTCCTCGTTCATGGGCCGGCAGTGCCGCTATCTGCCCACCTGCTCGGACTATGCCGACACCGCGATCCGCCGCCATGGCGCCTATGCCGGCTTCTTCATGGCCGCCGCCCGCATCTGCCGCTGCCACCCCTGGGGCGGGCACGGCTACGACCCGGTGCCGGAGCGCCTGCCCGCAGGCGGGCATGCGCTCGCGCCCTGGCGCTACGGCGTCTGGCGGATGCCGCCCGAAGGCGGCGCGGGCGAGGAGGGTGCGGGCGAGGACGGTGCGGACAAGGACGGCGGCAGGGCCGGCGCAGGCTGAGCTGCGGCCGTCGTCCTCAGGCAGGCCTTGGACGGCGTCGCGAGCGCCGTCCACACCGCCGCGATCTCGCGATCGTTGCTGCACAGGCCTCCCCCGCTTCCGGCCCACCCGCTTTTGCCCTCCGCGCTTTTGGCCTGGGCGCTCTTGGTCTGCTCGCGCAGATTGATCTGCACCGGCTTCGAGAGCCACCAGCTCATGGCGACGGCGCGGATGTCCTGGCGCTTCGGCTCGGGGGGACAGGTGCCGGCCAGCGTCTCCGGCGCCACCTTGATATGGGCCATGTGCGGCCCGCAGGTCGCGGCGAGGCGGGCGCCGAGAAAGGCCCGCGCGTCCGCCTGGGCAAGCCGGCCGCGCCCGCCCCGCACCGCGCTGACCGCGCCGAGCGGGCCGGCCACCTCGCCGAGCCACAGCGTGTCGGCGGCCTCCGGCTGGGCGGTGCCCTCGCCGGCGCCCGCCTCGCCCAGCGTCACCTGCGGATCATTGGAGATGACCAGGATGAAGGGCGCGAGCCCCGGCTCCAGCGCGACGATGGCCTTGGCGAGATCGAGCGCGCTCTCCACGCCGTAATTCTCGAAATAGCCGCCGTCGACGATGCGGTCGGCCACCTTGCTCTTTCGGCCTTGAATGGCGCCGGGCGGCGAGATCACCGGGAAGCGGGCGGAATTGCTCGCCGCGGTGGACAGCGCCACGTCCTTGCGTTCGGGAATGAGGGCGTGGAAGTCGAGCGCATGGGTGAAGATGGGGCAGCGCTCCGGCGGACCGCCGGTGAGGCAGGGCGCGGCGGCCATGGTGGGATCGAGGTCGGTGGTGACGATGCGCTGGCCGGTGTCCACCGAGGTGCCGTTGAGCACCAGGAACGGCACCCAGCTGGCCGCCGAGCGCGGCAGAGCGAGGAAGGGCTGCGCCAGCCGCTCGGCGGCCTTCTGGCCGTCGGGGCGCTGGGCGTCGGCGGCGGCCACGGCCGGCGCCTGCGACACGAGGTCGGCGAAGCGCGCTTCCCAGGCCTTTTCCAGCAGGGTGGCGCGGTCCTCCACCCAGAGCTGCACCTGGTCGTGGAAGGCGAGGCCGAAGAACACGGCGGTGAGATAATCCCCGGCGGTGAGCGCCTCCAGGCAGTCGCGCCAGGTGTTGATCTTCTCGCCGAACCAGTAGCCCTGCGCTTCGCGCGGGCACGGCACCGCCCCGCCCGGCGGCCCGGTCGCGGCGAGCGCGCCGGCGATCACCGCCGCCCCATAGGCGCTGCCCGAGACGCCCGATATGGCGAAGATGCGGTTGCGCACCTGGGCGCCGTTGAGCACGGGTTGGCCGTCTGCCTTGCCGGCGAGGCGGCCGTCGTCGAGCGGGGCGTGCACCGTCTTGGTCTGGTCGGCCTGGGTGTGGACCGAGCCCTTCCTGAACGTGTCCACATCCAGGAAGTGGCCGATGACGCTGGCGGTGAAGAAGCCGGCGCGGCTCGCGCCGCCGGCGCCGGCGACGATGACCGGGCGCGGGCAGTCCTGTGGCTTGCCCGCGCAGCCGTTGGCCTCCATCCACATGTCGAGGCCCTGGCGCAGGCTCGCCCGCGCGGGCGGCGCCGCGTCGCGCAGGCGCACCGCATGGTTGTCGCCGAACACGGCGACCCCGGCCACGCCGAGGGCGAACAGCGTCAGCAGGAAGGGGAAATGCAGGCGCCGGCCGAGCGCGGAGAAAAAGGACAGGAGCGGCACCCAGCCGCCGAACACCAGCGGCACGGCGGCGGCCAGCGGCAGCGCCCTGGCGAGGTCGACCGGGTTGGCCACCAACACCACGGCGACCCCCACCGCATAGATCAGCAGCGTGAGGCGCCCGGTGGCGTGGAGTTCACCCGCCGGATCGTCCGCGCGCGCGCCGAGACCGATGCGCCGGAAGACGCCGGCAACCCGCGGCGCAAGCCAGCGGTCGAGGTCGGCCAGCGGCCCGGACTTCACCATCCGCACCCGGACCGCCGCATAGGCGAAGAACGCCGGAACGCCGGCGAGCATCAGCCACGACACATAGCCGAGCTGCGCCCGCGCCGCCGCCACCACCGGCGTGTCGTCGATGGTGGGCAGGTTGGCGATCGCCTGCCGGGCGCCGATGGCGAACGCCACGAAGGTGAGCGCGCCCAGCACCCGCGGCACCAGGAGGATGACCCAGCCGAGCGCACCCGAGGCCGCGGCGGCCCGCGCCCCCGGCCCCGCCTTCGCCACAGGCGCGATCCGCGCCGCGAGCCCGCGATCGGTCTCCAGCAGCAGCCGGGCGGCATAGTGCACGGGCATGGCCCAGAACAGGAAGGTGGAGGCAAACAGCTGCACCAGCTCCCACGAGATCCAGGCCCGCTTGGCGAGCGGGGCGCCCGCCATCGCCACGTGCACCATCACGTCCTGCGCCTCGGTGATGGCGGCCATCAGGAGCAGGCCGGCGGCGACGCTCACCAGCGGAACGCGGACCACCCACAGGACCAGCGCGAAATCCAGGATCTCGCCCCATGCCTGCGCGAGGCGGGAGCCGGCCGGTTGCAGCGCCTTCGTCGTCACGGCTCACGCCTCCGCATTGGCAGGCAAGGGGATTCGGCATGCGGCCCGGCCGCAGATGCAACCATAGCATGCATTGAGGCCCCCGGGGAGCTTGGGCGGTCCCGGCGGGAACGGGCAGGACCCGGAGGGATTTTTTCGCGATCTTGTCGTCCCCTGCGCCCGCCGTTCGTCGTTATGGCAGGATGGCCGAAACCGGCCGCCCGTGCGAGCAGGAGACGAGACGATGCGCGTTATGGTTCTGGTCAAGGCCACCAAGGACAGCGAAGCGGGCCTAATGCCCTCGGCGGAATTGCTTGAAGCCATGGGCAAATTCAACGAAGCGCTGGTCGAGGCCGGCATCCTCGTGGCGGGCGACGGGCTGAAGCCCTCCGTGCAGGGCAAGCGGGTCGCCTTCGACGGGGCCTCCCGCATGGTCATCGACGGTCCGTTCGCCGAGACCAAGGAGCTGGTCGCCGGCTATTGGCTTTGGGAAGTCAAGGACTTGGACGAAGCGGTGGCGTGGGTGAAGCGCTGCCCCAACCCCATGCCCGGCCCGAGCGAGATCGAGATTCGCCCGCTCTACGAACTGGCCGACTTCGGCGATGCCGTCACCCCCGAAGTGCTGGAGAATGACCGCCGTCTGCGTGAGAAGATCGGCGGCGCCTGACCCCGCGCGCCCCAGGACCAGCCGGGGATTCGTGCGGTCTTTCATTCCCTTGGGTGAGAGCACAAAAGCCCGCCGGCCCGTTGCGCCGGGCTGGCGGCCGACCCATGTGAAGGGGAAAGGCGAGGTGCCGATGTTCCCCTTTTCCCATCGATCGTCCGGTCCCTCCGGCGAATGCGAGGCGGCACCCGAGCGAGAGGATGTGGAGCGCGCGGAACGAGCCGCGCCCGGCCGCAGCCAGCCGGCCGTGGGCATCGCGCTCGGCGGCGGCGCTGCCCGCGGCTTCGCCCATATCGGCGTGCTGCGGGTGCTGGAGAAGAACGGCATCCGCCCCCAGGTGGTGGCCGGCACCTCCATCGGGGCGGTGGTGGGCGGCATCTGGGCCGCCGGCAAGCTCGACCGGCTGGAGGACTGGGCGCGCAGCCTGACCAAGCGCAACGTGCTGGGATTGATGGACTTCGCGCTCGGCGGGCCAGGCCTGATCGCGGGCCGCCGGCTGGTCGAGCTGATGCGCCGCGACGTGGGCGACCTCGCCATCGACGATTTGCCGCTCACCTTCGCCGCCATCGCCACCGAGCTCGGCACAGGCCACGAGATCTGGCTCACCCGCGGCGACTTCGTGGAGGCGATCCGCGCCTCCTACGCATTGCCCGGCATCTTCACTCCGGTGAAGGTGGGCGGGCGCTGGCTGATGGACGGCGCGCTGGTGAACCCGATTCCCGTCTCGCCCACCCGGGCGCTGGGCGCGCGCATGGTGATCGCGGTGAACCTCAATGCCGACGTGTTCGGCCGCGGCACCGTGATCCAGGACCATGGCGGCGTGGTGGAGGACGCCGCCGAGGCGGTCATCACCGAGAAGAAGGAAGGCATCGCCGCCATGCTCAGCCCGGAGCGGCTGCGGCGGCAGTTCTTCGCCGGAAACGGCGTGCCTGACGGCCCGCGCGGCCTGTCCACGGTGATGATCGACGCCTTCAACATCATCCAGGACCGCATCGCCCGGTCGCGGCTCGCCGGCGACCCGCCGGACGTGACGCTCAACCCCAAGCTTGGGCGCATCGGCCTGTTCGACTTCCACCGGGCGGAGGAGGCTATCGCCGCCGGCGCCGAGGCGGCCGAGCGGTCGCTCGAAGACATCCGCGCCGCCATGGTGGCGCTGGGCTGATTTTCGGACGGAGACCGGGAAGACGGCGCCGCGGCGCCGTCAGGCCTTCTCCACCAGGGCCGCGCCCTCGCCGCGCCAGTGGCCGACGCAGGTCACGACGGCCCGCGCGACCGCACCGCCGCCGGCCTCCACGGGATCGCCCGCCAGCACCGGGAACAGTTCGCCCTGCGAGACCGCCAGGGCGGCCAGAGCCAGCCCGGCCGGGAACTGGGCCTCGAATCCGTGGCCGAGGCGGTTCGCCACCGCGCGCACCGGCAGGCCGCTGGCCTTCAGGGCCTCGGCCTCGGCCGGGGTCGCCGCGCGGCCGCCGGCGGCGCAGGAGAGCACCGCCGTGCCCGGCCCGGCTTCCGCCTTCTCCAGCAGCTCGGCCACCTTGCGCGTGGTCGCGCCCGGCTCGGATCGGCGCGCCCGCTCGGACCACACGCCCGAGAGCCGGGCGATGGGCGCCGCGCCCCGCGCCTTGGCATGGTCCGCCGATTCGAGCACCAGGAACGCGCCCATTGAGCCGGAGGGGATGCCCGGCGCCTCGGTCGAGAATACCGGCCGGAACGCGCCCTTCATGCAGAAGTCGTCGAGCACGTTGAGCAGCAGCGTGTCCTCGCGCTCGGCATTATAGGCGCCGCCCACGAGGCCGATCTCGCTCTGCCCGGAGGCAATGCGCGAGAAGGCGACCCGCACGGCGTCCACGCCCGAGCTTTCCTCGCCCATGAAGGTGCGCGAGGAGCCGGTGACGCCATGGACGATGGATATGTTGCCGGCCAGCAGGTTGGAAAGCTGCGCCAGCGACAGCGTCGGCCGCAGGTCCGACAGCAGGCGCTCGTTCAGCAGCCGGCCGGGATCGTTGGAGCTGGCGAGGTCGCTGAGGATGGAGGCGTCCACCGCCGCGTCGCGCTCGCCGCCGCCGGCGGCCACGACCATGTCGGTCTTCGACAGGATGTCGGGATTCTTGGCGATGCCCGCCGCGTCCAGCGCGAGGCCGGCCGCATAGGTGCCGATGCGCTGCCAGGGCTCCATCTGCCGCTGATCGCCCTTCTTGGGAATCTGGCGGTCATAGTCGAGCTTGACGATCGGGTGCACCACGTAGGGCGCGAACGTCTCCGCATCGGTGACGGGCGCCGCGCCGCCCATGAGGGCGCTCCAGTGCGCCTCAGGTCCCTCGCCGAGCGAGGAGACGAGGCCGATGCCGGTAATCCAGACGTCGCGCCGGGAGGCAGTCTCAGGCATCGGCATAGTCCGCAAGAGGGAAGCTCACATGCTCGGCCACCTTCAGCACCACGGCCTTCATCTTGCCCTCGGGCCAGGGCAGGACGCGGAAGGAGAGGTCGGCCGAGCAGATCTGCTTGCCGTCGAGCTTGGCCTCGGTCTTGGCCACCACATAGCCCGAGCCTTCGTGCTCGATTCGCGAATAGAGATCGAGATTGGCGCCCGGCAGCACGAAGGTGCGCAGCTTGGCCTCCTTCACCGAGGCGAGGAAGGGCATCCGCTCGAAGCGGTTGCGCGCCAGCACCAGCCAGCCCGTGGTCTGCGCCATGGCCTCGATCAGCAGCACGCCGGGCATGATCGGGTGGCCCGGGAAATGCCCCTCGAAGATGGAGCTTTCCTGAGGCACGAGGCCCTGGCAGTGGATGGTGTCGAGCGACGGGTCGATGGTGACGACCCGGTCGATCATCTTGAAGACTTCAGGGCGCATGGTCCCCGTCCGGCCTCAGGCCGACTTCGCAGCGACCAGCTCGTCGATGCGCGCGCAGAGGTTCTTGAGCACGAAATACTGCTCGGTGGTGGCCTTGCCGTCGTTGACCTCCTGGGTCCACTGCTCCAGCGGCAGCTTGATGCCGAAGGCCTTGTCGATGGCGAAGGCAATGTCCAGGAAGTCCAGGCTGTCGATGCCCAGATCGTCGATGGCGTGGCTCTCCGGCGTGATCGTGTCACGCGGAATGTCGCAGGTCTCCGCGATGATGTTGGCCACCGTGTCGAACGTCGAAGACATGGACTGACGCCTCTCGTGTGCTCGGCCGCTTCTGGGCGCGACCGGCTCGCGCGGATTTGCGAGGGCTGCGGCCATGGCCGAGGGTTCGGCCTGAAGGCCCCTTCGGATGAGTTGATGGCCCCTATAGCGAACGCCGCCGTAGGTTTCAATGGCCGGCCGCACAGGCGAGCCTCACACGTCGAGCGCGCGCTCCACCAAATGGCCGGCGCAGGGGCCGACATCATTGGTTCCGTAGGGCCCGCGCGGACGGCCGAGGCGGGTGGCCACAAAGGCCTCCGTGATCTCGGCGGGCGCCGCCTCGCTCATCGCGGCGGCAGCGGCGAGATGATAGAGCCGATGCGCCGCCCAGCGCGCCTGCGGCTCGCTGTCGGGACCTGCGAGCGCGGCGGCCACGTCGCTGGCGGCCGCCCGCGCCTCGGGAATGCCGTCGCAATCGCGCACCAGGCCGTCCAGGACCAGAGCGAGCGCATCGGGCTCCCGCTGGGCCGCGCGCACCAGATCGAGCGCCGTGACCGCGCCGGTGCCTTCCCAGATGGCGTTGACCGGCGCCTCCCGATAGAGGCGCGGCATGGCGCCGTCCTCCACATATCCGTTGCCGCCCAGCACCTCCATGGCCTCGAAGATGAAGCAGGGCGTGGCCTGGCACACGGCGAACTTCAGCGTCGGGGTGAGGATGCGCGCCCGCGCCGCCTCCTCCAGCCGCGCCTCGGTGTGGTCGAAGCTGCGGGCAAGGCGCAGGACCGCGGCGGTCGAGCCCTCCGCTTCCAGCGCGAGGTCAGCGAGCAGGCCGGCCATGGCGGGCAGGTCCGCCAGCCGGCGCTGGAACATCGTGCGGTGGCGCGCGTGGTGCACGGCGAGGGTAAGCGCCATGCGCATGAGCCCGGCGGAGGCGACGGCGCAGTCGAGCCGGGTCAGCTGCACCATCTCGAGGATGGTGCGCACGCCGCGCCCCTCCTCCCCGACCCGCCAGGCGAAGGCGCGGTCGAACTCGACCTCGGCCGAGGCGTTGGAGCGGTTGCCGAGCTTCTTCTTCAGCCGCAGCAGCTTGAGGTCGTTGACCGAGCCGTCGGGCCGGAAGCGCGGCAGCAGGAAGCAGGTCAGCCCCTGATTGGCCTGGGCGAGCACCAGGAAGGCGTCGCTCATGGGCGCCGAGAAGAACCACTTGTGGCCGGTGATCTCGTATTCGTCGCCGCCGATCTGCTTGGCCCCGGACTGGTTGGAGCGCAGGTCGGTGCCGCCCTGGCGCTCGGTCATGCCCATGCCGACGGTCACGCCGGCCTTCTCCCAGAACGGCAGGAAGCGCCCGTCATAGGTGCGCGAGCGGATGCGCGGCAGCCAGTCGCGCAGCAGATTGGGGGCTGCGGCGAGGGCGGCGGGCGCGGCATGGGTCATGGTGAGGGGGCACACATGGCCCGCCTCCACCTGGGTGGTGATGTAGAGCTGCGCAGCCCTGCGGCCATGTGCGCTGCGGCCGGCCACGTCCCACCCCGAGCAGTGGAGGCCGGCCGAATAGCTCTGCGCCATCAGCGCGTGATAGGCCGGGTGGAACTCCACGATGTCGCAGCGCCGGCCCTGCGGATCGTGGCTGTGGAGCTCGGGCACATGCTCATTGGCGAGCCGGCCGAGCGCCAGCTGGTCGCCGGCGCCCCATTCCGCGCCGAACGCGGACAGGGCCTCCACCGCGCCATCGGCGGCCGCGCTATCCATCAGCGGCCGGTCGATATCCGCCAGATTGATGTCGACCGGCGGCGGCGACTGGTTGAACGTTTCCTCCACGTTCCGAAGCGCGAGCATGGCACGTCCCCGTGGCCGCGCTCCTTACGGGCGCGATCTTGATGCCTTGCGATCTTGAACTGCGTGCTCGCCAGGCGCCGAGCCGGACTTGATCTGCGATCGCGCCATAGTGGTGCTGACAATTCCATAAAAATGCAAGAACTTCGGTCGGCAGCGCTGGGTTGCATTCGGCCATGTCCCCAGCCGGAATTGCGACAGCCACGATGGCCGGGCGACGCAGACCACACCCGGCTCCGGTCGTTGAGGCCAATGTTTGGTCAGCTCACCAGATCAGATCGCGCCCTGGAAGGTATTGCATTGCTGCATGTTTCCGGACTTCAGCCCCCGGGTGAACCAGCTGACCCGCTGCTGCGAGCTGCCATGGGTGAAGCTGTCCGGCACGGCGAAACCCTGGGACTGCTTCTGCAACCGGTCGTCGCCGATGGCGCTGGCGGCGCCCAGGGCCTCCTCAACGTCGCCCGGCGCAAGGATGCGGAAGCGGGCATTGGCGTGATAGGCCCACACCCCCGCGAGGCAGTCGGCCATCAGCTCCACCCGCACCGAGAGCGCGTTCGCCTCGGCGCGCGAGGAGGCCCGCGCCTGCGCCTGCTGCACCTTGGGCAGGATGCCGATCAGGTTCTGCACGTGGTGGCCGACCTCGTGGGCGATGACATAGGCGGCTGCGAAGTCACCGGGCGCGTTGAACTTGCGCTTCATCTCATTGAAGAAGGAGAGGTCCAGATAGACCTTCTGGTCGAGCGGGCAATAGAACGGCCCCATGGCCGACTGGGCGCCGCCGCAGGCCGAGCGCGTGGCGCCCGAGAACAGCACCAGCTTCGGGTCCTGGTAGGTCTTGCCGTCGGCACGGAAGATGTCGGACCACACGTCCTCGGTCTGGGCCAGCACGGCCGAGGCGAAGCGCCCCATCTCGTCGGTGGGCTTGCTGGGCTGGCTCTGGCGCGAGGGCGGCGGCGCGCTCTGCTGCTGGCTGCCGCCGAGGCCGTTCAGCGCCTCCAGGCCGCCGATCAGCACGACCGGGTTGATGCCGAGCGCCCAGCCGATGAGGCCGACGACGATGATGGTGCCGATCCCGAGGCCGCCCCGCCCGCCCGGCATCTGGAAGCCGCCGCCCCCGCCGCCGCGCCGGTCCTCCACATTGTCGCTGGAGCGGAAATCGTCCCACCGCATGCCACTTCTCCCGCGCGCGTCTGCCGGTCCGCCCCGGCGCGCCTCGGCGCAAGAATGCACAGGTTCATGGCGAAATCCACGCCGATCGCCGACAGGCGCGACGGCGGCGCGCGGGTGTTCGCCGGCCGGTGGCGGGCTGCTGCGCCAACGAAAAAGGCCCGCGCAAGCGGGCCTCGTCCGGACTGTCACGCTCTCAGGCTGCGTCCGGCATCACCGCCCCCGTGGGGCGGCAGGCCGGCAACCGCGATCCGTCGCCGATCAGCGGGCGGGGCGCGGCTTGGACGGGATGAGGCCTTCGCGCTGGGCGCGCTTGCGGGCCAGCTTGCGGGCGCGGCGGATGGCCTCCGCGGCCTCGCGGGCGCGCTTCTCGGACGGCTTCTCGTAGTGGCCACGCAGCTTCATCTCGCGGAAGATCCCCTCGCGCTGCATCTTCTTCTTGAGCGCCTTGAGGGCCTGATCGACATTGTTGTCGCGGACGAGAACTTGCACGTGTTGCCTCTTCGAGCTGTTGCGCCGAGCCGTGAGCTGACCTGATATGAAACGATCCGGAAGCGACAGGACGGCTGTGAAGCCGCGCGCATCCCATCCGGAAGAGCCGCTCTCTTATCAGACGGTACAGCGGATGTCCACACGCCACTTCCACGCCGGAAGGCGCCAAAGCCGTTGTGCCGGCTCACTTCCCTCCGACCCCGCTCAGGCGGGGTCCTCGACGGCGTAGCGCGCGCTCCACGGCGCGGGCGCCGCGGCGAAGCGCCGGGGCTGCGGGTTCGGCGGCTGGGGCGAGGACGCAGGTGCCGGCACCTGAGCCGATGCCGGCTGTGCCGCGGTCGCGATCGGATGCCTGCCAGGCAGAGGCGACTGCGGCGAGGACGACCAAGGCGAGGGAGCCCCCTGCAACGGCGAGGACGGCGCCCGCTTCTGTGCCCCGCGACACAGGGCGTCCAGTTCGTTGCGGATCGGCGAGTCGGCGAAGCAGTCCGCGGCGGCGCGGATGCCCTCCATGAAACGCAGCTCGATGGCGATGAGGCGCCAGCTGCAGAAACGGCCGGAGCGGGCCAGTTGCCGCGCAAGATCGCGGACTTGCTCGAATGTCAGTTCTTCACCCATCGGCGTCCCCCGGCCGTATGGTAAAAACATACATCCACTTTATGACGATTCGAATTCATCCGTCACGCGATGATTCGCGCGCAGTCGGAGTTGTGCACAACCCAAATTCGGTTCTCTGCCCTCTGCGCCCCTGCGACACCGGACTTTCTCCCGGATGCCGTTTGGCCTAGAAAGCAGCTCCGCGTCCCCGGCCGCGATGAGCTGTTCCAGATCCTTGATCAGGCGCGCTTTATCGGCCCCCTGCCATGCGGGCTTCAGGCCGGCCGCGCGCCATTGCCACAGAAGGCCTTTCTCATGCCCGACGCCCTCGAACTGCTGCGCACCCGCCGGTCCTCCCGCGTCATCGACCTGAAGGCGCCGGGCCCGTCCGCGCAGGACCTCGACACCATCCTGACCATCGCCGCGCGGGTGCCGGACCACGGCAAGCTCGCGCCCTGGCGCTTCATCGTGCTGGAAGGCGAGGGCCGCGCGCGCGCCGGCGCGGCGATCGCGGCGGTGTTCGCCGCCCGCAACCCGCAGGCGGAGGCAAAGCGCATCGAGGAGGAGCACGGCCGCTTCCTGCGCGCCCCCGTGGTGGTGGCCGTGGTCTCGCGCGCCGCCCCGCACGTGAAGATCCCGGAATGGGAGCAGGTGATGTCGTCGGCCGCGTGCTGCCAGAACATGCTGCTGGCCGCCGCCGCGCTCGGCTACGGCGCCACCTGGATCAGCGAATGGCCGGCCACCGACGCGGACGCGCGCGCGGCGCTGGGGCTCGACGCGCACGAGCGCATCACCGGCTTCGTCTATCTCGGCAGCGTCGATCAGGCGCTGGAGGACCGGCCGCGCCCGGCGCTGCCGGACATCGTCACGCGCTTCTGACCGGGCGCTTCGCGCCGGCGGGGGGTTTTTCCAGCGGCTTTTCCATCGGCTTGGCGCAGTGGCAGCCCGCCACGTGGTCGTCCACCAGGCCGCAGGCCTGCATGGCCGCATAGACGATGGTGGGACCGCAGAACTTGAAGCCCGCCGCCTTCAGCCGCTTGGAGAGGGTCCGGGACTGCTCGGTCTCGGCCGGGATGTCGGCCATGCGGCGCGGGCGGTTGAAGCGGGTCTCCCCGTCCACCGCGTCCCACATGAAGTCCGAGAACGCGACGCCCTTCTCGCGCAGGTCGAGAAAAGCGCGGGCGGAGAGCACGGTGCCCTCCACCTTGGAGCGGTTGCGCACGATGCCGGCGTCCGCCATCAGCGCCGCGACTTTCTCGGGGCCGTAGCGGGCGATCACCTCCGGCTCGAAGCCGTCGAAGGCGCGGCGGAAATTGTCCCGCTTGCGCAGGATGGTGATCCAGGCGAGCCCGGCCTGGAAGCCGTCCAGCACCAGCTTCTCGAACAAGGCGCGGCTGTCGCGCTCCGGCACGCCCCATTCGGTGTCGTGATAGGCGACATAGAGCGGGTCGGTGCCGCACCAGCGGCAGCGCATCCGGCCGTCCGCATGGAGCGGGGCGTCCTCGGTGGGCTTTGTCACGGGTTCTGCGGTCCTTTTGCCGGTCTCATTCGGCGTCCATGGCGAAGGTGGCCCATTGCGGCCGGCGCAGCTTCACCTCGTGGCCGCCAGCCACCAGCGGAATGCCGGCGGCCTTGGCGTCCGCGGCACGGTCGAGCCGCACCAAGGCGATGGCCGTTCCCTCCGCGGCCGAGCCGACGCGGCCGACGGTCTTCTCGCCGGCCATGATCTCGCTGCCCGGCGCGGCGGCGGCATCCAGCAGCGCCTGCACCGCGCGGGTGCGGGCCGTGCCGCGGTGCTGCATGCGCGACACCACCTCCTGGCCCACATAGCACCCCTTCTTGAAGTCCACCCCGCCGAGCTGGTCCATGTCCGCCTCGTGGGGGAAGGCGTCGCCATAGGCGAAGTCCGGCCCGCCCTTCGGGATGCCGAGGGCGATGCGGTGCGCCTCGTAGGCGGAGGCATCGCCGGAGAGCGCGGCGACGTCCGCTACGGGCAGGATCAGCCGGCCGCCGAGCGCCGGCAGGCGGGGATCGGGAAACAGCCGGCCCTGCGGCGCCGCGCCGTCGCCGAACACCGCCGCCACGGCGAGGTCGGCCGCCGCCTCGCACGTCACCTGGGCGCGCAGCTTGTAGAAGCCGAGCCGCTTCAGCAGGTCGGCGGCCTGGCTCTGCGGCGCGTCCAGCAGGAAGCTGTCGCCGCCTTCGTCATAGAGCAGGAAATCGGCGATGATCTTGCCCTGTGGGAACAGCAGCGCGCCGTAGCGCGCGCCGCCTTCGGGCAGATCGGCGACGTTGCACGTGAGGATATTGTGCAGGAAGTGCCGCGCATCGGGGCCATGGACACGAATGAGCGCACGATCAGTCAAATGAACGACGGGCATGGGACCGTCCTTGTCAGAAATAAAAACTCATCATAAAGCCCGCTGCGCCCTGCCCTCAAGAGCGAGACCCGCGCCATGGCCCAGACCTTCGACCTGCTCATCAAGGGCGGCACCGTGGCGACGCCGGCCGGCATCGGCGGCGCCGACATCGGCGTTTCCGGTGGGCGGATCCGCGCCATCGGCGACCTCTCGCGCGCCGACGCGGGCAGTGTGGTGGACGCGCGCGGCCTCCACGTCCTGCCGGGCGTGATCGACACCCAGGTGCATTTCCGCGAGCCGGGCCTCGACCACAAGGAGGACCTGGAGACCGGCTCGTGCGCCGCCGTCATGGGCGGGGTGACGGGCGTGTTCGAGATGCCGAACACCATCCCGCAGACCACCACCGCCGCGGCGCTGGAAGACAAGGTGAAGCGCGCCACCGCGCGCATGCATTGCGACTTTGCCTTCTATGTGGGCGGCACGCACGACAACGTGAACGACCTGCCGGAGCTGGAGCGCCTGCCGGGCGCCGCCGGCATCAAGGTGTTCATCGGCTCCTCCACCGGCTCGCTGCTGGTGGCGGACGATCCGGGCGTGAAGGCGATCCTGAAGGTGATCCGCCGCCGCGCCGCCTTCCATTGCGAGGACGAGCCACGCCTGCTGGAGCGCAAGGGCCTGCGGGTGCCGGGCGATGCCTCCTCGCATCCGGTCTGGCGCGACGAGGTGGCGGCGCTCACCGCCACCAAGCGCCTGGTTGCGCTCGCCCGCGAGACCGGGGCGCGGGTGCACGTGCTGCACGTGACGTCGGCGGAGGAGATGGACTTCCTGGCGAGCGCCAAGGACGTCGCCTCGGTGGAGGTGACGCCGCACCACCTCACCATGGCCGCGCCCGACTGCTACGACCGCCTCGGCACGCTCGCCCAGATGAACCCGCCGGTGCGCGGCGAGCGCCATCGCACGGGGCTCTGGGCCGGCATCGCCAACGGCGTCGTCGACGTGCTCGGCTCCGACCACGCGCCCCACACGCTGGAGGAGAAGGCCAAGCCCTATCCCGACAGCCCCTCGGGCATGACCGGGGTGCAGACCCTGGTGCCGCTGATGCTCGACCATGTGGCGGCGGGCCGCCTGACGCTGGAGCGCTTCGTCGACCTCACCAGCGCGGGGCCGGCGCGGCTGTTCGGAACTGCCCTCAAGGGCCGCATCGCGGTCGGCTACGATGCCGACTTCACGGTGGTGGACCTGAAGAAGCGCGCCACCATCACCAATGGCTGGATCGCCTCGCGCGCAAAGTGGACGCCCTATGACGGCGTGGAGGTCACCGGCTGGCCGGTGGGCACCTTCGTGCGCGGCGCCCGGGTGATGTGGGATGGCGCGCTCACCGCCCCCTCCACCGGCGCGCCGATCCGCTTCCTGGAGACGCTGGCGGGCCGCTGATCGGCACCGGGCAGGTCCGGGCCTCGCCCCCTGCCTGCTGATCCCACATGGCCGTCAAGCTCCGGCTTGACCGGAGCATCCGCGCGCCCGGCCGCAGTATGGGCCCTCCGGTCAAGCCGGAGGGCAACGGCGGGGGCGGGGGCGACGGCGGTGAGAGGGGCGACGGCGGCGACGAGGGACGGCGGCAGCGTCGGAACGCCGTTGGACGAGCCCAGCCGCACCCGCCCAACCACCGTCATGCCCCGGCTTGTCCGGGGCATCCACCTTGCGGTTTGCACAGAGCCTCGATCCAGAGCGCCGGCAAGCCCGCGGCGTGGAGCCCCCGGACAAGCCGGGGGATGACGGCGGTGAAGCACCGGGGATACCGCCCAAAACCGCCGTCATGCTCCGACTTGATCGGAGCATCCATGCCACCTCCCCGCCGCGCGCCCGGCCGCAATATGGGCCCTCCGGTCAAGCCGGAGGGCGACGGCGGGGGGGCGACGACGGTGGCAGGAGCACCAGCGGCACGGCGGGCCGCCGCGCCCTCAGCCGCCGGCCTTGCGGGCGGCGGCCATGCAGTCCTGGACGGCGCCGAACATCTGGCCGGCGTCATTCATCTGCCAGAAGACGGTCTTGCCGGCGAGCGTCGCCGACATGCGCCCGCCCATCTTCATGGCCTCCAGCGTCCCGGCGTCCAGGAAGAAGCGTTCGCGCACTCCGGGCGCCTGCGCGACCGTGGAAACGGGCTGCGACGCGCGGCCGATCTCCAGCATGCCGGTGAGCTTGGTGCCCTTCGGGAAGGCCATGTCCGGCACGCTGATGGCCCAGCGGTTGTTCGGATAGAAGATGACGTTGACCTGATTGGCGCCGGTGCCCGTGACGCCGCGGCACAGGAAGAACTTGCCGTCCTGGAACACCGTCTCCACCCGCCACTGGCCGACGGTGCGGAAGGGGGTCGCGATCTGCTTGCCGGGGCTGGCGGCCGGGGCGGCCGGCGTCGACACGCCGCCGCCGGCCTTCAGCGCGGCGGCGAGGCAGTCCTCCACCGCGCCGGTGGCTTGGCCGGCGTCGTTCATCTGCCACGAGACGGTCTTGCCGCCGAGCGTCACCGACATGCGGCCGCCCTGCTTCATGGCCTCGAAGGTGCCGGCGTCGAGGAAGAAGCGTTCGCGCAGGCCCGGCGCCTGCGCGACGGTGGAGATGGGCTGCGAGGCGCGGCCGATCTCCAGCATGCCCGTGAGCTTGGTGCCCTGCGGGAAGTTCATGTCGGGCACGCTGATGGCCCAGCGCTGGTTCGGATACTTGATGACGTTGGCCTGGTTGGCGCCGGTGCCGGTGACGGCGCGGCACAAAGTGAGCTTGCCGTCGTCATAGACGGTCTCGATGCGCCACTGGCCCACCGTGCGGAACGGCGTCGCGGTCTGCTTCGCCTCCGCCAGTCCGGCGCCCGCGATCAGCACCGCGCCTGCAATCAATCCGCCGACGACCCGCCCCAGATGTCCGACCATGCTGGCCTCCCGCGCGCGCCCGCGCCGCCGGCGCGACACGCCGCGCCGGCGCCTGAGGAAGCCCAGGCGCGGCCTTCCGTCAAGCGCCGCAAGGGAAGGGGGATAAGGCCGAGGTTTCGCGCCGCGGGCGCTTTTCGTTTCGACGCGCCCAGCGCACTGTCGCGCCATGCACGAGCCCGCGCCGCCGCCCCTTCAGCCGCAGACAGAAGCTCCTGTCCGCGCGCCCACCCGCGCAGTGGTGGGCTGGATCCTGTTCGATCCCGCCTGCCAGCCTTATTTCACGCTCATCACCACCTTCATCTTCGCGCCCTATTTCGCCTCGGCCGTGGCGGCGACGCCGGCCGAAGGCCAGGCGCTGTGGGGCTTCGCCACCGGGGCGGCGGGGCTGGTGATCGCGCTGTGCTCGCCCTTCCTCGGCGCGGTGGCGGATGCGGCGGGGCGGCGCAAGCCGTGGATCGCGGCGTTCGGCGCCATGCTGGTGCTGGGGTCGTCGCTGCTGTGGTTCGCTGAGCCGGGCAACGGGGCCCGCATCCCCCTGATCCTCGCCGCCTTCGCCATCGGCACCATCGGCGCCGAGTTCGCCGCCGTGTTCAACAATTCCATCATGCCAACTTTGGTGCCGCCGGAGCGGCTCGGCCGGCTCTCGGGCACGGGATGGGCGGCGGGCTATTTCGGCGGCCTGGTCTCGCTGGCGCTGATGCTCGCCTTCTTCTCGACCCAGCCGACCACCGGCCTCACGCTGCTGGGCCTGCCGCCGGCGCTCGGGCTCGACGCCGCGGCGCGCGAGGGCGACCGGTTCGCGGGGCCGTTCACCGCGCTCTGGTTCCTGGTGCTGGTGATGCCCATGTTCCTGTTCGTCCCGGACGCACCGAAGGCGATGCCGCTCAAGGCGGCTATGCGGACCGCGGTGGCGGAGATGCGCGCCATGCTGCCGAAGCTGAAGGTGCGCCCCGCGCTCGCGCGCTTCCTCCTCGCCAACATGGTCTATGCGGACGGCCTCGTGGCGCTGTTCGCCTTCGGCGGCATCTATGCCGCGGGCACGTTCGGCTGGGGCTCCATCGAGATCGGCATCTTCGGCATCCTGCTCACCGTCACCGGCACGCTCGGCGCGTTCGCCGGCGGGCGGCTCGACGATGCGTTCGGCGCGCGCGCCGTGATCCTCGGCGCGCTCATGGTGCTGATCCTCGCCTCCATCGGCATCCTGTCGCTGGAGAAGGACGCGCTGTTCTTCGGCCTCCTGCCCACGGCGCCGGCGGAAGGGCTGTTCGCCACCTGGCCGGAGAAGGCCTATGTGGGCATCGGCCTGTTCATCGGCCTGGTGGCGGGGCCGCTCCAGGCGGCCTCGCGCACCCTGCTGGTCCGCCTCGCGCCGGCGGAGAACCTCTCCGAATGCTTCGGGCTGTTCGCCCTTTCGGGGAAGATCACCTCGTTCGCCGCGCCCACCTCGGTGGCGGTGGTGACGGCGCTCACCGCCAGCCAGCGGGCCGGCGTGGCGGTGCTGGTCGTCTTCTTCACCCTCGGCGCGGTGCTGATCGCCGGGGTGCGGGGCGCGCCTCAGCCGGGAAGGCGCGCGTCATAGGCCTTGGCCAGCGGGTCGAGCACGGTCCAGAAGGGGGAGCGGGGCGTCCCCTCCAGCACCTCGGACAGCAGGTGCAGGTGGGCGTGCCAGCCGCCCGAGACGCTCAGCATGGCGGCGCGGTCGGCGAGGCGGCGGTGGGTGAGCACCATGCGCACCTGGTCGCCGTCGGGCGTCAGCTCGATCAGCACCTCGGAGGCCGGCCGGCCCTCCTTGTCGAGCCCGAAGGTGAAGCCGAGCCGGCGCTCCGGCTCCCAGGCCGTGACGCGGCCCGCAAGGGGCTGCGTGCCGCCGTGGCAGGCATAGGGGCCGGTGGCGGGCACCGGCGGATCGCCCAGCGTGTCGTTCTCGAACGTGAGCGCGACGGCGCCGCCCACGAACGGCTCCATGGTGCCGGCGGCGAGCCACTTGGCGCGCAGGTCCGACTGGGTGAGGTGGCTCCAGACCCGCGCCAGCGGGCCCTTCAGGCGCCGCTCGAAGCGGACGGCGCCCGCCTCGGTCACGACGCCCATCTGGGCTTCGGCGGCTTGGAGGGCGGGGGCGGGGCTGTCGGGCCCGGCTGCGGGAGCGCGGGCATAGGCGGTGCTGCTCATGGATTCGTCTCCGTGTCGTCGTCGGGGGTGTCGTCCGGTGCGTCGAGCGCAGCCGCGAGAGCGTCGAGGCGCGTGCTCCAGAACCGCCGCGTGCGGGCAATCCACGCCTCCATCCCGTCGAGGCCGTCGGGATCGAGGCTGTAGATGCGCCGCTGGCCCTCGCCGCGCACCCGCACCAGCCCCGCCTGACGCAGGGTCTTCAGGTGCTGGGAGATGGCCGGCGCGCTCAGGGAGAACACGGCGACGATGTCCCCTGCCGCCATCTCGCCCCGGGCGAGGCGTTCGACGATGGCGCGGCGGGTGGGGTCGGCGAGGGCTGCGAAGCTGTCCATGTCCATATATTTTCGATTTGACTTAATTAAGTAAATACAAAAATAAAGCCCCCGCCTTGCCCCGGCGCGGGCAGTGGAGGAAGGATGGCCGCCGATGCGCGCCGCTGGGCGCCAGGGCCAGGAGGGGCCTGCCATGACGCTCCGTTCCATCCGCTTCGATCCCCGGCCCAAGGTAGACCCGGCCGCCGCCACCACGGTCCACGAATGGTACCAGGACCGGACCGGCGCCTTTTCCGCCGGCTTCTGGGCCTCGCAGGCCACCGAGATCGCCGTGAACTACGAGGAGGACGAGTTCTGCGTGCTGCTCGAAGGCACCGTGGAGCTGACCGACGCCTCCGGACACACGGAGACCTACGAGGCCGGCGCCTCCTTCGTTATCCCGGCGGGCTTCACCGGCACCTGGAAGAGCGTGACGCCGGTGCGCAAGTTCTACGTGGTGCATCTGGCGGCGGAGGCCCCGGCGGCCTGACGCCCCTGCGGAACCTTCCCGACGCGCGGCGTGTTGCCCTTCCGAGATTTGCCCTGGAAGGGAGAGCGCCATGTCGATCCGCCTCCAGATCGCCGCCATGCTGTTCATGATGATCCAGGCGGTGCTGTTCTTCGCCGGAACCCTGTTCCTGCTGCTGTCGCCCTTGTCGCAGGAGGCGATGGCGCTGATGCCATGGGTGGTGGTGGGCACCGCGCTCCTGTCGCTGCCTTTGTCCTGGGCGCTCGCGCCTCGGCTGCGCGCCCGCACGTGGCGGCGCGAGGGCACCATGGAGGTGCTGAAGTGACCGCCTGAGGGGGGAGCCCGCCGCCCGGCCCGGCGAAATCCACCGCCAAGCTCGCAATCGTGCCGTCTCGGTGCCATTTTGTTCCGCAAGAGAATCATCTGGCCCGAGACCTGACCCTTTGACATCGCCTCCTTATCCGCGCCGCCCAGAGGCCGCGCCTGAGCTTCCCGGCCTGAAGCCCGGCGGCATCGCCGCGCGGGCGCGCGCCGCCATGACGCCTTCCGCGCCGGACGCGGCTTATCTCACCGGCCTCAATCCCGAGCAGCGCGAGGCGGTGGAGACGCTCGACGGCCCCCTTCTGGTGCTGGCCGGCGCCGGCACCGGAAAGACGCGCGTGCTGACCGCCCGCGTCGCCCACATCCTTGCCACCGGCCGCGCCTTCCCCTCCCAGATTCTCGTGGTGACCTTCACCAACAAGGCCGCGCGGGAGATGAAGGAGCGCATCCACGCCATGGTGGGCGACCAGATCGAGGGGATGCCCTGGCTCGGCACCTTCCATTCCATCGGCGTGCGCATCCTCCGGCGCCATCACGAGCTGGTGGGGCTGAAGAGCGGTTTCACCATCCTCGACACGGACGACCAGATCCGTCTGCTCAAGCAGCTGCTCGCCGCCGAGAACATCGACGAGAAGCGCTGGCCGGCGCGGCTTCTCGCCTCCACCATCGACGGCTGGAAGAATCGCGGCCTGTCGCCGAAGGACGTTCCGCCCGGCGAGGGCGCCGTGTTCGCCAACGGCAAGGGCGGAATGCTCTATGCCGCCTACCAGGCGCGGCTGAAGGCGCTGAACGCGGTGGATTTCGGCGACCTGCTGCTGGAAGGCATCCGCCTGTTCCGCGAGAACCCGGACGTGCTCGCGGAATACCACCGCCGGTTCAAGTATCTGCTGGTGGACGAGTATCAGGACACCAACGTTGCCCAGTATCTTTGGCTGCGCCTGCTCGCCCAGGGCTCGAAGAACGTCTGCTGCGTCGGCGACGACGACCAGTCCATCTATGGCTGGCGCGGCGCCGAGGTGGACAACATCCTGCGCTTCGAGAGCGACTTCCCCGGCGCCAAGGTGATCCGGCTGGAGCGCAACTACCGCTCCACCGGCCACATCCTCGCCTCCGCCGCCCACCTCATCGCCCACAATGAGGGGCGGCTCGGCAAGACGCTGTTCTCCGAGGGCGAGGAAGGCGAGCACGTCACCGTCACCGGCGCGTGGGACAGCGGCGAGGAGGCGCGCGCGGTCGGCGAGGAGATCGAGGCGCTGCAGCGCGCCGGCCACAAGCTCTCCGAGATCGCCATCCTGGTGCGCGCCTCGTTCCAGATGCGCGAGTTCGAGGACCGCTTCGTCACGCTCGGCCTGCCCTACCGGGTCATCGGCGGCCCGCGCTTCTACGAGCGGGCGGAAATCCGCGATGCGCTGGCCTATCTGCGCTGCGTGAACTCGCCCGCCGACGACCTCGCCTTCGAGCGCATCGTCAACGTGCCGAAGCGCGGCATCGGCGACGCCACCGTCAAGCAGGTGCACGACGTCGCCCGCGCCGCCGGCGTGCCGCTGCAGGAGGCAGCGCGCGTGCTCACCCAGAGCGAGGAACTCAAACCCAAGGTGCGCGCAACCATGCGCGGCCTGATCGAGGCGTTCGACCGCTGGCGCGAGCAGTCGCGCACCCTCTCCCACACTGAGCTGGCGGAGATCGTGCTCGACGAGAGCGGCTATACCGAGATGTGGCAGAAGGACCGCTCGGCCGAGGCGGCGGGCCGGCTCGAAAACCTCAAGGAGTTGGTGCGCTCCATGGAGCCGTTCGAGAACCTCGCCGGCTTCCTGGAACACATCTCCCTCGTCATGGACACCGACAACGGCGCCGGCGAGGACGCGGTACAGGTGATGACGCTCCATTCCGCCAAGGGGCTGGAGTTCGACACCGTCTTCCTGCCCGGCTGGGAGGAGGGCCTATTCCCGCACCAGCGGGCGCTGGACGAGCAGGGCAAGGCTGGCCTGGAGGAAGAACGGCGGCTCGCTTACGTGGGCATCACGCGTGCCCGCGCCTCGGCCCGCATCTGGTTCGCCTCCAACCGGCGCATTCACGGCATGTGGAATTCCACCGTTCCCTCGCGCTTCCTCGACGAATTGCCAGATGCCCATGTACGGGTGGAGGAGAGCCGAGGCGGCGTGGGCTGGGGCGGCTCCGCCTATGGCGGAGGCTATGGGGGCGGCAGCTATGGCCAGAGCCGGTTCGACCGGGCCGAGCCGTTCGCGGCCTCGTCCTATTCGACCCCCGGCTGGCAGCGGGCGCAGGGCCAGCGCAGCCGCGAGGGCGGCGGCTCCCGCTCCGGCTTCTCCGAGCGCCCAGGCGGGCGCTTCGACGCCGGCGCGGCCGGGCGGCGCGGCGGGCCGACGGTGATCGAGGGCACGCTGGTGGCCTCCTCCACCGGCGCGCCGTCGACCTTCCGCACCGGCGAGCGGGTGTTCCACATCAAGTTCGGCTACGGCGAGATCACCGGCATCGACGGCAACAAGCTCACGGTGCAGTTCGACAAGGCCGGCGAGAAGAGGGTGCTCGAAGCCTTTGTCGAGCGGGTGTAAACCGACCGGGCCGGCCAGTTTGTCGCCGCGGAATTTCTGCGCTACCTAACGGTCGGCTTGGCACATTCCTCGCGCCAACCGGCTGGGCGGCGGTGGGTGGCGCCGGCACAACGGGGACCGGGGACCGATAACCTCTCACGCATGCGGCGCACCCGCATGGGGTTGGACACGGATTGACTGCCCTCCTGGTCTCGAACGTCGGTTTGCTGCTGGTGGAGATGGTGGCCTATTTCGCCGCCATGCTGGCGCTATTCCGCGCCCGCGGCACGCTCGGCATCGGCGCCTTCTTCTGCGCCCTCGGCAGCCTCCATTTCATGGAGACCTATCTCGCCGCAAGCTATTACGTGGCGCTGCCGCTCGGCGTGTCGCTCTCTCCCGGCTCGGTGGTGATGTTCGCCGGCAAGCTCGCGCTGCTGCTCCTGGTCTATATCCGCGAGGATGCGCTTGTGGCGCGCCAGCCGATCTATGGGCTGATGCTGGGCAATGGCATCCTGCTGGTGCTCGTGGCGCTGCTGCGCACCCATTATACGACGCCTGCGCCCGGCGTGCCGGCCGACCTCGCCTTCATGGACCAGGTGGGCGTGCTGATGGCCTGGGGCACCCTGCTCCTGTTCATCGACTGCGTGGCGCTGATCCTGCTCTACGAGCGCCTGTCCCGGCTGTTCCGGGGGTCGCTGGTCCTGACGATCTGGGCGGCGCTGGCGCTCGTGCTGACCTTCGATCAGCTGGCCTTCTTCACGGTGCTGAACGTTTCCCTCGGCGTGCCGCTCTCCGCCGGCATCGGCGGCTGGATCGGCAAGCTGGCGGCCGCCGCGGTCTATGCCAGCATGCTGGCGGTCTACCTCACGCGCTTCGAGCGGCGCCGCGAGGGGCCGAGCCCGAGCATCACCGATGTGTTCGACACCCTCACCTACCGCCAGAAGTACGAGAAGCTGGAGATCGCCTCGCGCCACGACGCGCTCACGCAGGCGCTGCACCGGGGACAGTTCGACCCGCTCGGCCGCGACCTGATCGCGGTCGCCGGCACCAGCGGACAGCCGCTCAGCCTGCTCCTGGTGGACGTCGACGGCTTCAAGGAAGTCAATGACGGCCACGGCCACCCGGTGGGCGACGAGGTGCTGCGCCGGCTTGCCGGAGCGCTCAGAGAAGGGCTGCGGCGCGGCGACTACGTGGTGCGCTACGGCGGCGACGAGTTCGCCATCTTCACGCCCGGCGTGAACCACCGGGCGGCCATGCAGATCGCCGCCATGATCCGCCAGCGGGTGGAGGCCGCGCCCCTGCCGCCCGGCATCCCGTCGCAATCGGTGTCCATCGGCATCGCCACCACGCCGGACGACGGGACGAACTTGACGGACCTGCTCGCCACGGCCGACAAGCGGCTCTATGCGGCCAAGGGGGCAGGGCGCGACCGCACCGTGGGCGCCTTCGACACCTGAGCTGCCGGACACGTCGCCACAGAACCGGACTCCACATGCTCGAAGGCCTCCCCCCCAACGACGCGACCCACGTCATGCGCGTCAGCGCGCCGCGCGAGAAGGCCCGGCGCATCGCCGACCTGATCTCGGAGACCTACGACCCGGCCGAGGTGGCGGTGGCCAATTTCGAGGCGCCGGACGGAGAATGGGTGGTGGAGGTGTTCGCCGGAGCGGCGTTCGACCCCGACGACCTCAAGGCGCTGGTGGCCTGCGCCGCCGGCGAGGCGCTCGCAGACGCGGTGTCGTTCTCGCAGATCGCCGAGACCGACTGGGTGGCGGCAAGCCTGGAAGGCCTCGCCCCGGTGAGGGTGGGTCCGTTCATGGTGCACGGCGCCCATGACCGCGCGCGGGTGAAGGGCGCCACCATCGGCATCGAGATCGAAGCGGCGCTGGCCTTCGGCACCGGCCACCACGGCACCACGCAAGGCTGCCTCGCGGCGGTGGCGGACGCCGCCCGCCGCGGCCGGCCGCGGCGCATCCTCGACATCGGCACGGGAACCGGGGTGCTCGCCATCGCCGCCGCGCGGGCCCTGCGCACGCGGGTGACGGCGAGCGACATCGATATCGTCGCGGTCAGAACGGCGCGGGAGAACGCGTGCGCCAACGGCGCCGCGCCCTTTGTGCGGTTCGTGCACGCGGCGGGCGCGGACGCGCGCGCCGTGGGCCAGGACGGCCCCTACGACCTGATCCTCGCCAACATCCTGCTGCCGCCGCTGAAGCGGCTGGCGCGACCGCTGTGCGCGCTCCTCGCGCCCGGAGGCACGGTGGTTCTGTCGGGACTGCTCGATGCCCAGGCATCGGCGGCGCTTTCCGCCTACCGCGCCCGGGGGCTTCATCTGGTGCGCCGCCGCTCCATCGAGGGCTGGACGACGCTCACGCTCGCGCGCGAGGCCGGGCGGCCTCTGCTGCGGCGCTAGATCACGCGCCGATCAGCGCCGGCCGCGCTCGTAGCCGCTCATGTGGCGGGCGATCTCGCGCTCGGCCTGGGCGCTGCGCGCGGCGATGATCGCGTCGAGCACGCGGGCGAAGAACCCCTTGGCGGGGGTGGCCGACGTGACGGCTACGCTCTTCTGGCCGGCGAGGGACTTCGGGAAGGTAACGGCGCTCATGGAGGCCTCCTGCTGCGGCGGTCGAGGTGAAGCTGCGACCGCGATGCAGTGCAATATATGCCGCACTGCAGCAGGAGAGAATGGATAGGTCAGCATGACTGCCCTGCATTGCGCGCAATGCAGGCGGATTTGGAAGCTGACTAATGTCTGTGCAATTTGCACCCGCACCCGACCTGCACGCACCGGAGGGTCCGGGGCGCGGCCAGGCAGCGAAGGCGCCGGCGATACGGCGCCTCAGGCGGTGCGCTCAGGACGCCCGCGCAGCCATGGCCACCGAGCGCCCGAGGCCCTCGGGCCGCGGCAATGCCGCATGGGCAGCGCGCATGGTGGCCACGAGGGCCAGCACGTCGTCCGGGAAGGGAACCGCGCGGCGGGACGCAAGGTCGACGTGGATCGCCACCTGCTCGCAGGTGGCGGACTCCCACCCTTCGATGGCATGATGCAGCGTCTGGAAAAGGTGCAGGCGCTTGTCGTCGTAGTCGACGAGCCGAAGGGTGACGCGAACCGGGCTTTCCGGCTTCAATTCGCGCAGGTAGCGCACATGCGCTTCGGCGGTGAAGAAGGAGGCGCCGCAGGTCTCGGCGTAGTCGGGACCGAGGCCGAGCAGCTGGGATGCCTCGTCCACCGCACGGTCGAACAAGAGATTGTAATAGGCCATGTTCAGATGGCCGTTATAGTCGATCCACTCGCGCTCGACCTTCATGGCGGAGGAGACGAAGGGAGCGAAGAACACGGGTTCGAAGTCGATCCGGTGTAACATGGCGAGCCGCCTGTGGCAGGAAGTTTGCTCGATTGTTATTCAGTGTGCCGACACAACAGGCATTCGTCACGCCTGAAATCATGCGAAGCAGGCGCCGGGCGCGAATCAGAAAAAGCACTGTCAAGGAAAAACGGTTCCGGTCCCGTCGATTTTACCGCCTCGCCGATCTCGTGTCCCTGTCCGACCCTAATCCCTCACGGATACAAGTTAAGGAATCGTAAATGCTTGTTGCATCCGCGAAATCCGATTCTCCCTCGGCGGAGCGTGTCGCCCTGGCCACGCAGGAACTGAAATCGACGCTTGATCACAAGATCGTGACAAATGCCGTCATCCGGTCTCAGCATGCCAATGTCACCACCTATCTGCCGAACGAGCCCGCGGACGTGGTCGTGTTCGCCGAGACCGTCGCCGACGTGCAGCAGGCGGTCCGCATCTGCGCCGCGCACAAGGTGCCGGTGATCCCGTGGGGCGCGGGCACCTCGCTGGAGGGCCAGGTCAACGCCCCGTTCGGCGGCGTGTGCATCGACCTCTCGCGCATGAACCGCATCGTCGCCGTCAATTCCGAGGACCTCGACTGCGTCATCGAGCCCGGCGTCACCCGCAAGCGGCTCAACGAGGAACTGCGCGACCAAGGCCTGTTCTTCCCGATCGATCCCGGCGCCGACGCCTCGCTGGGCGGCATGGTGTCCACCCGCGCCTCGGGCACCAACGCGGTGCGCTACGGCACCATGAAGGACAACGTGCTCTCGCTCGACGTGGTCACGCCCTCGGGCGAGCTCATCACCACCGCGACGCGCGCCCGCAAGTCCTCGGCCGGCTACGACCTCACCCGGCTCTATGTGGGAGCGGAAGGCACGCTCGGCATCGTCACCGGCATCACGCTCAAGCTCTACGGCATCCCCGAGGCGATCTCGGCGGCGGTCTGCCCGTTCCCGTCCATCGAGGCGGCGTGCAATGCGGTCATCATGACCATCCAGTGCGGCATCCCGGTGGCGCGCATCGAGCTGCTCGACGAGGTGCAGGTTCGCGCCTCCAACGCCTATGCCAAGCTCGCGCTCGCCGAGACGCCGACCCTGTTCCTGGAATTCCACGGCACCGAGGCCAGCGTGCACGAGCAGGCGGACCGCTTCGGCACCATCGCCGCCGAGTTCGGCGGCGGGCCCGCCGCCTTCGCGGTCAAGCCCGAGGAGCGCACGAAGCTCTGGCAGGCGCGCCACGACGCCTACTGGTCGGCGCTGCCGCTGCGCCCCGGCGCCAAGGCGGTGGCCACCGACGTGTGCGTGCCGATCTCGCGGCTCGCCGAATGCGTCATGGAGACCAAGCGCGACATCGAGGAAATGGGCCTCGTCGCCCCCATCGTCGGCCATGTGGGCGACGGCAACTTCCACACCACGCTGATGGTGGACCACGACGACCCGGCGGACGTGGAGAAGGCCCATCACTACATGAAGCGCCTCGTCGCCCGCGCGCTCGCCATGGGCGGCACCTGCACCGGCGAGCACGGCATCGGCCAGGGCAAGATGGGCTACATGGCGGCCGAGCACGGCGAGGCGGCGCTCGACGTGATGCGCGCCATCAAGCGCACGCTCGACCCCGACAACATCATGAACCCGGGCAAGATCGTCGCGATCTGATCGCAATCGCCCGGCATACGGGACGTCGCGCCGCGCTGCGGCGCGCGACATTTTCGGGAGTGTGGGTGTGCAGGGCATCCTGATTGGGCTCGCCTCGGCGGTCATCCTCGCCATCGGCGGCGCGTTCGCGGCGCCCTACGTGGTGGACTGGAACGCCTGGCGCGGCACGTTCGAGAGCGAGATCGGCCACGCCATCGGCCTGCCGGTGGTGATCCGCGGGCCGATCGAAGCCCAGATCCTGCCCGCCCCGCGCATTGTCCTGCGCGACGTGACGCTGGGCGACGTGGTGTCCACCGGCGGCACCGTGAAGGAGCTGCGCGCCGAACTCTCCCTCGGCGCCCTGATGCGCGGCGAAGTGGAGGCGACCGGCGTCGCGCTGGAGCGTCCGCAGATGCGCCTGGTGCTCGATTCCGCCGGCCGCTTCGCGCTGCCCACCGGCGCCGCGCGCCCGGCTCATCTCTCCATCGCCCGGTTCGAGATCGCCAACGGCTCGCTCGATCTGCTCGACCGTGCCGCGGACCGCACCGTCACCCTCACCGACCTCGACCTGCGCGGCGAGGCGCGCTCGCTCGCCGGCCCGTTCCGGCTCGACGGCGAGGTGGAGGCGTCCGGCGCCCGCTTCGGCCTGCGCTCCACTCTGGGCACGGCGGGGGCGGACGGCACCGGCCGCCTGCGCGTGGTGCTCGACGGGCGTACCAGCCCGTTCGCCCTCGACCTCGACGGCGCGCTCGGCTTCGACGCCGGCAAGCCGCGCTACGAGGGCCGCGCCGCCCTTGTCCGGCGCGGCCAGAGCGGCGGCCAGGGCGGGCTGGAGGCGTGGCAGCTGTCCGGCCAGGTCCGCGCCACCCCGGAGGCGGTGGTGGCGACCACCCTCGACCTCGCGTTCGGCGGCGGATCGGTGCCGCCGCAGCTCACCGGCTCGGCGCGCCTGTCCCTCGGCCGCTCCGCCGGGCTCGATGCGGTGCTGAACGGGCGCAGCCTCGATCTCGACGCGCTCAGCCGCGGCCCGGACGGGGCCAAGGCCAATGCCGGCTCCGCGGACACCGACCCGGGCGCGAGCC
Source organism: Xanthobacter tagetidis (assembly GCF_003667445.1). Taxonomy (GTDB): domain Bacteria; phylum Pseudomonadota; class Alphaproteobacteria; order Rhizobiales; family Xanthobacteraceae; genus Xanthobacter; species Xanthobacter tagetidis. Next base: position 34,953 of record NZ_RCTF01000012.1, on the reverse strand, counting down.
CGCTCTCGGCCTTCGCGCGCTTCCTCGGCGTGTTCGCGCAGCTGCCGGCGCCGCAGGCGGCGTCCCGCATCGGCGTGGCGGTGGACCAGCTGATGCTCGGCGGCACGCTGGTGCGCGACGCCCGCGCCGACGTCTCCGGCAGCCCCGCCGGCTGGCGCATCGACACGGCGGAGGCGCAGCTGCCCGGCGCGGCATCGCTGCGCCTGTCCAATGTGCCCATGCGCGCCGCCGCGCCGGGCGCCGCAAGGGATGGCTCCCAGACCGGCCCCCTCGGCGACGCCGAGCTGAGCGGCGAGGCCCAGTTCACCGCCGACGACCCGGCCGCCTTCCTGCGCTGGGCCGCCGCCGGCCTGCCGCGCGACTACGCCGCCGCGATCAAGGGCCCTGCCCGCATCGCCGGGCATTTCGAGCTGGCGCCGCGCCGCATCGCGCTCCAGCGCATCGACGGCGCGTTCGGGCAGAGCCGCGTCACCGGCAACGCCGCTGCAGGGCTCGACGGGCCGGCGCCGCGCCTTGAACTCGACCTTGCGATGGACGGCTTCGAGCTTGACCCGCTCATCGCCGCCTTGCGCACCGCCGCGATGAGCACCGGCGGCGGCGCCGACGCCAAGCTCACCCTGAAGGGCCAGAACCTCACTTTGTCCGGCCTGCCGGCGCGCGGCCTCCAGATCGACGCCGCCGCCACCGGCGGCAACTGGCGGGTCTCGCGCCTCAGGGTGGACGATCTCGGCGGCATGAGGCTCGACGGCGCCGGCTGGATGGAGAACTTCTCCACCGTCCCGCGCGGCGAGCTGAACCTTGCCGTGACCGGCGCCAAGGCCGACGGTCTCGTGCCGGTGGTGCGCCTCGTGGTGGGCGACGCCCCCGCCGACGTGCTCGCGCGCCTCCTGCCGGTGGCCGGGCCGGTGAAGCTCACCAGCGCCGCGGTCTGGTCGCAGGGGGGCGGCCGCTCGGTCTCGGCCGAAGGCACGCTCGGCCTGCTCTCCGGCACCGTGACCTTCCAGCGGCCCTCGCAGGGCGTGCCCATGAGCGTCACCGTCAAGGCGGACGCGAGCGATGCCGGGCGGATGCTGACCGCGCTCGGCGCCGAAGGGCTCGGCCCGCGGCTCGGGCCGGCCTCCGGCCAGTTCACCGCCGATCCGCTCACCGACGGGCAGTATCGCGTGCGCGGCCGGCTCTCCGTCGCCGGGCTCAATTTCAGCGGCGACGGCACGGCACTTCTCGGCACCGACGGCTCCGTTTCGCCGCGCCTCGCCATGCGGGTGGACGGCGGCGACCTCGGCCGCCTGCTGCCGCAGGTGGCGGCCGCCGCCGACGGCCCGGCGCCCGTGGCGCTCGCCTTCGGGCTGGCGCGCCAGAACGACGCCTTCCAGCTCCAGGATCTCTCGGGCTCGCTCGCCGGCGCACCGCTCTCCGGCAGCGTGGCGCTGGCGCTCGGCGCCGCGCCCCGGCTCGGCGGGCGGCTCGCCTTCGACGCGCTGTCCCTGCCGCGCGTCCTCGCTTTGCTGGGCGCCCGCGCACCGCTTCCGGAGGCCGGCGCGATCTGGGCCGGCGGCCGCCTCCAGCCGCCCGCCATCGCCAATGCCGCCGTGGACATCGAGCTTGCGGCCGACCGCCTCGCCCTCGTCGGCCCCTATAGCGCCACCGGCACGCGCATGCGCGTCGTCACCGACGCGAGCGGAATCGAGGTGCGCGACCTGACGGGAACGCTGGGCGGCGGCCAGATTGGCGCGCGGCTGAAGCTGCGCCACGAGGGCGACGCCGTCGCCGCCGAGGGCCGCCTCGTGCTCGACTCAGTGGACGCCGCCGCCCTCGCCGGGCCCGCCGGCACCCGCACGCCGCCCACCGGCAAGGTGTCGCTCGCCCTCGATCTCGGCGGCAGCGGGCGCTCGGTCGGAGCGCTGGTCCAGTCGCTGGCGGGCCAGGGCACGCTGAAGGTCGCCCGGCTCGGCATCGACGGCACCGATCCCGGCGCGCTCGCCACAGCGCTCGCTGAGACCGATGCGCTCCAGCCGCCGCCCGACGAGCGCCGTGTCGCCCAGATGCTGGAGCGCGCGCTCGGCCGGGCGCCGCTGTCCCTTCCCGCGGCCGAGACCACGCTCGCGGTGGTGAACGGCGTCGCGCGCACCTCCCCGGTGCGCGCCTCCGCCCAGGGGGTCAACGTCACCCTCGACGGCAGCCTCGACCTCGCCCGGCTCGCGCTGGAGGCGCAGATCGGCCTCGAAGGCGCGGAGGTGGCGGGCGGCATCCCCGGCGCGCAGATCGCCTGGCGCGGCCCGGTGGCCAATCCCCAGCGCCGGGTGACGGCGACCGGCCTCACCAGCGTCATCGCCCTGCGCGCCATCGAGCGCGAGACCCGCCGGCTGGAGCAGGAGCGCGCCGGCGTGCCGGCGCAGCCTTCCCTCCCGGCGGCCGTGATGCCGGTGACGCCGCCGGCCCAGACGCCGCCTCTGCCTGCCGCCGTGCCGGCCCGTCCGGCGCCGGTGCCCGCCGCGCCGGCAGCGGCTCCGCCGCCTCCCGCCCCCGCGGCCCCGATCACGCGGGCGCCCGCGCCGGTGGTCGCCCCGCCACCCGTGCAGGCCGCCCCGGTGCAGCCGCCGATGGTCCAGACTCCGGCCGTGCAGCAACCTGCCGCGCCGGCGCCGGCCGTTGCGCGTCCGGCAATTCCGTCAGCGCCCCAGCCGATCGTCCCCCAAGCCGCTACGCCGCAATCCGCCATGCCGCCGGCCCCTGCCCCTGCACAGAGCGCTGCACCCGCCGCGCCGCGCCCGGTCGCGCCGACGCCCGTGACGGCACCACCCGTGTCGCCGCCGGTCCAGGCGGCGCCGCCCCCGGCCCGTCCTCAACTCCCGGCGGCCGCACCGCCGCCCGCCGCCGCGCGCTCGCCCGCGCAGGATCCGATCGAGCGCCGGCCGGCCCCGCCCCCCGCGCCCCAGAGCTTCGGCGTCGGCACCGCGCCGCCGCCGGAGGCCCCGGTCCGCCGGCCCGCGCCGCCCCCGGTCACGGAGACGCCACGTCCGGCGCACCAGGCCGAGAGCCCGCCGCCGCGCCGCGAGCCGCGGCCCCAGCCAGCGCCGCCACCGGCGGCCGCACCCTTGCCGTCCGAACCCGCGCTGCCGCCGACCCAAGGCTTCGGCGACGTGCCGCGCCCGCCGGCCCTGGTGGGCGGGCGCTGAGCCTTCCGGGGGAGACGCGCCGGCCGCGGCGTGGCAGACTTGGCCCATGATCCGATCGCGTGAAGGCGCCGCGCCCGCAATCCCATCCGCCGCCGGCGACCTCGCTCCCAAGGCGGACGCGGACGGGGCGAAGGTGCTGTCGGCTCTGGAGGCGGTGCTCGCCAAGGTGGAGAAGGCGGCGCAGCTGTCCGATCCCACCAAGATGGTGCACGACGCCCGCAAGGCGATGAAGGAATATCGCGGCTTGCTGCGGCTCGTGCCGGGGGAGCGCGCCAAGGCCGCGCGGCGCGCCACCGCCGCCGCCGCGCGCATTCTCTCCGCGGCGCGCGACCGGGCGGCGGCGCAGGACGCGCTGCGGCACCTGGCAGACGAGGGCCTCGCCGCCGAGGACGACATCGCGGCCGCCCGCGCCGCCATCGGCGAGGATCCGGCGCCGGGCGACGAGCGCGAGGATCATCGCGCGGAACTGGCCGACTTCCTCACCGCCGCGCGCGCCGCACTGGCGGACGGGCTGGCGGCGGAGGCGGCGGACGCCGACGTGGTGGCAGGCCTCACCCGCGCCTACCGCCAGGCGCGGCGGGCCCGCTTCGACAGCCCGGACCACATGCACGAGGCGCGCAAGCGCGTGGTGACGCACCGCTACCAGATGAGCTTCGTCGCTGCCGCCGAGGACGGCCGGGCCGGCAGGCTCGGCGCCCGGCGCGCCACCCGCGCCCAGGACCTGCGCGACCTGCTCGGCGCCTACCAGGACATCGAGACGCTGCGTCCCATGCTGGAGGCGGCGGCGGGCACGCTCGGCGAGGAGCGCCAGGCGCGGCTGGACGAGGCCATGGCGCGCCTCCAGCGCCAGCTGAAGCGGGCGGCGATCAAGCTCCACCGCCGGCTGTTCCGGCGCCGCGCCGGCGCCTTCGCCAGCAAGGTCCGCCGCGCCTTGTGAGCGCGACGCCTGGCCCGGTCGGTCAGGCCGAACCGGCGATGGCGCGGGAGATGATGATCTTCTGGATGTCGCTGGTGCCTTCGTAGATCTGGCACACGCGCACGTCGCGATAGATGCGCTCCACCGGGAAGTCGTCCAGATAGCCGTAGCCGCCGAAGGTCTGGAGCGCGCGCGAGACGATGCGTTCCGCCGCCTCGGAGGCGAACAGCTTGGCGATCGCCGCCTCGGTGAGGCAGGGCAGGCCGTCGTCCTTCATCCGCGCCGCATTGAGCACCAGCTGGGTGGCGGCCTCGAGATCCGTGCGCATCTCGGCGAGACGGAAGGCCAGCGCCTGGTGCTCGATGATCGCCTTGCCGAACGCGCGCCGCTCCTTGGCATAGGCGACCGCCGCCTCATAGGCCGCGCGCGCCATGCCCACCGACTGGGCGGCGATGCCGATGCGCCCGGTCTCCAGCGACGACAGAGCGATGCGGTAGCCTTCGCCCTCCTCGCCGATGCGGTAGTCGGCCGGCACCTCCAGGTCCTCGAAGCGCAGCGAGCAGGTGTCGGAGGCGCGCTGGCCGAGCTTGTCCTCCACCTTCGCCACCACATAGCCCTTCGCCGAGGTGGGCACGAGGAAGGCGGTCATGGGGTTGCGGGCGGCCGAGCCCTCCACCTTGGCGAACAGCACGATCCAGCCGCCGATCTTGCCGGAGGTGATGAATTCCTTGCCGCCATTGATGACATAGCGGTCGTTGCGCCGCACGGCGCGGGTCTTCAACGCGCCGGCGTCCGAGCCGGCGTCGGATTCGGTCAGGCCGAAGGCGCCGATGAATTCCCCGCGCGCGGCGGGGCGCAGCACCTCCTCCTTCTGGGCGTCGCTGCCGTAGCGCTCCAGGATGGCGTTGAACGGGGCGTTGTGGACGCTCATGAGGGTGGAGACCGCTCCGTCGCCGGCGGCCACCTCCATGAGGGCATGGGCATAGCTGACATAGTCGGCGCCCGCCCCGTCATAGGCCTCGGGCACCGTCATGCCGAGGAAGCCGAGATCCGCGAGGCCCTTCAGAACCGCGGGCTCGATCGCCTTCTCCTTGTCGCGGCGCGCGGCGCCGGGCGCCAGAACGTCGCGGGCGAAGGCGGCCGCGGTCTCCTTGATGAGGCGCTGTTCCTCGGTCATCTCGTTCTCCCCGCTGCGCCGCTCTGGCCCGGCGCATTTCCCGGCTCCGCCCGGCATTGTCAAGCGGCGCGCGCCCGGCGGGAAGTCCCGGCGGCGCAGGCCATAATTTCGACCCGGCGGGATGGACACTTGACCCCCGTCAAGGTTCCATGGCCCGGAACGGCCCACCCCTGCCGGCCTGTTCGGCCGCGGGGCAGGACAACCGAAAGAGCCGGCACCGTATCCCGCCCGACGTCCGTTGGAAGCTGCGCCATGCCCGTCACCCAGACCGCGCCCTCTCTCCTGCCGGCGGCCGCGCCTGCGGCGGCGCCCGCTCCTGCCGCAACTGCGCTGACCCCGGTCCCCGCAGCGCCCGCCGCACCGGAGCCCGCAGCAGGCGCGGCGATCCCCGCGCCCTGGCGCCTGCCGATGGCCGGCTTTCCCGCGCTGCCCGCCTTTCTGTGCCCGGACGAGGAGGATTTCGAGAGCGGCACCGCGCCGGCCGCCTTCCGCGCCGTGGACCGCGCCGCCGCCGCGCTCGGCGCGCGGGCGACGCAGGGCCTCTCGCCCATCGGCATGTCGCTCGCGGTGATGGACTGGTGGATGCACCTCGCCGCCGCCCCCGGCAAGCAGGCGGAGCTGGCCGTCAAGGCCTGGCGCAAGGCGGCGCGGTTCGGCGCCTATGCCGCCGCCTCCACCTTCGACCGGAGCCTGCCGGCCTGCATCCAGCCGCTGGAGGGGGACGAGCGCTTCTCCGCCCCGTCCTGGCAGGACTGGCCGTTCCGCTTCTGGTACCAGGGCTTCCTCCTGAACCAGCAGTGGTGGCACAACGCCACCCAAGGCGTTCCGGGCGTGTCGCCCCACAACGAGGCGGTGGTGGCGTTCGCGGCGCGCCAGATGCTCGACATGGCCTCGCCCTCCAATTCGCCGTTCACCAATCCGGAGGTGCTCAAGCGCGCGCGCCAGACGCTGGGCGGCAACTTCGTGGAGGGCGCGCGCAACCTCCTGGAGGACCAGGCGCGCAAGGCCGCCGGCCAGCCGCCGGTGGGGGCGGAGGCCTTCACCCCCGGCAAGGAGGTGGCGGTCACGCCCGGCGAGGTGATCTACCGCAACCACCTGATGGAGCTGATCCAGTACCGCGCCACCACGCGCGACGTGGAGGCCGAGCCGATCCTGATCGTGCCGGCCTGGATCATGAAGTATTACATCCTCGATCTGTCGCCGCAGAACTCGCTGATCCGCTATCTGGTGGACAAGGGCCACACGGTGTTCTGCATCTCCTGGCGCAACGTCACCAAGGAGGACCGCGACCTGGGCTTCGAGGACTACCGCACGCTCGGCGTGATGGCGGCGCTCGACATCGTGAGCCAGGTGGTGCCGGGCCAGAAGGTGCATGCGGCGGGCTACTGCCTCGGCGGCACGCTGCTCGCCATCGCCGCCGCGGCCATGGCTCGGACCGGCGACGCGCGGCTGAAGTCCATGACGCTGTTCGCCGCCCAGACCGACTTCTCCGAGCCGGGCGAGCTGCAGCTGTTCGTCGACCCGAGCGCGCTCTATGCGCTGGAAAGCGTCATGTGGGACCAGGGCTACCTGTCCGCCGGCCAGATGGCGGGAGCGTTCCAGATGCTGCGCTCCAACGACCTCGTCTGGTCGCGCATGGTGCGCGAGTATCTCATGGGCGAGCGCGCGCCCATGAACGACCTCATGGCCTGGAACGCCGACGCCACGCGCCTGCCCTACCGCATGCATTCGGAATATCTGCGCAAGATGTTCCTGGAGAACGACCTCGCCGCCGGCCGCTACCAGGTGGACGGGCGGCCGGTGGCGCTCCAGAACATCCGCGTGCCGCTGTTCGTGGTGGGCACCGAGCGCGACCACGTGGCGCCCTGGACGTCGGTCTACAAGATCCACCAGCTCGCCGACACGGACGTGACCTTCGTGCTGGCCTCGGGCGGGCACAATGCGGGAATCGTTTCCGAGCCCGGCCACAAGCGCCGCCATTTCCGCATCCACGACACGCCCCACGGCGCGCTCCATGTGAGCCCGCAGGAATGGATGGAGCAGAACCCGCCGCAGGAGGGCTCCTGGTGGCCGGCCTGGGAGGCGTGGCTCACGGCCCACTCGTCCGGGCGCATCCACCTGCCCTATATCGGCACCCCCGGCCACAAGGTGCTCGGACCGGCGCCGGGCACCTATGTGATGCAGCGCTAGGCTCCCGCCGTCAGCGCCGAGGCCTCAGCTACAGACGTTCAAGCCGCCGTCATGCCCCCTCCCGTCCGGGGCATCCGCCCTGCGGCCGCTTGCGCCGCCTTGAATGCAAAGGCGTCCGCCCGGCCGCAGGGCGGATCCCCCGCACGAGGCGGGGGACGACGGCGGGGAGGGATGACGGCGGGGACATGACACTCGGGAACACGCCGCCCTACGGCGCCAGCACCGCGGCGCCGGTGAGCCGGCCGGCGCGCAGGTCGTCGAGCGCGCGGTTCGCATCCGCGAGCGCATAGGGCGTCACGTGCGTCGCGACGCCGGCCTTCGGCGCCATGTCGAGGAATTCGTATGCGTCCTGCCGGGTGAGGTTCGCCACCGAGAGAATCTTGCGCTCCTCCCACAGCCACGCATAGGGGAAGGCGGGAATGTCGCTCATGTGGATGCCGCCGCACACCACGCGCCCGCCCTTGCGCACCGCCTTCAGCGCCTGCGGCACCAGCTCGCCCGCGGGGGCGAAGATGAGGGCGGCGTCGAGCGGCTCGGGCGACGGCGCGTCCGAGCCGCCGGCATGGACGGCGCCAAGCGCGCGGGCGAAGTCCTGCGCCGCGCGATCGCCCGGCCGGGTGAAGGCGTAGACCTCCCGGCCCTGCCAGCGCGCCACCTGGGCGATGATGTGGGCCGCCGCGCCGAAGCCGTAGAGGCCGATGCGGCGCCCCTCGCCCGCCATCTTCAGCGTGCGCCAGCCGATCAGCCCGGCGCACAGGAGCGGCGCGAGGGCGGTGTCCTCCCCCGCCTCCCCGAGCGGATAGGCGAAGGCCGCGTCGGCCACCATGTGGCTGGCGAAGCCACCGTCGCGCGTGCAGCCGGTGAACACCGGGGCGTCGCAGAGATTTTCCTCCTGCGCCGCGCAATAGGGGCAGACGCCGCAGGCCTGCCCGAGCCAGCCGATCCCCACCCGCTCGCCGAGGCGAAGATGCGCGACGCCGGCGCCGAGCGACGCCACCCGGCCCACCACCTCGTGGCCCGGCACGACGGGATAGCGCGCCTGCGGCAGCTCGCCGTCGACCACGTGGAGATCGGTGCGGCAGACGCCGCAGGCCGAGACCGCGATTACCACCTCGCCTGGCCCGGGCACGGGGTCGGGCCGCTCCTGCTCAACCAGGCGCTCACCGGGGGCATTCAGGACCATGGCGCGCATGGGCGGACTCCTTTGTGGCCTCCTTTGCCGCCTCCTTGGGCGCACCGGCGAAGAGTGGCACCGCCGACACCGGCGCGCCATGTGCCGGCGCAAGGACACCCTTGCTTTTCCGGTGACCGCTTTCTCACCCCTCGCGACCTGCCCCCTCTCCCGAGGGAGAGGGGTAGGGCAAGGGGTTCCGCCGTCGCCGAGGCGGAACGCGCGCTTCAGGCGGCCCGCCCCTCACCCTGCCCTCTCCCCGCCGGGGAGAGAGTTCCATCGCGCAGCGGCACCGGAACGGAAGGCGCGACCCTCAACTGCCGCCGATGAAGATGCCGGCGGCCAGCACCAAAGCGCCGCCCAGCACCACCTGGAACACCGAGCGCAGGAACGGCGTCTCCATGTAGCGGTTCTGGATGAAGGCGATGGCCCACAATTCCACGAACACCACGGCGATGGCGATCGCCGTCGCGGTCCAGAAATCCGGGATGAGGTAGGGCAGAGCGTGGCCGAGGCCGCCCACCGCCGTCATCACACCCGAGGCGATGCCGCGCTTCAGCGGCGAGCCGCGGCCCGAGATCACGCCGTCGTCGTGCACCGCCTCGGTGAAGCCCATGGAGATGCCCGCGCCCACCGCGGCGGCGAGGCCGACCAGCAGCGTGGTGTGGGAATTCTGCGTGGCGAAGGCGGTGGCGAAGATGGGGGCGAGGGTGGAAACCGAGCCGTCCATCAGCCCGGCGAGGCCCGGCTGCACCCAGGTGAGCACGAACTGGCGCCGGGCCTTCTCGTCCTCCTCCTGCTTCCTGTCGACGGGCAGGTACTTCTCGGCCAGCGAGCCGGCGATCTCCTCGTGCTGAAGCTCCACCTTGTAGAGGCTGTCCAGCAGCGCGCGGGTGCCGGGATCGGTCGCCTTCTTCTGCGCCTCGAGATAGAAACTGGCGCTCTCGTCCTCCATCCGCCCGACTTCCTGGCGGATGCGATCGATGCCGAGGTTGCAGATCACCCAGGCCGGCCTGCGGCTGTAATAGCCGGCGATGGACTCGCGCCGGACCAGTGGCACATGGGGGCCGAAGCGACGCTCGAAGTCGCGCTTCAGGTTCGCCGCATGGCCGCGCTCCTGCGCCGCCATGCCCTCGAAGACATTGGCCGTGTCCGGATACTCGGTCCGCAGCGCGGCGGCATAGTCGTCATAGGTGCGCGCGTCGTCTTCCTCGGAGGAGATGGCGAGGGCGAGCACCTCGCTCTCGCTGAGGTCGGAAAAGCGCCTGCGACCCACAAGCGCGGGAAGGGCGGAGAACATGCCGTGACTCCAGTTTAAATTGATTCTAAAGAACCATATGAAGGGCCGCGGGCGACGCGGCAATGACACGGACGCGCCAAGGCTAAGGCGAAGTGCCGCAGGCGCCGGCGCCGCGCCTTCGAGAGCAGAGCATGCACGCCGAGACCTCCACCGCCACGGCAAACCTCGACCCGCCCGCCGCCGCCGGCGGCCGGGTGCTGTTCGCGCTCGCGGCGCTGCCGCTGCTGGCGGGCACGGTCCTGCTGCTCGGCTTCGGCCGACCCGACGCCGCGCACGTCGCCTTCGTGCTGGGCACCGCGCCGGTGCTGGCCGCGCTGGTGCTGGAGATCGTCCGCTCGCTCAAGGCCGGCCAGTTCGGCCTCGACATCCTCGCCGCTCTGTCCATGAGCGCCGCGCTGGCCTTCGGCGAGCCGCTCGCCGGCAACGTGGTGGCGCTCATGTATGCGGGCGGCCAGCTGCTGGAGGCGCTGGCGCAGAACCGGGCGCGGCGCGAGATGACCCAGCTTGTCGCCCGCGCGCCGCGCACCGCGCTCCGGCGCGAGGGCGAGGACCTCGTCAGCCGGCCCATCGCGGCGATCGGGCCCGGCGACGTTCTCCTGGTGCGCCACGGAGATGCCGTGCCGGTGGACGGACGGATCGCCGACGGTTCCGGCCTCCTCGACCAGTCCGCGATCACCGGAGAGGCGCACCCGGTGCGGCGCGGCGCTGGGGAAACCGCCTTGTCGGGTTCGGTCAATGTGGGTCCCGCCTTCGACCTCGTCGCGCTGAAGAGCGCGCGCGAGAGCACCTATGCCGCCATCGTGCGGCTGGTGGAGGCGGCCGCCGGCAGTCGCGCGCCTTTGGTGCGGCTCGCCGACCGCTACGCGCTCGGCTTCCTCGCGGTGTCGCTCGCCCTGGCGGCGGGCGCGGCGCTCCTGTCCGGCGACCCGCGCCGCGCGCTCGCGGTGCTGGTGGTGGCGACCCCCTGCCCCCTGATTCTCGCGGTTCCGGTGGCACTCATGGCGGGCCTGTCGCGCGCCGCGAAGCTCGGCGTCCTGGTGAAGAGCGGCGGCGCGCTGGAGGCCATGGCACGGGTGCGCGCGCTGGTGCTCGACAAGACCGGAACGCTCACCGAAGGCCGCGCCGCCATCGCCGCCATCGACGTGGCGGACGGCTTTGATCCGGACGAGGTGCTGCGCCTCGCCGCGAGCCTCGACCAGGCCTCGAACCATGTGGTGGCGGAGGCGCTGGTGGCGGCGGCCCGCGCCCGCGGCCTCCCGCTGTCGGCGCCGCAGGACGTGGCGGAGGACGGCGGCGCCGGCCTCACCGGCCGGGTCGAGGGCTACACGGTGGCGATCGGCTCGGGCGCCTATGTGGGCGCGCGGGCATCCGGCCGCCTTCCCGAGGTCCGCCGGTCCGAGGAGGACGCCACCGCCATGGTCAAGGTCGCGGTGGACGGTCGGCTCGCCGGGCGCATCGTGCTCGCCGACCACATGCGCGCCGAGGCGCCGGCCATGGCGGCGGCGCTGCGCGCGGCCGGCGTCGACCATATCCGCCTCGCCTCGGGCGACCGGAGCGCAGCGGTGGCGGCCCTGTGCCGCCGCATCGGCGCCGACGACTGCGCCGGCGACCTCGCCCCGGAGGAGAAGGTCGCGACCGTGACGTCGGCGCGCGCCTTCGGCCCGGTGATGATGGTGGGCGACGGCGTCAACGACGCGCCGGCGCTCGCCGCCGCCGACGTGGGCGTCGCCATGGGCGCGCGCGGCGCCGCGGCCTCCGCCGAGGTGGCGGACGTGGTGCTGCTGGTGGACCGGCTGGACCGGCTGGCCGAGGGCGTGGCGGCGGCACGGCGCGCGCTCGCCATCGCCCGCCAGAGCGTCATCGCCGGCATCGCCCTGTCGGTGCTGGGCATGCTGGCGGCGGCGTTCGGCTATCTGCCGCCGGTCGAGGGCGCGCTGCTGCAGGAGGCCATCGACGTGGCGGTGATCCTCAACGCGCTGCGCGCGCTGCTGCCCGGCGCCCCGCCGCGTCCGCCGCAGGCCGGCACCGCCGCGCACCCGGCCGGCGGCTGCGCCGCCTGCCGCTCCTCCTGCCCCTGACGGGGGCTCAGAGCATCTCGCCGCGCAGCAGCTTCGGCACCTCGCCGGTGAGGCCGGCGGCGTCGCGGATAAACAGGCCCTTGAGGCGCGGCAGCCGGTCCACCAGGCCGAGGCCCACGTCGCGCACCGCGCGCAGCACGTCCGAGCGGTTGGAGAACAGGCGGTTGAGCCCGTCGGTCGCGACCCCCATGGCCAGGGTGTCGAACCGCCGCCAGCGCTGGTAGCGCTCCAGCACCGAGGGGGCGGCGAAATCGAGCCCGACGCGGGCGGCGTCGGTGACCACCTCGGCCAGCGCCGCCACGTCGCGCAGGCCCATATTGAGGCCCTGGCCGGCGATGGGGTGGATGAGGTGGGCGGCATCGCCCACCAAAGCCAGGCGGTCGCCGATGAAGCTGCGCGCCATGGCGAAGCCGAGCGGATAGGCACGCGGCTTGGAGACCACCTTCACCCAGCCGAGCTTGTGGCCGAAGCGCTGTTCCAGCTCCTCCTGGAACGAGGTCGCGGGCAGCGCAAGCAGGCGCTCGGCGTCCGCGGTGCGCTCGGTCCACACCACCGAGCAGCGGTTGCCCGGCAGCGGCAAGGTGGCGAACGGGCCGGCGGGCAGGAAATGCTCCTCCGCCCGGCCCTCGTGTGGGCGCTCGTGCTCCACCGTGAAGGTGATGCCGCTCTGGCCGTAGCCCCACGACACGTTGGTGATACCCGCCATGGTGCGCAGGCGCGAGCGCGCCCCGTCGCAGGCCACCAGCAGGCGGGTGGAAAGGCGCTCGCCGGCGCCGAAGCTCAGCCCCACGCCGCCGCGGCCGGCCTCGAACGCGTCCACCGCCGCGCCGCGCAGGTCGATGCCGGCGGCGCGCGCCGCCTGAAGCAGCGCCGCCTGGAGGGCGGCGTTGGGCACCATGTGCGCGAACGCCTCGCCCGGCTCCACCTCGCCGTCGAAGGTGAGGAACACCGGGCGCGCCACGTCGCGGGTGCGGCTGTCGGTGACGATCATGGAGCAGATCGGCTGCGCGGCGGCGGCCACGCCCTCCCACGCGCCGAGCGCCATCAGCATGCGCCGCGCGCCGGCGGCGATGGCCGAGCAGCGCCCGTCGTCGGCGCCGAGCCGGTCGAGGCCGGGATCGAACAGCACGATGTCCGCGTCCGGGCCGAGGCCCTGGCGCAGCGCGAGCGCGAGGCTCAGCCCCGCGAGGCCGCCGCCGACGATGGCCACGTCCGAGGCAGGCTGGGCCGAAAGGACCCCCTCGATGCCGCCGGAGGCGGCGGCGCCCATGGTGCCGGTGCCGATCATCGTGCCCTTCTCCTTCTGCCTGCCCCCCGGCAGCGGCTGCCGAATGGGGAAGCGACTTGACGCGGGCTGCTGCGCCATGGCGTTTTCGTCCAAGGCCCGCCGCGCCTGGCGCGGCCCCAGCGAGCGCGCCATGACCGAGCCCTCCTCCGACGCCACACCCGATACGCAGACGTCCGCCGCGCAGACGCCCTCCGGCGACCGGCAGCCCGACGTCGATGCCCTGCTCGGCATCCTCGACCTCGAACAGTTGGAGATCAACCTGTTCCGGGGTCGCAGCGGCTCGCCCGGCGGCGGACGGGTGTTCGGCGGCCAGGTGATCGCCCAGGCGCTGGTGGCGGCGCGCCGCACCGTGGACCCGGCCCGCGTGGTCCACTCGCTGCACGGCTACTTCCTGCTGGGCGGCGATCCCTCCATTCCCATCGTCTACGACGTAGACCGCATCCGCGACGGCAGGTCCTTCGCCACGCGGCGGGTGGTGGCGATCCAGCATGGGCGCGCGATCTTCTTCATGTCGGCCTCGTTCCAGGTGGTCGAGGACGGGCTGACGCACCAGGCGAAGATGCCGCACGTGCCGACGCCGGAGGAGCTGCCGCCCGACGAGGTGTGGCGCGAGCGGCTGCTGAAGCGCTTTCCGGCCGCCGCCTTGCGCGACTGGATGGCGCTGCGCCCGCTGGAGGTGAAGCCCATCTTCCTCGACGGCTCCTATGCCACCAGCTCGCCCGACGCCAAGGCCAGCCTGTGGCTGCGGGCGCGCGGGCGCCTGCCGGACGACCTGCCCACCCACCAGGCGGTGCTCGCTTATGCCTCGGACCTCTCGCTGCTCCAGGCGGCGCTGGTGCCGCACGGGCGCAGCGTGTTCGACGCCGACCTGCAATGCGCCAGCCTCGACCACGCGCTGTGGCTGCACCAGCCGTTCCGCGCCGACGAGTGGCTGCTCTACAGCCAGGAAAGCCCCATGGCGACCGGCGCGCGCGGCTTCTGCCGCGGCCAGCTCTTCACCCGCGACGGCGTGCTGGTGGCCTCCTCGGCCCAGGAAGGGCTGATGCGCCCGGTGGAGCCGCGCGGGCGCTGAGCCCTCGCCCTACCCCAATGCCTCCTTTCGCGCCACCCGCCCCGGCCGCGTAACCGGCCGGGGCGCGCGCCGGGGCGGGTGCGCGCCTCCCGGCGCCCCGATCTCGGCGCACCGGGCGGCCCCGCCCTTCGCACTGCAACAGGAAATGAGCGTTGCGTGAGCGGAGAGCACAAAAAATGTGCAGCAAAAGCGGCGAGGATGGGGCGCCGATGACTCGCCAATGGGCCGTGGCGATAAAATAAGCAACCCTAACGCCCCTTCCGCGCCGCTTGGCACGGTCCTTGATTCCCCCCTTGCCCAGGCTTGGGCCGCGGCGTGGATCGCCCCGACCCGCACGGCCAAGCCGCGAGAAAACACACCGCCCCGATCGAACGGTCGCGGCGGTCATCAGGGGACAGGGACCGATCCATGAAGATCGTCATGGCCATCATCAAGCCATTCAAGCTGGAGGAGGTGCGCGACGCCCTCACCGGTATCGGCGTTCACGGCCTGACCGTGACCGAGGTGAAGGGTTACGGGCGTCAGAAGGGCCACACCGAGATCTATCGCGGCGCCGAATACGCCGTGAGCTTCCTGCCGAAGCTCAAGGTCGAGGTGGCGGTTGCGGCCGACCAGGTCGCCAAGGTGGTCGAGGCGATCACCGCCTCCGCCAAGACCGGACAGATCGGCGACGGCAAGATCTTCGTCTTCCCGATCGATCACGCCGTGCGCATCCGCACCGGCGAGACCGACGCCGACGCCCTTTGAGCCATCCTCATTTCACGGAGCTTTCTTCCATGACGTTCAAGACGTGGACCCGCGCGGGGATCCCCGCGCTTCTGGCGGCAGCGGCGATCGCCCTGCCAGCCCTGGCCCAGACGCCGGAGGCGGCACCCGCCGCCGCGGCGGTCTCGACCGTGAACAAGGGTGACGTGGCCTGGATGATGACCTCCACGGTCCTCGTCCTGCTCATGACCGTTCCCGGCCTCGCTCTGTTCTATGGCGGCCTCGTGCGCGCCAAGAACATGCTGTCCGTGCTGATGCAGGTGCTCACCATCACCGCGGTGATGATGCTGGTGTGGGTGCTGTACGGCTACTCGCTCGCCTTCACCTCGGGCAACGCCTTCATCGGCGGCTTCGAGAAGGCCTTCCTCGCCGGCGTGACGGTCGAGAGCCTGGCCGACACCTTCACCAAGGGCGTGCAGATTCCCGAGTTCGCCTTCATCGCCTTCCAGATGACCTTCGCGGCGATCACCCCGGCCCTCGCGGTCGGCGCGTTCCCCGAGCGCATCAAGTTCCCGGCGGTGATCCTGTTCGCGGTCCTGTGGGGCACGTTCGTGTACTTCCCGATCGCCCACATGGTGTGGTTCTCCGAGGGCTACCTGTTCACCCTCGGCGCGCTGGACTTCGCGGGCGGCACGGTGGTGCACATCAATGCCGGCATCGCCGGCCTCGTCGGCTGCCTCATCGTCGGCAAGCGCATCGGCTACGGCAAGGAGCAGCTCCCGCCCCACTCGCTGCCCTTCACCATGATCGGCGCCTCCCTCCTGTGGGTCGGCTGGTTCGGCTTCAACGTGGGCTCGAACCTGGAGGCCAATGGCCTCGCGACCCTGGTGATGGTCAACACCTTCCTCGCCACCGCCGGCGCCATCGTGGGCTGGCTGGTGATCGAGTGGCTGGTGAAGGGCGCGCCCTCCATGCTCGGCGGCGCGTCGGGCGCGGTGGCCGGCCTCGTGGCCATCACCCCGGCCTGCGGCGCCTCCGGCCCCATGGGCGCGATCGTGCTCGGCATCATCGCCGCCGTGGTGTGCTTCTTCTTCTGCACCACCGTGAAGAACGCGCTCGGCTATGACGACAGCCTCGACGTGTTCGGCGTCCACGGCATCGGCGGCATCATCGGCGCCATCGGCACCGGCATCCTGGTGTCCCCGGCGCTCGGCGGCGCTGGCGTGGCCGACTACGAGATGGTCAAGCAGGTCCTGATCCAGGGCCAGGCGACCATCATCACCGTGGTGTGGTCGGGCGTGGTCTCGGCGATCATCTTCTTCGTGCTCAACATCGTGGTGGGCCTGCGCCCGTCCGCGGACGTGGAGCGCGAGGGCCTCGACATCAACGAGCACGGCGAGCGCGCCTACCACTCGTGAGTTTCAGCGGGGCGGCGCTGGCCGCCCCGCTTTCTTCAAGTTTCCGGGGCGGCTGCGGCCGCTCCGGCTGAATTAAAAAGAGGGGAACGAGAAAGGCCCCGGCGCGCGAGCGCCGGGGCCTCTTCTTTTCCGCGGGACCGACGCGGGGACGGCCGCCCGCGCCTACTCGGAGATCTTGCGGGCGCGGCTGCCCAGCGTGCGCAGGCGCAAAGCGTTGAGCTTGATGAAGCCGGCGGCGTCGCGGTGGTCGTAGGCGACGGCGCCTTCCTCGAACGTGACGAGGTCCTGGTTGTAGAGCGAGTAGGGGCTCTTGCGGCCGATGACGGTGGCGTTGCCCTTGTAGAGCTTCACCGTCACCTCGCCGGTCACATAGGCCTGGGAGTGGTCGATGGCGGCCTGCAGCATCTCGCGCTCGGGCGAGAACCAGAAGCCGTTATAGATCAGCTCCGCATAGCGCGGCATCAGCTCGTCCTTGAGGTGCGCCGCGCCACGGTCCAGCGTGATGCTCTCGATGCCGCGGTGGGCGGCGAGCAGGATGGTGCCGCCGGGGGTCTCGTAGATGCCGCGGCTCTTCATGCCGACGAAGCGGTTCTCCACGAGGTCGAGGCGGCCGATGCCGTTCTCCTTGCCCAGCGCGTTGAGGCGGGTGAGCAGGCTCGCGGGCGAGAGCGCCTCGCCGTCGATCGCCACCGCGTCGCCCTTGTCGAAGGCGATGGTGATGATCGTCGCCTCGTCTGGGGCGTCCTCCGGCGAGATGGTGCGCTGGTAGACATAGTCCGGCGCGTCGTCGGCCGGGTCCTCCAGCACCTTGCCCTCGGAGGAGGAGTGCAGGAGGTTCGCGTCCACCGAGAACGGCGCTTCGCCGCGCTTGTCCTTGGCGATCGGGATCTGGTGCGCCTCGGCGAACTCCAGGAGGCGGGTGCGCGAGGTCAGGTCCCATTCGCGCCAGGGGGCGATGACGGTGATGTCAGGCTCCAGCGCGTAGTAAGCGAGCTCGAACCGCACCTGGTCGTTGCCCTTGCCGGTGGCGCCGTGGGCGACCGCGTCGGCACCCATCTTGCGGGCGATCTCGATCTGCTTCTTGGCGATCAGCGGGCGGGCGATGGAGGTGCCGAGCAGATACAGCCCCTCATAGACCGCATTGGCGCGGAACATGGGGAACACGTAATCGGCGACGAACTCTTCGCGCACGTCCTCGATGAAGATGTTCTCCGGCTTGATGCCGAGCAGCTCCGCCTTCTTGCGCGCCGGCTCCAGCTCCTCGCCCTGGCCGAGATCGGCCGTGAAGGTGATGACCTCGCAGCCATAGGTGGTCTGGAGCCATTTGAGGATCACCGAGGTGTCGAGCCCGCCGGAATAGGCCAGCACCACCTTCTTCACGTCACGCGCCATCTGGTCTCTCGGCTGTTGGGAGCAAAATCGGCGCGGACTATAGGCCCGCGCGGCGCCCTGGCAAGTGGCGTGCCGCAAGGGCGCGCAAGGCCGCGGCGCCGCGCCGGACGAGCCCCGCGAGGGCGCGTGCCGTGCCGCGCACCAAAGCATGGAGGGCGTAGCCCACGCGGCCGATGGCGTGCTCCATGCGGAAGTCGGTGGGCGCGCCCTTGCGGCCGTAGATCAGATAGCGCATCGCCACCACGATCAGCACCACCACCACGCCGGAGAACACCACGTCGGTGAAGAAGTGGCCGCCGAAGGCGATGCGCAGCCCCCCGGCGGTGGCGGCGAAGGCGACCGCCGCGGTCATGGCCACCACCCCGAGCGGGCCGGGCACGAGGCTGGCCGGCGCGGTAAGCCAGAAGCCGAGCGCCCCCTCGCCCGAGACGAAGGAGCAATTGCCGGGGCACGCGCCGTCGGTGGCGAACCAGGGCCGGTAGGCATCCTTGCCGCCGAACTCCTCCACATGCACCGGGCGGGGGCGGCCCCATTCCTCCTTGAGGATGCCGTTCACCACGAGGCCCGGCCCGAGCGCCATGGTGGCGGCCAGGAACACCGCGGCGCGCGCGCTCATGAACATGCGGCCCCAGGGGAACAGCAGCTTCAGGATGATGGCGGCGAACGCCGGCCCGGCGATCAGCCAGGGAATCCAGTTGGCGAGCGAGCGGGCGGTCTTGGCCCAGGAGGCGCCGGCGAGCGTGAACGCGCGGCGCCCGACGTCCCAGAAATAGCCGCTGATGGCGAGGTCCCATTGCGGGAAGACGGTGAACAGGATCGCCACCGCGGCGCCGATCACGAGGGCAAGGAACAGGACAGGCCGCACGTTTCCTCCTCTGCCGCCGGCGCTTGCCGCCGCGGCGCCTGTTCCCTTTAGTGGATTTTCCCGCCGCGTCGAATCGCGAAAATGTCAGCGCCGCGGCCCGAAGGCGCCACGGCGCGCTTGCCATTCGCCGGGGAAGGCCCGATCTGACGGGGGCCGGAGAGTCGGGGCCGGCGAACCCGTTGGAGCCGGCAAGTTGGAGCCAGGATGCTGCGGCGCGCCTATCGCTTGGTGATCGACACGTACAAGATCGTCATCGACGCGATCTGGACGTTCTCGGCCGACGACGGCTGGGCGATCGCCAGCCATATCGCGCTCTCCGCGCTCATGTCGCTGTTCCCGTTCCTGATCTTCGTGACCGCTCTGGCCGGCTTCCTCGATCTGCGCCCGCTCGCCGCCGAGACCATCGAGCTGATCCTGGAGACCTGGCCCCACAAGGTGGCCGAGCCGATCTCGCGGGAGATCCACAACGTGGTGAACCAGGTGCGCACCGACGTGCTCACCTATGGCGTGGTGCTCGCCATCTACTTCTCCTCCAACGGCATCGAGAGCCTGAGGATCGGCCTCAACCGCGCCTACGGGGTGCGCGAGGAGCGGGCGTGGTACTGGCTGCGCCTGGAATCCATCGGCTACGTCCTGCTCGCCGCCGTGTCCATGCTGGCCCTGTCCTTCCTGGTGGTGCTCGGCCCGCTCCTGTGGCAGGCGGCGGTGTTCGAACTGCCGCAGCTCGAACCGCTCTCGCGCATGGTGACGCTGGCGCGGTTCGGCCTCACCGGCCTCATTTTGGTGGTGGCGCTGGTGGTGGCGCATCTGTGGCTGCCGGCGGGCCGGCGCTCGCTTCTGGAGGTGGCGCCGGGCATCCTGGTGACGCTGGCGCTGTGGCTGCTGGGCGCGGCGGCGTTCGGCTTCTATCTGTCGGAATTCCCCGCCAACTACGTCACCACCTATGCCGGCCTCGCCTCGGTGATGATCGCGTTGGTGTTCCTCTATCTGACGGCATCGATCTTCGTGTTCGGCGGCGAACTGAACGCCGCCATCAAGCGCGCCCAGGCGCCGGCCATGCTCGCCCTTCCGGCGCCGCAAGCGGCGGCGGCGGAGACGCATCCGTGATGCCGGAGACGCTGCCGGAGCCGCGCGAGGACGGGCGCCAGTCGCCCACCGCGCGGGCGGTCCAGCGCGGCGTGCTGCGGCACCTTTCGGCGCGCGGCCTCGTCGGAGTCCCCGAATTCTGCCTGGTCTCCGGCCGGCGTGCCGACATTCTCGCTGTGGACGGGCGCGGCGAGATCTCCATTGTCGAGATCAAGTCGTCCGTCACGGATTTCCGCACCGACCTCAAATGGCCGGACTACCGCGCCTATTGCGACCGGCTTCTGTTCGCCGTGCCGCTCGACTTCCCGGTCGAGATCCTGCCCGAGGAGACGGGGCTGCTGGTGGCCGACGCGTTCGGCGCCGAGCTGCTGCGCCCGGCGCCGGCCCATCCTCTGCCCGCGGCGACGCGCAAGGCGCTGATGCTGCGCTTCGCCCACACGGCGGCCTCGCGGCTCGCGGCGCTCTACGATCCCGAACTGACGCGCTACAGCCTGTGAGCGGGCGCTGACCCGCGCCGGGCTAGTTGGAGCCCGTGCCGCGTCGCATCTCGTCGCGCCTCATCTCGTCGCGTCTCATGGGCATCTTGTCGATCAAGGCAAACAGGGCGTCGGGATCGACCGGCGCGCTCCAGCGCCCGGCCACGTGGCCGTCCTTGCCCACCAGCAGCACCCGGAAGCGGTCGGCCGCCACGTTGAGCCGGCGGCGCAGCGGGTCGGCGGCGTCGGTCACGGTCAGCACCACCATGTGGCGCTCGGAAAGGCCCGCGCGCTGCGCGGCGAACCGGGCCGCCTGGTCGGCGAGGCGCGGATCGGCCGCGGAGGGGGCGAACACCACCACCGGCCGGGCCTGCCAGCGCAGGACGTCGAGCCGGTCGGCGGCGGCAGGCGCTGCGAACGGCAGGCCGGAGGCGAAAGCGAGGCCGAGCACGAGCCCGGCCCTGGATGAGGCGCGCATGGCAAAGCTCCCGGTTTCGGAGGCCGGCGTCGGCCCGTCCTTCCGTTACGGGACTTCCGGCGCGCCGGATCAGCGCCCGGCGGCCGGCCGCCTCAGCGCGGCGCGCGCTTGGCGAGGATGCGCTGCAGTGTGCGGCGGTGCATGGAGAGCCGGCGCGCGGTCTCCGACACGTTGCGCCCGCACAATTCGTAGACGCGCTGGATGTGCTCCCACCGCACCCGGTCGGCGGACATGGGATTTTCCGGCGGGATCGGCTTGTGGTCGCCGGTGGCGAACAGGGCGGCCACCACGTCGTCCGCGTCGGCGGGCTTGGCGAGATAGTCCACCGCGCCGAGCTTCACCGCGGTGACGGCGGTGGCGATGTTGCCGTAGCCGGTGAGCACGATGGCGCGGGCGCCGGGGCGGTGCTTCTTGAGCGCCGAGATCACGTCGAGGCCGGTGCCGTCGCCGAGCCGCATGTCCACCACCGCATAAGCGGGGGCGCCTGCCTCGACCCGGGCGAGGCCCTCGGCCACGGTCTCGGCCGTGGCGACGGCAAATCCCCGCGCCTCCATGGCCCGCGCGAGGCGCTGGAGGAACGGACGGTCGTCATCGACGATCAGAACCGACCGTTCTTCTCCCACCTCGGGGGGCGTCACATCGTTCATCGCTCAATTCCTCGAATCTGCGAGCCGCTCGCCGATGGCTCTCCGCATACCGTCAATTTTCCCGGACTTTTACGCTTCTTTGGGCGAAGAATAGCCCAAGCCGCGTCGATCTGTCGCGCTTCTTTCCACTTCTATGGCCAGCGCGGCGCGCGGCCAGGACACGGTGATGAGCGCCCCGCTCTGCGGCGGCGTCCGGTTGGCGAAGGTCAAGGCGGCCCCGGTGCGCTCCAGCAGCGTCTTGGCGATGAAGAAACCGAGGCCGAGGCCGCTCTCGCCATCCGGGTCCTGGCGATCGCGCGCGCGGGAGGTGACGTAGGGCTGGCCGATGCGGGCGATCACCTCGGGCGCGAAGCCGGGGCCGTCGTCGAGGAGGACGATCTCCAGGCCCGTGGGGCTCCACTGGGCATGGATCTCGACCCGCTCGGCGGCGAAGTCCACCGCGTTCTCCACCAGATTGCCGAGGCCGTAGATGAGGCCCGGATTGCGCGCGATCACCGGCGCGTCCGGGTCGTCCGGCACTTCGATGGCGATGGTGATGCCGAAATTGCGGTGCGGCTCCACCACCTCCTCCAGCAGGAGGCGCAGCGGCATGCGGTCGAACGGGGCGTCGCCCGCCTGGAGCGAGGTGAGGGTCTGGAGGATGTCGCGGCAGCGCTTGGCCTGATCGCGCAGCAGCGTCACGTCCTCGAGATGGGGATCGTCCGGCTTCATGGAGCGCTCCATCTCCTTCACCACGAGGGCGATGGTGGAGAGCGGCGTGCCCAGTTCGTGGGCGGCGGCGGCGGCGAGGCCGTCGATGGCGGACAGATGCTGCTCGCGGGCCAGCACCAGCTCGGTGGCTGCCAGCGCGTCGCCGAGCTCGCGCGCCTCCTCCGCCACGCGCCAGGAATGCAGGCCGATGAAGCCCACCGCCACCGTGAGCGAGACCCAGACGCCGGCCAGATAGAGGTCGGGCAGCACCGGCGCGGGCGACCCGCCCCAGGGCAGCGGCCAGGCATAAAGCCCCACCGCCCCGGCGCAGGCCACCGCCAGCGCGCCGAGCACCACCGTGGTGCCCCAGGCGAGGCCGGTGGCCGAGATCATGACCGGCGCTAGATAGAGCAGCACGAACGGATTCTTAAGTCCGCCCGTGAGATAGAGCAAAGCGGTGAGCTGAAGGACGTCATAGGCGAGCAGCGGCCCCGCGGCCCCGTCGCCGAGCCGCCGGGCGAGCGGGAACTTGATCCGCAGGAAGACGTTCAGGAGCACCGACAGGGACACCGCCGCGAGGCACGGCACGATGGGCAGGTCGAAGCCCAGGACCAGGTTCACCACCACGAGGGCGGCCGTCTGGCCGGCCACCGCGAGCCAGCGCAGCCGAATCAAGGTGTCGAGCCGCAGCCCCGCGGAGCGGCCGTGCTGCGACGCAGCAAGCGCTGGCATCATTCCGTCTTACCTCCCACCCCATATCGGGGTGCCTTGCACTGTGACATCCGGGACATATCTCGACATTGATATGATCCCCCCTCCCTTCGTCGGCATTGACCCAGCCCGGGACAAGCGGGAGGGTCCCCGACCCCCATTTCGCGAGGTTGGTCCATGGCCATCGGTGAATTCACCGGCGTGACGAAGCTCCCGACCCAAGTCGATCTGGGCCTGTCGACGCCGCTCTACTGGCTCTACGAGATGGGCCACGCTGCGCTCAACCCCTCGCGCGCCATGGCGGACGCGAGCCGGATGTTCCTGAAGAACCCCATCAATCCGGTGTCGCACACCACCATCGGCAAGTCGATGGCGGCGGCGTGCGAGCTGTTCGAGCGCACCACGCGCCGCTACGGCAAGCCCGATTGGGGCATCACCCACACTACGGTGGGGGCGATGAAGGTACCGGTCCACATCAATACGGTGTGGTCGCGGCCGTTCTGCAATCTGCTGCATTTCGAGCGCGCCTTCGACCATCCCCCGCGCCGGCCGCAGCCGCGTTTGCTGGTGGTGGCGCCGGTCTCCGGTCACTACGCCACCCTGCTGCGCGGCACGGTGGAGGCCATGCTGCCCACCCACGACGTCTATGTGACCGACTGGGTGGACGCCAAGATGGTGCCGCTCGCGGAGGGCCGCTTCGGCCTGTCCGACTATGTGGACTACCTGATCTCCATCTTCCACCGCATGGGCGGCGACTGCCACGTGATGGCGGTGTGCCAGCCGGCGGTGCCGGTGCTGATGGCGGTCGCCCGCATGGAGCAGGAGGAGGACCCCTACGTCCCGAAGTCCATGATCCTCATGGGCGGCCCCATCGACACGCGCGAGGCGCCGACCGCGGTCAACGCGATGGCGCAGGACCGCGGCATCGACTGGTTCCGGCGCAACGTCATCACCCAGGTGCCATGGCCCCATGCCGGCGCGCTCAGGGAGGTCTATCCCGGCTTCCTGCAGCTCAACGGCTTCATGAGCATGAACCTCGATCGCCATCTGCAGGCCCATTGGGACCTGTTCCGCCATCTGGTGAAGGGCGATGGCGATTCGGCGGAGAAGCACCGCGAATTCTACGACGAGTATCTCGCCGTCATGGATCTCACCGCCGACTTCTATCTCGATACGGTGGAGAACGTGTTCATCACCCACGCTCTGCCGAAGGGCGAGATCATGCACCATTCCCAGCGGGTCGACCCGTCGGCGGTGCATCGGGTGGCGCTGATGACGGTGGAGGGCGAGAAGGACGACATCTCCGGAATCGGCCAGACCAAGGCAGCCCATGCCTTGTGCCCGCGCATTCCCGAGGACAAGCGCGCCCATTGGGAGCAGCCGGGCGTGGGCCATTACGGCGTGTTCAACGGCTCGCGCTTCCGCTCCGAGATCGCCCCGCGCATCTCCGACTTCATCCTCTCCCAGGAACTGCCGGCCGGCGCCGCGCGCACGCCGGCGCCGAAGCGGCCGCTGCCGGAGCCCCAGCCCGACGGCCCGGTGGAGACCGACGTGTTCGGCTTTCCGCCCAACGTCACCCCGCTCCCCGTCCGCGGCGGCGCCTCAAGCTGAGACGCCGCCGGCGCGGGCCGGAGCCGCAAGCCGCCCCGCATGACGGTGGGGAATCACGCCTGCGCCGCAAGGCCCGGGGCGATCAACGCTGTTTCGCGGACCGGGTTCGCGCCGGCGAAGGTCCGGCGCATCCGCGCGGCGGTTTCTCAATATTTCAGAAAGCGTTCCGTCATTTTGCGGGCGGCCTGCATGATTGCGTGTGGGCGGCGCGCACGGGAGGGGTAGCGGGGAACGTGGTTTTTGGTGAAGATGCCGCTGCGAACATCTCCAGAACGATCGCCATGCTGTTCCGCCGCCAGGATCGCAAGGCCCCGCCCCGGGGCACTGTCGAATCCATCGAGCTGATGCTCGATGGAGAGCCCCTGGCCGTGACGGTGCGGCGGCATCCCAAGGCCCAGCGCCTCACCTTGCGCGTGCGCGCCGTGGCGCGCGACGTGACCCTCACCGCACCGCCCCACGTGCCGCTGTCCGCGGCGCGCAACTTCGTCGAGCGCCATCGCGAATGGGTGCGCGTGCGCCTCGTGCGCCTGCCGGAGATGGTGCCGTTCGAGGCCGGGGCCATCGTGCCGGTGCGCGGCGAGCCGCATCTCATCGTCCACCGGCCGGACGACCGCGGCACGGTCTGGGCCGCGCCGGCGCAAGGCGGCATGCCGGCGCTCTGCGTCGCCGGCGAGGCGCCCCACGTCGCCCGCAGGGTGCGCGACCACCTCAAGCGCGAGGCCCGCGCCGAGCTGGTCGCGGCGGTGCGCCGCCATGCGGCTGCGCTCAAGGTGGAGGTGGGCCGCATCACCCTGCGCGACACGGCGAGCCGCTGGGGCTCGTGCTCGGCCCGGGGCGACCTGTCCTTCTCCTGGCGCCTCATCATGGCGCCGCCCTTCGTGCTCGACTATCTCGCCGCGCACGAAGTGGCCCACCGGCTGGAGATGAACCACGGGCCGCGCTACTGGCGGCTGGTGGAGAGCATCTTCCCGCGCCGCGCCGAGGCGGAGGCGTGGCTGCGCCATAACGGGGCAGGACTGCACCGCTACGGCTGACGTCCCACGGCGGCCCCGCCTCGATCCGGGGCCGGCTCCGCAGCCTCAGCTGCGGTGGCCGACCTGGCGCTCCAGCGAGATGGCGCCCGGCCCGCTGGCGAAATAGAACAGCAGCCCGCCGATGACGGCGAGGTTCTTGAAGAACTGGATCTGCTGCGCCGCCTGGGCCGCCTCGGGCATCTGCCAATAAGCGTGCGCCGTCAGGGTCGCCACGACCGTGAAGCCGATCAGCAGGATCGCGGTGAGCCGCGAGGCGATGCCGAGGATCAGCGCCACCGGCGCGGCGATCTCGACGATCACGGCGAGGATCGCGAGCGTGCTCGGATAGGGCAGACCCTTGCTCGCAAGCATGCCGGTGATGCCGGAGATGTTGGTGGCCTTCTGGATGCCGGAGGGCAGAAACAAGGCGGCCATGAACAGCCGGCCGAAGAGAAGGGCGACGTCGTCCAACAGGTGCATGGGGGGAACTCCTGCGCAGGCCATCCTTATGGCGCGAAACAGCAAACTTGACCATGGGAAAAGCCGCGCGGTGGACCGACGGCGTCGGCTACCTGCCCTCGCGCACCGCAAACAGGAGGCGCGCCATGAGCGGCAGCGCCACCGAGAGGCCGGCGAAGCGGAACAGGTGGTGCGCGCTCATGAAGGCGGGATCGTAGCCGAGCGCGAAGCCGAGCGCCGTCATGGCCTCCAGCGCCCCCGGCGCGAAGGCCGTGAGCAGCTTGCCCGGATCGTCGTTGGTGGCGAGCGCGGCGAGCACCGCGAACACCGCCGAGATGCCGGCGGACACCACGAAGCCGACCACCGAGACCAGGGTCATCTCCCGCACCGTGTAGAGGCTGGTGCCGCGGAAGCGGACGCCCACGTTGCAGCCCAGAACCACGAAGGCGGGCACCAGAAGCGCCATGGGCAGGGTGGCGGTGGACAGGCCCGCAAGGTGCAGGGCCGCGCTCGCCAGCAGCGCGCCGACGATGACGCCGCCCGGCATGCGCACCCGGCCGGCGAGCAGGCCGCATGCGGCGCAGGCCGCCAGCAGCAGCGCCACCTCCGCCCAGCCGCCCCGCTGCGGCGGCGCCGCCACCTGCGCGCTGGCGAGGCCGGCGGCCCCGAGGATGTTGGGCAGCGCCGCCACCAGCAGGAACAGGCGCACCGTCTGGGCGAAGGCGACCCGCCGCAGGTCCGCCCCGCTTTCCGCCGCCATGCCCACCACCGCCGAGAAGGCGCCGGGCGCGGAGGCATAGAAGGCGGTCTCCAGCGACCAGCGGGCCACATGGCGGAAATAGAGCATCGAGCCCGCCATGGTGCAGAACACGCTGACCGTCAGGAAGGCCATGCTGACGGGCCAGGTTGTGGCCTGGGCCACCAGGTCGGGCGTGAGCGCGGTGCCCATGGAGGTGCCGAGCACCACATAGGAGGCGATCTCGATCGGCTTCGGCACCTGGACGTCCACCCGCGCCAAGGCCAGCGCCAGCGTCAGCAGGAGCGCGCCGGAGATCCAGGCGGCCGGCAGGCCGGCAAGGTGGAAGGCGAAGCCGCCGAGCCCGCCGGCCGCGAGGGTGAGCAGGCTGGCGCGCAGTGCCTTTCCCCGGCCGCCCGAAGGGCTCACGGGACCTCCCGCCGCGCGGTGAGCCAGCCCGAGAGCCGCTGCGCCACATCGGCAAGCTGCGTCTCGCCGCGGGCGAAGCACAGGCGCAGGAAGCGCTCGCCGCCGGGGCCGAAGGCGGTGCCGGGCGCGAGCCCCACCTGGGCCTCGTCCACCAGCCGCAGCGCCAGCCGGCGCACGTCCGGCTCCCCGGCGACGCCGAAGAACAGATAGAAGGCGCCGGCCGGCGGCACCAGGTCGACCCGCCCGGTGGCGGCGAGCGCGGCGCACATGAGGTCGCGCCCGGCCTTCGCCCGCGCCACCTGCTCGGCGACGAACGGCTCGCCCTGCTCCAGCGCCGCGATGGCGGCGCGCTGCATGAAGGCCGCGACCCCGGAGGTGGAATACTGGATCAGGTTCTCGATCACCTGGCCGAGCGCCGGCGGCGCCTCCAGCCAGCCGATGCGCCAGCCCGTCATGGCCCAGTTCTTCGAGAAGGTCTGCACGAACAGGATGTGGTCGTCGTCCTCCATCACGTCGCGGAACGAGGGCGCAAGCGCGCCTTCGCCGTAGTGGAAGCGGCCGTAGATCTCGTCGGCGACGATCCACAGCCCGTGCCGGCGCGCCAGCGCCAGGATGGCGCGCAGATCGTCGTGGGAGGCGACGAAGCCGGTGGGATTGGCCGGCGAATTGACGAAGATGGCGCGGGTGCGCGGCGTGACGGCGCGCTCCAGCCGGTCATGATCGAAGGTGAAGCCCGTCGGCCCGTAGTCGAACGGCACGGGCACCGGAACGGCGCCGATCTTCAGCGCCGCCGCCGCCGCGTTCGGCCAGGTGGGCGAGGGCAACAGCAGTTCCTCTCCCGCCCCCAGCGCCATGGTGAAGGCGATCTGGATCGCCTGCATGCCCGAGCCGGTGACGAAGAAGCGCTCGGGCGCCTCGGCGACGCCGTAGAGCCGGGCGATGTAGCGCGCCAGCGCCGCGCGCAGCTCCGGCAGGCCGCGCTGCCAGGTGTAGAACGTCTCTCCCGCCTCCAGCGATCGGGCGGCGGCGTGGCTGATGAAGGCCGGCGTCGGCAGGTCGCCCTCGCCCGCCCACATGGGAATCACCCCGCCGCGGGCGCGGCCGTAATTCATCACCTCGACGATGCCGCTCTCCGGCAGTGCGCGCACATGGGCGCGCACCCGGTCGAGGCAGGGATCGGCCGCGGACGGAACCGCGCGCTGCGGCGTGCTTGGGGATGGGGCGGTCATGGCAGGCTCGGCGGCAGGCTGGAGCGCGTTCGGGGCGAAGGCGCGGGCGAAGGCTGAGGGAAAAGGCGCGGTGGCAAAAGGCTCAGAACAGGCGGCGGGTTCACGAATGAGTCGCCGCCCCCGAACCATAGACGCCATCCGCCCGGTTTTCTCATCAATTGCTGACGGGGTTCGATCAGAAAGGCTGATCGTTGGCGGCGCCAATTACCTATCGGCAGTGCGTCTGCGCAATGGTGCCTTGCATGGCTGCGCATTGTGATTGCAGGAACGGCAACCTAGCTCTGGAGACACCAAGGCCGGCAGCTTCGACGCGCCGGCATCTCCAGACGCGGGGACACGCGATGACCGCCACCGTTCAGACCACCCGCCCGGCCCTCGACCCGGCCGCGCTCGACACCCTGTTCCGCACCGCCCGCTCGCACAATGGCTGGACCGACCAGCCGGTGAGCGACGCCGAGATCCGGGCGCTCTACGACCTGGTGAAATTCGGCCCCACCTCGGCCAACACCCAGCCGGCGCGCTTCGTGTTCGTGCGCTCCGAGGCGGCCAAGGCGCGCCTCGCCCCGGCGCTCCCGGAAGGCAACCGCAAGGCGCTCGCCGCGCCGGTGATCGCGCTGATCGGCTACGACACCAAGTTCTACGACCGGATCCCCGAGGTGTTCCCGCACAATCCCGGCTTCCGCGACCTGTTCGTGAACAAGCCCGAGATGGTCGAGCCGCACGCCTTCCGCAATTCCTCGCTCCAGGGCGCCTACCTCATCCTCGCCGCCCGCGCGCTCGGGCTCGATGTCGGCCCCATGTCCGGCTTCGACCAGGCGACGGTGGATGCGGAATTCTTCCCCGGCGGCACGGTGAAGACCAATTTCATCGCCGCCGTCGGCCACGGCGACCATTCCAAGGTGATGGAGCGCCTGCCGCGCCTCGCCTTCGCGGACGCGGCCGCGATCGTCTGATCCACCGGCGGAACTGGGCCTGAACCCGCGAGGGAATGTCCAGGATGCCGGCCGGGCCGGCCGCGGGGATGGACCTGCGGCCGGCCCGGCGTGCGATCAGCCCTCGCCGGGATCGGCGGTGAGGCCGGCGGCGGTGATGCCGGCCACGGCGCAGGCCTCGTCATTGTCCGAGGTGTCGCCGGAAATTCCGATCGCGCCGATGACGTCGCCCAGGTCATCGCGGATCAGCACGCCGCCCGGCACCGGAATCAGCGCGCCGCCGATGGTGCTGGTGGCCGCGGCGATGAAATAGGGCTGCTCCTGCGCCCGCTTGAACAGCGCGCGCGACCCCATGCCCATGGCGAGGGCCCCGTTCGCCTTTCCTCGCGCGATATCCCCCCGGTTGAGGCTGGTGGTATCGTCGGCGAGGAAGCTCTTGAGCGCCCCACGCCCATCCAGGACGCAGATGGCGAGCGGCTTCATGTCGTGCGTCCGCGCATGGGCATGGGCGGCGTTGAGGATGGTCTGCGCCGCGGCGAGTGTCAGGCTTTTCAAGGGCTTCCTCCTGGTCAGGGCGGGCGCGGGAGCGCGCCGGCGGGTTCGCCCGGCCGGTGGATCGGACGCCGGACGCCGCCCATCCCTCTACCGCATCCGGCCGCGTTTCTGAACCGGCGGCGCGGCCGATCGGCGGCGATCGCGCGCCATTTTTGCTCTCCCTCGCCGCCCCGGCATGGCACCATCGCCGCCAAGACCGGGAGACAGAGCCATGACCGCCGCCGCGACCCCCAACCCCAAGCGCCTCAGCTTCGAGCCGGGACACCGCCGCAAGTTCCTGGTGGTGGTGGACGACACGCCGGAATGCGACCGCGCGGTCTATTATGCCAGCAGGCGCGCCGCCGGGACCTCGGGCGGGCTGGTCCTGCTCGGCGTCCTGGAGCTGGAAGGCGTGAACCAGCAGTGGCTCGGCGTCGCCGACCTGATGCGCGCCGAGGCGCAGGAGCAGATGCAGGCGCGGCTTCAGAAATTCGCGGCGCGGGCGCGCCAGGTGGCCGGCATCGCCGCCGAGGAGGTGATCCGCGAGGGCTCGAAGGCGGCGGCGATCTTCTCCCTCATCGCGGAAGACCGCGACCTCGCCATCCTGGTGCTCGCCGCCGGCACCGGCAGCGAGGGGCCGGGGCCGCTGGTGACGAGCCTCGTCACCGGCCACGCGGCGCGCTTCCCGGTGCCCGTCACCATCGTGCCCGGCGCGCTCTCCGATGAGGAACTGGACGCCCTCGCCTGAGGCGCCGGGGGCAGCATCGAAGCGGGCCGCCCCGCCGGCCGCCGCGCAAGCGCGGCAGGGACGCGGCGGGGGCCCGCTCATCGCGGACGTGGTACGCCGGTCACTTGTTCCACGTCACGCGATAAGGGCCGGCATCGATATGGATGTGGCCGGACCGGTAAAGGCCGAGGCCCTTCACCCGTGGATCGTTGCGCAGGAAGGCGACGATGGCGCGGCGGTTGCCGGAAGGGCGGAAGTCGACGGCACCGCAGTCGCGGTGCTGGCTCGGCCGGCCGGTTCCGGCGATCACGGCGCCGGGGCGATGGGTGGAGATCACCGTCACGGCGCCGAACTTCTGCTCCACGTCCGCGAGCGCGCTGCGCAGCTCCGGCGGAAGGCAGGCGAGGCTGGTGCTCGATGAGCCCGCGCTGCCGGACTTCGATTTCGGACCGGCGAAGGCGGGGCCCAAGGCAGCGGCGAGAATGAGGGCGGCGGAAAGCGTACGCACAGGAAATGCCATGCTCGACGAAGGTCCTTGGAATTGGGGGAATGGCGGGCGTCCGCGGCGGCGAAAGGCGCCTGCGGGAGATGGCCCGGCGATCGGGACGCGCAGCGCGGCGTCCGGAGGGCGCGCTTTAGATCGGCGATGTTTGGCACAAATAGGGCGTGCCGCACGCGGCGCATTCTACCTCTCCGCGCAGACCCGCGTGGGGCGCCTGTGCAGATGTGCTTGCGCAATCTCAGTTTGACGCTATATTGGCGCCGTCCCTGATGAGGGATACCTCAGCGCCATCGCAGTCGAAGGTGATGAGAGTGGGCCCCGGCCGGGACCCGCTCCTTTTCGGCATATCCGCACCCGTCGGAGCCGAAGCATCCCCTGGCGCGACTGGCGCGACCCGCCGAGAGGACCGCCGGACGGCGGCCCCGCGGCGGCGAGCGAACACGAAATTCCGCGCACGGAAGCTGCGCAAGAACCGTCCCGGAGGGACATGAGCGACCCGATCACCCTGACCGCCGATGCCGACGAGCCGCGCCTCATCACCGAGACCGGCGTCTCGGCGCGCGTAGCGTCCATCGCCTCCGGCGTGCTCGGGGGCCTGGGATTCCGGCTGGTGCGCGTGAAGGTCACCAACCGCGACGGCGGCACGGTGCAGATCATGGCCGAGCGGCCGGACGGCACCATGACCATCGACGATTGCGAGGCCGCCTCGCGCGCCCTCTCGCCGGTGCTCGACGTGGAGGACCCGATCCACGGCGCCTACCGCCTGGAGATGTCCTCGCCCGGCATCGACCGGCCTTTGGTGCGCCTCAGCGACTTCGTGCGCTGGTCCGGCCACGAGGTGAAGATCGAGATGGCGGTGCCGGTGGACGGCCGCAAGCGCTTCCGCGGCCTGCTGATCGGCGCCGAGGGCAGCGAGGCGGTGGTGCGCCGGCTCGACGCCAAGGCCGACGAGGAGCCGACCGTGCGCCTTCAGGTGGGCGACATCCATGAAGCCAAGCTCGTCCTCACCGATGCCCTGATCCGCGAGGCGCTGCGCGCCGCCAAGGCCGCCGGCGAGGACCTGGACGACGAGGCCGAGGCCTTCCTCGACGGCGCCGAAGGCGCGGCCGAAGAGGATGCTCTGGCGGACGAGGACATGCCCGCGCCGCCGCGCCACAATCCGAGCGCCAACAAGGGCCTGACCGGCAAGGTCGTCGGCAAGAAGGCCAAGGCCAGCAAGACCGGCAAGAAGGCGCACGCAAAGAAAACCAAGGTCAAGAAGTCGCCCTTCGCCGAAGAAGACGACGTCCGGGCCCCGAAGACCACTGCGAAGGAGACGCACTGATGGTCGCCGTCAGCGCAAACCGCCTGGAGCTTCTGCAGATCGCTGACGCGGTCGCGCGGGAGAAGTCCATCGACCGCGGCATCGTCATCGCCGCCATGGAGGACGCCATCGCCAAGGCCGCGCGCTCGCGCTACGGCCAGGAGACGGACATCCACGCGGACATCAATCCCAAGACCGGCGAGCTGCGCCTGGCGCGCCACCTGCTGGTGGTGGACGAGGTGGAGAATTCCGCCACCGAGATCACCCTTGACGGCGCGCGCCGCCACAATCCCGCGGCCCAGGTGGGCGACACCATCGCCGACACCCTGCCGCCCTTCGACTTCGGCCGCATCGCGGCCCAGTCGGCCAAGCAGGTGATCGTGCAGAAGGTGCGCGAGGCCGAGCGCGACCGGCAGTATGACGAGTACAAGGACCGCATCGGCGACATCGTCAACGGCCTCGTCAAGCGGGTCGAGTACGGCAACGTGGTGGTGGACCTCGGCCGCGGCGAAGGCATCCTGCGCCGCGACGAGCTGCTGCCGCGCGAGATGGTCAAGACCGGCGACCGCATCCGCGCCTATGTCTACGACGTGCGCCGCGAGCCGCGCGGCCCGCAGATCTTCCTCTCGCGCACCCATCCGCAGTTCATGTCGAAGCTGTTCGCCCAGGAAGTGCCGGAGATCTACGACGGCATCGTCGAGATCAAGGCGGTCGCCCGCGATCCCGGCTCGCGCGCCAAGATCGCCGTCATCTCGCGCGATTCTTCGGTGGACCCGGTCGGCGCCTGCGTCGGCATGCGCGGCTCGCGCGTGCAGGCGGTGGTGAACGAGCTGCAGGGCGAGAAGATCGACATCATCCCCTGGAACCCGGACATCGCGACCTTCATCGTCAACGCCCTCGCCCCGGCCGAGGTGGTGAAGGTGGTGCTCGACGAGGACCGCGAGCGCATCGAGGTGGTGGTGCCCGACGCGCAGCTCTCGCTCGCCATCGGCCGGCGCGGCCAGAACGTGCGCCTCGCCTCCCAGCTCACCGGCTGGGACATCGACATCATGACCGAGCAGGAGGAGAGCGAGCGGCGCCAGAAGGAGTTCGCCGAGCGCACCAAGATGTTCGCCGAGGCGCTCGATCTCGACGAGATGATGGGCCAGCTGCTCACCTCCGAGGGCTTCACCTCGGTGGAGGAGATCGCCTACGTGCCGGTGTCGGAGCTCGCCTCCATCGAGGGCTTCGACGAGGACACCGCGGCCGAGCTTCAGGCCCGCGCCCTCAAGCACCTCGCCGAGGTGGAGGAGGCGCTGGATGCCCGCCGCAAGGAGCTGGGCGTCGAGGACGACCTGAAGGGCGTGCCCGGCGTCACCTCCAAGATGCTGGTGGCGTTCGGCGAGAACGACATCAAGAGCGTCGAGGACCTCGCCGGTTGCGCCACCGACGACCTGATCGGCTGGAGCGAGCGCAAGGACGGCGAGACCACCCGCCATCCCGGCGCGCTCGACGGCTTCGAGTTCACCCGCGAGGACGCCGAGACCCTGATCATGCAGGCCCGCGTCACCGCGGGCTGGATCAGCGCCGAAGACCTTGTCCCCGAGGGCGCGGAGGAGGCCGAAGAGGCCGCCCCCGACGCCTCGGCCTGAGTAGAAGGAGATGACCCACGGTGCTCGCGAGCGTGCTGGACGAGGAGACGGACGGGGGGCCGCGCAGCGTTGCCGTTGCGCGCGCGCCGCTCGCGCGCCTGTGCCTCGCCACCCGCGCCGTGACGCCCGTGGGGGAGATGCTGCGCTTCGTGGTGGGGCCGGACGGCACGATCGTCCCTGACCTCGCGCGCCGGCTGCCGGGCCGCGGCGCCTGGGTGAGCGCCACCCGCGCGGCGCTGGAGACCGCCCTGAAGCGCAAGGCCTTCGGCCGCGCCTTCAAGGGCAAGGGCACGGCCGACCCCGGCCTGGCCGATCTCGTCGATGAACTTCTTTCGCGCGATGCCCGCGCATCCCTGAGTCTTGCCAACAAGGCTGGGCGTGTGGTCACGGGCAACGCGAAGGTGGAGGAGGCGCTCGCCGGTGGCGGCGTGCTCGTGCTTCTCCACGCCGCCGATGCGCGCCCGGACGGGGTGCGCAAGCTGGATGCGCGCGTCCGGCAGGCGGAGGCGCAAGGCGCCCCTCGGGTCCATGTGATCGATTGCTTTCCCGGCATCGAATTGGACTTGGCGTTGGGGCGGTCAAATGTGGTACATGCGGCGCTGCTCGCGCATCCGACGACCGCGGGATTTCTCGCGCGCTGCCGAAAGCTCGAGCGCTGGCGGACCGGAACGTCCGACAGCGCGCCGGAGGGGCATGGCCTGAACGCAGGCGCATCCCCCGACCGGATGCAAGGAACGGATACGGAATGAACGACACCAAGACTCCCGGCGACAAGACGCTCCATCCCGCCCCCGGCAAGACGCTCACCCTGAAGCGCCCGGTGGAGCAGGGCACGGTGCGCCAGAGCTTCAGCCACGGCCGCTCCAAGGCGGTGGTGGTGGAGAAGGTGAAGCGCCGCGTCATCGCGCCGGGCGAGGCTGCAGCGCCTGCGGCGGCGACGCCGCGCCCCGCAGCTCCGGCCGCTGCCCCGGCTGCGCCTGCGCCGGCCGCTGCGAAGGCCGCGCCTGCGGC
>NZ_RCTF01000011.1 GCF_003667445.1 Xanthobacter tagetidis | reverse complement strand
CTCGGCCTCAGGGTCCTCGCCGGACCCCCGGCCTGCCGGAGTAAACGGCCTCCCGCCCGCGCCTGCGGAGCGTTAGGGGCGCTCCGCAGGCGCTCTCATTCCAACACATCTCAAACAGACAAGCCGGGGGATGACGGCGGTGACGAACCCCGCACCCGGTGCAGGCCGAAGGCGGATGGCGCCCGCGGCCGGCCGTCGGCGCCGCTCCCCGGACCAGCCGGGGGATGACCGCGCTCAGTCCAGCACCGCCGCCTTGAGCAGGCAGACCATCACCGCATGGGCGGGTGCGTCCGAGCGGTTGCGGATGACGTGGCGGCGGTCGCAGCGATAGCGCAGCGTCTCGCCCTGCTTCACCGTCTCCACCTCGCCGGCCACCTCCACCTCAAGCGTGCCGGCGAGCACGGAGAGGCACTCCACCGAACCGCGCTGGTGGCCTTCCGAATCCAGCTCGCCGCCGGGCGCGGCGCTGAAGTCGTAATATTGCAGCCACTCGACGGTCTTGATCCAGCCGATGATGGACAGGCGGCACAGACCGTCCTCGGAGACGAGGATCGGCGTGTCGGCGCGCGAGAGCTTCTCCAGGAACGGCGCGTCGTCGGAGGAGGCGAGCACCCGCTCCACCGACATGTCGAGCGCCTGCGACAGGCGCCAGACGGTGGCGAGCGTCGGGTTGGTCTCATTGCGCTCGATCTGGCTGATGATGGACTTCGCCACCCCCGACTGCTCCGCGAGGTCGGAGAGCGAGAG
This sequence comes from Xanthobacter tagetidis, assembly GCF_003667445.1. Classification (GTDB taxonomy): domain Bacteria; phylum Pseudomonadota; class Alphaproteobacteria; order Rhizobiales; family Xanthobacteraceae; genus Xanthobacter; species Xanthobacter tagetidis. The sequence continues at coordinate 155,115 of NZ_RCTF01000011.1, read as the reverse complement.
GTTGTAGGCCTTGCGCAGGCGCTGGATGGTCTTGCCCAATTGCCCCGTGAGGGCCTGGGCGCCGGTTTCCAGAGCCGTGCCGCCGCGCTCCCTGCCCGCCATGCGCCTCATCCTTTCATACGAACGATCGTTCGTTGGGGCGGACGATAGCGCCGAAATCCGGCGCGGCAAGACATTCCGCAAGACATCCGGATGACATCCCGGCGCAATGCGCGGCGCGCGGCCGCGCGGCTCACGGCCGCCAGAGGTTCCAGAAGTGGTGCACCGGCCCGTGGCCATGTCCTACCGCGAGGTTATCGGCCGCGGCGATGGCGCCGGTGATGTAGGCCTTCGCCGCCCGCACCGCCGTGCCCAGGTCGTCGCCCTTGGCGAGGCCGGCTGCGACGGCGGATGAGAGGGTGCAGCCGGTGCCGTGGGTGTTGCGCGTCAGATGGCGCGGCGCGACGAGGCGGGTCGCGCCGGCCGCCTCCACCAGGAGATCGACGCTCTCCGGCCCGGTGCCGTGCCCGCCCTTCATGAGCACCGCTCTGGCGCCGATCCGAAGCAGCGCCTCGCCCTGGCGTCGCATGTCGTCTTCGTCTTCGGCCATCGGGCAGCCGAGCAGCACCGCCGCCTCGGGCAGGTTGGGGGTGAGGAGGTCGCAGCGCGGGATCAGCACCTCCTTCAGGGTCGCGACCGCCGCGTCGGCCAGAAGCTTGGCGCCGGAGGCGGCCACCATCACCGGGTCGAGCACCACCGGCCGCGCCCCATGGCGCGCCAAAGCGTCGGCGACCGTGCGGATGGCGCCGGGGCGCGAGAGCATGCCGATCTTCACCGCCTTGACGTCGAGGTCGGTGAACACCGCGTCCGCCTGGGCGGCGATGAAGTCGTCCGGCACGTCGTGGATGGCGGTGACGCCGCGCGTGTTCTGGGCGGTGAGCGCGGTGATGACGCTGGCGCCGAACACGCCGAGCGCGGAGAAGGTCTTCAGGTCCGCCTGGATGCCCGCCCCGCCGCTCGAATCGGAGCCGGCCATGGTGAGGGCGATGGGCGGCGCGGCGCCGGCGGGGGTCGATGGGGCGGGCATGGCGGTCCTCCGCGGCGGTTGCGCCGCTCGCATTCATCGCACGGGCTTAGCCCGGCGGCGGTTGGGAATGAAGGGGGATGCGGGCGCCGAGGGCCGGCCTTGCCAGCGCGGTGCGAATTGTCCAACGTGGCGCCGCCCACGCTCAGGGAGTGCGCCGTGATCCCGTTCTTCGTCCAGATCAAGTGCCAGCTCGGCAAGTCCTATGAGGTGGCCACCGACCTCGCCAATGCCGAGATCGCGTCCGAGATCTATTCCACCGCCGGCGACTTCGACCTGATGGCGAAGTTCTACGTGGAGCCGGGCACCGACATCGGCCACTTCGTGAACGAGAAGGTGCAGACCATTCCCGGCATCCAGGACACCCGCACCATCCTTACCTTCAAGGCGTTCTGAGGCGCTCAGGTCTCCTCGCGCTGGCGCTCCGCGCTCTCGCGGGTGAGGCTGCGCACGTCCTTCATGTAAGGCGGGCGGGGGATCGAGGTGTGCGCCGCCCTCAGCGCCGCCGACCAGCGCTCGCGCAGATCGTGGAAATAGGGCTCGCCCGGCTCGATCCGGTACTTCAGCTCGGAATGCAGCTTGTCCGGGCACACCACCAGCACGTCGATGGGCAGGCCGACGCCCAGGTTCGAGCGCATGGTGGAATCCATGGAGATCAGGCTGGTCTTGAGCGCGTCCGCGATCTCCATCTCGTAGCTTACGGCGCGGTCGAGGACCGGCTTGCCGTATTTGTGCTCGCCGATCTGCAGGAACGGCGTGTCCGGCGTGCATTCGATGAAGTTGCCGGCGTTGTAGATCATGAACAGGCGCAGCGGACCGCCGGCGATCTGCCCGCCGAGCAGGAACGAGACGTCGAAATTGACCGAACTCTGCTCCATCACGTCGCCGTTCACCCGGTGCACCTGGCGGATCGCGGTGCCGACCAGCTGGGCGGCCTGGAACATGGTGCGCGCGTCGCGCAATTGGTGGCGCTCGCCGGCCTCGTGGTCCTCCACCCCCTCGTGGAGCAGGCTGATGACCGACTGCGAGACCGAAAGATTCCCGGCGCAGGCGATGGCCAGCACGTGGTGGCCCGGCTCCTCGAACACGTGGAGCTTGCGGAAGGTGGAGATGTTGTCGAGGCCGGCATTGGTTCTGGTATCGGCGATCATCACGAGGCCGTCCCGCACCAGCACGCCGCAACAATAGGTCATCGCCTTCCCCCTGGAGCCTCGAAATCCCGGCGCCGCGCCCGGATTCCGCCCCCCACCCGTCCGGCGCGAACTATAGCGACGGCAGCGGCGCCGCCGCAATGCGCGCGCGCGGCAAGGCTGCTATTCGCATTCCTGCGCCGGCGCGCCGCGGCGGAACGGGCCGAGCTCGGTGAGGATGGCGGCGTCCTCCGCCACCGCGACCCGCTCCTGCTCCAGGAAGTGCGCAACCGCGCGCCGCAGGCCCGGATGGGCGATGAGGTGGGCGGAATAGGTGGCGACGGGCAGGTAGCCGCGCGCCAGCTTGTGCTCGCCCTGCGCGCCCGCCTCCACGCGGGCGAGGCCGCGGGCGATGGCAAAGTCGATGGCCTGGTGGTAGCAGACCTCGAAGTGCAGGAACGGATGCTCCTCGATCGCGCCCCAATAGCGGCCGTAGAGCGCATCCGGGCCGATGAAGTTCAGCGCCCCCGCGATGTATCGCCCGCCGCGCTTCGCCATCACCAGCAGCACGCTGTCCGCCATGCGCGCGCCGATCAGCGAGAAGAAGCGGCGGTTGAGATAGGGCCGGCCCCATTTGCGCGCGCCGGTGTCCTGGTAGAAGGCGAAGAAGGCGTCCCAGGCGGCTTCCGTGAGATCGGCTCCGGTGAGCCATTCGATGGTGATGCCGCCCTCCAGCGCCTCGCGCCGCTCCTTCTTCAGCGCCTTGCGCTTGCGCGAGGCGAGCGCGCCGAGGAAGTCGTCATAGCTGCCATAGCCCTGGTTCAGCCACTGGAACTGCCGGTCGGTGCGCTGGAGGAAGCCGTGCTGCGCCAAGCTGTCCCACTCCTCGCGGGTGGCGAAGGTGACATGGGCGGAGGAGGCATCGCGCAGGCGCATCAGTTCGCCGATGCCGGCGGCGAGCGCGGCGCGGGCGGCGGTGCCGTCCGGATCGCGCGTCAGCAGGCGCCGTCCGGTGACGGGCGTGAACGGCACCGCCACCTGGAGCTTCGGATAATAGTCGCCGCCCGCGCGCTCGAACGCATCCGCCCAGCCGTGGTCGAACACGTATTCGCCCTGCGAATGGGACTTCAGGTAGCAGGGGGCCACGGCCGACACGCCGTCGGCGCCGTCGAGCACCAGATGCTGCGGCATCCAGCCGGTGCGCGCGCCGGCACAGCCGGCCTCCTCCAGCGCCGAGAGGAAGGCGTGCGAGAGGAATGGCTCGGGGCGGGCCGCGCCGCCGGCGGCGCAGGCATCCCAGTCCTTCGCGGCGATCTGCGACAAGGCGGTGAGAACGCGGATGGAGGCTTCGGACATGTCCTCAACGTGGGCCGGCCGGCGCGGGCAGGGGAGCGCGGCGGTGCGTCGCAGCATGGCCCAATTTATCCGATCAGGGAACGAAGCCCTCGAAGATCATCTGGTCCGCGCGGTGCTGCGCCTGCGCCCGGTCCTGCGGCGTGCGCACGGTCCAGGCCAGAAGCGGCGGGCCGAGGCGGCGCGCGAGGCGCGGCGCCAAGGCGTCGAGGTCGGCGACGCGATAGGCCACGAACTGGAAGCGCGAGCGCGGCCAGTGCAGCAGGTTGCCAAGGCAGAAGCGGGCGCGGGCGGGCAAGGCGGACCAGTCGGGATGGTCGTAGCGGTGCTCGGCGACAATGCCGCGCGGCACCGCCGGCGCCGCCATCCGCACCGTCTCGACCTGAGCGGGATCGAACGACATCAGCGCCGCCGGCCCGTCATAGGCCGCGACCACCTGCGCGGCATGCGCGGCGAGGCGGGTGTCGCCGGAGAAGTCGCTCTTGATCTCGATGAGCAGCGGCACGCGGCCGGCGACGCGGTCGAGCAGGTCGCTGAGCCGCATCATGCGGTCCGCGGTCGCCTTGAACGGCACCTGCGCCAGCGCCGCGGCGGTGAGGGCGCCCACCGGCCCGGAGCGCTGGGTCAGGCGGTCGAGGGTGAAGTCGTGGAACACCATGGCCTCGCCGTCGGCGCTCGCCTGGAGGTCCACCTCGATGGCGAAGCCGCCCGCCAGCGCCGCATCGATCGCGGCGGGCATGTTCTCGATGATGCCGCGTGCGGCATCGTGCAGGCCGCGATGGGCCACCGGGCGCGCCGTGACGAAGCCGGGATCGCCGGAACGGTGCTTCATGGCACGGCGCGCCTCGCTTTGTCCCGGATCAGGCGACCTCGACCACCGCCTCGACTTCCACCGCGGCGTTGAACGGCAGAGCGGCGATGCCGACGGCCGAGCGGGCGTGGCGGCCCTTGTCGCCGAGGATCTCCACCAGAAGGTCGGAGCACCCGTTCACCACCTTGGGCTGGTCGGTGAAATCGGGGACGGAGTTCACGAACGCCACCAGCTTCACCACGCGCACCACCTTCTCCAGGTCGCCGACGGAGGCCTTCACCTGGGCGAGGATGTTGATGGCGCACAGCCGCGCCGCCGCCTGGCCGGCCTCGATGGAGAGGCCGCCGCCGAGCTTGCCCGTGGTGATCGTGCCGGCGCCGTCGATGGAGACCTGGCCGGACACGAACAGCAGGTTGCCGGTGCGCACCACGGGGACGTAATTGGCCAGCGGAGGGGTCGGCGTCGGGAGGGTGATGCCGAGGCTCGCAAGCTTCTGTTCGATCGTGGTGCTCATTGAGGGCTCCTGCCACAAGGATTGCGCAATTGGGCCTTCCTCTTGGCCGAAGCGCCGCCGCGGCGCAAGCCGTCCCGCGCGGGGGCGGGCGGCGCGGCGCGAGGAGACAAGACATGCAGGTTCGTTCACGCCTCATCGCCTCCGGCCTCGGCCTCGGCTTCGGCTGCCTGGCGCTGGCCGGCGCGCCGGCGTTCGCGGCAGTGCCGCTGATGGCGCACAAGGCGACCTACCGCCTGGTGCTCGACGGCTCGAAGCCCACCGGCCAGCTGGAGGACATGCGCGGCGAGATCCAGTACGAGATCACGGGCGATGCCTGCGCCGGCTTCACCACGTTCACCCGCCAGACCAGCAAGAGCACCACGGGCGACGGCGAGAGCCTGGCCCAGGAGGTGACCTCCAAGGCGTGGGAGGACGGGGAGGGCAAGTCCTACCGGTTCAACTCCACCTCGCGCTCGGCCAGCGCCGGCAACAGCGAGGTCGAGGCCGACGTGACCCGCGACGGGCCGGATGCGCTGAAGGTCGTGGTGACGAAGCCGAAGCCCGCCACCCTCTCCATTCCCGGCAAGGTGCTGATGCCCACCGAGCACGTGGGGAAGGTGATCGCCGCCGGCACGGCGGGCGACCGGGTGCTGCAGGCCAAGGTCTATGACGGCTCCAGCGACCCGGCGCGCATCTACGAGACCCTGACCGTGATCGGCCGCGCCACCACCAATGCCGAGCGCGCGCCCGCGGTCGCGCGTGAGCAACTGGGCGCGAGCACCTATTTCCCCGTGACGGTGAGCTATTACGAGCCGGGCGCCACCAGCGGCTCGCCGGAATACGTGATGAGCTTCGCGCTCTATGACAACGGCGTGGTGGGCGACATGAAGATCGACTACGGCAAGTTCGCCCTCGTCGGCACCATGGCGGAGTTCACGGCGCTGAAGCCGGCCGAGGGTTGCCCCAAATGACCACCGGCACCGGTTCCGCCACCATGTCCGGGCAGGGGGCCTCCGATGGCGACGGCTGGGGCGGCGCCGTCCGCGTGGTGCACCTGACGCTGCGCGGGCGGGTCCAGGGCGTCGGCTACCGGGCCTGGTGCGCCCATGAGGCGCGCGTGCGCGGCCTTTCGGGCTGGGTGCGCAACCGCGCCGGCGGGGCGGTGGAGGCCGTGCTGTGCGGCGCGCCGGGCGCGGTCGACGCCATGGTCGCGGCCTGCCGCGCCGGTCCGCCGGGCGCGCGGGTGGACGACCTGCTGCTGCACGAGGCGAGCGAAGCTGCCCTTGCGGCAGGCGGGCGCGAGGGCTTTGTGGTGCTCCCGACCGTCTGATCCACCGGTGGCGGTGCGGACGGTACGGGTCTATAGAGGCGCCCGACAGAGACCTGACGAGACCCCCGTGACCCACATCGAGCATCTCGATCCGCGCCATCTCGACGTGCCCGCCGCCTCCGCGCCTTCGGCCTCTGTGCCGTGGTGGGCCCGCCCGAGCGGTGTCGTTGCGATCGTGATGGCCTGGGCGCTGGTGCACGGCCTCATCGCCACGCTGCTGGAAGTGGCGGTGAATGCGGACGACGCCATCGAGAGCTACATGGTCCAGTCGCTGGAACTGTCCTACGTTCCGCGCAATCCGCCGTTCTTCGACTGGCTCTTGTGGGGCCTCCAGCAGATCGTGGGCACCGGCCTAGTGTCGTTCGCGCTGCTGCGCTACGCGCTGCTCGCGGGCTGCGCGCTGCTGGTGTGGCGGATCGCGCGCCAGGTGATCGCCGATCCGCGCCTCCAGGCGCTGGCGGTCTATTCGCTCACCGCGATCTGGGTGATCGGCTATCACAGCCACCGCATCCTCACCCACTCCAACGTGATGATCATCGGCATCGCCGGGACCTTCCTGACGCTGACCGCCATCACGCGGCGGCCGAGCGCCGCGCTGTATGCCGGGCTGGGTGGCTGGATCGCCCTCGGCATCCTCGGCAAGTTCGGGTTCGTCGCATTCCTCGCGGTGCTGGTGATCGCGGCGCTGCTGGAGCCGAGCTACCGGCGCGCCCTTTTCGACCGCCGGCTTCTGGTCACGCTGCTGACGGCGGCGGTGCCGCTCGGCATCTACGCCGCCGCGCTCTATGTGGGCCGCCAGAGCGTGGTCGCCGCCGCCGCCCAGACCATGGGCGCGACCAATGCCGGCTGGGACGGCGTGCTGAACGCCTTCGTCTCCGCGCTCGCCGGCTATGTGTTGCCGTTCCTGGCGCTCGTGGCGGTGGTGTTCCTGCCCTACAACCGCGGCGAGGGCGCCCGGCCGGACGACGACGAGCACGGTCCGCCGCGCCGGGTGCTGCGCACCCTGATGGCGCTGGGGGTCGTGGCCACCCTCGTCTTCACCCTCGCGGCGGGCACGGAGAGCCTGCGCGACCGCTACTTCCACGTCTTCCTGCTTCTGCTGCCGGTCTATGTGTTCGCGGAGCTGGAGCGGCTCGGCGGCTGGCGCGACCGGCTCGTCATCTATCTCGGCCTGCTGCTGGCCATGAACGTCGCCATCGCCGGCGTGCGCGCGGCGGTGCCGTTGTGGCCGGACCCGCGGTTGTGCGGACGCTGCATGGCCGCCGAGCCGATCTACAAGATCCAGCCGGCGATCCAGGCCCGCTTGGGCGAGCGGCCGACGCTGGTGGCCGACGACCGGACCTCGGCCGGGCGCCTGCGCGCGGCAATCCCGGGCGCGCGGGTGGTGATCATCAACGAGTTCCAGTATCGCCCGCCGCCGCGTGACGCGACCGGCTGCGCCCGCGTCACCGGCATCGTCAACGGCCTGCCGATCCTGCTGCCGGCGCCCAAGGTGAACACCGTCGAGATTTCCCTCAAATGGTGGTCGCCGCTGATGGAGCCGCACCGTTGGAGCGACCTCCAACTGACCCCGCTGCGCGACGACGACCCGCTGTGCCGGTGAACGGCGGGCGGCCGGAGGGCGTTCCCTTGCTTGCGCAGGGTGGGATCGCTACGTCTAGGGCCGCGTCTGCCGCCGGCCGAGCGGTCACGACATCGAACGTTTCACCCCGGCCTGATCGGTCCAAAGCCGGCTGTTCCAATACCTAGGGCACGGGCCGCAACGGGCGGCACCGCGCGTGTGAGGGAGCGTTTCATGGCTCAGGTCCAGTCCCAGCCCATCGCGTTGTACTACTGGCCCACGCCCAACGGCTGGAAGATCTCCATCATGCTGGAGGAGTGCGGGCTTCCCTATGAGGTGAAGCTCGTCAACATCGGCAAGGGCGACCAGTTCAAGCCGGACTTCCTCGCCGTCTCGCCGAACAACAAGATGCCCGCCATCGTCGATCCCGAGGGGCCGGACGGCAAGCCCATCTCGGTGTTCGAGAGCGGCGCCATCCTGCAGTATCTCGGCCGCAAGACCGGCCAGTTCTACCCCGCCGACGAGCGCGCGCGGGTGGAGGTGGAGCAGTGGCTGTTCTGGCAGATGGGCGGCCTCGGCCCCATGGCCGGGCAGGCGCACCATTTCCGCATCTACGCGCCGGAAAAGGTGCCCTACGCCATCGAGCGCTATTCCAACGAGGTGCACCGGCTCTACGGCGTGATGAACAAGCGCCTCGCCGACCGGGAGTATCTCGCCGGCGACTATTCCATCGCCGACATGGCCTGCGTCGGCTGGGCCAAATTGTGGGAGCGGCAGGGCATCCAGATCGAGGAGTTCCCGCACTTCAAGGCCTGGCTGGAGCGGGTGCTGGCCCGCCCGGCCGTCAAGCGCGGCTTTGCGGTGAACGCCGAGGAGCGCGCCAGCGTGGACATCGCCAAGGACAAGGACGTCCAGGCCATCCTGTTCGGGCAGCGCGCCCGCTCCTGAGCGGCTCTTGGGGGCGGGAGCCGTCGCATGGCGAAGGACATCAGGCCGGATCTCGCCCGCGCGGGCGCCCTGCATCAGAGCGGGCGGCTCGATGAGGCTGTCGCGCTCTACCGCAGCCTGCTGAAGGCCTCTCCGGAGGCGTTCGAGGCCGCGCGGCTGCTGGTGCTGGCGCTGCTCCAGTCCGGCCGGCTGGGCGAGGCCCACGCAGCGGCCCGCAAGGCGCGCGACGCGCACCGCGGCAACGCGCACGCGCACCTGCTGCTCGGCGCCGTGCGCCAGGCCGAGGGCAAGCCGGAAAAGGCGCTCGATTCGTTCGAGAAGGCGCGCGCGCTCGACCCCGCTCTGGTCGAGGCGCAGTACATGGCGGCCAACGCCTTGCTGCAGCTCGGCCGCCTGCCCGACGCGGTGGAGCGCTACGACCGCGCGCTGGCGCTCCGGCCGCAGCTTGCGGAAGCGCTCGCCAACCGGGCGGTGGCGCTCTCGCGGCTCGGCCGGCCGGAGGCCGCGCTCGCCGACTGCGACCGGCTGGTGGCGCTCGATCCGCGCGATCCGCAGCGCCATATCTCGCGCGCCGGCACGCTGCTGGAGCTCGGACGCTTCGCCGAGGCGACGCGCGCCGCCGATGCCGCGCGCGTGCTCGCGCCGAAGCTCGCCGACGCCCATTTCCTCAAGGGCCAGGGCCTGGCGGGGCAGGCGGACATCGACGGCGCCGCCGAGGCGTTCGCGGCCGCGGTGAACATCGCTCCCGACCGGCCGACCTTCCAGGCCGCCCTGGTGCGCAGCGAACGCCAGCGGGGCCGGCTGGACGAGGCGCTGCGGCTCGCCGAGGCCGCGACCGCCGGCACCGGCGGTTCGCCCGCGCTGTTTCAGGAACTGGCGGAACTGCGGCGCGAGCGACGGGAGCCCGCCGACGCGTTCGACGCGGTGGACAAGGCCCTCGCCCTCGACCCGCGATCGGCCGGGGCGCTCACCGCAAAGGCCCGTCTTCTCATCGACCGAGGGGAGCACGCCGCGGCGCGGGGGCTGGTGGACGCGGCGCTCGGCGCCGATCCCGCCTTTCCCATGGCGCGCTACCTGCGCGCGGCCGACGATCTCGCCGAAGGCCGCTGGGCCGAGGGCTGGGCCGAATATGAATCCCGCGCCTCCTTCCTGCCGCCGCCGTACCGTCCGCTGCCGTTCGCCCGGTGGGACGGGCAGAGCGTGCCGGATGAGCTGGTGGTGGTCGGCGAGCAGGGGACCGGCGACCACATCATGTTCGGCCGCCTTTTGCGCCTGCTCGCCGAACGGGGCATCCGCACGCGCTTCCTCACCAAGGCGCGGCTCGTGCCGCTGCTGTCCCGGATCGATGCCCGGGTGCGCGTGGTGTCCTCGCTCGACGACCTCGACACCACCGCGCCGGGCCTCGCCTGGGTGCCGCTGGCAAGCCTGCCGCGCCTGATCGCCCCCGATCCCGCGCTCTGGCCGCAGGCGCCCTATCTCAATGCCGACCCGGAGCGGGTCGGGCGCTGGACCGGCCGGTTCGGGGACGGCTTCACCATCGGCATATCCTGGCAGGGCGATCCGTCCGCTGCCGTGGACGTGGGCCGCTCGGTGCCGCTCGATCTGTTCGCGCCGCTGGCGGCGCTCGATGGCGTCCGCCTGGTCAGTCTCCAGCAGGGTGTCGGCGCCGAACAGCTCGACGGCTGCGCGTTTGGCGACCGGGTGGCGCGACTGGGGCCGGAGTGCGACGCAGATGGGGCCTTCGTCGACACTGCGGCGATTCTGCAACACATCGATCTGGTGGTGACGATCGACACTGCGCTCGCCCATCTGGCGGGTGCGCGCGGCCGGCCCGCGCTGGTGGCGCTCAAGGTCGCGCCGGAATGGCGCTGGGGCCGCGAGGGAGAGCGCACGCCGCTCTATTCCAGCCTGCGCCTGATGCGACAGGATGTGCCGGGCGACTTCGCCGGCGTGTTCGACCGAATCGCGCACCGGGTGAGAGCGCTCCAGCGGGGAGACGCGCTGTGAGCGGCGCACCGGCCCGCGTCATCCTCGCGCCGGTGTCGGTCGGGGAGCTGATCGACAAGATCACCATCCTGGAGATCAAGCACGAGAAGATCTTTGACCCGGCGGCGCGCGCCAACGTGGAGCACGAGCTGGAAGCGCTGCGGGCGCTGCGCGAGCGCGAATCCCTGCCGCCGTCGGTTCTTGCGATCACGGCGGACCTCGCCGCGGCGAATCGGCAGCTGTGGGACATCGAGGACGCGCTGCGCGGGATGGAGCGGGACGGGAGCTTCGATGCGCAGTTCGTCGCTCTGGCGCGGCAGGTCTATGGGGTGAACGATCGGCGCGCGGCCCTGAAGCGGCAGATCAACGCCCTCTCCAACTCGGCCATCGTCGAGGAAAAGCACTACCGCACCGATTCCCGCTAGGGCGCGCGCCGGTCGGCCTGCACCGCACGCTGACCGGATAAGCCTTTCTTCATCATCGCCTTAGCGGGAAATCGCGCGACCGGACTGATTCCCTCCGATCCGGTCGCGTTCGACGCCGCCCGGCTTGCAATGGGCCAATGGGTCCGGCATAGGAGGGGGGCGCTGGAGACGTGGCCGAGAGGCTGAAGGCACTCGTTTGCTAAATGAGCAGACCCCCAAAAGGGTCTCGAGGGTTCGAATCCCTCCGTCTCCGCCACCTGCCCCACCATCCTGGAATGCTTGCAGACAAAGGAATTCCGCCGCCGGAACGGGCTGCGCAGGTCCTGCGGACGACGGTATTCAGGTGGGTCAAACCCCGGAGTGCCATTCCTGCAACAGTTACTGGAATAACGGCTCCGGAGGGGCTGAAACGGCCCAGATGTCGTTGATCCCGGGTGGGCCTTTTGTATGGTGGCTTTGCGACGAAGGGGGGCAGACCCCGGTCGCCCATCGCAGGTTCAGCGATGCGTTGAGCGTGTGAATGGGAATCGGGGCAAGAACCTCTCTAGGTGCAGCAGTCGCACCGAAGAAGCGGAACTCGCTCCCTCGGAACCAAACTTGGAGGTCACGATGAAGATGGTGAAGAGCCTTCTCCTCGGCAGCGCGGCGGGTCTCGTCGCGGTCGCTGGAGCCCAGGCTGCCGACCTTCCCGTCAAGGCGAAGGCGGTAGAGTACGTTAAGGTGTGCTCTGCCTATGGCGCCGGCTATTTCTATATCCCGGGCACCGACACCTGCCTGAAGATCGGCGGCTATGCCCGCTTCGACGCTTATGCGAACGCCGTCGGCACCTTCCGTCCCGACATCGCGACCACCGCGGGCACCGGCTTCAACGGTCCTGGCGTGGGCGCTTTCGCCTTCCCGTTCAGCGACAAGGATGACTCTGACATCCTGACCCGCGCCCGCGGCGTGTTCGACATGGACGCCCGCACCCAGACCGACTACGGCACCCTGCGTTCCTACGTCCGCTTCGGCGGTGAGTGGAACTCGCAGGCCGGCGCCGGCTCTGGCCCGAATAACGCTCTGTACTTCGAGCGCGCGTTCATCCAGTTCGCTGGCTTCACCTTCGGTTACACGCAGTCGTTCTTCGACATCGGCGTGAACTACATGATGACGACCCCGTTCGCGGGTTCGAACACCTGGACCACCCTGATGGCCTATACCGCGCAGTTCGGTAACGGCTTCTCGGCGACGATCTCGCTGGAAGACGGTGCCAACCGCGTGACCGGCGTGCAGGGCACCACCGCTTCGGGCGCGGCTGTCGGCTCGATCGGCCCGTTCGGCTTCAATCCGTTCGTGACCGGCACCAGCGGCTCGCTGGCCTACCAGAACTGGCAGGGCGGCAACGCTGTTCCTGACATCGTGGCGAACATCCGCCTCGACCAGGCCTGGGGTACCGCGATGCTCTCCGGTGCTCTGCACCAGGTGAACACGCTCGACCAGTTCGCCCTGTTCCCCGGCGCTTCGTCGTCGGACCAGTGGGGCTGGGCCATCGGCGGCGCCCTCGTGCTCAACGCGGACATGATCGCCAAGGGCGATAGCTTCCTCCTGCAGGCCAGCTACTCCAAGGGCGCCATCAGCTACGCCGGCATGGGTGGCAACAGCCAGGGCACTGCGACCGCGTGGGGCAAGGTGGACATCGACGCCGCCGGCAACCTCTCCGGCGCCTATGTCCCGCTGGCCGACGCCGTTGTGGACGCTTTCGGCGGCTACAACCTGTCGACCGCTTGGGGCATCATGGGCCAGTTCCGCCACTACTGGACCCCGGGCATCCGCTCGGTGCTGTTCGGCGGTTACACCAAGTATGAGCCCGGTGCGACCACCGCGATCGCCGTCACCGATGCCGATCTGTGGCAGGTTGGTACCGACCTCGTCTGGTCGCCGGTCAAGAACCTCGACCTCGGCCTGGAAGTGGTCTACTCGAAGGTTTCTTCGGACGTTCCGCTCCAGCAGGTTGGCGCGACCTCGATCATCGGTGGCTCCACCGATATCTGGTCGGGCGGTATCCGCGCTCAGCGTAACTTCTGATCCAAGCTTTCACTTGGTTCCGAGAGACCCCGGCGGGCAACCGCCGGGGTTTTTCTTTGCGCTCTTGCCGTCCAGTTCATCGCTTTACGTAACGTCGACTCAGTTTGGAATATCCATAGAGTTGACCTCGGGTTCTTCACACCATCCGGCCGCAAGTGCACACTGAATCATCGCGCGGAGTTGGCGCGCTTGAGCTTTCGGCTGGGGGCCGGTGGTCTTGGTTTCACGTGCGGTCTGGATTCACTGTTCTTAGGTCCGGGCGGTCTGCGTTTCCCCGGTTCCTGGCTGACGAATCGCCTGTGTGAGCTTTGCCGGAGCGAGTCGCCGCCCAAGACCTCACTCGCTTCGCAGGTCCTCGCTGGCGTCGGGCCGCCGCAGGCTGGTGGGGGCGAATATTCGTGGCGGCTCCCTCTCGCGGATGCTCCGCAGCGGATGGGGGCGGATGCGAGTGCGCCGGCAGGGGGCCGGCTGGGTCCGAGATCTGCAGGGGTTTGCGTTTTTGCGTTGAGAATCATTCCGCTCGGCATTTACATCCGAGCCGGGCTGGCATTAATGATATGTTGTATCAATAAAGGGGCTGATAGGTCATGTCGCTCTCGCTTTCCTCTTCGCGCCGGCGCGACCGCCGCGTGTCCTTCGCCCTGGCGGCCGCGTCCGTCGGTCTCGCCGCAGGTGCAGCCTGCGCGCCTGCGTCCGCTGCCGACATCATGGCCACCAAGGCGAAGAGCGCCTACATGCGCGCCTGCACCGAGCAGGGGGAGGGCTTCTTCTATCTTCCAGGAACCGACACCTGCCTGCGCGTCGGCGGATATCTCTGGGCGGAAGGCTATTTCAACACCTATACCGACTATCCGGCCGCGAACGACAAGACCTATTCCATCGCTACCGCCGGCGTGATTCTCGACGCCCGCACCTCCACCGAATACGGCACGCTGCGTTCCTATTTCGAGGGCCGCTTCAAGTGGCGCTCCGCCGATCCGTGGTCCGACGGTCCCAACAAGTCCGAGCTGGAGGTCTGGAACGCCTACATCCAGTTCGGCGGCTTCACCTTCGGCAAGGCGCAGTCCTTCTTCGACTTCTACGCCAACGCCAACGTGCTCGGCACCGACCCGGCCACCATAGGCGACGACGTGCGCCTGAACCTTCTGGCCTACACCTACGAGTTCGGCTCCAGCGGCTTCAGCGCCACCATCTCGCTGGAAAGCGCCGCCGACCGCAACAACGGCGTGCTGGCGCAGAATCCGTTCCTGCCGCTCGGCAACGAGGACCTGAGCGCCGGCATTTCCGCCACCGACATCGTCGGCAACGTGAAGTATGCGGGCACCTGGGGCGAGGCGCAGATCTCCGGCGCCCTGCACCAGACCAATTCCGTGAACGTTCTGAACCAGTTCACGACACAGGATACCTGGGGCTACGCGCTGCAGGCCGGCATCATGTTCAAGCTGGACGCGCTGGCCGAGGGCGACACCCTCTACATCCAGAGCGCCTATGCCGACGGGGCGATCTCCTATCTCGGCCTCGTCGATCCCTCCGGCATGTACGCCCCTCCGGATGCCTTCATGAGCGTCACCGGTCTGACCACGGTCACCGGCTGGAACGTCACCGCCTCGTTCCTGCACCATTGGAACGAGAAGTGGAGCACCGCGGTGTTCGGCGGCTATGCGGCCTACGATCTTAACGATCCGTCGGCCCAGCTGTTCTACGGCTTCTCCGGCGGCACCAACTACAATGTGGGCGGCTATCTCGCCTTCAACCCGGTTAAGGCGCTGACCATCGCCCTCCAGTACGACTACACCTACAACAGCGCCAAGGACTACGTCCCGACCGCGTTCGGCCCGTCGCTGGCCTCGACCGACGCCAGCCAGGTGCTGCTGTTCGTCTCGCGCGACTTCTGAGCGCGTCGCGGGGGCGCGCCAGCAAGGGGTGAGGCGGCATCCGGCCCGATGGGTGCCGGGTGCCGCGTCCCCGAAAGCGCGGCGCCCTGCGCCATCGGCCTGCGCCATGTCCCATCGGCGCAGCCCGCGCCCGCGGGCTGCGGACCGGGCCTGAGGCTTGACGCGGGCGAGAATCCCCGCTAAGGGCACTCCCTCGCTTTTGGATTTGGTGCCGTTCGGCCCTCCCGGAAGGGAAGGGCGGGGCGGCGCTTGTTCATCTCCGCAGGGGCCGGCCTCCACCGGACGCGGAGCAACACCCGTGCAGGTTCTCCTGAAGACCTGCGCCACATGGAGAAGAGAGCAGTGGCTCGTATTGCCGGCGTCAATATTCCGACCAACAAGCGCGTCGTCATCGCGCTCCAGTACATCCACGGCATCGGTCCCAAGAAGGCCGAGGAGATCGTCGAGAAGGTGGGCATCCCGGCCGAGCGCCGTGTGAACCAGCTGACCGACCAGGAAGTGCTGCAGATCCGCGAGACCATCGACCGCGACTACATGGTCGAGGGCGACCTGCGCCGCGAAGTGGCGATGAACATCAAGCGCCTGATGGACCTCGGCTGCTATCGCGGCCTGCGCCATCGCCGCGGCCTGCCGGTGCGCGGCCAGCGCACCCACACCAATGCGCGCACCCGCAAGGGTCCGTCCAAGCCGATCGCCGGCAAGAAGAAGTGAGCGGCGCGCAAGCCCGCTGACGCGACCCGCCCCCGACGGAATATTTTCCGTGGGGGCCATCCCGAGCGCCTGGAGTTACGGGCGCGCCTGAAGGATCAAGGAAGACATGGCCAAAGAAGCAACACGCGTGAAGCGCCGCGAGCGCAAGAACATCGCCTCGGGCGTCGCCCATGTGAGCGCCTCGTTCAACAACACCATGATCACCATCACCGACGCGCAGGGGAACACCATCTCCTGGTCCTCGGCCGGCGCCATGGGTTTCAAGGGCTCGCGCAAGTCCACCCCGTACGCGGCGCAGGTCGCGGCCGAGGACGCGGCGCGCAAGGCCGCCGAGCACGGCATGCGCACCCTTGAGGTGGAAGTGTCCGGCCCCGGCTCGGGCCGCGAGTCGGCGCTGCGCGCGCTCCAGGCGGCGGGCTTCCTCGTCACCTCGATCCGCGACGTGACGCCGATCCCGCACAATGGCTGCCGTCCGCGCAAGCGCCGCCGCGTCTGATCGGCCTCTCCCGCGGGGCGCGTGCCCCACGGGTCTACTGCCCGGTTTTTCTCCCCATTCGGGACGGGCATGAGCGACGGGGCTGCCGATACGCCCCGACGCCGCCCGGCGAGAAAGCAAGGTGATCCAAGTGATTCAGAAGAACTGGCAAGAGCTGATCAAGCCCGAGAAGCTGCAGGTCAATCCGGGCCACGATCCCCGGCGTCTCGCGACCGTCGTCGCCGAGCCGCTGGAGCGCGGCTTCGGCATGACGCTCGGCAACGCCCTGCGCCGCATCCTGCTCTCCTCGCTGCAGGGCGCCGCGGTGACGTCGATCCACATCGACGGGGTGCTGCACGAATTCTCGTCCATCCCGGGCGTGCGTGAGGACGTCACCGACATCATCCTCAACGTGAAGGACATCGCCATCAAGATGCAGGGCGAAGGCCCCAAGCGCATGGTGGCGAAGAAGACCGGCCCGGGCGTGCTCACCGCCGGCGACATCCAGACCGTGGGCGACATTCAGGTTCTCAACCCGAACCTGCCCATCTGCACGCTGGACGACGGCGCGGAGCTGCGCATCGAGTTCACGATCGACACCGGCAAGGGCTACGTGCCGGCCGACCGCAACCGGCCCGAGGACGCGCCGATCGGCCTCATCCCGATCGACAGCCTCTATTCGCCGGTGCGCAAGGTCTCCTACAAGGTCGAGAACACCCGCGAGGGCCAGATTCTCGACTATGACAAGCTCACCATGCAGATCGAGACCGACGGCTCGATCACGGCCGAGGACGCGCTCGCTTATGCCGCGCGCATCCTGCAGGACCAGCTGGAGATCTTCGTCAACTTCGAGGAGCCCAAGCGCGAGAGCGAGCAGACCGCCATCCAGACGCTTCCGTTCTCCCCGGCGCTGCTGAAGAAGGTGGACGAGCTGGAGCTTTCCGTGCGCTCGGCCAACTGCCTGAAGAACGACAACATCGTCTATATCGGCGACCTGATCCAGAAGAGCGAGACGGAGATGCTCCGCACGCCGAACTTCGGGCGCAAGTCGCTGAACGAGATCAAGGAAGTGCTTGCCTCCATGGGCCTGCATCTGGGCATGGAAGTGCCCGGCTGGCCGCCGGAGAACATCGAAGAGCTGGCCAAGCGCTTCGAGGAGCATTACTGACCGAACCCAAAGGCGGCGTCCCGCGCCGCCGCAATCCTTTGGCGCGGCCCGAGCCGCTTGTTTCCATCGGCTCGCAACGCCGCCATCTTCAGGAGTTCGCCGTCATGCGTCACGGCAAGGTACATCGCAAGTTCAACCGCACCTGGGAGCATCGCAAGGCGATGTTCTCGAACCTCGCGGGCGCCCTCATCACCCACGAGCAGATCGTCACCACCCTGCCGAAGGCGAAGGACCTGCGTCCGGTCGTCGAGAAGCTGGTGACGCTCGCCCGCCGGGGCGACCTGCACGCCCGCCGCCAGGCGATCGCCGAGCTGCGCGACCCGGCCGTGGTGAAGCGCCTCTTCGAGGTGCTGGCGCCGCGCTACAAGGAGCGTCCGGGCGGCTACACCCGCATCATCAAGGCCGGCTTCCGCTACGGCGATTGCACCCCGGTGGCGGTGATCGAGTTCGTGGACCGCGACGAGGACGCCAAGGGCGCGGCCGATCGCGCCCGCGTGGCGGCCGAGGCGGAAGCCGAGGCGGCGTGAGGCGAGGCCGCCCGCGCGCGGCCTTCCGACCTGAGTTTTAGGAGGGCGCCGGCTTCAGGGCCGGCGCCCTTTCTGCGTCCGGCGCCCTGCATGGGCCTTGGGCGGTGCGATGGCAGGACCCTTGGCATGAGCTTTCGTCATGCTCGCATGTGAAAGGGTCATTTGCGTCGCCGGGAGCGGGTATTCACCCTACTGGCGCGGATCCCGGATCGCCCCCCTGCCCAGCGCAGCAGCCCGGAGACGGCCGCCCCGCCGCCAGACACGCTGCGCCGGCGCGGACCAAGAATCAAAGAAGCTCCGGCCGCCGCCGCCCACCGGGCCACGCGAGGTCCGGACGCCGAGGAAAGTGCGGGAAACGCATGCGAGATGCGCAGGTGGGCCGCGCGGCGCCGCAGGACGCCGGGACCTTCGACTATGTCATCGTCGGCGCGGGATCGGCCGGCTGTGTGCTGGCCAACCGGCTGACGAAAGACCCCTCGGTGCGCGTGCTGCTGCTGGAGGCGGGCCCGAAGGACAACTACATCTGGCTTCACGTGCCGATCGGCTACTACTTCACCTTCGGCAATCCGCGGGTGGACTGGTGCTTCACCACCGAGCCCGAGCCGGGCCTGGGCGGGCGGCAGATCAAGTATCCCCGCGGCAAGGTGCTGGGCGGCTGCTCCTCCATCAATGCCATGGTCTATATCCGCGGGCAGGCGGCGGACTATGACCGCTGGCGCGACACCGGCAATCCCGGCTGGGGCTGGGACGAGGTGCTGCCCTACTTCAAGCGCTCGGAAGACTATTCCAAGGGCGCCAACGCGTTCCACGGCGCCGGCGGCGAACTGGCCGTGGAGCCGATCGGCGAGAGCTGGGAAATCCTCGACGCGTTCGAAAAGGCCTGCATCGAGACCGGGCTTGAGCCCACCGACGACTTCAACAAGGGCGACAGCGAGGGCGTCGGCCGGTTCGACCTCACGCGCCGCAACGGCCTGCGCTGGAGCACCGCGCGCGCGTTCCTGCGCCCGGCGCTGGAGCGGCCCAACCTCAAGGTGCTGACCGGCGCGCACGTTCAGCGCCTCACCTTCGAGGGGCAGCGCTGCACCGGCGTGGAATTCCGCCAGGAGGGCGCCACGTTCGCCGCCAAGGCGGCGGGGGAGGTGATCCTCTCCAGCGGTGCCGTCGGCTCGCCGCAGACGCTCTCCTGCTCCGGCATCGGGCCCGCCGCGCGGCTGCGCGACCTCGGCATCCCGGTGGTGGCGGATCTGCCCGGCGTCGGCGAAAACCTCCAGGACCATGTGGCCCTGCGCATGCTGTTCAAGGTGAAGGACACCATCACGCTGAACCAGCAGGCGGCGACCTTGTTCGGCAAGGCCAAGATGGCGCTGCAATACGCGCTGCTGCGCAAGGGGCCGCTCACCATTCCGCCGGCTCTGGTGAGCGCGTTCACGCGCTCCTCGCCGGACCAGGCGACGCCCAACGTGCAGTTCGTCGCCTATCCGGTGAGCTTCGACAAGGTGGGCGACGCGCCCCATCCCTATCCCGGCTTCACGGCCTCCGCCTGCCTGCTCAATCCGTTCAGCCGGGGCCATGTGCGCATCGCCTCGCCCGATCCCATGGCGGCGCCGAAGATCCAGCTCAACTTCCTGACCGACGAGCGCGACCTCGACATCGCCGCCGGCGCCATGCGCGCGGTGCGGCGCGCGATTTCCGGGCCCGCTCTGGCGCGCTTCGCGCCGCAGGAGATGCAGCCGGGGGTCACCGCCCAGACCGACGACGAGCTGAAGGATGCGGCGCGGCGCTACGGCATGACCATCTTCCATCCCGTCGGCACCTGCCGTATGGGCAATGATGCGAACGCCGTGGTGGATGCGCGGCTCCGGGTGCACGGCATCGGCGGGCTGCGCGTGGTGGACGCCTCGGTGATGCCCACCATCACCTCGGGCAACACCAATGCGCCCACCATCATGATCGCCGAGAAGGCGGCAGACATGATCCTCCAGGACCGTCGCAGCGCGGCCTGAGGTGACATGAGCGACCCCCGGGAGGGGACAGGGAGGCGATGACGTGACCGAGGCGGGACCCCTATCCGGCCCCTTCGCGCTTTACTGGGAGTGTGCATCCGAGGCGCCGGCGGCGTTTCCCGATGCGCTCGCCGGTGCGTCCGCGCGCCGCTATGCGGCCGCCGAGGGCGCGCTCGGCCTCGTGATCGCCGAGCTGGACGCCGCCGGCGCGGGGAGCGGCGCGGGGCTCCTTCTGCCGCCAGCGCCCGCCGATCTCTCCCGGCACCTCCTGCGCGAGGTGTCGCGCACCCTGCGGCCCGGCCTCGATGCGGGAGCCGCGCTCGACGCGCCGGTGGTGAACTCCATCTGGTTCGACGTGCCGCCCGAGGGCGAGGACGAGTTCGACGCCTGGTACGACACCGAGCACATCCCGCTGCTCATGCGCTCGCCCGACTGGATGATGGTGCGCCGCTTCAGCGTGCTGGCCCGCCTGCCGTTCCCGGCCACGCGCCTCTCTCTGCACTATATCGCCCGCGAGGAGGCATTGGCCTCGCCCGAGCGGCAGGCCGCCCGCGCCACGCCCTGGCGCGACTTTCTCGCCCTTCGGGACTGGTTCAAGCCCCGCACCCGCGTGTTCCGCCGCCTCTGAGCGGCGCCGCCCAAGGAGCCCCCATGCAACAGGACGAGCGGAAGGGCATCTTGCTGATGATGCTCGCCATGGCGACGCTGATCGGCAACGACACCCTGCTGAAGCTCGCGGCGCAGAGCCTCACGGTCGGCCAGGCGCTGTTCATCCGCGGCCTCGTCCTGGTGCCGCTGCTCGGCATTCTGGCGCTGCGCGCCGGCGCCCTGGCGCGCCCGCGCGACGCCATCCACAAGGTGGTGCTGCTGCGCACGGCGGGGGAGGTGCTGTTCGTCTCCCTCTACATCTCGGCGCTGGTGCACCTGCCCATCGGCGATGCCACGGCCATCCTGATGCTCGCGCCGGTGCTGGCGACGCTCGGTGCCGCCGTGGCGTTCCGCGAGCCGGTGGGCGCGTGGCGCTGGACCGCGGTGCTGGTCTCGTTCGCGGCGGTGATCCTGGTGATCCGGCCGACCGTCGTTGGCTTCGACCCCTGGCTGCTGGTCGCCGGGCTGGGCATGGTCTGCGCCGTGGTGCGCGACCTCGCGGCGCGGCGCCTGCCGCCCGGCTGCTCCACCTCGCTCGCCGCATTGGTGGCCGCGGTGGGGGTGAGCGTGTTCTCCGTGCCCCTCATGCTGTTCGAGGGAATGCGCGGGTTCGATGCCACCGGCGTTGCCTATGCCGTGGCGGCTGGCGTGGTGGCGACCGTCGCCTTCAACGCCATGATCGGCGCCATGCGCGCGGCCAACGTCGCCGTGGTGATGCCGTTCCGCTATTCCTGCATCGTCTGGGCCATGGCGATCCAGGTGCTGGTGTTCGGCGTGATGCCCGACTGGATCGCGCTCACGGGCGTCGGCTTCCTGCTGCTGGTGGGCGCCATCTCCTATGCCCGCGAGCGCGCGCTGCGGCGCAAGGCCGATCTCGCCGCCGCCTCCGCCGCGGCCTGAGGCGCGCCGGCGGCAACAAGAAAGGCGCGGCCTGAGGCGCTTCCGGCGCCAACAAAAAGGGCCGCGCGCCCTGCGGCGCGCGGCCCTCGAAGATGGGGAGAGGCTGCCCCTGCGGGCGCGCCCTCCGCGCGGTCAGTTCACGCCGACCTTCGCCTCGCTGACGATCTTCTTGAACTGCTCCCGCTCCTTCTTGAGGCGGGCGGCGAACTCCGCCGAGGTGGAGGGCTGCGGCGCGGCGCCCACCGCGCCGAGGCGCTCCTTCACCTCCGGCAGGGCCAGAACCTCGACGATGTCCTTCTGGATCTTGTCGATGATCGGCTGCGGCGTGCCGGCGGGCGCGAACAGGCCGGCCCACTGGGTGGTAGAGACATTGGGAACGCCGCTCTCCTGGAGCGTCGGCAGGTCCGGGGCCACCGCCACGCGCTTGCCGTCGGTGACGGCGAGCATCTTCACGCGGCCGGAATCCACGAACGGCTTGGCGGAGGAATAGGCCAGCACCGCCAGCGGTACCTCGCCGCCGGCCACGGCGGTCGCCGCCGGAGCGCCGCCCTTGTAGCCGATATGGCGGATCTTGGCGCCCGACTCGATGGCGATCCACTCGCCGGTGAGGTGATTGAGGGTACCGGTCGCGGGCGAGGCGTAGTCGAGTTCCGTGGTCTTCGCCTTCGCCAGGAACTCCTTCATCGAGCCGATGCCGGCATTGGCGTTCGCCACCAGCACGATCGGCGTGTCGGTGATGGTGAGGATCGGGGTGAAGTCCTTCTCCATGGAGTAGTTCGCGGTCTTGAAGATCAGCTCGTTGATGATGCTGACTCCGGCCTCGGCGCCGAGCAGGGTGTAGCCGTCGGGCTTGGCCTTGGCGGCCGCCTGGGCGGCGATCATGCCGCTGGCACCGGCGCGGTTCTCGATCACCACCGGCTGGCCCCACTTCTGCTGCAGCCGCTCGCCGACCACGCGGGCGGCGATGTCGACGATGCCGCCCGGCGCGAACGGCACCAGGATGGTCACGGCGCGGGTCGGGTAGTCCTCGGCGGATGCTGCGCCGGCAAACAGGACGGTCGCGGCCAAGGCCGCTGCGATCTGGCGTTTCATGTCCCTCTCCTTTTTTCGGGTGTCCTCCTCGGGGCCGGGCTTGTTGTGTCCGGCCCCCGTCCTGCAGCGCCTTCTTTCAGGGGCGCCGTCACTCTCCGCGCGACAGGGGGGCGCTGGCGTAGCCCGCCGCCACGTGCACGTCGATCAGATAGGGCTTGCCGGCGGCCACGTGATCGAGGCCGCGGGCGATCGCCGCTTCCATCTCCTCGTGGGTGCGCACCGGTCCCTCGGCGGCCACGCCCTGGGCGCGGGCGATGGCGGCGAGGTCGACCATGGGTTCGTCCATGCGCTGGCCGATCCAGCGGTTCTCCACCGGCCGGGCACGGATCTTGGCCACCGCCTCCTGGTGCAGCTCGTCGTTGAAGTTCGAGCGGTTGTTGGAGACGATGAACAGCGCCGGCAGCTCGTAGTGCGCGGCGGTCCACAGCGCGGTGACGCCCTGGAGGAAGTCGCCGTCGCCCAGCACCGAGACCACCTCGCGGCCCTTGTCCTTGAGCGCCAGCGCCGCGCCCACCGTGATGCCGGGACCGGCGGCGAGGCCCGCCCCGCCGTCATGGCCGAGGAAGTCCAGCGGGTCGCGGAACTCATAGACGTCGCCGGCCCAGCCGATGGTGACGTGGGCGAGCGAGAATGGCCGGTCGCCGCGCGCCTTGGCGAGCGCCACCTCGATGTCGCGCGGGGCGATCTCGTCGCCCGGCTTGCCCTTGTAGGCGGCCTCCGCGCGCGGGGCGCGCTCGGGCTTCGTGGCGGCAGGCTTGCCGCCCTTGGCGAGGCGCGCCTCCACCTCGGCGAGGAGCTGGGCGACGAAGCGGTCGGGGCTCGCCAGCACCGGCACGTCCACCGGCGGCAGCGCGAAGTAGTCCATGCTCCAGCCGCGATGGAGGTTGGCGTCGAGCGAGACGTGCACCAGCTTCGCCGGGATCGACGCGGTGTCGCGCGTCACCTGCATCAGGAAGCCGTTGAAGTCCGCCCAGTCGAGGCTGACGATCACGTCCGCTGCGCGCACCTGGTCCTTGGCGGCGGCGGTGAGCCAGTAGCAGGGCGGCACCACGTGGTTCGGATGCTCGGTCGGGAACGCCGCGCGCTCGCGCAGCGAGGTCATGACGCGGGCGTTGAGCAGCTCGGCGAGCTTCACCCGCGCGTCCCACGCCTCCTGCGCCCGCGAGCCGCGGCCGCAGAGCAGCAGCGGCGCCTTGGCGGCGAGCAGCAGATCGGCGACCTTCGCGACCGTTGCGTCGTCCGCGCTCGGCGGCGGGGCGAGCTGGTAGCGCTCGACCGGGGGGAGGGCGATGGGCTTGGCGAGCTTCTGCTCCTGGAGCCCGGCATCGAGGCAGATATAGACCGGCGCGCGCGGCTCCATGTGGGTGAGCTGCGCGCCGCGCAGGAACGCCTCGACGATGCCCTCGGGCGAGCGCGGCTCGTCGTCCCACTTGATGTAGTCGCGCAGCAGCGCGCCCTGGTCCTTGGCGGTGTGAATCCAGTCGATCCACGGCCGGCGCATCTCCGGCGCGATCGGGCCGGTGGCGCCGAGGATCATCATCGGCATGCGGTCGCAATAGGCGTTGAACACGCCCATGAGCCCGTGCATCAGGCCGACATTGGAATGCAGCACCGCGCCCATGGCCCTGTCGGTGGCCTTGGCATAGCCGTGGGCGATGGAGACCACATGGTCCTCGTGCATGCACAGAAGCATCTTGGGCGTCTCGTTGCCCAGGAAGTTCACGAGGCTGTCGTGCAGGCCGCGATAGCTGGCGCCGGGGTTGAGGGCCACATAGTCGATGCCCAGCTCGCGCAGCATGGCCGCCGCGACGTCGCTGCCCCAAGCGAGTTCAGCCGGTGCGTTGGACACGACCGGCACTTCATTCCTCTTCATGCATTCCCTCCCAAGGATCGCGGCGGGCCTCATGGATTGGCGCCGACCTGCCTGCGTCCGATCTGTTGTGGCGTTGCGGTTCGCTCTCTCCTCCGGCTGGTGGCGGCGGACGCCTCAGGACGCCTTGTCGAGCCGCGCCTCGCTCTTGCGGCGGGCGGCGAGCTGCACGGCGGCGACGATTTCCGGATAGGTGCCGCAGCGGCAGAGATTGCCGGAGAGATAGTGGCGGATGAGATCCTCGTCCGGGTCGGGATGCTCCTCCAGCAGGCGCTCGGTCATCATGATGAAGCCGGGCGTGCAGAAGCCGCACTGGAACGCCCCGGCCTCGATGAAGGCCTGCTGGACCACGCTCGGCACGCCGCCGCGTGCGAGGCTCTCCACCGTGTCGACGCGCGTGCCTTCCAGGAAGGCGGCGAGGAACAGGCAGCCGGAGACCGGGTCGCCGTCCACCCTGACGGTACAGCAGCCGCACAGGCCCTGGCCGCAGCTTTCGCGCGCGCCGAACAGGCCGAACTCGTTCTGGAGCACCTCCACCACCGTGTGGTGCGGCGCGATCCGGGCCGTGACCGGCCGGCCGTTGAGGGTGAAGCTGATGGTGCTGAGGTCGGCCATCTCAGAAATCCTCGAGCGGCTGGTTCGCGGCGGCGCGCATGGCGCGGTAGACCGCCTCGGGGGTGATGGGCAGGGAGGTGATGCGCACGCCCACCGCATCCTCGATGGCGTTGGCGATGGCCGGGGAGACGCCGAACGTGGCGCTCTCGCCCACGCCCTTGGCGCCGAACGGTCCGGAATGCTGGGTCGCCACCACCGCCTCGCTCTCCATCAGCGGCGGAATGTCGAGGATGGAGGGGATCTTGTAGTCCGCGAGCGAGGCGTTGGTGACCTGGCCCGCGTCCAGCTCCATCTTCTCCGACATGGTGAAGCCGTACTGCATGACGGCGGCGCCCGAGATCTGGGTCTCCACCACCTTCGGGTTCAGCGGCGTGCCCACGTCGCACACGTTCACCATGCGGGTGACGGTGACGTGGCCGGTCTCGGTGTCCACCTCGATCTCCACCGCGGTCGCGCCGATCATCCAGAACGGGGTGACGTTGTCGGAGAGGCCGGTGTCGTGGTCCGGCGACTTGTAGGTGGGAATGAACGAGCCGATGCCGATCACGTTGCCGGCCTGCATGCCGTAGCGCTTCTTGAACAGCTGATCGACCGGAATGTTGCTGCGCTCGGGCAGGCCCAGCTCGGCGGCGAGGTCGTCCAGCTTCTTCTTCGCGTCCTCGGCGGCGAGGCGCACCGCATTGCCCATGTGGAACGTGGAGCGCGAGCCGAGGGTGGCCATGTCGTAGGGCGTCACGTCGGTGTCCGGCCGCACCACGCACACGCCTTCGGTGGGCACGTTCAGCACCTCGGCGACGATCTGCGCCATGGCGGTGTCGGAGCCCTGGCCCATGTCCACCGTGCTCGAATAGAGCGTCACCGAGCCGTCCGCCGACACGTTGACGATGGCCACCGAGGTGGTGGGCGAGATCGAGGCCTTGAAGCCGATGGCGATGCCGCGCCCGCGCCGGATGGTGCCGGTGCCGCGGTCGAACGCCTTGTCCCAGCCGATGCGCTCGGCGGTGCGCTCCAGCACCTCGGGGATGGCGGCGTCCTTCATCACCGTGCCGGTGGCGTGGGGGCGGCCGTCGCGCAGGATGTTCTTGCGGCGGAATTCCACCGGGTCCATGCCGATGCCGCGGGCGATCAGGTCGGTGTGGCTCTCATAGGCCCACACCAATTGCGGGATGCCGAAGCCGCGCAGGGCGCCGGCCGGCGGGCGGTTGGTGTAGACCGCCACCGATTCCAGATAGACGTTGTCGATGTCGTAGGGGCCGGCGGCCGTGAAGCCGGACTTCTGCGTCACGCGCGGGCCGATGTCGGCGTAGGCGCCGCCGTTCCACCACACGTCGCAGCGCCGGGCGATCACCTTGCCGTCCGTGTCGACGCCGCTCTTGATGCGGAACGTCGTGGCATGCTTGGTGATGGTGTAGAACTGCTCCTCCATGGTGAGCGCCACGCGCACCGGGCGCCCGGTATAGAGCGCGAGGGCCGCGGCCAGCGCTTCCAGCTTGATGTAGAGCTTGGCGCCGAAGCCGCCGCCCAGGTGGCTGGTCTTCACGCGGATGCGGTTCTCCGGCCACTTGAGCAGCCGCGCCATCTCGATGCGCACGAAGGACGGGCTCTGGGAGGCCGTGTAGATGGTGAGCCCGGTGCTGGTGGGCTCGCCCACCGAGATCATGGGCTCGAACGGGGTGTGCATCACCTGCTGGGTGGTGAAGTCGTGCTCGAACACGTGCGCGGCCTGCGCGAACGCGGCCTCCGCGTCGCCCCGGATCAGCCGGTAGTCCAGCGCCACGTTGGTGTCGCGCTTGCCTTCCAGATGCTTGAGGTCGGGGAAGGTGCCGGCCGGCTTCAGCGTCTCGTGCACATAGACGTTCGAGGTCGCGGCCTCGACCTCGTCATAGACTGCGGGCAGCTCCTCGTAATCCACCAGCACCAATTGGGCGGCGGCATCGGCGATGTGCGGATCGTGCGACAGCACCACGCACACCGCCTCGCCCACATAGCGCACCTTGCCGTCGGCGAGGATCGGCTGGTCGTGGAAGGCGGGGCCGAAATAGGGCTCGGGGATGATGGTGCGGATGTCCGCGCAGGTCACCACCGAATGGACGCCGGGCACCGCCGCCGCCTCTTCGGTATGGATCGAGAGGATGCGGCCGTGGGCCACCGTCGAGCGCACGATCTTGGCGTGCAGCATGCCGGGCAGGCGCAGATTGTGGGTGTAGTCCTCGCGCCCCGTAACCTTGGCCATGGATTCCAGGCGCGGCACGTCGCGCCCCACCTGGCCGTTGGGCATGAGGGGATGGGTCTTGAGCAGGGTCACAGACATCAGACCGCTCCCTCGGCTGCGAGTGCCTTCCTGAGGGCGCGGACGACGTTCACGCGCACCAGCTGGGTCTTGTAGGGGGCCGAGCCGCGGACATCGGACGTGACCTCGGCGGCCTTGGCGGCGGCCTCGCCGGCGGCGCGGAACGCCTCCTCGCCGATGGGCGCGCCCTTCAGCGCGGCTTCGGCGTCGGTCATGCGGGTGGGGGTCTCCACCGCCGCGCTGAGCACGATGCGGGCGTCCTGGATGGTGCCGCCCGTCACGGCCAGCGACACCGCGACGCCGAGCGCCGGCCAGTCATGGGCCGAGCGGGTGGTGCACTTCACATAGGCCGAGCGCCGGCCGGCCTGCGCCGGAACGGAAAGGCCGGAGATCAGCTCGCCCGGCTCAAGCGCGGTCTCGTAATAGCCGCGGAACAGCTCGGTGAGCGCGATGGTGCGGCTGCCGGACGGGCCGGTGGCGGTGATGTGCGCGCCAAGTGCCATGAGCACCGGCGGCAGGTCCATGTGCGGGTCCGCATGGGCGAGATTGCCGCCCACCGTCGCGACGTTGCGCACCCGGACGTTGGAGAGCACGGGAAAGGTGTCGGCGAGCACCGGGAAGGCGGCGCGCACCGCCTCCGAGCGCTCCAGCTGGCCGAGGCGCACCAGCGCGCCGGCCTGAAGCGCGCCGTCGGAGCTCACGGTGAAGGCGGCATATTCCGGCTCCACCTTGCGCAGGCTGACGAGCTTCGAGGGCTGGAACACGCCCGACTTCATCATCAGCATCATGGCCGTGCCGCCGGAGACGGCGCGGCAGGTGGGGTCTTCCGGATCGATGAGCCGCACCGCCTCGGCGAACGAGGCCGGCTCTGCGAGCTGGAACGGGATCATGCCGCTTCTCCCTTTTCGCCGAAGGCCTTGCGCAGGTTCTCGGTGAAGCCGCGCTCCATCTCGCGCGCCTTGGACTTCAGAACCGGCTGGCCGAGCGCCCCGAGCTTTCCGGCCAGGGCCACCTCGATGGCGTAGGCGATGCCGGTATTCGCGCCGCGGTCGTCGAGGTTCGCCTTGGCGGTGCCGGTGAGACGGCCGACGACGCCGGAGGGCACGCCCTCGACCTTGGCCTCGATGATGCCGGGCGCCTCCATCTTCGTCACCTCGACGGAGACGTCGAACTTGAAGCGGATGTAGGCGACCTTGGTCTCCATCACCGCGGTGTAGTGGGTGGGGTCGATTTCGTTCAGGTCGCGCACGCCCTCGACGCAGGAGGCGAAGAAGCGGGCGTCTTTCAGCTTTTCGAACACCACGTCGCGCGGGGCGCCGACCTCGATCTCTCCGGTGAAGATCATCGCGCGGGCACCTCCGCCAGAAGCCCCTTGAGCATATCCGCGATGGTGTCGGGGACCTCCAGCGGGGTGAAATGGCGCGCCCCGGCGATGATGCTCATGCGCGCGCCGGGAATGGCCTCGGCCATGGCCTGTGCCATTGCGGGCGGGGTGGCGTAGTCCTCCTCGCCCACCACGATCCGCACCGGCATGCGGAACAGCGGCAGCGCGGCGACCTTGTCGCAGGCGCCGAGCATGCGGCAGGTGCGGCCATAGGCGTCCACATCGTTGGCGAGGAACACCTTGATGGCGGCGTCCACCACGCCCGGGTGCGCCTCGCGGAAGGCGTCGCCGAACCAGCGCGTCTTCTGGAACGGCACGAGCGCGGCCATGCCGCCCTCCTTCGCCTTCATCGCGCGCTCTTCCCAGGCGGCGACGGCGTCGGCGCCGTATCCGGCGGTGGTGTCGATGAGGCCGAGGGCGTCGGTGCGCTCGGGATAGGCTGCGGCGAAGGCGATGCTCACGCAGCCGCCCATAGAGGCGCCGGCCACCGCCGCGCTGATCCAGCCGATATCATCCATCACGGCCGCGAGGTCGTCCGCGAACTGCTCCACGGTAAAGGCGGTGGCGGGCTTGTCGGAGGCGCCGTGGCCGCGGCAGTCGATGGTGAGCACGTCCGCATGCGGCAGCAATTGGGGCACCACGCGGTCCCAGAAGCTGCGGTCCATCGCCAAGGAGTGAATGAGGGCGATACGCCTGTCACCGGCACCGGTGTGAAGCGAATAGGCGATGCCCGCGCCGTCCTGCGCGGTGGTCCGTCCGTTGGTCTGCGCCATGGGTGCTGTCTGGCCTCGGCTTCCTGCGGGCGGCCGATCGGCCCGCCGTCCGTCGCGTCCGGTGCCGGAAATCTCAGGAAATACATAAGCTTCCTGGATGGATTTCAGGCTTCGCGACCTTGGAGCCTTTATAGGCAACGGCTCTTGCCCCGGCCAAAGGATGGTTTCTCATGTGACCCATGAGGAAGTTTCATTGACGTCGGCTATCGTCGCGGCGGCGACGGCCATGAGGAAATCTTGGCCGACCATGCAAAACCGTCATTTGCCCCGAGGGGCCTGCGACGGGGTACTAGGCCACGGAAAGACAGCGCGGATGCGCGGCCTTCGGGTCGCCAAATCCGCGTGCGGCGCGTCGCTCCGGCACGCCTCCAGGGAGAAAAGCTCATGGACCAGAAGGTGACCCAAGCCTCGCCGATCCGGCAGTACGGCCTTTATATCGACGGCCAGGAGAAGCCGGCCCCGCGGCTGATGGACAGCCTCAACCCCTATACCGGGAAAGTCTGGGCGGTGGTGCCGGACGGCACCGAGGCGGACATGGACACGGCGGTCGCCGCCGCGCGCCGCGCCTTCGACGAGGGGCCGTGGGGCAAGATGACCGCGACCCAGCGCGGCGCCCTCATGCGCCGGCTCGGCGACATCATCGCCCGCGACGCCGAGGAACTCGCCCGCATCGAGTGCAACGACAACGGCAAGCTCTACCGCGAGATGCTGGGGCAGTGGAAGTACATTCCCGAGTATTTCTATTATTATGCCGGCATGGCGGACAAGCTCCAGGGCGACGTCGTGCCTTCCGACCGGTCGAACTTCTTCATTTATACCCGGCGCGAGCCGATCGGCGTGGTGGGCGCGATCACGCCCTGGAACTCGCCGGGCCTGCTGCTGGTGTTCAAGCTGGCGCCGGGCCTCGCGGCGGGCTGCACCTTCGTGGTGAAGCCGTCCGAGCATACCCCGGTCTCCACCCTGGAGCTGGGCAAGCGCTTCGAGGAGGCGGGCTTCCCGCCCGGCGTCTATAACGTGGTGACGGGCCAGGGCTCCATCGGCGCGCACCTCGTCAAGCATCCGGGCATCGACAAGCTGGCCTTCACCGGCGCCACCTCCACCGGCAAGCGCATCGCCGCCTCAGCGGCCGAGAACCTCACCCGCGTCTCGCTGGAGCTGGGCGGCAAGTCGCCGAACATCGTGTTCGAGGACGCCGACATCGACGTCGCCGCCAACGGCGCCATCGCCGGCATCTTCGGCGCCTCCGGGCAGACCTGCATGGCCGGCTCGCGCCTGCTGGTGCAGGAGAGCGTCCACGATGCGCTGCTGGAGCGCATCGTCGCCCGCACCCGCCAGATTCGCCTCGGCAACCCGCTCGACGAGGCCACCGAGATGGGGCCGGTCGCCAACGAGCCCCAGTTCAAGAAGGTGATGGAATATATCGACATCGCCAAGGACGAGGGCGCGCAGGTCTGCTATGGCGGCCAGGGCGACCCGACGCTCGGCGGCTATTTCGTGCAGCCGACCGTGCTCGCGGGCGTGAATAACACGATGCGCATCGCCCAGGAAGAAGTGTTCGGGCCGGTGCTCGCGGTCATCAAGTTCAAGGACGAGGCGGAGGCGATCCGCATCGCCAACGACACGCGCTTCGGCCTCGCCGCCGCCGTGTGGACCCAGAACGTGCACCGCGCCCACCGCGTGGCGCACCAGCTGCGCGCCGGCACGGTGTGGATCAACGCCTACCGCGTGGTGTCCTTCGCCACCCCGTTCGGCGGCTTCAAGGAGAGCGGGCTCGGGCGCGAGAACGGCACCGATTCGATCCGCGAATACACTGAGACCAAGTCGGTCTATGTGGAGCTGACCGGCGCGCCGCGGGATCCGTTCACGCTCGGCTGACGCGTTCCTCTGGTTGGCGCATGGCCGGCCGGTCCCTCGGGGCCGGCCGGTTTGCGTTGGGGCCGCCGGCACCGGACCGGCCGGGCGCGGATGCGCTTTGCCGCGCGCTGATGTAATGAAGGCTCTCCAGGGGAGGCCGCCCCATCGGGCGGATCACAAAAAGAGGCGCAAGACCGGTGCGCAGGCATCTGCCCTCCATGAGGGCGCTCCAGGCGTTCGAGGCGGCCGCGCGGCACCTCAATTTCACGCGGGCCGCGGTGGAGCTGAATCTCACCCAGACGGCGATCAGCCACCAGATCCGCAACCTGGAGGAGACGCTCGACATCCAGCTGTTCTCGCGCGACGGCGGGCGGCTGCGGCTGACCGCGGCGGGCGAGCAATATGTGGCGGCGGCGCGCCTCGTGATCTCCGAGATCTCGCTCGCCACCGACCGCGCCAGCCACGAGCAGCGCGACGACACGCTCACCATCGGCTGCCTCGGCACGTTCGAGATCAAGAGCCTTCTGCCGCACATCTCGGAATTCCAGGAAAAGCACCCCGACCTCTCGCTGCGCTTCAAGACCATCATTCCCAACGCGCCGCCGGCGCGGCCCGACTATGACGTGTCGATCCAGTACGGCGTCGGCGACTGGCCGGGGATGACCGCCTACAAGCTGGGCGAGGAGGAGGTGTTCCCGGTGTGCAGCCCGCGCCTTCTGGAGAAGGACCCCGACCTCACGGCGCCGGCGGACCTCGCGCGCCACACCATCATCCGCACTGGCTCGCCGCTGCTGGTGCGCGACGACTGGCCGTTCTGGCTCGACCGGGCGGGCGTCCCGGGCCTCGCCTTTGCCCGCGAGATCACCTGCGACCTGCTCTATCCCGCCTTCCAGGCGGCGATCGAGGGGCTCGGCATCGTCATGGGCCGCTCGGCGGTGGTGCGCCACGACATCTCGCGCGGCCTGCTGGTGGAGCCGTTCAGCATCCGCCTGCACTCGCCCTCGGCCTATTATCTCGTGGTGCCGCAGGCGCGCGAGAACCTCGCCAAGGTCGAGGTGTTCCGCGACTGGGTGCTCAATGCGCTGCTGCGCAAGATCGCCTGAGCGGCCGCGCGCCGCCGGCCGCGCAGGCGTGTCCGCATGCCGCCTCCGAGCCCCCAGGTAGACGCCGCGCCGGCTCTGGCGCAAAAGAGGGCGCGGAACCGGTGCCGGGCGGGGCGGCCCTATGCGAGAGGTTTTGGGATGAGAGGAACCATGCTGGTCGCGGGCGCCTTCGGCTGCGCCCTCGCTCTGGCTGCCGGCACCGCCGGTGCGCAGCAGCCGCAGCCGCGCGTGCCGGCGTCGCGCGCCGAGGTGCAGCTCTCCTTCGCCCCGGTGGTGGCCAAGAGCGCGCCGGCGGTGGTGAACGTCTATGCCCTGAAGGAGCAGCGCGCCCGCAGCAATCCGCTGTTCGACGATCCCTTCTTCCGCCGCTTCTTCGGCAATCGCGGGGCGCCCGGCCTCGGCGCGCCGGAGCGCATGCAGCGCTCGCTGGGCTCGGGCGTCATCGTCGACCCTTCCGGCCTCGTGGTCACCAACTACCACGTGATCGAGCAGGCGGACGAGATCCGCATCGCCCTCAACGACAAGCGGGAGCTGGAGGCGGAGGTGCTGCTGCGCGACCAGCGCACGGACCTCGCGGTGCTGCGCATCAAGCGCGAGGGGAAGGAGACCTTCCCCATCATCGAACTGGGCAATTCGGACGAGGTGGCGGTGGGCGATATCGCGCTCGCCATCGGCGATCCCTTCGGCGTCGGCCAGACGGTGACGCAGGGCATCATCTCCGCGCTCGCCCGCACCCAGGCCGGCATCTCCGACTACCAGTTCTTCATCCAGACCGACGCCGCCATCAATCCCGGCAATTCCGGCGGCGCGCTGGTGGACATGGCGGGCCGGCTGATCGGCATCAACACCGCGATCTATTCCCGCTCCGGCGGCTCCCACGGCATCGGCTTCGCCATTCCCGTCAACATGGCGCGGGTGGTGATCGAGCAGGCCAAGAGCGGCGGCAAGGCGGTGCGCCGGCCCTGGCTCGGCGCTGCGCTCCAG
This sequence comes from Xanthobacter tagetidis, assembly GCF_003667445.1. GTDB lineage: Bacteria > Pseudomonadota > Alphaproteobacteria > Rhizobiales > Xanthobacteraceae > Xanthobacter > Xanthobacter tagetidis. The sequence goes on along the minus strand of NZ_RCTF01000011.1, from coordinate 121,659 downwards.
CGGGTGACGGCCGACATCGCCGAGGGCCTCGGCCTGCAGCGGCCCACCGGCGTGCTGGTCACCTCGGTGGTGGAGGGCGGCCCGGCCGCCAAAGCGGGGCTCCGCAGCGGCGACCTCATCGTCGCCGTGGAAGGGCAGGCGGTGGATGACCCGCAGTCGCTCAACTACCGCCTCGCCACACGCCCCATTGGCGGCAAGGCGGCGTTCGCCATCGCCCGATCGGGCAAGGACATGGCGCTGGTGGTGGTGCTTGAAGGCGCACCGGAGACCGTGCCGCGCGAGGAGATTGTGCTCAAGGCGCGCTCGCCCTTCGCCGGCGCCACGGTGGTGAACCTCTCGCCCGCCGTGGCGGAGGAGCTCAGGGTCGATTTCGGCGCCACGGGCGTGGTCATCTATGACGTGGACGACGCCAGCGCCGCCGCCGCCGCCGGCTTCAAGGCCGGCGACGTGATCCTGGAGGTGAACGGACAGAAGGTGCTGCGCACGCGCGACCTCGACATCGCCATCCGCACCCCGCAGCGCGCCTGGCGGGTGGTGGTGGTGCGCGGCGGGCGCGCCATCTCCGCCGTCCTGCCGGGCTGAAGGACAGGGCGATGTCGGACCTGTTCCAGGCAGCGGGGCTCGGGGCCGAGGTCGCCCGCCCGCTCGCCGACCGCCTCCGGCCCAAGGTGCTCGCCGAGGTGGTGGGGCAGGACCATCTGGTGGGTCCGGACGGCGTGCTCTCGCGCATGCTGGAGACCCGCTCGCTCGGCTCGCTCATCCTCTGGGGGCCGCCGGGCACCGGCAAGACCACGGTGGCGCGCCTTCTGGCCAGCGCCACCGATCTGCATTTCGAGCAGATCTCGGCCATCTTCTCGGGCGTCGCCGACCTCAAGAAGGTGTTCGAGCAGGCCCGCGCCCGCCGGCTCACCGGCAAGGCGACGCTGCTGTTCGTGGACGAGATCCACCGCTTCAACCGCGCCCAGCAGGACAGCTTCCTTCCGGTGATGGAGGACGGCACGGTGACGCTGGTGGGCGCCACCACCGAGAACCCCTCGTTCGAACTCAACGCCGCCTTGCTCTCGCGCGCCCGGGTGCTGGTGTTCAAGGCGCTCGATGCCGAGGCGATCGCGCGCCTGCTCGCCCGCGCGGAGGAGATCGAGGGCAAGGCGCTGCCGCTCACCGAGGAGGCGCGCTTCGCCCTCGTCAACATGGCGGACGGCGACGGGCGCGCCGCGCTGACCCTGACGGAAGAGGTCTGGCGCGCCGCGCGGCCGGGCGAGGTGTTCGACGTCGCCGGCCTCGCCGAGGTGGTGCAGCGCCGGGCGCCGATCTACGACAAGAGCGAGGACGGGCACTACAATCTCATCTCCGCGCTGCACAAGTCGGTGCGCGGATCGGACCCTGACGCGGCGCTCTATTATCTCGCCCGCATGCTCGACGCCGGCGAGAGCCCGCTGTTCCTTGCCCGCCGCATCGTGCGCATGGCGGTGGAGGACGTCGGCAATGCCGACCCGCAGGCCCTGGTGGTGACGAACGCCGCCAAGGAGGCCTACGACTTCCTCGGCTCGCCGGAGGGCGAGCTGGCTTTGGCGCAGGCGGTGGTCTATCTCGCCACCGCGCCGAAATCGAATGCCGTCTACAAGGCCTTCTCCGCCGCCAAGCGTGCGGCCAAGGAGGGCGGATCGCTGATGCCGCCCAAGACCATCCTCAACGCCCCGACCAAGCTGATGAAGGGCGAGGGCTACGGCGCCGGCTACCGCTACGACCATGACGAGCCGGACGCCTTCTCGGGCCAGAACTATTTCCCCGACGCCATCGGCCGGCAGAGCTTCTACCACCCGGTGGAGCGCGGGTTCGAGCGCGAGATCCGGAAGCGCATGGACTATTGGGCGCGCCTGCGCGCCGAGCGCGGGGAAGCGTAGGGGCAGGGTGGCGCCGCCTCGCGTGCGGCCGGCTGGAGCGGGCTTATCCCGACGTCATCCCCCGGCTTGTCCGGGGCATCCACGGTGTCGCCGCCAGCCGTCCACGAACAGGGGCGAAGCGCGGCGTCGCTCAGCCTCGATCCGTCAGGTGTCGAGCTTCTTCTCCACCAGCGTCATGTCCGGCTTGAACTTGAAGTCGTATTTTTTGCCGTCGGCGCAGACCGCGTTGTCCACCTCGAACAGGCCGTCGTCCATTTCAATGGTTCCCGGCTGGCAGGTGTGGGCGGACAGCGCCGCCGTGATGCGCGCCCGCTCGTCGTCGGTCACGGGGCGGTCCTGCGCGCGCGCCGCGCCGGCGGCTGCGACGAAGGCCAGGGCGGGGATCGTGACGGAGAGAACAAATCTGCGCATCGGCGTTTCACTCCTTGAAACTCGGGTCGGGGACCTCCCGCAGGGGCATGCCTGAAACGAAACGCGCGACCGCCCCCCTTCGTCCCCCGGCCCAGGTCACAATCGCGAGACGGGCGCTGCACCAGACGCGCCCCATGCCCAACGAAGGGCTGGCGCGGCAGCGCTTGTGGTGTCATGTCCGCGTCGGTCGAGTGCGCTTCAGCGCGTCAGCGAGGGGTCCCGCCATGCATCCTGCCGTGATCGTGTTCCTGGGCGCCGGGCTGGGCGGGGTGCTGCGCCACCTCGTGAACCAGTGGGTGCCGCGCCTGTTCGGCACGGGGTTTCCGTTCGCGACCTTCGTGGTCAACGTTTCGGGCAGCTTCATCATGGGGCTCGTGATCGGCTATCTCGCGTTCAAGGACGGCGAGCACTGGACCCAGTCCATGCGGCTGTTCCTCACCACCGGCGTGCTCGGCGGCTACACCACCTTCTCCACATTCTCGCTCGACTTCTTCTTCCTGATGGAGCGCGGCGAGCACACGCTCGCCGCCGCCTATGTGATCGGCTCGGTGGCGATCGCCTTCCTCGGCGTCTATGCCGGCATGGCGCTGATGCGCACCATGAGCTGAGATAATGCCGCTGAGGCGCCGCCGCGTGACGGCGCGCGCGCGATGCTCTATTGGTCGGCGCTCATGGGCGGACGGGCCCGAACGGGAATTTTCCGCTGATGGCGGTCGAGCTTAAGACGGTGACGCAGGACGAGGCGGGCATGCGCCTCGACCGCTGGTTCAAGACCCACTATCCAGACCTCTCTTTCGGGCACCTGCAGAAGCTGGTGCGCACCGGCCAGGTGCGCGTCGACGGCGGCCGCGCGAAGACCTCGACGCGGCTCGATCCCGGCCAGAGCGTGCGCGTGCCCCCGATGGGGACAGACCCGTCGCAGGACTCGGTGGGCGGTGCGGAACCGGCCGGCGCCGGCGGAGCGGGCGCAACGCCTGGCGACGCAAGGGCCCCGGGGGCGGGCGAGGGCGCTGCCGGGCGGGACCGGACCAAGGGCAAGACCAACGAGGATTTGGCGTTCCTGAAGTCCCTGATCCTGTACGAGGACAAGGACGTGATGGTGCTCAACAAGCCGTTCGGCCTCGCGGTCCAGGGCGGTTCCGGCACCTACCGCCACGTCGACGGGCTGCTGGAATCCATGCGCGACAAGGACGGACAGAAGCCCCGTCTGGTCCACCGCATCGACAAGGACACCTCCGGCTGCCTCCTGGTGGCGAAGTCGCGGCTCGCCGCCTCGGTGCTGGCCAAGAGCTTCCGCTCCCGCGAAGCCCGCAAGGTCTACTGGGCGCTGGTGCCGGGCGTGCCAAAGCCGCGCCAGGGCAGGATTTCCACCTATCTCGCCCGCGACGAGGAGGAGGAGAAGATGCGCGTCGCCCGCCACGGCGAGGACGAGGCGAGCCACGCCGTGACCTATTATGCGGTGGTGGACCAGGCGGCGCAGAAGCTCACCTGGCTGTCGCTGAAGCCGGTGACGGGCCGCACCCACCAATTGCGCGCCCACATGGCCCATATCGGCCATCCCATTGTCGGCGATCCGAAATATTTCGACATCGAGAACTGGGAACTGCCCGGCGGCCTGCAGAACCGCCTGCACCTGCTCGCCCGACGCCTCATCATCCCCCATCCTCGCGGCCAGGGCGTGATCGACGTCTCGGCGCCGCTGCCGCCGCACATGGCGCAGTCGTTCGCTGTGCTCGGCTTCGATGCCAGCCAGTACGATCCCATCCTGGAGGCGCCGGAGGGTTAGAGCGCGCCGCCGCGCCCGCCCGCCCCCGAGTCCGCGGGTCTTCCGTGGCGGTAACGTTGTGTCAGTTCGGTTTCGCACCTTCGACTTTGGTCGCAGATGCGCTGCGGCAAGTGCCTGGAAGGCCTCGCCGGGCCTGCGCCTGCCGGGTCCACCCCTTGAACCCTGCGCGTTCTCGCATATGGTGCCGGCTCAAATCGGGACGGCCGAAGGTGGTCCCGCAAGAGCGGCCCGAGCCGCTGGCGCTCCGAGGGATCGTTTCATCATGACCATGCTGCTCGCATTCGCCCGAGCCGTCGATGCCGTGAACGCGCGCATCGGCAAGGCCGCGGCCTGGCTCATCGTCGTCGCCATCTTCGTCTCCGCCATCAATGCGGTGGTGCGCAAGGCGTTCGACTACAGCTCCAATTCCTGGCTGGAACTGCAATGGGTGCTGTTCTCGGCGGTGTTCCTTCTCTGCGCCTCCTGGACGCTGATGGACAACGAGCATATCCGCATCGACATCGTGAATTCCCATCTGCGCAAGCGCGTGCGCGACGGTATCGACATCTTCGGGCATGTGTTCTTCCTGCTGCCCTTCTCGATCCTGCTTTTGTGGACCTCCTGGCCGTTCTTCCTGACCTCGTTCGAGATCAACGAGCAGTCGCTGAACGCTGGCGGCCTTCCGCAGTGGCCGGCCAAGTTCCTGGTGCCGCTCGGCTTCTTCTTCCTGACGCTGCAGGGCTTCTCCGAGCTCATCAAGCGCGTCGCCATCTTCACCGGCAGGATGGAGGACCCCCACGAAGGATCGGGCGGCAGCCACGCGGCGCTGGCGGCGGAAGCCGAGCGCCTGCTGGCCGAGGCCAAAGTGCCCGCCAGTTCCAAGTCCGTCCCCAGCGCAAGCGGCGAGTGAGGCACAGATGAAGACCCGCTTCCCGCTCGCCGCGCTGGCGCTCGCCCTCGGCCTCCTCATCGCCCTCGCGCCCGACATGGCGTTCGCGGCCGAGCCCGGCTTCAGGGGCTGGTTCATCCACAACATGGCGCCGATCATGTTCGCGGCGCTCGTGGTGTTCCTGCTGCTGGGCTACCCGGTGGCCTTCTCTCTGGCCGCCAACGGCCTGATCTTCGGCCTGGTCGGCATCTGGCTCGGCCTGTTCGAGCCGTCCTTCCTCCAGGCGCTGCCCGAGCGCGTCTACGGTACCATGAACAACGAGGTGCTCCTCGCGGTGCCGTTCTTCACCTTCATGGGCCTGATCCTGGAACGATCGGGCATGGCCGAGGACCTGCTCGACACCATCGGCCAGGTGTTCGGCTCGGTGCGCGGCGGGCTTGCCTATGCGGTGATCTTCGTCGGCGCGCTGCTCGCCGCCACCACCGGCGTGGTCGCCGCCTCGGTGATCTCCATGGGCCTGATCTCGCTGCCCATCATGCTGCGCTACGGCTATGACCGGCGCGTCGCCTCGGGCGTGATCGCGGCGTCCGGCACGCTCGCCCAGATCATCCCGCCCTCGCTCGTGCTCATCGTCATGGCCGACCAGCTGAACCGCTCGGTGGGCGACATGTATGAGGGCGCGTTCCTGCCGGGCCTGATCCTCGCCAGCCTCTACGCGGTGTACATCTTCCTCGTCTCCACGATCTTTCCCGGCGCCGCGCCCGGTCTGCCGCTGGAGGCGCAGACCCTGCGCGATCCCGACCAGAAGAGCGGGCCATCGCGCGTGCTCGGGGCGATCGCCGCGGCGGGCTTCGCCTATTTGATTGCCACCGGCTCGCTGCCGGGTCTGACGGCGGGCCTGCTGCCGGGCATCGCCAACACGCTCGCCTGGGGCGTCGTCGCCTTCCTGCTGCTGTACTACGTGCTGTCCGGCGCAGCGAAGCTCCTGACGCCCTCCTTGTTCATCACCCTCGCGCTCGCCATCGCCATCGGCATCTTCCTGATGTGGGAGAGCGGCGTGAAGTTCGGCGCCGACTTTGTGGTGCTGACCATGTCGGCCACGGTGGGCCTCGCCTTCGTCATCGCGGTGCTGAACCGCGTGTTCCGCCTCCGCCTGCTGTCCAAGCTCGCCGAGCAGGTGGTGTTCGTGATGGTGCCGCCGCTGGCGCTTATCTTCCTCGTGCTGGGCACCATCTTCATCGGCGTCGCCACCCCCACCGAAGGCGGCGCCATGGGCTCGGTCGGCGCGCTGGCGCTGGCCCTGGCGCGCGGGCGGCTCAAGTTCGACCTGATGCGGCAGGCAACCTATTCCACCGCCAAGCTCTCGGCCTTCGTGCTCTTCATCCTGCTCGGCGCGCGCGTGTTCTCGCTCACCTTCTACGGGGTGGACGGGCACCTGTGGGTGGAGGAACTGCTGGTCTCGCTGCCCGGCGGGCAGGTGGGCTTCCTGATTGCGGTCAATGCGCTGGTGTTCGTGCTGGCCTTCTTCCTCGATTATTTCGAGCTGGCCTTCATCATCATCCCGCTGCTCGGCCCCGCGGCGGACAAGCTCGGCATTGACCTGATCTGGTTCGGCGTGATGCTCGCGGTCAACATGCAGACCTCCTTCATGCACCCGCCATTCGGCTTCGCCCTGTTCTTCCTGCGCTCGGTGGCGGCCAAGGTGCCCTATATCGACCGCGTGACCGGCAAGAGGATGGAGCCGGTGACGACCGGGCAGATCTATTGGGGCGCCGTGCCGTTCGTGTGCATCCAGCTCGTCATGGTGGCGCTCATCATCCTGTTCCCCGGCATGGTGACGCACTACAAGTCCGGCGGCGTGCAGCTCGACCAGAAGCAGATCCAGCAGCAGTTCGACAACCTGTCGCCGGGCCTCGACATGCCGCCGCCGCCGGCGCTCAATTTCGGCAATCCGCAATAGGAACCGCCACAATGGTCTGCTAAAGGGCGCCCTCTTGCGTGCCGGGCGCTCCGGTTCGGCACGGTGGTTCCAGCGTCCGGAGGCGTGCTTATGGACTCGAGATCGGACTTCTGCCCCGGCTGCGGGGCTCAGGTCTATCCCGAGGAGGCCCATTGTCCCTTCTGCGGGCGCAACCTGAAGTCGCGCGCCTGGGTGCCGTTCGCGGTGGGTTTCGGCGGGGCGGGTGCGGCCCTGCTCGTGGGCGGGCTGGCGTGGTGGGTGCTCGACGCGCTGCCGCCGACCGTGCCGCCGCGGGACAGCGGCCAGCAGGTGGCGGCGCAGACCGCCCCCGCCGATGCCGCGCCTCCAGCCGCGCCTCAGGCGACGCCTGAGGGCGCCGCGCCGGCTGCGGCCCCCTCGGCTCCTGCCTTCGCGCCGCCGCCGGATGCGCCCGCCGGTGCCAGCCAGGCCCTCATCACGCCCCAGCCCTTCGGCTCGATCCAGCCGCCGCCGGCCGCGACGCCCGGCGGGGCCTTGGCGCTCGCCGCGCCGGGACCGGCCGACGGCGGCGTCGGCGAGGCAAGGCTGCCCTTGCCCACCCTGCACAGCCCTCCGCCGGTGACGCCCGCGGACGTGGAAACGCGCAAGGCCTTCGCCAAGCAGACGCAGCAGAAGTTCGTCGAGAACGGGCTCGATCTGACCGTCGCCACATCCGGTGACGACGCGGCGGTGCTGACCATCAAGTTCAATTTCCCCGCCCAGACCGCGGCCGAGCTGATCGTCTCCGGGCCGTTCCCGCGCCAGTGCGCGCAGCGCGGCTTCCGTCAGGTGGTGTTCCTCGATCCCTCGGGCGCGACGTGGCTCTATGATGTGGCGACCCAGCAGATGAGCCAGAAATGAAGGTGGTGGGGGGATGAAGCTGGTCCTGTTCGATTGCGACGGCACGCTGGTGGACAGCCAGCACATGATTGTCGCCGCCATGCACGAAGCGCACGCGGTGCGCGGCGTGGCGCCGCCTTCGCGCGCGACCATCCTCTCGGTGGTCGGGCTCTCCCTGCCGGAGGCGTTCGTGGCGCTCTCCGCCGGCGATCCGGCCTATCCCGTGGAAGCCCTGGTGGAGTCCTATCGCGCCGCCTTCATGCGGCTGCGCGACAGCGAGCCGCCGGAGCCGATGTTCCCGGCCGCCCGCGACGTGCTGGACGCGCTGCGCCTGCGGCCGGACGTGATCCTTGGCATGGCGACCGGCAAGAACCGGCGCGGCGTCGACCGGGTCCTGGCGGCCCACGCCATGGAAGGCTGGTTCGCCACCATCCAGACCGCCGACAGCGCCCCCTCCAAGCCGCATCCGGCGATGGTGCTCCAGGCGATGGCGGAGGTGGGTGCGCAGCCCGAGGACACCGTCGTGGTGGGTGACACCAGCTTCGACATCGCCATGGCCCGGGCTGCCGGGGCGTCGGCGCTCGGCGTCTCCTGGGGCTATCATCCGGTCGAAGAGCTGAAGCGCGCGGGCGCGCACATGCTGGTGGACCGCTTCGAGCAGGTGCCGGGCGCCGCCTTCGCGCTGATGGCGCAGCGCGGCGCGCTGAGCGCCTGAGCCCAGCAGGGGAGGAATGAGCATGCGCGACATCATGGCCGATCTCGGCGCCGGCGAAGCCGCCGACCCGGCCGCGCGCGTGCGCGCCGCGCAGAAGACCGCGCTGCCCAAGCGCTTCTATAAGGACGTGGGCGTGGGCGACGGGGAGGGCGGCTTCAGCGTGCTGCTCGACGGCCGCCCGGTGCGTACCCCGGCCCGCGCGCTGCTCGCCGTGCCCACCCGCGCGCTCGCCGAGGCCATGGCTGCGGAATGGGCGGCGCAGGGCGCGGAGATCGATCCGTTCTCCATGCCCCTGACGCGGCTCGTGAATGTCGCCCTCGACCGGGTCGCGCCGGAGATCGACGCGGTCCGCGACGAGGTGGTGCGCTATGCCGGCAGCGACCTCCTGTTCTATCGCGCCGAGGGGCCGCAGACTCTGGTCGAGCGTCAGGCGCGCCATTGGGACGGCGTGCTGGACTGGATGCGGGAGCAGCATGGCGCGCGCTTCTTCCTGGCCCAGGGCATCCGCCACGTGGCCCAGCCCGAGGACGCCCTGGCGCGGGTGGAGAGACTGGTCCCGCGGGATGCGCTGGCGCTGTCGGCGGTGCATTCCATGACCACGCTCATGGGCTCGGCGCTGCTGGCGCTTGCCGTGGCGGGCGGAGCGCTGGACGCGCCGGTGGCCTGGGATGCGGCCCATGTGGACGAGGATTTCAACCGCGATCAGTGGGGCGACGACGAAGCCGCCGCCGCCCGCCGCGCCGCCCGCCGCACCGAGATGGATGCGGCGGCGCGCCTCCTGGCGCTGCTGCGGTCCTGAGGCGCCCTTTGGACCGCACCTTCCTCGGCGATCTGTTCTCCGCCTTCGGCGCGATCGACGTGCGGCGCATGTTCGGCGGCCATGGCATCTACCGGGACGGGACGATGTTCGCGCTGGAGGCCGGCGGCACGCTCTATCTGAAGGCTGATGCGGCGTTTGGCGGGGAACTGGAGGGGCGCGGGTCCGAACCCTTCAGCTACGTGGCCAGCAACGGCCGGCGCACGGTGATGAGCTATTGGCGCGTCCCCGAGGCGGCGATGGACGATCCCGAAGACCTCGCCGCTTTGTCGCGCCGCGCTTTCGAGATCGCCCGCCGCGCGCCGGCGAAGCCCCGGCGCGCGAAGGCGGCGCGGTAGGCGTCAGGACATGTAGCGGCGCTTGAGCGCCAGGAGCTTGTCGAGCAGCTCGCCGTTGCTTTCGGCGAGCTTGTTCTTCGCGGCGATGACGAAGGCCGGGTAGGGCTCGATCAGCACCGGCACCTTCACGCCCATGAAGTCGTAGACCTTGTAGATGCGCGAGCGGATCTCCGGGCTCGCCATGAGGCCGTCGAGATACTTCTGCGCGAACGACTTGCGGGCGAGGTAGAGCTTCGACGTGCCCATGGCGATGGGCGCGAAGTCCTGGCCCTTCTCGCGGTGCCAGTCGAAGAAGCCGTAGGACACGTCCGGCCAGGCCTGCTTCAGGAAGTCGTCGAGCGCGATCACGCCGCCTTCCGCCAGCGTCGCCGCCGCGAGGTCCAGGTCGTTGATGACGATGTCGTGCCAGTGGCCGCCGTCGACGCTGAAGAAGCGCACCGGGCCGACCGCCTCGGTGATCTCCTGGGGCTTCACGTCGAGCGAGGAGGCCTTGCGGATGATCGTGCGCGCAGGCTCGATGCCGAACTTGCCGAGATTGGCCTCGAACACCGCGCGGTTGCCCTGCCCGGAATTGTCCACGTTCAGCGACTGGTCGTCGAAGATGTCGATGCACAGCGCCTTCTCGCTGCCCGTAAGCGCGAGGCACAAGGGCACGAACGACTTGCCGTGATGGACGCCGATCTCCACCGCCGAGCCGGACACGCCGAGCTCCTGCTGCAGGTCGAGGATGCGCAGGAACAGCTCGGCGTCATTGCGGGCAAACCAGCCGTTCACCTTCTTGCGGCCCGACCGGCAGTAATCGACGAGCCGTTGGTTCTGGACAGACATCTTTGCCTCGCGGGGTCTGGTCTGGTCTCGGGCGTGCTGCACGGCATGAAGCCGGCTGTAGGGCTCCTTATAGTGCGCACGCGAAAGAAGAAACACGCGCCGCGTCAATGAAAGCCTACCGCGGTGCCGATTCCGGAGGTTTTTCCTGTGCCGGGCTGGGCGCCCGGCTTCCCCCTGAATCGAAACGCCCGGCACAGGCCGGGCGCAACGAAAGGGCAGGGGCCTGTCCCGCGCGGTGCGGGACCGCCGGGTCAGCCGGCCTTCACGCGCACCGGGCGCAGGAGGAAGGCGGGCAAATGGGACATGTCGGCGGGCTCGTTCGCCGGGGCCCGCTCGCGCCGCGGGGCGCGCTCGGCGCCGTCGCGGGGGCCGCGGCTGCGCTCCGGACGCTCGGTACGCTCCGGACGCTCGGCACGTTCCGGACGCTCTTGGCGCTCTGGACGCTCTTGGCGCTCCGGCCGTTCCGTCCGCTCGGGGCGCTCGGTCCGTTCCGGGCGCTCCGCACGGGCGAGGCGCTCGCTGCGTTCCCGGCGCGGCGCGCGCTCGGCCCGCTCGGCGACGGGACGCTCGGTGCGCTCGCCCTCGGCATCGCGGGCGCGGGCCGGGCGTTCTGCCCGTTCGGCGCTCTCGCCGCGGGGCGCGCGTTCGCCGCGATCGGCGCGGCCGTCCTTGTCCATCCGGCGCTTGCCGCGCAGGCGGCCGTCCTCGCGGCCGCCGTCCCGGCGTTCGCGACGCTCGCGCGGGGGAGCTTCGCCGATCGGTTCGCCCTGCCAGGGCACGGCATTGCCGATCAGCTTCTCGATCGCCGCGAGCGACTTCGAATCCGCGTGGGTGACGAGGGAATAGGCCGTGCCCGAGCGCCCGGCGCGGCCGGTGCGGCCGATGCGGTGGACATAGTCCTCCGCGTGGTGCGGGACGTCGTAGTTGAAGACGTGGCTGACCGCCGGAATGTCGAGGCCGCGGGCGGCCACGTCGGAAGCCACCAGCAGCGTCGCCTCGCCGGCCCGGAACTGGTCCAGCGCCTTGATGCGCGCGTGCTGGTCCATGTCGCCGTGCAGCGCCACGGCATTGAAGCCGTGCTTCTGCAGCGAGCGGTGCAGCACCGCCACGTCGCGCTTGCGGTTGCAGAAGATGATGCCGTTCTGCAGGCCGTCGCAATTGCGGATCAGCTCGCGCAGCACGTCGCGCTTCTCGAAGTCCTCGCTCGGCGAGGCGACGAGCATCTGGGTGACGGTCGTGGCCGTGGAGGCCGGCTTCGACACCTCGACCCGAACCGGACTCGACAGGAACTGCGAGACCAGGCGCTGAATCTCCGGCGGCATGGTGGCCGAGAAGAACAGCGTCTGCCGGGTGAAGGGCACCAGCTTGCAGATGCGCTCGATGTCCGGGATGAAGCCCATGTCCAGCATGCGGTCGGCCTCGTCGATGACGAGGATCTCGATGCCGGACAGCAGCAGACGGCCGCGCTCCACATGGTCGAGCAGGCGCCCCGGCGTCGCGATCAGGACGTCGACGCCCCGCACGAGCTTGGAATCCTGGTCGCCGAAGGAAACGCCGCCGATAAGCAGGGCAACGTTCACCTTGTGGTTCTTGCCGTAGCGGACGAAGTTCTCCTCCACCTGGGCAGCGAGCTCGCGGGTGGGTTCAAGGATAAGCGTGCGCGGCATCCGCGCACGTGCCCGGCCGTGCTCCAGGAGAGTGAGCATGGGCAGGGTGAAGGCGGCGGTCTTGCCCGTGCCGGTCTGCGCAAGGCCGAGAACGTCGCGGCGCGCAAGAACGTGGGGAATGGCCTGTGCCTGGATGGGGGTCGGCTGCGTATAGCCGGTATCTGCGACGGCCGCGAGAACCTTCTCGCTCAGGCCGAGTTCGGAAAATGACATTGCATCTTTTGGATGCGGCAGCGCGCCGCGATCGAACGTCCCGTGCCGTACGGGCTCAGACGAGTGGTCGTCGGACGGCGCGCTTGGATTCGACATATCTCGGACGACGCATAGCAACATAGAAATATTGTGCGCCGTGTCAATGCATAGATGCAGCCATGCGTTTTCGCGAGGTCTGGCGAAAAGAGCCATGCAGCCTGCCGCTTGACCTGCGGCCCTGCTGATTCCACCCCTAGACACCGGCCACGCCGCCCGCGTGCCGCCTCCGCCCGCGCCTTCGCTCCCGCGATCACCCCACGGCCCGCATGAATTATCTCTACGTCCTGGGTCTCGCGACCTTCGCGAGCGCGTTTTCCATGCGCGCCATCGATCCCATGGTCAATCAGGTGGCGGCGGACCTCGGCATCACGCTTCAGCAGGTGGCGACGCTCGCCTCGGTGTTCACGCTCGCCTATGCGTCCATGCAGCTCGTGTTCGGCCCGATCGGCGACGCGTTCGGCAAGGTGCGCCTGGTGCGCATCAACCTTGCCATCCTGTCGCTCGGCCTCGCGGCCTCGGCGCTGGCGCCGAACCACGAGGTGCTGTTCGTCGCGCGCCTCATCTCGGGCGCCTTCGCGGGCGGGATCATCCCCGTGGTGCTCGCCATGGTGGGCGACCGCGCGAGCTTCGCCGAGCGGCCGGTGGCGCTCAGCCGCGTCCTGTTCGCGCTCATCGTCGGCCAGCTCATGGGCTCTACGGCGTCCGGCTTCATCGCCGAGTGGCTGGGCTGGCGGCAGGTGTTCTGGACCGCGTGCGGGGTGTCGGCGCTCGGCTGCATCGGCTGCATCATCTTCATGTCCGAGCAGCGCGCACGCGAACCGCTCTCCTTCGCATCCGGCCTGTCGCGCTATCGCCTCGTGCTGCGCAATCCGATGTCGTCCAAGCTGTTCGCGGTGGCGGCGGTGGAGGGCGCCTTCACCTTCGGCATCTTTCCGCTGGTGGCGGCGCTCATGGTCGCGCACCATCTTGGCGATGCCATCGAGGCGGGGCTGGTCATCGGCGCGTTCGCGCTGGGCGGCGCCTGCTATTCGCTGGGCGTGGGGCCGCTGGTGCGCCTGCTCGGCCTCAAGGGCATGATCGGCGTGGGCGCGGCCGCCGTGGGCGTGTTCTTCATCGCCGCGGCTCTGGTGCCAAGCCTCGGCATGGCGGCGGCGGCGTTCGCCGTCGCCGGCTTCGGCTTTTACATGATCCACAACATGCTCCAGCTCCTCGCGACGGAGCTCGCGCCCGAGGCGCGGGGCTCGGGCGTCGCGCTCTTCGCCAGTTCGTTCTTCATCGGCCAGGCGGTCGGCGCAGTGGCGATGGCGGGTGTGGCGCAGCGGGTCGGCGCCGAGATGGTCTTCCTGATCGCCGGCGCCTCCATGCTGCTGCTCGCATGGCCCGCCTCCAGGCTCCCGCCGCGCCCACAGACGTCGTCCCCGACCGTGGCCTGAGCGCAGCGGGCGACGCCCATGTCGCTCGTGCAGCCCCACGCGCAGGTCAGTCTCCGCCGGCCCGTATGCGGCATGGCGGCGCATGGGGTGGCGGGACGTTAGACTTAACGAACCGGCTCGCATGGCGTATGAAGAGTGTCCGCAAGCCATTCCCGCAACGCGGGATCGCCAGCACGCCATTCATATTTCTATCTGTTGGGACGTGCGATGCTTCTTTGCTTCCGCTCGATTGTGGCTTGTTTTGCACCGTTCCGCCGTTCGGGCGGCGCGTTTGTGCTGGCCGGCCTTCTGATCATCGGCGCGACGTATCCCAGCCTCGCCCAGCAGGGGGCCGCCGCGCCCGCCGCAGCTCCGCCGCCGGTCGCGCAACCGGCAAGTTCCGGCACGCCCTCCGCTGCGGAAAGCCAGGGCGCGCCAGCGTCGCCGTCCGTGCCGGCGGTCCCAGGCGAGCATGCCGGCCACAATATGTCGCCGGCCGAGGCCGTTCCGGCATCGGAGGCATCTGCGCCTGCCGCCGCCCCGGCAGCGGCGAACGCGCTGCTGCCGCACGATCTGTCCCCCTGGGGCATGTTCATGGCGGCGGACCTGGTGGTGAAGGCGGTGATGATCGGCCTCGCCTTCGCCTCCGTGCTGACCTGGACCGTCTGGGTCGCGAAGTCGCTGGAGATCGCCTTCGCGCGCCGCTCGGTCGCGCGCACCCTCGCGGCGCTGCGGTCGTCCTCGACCCTGGTGGAGGCGGCCCGCGACATCCCTGCCGGAAAGGGCGCCGCGCCGACCACCGTGCGCGCCGCGCTCGGCGAGTGGCGTCACTCCGACGGGCTGCCCGCCGACGGCATCAAGGAGCGCGTCGCCGTCGCGCTCAACCGCATCGAGGCGGCTGCCGGCCGGCGCATGGCGGTCGGCACCGGCATCCTCGCCACCATCGGCGCCACAGCGCCCTTCGTCGGCCTGTTCGGCACCGTCTGGGGCATCATGAATTCGTTCATCGGCATCTCCAAGGCGCAGACCACGAACCTCGCCGTGGTGGCGCCCGGCATCGCCGAGGCGCTGCTCGCCACCGCCATCGGCCTCGTCGCCGCGATCCCGGCCGTGGTCATCTACAACGTGTTCGCCCGCGCCATCGCCGGCTACAAGGCCGCGCTGGCCGACACCTCGGCCGAGGTGATGCGCCACCTCTCGCGTGACCTCGACCGGGCCGCCGCCGGCGACGAAGACCTGGTCGCCGAGGTGGTGTCGCTGCGCGCCGCCGCTGAGTGAGCGGAGGACGCGACCATGGCCGCCAAGCTCGACCACGGCGGGGACGACCTCGTCGAGACCCACGAGATCAACGTCACGCCGTTCATCGACGTGATGCTGGTGCTGCTCATCATCTTCATGGTGGCGGCGCCGCTCGCCACCGTCGACGTGAAGGTCGACCTGCCCACCTCCAACGCCCAGCCGCAGCCGCGCCCCGAGAAGCCCCTGTTCCTCTCGGTGAAGAAGGACCTCACCCTGTCGCTCGGCGATGATGCCGTGGTGCGGACCGACCTCGGCCGCGCGCTCGACGGACGCACCGGCACCGACCGCCAGCAGCGGGTTTTCGTGCGCGCCGACAAGGCGGTGCCCTATGGCGACGTGATGGAGGTGATGAACCTCCTGCGAGGCGCCGGCTATCTCAAGGTGGCCCTGGTCGGGCTCGAAGGCGCCGAGGCGCAGCTGCCGGCGGCTCCGGCCTCTGCCAATGCTCCCACCGCGCCCGCCGCCGCGGCTCCGTCCGCACCGGCTATCGGGGGAGGCGGCGCCGCCGGGGGAGGGCCGCAGTGAGCGCCATCCACCACTGGCACGATTTCGACCGCAACCATTTCCGCGACACGGTCCTGCGCTGGATTGCCGGCGCCGCCGTCATCCTCGGGGTCCACGCCGCCGCGGTCTACGGAGCGCTCTATCTGCGCAGCCTGGAGCCGCCCGCGGAAATGCCGCCGGCGGCGGTCATGATCGAACTCGCGGCGCTGCCGGTGAGCGCGCCGAGCGAGACCGAGGACCTCGCGCCCGGCCCACAGATGGTGCAGGCCCCGGAGACCACGCCCGACGCGCCGGACGAGCCGGAGGCCGAGACGCCGCCGCCCGAGCCGGTGCAGCGCGAGGAGGTGGAGGAGGAGCTTCCCAAGATCGAGCCGTCGCCCGAGGCGTCCGAGGTGGTGCTGCAGAAGCCGGAACCCGAGCCGGCGCCGCTGCCGCCTGAAAAACCCAGGCCGCCGGAGAAGGAGAAGCCGAAGCCGGAGGCCAAGCCCACCAGGCGCAAGCAGGCGCCCACCACCTCGGCCGCGCCGCGCAGCGAGACCGCGCCGTCCGAGCGTACGGCGGCGCCATCGCAGGGCGCGAGCAGCTCGAATTCCATGTCGCGCGCCACATGGGCGGCCATGGTCTCGGCGCATCTCAACCGGTTCAAGCGGTATCCGCCGGGCGCGCAGGGCATCACGGGCCGCCCGTCCGTGCGGTTCTCGCTGGATGCGTCCGGCCGGGTGACGGGCGTGAGCCTCACCCGATCCTCCGGCAATGCGGTGCTTGACGATGAGGCGGTCGCGACCGTGCGCCGCGCTTCTCCCTTCCCGCAGCCGCCGGACGGCAGCGGGGCGAGCTTCTCGGTGCCGGTGAACTTCACCAGCCGCTGATACGCCGCGCGCGGATGCGATCCGCCGGAAGCGCGGGCCGGCTGCCTCAGCCTCAGACGGTCTCGGCTACCAGCGCGCGGTTGAACACGCGCACGCGGCGCCGCCCCCACCACCACGGCAGAAGGGCCTGCGGCCGTCGATCAAGGCCTTCGAGCAGGCCGAGGCGCTCGATCTGCGCGCCGACCCCGTATCGGGCGGCGCTCCACGATGCCGTCTGCGCGGCGAAGGCGCTGGCGCGGCGGTATCCGGCCCGGATCTCCGCCAAAAGCCGGCTGGCCGGCCGCGCGCCGGGCGTGCATTTCCCGCTGAAGATGGTGGCCTCGGCCGGGCCGATCCGCTTCGCGTCGAGCCAGCCCGGACCGCCGAAATGGTCGTAGACGAATATCGGGATGGCCGCCGCGAGGCAGTAGTTCACCGTCTTGCCGATGGAGATCACCAGATCGTACGGCGCGAGAAGCGCAGGCGAGACGCGCCGCGCCGTGCCGCTCTGGCCGGCGCCGATGATGTCGAATCGCATCCCTGCCGCGCGCGCCAGTTCCGCCAGTTCGCAGATCTCGGCGGGCGGGTGGTTGCTCACGCAGGCGATGGCGGCCGGTTCCGCGGCATGCGCGCCGCGCACGGCCTCGACCCAGGCGTCCGGCGCCAGATTGCGAAGGATCTGGGTGCGCGCATCGCAAGGCAGGTGGCGGCTCGCGGAAGCAAGCGTCAGCTCGGAATTGGGCAGAAAGGTCAGGCTGC
Source organism: Xanthobacter tagetidis (assembly GCF_003667445.1). Classification (GTDB taxonomy): domain Bacteria; phylum Pseudomonadota; class Alphaproteobacteria; order Rhizobiales; family Xanthobacteraceae; genus Xanthobacter; species Xanthobacter tagetidis. The sequence goes on along the minus strand of NZ_RCTF01000011.1, from coordinate 104,433 downwards.
GCCGGCCCATGCGGAAATCCGCAGGCAAGGGAGGGCGCTCCAGCGCCAGCACGGAGGACAGAAGTCCGTGCAGGTGGCGCCGCGCCTTCAGCTGAAGCTTGCCGTGGATGAACTGGAAGGCGGGGACATGATGGGACCAGACCACGTCCCAGAAGGCGCCCCAGTCCAGCTTCCGCATGGGAACAACCGGCACCCGGCGGCGGATGGCTTCACCGGTGAAAGGCGCGGCGACGACGAGGGCGGTCAGGACCGCCTCATGGCCGCAACCGTTCAGATGCTCGGCGAGTTCGAGCGCGTGAATTTCAGATCCGGCAAAATTAACGAGATGATTGTTGGCGATGAGAATTCGCAATGGGGGCACTCTGGGCGTCCGCTCACGCCCTCGCTCGGTGCCCCCACGGTGAGGAGGATAGGCGTGTCCGAGTCGGTTGGCCAGGAAAATATGTAGGTAGAACAGTAACGTAGCGTCAGCTTGCGCCAGCGAATGCGGAGCGCGGAAAGGCGATGTGTGTCCCGCCTGCATGCCTGCTCCGCCGGCCGGGATTTGGACTTCGCCGGTGCCGTATGATAAGCGCTCAGTCCGCTTTGGCCGGGCTGCTTTTGCGCCAGGCCGGGGTGCCCCGACATTCCCGGAGCCCTTACATGGCCTCGCACGACGCGACCCCCGCCTCCGTCACGGAGGAAATGAACCGCTTCTTCACCGCCACGCTCGCCGAGAGCGATCCCGAGATCGCGGGCGCGGTGCAGGCGGAGCTGGGTCGCCAGCGCGACGAGATCGAGCTGATCGCATCCGAGAACATCGTCTCGCGCGCGGTGCTTGAGGCCCAGGGCTCGGTGCTCACCAACAAGTATGCCGAGGGCTATCCGGGCAAGCGCTATTATGGCGGCTGCCAGTTCGTCGACGTGGCCGAGAACCTCGCCATCGAGCGCGCGAAGAAGCTGTTCAACTGCGGCTTCGCCAACGTGCAGCCGAATTCCGGCAGCCAGGCCAACCAGGCGGTGTTCTTCTCGCTGCTCCAGCCGGGCGACACCTTCCTCGGCCTCAACCTCGCCGCCGGCGGCCATCTCACCCACGGTTCGCCGGTGAACATGTCCGGCAAGTGGTTCAAGCCGGTGCCCTACACGGTGCGCCAGGACGACCAGCGCATCGACTATGAAGAGGTGGCGAAGCTCGCCGACCAGCACAAGCCGAAGCTGATCGTGGCCGGCGGCTCGGCCTATCCGCGCGTCATCGACTTCGCCAAGATGCGGGCCATTGCCGACAGCGTCGGCGCCTACCTGATGGTGGACATGGCCCATTTCGCGGGCCTGGTGGCGGGCGGCGCGCATCCGAGCCCGTTCCCCCATGCGCACGTGGCCACCACCACCACCCACAAGACCCTGCGCGGCCCGCGCGGCGGCATGATCCTGACCAATGACGAGGACCTCGCCAAGAAGATCAATTCGGCGATCTTTCCCGGCATCCAGGGCGGTCCGCTGATGCACGTCATCGCCGCCAAGGCGGTGGCGTTCGGCGAGGCGCTGCGCCCCGAGTTCAAGCTCTATGCGAAGAACGTGGTGGAGAATGCCCGGGCGCTGGCGGAAAACCTGAAGGGCCATGGCTTTGCCATCGTATCCGGCGGCACCGACACGCACCTGATGCTGGTGGACCTGCGCCCCAAGCGCCTCACCGGCAAGACGTCCGAGATCGCGCTCGGCCGCGCCCACATCACCACCAACAAGAACGGCATCCCGTTCGATCCCGAGAAGCCGTTTGTGACCTCCGGCATCCGCCTCGGCACCCCGGCCTGCACCACGCGCGGGTTCGGCATCGCCGAGTTCCAGCAGGTGGGCGATCTCATCGCCGAGGTGCTGGGCGTCCTCTCCCAGAAGGGGGTGGAGGAGGATTCGCTGGTGGAGGAGGCGGTCAGGGCCAAGGTGTCCGCGCTGCTGAAGCGCTTCCCCATCTATCCGTGAACCGGGGCCGGCCGGGAGCCTGAAACCATGCGGTGCCCTTATTGCGGCAGCCTCGACACGCAGGTGAAGGACTCGCGGCCGACCGAGGACAACACCTCGATCCGCCGCCGCCGCGTCTGCCCGGACTGCGGCGGCCGCTTCACCACCTTTGAGCGCGTGCAGCTGCGCGAGCTCACCGTGGTCAAGCGCTCCGGCAAGCGCGTGCCGTTCGAGCGCGAGAAGCTGGAACGCTCGGTGAAGGTCGCCCTGCGCAAGCGCCCGGTGGACGAGGATCGGGTGGAGCGCATGATCTCCGGCGTCGTGCGCCAGCTTGAGAGCATGGGCGACACCGACATCACTTCCGAGACCATCGGCGAGATGGTGATGGAAGGCCTCAAGCAGATCGACGACGTGGCCTATGTGCGCTTCGCCTCGGTCTATCGCGACTTCCGCGAGGCCAAGGATTTCGAGAACGCGCTCGCCGAACTGTCCAGCGACGGCGACGGCAAGGCCGCGGCCAAGGCCGAGCCGAAGGGGCGTCCTCCCGCGCGGGGGGCGGAATGAGCGCCGCCGTCGGCGCGCCGGCGAGCTGGCCCGTCACGTCCCCCCAGGAAGACGAACGTTTCATGGCGCTCGCCTTGGAGGCCGGCGCTGCAGGTCTCGGGCGCACCTGGCCCAACCCCTCCGTGGGCGCAGTGGTGATCCAGCACGGGCCGTCCGGCCCGCAGGTGGTGGGCCGCGCCGCGACCGCTCCCACCGGCCGCCCCCACGCCGAGCCGCTGGCACTGGCCGAGGCCGGGGAGGCAGCGCGCGGCGCGACGCTCTATGTGACGCTGGAACCCTGCTCGCATCACGGCCGCACGCCACCCTGCGCCGACGCCGTCATCGCCTCCGGCGTGCGCCGGGTGGTGGCCGCCATCGAGGACCCCGATAACCGGGTGCGGGGCCGCGGCGTCGCCCGCCTGCGCGCCGCCGGCATCTGGGTCAGCGTCGGGGTCGGGGCCGAGCGGGCGCTGTTCGACCATGCCGGCCACATCCGCCGCGTCACCGAGGGCCGGCCGCATGTGCTGCTCAAGATGGCGGTATCGGCGGACGGCAAGGCCGGGCTGCCCGGTCCCGCGCCGGCCGTCATCACCGGTCGCGAGGCGCGCGAGCGCGCCCACCTCATGCGCGCCCATGCGGACGCGATCCTGGTGGGCATCGGCACGGTGAAGGCGGACGACCCTATGCTCACCTGCCGCCTGCCGGGCCTGGAAGGGCGCTCGCCGGTGCGCCTGGTGCTCGATTCGGGGCTGGACCTGCCGCACGGCTCCGCGCTGGCGCAGACCGCGTGCGACGTCCCGGTGTGGGTGATCGCGGCGGAGGATGCGCCGGCAGACCGTCAGGAAGCGCTGAATGCGCGCGGCATCGAGGTGCTGCGGGTGCCGCGCGGGGCGGGGGGGCGCCTGCTCCTTCCCGCCGTCGTGAAGCTGCTCGGCCTGCTCGGCATCACCCGGCTGATGGTGGAGGGCGGGCCGCAGGTCGCTGCGGCGTTCCTCGACGCCGGCCTCGTGGACGAAGTGGCGGCCTTTTCGAGCCCGGTCCTGCTCGGTCCCGACGCGGTGGATGCACTCGCCGGACGGCCGCTCGGCCGTCTTCTTTCGCCCGTTGGATTCGCCGAGGTGGAGCACGCCGAACTCGGCGCCGACCATCTCGTGCGGCTGTGGAGACGCTGACATGTTCACCGGCATCGTCACCGATGTGGGCGAGGTGGTCGCCGTGGAGGAGAAGGGCGAGGTCCGCACCCTCTCCATCGCCTGCGGCTATGGGGGGGAGGGCATCGACCTCGGTGCCTCCATCGCCCATGCGGGCGTCTGCCTGACCGTGACCTCGGTCAGCGCCGGCGGCCCGCGCGGCACCGTGTTCACCGTGGACGCCGCGCCCGAGACGCTCGCCATCACCACGGTCGCTGGCTGGGCGCCGGGCGCGCGCATCAACCTGGAGCGCTCCTTGAGGATCGGCGACGAACTCGGCGGTCACATGGTGAGCGGGCATGTGGACGCGAAGGCCCGCATCCTCTCGCGCGAGGACCTCGGGTCGTCGACGCGCTTCTGGTTCGAGGTGCCCGCCGATTTCGCGCGTTTCGTCGCGCCCAAGGGCTCGGTGGCGCTCGACGGCACCTCGCTCACGGTCAATGAGGTGGAGGGCAACACCTTCTCCTGCCTGCTCATTCCACACACGCTGGAGGTCACCACATGGGGCGCCCGGCGGGCCGGCGACGCGGTCAATTTCGAGGTCGATCTGATGGCGCGGTATGCCGCGCGGCTTGCGCAGTTCCCCGCCGCCGGGTACGCCTCCCGGCCTAAGGAGACCGGATCATGGTGACGACTTCGCGCGAAAGCGCGCTCCCGGGCGATGAGCCCCTCGGCGACGCGCGCGTCCTCATCATCGAGGGCCGCTATTACGAGGCGCTCTCCGACGAGCTGCTGAAGGGCGCCCGCGCGGTGCTTGAGGCGGCCGGCGTCGAAGTGGAGGTCATCACCGTGCCCGGCGCGCTGGAGATTCCCATCGCCGCCGAGATCGCGCTCGACGCGGCGGAGATCACCGGCACGGACGTCGACGCCGTCGTCGCGCTGGGCGTGGTGATCCGCGGCGAGACCTATCATTTCGAGATCGTGGCGGGCGAGAGCGCGCGTGGTCTCATGGACCTCGGCGTCACCCACGCGCTTCCGGTCGGCAACGGCATCCTCACGGTGGATACCGAAGCGCAGGCCTGGGAGCGGGCGCGCGTGAGCGAGGGCGACAAGGGCGGAGGCGCGGCGCGTGCGGCGCTGTCCCTGCTGCGCCTGCGTCGGCGGCTCGAAGCATGAGCGAGGCCGCCACCAAGCCCATGAAGAAGAGCGCGGCCCGCCTCGGCGCGGTGCAGGCGCTCTATCAGATGGACCTCGCCCAGACCCCGGTGAACGACGTCCTCGCGGAGTTCGAGAGCCATTGGCTCGGCCAGGAGGTGGAGGGCACCCAGCTGCCCGACGCCGACGTGAAGCTGTTCCGTGCCGTGGTCGAGGCTGCGCTGAGCGACCAGCGCCGTATCGATCAGATGCTCGACGCTGCGCTCACCCAGGGGTGGCCGCTGAAGCGCGTGGAGGCGGTGCTGCGCGCCGTGCTGCGCGCCGGCCTCGCCGAGCTGCTGTCGCGTCCGGACGTGCCGGCGCGGGTGGTGATCGCCGAATATGTCAACGTGGCCGGGGCCTTCCTGGAGCGCGACGAGACCGGCATGGTGAATGCGGTTCTGGATTCGCTCGCCCGCGACCTGCGGCCCGGCGAGTTCGATCGTCCGCCAGGCGCCTGACATGGGCGGGGCGATGGAAGGCGGCGGCTCGGGCGAGGACCGCCTGATCGCCCGCTTCTTCCGCCCCATCGCCGGCGCGGGTGCGCTCGGCCTGCGCGACGACGCCGCGCTTCTGTCGCCGCCCGAGGGCTGCGACCTGGTCCTGACCAAGGATGCGGTGGTGGCGGGCGTGCATTTCTTCGCCGACGACGCGCCGGCCTCGGTGGCGCGCAAGGCGCTCCGGGTCAACCTGTCCGATCTCGCCGCCAAGGGCGCCGCGCCGCTCGGTGCGCTTCTGGCGCTCGCCTTGCCCAAGGGGACGGGCGAAGCCTGGGTCGCGGCCTTCGCGGACGGGCTCGGGGCGGACGCGGTTGCATTCGGCTGTCCGATCCTCGGCGGCGACACGGTCGCGACGCCGGGACCGGTGACGATCACGATCACCGCGCTCGGCGCGGTGCCCAAAGGCGGTTTCGTGCCCCGTACCGGCGCGCGGCCGGGCCAGGCGATCCTGGTCTCCGGCACCATCGGCGACGCGGCCCTGGGCCTGAAGCTCCGGCAGGGGCCGAACGATGTGCCGTTCGGCGATCTCGACGCGGAGCAGCGCGGCCATCTGCTCGACCGCTACCTCCACCCCCAGCCGCGGCTTGCGCTCGCGCCGGTGCTGCGCGCCTATGCGGCGGCGGCCATGGACGTGTCGGACGGTCTTGCCGGCGACGCGGCGAAGATGCTCGCCGCCTCCGGCTGCGGCGGCGTGATCGAGGCGCGCCGCGTGCCGCTCTCGGCCGCTGCGGCCCGGGTGACGGCGGGACGGGCGGAGCTTCTGCGCACGGCGCTCACCGGCGGCGACGATTACGAGATTCTCGCCTGTGTGCCCCATGCCGCCGTGCCGGCCTTCACGGCCGAGGCGGCGCGCGCCGGCGTGCCGGTGACGCTGATCGGCGAGACGCGGGGCGGGGAGGGGCTCGACGTGATCGGCCCGGACGGGGTGGCGCTCGACCTCGGCTCAGGCAGCTTCAGCCACTTCTGAAGGCGCTTTGGCACTCCTGCTGCGCCTGACGTCAGGCCGCGTTGCGCGTCGCGGCGGTCTCCGCCACGTGACGCTCGAAGGCGGGGCGGAACTTCGCGTCGATCAGCTTCGCCCCGCCCCGCATCTCGTCCGTGGTCACGCCGCTGGACGTGTTGATGCGCCGCTGGCGGAACTGGGCCGTGCGCTCCGGCAGGCCGAGCGCGCCCATGAAGGCGGGGATGATGCCGCCGGCTGCGGACGCGGCCTCGTAGGAGAGGAGGCGCAGCTCGCCCTTGGCGGCGGCGCGCCACTTCTCCACCAGCACATCATAGTCGAGCCGCAGGATCACCTCGCCCGGCGGCTGGTAGGCGCCGTCCGCCAGCACCCCGGCAAGGAAATCCGCGAACGGCACGTGGATGTTCTGCAGCGGGAACTCGCGGTAGAGCGAATTGGCATAGGCGCCCGGCGCCCGCAGATACATGAGGTAGACCGGCCTCCAGCCGGCCTCATGGATGCGGTGGTCGAGCTCGGCCAGCGCCAGCGGCCGGTCGGCGAGGAACTGGAATTCCTCGGAAGAAACCACGGCCTGCGGGCTGTCGACCTCGGCCAGTTCCGCCAGCAGCGCGTCGATGCCGCCATGCTCGACCTTGGCCCGCGGGTCGCCCATCAGCAGCCAGGGGATGTTGTGGTGGCCGGAGGAGCGCGCCGACGGGCAGCCGGCTTTCGGCACGTAGGTGCCGTGGCGCATGAGCTTGCGGCCATGCCGGTTGAGATACCACTGGACCGAGGTCGTGCCGGTCTTGTGGGTGCCGGCATGGATGAAGAGGGTGCGCATCACGGGCGGTCCGGCGTTGGGTCGCGAGGGCGGACTTTCCTCCAGACCGGCCGCCCGGCGCAAGGCGGCTTGCATGCCCGCTCGCGCCTCGGAGCTTTCCGGCGTCGCGGCGGGACATGTGGAAACCAGGGACGGCCGGCCCTGCTCGGGCGTTCCCGTCCCCGGTGTGCCGCCATACGATGGAAACGGGCGTAAGCTTCCGGCCGCGCGGGCTGGTGCTGCGCGATTCGCCGAACGATACCGAACGAGACCCATGCCCGATCCCGGCTTCATCCATCTGCATGTGCACTCCTCCTACTCGCTGCTGGAGGGGGCGATCTCCATCGGCAAGCTGGCGGACCTCGCCAAGGCGGACGGCCAGCCGGCGATGGCGCTCACGGACACGGGCAATCTCTTCGGCGCGCTGGAATTCTCGGAGAAGATGGCGGGCTCGGGCATCCAGCCCATCGCCGGCGCCTCGCTCGCGCTCGACCTGCCGGAGCCGCCCGGCCCGCGCGGGGTGGTGCTGAAGGCTAGGAAGCCGCGCATCGTCCTGCTCGCCAAGGACGAGACGGGATGGCGCAACCTGATGCGCCTCGTCTCCCGCTCCTTCCTGGAGACCGCCAGCGAGGACGAGCCCCGCATCCTTCTCGACTGGCTGAGCCAGGCCCACCACGGCCTCGTCGCGCTGACGGGCGGGCCGTCGGGCCCGGTCGATCTGGCCCTGGCCGGTGGCCATGGGGACGTCGCCGCCCAGCGGCTGGACGCGCTCGCCGCGATCTTCGGCGACCGGCTCTATGTGGAACTGCAGCGCCATGGCACCGATGCCGAGCGGATCGCCGAGCCGCAGCTTCTGGACCTCGCTTATGCCAAGGGCCTGCCGCTGGTGGCGGCGAACGAGCCGTTCTTCGGCTCCCATGGGGACTACGAAGCGCACGACGCTCTGGTCTGCATCGCCGAGGGCCGCCTCGTCGCCGAGGGCGACCGGCGCCGCCTGACCTCCGAGCACCGCTTCAAGACCCGCAAGGAGATGCTGGAGCTGTTCGCGGACCTGCCCGAGGCCACGGCAAACAGCGTCGAGATCGCCCGCCGCTGCGCCTTCCGGGTGAAGACCGTGAAGCCGATCCTGCCGCGCTTCACCTCGGGGGCCGGGGAGGGCGATCCGCTCGCCGAGGAGGCGGCGGAGCTGGAGCGCCAGGCGAAAGAGGGCCTCGCCGCGCGCCTCGCCAAGCACGGCCCGGCGCCGGGCCTGGAGGTGGCCGCGTATGAGGAGCGGCTCGCCTACGAGATTTCCGTCATCACCAAGATGAAGTTCCCCGGCTACTTCCTGATCGTGTCGGACTTCATCAAGTGGGCCAAGGCGCACGACATCCCGGTCGGGCCGGGGCGCGGCTCGGGCGCCGGCTCGCTGGTGGCCTATTCGCTCCAGATCACCGACCTCGACCCGCTGCGGTTCGGGCTTCTGTTCGAGCGCTTCCTGAATCCGGACCGCGTGTCCATGCCCGACTTCGACGTGGACTTCTGCCAGGAGCGCCGCGACGAGGTGATCCACTACGTGCAGGAGCGCTACGGCCGTTCGCAGGTGGCGCAGATCATCACCTTCGGCACGCTCCAGGCGCGCGGCGTGCTGCGCGACGTGGGCCGGGTGCTGGAAATGCCCTACGGCCAGGTGGACAAGCTCTGCAAGCTGGTGCCGCAGAACCCGGCCAATCCGGTCACGCTCAAGCAGGCCATCGCCGACGAGCCGCGCCTCCAGGCGGCCAAGGACCAGGAGGAAGTGGTCAAGCGCGCCTTCGACATCGCCGTGCGCCTGGAGGGGCTCAACCGCCACGCCTCCACCCATGCGGCCGGCATCGTCATCGGCGACAGGAAGCTCGACGAACTGGTCCCGCTCTACCGCGATCCCAAGTCCGACATGCCTGTCACCCAGTACAACATGAAGTGGGTGGAGCAGGCGGGCCTGGTGAAGTTCGACTTCCTCGGCCTCAAGACGCTGACCGTGATCGAGAAGGCGGTGCAGCTGATCCGCGCCCGCGGGATCGACCTCGACATCTCGAAAATCCCGCTCGACGACCCCAAGACCTACGCCATGCTGGCCAAGGGCGAGACGGTCGGCGTGTTCCAGGTGGAAAGCGCGGGCATGCGCCGCGCGCTGGTGGACATGAAGGCCGACCGCATCGAGGACATCATCGCCCTGGTGGCCCTCTACCGGCCGGGCCCCATGGCCAACATCCCGGTGTATTGCGACTGCAAGAACGGCAAGGCGACGCCGGAATACATCCACCCCAAGCTTGAGCCCTACCTGAAGGAGACGTTCGGCGTCATCATCTATCAGGAACAGGTGATGCAGATCGCCCAGGCGCTCTCCGGCTACTCGCTGGGCGAGGCGGACCTGCTGCGCCGGGCCATGGGCAAGAAGATTCGCGCCGAGATGGACAAGCAGCGCTCGCGCTTCGTCTCCGGCGCGGTGGAGCGCGGCATCGACAAGGCGCAGGCCGACACCATCTTCGACCTGCTCGCCAAGTTCGCGGACTACGGCTTCAACAAGTCGCACGCCGCCGCCTATGCGCTGGTCGCCTACCAGACCGCATGGCTCAAGGCGAACCACGCGACCGAGTTCCTCGCCGCCTCCATGACGCTCGACAAGGGCAATACCGACAAGCTCGCGGAATTCCGCCAGGAGGCCCAGCGCCTCGGCATCGAGGTGGTGCCGCCCAACATCAACCTGTCGGCCCGCGAGTTCGGCGTGAAGGACGGCCGGATCATCTACGCCATGGCGGCCATCAAGGGCGTCGGCGAGGCCGCGGTGGAGGCGCTCGTCGCCGCGCGCGGGGACCGCCCGTTCAGGAGCCTGTCGGACTTCGCCTCGCGCCTGCCGGTGAAGCTCGTGAACAAGCGCACGCTGGAGAGCCTCGCCGCCGCCGGCTGCTTCGACGTGCTGGAGAAGAACCGCGCCAAGGCGTTCGCCGCCATCGACGCCATCGCCGCCCACGCCGCGCGCGAAGAGCAGGGACGGGCCATGGGCCAGAACGACATGTTCGGGTCCGGCCCCGTGGCCGCCGAGCTGCCCCTGCCGGACGCCGCGCCCTGGATGCCGGCCGAGCGGCTGCAGAAGGAATACGACACCATCGGCTTCTTCCTCACCGGTCATCCGCTGGACGACTACGCCGAGGCCCTGAAGAAGCTGCGCGTGCGCCCCTACCAGGATTTCGCACGCGGCGTGCGGGCAGGGGACACGTTCGGGCGCCTCGCCGCCACGGTGGTGTCGCGCCAGGAGCGGCGCACCAAGTCCGGTACCCGCATGGGCATCATCGGGCTCTCCGATCCCTCGGGCCACTATGAGGCGGTGATCTTTTCCGAGGGCCTCGCGCAGCTGCGCGACCTCCTGGAGCCGGGTACGGCGCTGTTGCTCACGGTGGCGGCTGAGCTTCAGGGCGAGGATGTGCGCGTGCGGATCCAGAATTGCGAGCCGCTCGACGCGCTCACCGCGCGCAGCCACAAGGGATTGCGCATCTTCCTGCGCTCGACCGAGCCGGTGGAAGGCATCGCCCGCCGGCTTTCGGAAAGCGGCAAGGCGGCGGGGAACGCCGGCGCCGATGCGGGTGCCGGCGTGGTGAGCCTGGTTCTGCTGGTGGACGACGCCAAGGCGGAGGTCGAGGTCAACCTGCCGGGGCGCTATCCGATCTCGCCGCAGATCGCCGGCGCCATCAAGGCAATTCCTGGCGTCGTGGCTGTGGAAGCGGCGGCCTGAGTAACATCTGGTTACCTTAAAATCCACAGTCGGAAACGCGGCGAAGCTTGTCGCGGCGCGCCAATCAGACTTAATGTTCCGCGCGGTCAGGGAAACGTTCGGACACTAGGTCGACCCAGCGGCAGCCGGATCTTGATTCCGGGCGCTGGCGCCAAGGAGCACACATGGAGTCGGGCAAGCGTGCCGTCCTCATTCTCGGCATGCACCGGAGCGGCACGTCGCTGTGCTCCAAGATCGTCAACCTGATGGGCTTCGAAGCTCCCAAGACCCTGATGGCCGCCAACGAGGCCAATCCGGAGGGCTATTGGGAATCCGAAGTCATCTACAAGCTGAATGACCGCATCTTCGAGGCGTGCGGGACGCAATGGCACAAGCGCACGCGGATGACGGCGGACCCGATCGCGCTGACGCGCCGGAACGGGCTGTATCATGAGCTGACGGAGCTGCTGGCCAGCGAATTCGGCTCCGCGGATCGGATCGTCCTCAAGGATCCGCGAATCTCGCGTCTGGTGCCGCTCTACGAAGCCGCATTGCTGGACTTGGGCTATCGCTCGACGCCGGTGCTGGTGGTGCGCAATCCCATGGAGGTGGCGGCGTCGCTGGCCAGGCGCGACCAATTCACCACCGAGCGTGCCGTGCGGCTCTGGCTGCGCCACACGCTGGACGCGGAGCGCGCCACCCGCGGGCGGGCGCGGACAGTCATATCCTATGAGGAATCGCTCCAGGACTGGCGCTTGGTGGTCAGCAAGGTGGCCGAAGCCTTGGGCGAGCCGGTCGCGCCGCTGCTGGCGCAGGCCGAGGAGCGGACCACCGAAGCGGCACGGACCGACCTGAGGCACCATGCGCTGGCGCCGCCCGCCCCCACATCCTGGTTCCGCTTCCTGTCCCGTCGCGCCTACGCCACGATGCAGGACCTTCTGGACGATCCGAACGATGTCGCCGCTGTGCGCAAGCTCGACCGCATCGCGGTGGCGTTCGAGACGTTCTGATGTGACGTTCTGAGGCCGGGTGGAACCGCCGCGCCCGCCCGGCGGTCGCCGGATGCCGCCATCGCGGTGTTCGCCGCGCCAGCATCTTGCCTCTTGAAGCCGGCTCGCCTATAAGCCGGCCCATTCCGCACGCGGACAAACGGCCAATTCGGCCATCCGGTGCCTTCGTCCCCGACGGGTCGAGGGTACGTCCGCGGAGGCTCAACCGGAGAATACCAAAGTGGCGCTTCCCGATTATTCGATGCGTCAGCTGCTTGAAGCTGGCGTGCACTTCGGACATCAGTCCCATCGCTGGAATCCGAAGATGGCTCCGTACATCTTCGGTGTCCGCAACAATATCCACATCCTCGACCTGTCGCAGACCGTGCCGGCGCTCCATCGCGCGCTGCAGGCGGTGTCCGACACCGTGGCCCAGGGCGGCCGCGTGCTGTTCGTCGGCACCAAGCGCCAGGCCCAGGAGCAGGTGGCCGACGCCGCCCGCCGCTCCGCCCAGTATTACGTGAACCACCGCTGGCTCGGCGGCATGCTCACCAACTGGAAGACCATTTCCAATTCCATCGCGCGGCTGAAGAAGCTGGAGGAGACGCTGGCTGCTCCGGAAGCGTCCTCGGGCTACACCAAGAAGGAGCGCCTGACGCTCTCGCGCGAGAAGGAGAAGCTGGACAAGGCGCTCGGCGGTATCCGCGACATGGGCGGCCTGCCGGACCTGCTGTTCGTGATCGACACGAACAAGGAGGACATCGCGGTGAAGGAGGCCCAGCGCCTCGGCATCCCGGTGGCGGCGATCCTCGACACCAACTGCGATCCGGACGGCATCGCCTATCCGGTGCCGGGCAATGACGACGCCGGCCGCGCGATCCAGCTCTATTGCGAGCTGGTGGCGCGCGCCGCCATCGACGGCATCGGCCGCGGCCATACCGATCTCGGCATCGATGTCGGCGCCGAAGAGGCGCCGCTGGTGGAAGACCTGCCGGCGGAGACCAGCATCTGGTCGACCTTCGAGCCGCTGTCCGGTCCGCGCGGCGTCGCCGACGACCTCAAGAAGCTCACCGGCGTCAGCCCGGAGATCGAGCTGAAGCTGAACGACCTCGGCGTCTTCCATTTCGGGCAGATTGCCGGCCTCGACGCCGCCGACGCGCACCGCATCGGCGAGGAGGTGGGTCTTCCCGGCCGCGTGGACGGCTGGATCGCCCAGGCCAAGGAGATGTCCGCCGAGGTGGAGTGACCTCGCCGGCCGGCGGGGCGCTCGCCCCGTCGCAGAGCTGACAGAATAGTGTGACTTAAGGGCGCCCAGCGCCCACACGGCCGGCTCGGGATCGCCTCGTGCCGGCCGTGGCGTGAGAAGAAGAGGATAGCAAGATGGCCGCGATCACTGCCGCTCTCGTCAAGGACCTGCGCGAGAAGACCGGCGCTGGCATGATGGACTGTAAGACCGCCCTCACCGAGACGGACGGCGACATCGAGGCCGCGATCGACTGGCTGCGCAAGAAGGGTCTCGCCAAGGCCGCCAAGAAGGCCGGCCGCGTCGCCGCCGAGGGTGCGGTGGCTGTGGAGTCCTCCGGCCACTATGCCGTGGCCGTCGAGGTGAATGCCGAGACCGACTTCGTCGCCCGCAACCCCGATTTCCAGGCCTTCGTGCGCGAGGTGGCCAAGGTCGGCCTCAACACCGACGGTACGCTGGAGGCGATCGCCGCCGCCAAGTTCCCGGGCGAGAGCGTCACGGTGGGCGAGCGCCTGACTTCGCTCATTGCCACCATCGGCGAGAACATGACGCTGCGCCGTTCGGCGAAGCTCACCGTGGCCCACGGCATCATCGCCACCTACGTGCACGGCGCGGTGGTCGAGGGCCAGGGCCGCATCGGCGTGCTGGTGGCGCTCGAATCGAAGGGCGACGTGGACAAGCTCGCAGCGCTCGGCCGGCAGATCGCCATGCATGTGGCGGCGCTGAACCCGCTGGCGCTCGACGCCTCCGGCATCGCCGCCGAGACCATCGCCCGCGAGAAGGCGATCCTGCTCGAGAAGCATCAGGGCAAGCCTGCCAACGTGCAGGACAAGATCGCCGAGAGCGGCATGAAGAGCTTCTTCAAGGAGAACACCCTCCTCGACCAGGCCTTCGTGCACGACGGCTCGAAGTCGGTGGCGCAGGTGCTCAAGGAGGCCGAGGGCCAGGTCGGCGCGCCGGTCGCGCTCACCGGGTTCGTGCGCTACGCGCTCGGCGAGGGCATCGAGAAGGAAGAGACCGACTTCGCCGCCGAGGTGGCTGCCGCCGCCGGCCAGTCCTGATAGCGGGGGAGGGGGCTCCCATGGCTCGGTCTTCGGACGATTCGGACTATCCGGAGCCCCGGGCGCCGTTCGCGGTGCCCGGCCTGCCCTATCCCCGAATCCTGGTGAAGGTATCGGGCGAGGCGCTCATGGGCGCCGAGCCCTTCGGGCTGCATCCGCCCACCGTCGCGGGCATCGCCCGCGACCTCGTGGCCGCCCGCGCCCTCGGCTGCGAAGTGGCGGTGGTGGTGGGCGGCGGCAACATCCTGCGCGGCGCGCGGGTGGCCGACGAGCATCTCGACCGCGCCACGGCCGACCACATGGGCATGCTGGCCACCGTGATGAACGGGCTCGCTTTGGAGCGCGCCATCGAGGCGGCGGGCGCCCCGGCACGCACGCTCTCGGCCATCCCCATGCCCACCGTGTGCGAGCCCTATGCCCGCCAGCCGGCCCAGCGCCACCTGCGGCGCGGCCGCATCGTGGTGCTCACCGGCGGCACGGGAAATCCCTATTTCACCACCGATACCGGCGCCGTGCTGCGCGCCGCGGAGCTTGACTGCGACGCGGTCCTGAAGGCGACCAATGTCGACGGCGTCTACACCGCCGATCCGAAGACCGATCCCACCGCCACGCGCTATGACCGCCTGACCCATGACGAGGCCATCGCCCGCGACCTCAAGGTCATGGACGCGGCCGCCTTCGCCCTTGCCCGCGAGGCGTCATTGCCGATAATCGTATTTTCCATACGCGAGACGGGGGCGATCGCGGCGGCCGCCAAGGGCGAAGGGCGCGTGACCATCGTCGCCCCGTGAGGCGCGGCGGGACTTACCCCAACGTCAGACCATGGTCGCGCGGCGCCCCGTGAAAGGGGCGGGCGAGCGTCGTTCCGGAACGCGGGGATGAGACTTGCCGTCTCGGGGAGCGGGCGCTTTTGCCGACGGTGGGACGCACGTCGCGCTTGCCATCGGTGGCAAGTGGCGCGAGGAAAGCGGGCATCATGCGTGCTCCGTCAGGGGAGCGCATCCGGGCAGGGAGCTGGATCCGCGCCGGGGCCGGGGGGCGGCAGGGCCGCTGGCTCAAGGCCGGACGAGAACAAGAGGATTGCCGATGAGCACCGAAGGGTTCGATATGGCCGATCTCAAGCGCCGCATGCATGGCGCGGTCGGCGCGTTGCGGGAAGAACTCGGCGGCCTGCGCACCGGCCGTGCCTCCGCCAGCCTGCTGGATCCCATTACCGTGGAAGCCTATGGCGCCCGGATGCCGCTCAACCAGGTGGCGACGGTCTCCGTGCCGGAGGCCCGGCTGCTTTCGGTGCAGGTCTGGGACCGCAGCATGGTGAATGCGGTGGAAAAGGCGATCCGCGATTCGAATCTCGGCCTCAACCCCAACACCGAAGGCCAGGTGCTGCGCCTGCGCATTCCGGAGCTGAACCAGGAGCGCCGTCAGGAACTGGTGAAGGTGGCCCACAAATATGCCGAACAGGCCCGCGTTGCAGTGCGTCATGTGCGCCGCGACGGGATGGACCACCTCAAGAAGGTGGAAAAGGACGGCGAAATGAGTTCCGATGACGTCGATCGGCTCTCCAAGGACGTGCAGAAGGCCACCGACGAGACCATCGCCGAGATCGATCAGACCTTGGCGCAGAAGGAAAAGGAAATCCTTTCCGTTTGAGGCGCCGCGCCGTGAGCCCCGAGCCAGCCATGACCCTGTCATCCGCCGCGACCGACCTGAGCGCGCCCGCGAAGCCGGGCGCGCGCGTGCCGGCGCACGTGGGGATCATCATGGACGGGAACGGCCGCTGGGCCACGTCGCGCGGGCTGCCGCGGGTCGAAGGGCACCGGCGGGGCGTGGAGGCGCTGCGCCGCTGCGTCAGAGCCGCGCGCGAGATCGGCATCCGCTTCCTCACCATCTACAGCTTTTCGAGCGAGAACTGGTCGCGGCCTCTGAGCGAGGTCTCCGAGCTCATGAGCCTGCTGAAGCTGTTCCTGCGTCACGACCTCGCGGAACTGCACGCGGCCCATGTGCGCATCAAGGTGATCGGCGAGCGCGACAGCCTGGCCCCCGACATCCGCAACCTGCTGCAGGATGCCGAGCAGCTCACCTGCCGCAATGGCGGGCTGACGCTGGTGGTGGCCTTCAATTACGGCGCCCGCCAGGAGATCGCCGCCGCCGTGGCGCGCATCGCCGCCGATGCCGCGGCGGGGCGCCTGCGGCCCGAGGACGTGAGCGTCGCCATGATCTCCGATCGGCTCG
The DNA here is from genome assembly GCF_003667445.1 of Xanthobacter tagetidis. Classification (GTDB taxonomy): domain Bacteria; phylum Pseudomonadota; class Alphaproteobacteria; order Rhizobiales; family Xanthobacteraceae; genus Xanthobacter; species Xanthobacter tagetidis. The sequence goes on along the minus strand of NZ_RCTF01000011.1, from coordinate 88,116 downwards.
ACACCGCGGGCATTCCGGACCCCGACCTCATCATCCGCACCTCGGGTGAGCAGCGGCTTTCGAACTTCCTGCTCTGGCAGGCGGCCTATGCCGAGTTCGTCTTCCTGCCGATCTATTGGCCCGACTTCGACCGCGCGGCGCTTGCCGCCGCGCTCGACGAATTCAACCGGCGCGACCGCAGGTTCGGCGGCATCACCAAGCACGCCGGCGCCTAGATGCGCCTTCCCGGAGGCCGCGATCTCGGCCAGCGCGCCCTTTCCTCCCTGGTGCTCGCGCCGGTGGTGCTGGCCGCGACCTATTTCGGCGGCGTGCCCTTCGTCCTGCTCTGGACGCTCGCGGGGCTGGCCATCCTGATGGAGTGGGCCGACATCGCCCGGCTGGAGCGGCGACGGGTGTGGCTGGCGCTGGCGGGCGCGGCGCTTGTCGGCGCCAGCGTCACGCTCCATCTGGGGGCGGGGCAGGCGGCCTTCAGCCTGCTCTGCCTCGGTGCGGCGTCCTCGGTGTTCATCCTGCCGCGCCAGAGCGCTTTCGCGCTCGGCGGGGTGCTGGTGGCCGGCGCCGCCTGCCTGCCGGTGATGGCGCTGCGCAGCGGCGAGCAGGGCTTTGCCGCAGTGCTGTTCCTCCTGTCCGTGGTCTGGGCCACGGACATCTTCGCCTATTTCGTCGGCCGCCTCATCGGCGGGCCGCGCCTGTGGCCACGGGTGTCGCCGAACAAGACCTGGGCCGGTTCGGTCGGCGGCGCGCTCGCCGGCATGGCGGCCGGGATCGGCGTCGGCATCGTCGCGGGCCTGCCGAGCGTGCTGCCGCTCGGCGCGCTCGCCTTCCTCGTCAGCATCGCCGCACAGTGCGGCGACCTCGCCGAATCGGCGGCCAAGCGGACTTTCGGCGTGAAGGACGCCGGCCGGCTCATTCCCGGCCATGGCGGACTGCTCGACCGGCTTGACGGCTTTGCCGCGGCCTCCCTGCTGGCGGTGGCGATCGGTGTCCTGCGCAATGCGGCGGACCCGGCGGCCGGGCTGCTCCTGTGGTAGGAAGGCGAGGGAGAGACCATCGTCCATGAGCAGCTTCCCCCAGCGCCTCAGCCTTCTCGGCGGCACCGGCTCGATCGGCGGGAGCGTCGCGAAGGTGCTCGCCGCGACGCCGGGGCGCTTCACCGTCGAGGCGGTGGCGGGCGGCCGCGATGCGCAGGCGCTGGCACAGGCGGCGCGCGCGCTGGGCGCCCGGTTCGCGGCGATCGCCGATCCGTCCGCCGGCCGCGCCCTCGCCGAGCACCTGTCGGGCAGCGGCATTGCCTGCGGCGCCGGGCCTGAAGCCGTGATCGAGGCGGCGCAGCGGGATGCCGACATCGTCGTGAGCGCCATCGTTGGCGTCGCCGGCCTTGCGCCCACGGTGGCGGCCTTCGGTGCCGGGCGGCGCATCGCGCTCGCCAACAAGGAATGCCTCGTGGCCGCGGGCCACTTCTTCATGGCCGAGGCGGCGCGGCGCGGGGTCGAGCTGCTGCCCATGGATTCGGAGCACAACGCGATCTTCCAGGCGCTGTCCGCCGCGCCGGCCCGGGCGGTTGAGAAGGTGACGCTGACCGCCTCGGGCGGACCGTTCCGCCTCAAGAGCCGGGAGGAGGCGGCGCGCGCCACCCCTGCCGACGCGCTGAAGCATCCCAACTGGTCCATGGGCGCGAAGATCACCATCGATTCGGCGACATTGATGAACAAGGGCCTGGAGCTGATCGAGGCGCACCATCTGTTCGATCTTCCGCCGGAGAGACTCGACGCCGTGGTGCACCCGGAATCCGTGGTGCATGGCCTCGTCGCCTATGAGGACGGATCGGTGGTGGCGGGCCTCGCCGTGCCCGATATGTGCGTGCCCATCGCGCACTGCCTCGCTTATCCCGACCGGGTGGCGACCGACTGCCGCCGGCTCGATCTGGTCGCGCTCGGCCGGCTGACGTTCGAGGCGCCGGACGAGGTGCGCTTTCCCGCGCTGGCTCTGGCCCGCGCCGCCATGGCGCAGGGCGGGCGGGCGACCTGCGTCCTCAATGCCGCCAACGAGGTTGCGGTCGCCGCCTTCCTTCAGGGACGGATCGGCTTTTATGGAATCACCGACGCGGTGGCGGGCACGCTGGAGCGGGTGAGCGGCGGGCCGGCGCCGGGCTCGGTGGCGGAGGCCCTGGCTGTGGATGCCGAGGCCCGGGCCGTCACCGCCGCGCTCTTGCCCAACTTTGCTGCGAAGGCGTCCTGAGAGGTTGTGTGACCGCAGACGGGGCAGGGCCGCTTGCCGATGGATCGGACCGGGGACCGGGGTGCCAGTCGGGCACCGCGGCTGCCGGCATGGGTGGAGCAGGCCGGCCGACCTTCTGCGGACGCGCGACTTAGCGGCGGATATTCGTGCCGGCCATCGATTGCGCGATGCGGCATGAGGTTCGGGCGATGATCGGCTGATCGTCGCGGGTCAGGCTCAGGAGCGGCCCGGCCGGCGCCGAGGCCCAGAAATGCGAGGAAGCGGGTGATGGATGTGCTTTCCAGTCTCAGTGGCGCCGGCTCATCCCTCCTTGGATACCTCATTCCCTTTCTGTTCGTGCTGACCATCGTGGTGTTCTTCCATGAGCTCGGCCATTTCCTCGTGGCCCGCTGGGCCGGCGTGCGGGTGCTGACCTTCTCGCTGGGATTCGGCCCCGAGATCGCCGGCTTCACCGACCGCCACGGCACGCGCTGGCGGCTGGCGGCTGTGCCCCTCGGCGGCTATGTGCGATTCTTCGGCGACGACGACGCCGCGTCCACGCCGGATCACCAGAAGCTCGGCCAGATGAGCGACGCCGAGCGCCGGGAGAGCTTCTTCTGGCAGCCCGTGCGCTGGCGTGCCGCCATCGTGGCCGCAGGCCCGATTGCCAACTTCCTCCTTGCCATCGTCATTTTTGCGTTCGTCTTCATGGTGTTCGGCAAGCAGGTGACGCTGCCGCGCGCCGACCAGATCGCCCCGGCGAGCGCCGCCGAACGCGCCGGCTTCAAGCCCGGCGACCTGGTGCTGACCATCGACGGCGAGCCGGTAGAGAGCTTCTCCGACATGCAGCGCATCGTCGGCGGCCAGGCCGGGCGCACGCTCACCTTCATTGTGCAGCGCGGCGACACCGAGGTGACGCTGAATGCGACGCCCGAGCTGAAGGAGGTCAAGGACGCCTTCGGCAACGTGCACCGCACCGGCCTGCTGGGCATCTCGCGCCCGATCACCGCCGGCGACGTGACGGTGCGCCATTTCGGCCCGGTCGAGGCGGTGGGCATGGGCGTGCAGGAGACGTGGTTCATCGTCGCCCGCACCTACGACTATCTCACCGGCCTGATCGCCGGCCGGGAATCGGCGGACCAGATCGGCGGCCCGATCCGCATCGCCCAGGTCTCCGGGCAGGTGGCCACCTTCGGCATGGGCGCGCTTCTGTCGCTGGCTGCCGTGCTTTCAGTGTCGATCGGAATTCTTAACCTTTTTCCGATACCGCTGTTGGATGGCGGCCATCTCCTGTTCTATGCGTTCGAGGCGGTACGCGGGCGCCCCCTGAGCGCCCGCACGCAGGACATCGGGTTCCGCATCGGCCTCGCGATCGTGCTGATGCTGATGATCTTCGCGACCTGGAACGACGTCCTGCGAATCCCGATGATGTAAGGGTTTTCGGGGAAAGGGCGGGAGCCGTGGCGTGAGCGCAACGGTTCTTCAGAAAAGCAGGGCCGGCTGGGTGGGTTCGGTTTGCACCGCAGGTAAAAGCCTGTACAAGCGGCTTCGCAGGGTGAGAATCTGCACGCACCATCGTGCGGGTTCGAGAACAACGAAATCGTAAGGTTGCGCGCCACATGACTGCTTCGCTCCAGGTGATGAGAAAGCTGGCTGCCGTCCTCGGAATCGCAGCGTGCGTTGCGGTCGGGACGGTCGTCGGGTCCCTGGCGGGTGCCGCGCCGGCAGCGGCGCAAAGCTCCAGCATCGTGGTCGAGGGCAACCGCCGGGTGGATGCGCAGACCATCCGCTCCTACTTCGGCAGCGGCCCCTACACCGCCGCCAAGGTCGACGAGGCCTGGAAGGCGCTCTACGCCACCGGCCTGTTCTCCGACGTGCAGATTTCCCAGTCCGGCGGCCGCATCCTGGTGCGCGTCTCCGAGAACGAGGTGATCAACAAGGTCGCGTTCGAGGGCAACACCAAGATCAAGGACGAAGTGCTCGCCGGCGAGGTGCAGTCCAAGCCCCGCGGCACCCTCTCCAAGGCCACCGTCCAGGCCGACACCCAGCGCATCATCGAGGTCTACCGGCGTTCGGGCCGGCAGGGCGTGCGCGTCAATCCGGTCACCATCGACCGTGGCAATGGCCGGGTGGACCTCGTGTTCGAGGTCACCGAGGGCGAGAAGACCGGCGTCAAGGACATCAAGTTCGTCGGCAACAAGGCCTTCTCGGACTACAAGCTGAAGGACGTGATCTCGACGACCGTCACCAACTGGCTGTCGTTCCTGAAGTCCACCGACGTCTATGATCCGGATCGGGTGAACTCGGACCAGGAGCTGCTGCGCCGCTTCTACCTGAAGAACGGCTATGCGGACTTCCGCATCCTGGCTGCCACCGCCGAGCAGACCGCCGACGGCTTCATCATCACCTTCACCCTCGACGAGGGCGACCAGTACAAGTTCGGCAAGGTGGACGTAGTCTCCAACATCCGCGACGTCCCGGCGCAGACCCTGAAGGGCGCGCTGCGGGTGGCGGATGGCCAGATCTACAACGCCGAGATGGTCGAGAAGTCGGTCGAGAACCTCACCATCGAGGCCTCCAAGAGCGGCTACGCCTTCGCCCAGGTGCGTCCGCGCGGCGACCGCGACTTCGAGAACAAGCGCATCAACATCGTGTTCGTGCTTGAGGAAGGTCCGCGGGTCTACATCGAGCGCATCGACATCCGCGGCAACACCCGCACCCGTGACTGGGTCATCCGGCGCGAGTTCGACCTCGGTGAAGGCGATGCCTATAACCGCGTGCTCGTGGATCGCGCCGAGCGGCGCCTGCGCAACCTCGGCTACTTCAAGAATGTGAAGGTCACGAACGAGCCCGGCTCGGCGCCCGACCGCGTCATCCTGGTGGTGGATGTGGAAGACCAGCCCACCGGCGAGTTCGCCATCTCGGGCGGCTACTCGACCCAGGATGGTATCATCGGCGAGATCTCGCTGGGCGAGAAGAACTTCCTCGGCCGCGGCCAGTACGTGAAGCTGTCCGGCTCGTTCGGCCAGAACGCCCAGGGCGCCGAGTTCTCCTTCACCGAGCCGTACTTCCTCGGCTACCGGCTGGCGGCGGGCATCGACCTCTACTGGAAGGAGACGCAGGCCACCAGCTACACGGCCTACGCCTCCAACATCGTCGGCGGCGGCCTGCGCTTCGGCCTGCCCATCACCGACGAAGTGACGCTGGCCCTGCGCTACAACCTCTACCAGCGCGAACTGTCGATCTGCGACAGCTACTCGACCGGCGGGCTGCTCTATGCCCAGTGCGCCAATGACGTGTCCTGGGCGATCCGCGATGCGGTCGCTCAGGGAGCGACCATCACCTCCGCGGTGGGCTATACGCTGTCCTTCAACGGGCTCGACAACAACCTGAACCCGACCCAGGGCCTGTATGCCGAACTCAAGCAGGATCTGGCTGGCGTCGGCGGCGATGTGAACTTCCTGCGCACCACGGCTGATATCCGCCACTACACGCCTCTGATCGCGGACTCGGTCCTCATCCTGCGCGCCCAGGCCGGCTACGTCTCGGCGTGGGGGAACGACGATCTGGCCATCATGGACAATTTCTTCATGGGGCCGAACCTGGTGCGTGGTTTTGCGCCCTCCGGCATCGGTCCGCGCGACGTGGCGCCCTGCGCGTTGTCCAATGCGGGAACGCTGGTCTACGCCAATTGCGTCGCCGACTCGACCAATGCGCTGGGCGGCTCCACCTATTGGGGCGTGTCGGCTGAAATCCAGTTCCCCTTCTCCTTCCTGCCCAAGGACATCGGCATGAAGGGCGCGATCTTCGCGGACGCGGGCAACCTGTTCGACTATGGCGGCCCGACCTCGTTCCCGAGCGTGCCGAATTGGAATGGCAACAACATCTACGGCCGGCCCAATTTCGTCGACTGCCGCACGACCGGGTATTCCACCAAGAACGCGTCCGGCAACGTCTGCGTGGCCGACGAAGACGTGATCCGCTCCTCCATCGGCGCCAGCCTCATCTGGCAGTCGCCCTTCGGCCCGCTGCGCTTCGACTATGCGTGGGCGATCTCGAAGGCGTCCTACGATCAGCTCCAGGCGTTCCGCTTCTCCGGCGGCACCCGCTTCTGATCGCCCATCCCCTCATTGCGGGCGCCGAGGAGCGTGAGCCCTTCGGCGCCCGAACCTGTTGATCCATGAGCCAGACGGCCTTCTTCCCGCGCCCCGCGCCGATCACCCTTGCCGAGGTCGCCCGGATCAGCGGCGCTCAGCTCGCCGGTCCCGGCGCGACGATCGACGCGCTGGCGGCGCGCACCATCTCCTCGGTGGCGAGCCTCGATGGGGCCGGGCCTGACGATCTGGCCTTCTGCGATACCTTCCTGTTCGCCGAACGCCTCGCCACCACGCGCGCCGGCGCCCTCATCACCTCCGAGCGCTTCGCGCCCAAGGCGCCGGCGGAACTGCCGCTGCTAATCGCGCCGCGCCCGGCGCTCGCCTTCGCTCTGGTGACGCGCGCGCTCTACCCCGCGGCGCTGCGCCCGCAGCCTCTGTTCGGCCACGAGGGGGTGGCGCCCGGCGCCCTGGTCCATCCCAAGGCGCGCCTGGAAGACGGCGTCACCGTCGATCCGGGCGCCGTGATCGGCCCCGGCGCGGAAGTGGGGGCGGGCTCGGTGGTCTGCGCCGGCGCCGTGATCGGCCCCGAGGTGCGGATCGGCCGCAACTGCGCCATCGGGCCGGGCGCGAGCCTGACCCATGCCTTCCTCGGCAACAATGTCATCATCCATGCCGGCGCGCGCATCGGCGGCGACGGCTTCGGCTACCAGCCGAGCGCGCGCGGGCACCTGAAGATTCCGCAAATTGGCCGCGTGGTGATCCAGGACGACGTGGAGATCGGCTCGAACACCACCATCGACCGGGGTGCGCTCAACGACACGGTGATCGGCGAGGGCACCAAGATCGACAACCTGGTGCAGATCGCCCACAACGTGGTGATCGGACGCCACTGCATCATCGTCTCGCAGACCGGCATTTCCGGCTCCACCAAGCTGGGTGATTTCGTGATGCTGGGCGGGCAGGTGGGCGTGGTGGGGCACATCACTATCGGCACCGGCGCGCAGATCGCCGCCTCCAGCAACGTGGCCGGCGAGGTTCCGCCCGGCGTGCGCTGGGGTGGTTCGCCGGCGAAGCCGGTGCGCGACTGGTTCCGCGAGGTGATGACGCTGAAGCGGCTCGCGCAACGGCGGGCCGATGATGCGGATGGGACGCAAGGTACTTACGAGCCGCAGGACGACGGGGGAAGGGGCGCATGAGCGAGACGCCGCAGCCGGAAAACGAAGCCAAATCCGCAGCCGAGCCGGCGCCCGCCAAGGTGCTCCAGAGCGTGGACATCCAGCGCGTGCTCGCCTGCCTGCCGCACCGCTATCCGTTCCTTCTGGTGGACCGCGTCGAGCAGATCGACGGCGACCTCTCCTGCGTCGGCATCAAGAACGTCACCGCCAACGAGCCGCATTTCCAGGGGCATTTCCCGGGCAATCCCGTGATGCCCGGCGTGCTCATCATGGAGGGCATGGCGCAGACCGCAGGCGTCATCTGCGTGCTGGGCAAGGAGCGCGAGACGCCGTCCCTGGTCTATTTCATGACCATCGACGAGGCCAAGTTCCGCCGTCCTGTGGTGCCGGGCGACGTGCTCGAATATCACATGACGCGCATCGCCCGCCGCCGCAACATGTGGTGGTATCGCGGCGAAGCCAAGGTGCGCGGCGAACTGGTCGCCGAGGCACGTCTCGGCGCCATGATCATGGAGACCTGACGCGTGCCGAACATCCACCCCACCGCGCTGGTGGATCAGGGCGCGCACCTCGCGGACGACGTGGAGGTCGGTCCCTTCTGCACGGTCGGTCCGGACGTGGAACTGGCGCAAGGCGTGCGCCTCGTCTCCCACGTGAACGTCACCGGCGCCACCGCGATCGGCGCGCGCAGCGTGGTCTATCCCTTCGCCTCGCTCGGTACGCCGCCCCAGTCGGTGCACTACAAGGGCGAGAAGACGCGCCTCCTTATCGGCGAGGACTGCGTCATCCGCGAGCACGTCACCGCCAATATCGGCACTGCGGGCGGGCGTGGCCAGACGGTGATCGGTCCGCGCTGCATGCTCATGGTGGGCACCCATGTGGGCCATGACTGCCTCGTCGGCGAGAGCGTGGTGTTCGCCAACAACGCCACCCTGGCGGGCCATGTGAGCGTCGGCGACTTTACCTTCCTGGGCGGCCTGTGCGCGGTGCACCAGTTCACGCGCATCGGCGCCCAGTGCATGATTTCCGGCCTCACCGGCGTGCGCGAGGACGTGATCCCGTTCGGCAACGTGCTCGGCCAGGCCGGCAAGCTGGTGGGCCTCAACGTCATCGGCATGCGTCGGCGTGGCTTCACCAAGACCCAGCTCCACGAGGCGCGCGCGGTCTATCGCGACCTGTTCTTCGGCGGCGGCACCTTCGATGCGCGCCTGGAGCGGGTGCGCGCCATGACAGGCCAGTCGGACTTCGCCGCGCAGGTGGTGGCGTTCATCGACCAGAACCGCTCGCGTTCCCTGTGCCAGCCCTCCCGGGGCGTCGTCCAGGAGGATTGAGGTGAGCGAGCCGCCGCGCCCCGCACTGGAGGCGCCGGCCACCGGGCCGGGGGCAGGGGCGCTTTCCCCACGCGGCCGGCGTGGGCCGACTGGCGAGGGGCCGCTCGGCATCGTCGCAGGCAGCGGCGCCTTTCCCGGAGCGGTCGCGGACGCCGCCCTCGCCGAGGGGCGCAAGGTAATCCTGTTCCTGATCCAGGGCTTCGCCGATCCGGCGCTGGAGCGCTACGAGCACGTGTGGTTCCGCCTCGGCTCGCTGGGCAAGGTCGCCGCCATGGGCCGCGCGCGCGGCATCCGTGACCTCGTCATGGTGGGCGGGCTCACCCGGCCGCGCCTGCGCGACATCGGCTTCGATTTTACCATGCTGCGGCTGCTGCCGCGCATCGCGCGCCTGTTCCGCGGCGGCGACAATCATCTCCTCTCCGGCGTGCTGGAGCTGGTGCAGGAACAGGGCTTCCATCTCGTCGGCGCGCACGAGGTCGCCCCCCGGCTGCTGCTGCCGGAAGGCGTCCTCGGTTCCTGCCGGCCCAGCCCTGAGGACGAAGCCGACATGGCCAAGGGCCTCGCCGTCATCCGCACGCTGGGGCCGTTCGACGTGGGCCAGGCGGTGATCGTCGCCGATGGCTGGGTGGTGGCGGTGGAGGCAGCCGAGGGCACCGACCAGATGCTGGCGCGCTTCGGCGAGATGCGCCGCTCCGGCCGCATCCGCCTCGCCAAGCGCCAGGGCGTTCTGGTGAAGGCGCCGAAGCCCGGCCAGGACCGGCGCATCGATCTGCCCTCGCTCGGTCCGCACACGGTCGAGCGAGCGGCGGCGGTGGGCCTCGCAGGCATCGCCTTCGAGGCACGCGGCGCCATCGTTCCGGACGTCGAGACGCTGGTCGCGGCGGCGGACGCCGCGGACCTCTACGTGGTGGGCATGGCGGCAGGCGCGGCGGCGCGAACGGCAGGATCGGGTGCAGATGGCGGCAACTGACGCGGACCGGCCGCTCCGGGTGTTCCTGGTGGCGGGCGAGGAATCTGGCGACCAGCTGGGCGGCGCGCTGATGGAGGCGCTCGCCGTGCGCGCGCTGGAGAGCGTGTCCTTTTCCGGCATCGGCGGCGCCCGCATGGGCCGGGCGGGGCTGGACAGCCTCTTCCCCATGGAGGACCTCACCGCCATCGGCGTTGCGGCCGTGCTGTCGCGCCTGCCGCGCATCCTGCGGCGCCTGAAGCAGACCGTGGAGGCGGTGCTGGCCGACCCGCCGGACGTGCTGGTGCTGATCGACGCGCCGGACTTCACCCACCGCGTCGCCGCGCGGGTGCGCGCCGCCAATCCGAAGATCCCGATCGTCAAATATGTCTCGCCCACGGTGTGGGTGTGGCGCTCGGGCCGCGCGGCGGCCATGCGGCCCTATGTGGACCACCTGCTGGCGCTGCTCCCGTTCGAGCCGGAGGTGCACCGGGTTCTTGGCGGTCCGCCCACCACCTATGTGGGGCATCCGCTGCTGGAGCGGCTCGGCGCGCTTCGGCCGAGCACGGAGGAGGCGGCGCGGCGCGAGGCGGAGCTGCCGCTCGTCCTGGTGCTGCCCGGCAGCCGGCGGCGCGAGATCACCCGGCTCGGCAAGGATTTCGGCTGGGCGCTCGCCCGCGTGGCCAAGACGCAGGCCATGGACCTCGTTCTGCCGACCCTGCCGCGCCTGCAGGGCTTGATCGAGGAGACCATCGCCCCCTGGCCGGTGAAGCCGCGGGTGGTGGTGACGGAGGCGGAGAAGTTCCAGGCGTTCCGCTGCGCCCGCGCCGCGCTCGCCGCCTCGGGCACCGTGACGCTCGAACTGGCGCTCGCCGGCGTGCCCATGGTCGCGGCCTATCGCATCGGCTGGCTGGAGGCGCAGATCGGCCGGCGCCTGCTCCAGGGCACCAGCGTGGTGCTCGCAAACCGCGTCATCGGCGAGGACGTGGTGCCCGAGCTGCTGCAGGAATTCCTCACCGTCCCGGTGCTCGCCGACGCGCTCGCCCGCACCATCGCCGACACGCCGCAGCGCGCACGCCAGCTCGCCGGGTTCGCGCGGCTGGACGACATCTTCGGCATCGACGACGAGCATCCGAGCGTGAAGGCGGCCCATGTGGTGCTGCGGCTGGCGCGGGACGGACGGCCGGTGTCGCTGACGGCGTCGTAGCGGGCGCCTTCGGCGGAGATGGTCGCCTGCGGCGGAGTCTTGCGCTGGGCCCCGGCTCTCCTTCCGCTGGCGCTCCAGTCGGCCGGGGCGCGAGGGCGGTTCCCCGGCCCAGCGACGGCGCGGCCGTCGTTCCCCGGCCCAGCGACGGCGCAGCCGGAGCGGCGAGCCGGGGTCCAGGGGAAACTCCGGCGCAGCCGGCAATCCCAGCGTCGCTCCGCCTGCGGCGGAAGAAGCCGCCTGCGGCGCCTCCTTGCGCTGGGCTCCGGCTCTCCTTCCGCTTGCGCTCCAGTCGGCCGGGGCGCGAGGGCGGTTTCCCGGCCCAGCGACGGCGCAGCCGTCGTTCCCCGGCCAAGCGACGGCGCAGCCGGAGCGCCGAGCCGGGGTCCAGGGGAGACTCCCGCGCAGCGGGCAAAACATCCAGCCCCCGTAGGGGTACGCGGAAGGACACCCGGCCCACAGAATGTTTCCCTTCCGTTCCCCTGCGCGGCCGGGTCTGTCACTATGGCGTGGATCAAGCCGGGGCATGCGGAACGATTCGCGTGCCTGAGGCCCCGCCCTTCTGCTATCGAGCACCCATGTCCGATACCGATGACCTCTTCGGGGCGTCCACCCCGCGTCCCGCCGCGAAGCCCGCTGCCAAGGCCAAGGCGGCCGCCGTGCCGGCCATGGCCTCCGACTACACCGCCGCCCATATCGAGGTGCTGGAAGGCCTGGAGCCGGTGCGGCGCCGGCCCGGCATGTATATCGGCGGCACCGATTCCAAGGCGCTGCACCACCTGTTTGCCGAGGTGATCGATAATTCCATGGACGAGGCCGTGGCCGGCCACGCCTCCTTCATCGAGGTGGAGCTTGGGGCCGACGGCTACCTCACGGTGACCGACAACGGCCGCGGCATCCCGGTGGAGGACCACCCGAAATTCCCCGGCAAGTCGGCGCTCGAGGTCATCATGACCACGCTCCATGCCGGCGGAAAGTTCGACAGCAAGGTCTATGAGACCTCCGGCGGTCTGCACGGCGTCGGCGTCTCGGTGGTGAACGCGCTCGCCGACGACCTGGAGGTGGAGGTCGCGCGCAACCAGACGCTCTACCGCCAGAGCTTCTCCAAGGGTGTGCCCCAGGGTCCGCTGAAGGAAGTCGGCCGCATCACCAACCGGCGCGGCACCAAGGTGCGCTTCCACCCGGATCCGGAAATCTTCGGCGCGGCGGCCCATTTCGAGCCGGCCCGCGTGTTCCGCATGGCGCGCTCGAAGGCGTATCTGTTCGGCGGCGTCGAGATCCGCTGGTCGTGCGACGGCGCGCTGGTGAAGGGCACCGACGTGCCCGAGAAGATGGTGTTCCGCTTCCCTGGCGGCCTCAGGGACTATCTCGCCGGCGACCTGGAAGGCCAGACGCTGGTGCATTCGGACATCTTCTCCGGGCGCATCCAGAAGCCCGGCGGCCACGGTTCGGTGGAATGGGCCGTGGCGTGGGTGGCGGACGGCGACGGCGGCATCTCTTCCTATTGCAACACCATCCCGACGCCGGACGGCGGCACCCACGAGAACGGCCTGCGCACGATGCTGCTCAAGGGCCTCAAGGACCATGCCGAGCGCTCCGGCCAGGGCAAGCGCGCGGCCATCGTCACCGGCGACGACGTCATCACCGGCTGCGCCGCCATGCTCTCGGTGTTCGTGCGCGAGCCCGAATTCCAGGGCCAGACCAAGGACCGGCTCGCCACCCAGGAGGCCGCCCGCATCGTTGAGCAGGCGCTGCGCGACCCGTTCGACCACTGGCTCGCCGCCAATCCGGTGCAGGCGAGCCGGCTGCTCGACCACGTGATCGACCGCGCCGACGAGCGGCTTCGCCGCAGGCAGGAGAAGGAGGTCTCGCGCAAGACCGCGGTGCGCAAGCTGCGCCTGCCGGGCAAGCTCGCCGACTGCTCCAACACCGAGGCGGCGGGTTCCGAGATATTCATCGTCGAGGGCGACTCGGCCGGCGGCTCCGCCAAGCAGGCGCGCGACCGCAAGACCCAGGCGGTGCTGCCTTTGCGCGGCAAGATCCTCAACGTCGCCAACGCCACCCGCGACAAGCTGGCGGCGAACCAGCAGCTTGCCGACCTCGGCCAGGCGCTCGGCTGCGGCGCGCTCACCCACTACCGCGAGGCGGACCTCAGGTACGAGAAGGTCATCATCATGACCGACGCGGACGTGGACGGCGCGCACATCGCCTCGCTCCTCGTCACCTATTTCTACCGGCAGATGCCGAAGCTGATCGAGGAAGGCCACCTCTTCCTCGCCGTGCCGCCGCTCTACCGCATAACGCAGGGCGCGAAGACGCTCTATGCCCGGGACGACGCCCACAAGGACCTGCTGCTGAAGAAGGAGTTTTCGGCCAAGGGCAAGGTGGAGGTGGGCCGCTTCAAGGGCCTCGGCGAGATGATGCCGGCGCAGCTCAAGGAGACCACCATGGACCCGCGCACCCGCACACTCCAACGGGTCGGCATCGAGGATGCCGAGCGGGCCGCGACCGCCGACCTCGTCGAGCGCCTCATGGGCAACAAGCCGGAGGCGCGCTTCGCCTTCATCTCCGAGCGCGCGGCCTTCGCCGACGAGGAATTGCTGGACATCTGAGCCTCGGCGCGCGGGCGCCATCGGATGCTGAGCCGGCGTACGGAACCCGATCCCGCTTCCTGCCTTTCCCCACGCGGGGGAAGGGTGTAGACACCTTCGCCCCACACCGCCGGCCGCCTCCCGCGCCGGCAGCGTCAGGAGAGGAAGATGGCGGATCAGAAGGCGCGCATCGCCGTGCTCGGTGCCTCCGGCTACACCGGATCGGAACTGGTGCGCCTGCTGCTGCGCCATCCGCGGGTCGAGATCACCGTGCTCACCGCCGACCGCAAGGCCGGGCAGGCGATGGCGGACGTGTTCCCGCAGTTCGCACCGTTCCCGCTGCCGAAGCTCCTCACCATCGAGGAGGCGGACTTCTCGGCCGTGGACCTCGTGTTCTGCGCGCTGCCCCACGCCACCACGCAGCAGGTGGTGAAGGGGCTGCTGGAGAAGCATCCGAACCTCAAGGTGGTGGATCTCTCCGCCGACTTCCGCCTGTCCGATCCCGGCGCCTACGAGCAGTGGTACGGCCACCCGCACGCCGCCTTGGACCTGCAGAAGGAGGCGGTGTTCGGCCTGGTGGAGATCTACCGCGAGGAGATCAAGGCCGCGCGGCTCGTCGCCAATCCCGGCTGCCACACCACCACCGCCATCCTGCCCATCGTCCCGCTGCTGGAGGCGGGGGCGATCGAGCCGGACAGCATCGTCATCGATTCCAAGACCGGCATGTCGGGCGCCGGCCGCTCGGCCAAGGAGGCGATGCTGTTCTCGGAAATCTCCGAGGGCACGTTCGCCTATTCGGTCGGCTCGCACCGGCACATGGGCGAACTGGACCAGGAATATTCCAAGGCCGCCGGCCGCCCGGTCACGCCCATGTTCGTCCCGGTGCTCTCGCCTATGAACCGGGGCATCTACGCCACCATCTTCGTGCGCACCACCGGTGCCAACGCCGAGGACCTGCACCAGCTCATCGCCACCTACTACAAGGGCGAGCCCTTCGTGCACGTCCTGCCGTTCGGCCAGGTGCCGCTGTCGCGGCACACCCGCGGATCGAACATGGTGTTCATCGGCGTGGTGGCGGACCGGGTCGCCGGCCGCGCCATCATCGTCTCGACGCTGGACAATCTGGTGAAGGGCGCCTCCGGCCAGGCGGTGCAGAACATGAATCTGGTGCTCGGCTTCCCCGAGACGCTGGGCCTGGAGCAGATCGCGCTGTCGCCGTAGCGGCTCCGGAGGCGCGCGTTCTCCGGCTCGGAGGCGGAGAGTGCGGACCCTGTGGAGCCACGGCGCGGCCCCACAGGGTCGGGTCGCGTCTAGTTCGCCAGTTCGCGGGCGATGATGAGGCGTTGCACCTCGCTCGTGCCCTCGACGATCCGCAGCACCTTCGCCTCGCCCAGCAGCCCGGACACCTCGAAGTCCTCGAACACGCCGTAGCCGCCATGCACCTGGATGGCGATGTCGGCGATCTCGCTCGCCATCTCGCTGGCGAACAGCTTCACCATCGAGGTTTCGGTGCGGAACGGCCGGCCGGCGTCGGAGATGGCGGCGGCGTTCCGCACCATCAGTTCGGCGGCGTGGATTTTCGTGAGCGCGTCGGCGAGCGGGAAAGCGACGCCCTGGTTCGCCAGGATCGGCGCGCCGCCCACCTTGCGCTCCGCGGCATAGGCGCGGGCGAGATCCACCGCCTTGCGCGACAGGCCGAGCCCGGTGGCTGCCACCAGAATGCGGCCGATGGAGAGCGTGGTGAGGATCTGCTTCAGCCCGTCGCCCCGGTTGCCCACCATGTTGGCCCTTGGGATGCGGCATTCGTCGAGGTAGAGCTCGACGGAATCGGCGATGCGCCAGCCGATCTTGCGCCCTGCCTTGCCCACGCGGAAGCCAGGCGTGCCCACCGGTACCACGAAGGTGGACAGGCCCTTGGCCCCCTTCTCCGGATCGGTCACGGCGATGATGGTGGAGAGGCCATGGAGCGGCGTGCCGCCGTTGGTGGAGAAGATCTTCGCGCCGGTCAGCACGAAGTGGTCGCCGTCCTCCACCGCGCGGGTGCGGGTCGCCGCCACATCCGAACCGCCATGGGGCTCAGTGACGCCGAAGGAGGCCACCATCTCGCCGCGGCAGAGCGGAGCCAGCCATTTCTCTTTCTGCTCCGGCGAGCCGTAGCGGGAGATCACCGTCATGGGCGCGCTGTTGCACAGATAGATGGCGGCGAACCCTGGCTCCACCCGCGCCAGCGTCTCCGCCACGATGGCCGCGCCGCGCGTGCCCATGCCGCCGCCGTCATAGGCCTCGTCATAGGCCGTGCCCATGAAGCCGAGGGCGAGGAACTCCTTCACCAGCTCGGTCGGGAATTCATGGCGGTCGACGAAGGGCTTGATGCGGGGCGCGAGCACCTGCTGGGCGAACGCCTCCAGGCTCGACTTCAACAGGGTCTCATCGTCGGACAGATCGAGCAGCATGGCATCCTCACAGGGATTTGGCGCGGAACGTGTCGAAGGCGGCGCGGGCGGCGGGGGCGGCGCAGTTGGCCGCGAACAGGAGGTTCGCCTCCACGTCCATGGCCTCGCCCTCGGCCATCACATGGCGGGCGAAGAAGCGCTTGGTGGCGGCGACCGCGGGCGGCGGCAGTTCGGCGAGCAGCGCGGCGTGGCGCAGCGCGTCCGCCAGCGCCTGGCCGTCCTCCGCCAGCCGGTCGGCAAGGCCCATGGCGGCGGCCTCCTCGCCTGAGAGGGCCTCCAGGCAGAAGCACAGAGTGCGGGCGCGCACGAAGCCGACACGCGCCACCAGCGCCTTCAGCCCCCAGGGCGTGAGCCAGCCGATCGGCACCTCCGGCAGGCTCCAGCGCGAGCCCTTCGCCGCCACCACCAGGTCGCAGCAGGCGGCAAGCGTGAGGCCGCCGCCGATGGCGAAGCCCTCCACCGCCGCCACAACCGGCTTCGAGAGGAAGCTCATGAGGCGGCCGAGGTCGCCGCAGGCCTGCTCGAAGCGGCGCATGGCGTCGAGTTCCAAGGCGCTGATGTACTTGAGGTCGCTCCCCGCGCAGAAGCCGGGGGCGGCGCCGTCGAGGACGATTGCCCGCACGCTTTCGTCCCGGTCGAGGCGCCGGAGCGCCATGGCGAGGGCCTCCACCAGCGCGCCGTCCATGGCGTTGCGGCGCAGCGGGCGCAGGAGGGTGAGGCGGCGCACCGCCCCGTGGGCCTCTTCGGCAAGGATGCCGGTGGTGTCGGTCAGGGGCGCCCTCATTGGGTGTGGGCCGGGAGCCACATGGCGATCTCGGGCAGTGCGATCACCATGCCGAGCGCCACGAGCTGGAGCAGGATGAAGGGCCACACCCCGGCGAAGATGTCGGAGAGCGACACCTCCGGCGGCGCCACGCCCTTCAGGTAGAAGGCGGCCGGGCCGAACGGCGGCGACAGGTAGGAGAGCTGCATGTTCATGCAGAACAGGATGCCGAACCAAACCGGGTCGTAGCCGAGGCTTTTGATGATCGGCACGAAGATCGGCATGGTGAGCAGCGCGATGCCGATCCAGTCGATAAAGCAGCCGAGCACGATCAGGATGCCCATCATCATCAGCAGCGTGCCGAGCGGGCTGAAGCCCAAATCGAGGATCTCGCCGCGCAGGAAGTCGGTGCCGCCGGCCAGCGTGTAGATTCCCACCAGCGCCGAGGCGCCGAAGAAGATCCAGGTGACCATGGCCACCGTGCGCCCGGTCTGCACCACCGAGTGGCGCAGGTTGGCGAAGGTGAACTGGCCGTTCACGGCGAGGATCACGAGGGCGCCGAGAGTGCCGAGCGCGCCCACCTCGGTGGGGGTGGCGATGCCGGTGTAGAAGCACGTCATCACGAAGGCGATGAGCAGCGCCGGGGCGATCAGCTGGCGCATCTCGGCGAGGCGCTGGGAGAGCGGAGCAGCGGATTCGCGCGCGTCCGGCAGCGGGGCGAGTTCGGGCCGGCGCCAGCAGATGAAGACCGTATAGGCTGCATAGAGGCCGGCCAGCAGAAGGCCCGGGCCGATCGCCGCCATGAACAGCTTGCCGATGGAGACCTGGGCCACGAGGCCGTAGACGATGAGCACCACCGAGGGCGGGATCATGGTTCCGAGCGAGCCGCCGGCGCAGATCACGCCGCTGACCAGGCGCTTGTCGTAGCCGCGCCGGAGCATGGCCGGCAGGCAGACGAGGCCGAGGGTGACGATCTCGGCGCCGATCACGCCCACCATGGCGGCCATGATGGTGGAAGCGACGATGGTCGCCACAGCGAGCCCGCCGGGAATGCGCCCCACCAGCAGGTGAAGCGACTTGAACATGCCCTCCACCAGGCCGCTGCGCTCCAGGATGCAGCCCATGAGCACGAACAGGGGCACCGAGATCAGAGCGTAGTTGTTCATCAGCGTGAAGATGCGGCTGACGATCAGGAAGAAGCTCTCGGTTCCAAAGAGGATGAAGCCGAAGACGCCCGCCGTGAATGCGGTCACGAAGGCGAGCGGGAGGCCGATCACCATCAGCGCGACCATGAGCGTCACGATCAGGAGCGTGCCGTATTCGATGGACATGGGATACCTGTGCCGGTCGGAGGGCGGGCGCGCTCAGTCGAGCGGACGGGATGTGGCGTCGGCGGTCTCGGCCGGCGGCCCGACCTCGCCGCGCAGGCGGCGGGCGAGGTTCACCAGCGCCTGCGCCAGCATGAGCGCGGCGCCGACGGGGATGGCGATCTTCATGACCATGGGCGTCGGCGCGTTCCAGGCCGTGCCGGTGGTCTCGAAATCGTGGATCGAAGGCAGGGCCTGGGCGACGCCGAACCAGACGAGCGCGACGAGGACCATGATGATGATCAGGTCGGACAAGATGTCCGAGAGGAATTTCATCCGCGCGGGCAGCATGTTGTAGATCACGTCGATGCGCACGTGGTCGCCGCGCTGGAGCGCGCCCGCGCCGGAGAGCATGTAGTGGATGCCGGCCAGCGCGATCACGAGGTCAGCGCCCCAGACCGTCGGTGAGTTGAAGATATAGCGCGCCGCCACGTCGTAGGCGGTGATCAGGAACACGATGAAGTAGATCCAGGCGATCGCGTCGCTGAAGGCGGCGCTCGCGCGGTCGAACCGGTTCATGGGGCTCTCCTGCGGGGATGGGCGCGCGGGCGGCTGCCCCCCGCGCGCTCATGCTTGTGTCTGCCGGACGATCCGCTCCGCCCGGCGCGCGCGCGTCAGCCGATGAGGCCGCGGCTCTTGAGGTAGGCCACCTGGCCGTCCACGGCCTTCTTGCAGAGCTCGTTCTTCTGCGCGTACTGCTGCCAGACCTCTTCGGCCGTGGTGCGGAACTTGCGCCGCCCCTCGGGGGTCCAGGCGATGAGCTCCACCTTCTTTTCGGCGAGGGCGACGGCGGTGGCCGCATCTTGGCGCGCCACCGATTGGATCATGTCGCGGCAGAAGTCGCGCACGCCCACCGTGAGGATCGCCTTGAGGTCCGGGGTCAGCGCGTCCCAGCGGTCCTGGTTTACCGAGACGTCGCCCACCGGCATGGAGTGGAAGCCGGGGAACAGCGCCCACTTCGCCTTCTCGTGGAGGCCGATCTCGGCGTTCATGCCGAGCGTGCCCCAGTCGGCCGCCTCGATGACGCCGCGGTCGAGGCCGCTGAACACCTCGGTGCCGGGCAGGTTCACCGCCACCACGCCGAACTTGGCGAAGATGTCCGCCGACATGCCCTGCGGCAGGCGCATCTTCAGGCCCTTGAGGTCCTCGGGGCCGCGCACCGGGCGCGACACGGGGATCGATTCCATGCCCCACCACGCGACGCCGATGGGGTAGATCTTGAACGGCTTGTAGATCTCCTTCAGCAGATCGAGGCCGCCATAGTTCTCGAAATAGTCCTGCGCCTGGTAGGGATTGTCGTAGGCGCCGTTGAGGTCGCCGATGACGCCGAAGGCCGGGTTCCGTCCGGTCCAGTAGACGGTCGCGGGGTGATGGCCGTCGAGCAGGCCGCGCGAGACCGCGTCGAGCGTCTCCTGCTGGCCCACCGCCGCGCCGGAGGCGAGGGCGGTGATCTGCAGCCGCCCGTCGGTCATGGCCTTGACGTTCTCGCAGAAGCGCTCGAAGGCCTGCTGGTTCACCGTGCCCGCCTGCCACAGCGTCTGGATGCGCCAGCGGTGCGCCTTCTGGGCAATAGCCGGAGCGGCCAGCGTCGCCGAGGCGGCGAGTGCAGCTCCGCCCGCGATCATGTTGCGTCTCGTAACCATCTGCTCCTCCCAATTTTTGTGTCGTCGAGTCTGACTGTGCTCGTTTTGTCTTTGTCTTCTTGGTCTTACTTGAACAGCGCCGGATCCATCTTGGGCAGAGGATCGGCGATCCGCACGGGCTGGTAGGCCATGAGGTCGAGGATCTGGGTCTTTACGTCGATGCCGTCCGCCACCTCCGCGAGGACGAGCCCGTCGGCCTCGACCCGGAACACCGCGCGCTCGGTGATGATCAGCGCCTCCTGGCCGATCTGGCGCACCCCGTCCCGCACGCGGTAGGTGATGCTGTCGGCGGCCTGGACGAACTTGCCAACCTTGCCCTCCTTGAGGATGGAGAGCCGCCCGTCCTGAAAGCCGCACTCGAGGCCCGCCGTGGTGAAGGTGCCGGTGAAGACCAGGCGGCGCGCGTTCGCAGCGATGTCGATGAAGCCGCCGGCGCCGGGATTGGCGGCGCCGAACTTGCTGACGTTCACGCACCCGGCGGCGTCGAACTGGGCGAAGGCCAGCGCCGCGAACGGGCACAGGCCGCCGTCGATGAAGTCGAACTGGCTCGGCCCGTCCAGCAGCGCCTCCGGATTCCAGTTGGCGGAGAACTGCCACCCGCTCATCACGAACCCGCCGAACGGGCCGTGCTCGGTGGTGAAGTTGTAGTCGTAGAGCTTGTCGCCGGTGAGCAGTCCTTCCTCGGCCATCACCTGCGGCGTGTCGGAGGAGGCGCCGAAGCCGAAGATCGAGACCTCGCCCGGACGCACCTCGCGCGCCGCGCGCCGGGCGATGACCTTGTCCGCCGAGATCGGCAGGGGGCCGAGGTCGAGCGGATGGTTCGCCATGCCGAGATAGCCTGCGTCGTAGTCGACCCCGGTGCTCATCACCATCTGCGGGTCCACCACCACCGCGTCCACCAGCACGCCGGGCACCCGCACCGCGGACACCGGACGCGAATGGCGCGGCACGATCCGCCGCACCTGGGCGATCACCTTGCCGCCCGAGGCCTTCACCGCCAGCGCGATCTGCAGGTTGCTCGAGAGCAGCGGCTCGTCCTCCCACGAGAGGTTGCCGAACTCGTCGGCGGAGGAGGCGCGGATGATGCCCACGTCGAGCGGCCAGGAGGGATAGAACAGGTGCTCCTCGCCGCGGAACTCCATCACCTCGATCAGGTCGTCCTTGCAGCGGTCGGTGAACTTGCCGCCGCCGTTGCGGGGGTCCGCATAGGTGCCGAGGCCGATCTTGGTCAGATAGCCTGGCGAGCGGCGCGCCACCTCGCGCAGCCAGTGCATGGTGGCACCGATGGGCCAGGAATAGGCCTCCACCTTGTTCTCGCGGATCAGCCCCATGAGGGCCGGGCGCCCGCCGGTCCGGGGATTGACGGGGTTGATATAGGAGCCGGACACGATGCGCTTCATGAGCCCTTCGCGGGCCACATGGTCCATGCCGCGGATGTCCACCGCGTCGCCGGTGCCGACGGGAAAATAGAAGGTCAGCCCGCGCGGCGTGCCGGAGGCGGCGAAGCGCTCGCCCACCGCCTTGAGAACGGCGTCCGGGGTGATCCAGCCGATCACGCCGACGCAGGCCACCGTGTCGCCGTCGCGGATCAGACCGGCGGCCTGCTCGGCGGACACCATCTTGCTGCGGGCAGGGGAAACGGGGACGTTCATGCGGTCATTCCGAAGCGCTGGAAGGTGGCGGTGGCTGCGGCGCTGCGGCAGTCCTCGACGAACAGGCGGTTGGCCTCCATGTCCTCTGCCTCGCCCTGGGCCATGACCTGCCGGGCGAAGAAGCGCTTGGTGGAGGCCACCGCTTCGGCGGGAAGCTGCGCAAGCGCCTGTGCCTCTTCCACGGCCGCTTCCAGCGCGCTGTCGGCGAGGATGTCGGCGACACCGAGCCGGTGCGCTTCGCCACCATCCACCGGACGGGCGCCCCAGGTGAGGCGGCGCGCGGCGACCGGCCCGCACCGGGCCGACAGGACGGTGAGGCCCCAAGGCGGAATCCAGCCGTTGGTGACTTCCGGCAGATGCCAGCGGGCCGCCGGCTCGGTGGCCACCACGTCACAGGACGCGGCGAGGATGAAGCCGCCGCCGAGGGCGAAGCCAGACACCGCCGCCACCACCGGCTTCGACAGGAAGGTGAGGGCGCGTGCGAAGGCCGCGGTCTCCGCCTCGTGCTCGGCCATGCCGTCCCGGTCGAGGGTGGCGAGCTCCTTGAGGTCAGATCCGGCGCAGAAGCCGGGCGCCGTTCCCCCGAGCACGATGGCCGCGACCGCCGGATCGCTGTCCAGGGCGGCGAAGCGCGCGCGCAAAGCGGCGACGGTGGCGTGGTCGAGGGCGTTGCGCCGGCGCGGACGGTCGATCTCGATGATGCAGACCGTCCCGCGGCGATCTTCCTTGATCATTGATTGCTCCTCTTCGAATGGGTCAGTCGAGCCGTGCGCCGTCGCGGTTCAGCACCTGGCGCAGGTCGCGGCCGTCGATGTCGCGGGGGCGCATGCCCTCCTTCACGGCAATGGCTGCGGCGTGGCCGATGGCGTGGCCGTAGGAGAAGCACTGGGCGGTGACGCGGGCCGAGGCGAGCGCCTCGTGCTCGGCCGAAAGGCAGCGGCCAGTGACGAGGAGCCCCTCGCCGCGCTCGGGCACGAAGCAGCCGTAGGGCACCTCGTAGACGTCCTCCATGAGCCATTCGAGCTTGGGCTTGGCACCCGAATGCAGCTCGATCGGCCAAGGCGAGCGGGCGATGCCGTCGGCGAACTTGCGGCCCGCCAGCACGTCCGCATTGGCGAGCCGGCTCGTGCCGACGATCTGCCGGGTCTGGCGCACGCCCACCTGCACGCCGGTGTCGTTGACGAAGGCCTCCGCGCAGCCGGCGATGTGGTTCTTCAGGAACCGCTCGTACTGGCGGACCTGCTTGCGGCCCTCGACTTCCGCCTCGGTGAGATCGCCGGCGACCAGCGGGTTCAGCTCGCGCCCGTCGCGTCCGATGACGCGGGTGACGTTGCACAAGATCTCGTTGGGCCTCGGCGTCGGGAACAGGAAGATCTTCGAGCGGGGGAGCACGTATTCCCCCTGCGCGTGGAGCTTGGCGATCAGGTCGGAGACGTGGGGGCCAAGGATGGAATCCTCCCCTTCGGCCGCCTTCAGCCGGTCGACGTCCGCGCCCATCATGCGGAAGATCATGGTGGGGTTCTGCACCCGGCCTTCGTCGCCCACCGTGCAGGGCAGGCCGGCCATCACCGCGAGGTCGGCATCGCCCGAGGCGTCGACCACGAGTCGTGCAGAGGCAGTAAGCGGTCCCTGCTTGGTGT
Organism: Xanthobacter tagetidis; assembly: GCF_003667445.1. GTDB lineage: Bacteria > Pseudomonadota > Alphaproteobacteria > Rhizobiales > Xanthobacteraceae > Xanthobacter > Xanthobacter tagetidis. The sequence continues at coordinate 65,037 of NZ_RCTF01000011.1, read as the reverse complement.
AGCCCCGCACGCCCCGCAGGCGGTCGCCGTCGCACAGCACCTCGGTGACGACCGTGTGGTAGACCACCTGAACGCCGGCATCCGTCAGCAAGTCGTCCGCGGTTTCGCGCCAAGCGAGCGGGTCGTGCACGCGGGTGAACGTCTTGCCGTAGCGCACCGGCCCGGTGAGGCCCCCGCGCGCCTCCATGCGGGCGACGAACTCGTCGAGGAAGCCGAACACCGCCTGGACCGGGGGGCGTGCCGCGTCGTCGGAAGCCTCGTACATGCCGCACACGGTGCCGGAGAGCCCGGCCACCGCAGCGCCGCCGCAGAAGCCGTAGCGCTCCAGCAAGGTGACCTTCAGCCCCTGGCGCGCCGCCGTGACCGCGGCGGCCAGGCCTGCCGCTCCGCCGCCGACCACCAGCACGTCGCACTCAAGCGCGATGGGGGACCGGTCATCCCGGCCCTGCCGTCCCTGTTCCACGCGTCTCGCTCCAGATATTTTTCTAATATATCGCAAAAATATCCAAAAAGAGAGCGCCGTCAAGCAGGGCTTCAGCCCCGCCGCCACGACCCCATCAAATCACTGAAAAACGATACTCAACGCTCGCGCTCGACGATGCGGCGGGTCAGCTGCTCCGCATAGTCGATCATGTTATTCACCGCGCCGACGGTGGCAGCCTCGTCGCCGCTCGCCACCGCGCGCAGCAGCGCGGCATGGACCGCCGTCACCTCGGGCAGGTCCTCAAGGTCGGGGTGGTACCGGAAATAGAAGCGACGGGTGAGGATGTGCAGCGGCTCCAGCGCCGCGGCCGCGAACGGGTTGCCGGCGATGTCCGCGAGCAGGTGTTTGTAGACGAACTGCTTGCTCAGGAATTCCTTGATCTGCTGGGTGCGGCCGATCACCTCCAGCTCGTCGGCGATCTGCCGGAGCTCCCGCTTGTCGGACGCCAGCACGCGCCGCGCCGCGCGGACGGCGACGAGGCGCTCCAACTCGCGGCGCGTCTCGATGACCAGGAGCTGGGTCTGCAGATCGATGGGCGAAATGACGATGCCGTGCCCGCGCACGATCTTCACCACATGGCCCACCGCCAGCCGCTGGAGCGCTTCCCGCACCGGCGTGCGGCCGATGGCGACGGCCTCCGCGATGGCGGACTCCGACCACGTGCTTCCCGGCGCGAAGGCCAAGGTAACGATGCGCTCCTCGATCGCCCGAAAAGCCTCCGACGACAGGGATTCCGCAAACTTGGCGTCGAGAACCTTGACAGGCTTTATCACAATCCGTCCTTGGCAGCGCACAATTCGCCTAACCCATTCAATTCAGGTACACCTTGTCAAGGAGGTGGTGGCGGCTACGGTGCGAGTTTTCGCCGTCGCCATCGTGGGATATGATAACAGAGCGCGGTCCTGCGTAGCAGGCCTACGCACCGGGAGACCTGCGATGAAGCTCTTTCCCCCCCCCGCCGTCGCCGAGGACGCGCAGCAGTCGCCGCTCGGCGCCGACGCGCTCCAGCGCATCGCCGCCGCGGTCGCCGCGGCCGAGGCGAAGACGTCGGCCGAGATTCGGGTGGTGGTAGCGCGTGAGCCGCTGATCCAGCACCCGTTCTACTCGGTGATGTATGCGGCGCTTGCGGCGCTTGTGCTGCCGTGGATCCTGGTTCTCCTCACGCCCATGCGGCCGATGCAGCTTCTGGGCATCCAGGCGGCCATGTTCATGGTGTTCGCCGGCGTCCTCATGCTGCCGAGCATCGCCCAGAAGGTGATCCCGCGCCTCGCCCTCAAGGCGGCGGCGCGCTCCGCCGCGGTCGAGATGTTCCTCGCCCACGGCATCCCGCAGGCGAAGGGGCGCAGCGGCATCCTCATCTTCGCCGCATCGCAGGAGCACCTGATCGAGGTCGTGGCGGACGAGGGTGTGCATACCCCGCTCGGCCACGGCGCCTGGCGCGACATCTGCGAGCGCGTGGCCGACCAGGCCAAGAAGGGCAGCCTCGCCGAGGGCCTCATCGCCGGCGTGCACAAGGCGGGCGACCTGCTCGCCGGCCCGCTGCCGTCGAAGCCCGGCGAGCGCAACGAACTGGCGAACCACGTCATCATCATGTGACGACGGACGACGGCGGGGCCGCCGTGCCGCGGCTCGTCCGCCTGGCCGCAGGGTGGATCCCCCGGACAAGCCGGGGGATGACAGGGCGCAAACTCCGAGGCGCGCTCCGACATTTGCCCGCGCCCGAGCCGGCTTTCATTCTGCTGCACGGCGGCATAGATTGCCGGCCCGAGCCGACCTGGGCTCTGACTAGGCAAGGGGCTTTCCTCTCATGACCAAACCCGCCGTTCGCGTCGCTGTCACGGGCGCCGCCGGTCAGATCTGCTATTCCCTCCTTTTCCGCATCGCCAACGGCGACCTGTTCGGCAAGGACCAGCCCGTCATCCTCCAGCTCCTCGACCTGCCCCAGGCCCAGGGTGCCGTGAAGGGCGTCGTGATGGAGATCGAGGACTGCGCGTTCCCGAACTTCGCGGGCGTGGTGATCACCGACGATCCGAAGGTGGCCTTCAAGGACATCGACGCCGCCATCCTGGTGGGCGCCCGCCCGCGCTCGAAGGGCATGGAGCGCGCCGACCTGCTTTCCGCCAATGCCGAGATCTTCAAGGTCCAGGGCAAGGCGCTGAACGAGGTGGCCAAGCGCGACGTGAAGGTGCTGGTGGTCGGCAACCCGGCCAACACCAACGCCTACATCACCGCCAAGAGCGCGCCCGACCTGCCGGCCCGCAACATCACCGCCATGCTGCGGCTGGACCACAACCGCGCGCTCTCGCAGTTCGCCGCCAAGGCCAATGTCGCCTCCAAGGACATCGAGAAGGTCGCGGTGTGGGGCAACCACTCGCCGACCATGTATGCCGACTACCGCTTCGCCACCGTGAACGGCAAGCCGCTGCCGGCGCTCATCAATGACGAGACCTGGTATCGCGAGGTGCTGCTGCCGACCGTCGGCAAGCGCGGCGCCGCCATCATTGAGGCGCGCGGCCTGTCGTCGGCCGCCTCGGCCGCCAACGCCGCCATCGACCACATGCACGACTGGATCCACGGCACCAACGGCAAGTGGGTCTCCATGGGCGTGGCGTCGGACGGCTCCTACGGCGTGCCGGAAGGCATCGTCTTCGGCATGCCCGCGGTGTGCTCGGGCGGGGAATACGAGGTGGTCCAGGGCCTGCCCATGGACGACTTCTCGAAGACCATGTTCGACAAGACCCTCAACGAACTCCTGGAAGAGCGCGAGGGTGTCGCGTCCCTCCTGGGCTGAGTGACGGCCGGGCGCCGCGCGCTGCGGCGCCCGCTTCCCTCCGGGAGCGGGGCGAACTAGTTTGGCGGCCCGCCGGGCGAGGCCCCGCCGTGAGGAACTGCGTTTCATGACCATCCAGCCGCCGCCCGTGGAGGCCGAGCCCGTCGTCAGCATCGGCGACGTCAAGATCGGCAACGCCCTCCCGCTCGCCCTCATCGCCGGCCCGTGCCAGATGGAGAGCCGCGCCCACGCGCTCGAAGTGGCGTCCGCGCTGAAGGAGATCGCCGCGCGCCGGCAGATCCCGCTGATCTTCAAGACCTCGTTCGACAAGGCCAACCGCACCTCGCTCGCCGCGCAGCGCGGCATGGGGCTGGAGTGCGCGCTGCCGGTGTTCGCCGAGATCCGCGACACGCTCGGTTTGCCGACGCTGACCGACGTGCACGAGATCGACCAGTGCGCCCCCGCCGCCGAGGTGGTGGACGTGCTGCAAATTCCCGCCTTCCTGTGCCGCCAGACCGACCTCCTCATCGCCGCCGCCCGCACCGGCAAGGTGGTGAACGTGAAGAAGGGCCAGTTCCTCGCCCCCTGGGACATGAAGAACGTGGTGGCGAAGCTCACCGGCGCCGGCAACGGCCGGGTGCTCGTCACCGAGCGCGGCGCCTCGTTCGGCTACAACACGCTGGTCTCGGACATGCGCGGCCTGCCCATCCTCGCCAAGACCACCGGCGCGCCGGTGGTGTTCGACGCCACCCATTCGGTGCAGCAGCCGGGCGGGCAGGGCACGTCCTCGGGCGGGCAGCGGGAATTCGTGCCGGTCCTGGCGCGTGCCGCCGTGGCGGTGGGCGTGGCGGCGGTCTTCATCGAGACCCACCCCGACCCGGACAAGGCGCCGTCTGACGGGCCGAACATGGTGCCGCTGAAGGACCTCGAAGCCCTTCTCGCCACCCTCCAGGCGTTCGACGTGGTGGCGAAGGCGAACCCGGTCAGCATCTGAGGCGCGCCAGGCACGGGCGCCCATGGTCCCCGGCGCGGCCGGCTATTTCTCAGGTGCCGGCGAAACCCGCTTGGTGGCGATGACGTCGTAGGATTTCTGGATCGCCGCCAGCGAGCGCTCCCAGCGCGCCAGCGCAAGCCGGGCATAAAGCACGTCGATCACGAACAGTTCGGCGATGCGGCTTGAGAGCGCCTCCATCCGGTATTTGGTTTCCTGTGCCGCCGTGAACAGCACGACCTCGCAATGGTTCTGGAGCGGCGACTTGCCGTAATTGGTGATGCAGATGGTGCGCGCGCCGGCCTCCCGCGCCAGGCGCGTCGCCTCCAACGTCTCGTGGGTGCGCCCGGAATGCGAGATGGTGAGGGTGGCCACCTGGGGCCCGGTGAAGGCGGCGCTGACCGCCTGGCCGTGGGAATCCGTCACCGCCTTGGTGTCGAGGCCCAGTCGCAGGAAGCGGTAGGCGGCATCCTCGGCGATCGGCGCGGCGGTGCCGATGCCGTAGAATTCGATGCGCTTCGCCTTCGCCATCAGCGCAGCGGCGCGGTCGATGGCGGCGACGTCCAGCACCTTCGCCGTGTCCTCCAGCGCCACCGCGTGGCTTGCCGTGAACTTCGCCACCACATCCGCCGTGCTGTCGCCGGGCGTGATGGCCTCATGCAACAGCGCGCGCGAGGTGGCGATCTCCTTCGCCACGGCGATCTTCAGTTCGGCGAAGCCGCGCGCCCCGATCTGCTGGCACAGCCCGATCACCGAGCCTTCGCTCGCCTGGACCGCGGCGGCGATGTCGCTCGCCGACATGGCCGGCACCCGCTCGGGATGTTCCACCATGAAGCCGGCGATCCGCCGCGCTGTCGGCGGCAGGTCGTCGAGCATCGCCTTCAGGCGGGCGAGCGGGAATTCGAGCTGGGACATGCACTCTTCCATCCGTCCTGCGACGCGCGGGCCGCCATGGCCTCTAGCACACCTTGGCGCGCACCGCCCCTTAGGCGGGTTGCACATCCTTTTCGGAATAGGTGTTCACCTGGTCGCGGCCGTGCGCCTTGCCGCGATACATGGCGGTGTCCGCCCGGCCGATCAGGACGGCGGAATCGAGGTTCGTCTCGTCCGAGACCGCGACGCCGATGCAGGCGGCGATCTCTGCCTCGCCGGCAGCGAGCCAGAACGGCCGCCGCATGGCGGCGAGGATCTTCTGTGCCACTGCGGTCGCCTCGGCCTCGTCCCGCACCATGGGCAGGAGCACCACGAACTCGTCGCCGCCGATGCGCGCCACCGTGTCCTCGGCGCGGATGGTCGCGCTGATGCGCTGGGCCACATGGCACAGCAGCTCGTCGCCGGCGGCATGGCCGAAGGCGTCATTCACGGCCTTGAACCGGTCGAGATCCATGAACAGCACGCCTGCGCATACCCCGCGGCGTCGCGCCAGCGCGAGGGCCTGCTGGATGCGCTCCATCAGCAAGGTGCGGTTGGGCAGCCCGGTCAGGGCGTCGAAATTGGCCCGCCGCCAGGCTTCCTCCTCCTGCCGCTTGCGCACGGTGATGTCGGAGAGCAGCGCCACGTGGCCGGCGGGCGTGCCTCCGGCCGAATCGATCGCGCTGATGACCGCGCGCAGGACCAACTGGCTGCCATCCGCGCGGCGCAGGGTAATTTCCCCTTCCCAGCCACGGGCTTCCGAGAGGCTTTCGCGGATCGCCGCGAGCACGTTCGTGTCCACGCTCCTGCCGGCGATGACGTCGGCCGTGCCGCCAATGGCTTCGGCGGCGGAAACGCCGGTGATCTGCTCGAAGGCGGCGTTCACGCGTGCCACGCGCCCGTTCCCGTCGAACACCACGATGCCCTCGCCGGAGGCATCGAACACCCGCTGGCTCACCAGCAGGGATTCCTCGCGCAGGACATTGTCGGTGATGTCGGAAAAAGTGATGATGGCGCCGCTCGGGTGAGCGTCCCCGGGGTTGAAGATCCGCCGGCTGTTCACGTTGATGAAGAGGCGGGCGCGGTTGGCTCCGGTGGTAAAATAGACCTCGTTGCGCACGTCCTCGTCCAGGCAGCGGCTGCTGGGGCGGGCATCGCGCGGCACGGGGCGGCCGTGGCGGTCGAACAGCGGCGCCGTGCGGTTGACGAGGATTGAGGCGTCGTTGCCAAGCATGGCGACGGCGCTCTCGTTCCACGCGACGATGTCGCCCGCCTCGTTCACCAGGATCAGGCCGGCGGGCACCACCTCGAAGATGGTGCGGTAGCGCTCCTCGCTGGCCCGCAGCGCGCGCTCCAGCCGGAAGCGGTCGCTGATGTCGTGGACGATGGAATAGAGCGCCGCCCTGCCGTCGAACATCACCGGCCCGGAATAGACTTCCACCATCCGTATCTCGCCCGAGGCAAGCCGGTGCGGCGCCACGAAATGCGGGTTGCGCCCGTCGAGCGCCCCATTCAAGTAGCCGGCGATCTCGTCCTGCGGAAGCTGGTTGATCTGCGTGATGCTCATGCCGGCGAGCGTCTCGCGGCTATAGCCATAGAGGTTGGCGGCGGCACCGTTGGCGGCAAGAATGCGGCCGCTGCGGGGATCGATGATGAGCTTGACCGAGTGGTTCTGCTCGAACAGGGAATGGTAGAGCGCCTCCTGCTCCACCAGCGCCCGGCGCTGCCGCACATCGCGCATCGCCAGCGAGGCAGCGAGCGAGCCGATGGCGAGGACAAGCGCGGTTCCCGCGAGGTTGCCCACGCGGTGGCGCGCCATGTCCTCATTCGCTCGGCTGAGTATGTCTGAGGTGGCGAGGCCGACCAGGACCGCGACCGGTTCCTGCGGCAGGCGTGCCCAGGCATAGAGCCGCTCGGCCGGCTCGTGGGTCGACAGAGCCGTGAAGTCTCCGGTCGCCGGCGCGCCGGGATCAAGGTATGGGCGGCCGGGGTCCACGAACTTGCCGAGCACCTGCTCCATGCCTTGGTTGCGCGCGAGATAGGCGCCATCGGGCAGATGGACGGCGCCGACGACGTCGTTGGAGCCGAGCACGATGTGCGCAAGTTCGGCGGAAAGGTAGAGCGGTGAAAGGTTCAGCGTGACCACGCCCTGGAACTCGTCCTCGCGGATCAGCGGGCGTGCCAGCACGATGCCCCATCCGGAGGGGGTCGGGCGCGGCTCCGGGCGGCTCATGGCCGATATGTCCCGCGGCGACTGGGCGGCGAGGTCGCGGAATTCGTCGGTGGTCGAGATGTCCGTGGCTGCGCTCCAGCCGCCGGTCGATCGCAGGAGTTGCCCCTCCGCGTCATAGACCGCGATCTGGGCCTGGGCGCTTGCCGGCAGGAGGGAGATTGCGGTCGGCGCGAACACCTGGAACGACGTGGGTGCGCGCAGGAATTCGGAGCGCACGTTCTGCAGCAGGTAGTCCGCACCCTTGAAGGTGGCGGCAAGCTGCTGGCGCGCCGCCTCGGCGATCTGCTTGGCCCGCAGCCGCCCTTCGAACAGGGCCTGTTGCTGCATCGCGTCGAAGGAGGCTTCGAGATAGACCCAGTATCCGCCGATGCACGCCAAGAAGGCGGCATAGACGACAATCACGCGTGCGAGACCTATTCCTCCGTCCATTCTGCACACCACTGGCGATCCGCTTGGAGTACGCCCAAAAGTCTGGGAGCAGATGTGTGTTAGCGTGCCATGCGCAATTCCGCAAATCCACGTAGACCGCATATTTTTCGTTACGCTGAGGTATTTGAAATTCCTATATTTCCCAGAGAATACCGGGACTTGGGCGATGGGCATTGCGCCGCAGACCCAGCACGGGCGCCGCGCGGGCGCGAGGCGCCCGTTACCACTACGCACAAGGAGCTGAGGAAGCCGAAGCTGGCAGTGCGCGCCCGGGGACCAGGCGGCCGCGGTCAAACCATCTGTGGCGCGTGAAGCGGCCGCGCGGTCGCGGCGGTTCCGGCGCCGGCATCGTCCGGGCAGGGCAGGTAGAAGCGCGGCGCCGAACGCCCGGCGCGCACATGCACGACGTTGGGTGCGACACCGGCAGCGGCGGCGATCTGGTCCACGGGCAGGCCGGGACCGAACAGCATGGCGCGCTGTCCGGGACGCAGGGTCTGCTCAGGAAGACCGGTGACATCGACGCTCATCAGGCTCATCGCGCTGGTCGAGACCACCGGCGCGCGATGGCCGGCGATCAGCACGTAGGCATCGCTGTGGAAGCGGTACGGCACCCCGTCGCCGTAGCCGATGCCCAGCTGGGCCAGGCGGCGGGCGGAGGGGGTGCGGTAGGCGCCGGAATATCCCACCTCGCGGCCCGCCGGCACGTCGTGCACGCGCAGGATCGGCGCCGTCAGGGTTGCCGCGGCGACGATGGGCTGCGGGCGCGAGGGCGTTGTCTCGACCCCGTAGAGCGCGCTGCCGACGCGAGCCAGGTCGGCGTGGCGTTCCCGCGGCCCGAAAACGCCGGACGAGGCGCAGAAGCTCAGCGGCGCCGGCGGCAGACGCCGCGTCCAGGCCGAGAAGCGCCGCCACTGCCAGGCGTTCGCGCGGGCGCCGGGATCGGAGAAATGGGCGAGGTGGGTGACATAGGCCGCGATCTGGAGCCGCTTGAGCCGATCCGGTGCGGCGACCAGACGGCGCACATCCTCAAGGCCGATCCCGAGCCTGTTCAGGCCCGTGTCGAGATGGATGGCGCAGGTCACCGGCGCATCGGTCGCCGCGCGGGCCATCGCCTCGACCTCGCTCATGTCCAGCAGGACGGGAATGGCGCCCAGCATCCTGAAATCGTGCGGCGTGCCGCCGCACAGGCCGTGCAGCACGAAAATCCGTCCCGAAGGCTCGGAACGGCGTACGTCCTCCGCTTCCGTCAGGTCGGCGACCCAGAAATCGCGGCAGCCGAGCGCGGCGAGCAGCGGCACCACCTCCGCGATGCCGAGGCCATAGGCGTCCTGTTTCACCACCGCGCCGACGCCGGCGCCGGTGAACGACTGCCGCACGGCGCGCCAGTTCGCGCGGATCGCCGCCAGATCGACCACGAGGGCGCAGCGATCCGCCGGGAGATCGGGAGTGCTCATGGCCGCTCGGCGGCGGCAGCGGCGCGCAGGGCGGGCCGGGGAGCGGTGTAGGCAATCCGCACTCCCCCTTGATCGCGCACCATCTTCGATCCCCTCCACCCCTGCGCCAGAAAATGGCGCTGCCCGTCGAGATCGGCCGGATCGAGAATCACCTCGCTACCGTCCAAGTCCTGCGTAACGCTCTCATGTACCATGACATATCTGGGATAACCGCCGTAATACAGTTTCACGGCACGAACCGTGAAATTCGCGGCCATGAGGTTGCTCCAGCTTGCCACATTGGCCGGAGCGGAGGTGGCATAGATGAGGATCGGCGTGTCCTTGAACGTTGCACGCGCGAGCGCGACGCGCTCCTCGATAAGCGCGCGCTGGAGGCCGCGTCCTCGCGCCTCCGGCTCCACCGAGGCCCCGGCCAGCTTCACCCGGAGCACGCTGTCGGGAAGGCCGAGCAGCGGCCGCGGATCATCGGCATCCGGCAGCACGTGCTGGAGGATTCCGTAGGCGATGAGGTGATCGCCTTCGAAGGCGCCGACCGCCTTGCCGCGGCCGCCGAGGATGCCGGGAAAGAAATCCGGCCCCTCCGGCTTCACCACGTCGGGGCCGGCGGCGCCGATGGCGCGGCGGTGCAGCGCCTCGATGGCGGGAAGGTCCGGCGGACCAAGCGGCCGCCAGGTGAGGGTCTGCGGGTGGGACATGGGTCGCCAGGATCAGTTGGTGACGATCTCGGCGTAGTTCAGCATGGTGATGGGCGGGTAGATCTGAAGCTTGCGCGCCACCTGCATGTTGATGATGAGCGCGAAGCGCTTCAGCGTCTCGATGGGGATGTCCTTCGGCGCCCGATGCTGCACCAGGATTTCCACCGCCTTCGCCGCGGCGAGCTGGCCCACCGAATAATAGCGGCTGACGAGCCCAACCAGTGCGCCGCCCTCGCGCACGCCGCGCTCGGCGGCGGCGAAGGTGGGTATGGAGTTCTCAAGCGCCGTGGGCGTGACCCGGTCATAGATGGTGCCGAGGAAGGTGTCGGGCAGCAGATAGAGCCAGTCCACCCCATCGGAGCGCATCTTGCGGATCATGTCCTCCACCCCGTCGGCGATGGGGCGCCCGCCGGAGTCGAGCTTGAACGGCATGGCCACCACCTTCGCGCCCATGGTCGCGCACACGCTCTTCACCTCGTCGAGGATGACGCGCGAGTTCTGCTCCGTGGTGGAATAGAGCACGCCCACGGTCTTGAACGGCTTGTAGGCCTGCATGGCACGCATGTGCACATCGGTGGGCACCACGTGCACCGCGCCGGTGACATTGCGGCCCGAGGATGCGAAGTCCGGGGCGATCTTCGCCCGCACCGGCGCTGCGACCAGCGCGAACACCACCGGGATGTCGCGCACATATTGCGGATCGGTCGAATCGTAGGGCCCGACCACCCCGAGCGTCACCGGCGTGCCCCAGGTGTAGATCAGGTCCGGCTTCAGGGTGGCGAGGTCGGCGATCATCTCGGGGACGCGGCGGGCATCACCGTTCACGTCGCGGGCGATGATCTCCGTCTTGATCTCGTTGGCGGTGAGGAAGTCGCGGAAGCCGCGCTCCACGTCGGTCTCGCCGCGGAAGGTGATCATCAGGATCCGGAACGGCCGGTCTTGGGCGCGCGCGGCCGTGAGGCCGAGGAGGCTCGCCGATCCCGCACCGATGCCGAGGGAGAGCAGGGTTCGCCGGTCGATCACAACGCTTCGCCTTCGAGTCATGCCGCCGAAGCAGCCAAGATTGTTCGCCACAGATAGCGCGAAGCCGGCCTGCCTCGCCACAGCGAAATATGATGCGGCGGTATCCCACGGCCGGCCTTGCAGGCTCTGGCGGTTTGGCGCAGATCACGCTTTCGCGGGTACCCCGGTGGATGGCGGCGCCGCGACAGAATGGCGATCTTGCTCCCACGCCGAAAGGAGCGAGACTGGGCGCGGAGAAAGACCCCATGGATCAGCCGGGTTCAGCGCGCAGGACTTCGGGGCGGGGCACGACCCGCAGTGCCGATCCGGCGGTATTCTGGCAGCAAGGCGATGCCGCGCTCCTCGCCCGGCTCGAGACACGCCCGGGAGGACTTTCCGCTGAGGAAGCCGGGGCGCGGCTCCAGCGCTTCGGGCCGAATGTCGCCGTCACCGGCCTCAAGCGCAGCCTGGCGGCCAAGATCGGCAGGCGTCTCGCCGAGCCGCTGGTGGCGATCCTGCTGATCGCCGCCGCCATATCCGGCGGCACGGGCGACTGGCAGAGCTTCTTCATCATCGTCGCCATCGTCCTCATGTCGATCACCCTCGACCTCGTCCAGGAGCAGAAGGCCGAGGCGGCGGTGGAGGCGCTGCGCCGCTCGGTGGCGGTGAGCGCGCGGGTGCGCCGCGACGGCGTCGCGCGCGATGTGCCGGTGCGCGAGATCGTGCCGGGCGATATCGTCGAGCTCGCCGCCGGCAAGCTCGTGCCGGCGGACGGGGTGGTGCTTGCCGCCCACGGCGCGCTGGCGAACGAGGCGGTGCTCACCGGCGAGCCGTATCTCGTGGAAAAGCATCCCTGGCCCGGCGCCGGCACCGCCCCGGCCGATGCCTCAAACGGCCTGTTCGCCGGCACCACCATCACCGGCGGCGAGGCCGTGATGCTGGTGGTGGAGACCGGCGCAGCGACGCGTTTCGGCGCCATCTCCGCCTCGCTCCAGGCGCGCGAGCCGCCGACCGCGTTCGAGCGCGGGCTGCATGCGCTGGGCATGCTGATCCTGCGCCTCACCGGCTTCCTGGTGCTGTTCGTGCTGCTGACGCAGATGCTGCGCCAGGGGCTGACGCTGGAGAGCTTCCTGTTCGCGGTGGCGCTCGCGGTGGGCCTCACGCCTGAGCTTCTGCCGATGGTCACCACGGTGACGCTGGCGCGCGGGGCGGTTCGGATGGCGCGGCGGCAGGTGGTGGTGAAGCGGCTCTCGGCCATCCACGATCTCGGCGCCATGGACGTGCTCTGCACCGACAAGACCGGCACCCTCACCGAGGCGCGGATCGCCCTGGCCGGAAGCTTCGGTCCGGATGGCGCGGCGTGCGCGCGGGTCGCCGACCTCGCGCGCCTCAACAGCGCGTTCGCCGCCGGCACCCGCAGCGCCCTCGACGACGCGCTGCTGGCGGATGGCGCTCCGCCGCCCGGCTGGCGCTGCCTCGATGACCTGCCGTTCGACTTCGAGCGCCGGCGCGCCGCGGTGCTGCTCGCGCAGGGCGACGAGCGGCTGATGATCGTAAAGGGCGCGCCCGAGGCGGTGCTCGCGCTGTCGACCCGCGTGGAGGCGCCGGACGGCACCGCGCTCGCGCTCGATGATGCCGGCCGCGCCCGCCTCGCCGCGCTGATCGAGCAAAAGGGCAGGGAAGGCCTGCGCCTGCTGGGGGTCGCGGTGCGGCAGGCGCCGGAAAGTCGCGACACCCTTGTTGCGGCGGACGAGGCGGGTCTCGTCTTTGCCGGCTGCGCCGCCTTCCTCGACCCGCCCAAGGCGTCCGCCTCCGGCGCGGTGGCCCGGCTCATGGCGGCGGGCGTGAAGGTGAAGATCATTTCCGGAGACGGCGCCGCGGTGGTGGAGCACCTGGTGGGCGCGCTCGGCCTGCCGGCGCGCGGCATCGTCACGGGCGACGAGATCGCGCGCCTCTCGGACACCGCACTCGCCACCCGCTGCCTGCACGCGGACCTGTTCGTGCGCGTCGCGCCGGACCAGAAGCGCCGCATCGTCCTCGCGCTGCGCCGGCGCGGCCATACGGTGGGCTTCCTGGGCGACGGCATCAACGACGCCCCTGCCATCCACGCGGCCGACGTGGGGCTGTCGGTGGAGGGCGGCACGGATGTGGCGCGCGAGGCGGCGGACGTGATCCTGCTCAATTCCGACCTTGGCGTGCTGGCGGAGGGCGTGAGCGAGGGCCGGCGCACCTACGCCAACATCATGAAATACATCCGCATGGGCACCAGCTCGAACTTCGGCAACATGCTCTCCATGGCGTTCGCCTCGCTGTTCCTGCCCTTCCTCCCGCTGGCGCCGCTGCAGATTCTGCTCAACAACCTCATCTACGATCTCTCGGAGATCGGCATCCCGTTCGATCGTGCCGACCCGGAGGCGCTCGCGGCGCCGCGGGCCTGGGACATGGGCGGGGTTCTGCGCTTTACCCTGGTGATGGGGCCGCTCTCCTCGCTGTTCGATCTCGCCACCTTCGGCGTGCTCACCTGGGGGTTCGCCGTGGACGTGGACACGTTCCGCACCGCCTGGTTCGTGGAATCGATCGCCACCCAGATCCTCGTGATCTTCCTGATCCGCACAGCCCGGCCGTTCTGGTTGAGCCGGCCGGACCCGATTCTGGCGATGACCTCGCTCGGAGCGCTGGCGCTGGCGCTCGTTCTCGCGCTGACCCCCCTCGGGCGCATGGTGGGCTTTGCCGCCGTGCCTGCAGGGGTGTTGCTGGCGATCGCCGGCCTGACGCTGGCCTATCTCGTTGCCGCCGAGGCGCTGAAGCGCCTCGCCATGCGGCCGACGTCCCACGCGCGCCAGCGCCGCCACCGTTCCGCGCATGGCGGCGCATGAGGGGCGCTCGGGGACGATGGTCTTCCTCGCCGCGCGAGTTGCCTCGCCGGAGTGTGCCCGGTATAGGGTCGAGACGCTGCGGGCGTGGCGGAACTGGTAGACGCAGCGGACTCAAAATCCGCCGTCCTCACGGATATGTCGGTTCGAGTCCGACCGCCCGCACCAATTGGAACAGGCCCGCGCGCAGCAGACGTTCGGCGCTGCCGGACCGCACGGGAACGGACGGCCGCCGGGATCGGCAGACGCCGCTAGACGGTTCGGGGCGCCGGCAGTGAAATCCGAAGCGGTCCACGGCATGTCCTCCGCGGATCCCGACCCCGCGCTTCAGTCGCAGCCGTAGTTGCCGCGCAGGTCGGCGCCGCCGGTGGCGAGCGCGATCGCGGGATGGGACAGCGGCCCCTTGACCGTGAAGCTGTGGCCGGCATCGCCGTTGAGCGCATTCAACGGGCGCGGCACCACGCGCAGATCGATGCGGTTGCGCGCGAGGTCCACCGTGCCGCTCGCCAGGGCTTGGACGTTCTCCGTCCGCACCACGATCAGCGGATGGGTGCGGCCGACGCCCTTCTGGAACAGCAGCGGCACCTTCGCGCAGCGCAGGGCGCTCTCGCCCTTGTACACCGACGAGGTGAAGAGGCCGGCGAACAGGCCGACGCCGGCGAGATCGAGCAGGCCGGTTCCGAGCTTTCCGCGGCCGACCCGGGCGGTGAGCGTGCCGCCGAGCGTGCCCAGGAGGTCGTGGGCCCCCATCTGCGCCGTGAGGTCGAAAGCGAGATGCAGCGTTCCGGTCACGGAAATGCTGGAGTTCCGCCCGAGCACAGAGGAGAGGGGCCAGCCCTCGCCGCTGCCCTTGGCACGCAGCAGCGAACGGCCCTCGCTCTCGATCACGGCCGACAGGGTGCCGCCCCGATAGTGGATGCGCAGGGGCGATACGCGCAGCGCGCCGTTGTTCGCCGTCAGGTGCGCCTCGATGCCGGTGGCGGTGTCGCCGCCGCCTTCCAGCCGGGTGGCGGAGATGGCGATGTCCGCATCGGTGGTGCCGAGCAGGTCGATCTGGCTTCCGCCCTCCGGCGCCCGTGCGCCTTTGACCGAGAAACCCTTGCGCGGCTGGGGCTGTTCGGGGCGCAGGAACTTCAGGATTTCGTCGCCATGCACCAGGGGCGAACTGATCGAGCCCTTCACCATGGACCTTCCGCCGGGCGCCGCGAGGCTCGTGAGCGCGCCCTTGATCTGGGTGCGGCCGATGTCGGTGCGGCCGTCCATGGTAAGTTCGTCCGTATTGCCGCTCAGCCGGCCCTCGAACTTCACCAGGCCCTTGAAATCGGACGTGTCGCCGAGCGCCGCGGCGAGCGCCGCATAGTTCGGAATCCTGAGGAGGGAATCGACCACGATCGAGGTCGCGATGTTGGGCTTGGCCAGATTGTCGAGCACCAGGCCCAGGTTCGCCTCGATCAGCTCGCTGTCGTCGATGCGGACCGTGAATGCGTCGACCCCCAGTCCGCCGTCGGCATCGGATACGGAGAGGCTGCCGACGAAGCGGCCGAGCTTGTTCCCGCTATCCTCCGGCAGCGCCAGCACGCTCGCCACCGGAATATCGACGCTGCCTGACAGGTCCACGCCGCTGAGGCTGAGGACATCGTTGACGTTGCCCGCCAGCTTGGCGAGGGGGCGCTCGGGCGGACCGGCGACCGCCGAGATGCCCTTGAACGCCACATGGCCCTCGGGGTCGCGCTCCACCGAGCGCACCTTGACGGGACCGATCTCGCGCAGATTCTGGTCGAAGGCGTTGGTCTCGATGAGGATGTCGTCCAGCATCATGCCGTCGGGGCCGCTCGCGAACGCCCCGGTCAGGCGGGTGACGACGATGCTCCGCAAGGACACGGCAGAGGGGGCGCCCGTATCAAGGTCGGCGACCACCTTCAGATTGGCGCCGTCGAGGGTCGCGAGATCGGCGGCGCTGCCGGTGACGGCGACGTGCTCCCCGCTGGCGAGGGCCAGCTTGAGATCGAGGCCGGACATGGCCACGCGGCCCCGTGCGGCCGCAAGATGGGCGCGCAGCGTGCCGGTTCCGTCGATGGAGGGCGCAATGGCGGCAAGCCGCAGCGCCTGGGCAATGCTGGAGGCCTCGGCGCTCACGTCCACCACCAGGCCGTGGTCGAAGCGGACGGTGGGCGCGCGGATGTCCAGCCGCCCGGTGAATCCGCCGCTGGTGCCGGACGACGCGAGGCTGATCTGGGCGCCATAGGGCAGGTTGCCCTCTCCCTTTTCGACGGACAGGTCGAATGCGAAGCCGAGGGTGAGGGGCTGGTTGTTGAGCACGGCCTCGGCGGCGAGCACGTTGCGCCCGTCTTCGACGGCGTTCTTCAGGTCCGCCATCTTGAGCGCGAAAATCCAGCCCGTCTCGGCATCCCCCAGGCGGATCTCGGTATCGCGCACGGTGAGGTGCGGCAGCAGGGACAGGATGTAGATCGGCGACGCCAGGAGCGAGCCCGGCCGGGCATCCGCGGTGCCGGCGATCGGAACGTCGAACTGTGCGCCTGCGACGTCGAGCCCGTAGCGCAGGGTGCCCTGGATCAGGCGATCATAGCTCGAGACCGAGAACGCGAGCTGGTCGACCTGGGCGCGGGCGCCGTGGGCACCCTCCGCCGCGACGCCGGCGACGTTGATCTTCGCACGCGGCCAAAGCTCGGCGGTCACCGCCCCGCGGATGCTCACCGGCTCGCCCCAAAGCTGGGACAGCGCCTGCTCGGCAGCCGACCGGCGCAGCTCATCCGCCTGGGGCAGATAGGCAAGGAGGATGATCGCCAGGAAAACCGACACCACAAGCGCCACGGCGGTCGCCAACACGCGCAGTGCAAAGCGCCTCATCCCGTCCTCCGCTGTCGGCCGTGTCCCCATCGCGTGACATCGCCGATGCCGCCATAGGACTGGCACACGCCAACGCACCGCGGCAAGCGCTGCGTCTCCTGTTGCCCCAGGACCCAATGCGGTGGATCAGAAAAGCGGTCGCAGCGCCATCTCAAGCCCGAGCAGCAGCAAGGCGACGAGGAACCAGCGGCGGAAGGCGGGCGGGCTGATCCGCGCGCGCAGCTTCTGGCCGGCCCACATGCCGCCGAGCGCCGGCAGCACGGCGGCGACGGAGAGGGCCAGCGTATCCGCCGCGACCGCCCCGCGCGCGCCGAGCCCGATCGCCAGCGCGAGCGTCGAGACGGTGAACGACAGGCCGAGCGCCTGCACCAGGTCGTCCTTCGTCAGTCCCAGCGCCTGCAGATAGGGCACCGCCGGGATGACGAACACGCCGGTTGCGCCGGTCGCGAGGCCGGTCGCGGCGCCGACGAGCGGCGAAAGCAGCCACTCCAGCCGCCGCGGCACGGTGAGCTGGCGCGCCAGGAGCGTATAGAGCGCATAGGCGACGAGAGCCCAGCCGAGCGCTGCGGTGGTGGCTCCGCGCCCGCCCTCGGCCAGGAGCGCCGCGCCGAGCAAGGTGCCCGCAACGAGCACCGCCATCATCGGCCAGAGCCGGCGCCCGAGTGCGCCGAAGCTCGCGCCGGCCAGCAATTGCCAGACATTGGTGACGAAGGAGGGCACGAGCAGAAGGCCGGCGGCCAGGACCGGGGAGAGCAGGGCGCCCAGAACGCCCATGGCCACCGTCGGCAGCCCCATCCCGGTGATGCCCTTCGCCATCCCGGCCGCGAGGAAGGTGACGGCGATGGCGGCAACGGTGGACGCAGGAAGGTCGAGCATCCGTCTGCGATACGCTTCCAGCGCTGTGGCACAATGCGGATGACACGCTTCGAGCCTTCGGCTGTTCCGAAGGCTGGTGCCGCGCTAAGCTGTCCCCATGCGCTTCGATCTCGCCGATTTGCGCCTGTTCCTCGCCGTGGTGGACGCGGGCAGCATCACCCATGGCGCAGCGGCGGCGGGCCTCTCGCTGCCGGCGGCGAGCGAGCGCCTGCGCGACATGGAGGCGGACGGCGCGGTGGTGCTGCTGGAGCGGCGGCGGCGCGGGGTGACGCCGACGCCGGCCGGCGAGGCGCTCGCGCATCACGCCCGCACCATCCTGTCGCAGATGGCGCAACTGCGGGGCGAGCTGGGACGCCATGCCAAGGGCGTGCGCGCCACGGTGCAGGTGCTCGCCAATACCGCGGCGCTCACGGAATTCCTGCCCGAGCGGCTGGCGCCGTTCCTGGTCGCCCATCCGCAGGTCGATGTGGAGCTGAGGGAGCGCCAGAGCATCGAGATCGCCCGCGGCGTCGCAGCCGGGGTTGCCGAGATCGGCATCCTCTCCGATGCCGCCGAAACCCCCGCTTTGCGCCTGCGGCCTTTCGCCCTCGACCGGCTGGTGGCGGTGGTGGCGCGGGGCGATCCCCTCTCCGCGCGGGGGCATGCGTCGTTCGCGGACCTGCTCGACAGGCATTTCGTCGGCCTGATGGGCGGTGCGCTGCCGGCCCATCTCGATGCGCGGGCCGCAGCCATCGGCGGCCGGTTGAAGGTGCGGGTGGAGATGCGCACCCTGGAGGGCGTCTGCCGCATGGCGGGGGCGGGGGTCGGCATCGGCATCGTGCCGGAGACGGCGGCGCGGCGCTGTCGGTCCCGCTGCGGCATCGCTCTGGTGCGCCTCGCCGAGCCCTGGGCGACGCGCCGGCTCGCGCTCTGCGTGCGCAGGGACGGCCATGTGTCGCCGCAGGCGCAGGCGCTCATCGCGCATCTCGCCCGCGACGACGCCTGGCAGGCGCGCGGGCGCTGACGGACGGCCCTGCGCAGGCGGGGACGCCGATGTCATTTGACGGCGCAGGCGGGCCTCACTACCTGTGCCTCCTGCGCCCGCTTCAGGAGCGCGTCCGGAGGTGAAGGTGTCGCTCGTCGCCACGATCCGCAAGTCGCTCGTGCCCGTGCATCGGGAGGGCTATCCCTTCATCGCCGGGGCGGCGGTGATCGCGCTCGCCATCCTCTCCGTGAGCACCTTCTTCGGCATGATCGCGGTGGGCCTCGCCATCTGGACCGCCTTGTTCTTCCGCGATCCCGTGCGGGTGACGCCGGTGCGCGAGGGCCTCGTGGTGTCGCCGGCGGACGGAACCATCTCGTCCATCGGCCCGGCGCGGCCGCCGCGCGAACTGGACCTGTCGGACGAGCCGCTGCTGCGCGTCTCCGTCTTCATGAGCGTGTTCAACGTGCACGTGAACCGCGCGCCGGTGACGGGGCGGATCGAGCGCGTCGCCTACAAGCCGGGCATCTTCCTCAATGCCGACCTCGACAAGGCGAGCGAGGACAACGAGCGCAACGGCCTCGTCATCCGCACCATGGCGGGGCGGGTGGGCTGCGTGCAGATCGCCGGCCTGATCGCGCGGCGCATCGTCTGCTTCGTGCGCGAGGGCGAGGAGATCGGCGCCGGCGAGCGTTTCGGCCTGATCCGCTTCGGCTCGCGGCTCGACATCTATCTGCCGCCGGGCACCAAGGTGCAGGTGGCCGAGGGCCAGACGGCCATTGCGGGCGAGACCGTGATCGCCGACCTCACGGGCGCCGCCGCGCGCGATATCGCCTACCGGGTCGGCTGAGCCATGCAGACGCCCTTTCCCCCGTTCGATCCCGAGGGTCGCACCCGGTTCGGCCGGCTGGGGCGCATTCCGGTGCGGGTGCTGATCCCGAACCTGGTGACTTTGCTGGCACTGTGCTCTGGCCTCACGGCGGTGCGGCTCGCCATCGAGGAGCGGATCGAACTGGCGCTGGCCGCCATCGTGTTCGCGGCCCTGCTGGACGGCATCGACGGGCGCCTCGCCCGCGCGCTCAAGGGCACCTCGAAGTTCGGCGCCGAGCTGGACAGCCTGGCCGACTTCGTCAATTTCGGCTGCGTGCCGGCGCTGATGCTCTATTTCTGGGGGCTCAACGAGGCCGGCTCCTTCGGCTGGATCGCCGCGCTCACCTATGCCATCTGCGCCGCGCTGCGGCTCGCGCGCTTCAACGTGATGCTGGACGATCCCGAACGGCCGGCGTTCGCGGGCGACTTCTTCACCGGTATCCCGGCGCCGGCGGGCGCCATCACCGTGCTGCTGCCGGTCTATCTGGAGCTGCTCGGCGCTCCCCATGGGGCCTGGAGCGCCCCGGTGGCGCTGGTCTATTGCCTCGCCATCGGCTTCCTGATGATCTCCACCGTGCCGGCCTGGTCCGGCAAGACTCTGGGCAGCCGGGTGCGGCGCGACATGGTGCTGCCGCTGTTCGTTCTTGTGGCGCTCTATTTCGCGCTGCTGGCGAGCTATCCCTGGGCAGTGCTCGCCACCTGCTCGATGATCTATCTGGCCCTGCTGCCGGTCTCTGCCCTGCGCTATCGGCGGCTGATGGCCGCCCACCGTGCCGAGAAGGCGGAGGGTGCCATCGCCGGCGGCGTCTCTCCCATGCCTTCGGCCGCCGAGCCCCACTCCCGCACCGATTGAAGGCCCACGCCGCGTCCGCCCCTTCGCGGGGCCTGCGCCTATCCTGCGAGCGATTATTGTATGCAATGCGTCGATTTCGATTAAAAAATAATCATCAAATGAGTTCCGGCGACCGGATCGAACGGCTCTATCCGATTAAAAATACTGTTAAATCAATTTGTTGTAGATAATTGCATACAACTGGCACGACCCTTGAATGAGGATGGCGAGTTTCGCATGCCATTGCCATCGAGGGGACATCGCCACATGAACCGCCGCGAGTTTATGAAATCCGCCTCCGCCACGGCCGTTGCCACCGGCACGGGCGTCGCCGCCCCCGCCGTCTTCTCTCCCGCAAAGGCGCAGGCGCGGAACGAGACGCTGCTGATCGTCTCCGAGAGCGGCCCGAACAATCTCGACATCATGGGCGTGGGCACCAACGTGCCCGGCTACGAGGTGAGCTGGAACTGCTACGACCGCCTCATCACCCACGAGATGACCGAGAAGGACGGGGTCCGCTACTACGACCGCGACAAGCTCAAGGGCGAGCTCGCCGAGGACATGAGCATCGGCGACATGTCGGCGACCTTCAAGCTGAAGAAGAACGCCACCTTCCAGGACGGCACGCCGGTCACCGCCAAGGACGTCAAGTGGTCGCTCGACCGCGCGGTCTCGGTGGGCGGCTTCCCCACTTTCCAGATGAAGGCCGGCTCGCTCGAGAAGCCGGAGCAGTTCGTGGTGGTGGACGACCACACGGTGCGCATCGACTTCATCCGCAAGGACCGCCTCACCATCCCCGATCTCGCGGTGATCGTGCCGTGCGTGGTGAATTCCGAGCTGGTGAAGAAGAACGCCACGGAGAAGGACCCCTGGGGCCTCGAATACACCAAGCAGAACACCGCCGGCTCGGGCGCCTACAAGGTCACCAAGTGGACCTCCGGCACCGAGGTGGTCTATGAGCGCTTCGACGACTGGAAGGGCGGGCCGCTGCCCAAGATCAAGCGCGTGATCTGGCGCATGGTGCCCTCCGCCGGCAACCGCCGGGCGCTCCTGGAGCGCGGCGACGCGGACATCTCCTACGACCTGCCCAACAAGGACTTCGTGGAGCTGAAGCAGGCCGGCAAGCTGAACATCACGTCCGTGCCCTATTCGAACGGCCTGCAATATATCGGCATGAACGTCACCAAGCCGCCGTTCGACAACCCGAAGGTGCGCGAGGCGGTGGCCTACGCCATCCCCTACCAGAAGATCATGGACGCGGTGCTGTTCGGCCTCGCCAAGCCCATGTTCGGCGCGCCGGCGGACTATCAGACCAAGGTGGCCTGGCCGCAGCCCACCAAGTTCAACACCGACCTTGCCAAGGCCAAGGCGCTGCTCACCGAGGCCGGCTATCCGGACGGGTTCGAGTCCACGATCTCGTTCGACCTGGGCTTTGCCGGCGTCAACGAGCCGATCTGCGTGCTGCTGCAGGAGACCCTGGCGCAGATCGGCGTCAAGACCACCATCAACAAGATTCCCGGCGCCAACTGGCGCGGCGAGCTGACGAAGAAGACGCTGCCGCTCTACACCAACGTGTTTTCGGGCTGGCTCGACTATCCCGAATACTTCTTCTTCTGGTGCTATCATGGCAACAACGCCATCTTCAACACCATGAGCTATCAGTCCAAGGCCATGGACGCCTTCATCGACGCCGCCCGCCAGTCGGCTGCGGTGGGCGACAAGGGCGCCTATGACGCGGGCGTCAAGGGCATGGTGGACCTCGCCTTCGCCGATGTGCCGCGGGTGCCGCTCTACCAGCCCTACGTCAACGTCGCGATGCAGAAGAACGTCACCGGCTACGAATACTGGTTCCACCGCCGGCTGGACTATCGCGCCTTCGCCAAGTCCTGAGGCGGCGCGATCCCAAGGTCGCGCCACGCAGGGCGCGTGCGGGAGGGGTGGCGCCGGTGGGGGCGCCGGTGCCACCCCTTTCTCGATCCGGAGGGGAGGGGGCTGTGCCGGTGACACTCTTCCCCTGACCCCCATCCTCTCCCCGGCGGGGAGAGGGTGCGTCCCGCCGCTTCCCACAGACGCCCTCCGGCTTGACCGGAGGACCGATGGGGACGCAGCCGATGGGGTGCTCCGGTCAAGCCGGAGCACGACGCGGCAAGGGCAAGGACGATGGGAAGAGGCACCGCGGCCCTTAGCGCCGCATGGTCTCGACGAGGGGGCGCCGCGCCCCCTTCGCACCACACGAGGAGAGGGCCATGCTGAAGCTCATCGCCAGCCGTCTCGCCACAGCCGTGCCGAGCCTGATCGGCGTCGTCATCGTCACCTTCATGCTGACGCGGGTGCTGCCCGGCGATGCGGCGGCCTATTTCGCCGGGCCGGCCGCGACGCCGCAGGCGATCGCCGAGATCCGGGCGAAGCTCGGCCTCGACCAGCCGCTGCCGGTGCAGTTCGCGGACTATGTGACGGCGCTCGCCAAGGGCGACCTCGGCACCTCGCTCTCCACCGGCCAGCCGGTGGCGCAGGAGATCGCCTCCCGGCTGCCCGCCTCCGCCGAGCTGACGCTCTGCGGCCTGATCCTGGCGCTCGCCATCGCCGTGCCGTTCGGCATCATGGCGGCGGTCAGGCAGGGCTCGTGGGTGGACCATGCGTGCCGGCTCATAACGACCGCCGGCGTGTCCCTGCCGGTGTTCTTCACCGGCCTCCTCCTGGTCTATGTGTTCTACTTCAAGCTCGGCTGGGCGCCGGCGCCGCTCGGGCGGCTCGACGTGTTCTTCTCCGCCCCGCCCACCATCACCGGCTTCTATCTCATCGACAGCCTGCTGACGGGCGAGTTCGAGACCTTCCGCGCCGCGCTGGCGCAACTCGCGGTGCCGTCCATCACGCTCGCCATCTTCGCGCTGGCGCCGATCGCCCGCATGACGCGCGCCTCCATGCTGGCGGTGCTGTCCTCCGAGTTCGTGCGCACCGCGCGGGCGGCGGGGCTGACGGACTATACGGTCATCCTCACCTACGCCTTTCGGAATGCCATGCTGCCGGTCATCACCACGCTCGGCATGGTGTTCTCCTTCCTGCTCGGCGCCAACGTGCTGGTGGAGAAGGTGTTTGCCTGGCCCGGCATCGGCTCCTATGCGGTCGAGGCGCTCATCACCTCGGACTATGCGCCGGTGCAGGGCTTCGTGCTCGCCATGGCGGTGCTCTACGTGGCGCTGAACCTCATCATCGACATCACCTACGGCATCATCGACCCCCGCGCGCGGAGCGAAGCATGACCATCGCCACCGTCGAAGACGCTCCCCACAGCGGCCTGGCCGCGACCCTCAAGCACGCCCGCTACGTGATCTCGGACAATCCGGTCACCGGCGTCGCCTTCGGCATGTTCCTGGTGCTGCTGGTCGCGGCGCTGATCGGGCCCTATGTGGTGCCCTACGATCCGCTCGCCTCCAACACCCAGTCCGCGCTCCAGCCGCCGTCCGGCGCCCACTGGTTCGGCACCGACAATCTCGGCCGCGACATCTTCTCCCGCGTCGTGGTGGCGACGCGGCTCGACCTCGCCATCGCGGTGTTCTCGGTGGCGCTGGTGTTCGCCGCGGGGGGCATCGCCGGCATCGCGTCGGGCTTCTTCGGCGGCTGGACCGACCGCATCGTCGGGCGCATCTCCGACACCATCATGGCGTTTCCGCTGTTCGTGCTGGCCATGGGCATCGTCGCGGCGCTGGGCAATTCGGTGACCAACATCGTCATCGCCACCGCCATCATCAACTTCCCGCTCTATGTCCGCGTCGCCCGCGCCGAGGCGGCGATCCGCCGGCAGGCGGGATACGTCCAGGCGGCGCGCCTCACCGGCAATTCGGAATGGCGCATCCTGCTGACGACCATCCTGCCCAACATCATGCCCATCATGATGGTGCAGATGTCGCTCACCATGGGCTACGCGATCCTCAATGCGGCGGGCCTCTCCTTCATCGGCCTCGGCGTGCGCCCGCCGACGCCGGAATGGGGGATCATGGTGGCCGAGGGCGCGGCCTATATCGTCTCCGGCGAATGGTGGATCGCGCTGTTCCCGGGCCTCGCGCTGATGTTCGCCGTGTTCTGCTTCAACCTGCTGGGGGACGGTCTGCGCGACATCGTCGATCCCCAGCGCCGCACCTGATGGAGGGGCAAATGCACGGCGTCGCCGATCTGTCCGCCGCCTTGTCCGCCCCCGTCCGCGAGGTGGCCGGCGGGCCGCTCCTGGAGGTCCGGGACCTGACGGTCGAGTTCCTCACCCGCCGCGGCATCGTCACGGCGGTGGAGAAGGTGAACCTGACGCTCGCCAAGGGCGAAACCCTGGGCATCGTCGGCGAGAGCGGGTCGGGCAAGTCCGTCACCTCCTACACGGTGATGCGCATCCTCGACCGCGCCGGGCGGATCGCGGAGGGTTCCATCACCTTCTCGGGGCTCGATGTGGCCCACGCGCCGGAAAGCGCCATGCGCGATCTGCGCGGGCGCGAGATGTCCATGATCTTCCAGAACCCGCGGGCGGCACTGAACCCGATCCGCAAGGTGGGGCACCAGATCGCCGACGTGCTGCTCCAGCACGTCCAGGCGGACCGCTCCAACGTGAAGGCCAAGGTGATCGAGATCCTGGAGCAGGTGCGCATCGCCCGGCCGCAGGAGCGCTACCATGCCTATCCGTTCGAGCTGTCGGGCGGCATGTGCCAGCGCATCGTCATCGCGCTGGCGCTCGCCTGCCGGCCGCAGCTGATGATCGCCGACGAGCCCACCACCGGCCTCGACGTGACGACGCAGAAGGCGGTGATGGACCTCGTCACCGAACTCACCCGCGCGCGCGGCATGTCCACCATCCTCATCACCCACGACCTCGGCCTTGCCGCCGCCTATTGCGACACGGTGATGGTGATGGAGAAGGGCAAGGTGGTGGAGACCGCCCCCGCCGAGCGCATCTTCCGCGATCCGCAGCACCCCTACACCAAGAAGCTCATGCGGGCGACGCCGCGCCCGGGGATCACGCTGAAGGACCTGCTGCCGGAGGACGAGCCGGGTTCGGCGGCAGCGCCGCTCCCCGCTCCATCGGCGGAACCCCTCACCCCCAGCCCCTCTCCCGCAAGGGGAGCGGGGAGCGCGCCCAGCGCCGCCGCCGCGGTGACCGAGCCGCTCCTCAAGGTCGAGAACCTGCTCAAGGAATATCCCCGGCAGGGCGCGCCCTCCGGTCTCATCGCCCGCCTCAAGGGCAAGGCCGTGCCGGAAGAGGACGCGATCTTCCGCGCGGTGGACGGCATCTCGTTCGAGATCCGGCGCGGCGAGAGCGTCGGCCTCGTGGGCGAATCGGGCTGCGGCAAGTCCACCACCTCGTCCATGGTGATGCGCCTGCTCGATCCCACCGCCGGGAAGATCACGTTCGCCGGCGAGGACATCTCGGCCATTCCCGCCAGGGACTTCGCCGGCCATCCCATGCGCCGGCGCATCCAGATGGTGTTCCAGGACCCGACCGAGAGCCTCAACCCGCGCTACACCGCCGCCCGCGCCATCGCCGATCCGCTGATCCGCATGGGCAAGGTCGGCGGCGGGGCGAAGCTGCGGGAGGAGGTGGAGCAGCTCGCGCGCATGGCCGGCCTGCCGCTGAACCTGCTGGACCGCTTCCCGCACCAGCTCTCCGGCGGCCAGAAGGCGCGCATCGGCATCGCCCGCGCCATCGCGCTCCGGCCCGACCTCGTGATCCTCGACGAGCCCACGGCGGCGCTCGACGTGTCGGTGCAGGCGGTGGTGCTGAACCTGCTCGACGAGCTCAAGCACACGCTGGGCATGAGCTATCTCTTCGTCTCCCACGATCTGCACGTGGTGGGGCTGCTGTGCGACCGCGTCATCGTCATGCGCCAGGGGCGGATCGTCGAGGAGGGCGGGGCGCAGGAGATTCTCGAAAGCCCGAAGGCCGCCTATACACGGGAGCTGATCTCAGCCATTCCCCATCCCCCGGTGTGAGGCCGCCATGACCATCGATCTGTCCGAGGACATGCCTTTGCCCAAGGCAACCGACGCGGCGCTGGCGCAGATGCTCGACGGCGCGCTCGCCGCTCACGGCATCGCGCCGGAACCGCACTGGCGCGCCGACGCGCTGATGCACCTGCGCGCCATCGCCGATGCGGCGCACCTCGTGTATTCCCTCGACCTCGGCGACGCCGCCGAGCCGGCGCCGGTCTACCGGCCATGAGCGAAGCTGTGAGCGCGCCC
Organism: Xanthobacter tagetidis; assembly: GCF_003667445.1. Taxonomy (GTDB): domain Bacteria; phylum Pseudomonadota; class Alphaproteobacteria; order Rhizobiales; family Xanthobacteraceae; genus Xanthobacter; species Xanthobacter tagetidis. The sequence continues at coordinate 38,568 of NZ_RCTF01000011.1, read as the reverse complement.
TTCGACCTCGCCACCGCCAATGCCGCGACGATTGCCGCGGCGGTGAATTCCGGCGCCGTGACCGCGCGCGCCGTCGTCGAGGCCTGCCTCGCCCGCATCGCCGCGCTCGATGGCGCCGTGAATGCCTTCACCGACGTGACAGCGGCCCGCGCCCGCGCCACGGCGGATGTGCTCGATGCCCGCCGGGCGAAGGGGGAGGCGCTCGGCGCGCTGGCGGGCGTGCCGTTCGCAGTGAAGAACCTGTTCGACATCAAGGGTCTGCCGACCCGCGCCGGATCGAAGATCAACCGCGACCGCGCGCCGGCCGGGGCGGACGGCACGCTGATCCGCCTCCTGGAGGCGCAGGGGGCGGTTCTGGTCGGCGGGCTGAACATGGGCGAATACGCCTATGACTTCACCGGCGAGAACCTCCACGACGGCGCCTCGCGCAACCCGCACGCGCTCGACCATATGTCCGGCGGTTCCTCCGGAGGCTCGGGCGCGGCGGTGGCGGCGGGCCTCGTGCCGCTCGCGCTCGGCTCCGACACCAACGGCTCGATCCGCGTGCCCTCGGCGCTGTGCGGCACGTTCGGGCTGAAGCCCACCTATGGGCGCCTGTCGCGGGCGGGGAGCTTCCCGTTCGTGTCGAGCTTCGACCATCTCGGCCCGTTCGCCCGCACGGTGGAGGACCTCGCGCGCGCCTACGATGCCATGCAGGCCGCCGACCCGGACGATCCGATGCAGGCGCCGCGGCCGGCGGAGCCGGTGGCGGACACGCTCGGCGCCGGCATCGGCGACCTGAGGATCGCGGTGGCGGACGGCTATTTCCGCACGCGCGGCCTGCCCGAAGCCTTCGCTGCCGTGGACAAGGCGGCGGCAGCGCTGGGCGTCACCCGCCGGATCGAGGTGCCCGACGCGGCCCGCGCGCGGGCTGCGGCCTACGTCACCACGGCAGCCGAGGGGGCGAGCCTCCATTTGCGCCGGCTCGCGGAGCGCCCCGGCGACTTCGACCCGGCGGTGCGCGACCGGCTGCTGGCGGGCCTCGCCATTCCCGCCGCCTGGGTCGATGCCGCCCAGCGCTTCCGCCGCCGCTTCCGGGAGGAGATGCTGGCGCTGTTCGCCACCTGCGACGTCATCCTTGCCCCGGCGACGCCCTGCCGGGCGCCGAAGATCGGACAGAAGACCTTCGTGCTCGACGGCGAGACGCTGCTGGTGCGCCCGAACATGGGGCTCTACACCCAGCCGATCTCGTTCATCGGCCTGCCGGTGGCGGCCGTCCCGGTCTGGATCGACCATGGGCTGCCGCTGGGCGTTCAGGTGATCGCCCCGCCTTGGCGGGAGGACCTTGCCTTGCGCGTCGCCAAGGCGCTTCAGGATGCGGGCGCGGCCGACGCAAGGGTGGCCGCGCTGTGAAGGAGAGCGATGTGGAGATCGACATTCCCGAGGTGAAGGCCGAGGTCGAGGCGGCCTTCGCCGGCTATGAGGCGGCGCTCGCCGCCAACGACGTGGAGGCGCTCGACGGCTTCTTCCGGGCCGACCCCCGCACCATCCGCTACGGCGGCGGGGAGAACCTCTACGGCATCGAGGAGATCCGCGCCTTCCGCAAGGGGCGCAGCCCCGCGGGGATCGCCCGGACGCTGGAGCGGACCGTCATCACCACTTTCGGCCGCGACTTCGCCGTGGCCTCCACCATGTTCCGGCGCGAGAGCGACGGCGGGCGCATCGGCCGCCAGCAGCAGACCTGGGTCCGGTTCGCCGAGGGCTGGCGCGTGGTGGCGGCGCACGTCTCGGCGCTGCCGGCCAGCATGCCCTAAGGGCCATTGCGAGCTTTCACCCAGCCACAGAATCCCGGTAGCGTCTTGATCCATGAGCCTTGCATCGTCATCCGCCGCCACTGAGGGCGCCTCGGCCCCGCGCCGCAGGCGCGGAGCGCGGCGCGCGGTGACGCGCACCGAGGAACTGCGGCTCCAGATCGCGGACGACATCGTGCGCGGACGCCTCGCGCCCGGCACGGCGCTGGAGGAGGTGGACATCGCCAAGCGCTACGGCGTGTCCCGGACCCCGGTGCGCGAGGCGATTCGCGACCTCGCCGCCTCGGGCCTGGTGGAGGCGCGGCCCCATCGCAGCGCCCTCGTCGCCCAGCCCTCGCTTGAGCGGCTGCGCGGCATGTTCGACGTGATGGCGGAGCTGGAGGCGCTGTGTGCCGGCCTCAGCGCCGCCAACATGACGCCCACGGAGCGCGCCCACCTCCAGGCGATCCATGCCGAGCTTGCCGACCTGACACGGCGCGGCGACCAGGGCGGCTACACGGTGCTGAACGAGCGCTTCCACACCACGCTCTATGCCGGCGCCCACAACGACTATCTGAGCGAGCTGACGCTGGCGACGCGGGCGCGGCTGCAGCCGTTCCGGCGCGCCCAGTTCCGCAATCTCGGCCGCCTCGCGCTGTCCTACCAGGAGCACGACCGGGTGGTGAGCGCGATCCTGCGCGGCGACAAGGCCGAGGCCGCCACCGCCATGCGCGCCCACATCAACACCGTCGAAGTGGCCTACGAGCGCTACGCCGAGTCGGTGTGAGCCGCGAGCGGACCGGCCGCGGGACTGATGGCACCAGGGTGCCTCAATGCCATGTTCTGCGCCGTCCCCAAGCTGTGGATGATGGTGAAGATCCTGTGCGCTCCGCTCGTGCATGATCGGCGTGTCACGAAGCCGGGAACGGCCGGAAAGCAAGGCCGCTAGGGATTTGTTAACGGTTGGGCGCGCACCATATATAGTGGGTGACGGCACCTGCGCACCCTAGATCAAGGCGAAACAGTGTTTGACGGACGGCGGAGACTCGCTCTAGCGTTCGTCTCCTGAACGGCGGGCATTCCCGATCGGCCGAAGGCCGGAAGAGGACGTCCCGTTCTTCCGAACACTGCGGTCCTTGTCCCGGGACGGCGCGCGGCGCCGCACCCGCAGTCTCGTCACGTCGTGGCCTCGTCACGGCCGCCTATTCACTTGCTAGACTGCTCGTCCCATGCGGGGGCCGAGCCGAAGGAGCACCGGTCATGCGCGTTGAACGCCGCTACACGCAAGAGGGTCGTTCCCCCTACGCGGACATCCCCTTCCGCGAGACCGTGAGCGAGATCAGGAATCCCGACGGATCGGTGGTGTTCCGCCAGGAGGGCATCGAGGTGCCCGCGCAATTCTCGCAGGTGGCCTCCGACATCCTGGCGCAGAAGTATTTCCGCAAGGCCGGCGTGCCCGCGCGCCTGAAGAAGGTGGAGGAGAATTCGGTTCCCTCCTTCCTGTGGCGCTCGGTGCCCGACGCGGCCGCGCTCGCGGCCTTGCCGGAGAAGGAGCGTCTCGTCGGCGAGACCTCCGCCCGCCAGGTCTTCGACCGCCTCGCCGGCACCTGGACCTATTGGGGCTGGAAGGGCGGCTATTTCGACACCGAGGCCGACGCCCAGGCCTTCTTCGACGAGCACTGCTACATGCTCGCCATGCAGATGGCCGCGCCCAACTCGCCGCAGTGGTTCAACACCGGCCTGTTCTGGGCCTACGGCATCGATGGGCCGGGGCAGGGGCACTATTATGTGGACTACCAGACCGGCGAGCTGACGGCCTCCACCTCGGCCTATGAGCATCCCCAGCCGCACGCCTGCTTCATCCAGTCGGTCAGCGACGATCTGGTGAGCGACGGCGGCATCATGGACCTGTGGGTGCGCGAGGCGCGCCTGTTCAAGTACGGCTCCGGCACCGGCTCCAACTTCTCGGCGCTGCGCGGCGAGGGCGAGAAGCTGTCCGGCGGCGGCCGCTCGTCTGGCCTCATGAGCTTCCTCAAGATCGGCGACCGCGCGGCGGGCGCCATCAAGTCCGGCGGCACCACCCGCCGCGCCGCCAAGATGGTGGTGGTCGACGCCGACCATCCGGATATCGAGGCCTATGTGGACTGGAAGGTGATCGAGGAGCAGAAGGTCTCCGCGCTCGTCACCGGCTCCAAGCTCAACGCCAAGCACCTCAAGGCCATCATGAAGGCCTGCGTGAACTGCGAGGGCGAGGGCGATGCCTGCTTCGATCCCGAGAAGAACCCGGCGCTGAAGCGCGAGATCAAGGCGGCCCGCAAGGTGGCGATCGCCGACGCCGCGATCCGCCGCGTGATCCAGTATGCCCGCCAGGGCTACAAGGACATCGACGTTTCCATCTACGACACCGATTGGGACGGCGAAGCCTACATCACGGTCGCGGGCCAGAACTCCAACAATTCCGTGCGCGTCACCGACGACTTCCTGCGCGCGGTGGAGGCGGATGCGGACTGGAACCTGATCCGCCGCACCGACGGCAAGCTGGCGAAGACCGTGAAGGCGCGCGAGCTGTGGGAGAAGATCGGCGCCGCCGCCTGGCACTGCGCCGACCCCGGCATCCAGTTCCACACCACGGTCAATGACTGGCACACCTGCCCGGCGGGCGGCGAGATCCGCGCGTCCAATCCGTGCTCGGAATACATGTTCCTGGACGACACGGCCTGCAATCTCGCCTCGTTGAACCTTCTCCAGTTCAGGGACGCGAACAAGCAGTTCGACGTGGCGAGCTATGAGCACGCCGTGCGGCTGTGGACCGTGGTGCTGGAAATCTCGGTGCTGATGGCGCAGTTCCCCTCGCGCCGCATCGCCGAACTCTCCTACGAGTACCGCACGCTCGGCCTCGGCTATGCGAACATCGGCGGCCTGCTGATGTCGTCCGGCATTCCCTACGATTCGCCGCAGGGCCGCGCCATCTGCGGCGCGCTCAGCGCCATCATGACCGGCGTGTGCTACGCCACCTCCGCCGAGATGGCGAAGGAGCTGGGGCCGTTCCCGGCCCACGGCGCCAATGCCGAGACCATGCTCAAGGTGATCCGCAACCACCGCCGCGCCGCCCACGGCCTTGCGGACGGCTATGAGGCGCTGTCGGTCGCGCCCGTGCCGCTCGACCACGCCTCCTGCCCGGACGCCCGCCTGGTCGCCGCCGCCACCGCGGCGTGGGACAAGGCGCTCGAACTGGGCGAGGCGCACGGCTACCGCAACGCGCAGGTCTCGGTGATCGCCCCCACGGGCACCATCGGCCTCGTGATGGACTGCGACACCACCGGCATCGAGCCCGACTTCGCGCTGGTGAAGTTCAAGAAGCTGGCCGGCGGCGGCTACTTCAAGATCATCAACCGCGCCGTGCCCGAGGCGCTGCGCGCGCTCGGCTACGGGGAAGCCGAGATCGCCGAGATCGAGGCCTATGCGGTGGGCCACGGCTCGCTCGCCCAGGCGCCCGCCATCAACCATACGACCCTGCGCGCCAAGGGCTTCGACGATCAGGCGATCCAGAAGGCGGAAGCCGCGGTGAAGACCGCCTTCGACATCAAGTTCGCCTTCAACCGGTGGACCTTCGGCGAGGAGTTCCTCAGCCAGGCGCTCAAGGTGCCGGCGGAGGAACTGGCGAACCCGAAGTTCGACCTGCTGGCCTTCCTCGGCTTCGCCAAGAGCGAGATCGAGGCCGCGAACGTCCACATTTGCGGCGCCATGACCCTTGAGGGCGCCCCGCATCTGAAGCGCGAGCATCTGCCGGTGTTCGACTGCGCCTCGCCGTGCGGGCGCATCGGCAAGCGCTATCTCTCGGTGGAAAGCCACATCCACATGATGGCGGCGGCGCAGCCCTTCATCTCGGGCGCCATCTCCAAGACCATCAACATGCCCAACGAGGCGAGCGTCGACGACTGCAAGGAGGCCTACCTGCTCTCCTGGCGCCTGGCGCTGAAGGCCAACGCGCTCTATCGCGACGGCTCCAAGCTCTCCCAGCCGCTCAACGCCCAATTGGTGGCGGACGACGAGGAGGAGGACGACGCTGTCGAGGCGCTGGTGGCCCAGCCGAACGCGGCGCGCGCCGCCGCCGTCACCGAGAAGATCGTCGAACGGGTGGTGGAGCGCATCGTCGAGCACCGGGTGCGCGAGCGCGAGAAGATGCCCGACCGCCGCAAGGGCTACACCCAGAAGGCGGTGGTGGGCGGCCACAAGGTCTATCTGCGTACCGGCGAGTACGATGACGGCCGGCTCGGCGAGATCTTCATCGACATGCACAAGGAGGGCGCGGCGCTCCGCTCGCTGCTCAACAACTTCGCCATCGCCATCTCGCTGGGCCTCCAGTACGGCGTGCCGCTGGAGGAGTATGTGGACGCCTTCACCTTCACCCGCTTCGAGCCGGCGGGGCCGGTGCAGGGCAACGACACCATCAAGTACGCCACCTCCATGCTGGACTACGTGTTCCGCGAGCTGGCGGTGAGCTATCTCGGCCGCAGCGACCTCGGCCATGTGGACCTGACCGAGACCGGCTTCGACGCCCTCGGCAAGGGCGTGGACGAGGGCAAGGCGCCCTCCAATCCGGCCTCCCGCGTGGTCTCCAAGGGCCTGGTGCGCGGCAAGACGGTGAGCCTGCTTGCGACCCAGCCCGCCGGCGAGCCGCGCGGGGCGGGCGACAACGTCACCGTGCTGCGCGCCTGGACCGACGGCGCGACCGCCCTCAAGGGCGAGACCACGCAGCTGCTCGATCCCGCCCCCGAACCGGAGGAGATCGAGGCCGCGGTGGAGAGCCTGATGGAGAAGTCGCTCCCCTGGTCCGCCACCGCCCGCAAGGCCGAGGCGAGGGCCGAAGCCCGCGCCAAGGGCTATGAGGGCGAGGCCTGCCCCGAGTGCATGAACTTCACCCTCGTGCGCAACGGCACGTGCCTGAAGTGCGACACGTGCGGCGGGACGACCGGGTGCAGCTGAGAAGAAAAAGCCATCCCGAGCTTTGCTCGGGATGGCTTATAAATTTTGGAGAACAAAACGAGATACAACTTTGCAAAGAAAAAAGCGCTGGAGCAATTGCTCCAGCGCTTCTACCCACGAAGTAGTGCCATGGCACTTGTGGGGGCGAACGTAAGCCGAAGCTATACGTCTTCCTAGCAATCAGACCGTATTGATTCTGGCCAAGGGCGTCCAGCGGAAACCATGGTCCCTCATTCGAAAGCTATTAGATATGGCAAAGAACGAGACCACGTCGAAGTCCGTCGCCTCAAAGGCATCGCAGATTCTGCGCGACTCGAAGGCGACAAAAGCTGAGAAGTCGGTAGCGGCCTCTGCGTTGACGCAGGCGCCTAACAAAAAGGGCAAATGACGGACGACATCGTCCGTCGGATCGCCTTTGCAGCAGGTGCGGATGCCCAGGGGTCACCCTGGGCATTTGCGTTTGTTGCTGCCAACACCGATTTGCTTCATGCTCGGTAAGGTCAGTACATTAGTTTCCATGAGAACTCTTCGAGTGCCGTGGGCATCGTTATGGTCGCTATAAAGCTCACCAAGGTCGGCAATTCCGTCGCAGCCATCATCCCCCAGGAAGTGCTCCAGCGCCTGAAGGTGGGACAGGGCGACCGGCTCTATCTCACCGAGACGCCGGACGGCTATCGGCTTACGATCTACGACCCTGAGTTCGAAGAGCAGATGGATATCGCGCGCCGTATAATGGCGCGCCGACGTCGCGCGCTTCAATTGCTGGCGCAGTCGTAGCGCGCTTGAGATTCGCCGCCCGGCCATCCCTCGCCCCACTGCTCCGAACGCAAGTAGCCCCCCATGCTCACCCTCTATTCCTACCCCTCGCTCTTCGGCGTCGCCGACAACAACGGCTACGGACTGAAAGTCTATGCCTTCCTGAAGCTCGCCGGCGTGCCGTTCGTGCACGAGCACCTGTTCGACGCCTCGCAGGCGCCGCGCGCCCAGCTGCCCTATGCCACCGACGACGGCGAGAGGATCGGCGACAGCGAAGCGATCATCGCTCATGCGACGCGCAAATACGGCGTGACGCTCGACGCCGGCCTCACCCCCGCCCAGCGCGACATGGCGCTCCTCGTCCTGCGGCTGCTGGACGACCTTTATTGGGTGATGTCCTATTCGCGCTGGAAGGACGAGGCCTTCTGGCCGCTGTTCGCCGCCGCGCTGAAGCGCGAGCACCCGCGCCTGACCGACGAAGACCTCGTTGCGGCCAAGGAGTTCAACGCCAAGCGCTATCATTTCCAGGGCATCGGCCGCTACGACCCGCCGGAGGCCTATGCGCGCGGCCTGAAGGATCTCGGCGTGCTGGCGAACCTCGTGCCGGCCGAGGGCTTCGTGTTCCGGCCGGCGCCCACCAGCCTGGATGCGGCCATCTACGGCTTCATCGCCAACATCTTCTTCTACGATATCCCGACGCCCCTGAAGGCGTTCGTGGACGCCAACGCGAACCTCGTGCGCCATTGCCGCGCCATCCACGCCGCCGTCGCGCTCTGACCTTGCTCAATCGCCCGTAATCATCACCTCCGGCACCGCGTTCGGGTCGTCGATGTCCATGCCGTCCTCGTCGGCAAGGTCGACGCCGGCGAGGCAGATGTCGCCGTCGTCGATGATCAGCGGGATCGCGGTGAGCGCCTTGCCCTGGCAGGGGCCGATGAAGCAGTGGCCGGTGTCGAGGTCGAACTGCGCATTATGCCGGCCGCAGGTGAGGAAGTTGCCGTCCTCGTCCAGAAACTCGCCGGGCACGGTGTCGAGCCGGCCGCCCTCGTGCGGGCAGGCATTCTCGAAGCCGTAGAAATTGTTGCCCTTGCGGGTGACGAGGATCGGCCAGCGCGTGATGGCGCCGGCCTCATCGCGCTTCGCCAGCACGAAGCCGCGGGCGCTGGCGTCATCCACCTCCCAGGTGGAGCAGATGGCGAAGAGTTCGGTCATGAGGCAGCCTTTCCGCGCGCAAGCGGGCCGCGCCGGCGGGCGGTCCTGGCTCATGGGGCAGGCAATATGCGCGCCAGCGGCGTGGCTGCACGCTTCGGCCGGGTCTTCGGTGATGTCCCAGCCCCGCCGTGTCGGGCTTGCGACACGGCGCCGGGGATGCCCTCAGGCGCCCTTGAAGGCGGGCGCGCGCTTCTCGAAGAAGGCCTTCTGCCCCTCGGCGAAGTCGTCCGAGGTGAAGAGCAGGCCCTGGCCGTCGGCCTCCGCGCGCAGGAAGGTGTCGAGCGAGGCCGGGTGGCGCGCCAGCATGGATTTGGCGAGGCCGAACGCGCGCGTCGGGCCGTCCGCGATCTCCTGCGCCCGCGCCAGCGCCACCTCCAGCGCCGCGCCGGCCGGGCAGGCGATGTCGGCGAGGCCGTTCCCGGCTGCCTCGGCGCCGGAGAAGGCCTGGCCGAGGAACACCATGCGCCGCGTCGGCGCCGGACCCATGCGCCACGGCAGGGTCCACAGCGCGCCCATGTCCGGCATCAGGCCGATGCGGCCGAAGGCGCTGACGAACTGCGCGGTCTCGGCCGCCACCACGATGTCGCACGCCGCCGCGAGCCCGAGGCCCGCGCCCGCCGCGTGGCCCTCCACCGCCGCCACCACGACCTTCGGCCCGCCGACCAGCAGGCGGGTGATGCGCTGCAGCCGCTCCACCCGGTCGCGGCTGGCGATGCCGGCGCCCGGCTTCATGATGGAGATGTCGCCGCCCGCGCAGAAGGTGCCTCCGGCGCCGGTGAGCACGATGGCGCGCACCGCGCCATCCTCCATGCCCTCGGCGAGGCGGTCGTGCAGCGCCTCGCGCAGGCCGAGCGAGAGCGCGTTGCGGCGCTTCGGCTCGTTGAGGGTGATGAGGAGCACGGCGCCGCGCCGCTCGGCCAGCACCAGATCGTCCGCGTGCCCTTCGGTGGTCGTCTCGGTCGTCGTCATAGGCGCACCACGGCCTTTCCCAGCTGCTGGCGGGCGGCGATGCGGCCGAGGATTTCGGGCACCGCGCCGAGGCCGTCCACGATGGTGAGCGGCCCGTCGAGGGCGCCGGCGGCGATCGCCGCCAGAACCCGTTCCGCCGATCTAGCAAGCACTTGCGGCTTCTGCCAGCGATAATAGCCGAGCACCATGCCGAGCACCGCCCGGTTCTTCACCAGCAGCCGGTTGGCGGCGAAGCTCGGCACGGCGCCGCCGGCAAAGCCGATCACCACATAGCGCCCGTCCCAGTCCAGAAGGTTCGCGGCAGCCTCGGCAAAGGCGCCGCCCACGGGATCGACGATCACGTCCGCATCGCGCCCGCCATTCAGCGCCTGGAATCGCTCGCGGAACGCCTCGCCATAAATGAGGGCCGCATGGGCGCCGGCCGCCATGGCCACCGGATTGCGCTCCTCGGAACTGGTGGCGGCGATGGCGCGGGCCCCCATGTGCCGGGCGAGCTGGACCGCGCAGATGCCGACGCCGCCGGCGGCGCCGCCGACCAGAACCGTTTCGCCCGGCTGAAGCCGGGCCCGTTCCGCCAGAGCCAGGTCGGCAGTGAGCGCCACCGAGAGCAGGCCCGCCGTGCGCACCGGATCGCATCCCTCTGGCAGGGCGAAGGTTTCCGTGACGCTCGCCGCGACGAAGGGCGCATGGCCGCCGTCATAGACCAGCGCGGCGACGCGCTGGCCGGGCGAAAAGCCGGTGACGCCCTCGCCCAAGGCTTCGATGCGGCCCGCGACCTCCATGCCGGGGGAGAAGGGCACCTCGTGCTTGTTCTGGTGGGCGTTGCGCGCCATCAGCACGTCCACATAGGAGATGCCGGCGGCTTCCACCGCGATCAGCACCTGCCCCTTCTTCGGCACTGGCACGGCGGCGGGCGCGACGGCAAGTCCCGAGGGGTCGCCGTGGGCGGTGCAGACCAAAGCGTCCATGGTTTCCGGCATGCTCATGAGGCGGCCCTTCCGGCGGCAGGAACGATGACGGCGTCGAGCGCCACCGCGCCCCGGCCTTTGGGGAAGACGAGGAAGGGATTCACGTCGATGCTCTCGATCCGGTCCGCATTGGCGGCGGCGAAGCGCGAGAGCGCGACGAGCGCGGCGGCGAGCGCCTCAGTGTCGGCGGGCGGGGTGCCGCGCACGCCTTCGAGCACCTTCGCGCCGCGGATCTCGCCGATCATGGCGCGCGCCTCCTTGAGGCCGAACGGCGCGCGGCGCAGGGCCACGTCGCCCATCACCTCCACCAGCACGCCGCCGAGGCCGAACATCACCATCGGCCCGAACACCGGGTCCACCGTGACGCCGAGAATGGTCTCGACGCCGCCCTTCGGCATCATTGGGGCGACGAGCACGCCGTCGAGGCGCGCATCCGGCGCGGCGGCGCGGGCGCGCTCCAGGACCGTTGCCGCCGCTTCCCGCACCGCCTGGGCCGTGGCGAGATTGAGCGCGACGCCGCCGATGTCCGATTTGTGGAGGATGTCGGGGGAGAGGATCTTCACCACCACGGGAAAGCCGATCTCCTCGGCCGCGCGGGCGGCCGCCTCCGGTGTCGCGGCGACGCGCACGTCCGGGGCGGGCAGGCCGGCGGATTTCAGCAGTTCCAATGCCTCGTGCTCATTGAGGGCATGGGCCGGGATGTCCGCGGGGGCGCCCGGCGCCGCGATGGGGGAGGGGGCCTCCGCGAGCCGGGCGGCGAGGCGCGCCATGCGGGCGGCGGTGGCCACCGCCGTGTCGGGCGCCGTGAACACCAGGCAGCCGGCCGCCTCATAGGCCCGCTGCACCGCCGGCGGGGTCGCGCCGGAGATGGCGATATAGGCGTCGGGATGGCGCGCGCGCACGGTTTCCCACACCTTCTGGATGCGGAAGCCGTTCTCCTCCTTGTGCCCGGCGCCGGCATTGAAGCCGACGATGGAGCCGAACGGATGCTCCGCCAGCACCACCTCGACCATCTGCTCGAAGCCGGCGAGGTCGCCGAGCATCTGCCCGGTCACGTCCACCGGGTTGCGGGCGCCGGCGAAGGGCACGATTTCGCGGATGCGGTCCTGGGCGGCGGCGCTCAGGGGCACGGTGTCGAGCCCGCCGGTCTCGGCCTCGTCGGCCATCATCACGCCGACGCCGCCGGATACGGTGACGAGGGCTATGGCGTTGTTCTTTGGCGCCTTTCCGAAGGCGAAGGCGTAGCCGAGGTCGAACCACTCGGCGATGGAGGAGGCGCGGTAGGCGCCGCACTGGGCGATCACGGCTTCATAGACCGCATCGGCGCCGGCGAGCGAGGCGGTGTGGGAGGCGGCGGCCTCGGCGCCGACGGCGGTGCGGCCGACCTTCAGCACCACCACCGGCTTGCCGGCGGCGCGGGCCATCTCCAGCGCCTGGACGAGGCGGGCGCCGTTGCGGGCGCCTTCCATGTAGACCAGGATCACGCGGGTGGCGGGGTCCTGCGCGAGATAGGCGATGCCGTCCGCAACCTCAACGTCCGCCTCGTTTCCGGTGGTGATCCACTTGGTGAAGGACAGCCCCCGGTCCTGGGCGAGATTGGCCACGTAGCCGCCGAACGCGCCGGACTGGCTGACGAGGCCGACCGCTCCGCCCGGCGCGAAGCGGGGCTTGAAAAACGGGCAGAAACTGGCGACCAGACCGGCGTCGATATTGGCCACTCCGAGGGCGTTGGGGCCGATGATCCTGAGGCCCCGGGCGCGGGCGAATTCGGCCAGCTTCTGCTGGGCGGCGCGGCCCTCCTCGCTCACCTCGGCGAACCCGGAGGAGAACACCACGGCGGCCTTCGCGCCCTTGTCGGCGCACGATTCCAGGGCCGCCATGACCCCCGGTGCCGGGATGGCGATCACCGCCAGATCGATGGCGGAGGGGATCGACGCGATGTCCGGCACCGCCCGATATCCAAATACTTCATCCGCCTTGGGATTGACCGGGAATACTTCGCCCGGAAAGGCATATTCCCGCAACATTGCGACCGGGATTGCGCCGATCTTTCCCGGCACCGTGGAGGCGCCGACGATGGCCACCGAACGCGGCTCCAGGAGCGGCTTCAGGGAGGCGGTGTCGATCGCCGTCGTGGCCGGCGGGACGGAACGGGGCTCGGCCGGCACAGCGGCGCGCGGAACGGACATGCCTCGACCTCGGGCGTTGAAGGATATGGCGTTTCGGGCTTTCGGGCAGGCGCCCGATCATTCTTGTTGGGACCGCGGCGGGCAAGATGCCGACCGGCCATACGGCATTTAATACAATTGAATTAAAATTGCTGTCAAGGCGACCGACAGGTCCCCGGCACGCCCCAAATCAGGGCTCGCGGCGCGCCGGGACCGGCAGATGGTCCCGCCAAGTCCCGCACGGTCCCGCCAAGTCCCGCATGGTCTCGCTTGTGTCGGTCCCGCGCGCCCGCGGCGCGGGCGGCCTCAGCCGCCGTTCGGCGTCTGGGCCGGCGTGAAGCGGGCGACGAGGTCGAACAGGTCGCCGCGGAAGGTCTGGCGCACGAGGGTGATGTTCTCGTCGCCGCGCCAGGTGCGGCGCACCAGTTCGAGGCAGGCGCTGCCGTCGGGGATGTCGAGCCGCTTCGCCATCTCGGGGAGGGCATTCACCGCGGCGATCTTGTGCTCGGCGGCGGTCCAGGGGACGTGGCCCACCAGCCAGGAACTGGGCGCCTGCCGGGCGAAGTCCACCGCCTCCGCCTCCGGCACGGCGGACAGGTTGATGAGCCGGTGCTCCAGCGCGAAGGGGCGGCTGCCGGCCATGTGGCGGCACTCGATTTCCAGCACCCGGCCGCGCGGGGCGAGCGCCCATTCGGCCGGCACCGACCGCGCGGCGGGGCGGCGCTCCTGGCGCAGCAGCTCGTAGCGGTAGGCCTCGCCGCGGGCGGTTACCTCGGCCTCGATGTCGGGGATCTGGAGGATCGCCGACTGGATGCGGGGGGCGGCGACGAACGAGCCGGCGCGCCGGCGCCGCTCGATCAGGCCGGCTGCGGCGAGTTCGGACACCACCTTGTTCACGGTCATCCGGGCGCAGCCATACTGCGCCATCAGTTCGTGCTCGTAGGGGATGCGGTGGCCCGGCCCCCATTCGCCCGAGAGGATCTTGGCCTCGATGTCGGCGCGGATGCGCCGGTTGAGGGTGGGGGCGCCCTTGCCCTCCGCCTCGCCGTCCGCCGCGCCTTCGATGTCGGCCGCCTCGCTCACGCCAGCAGTGTCTCCATGGTGCGGGCGAAGGCGCCGCGGATCGCGTCGCGCTCGTGGTGGATGCCGTTGGTCACACACTTTCGGCCGGCGCGCCAGACGCCGTCCACCGCGCCGCCGCGGGCAGCGAAGACGAGGCCGTCCAGCAGCGCGTCGCCTCTGCGGGCGAGAAGCGCGGGGTGGGCGGCATCCAAGGTGACGAAATCCGCCGGCGCGCCGATTGCGATGCCGGCCGCCGGGGCGCCGAGCGCCTGCGCCCCGCCCTGAAGCGCGCCCTCGAACACCGCCCGCCCGGTGGAGCCGCCGGCACCGGCCGCGAGCACGTTGCGGGCGCGGTGGAACAGGCGCTGGCCGTATTCGAGCGTGCGCAGTTCCTCCGCCGCATCGACGAGAACGTTGGAATCGGTGCCGACGCCGAAGCGCCCGCCGTGGGCCAGGAAGTCCGGCGCCGGAAACAGGCCGTCGCCGAGATTGGCCTCGGTGATGGGGCACAGCCCTGCCACCGCGCCGCTCAAGGCGAAGCGCGCCGTCTCGGCCCCGCTCATGTGGGTGGCGTGGATCAGGCACCAGCCCTCGTTCACCGGCGCGATGTCGAACAGGCGCTCCACCGGACGCCGGCCGCAGAAGGCGAGGCAGTCCTCCACCTCCTTCACCTGCTCGGCCACGTGAATGTGCACCGGCTCCCCTTCGGCCAGCGGCACGAGGGCGGCGATCTCCTCGGCGGTTGCGGCCCTCAGGCTGTGGGGGGCGAGGCCGACCACCGCATCATCGAGGTCCGCGACCGCCCGGCGGGCGGAGCCCATCAGCGCGGCGAAGCCCTCGAGGTCGTTGATGAAGCGCCGCTGGCCCTGTCCCGGCGGCAGGCCGCCGAAGCCGGAATGGGCGTAGAACACCGGCAGCAGGGTCAGCGCGATGCCGGTGCGCGCCGCCGCTGCGGCGATGCGATGGCTCAGCTCGCCCCGGTCGGCATAGGCCGAGCCGTCCGGCGCGTGATGCAGATAGTGGAATTCGCCGACGCGGGTGAAGCCCGCCTCCAGCATCTCCATGAAGGCGAGGGCGGCCACCGCCTCCACGTCCTGCGGGCCCATCCGGTCGACGAAGCGGTACATGGCCTCGCGCCAGGTCCAGAAGCTGTCCGCGCCCGGTCCGCGCACCTCGGTGAGGCCGGCCATGGCGCGCTGGAAGGCGTGGCTGTGCAGGTTCGGCAGGCCGGGAATGAGCGGGCCGTGCCGCTCGTCGTCGTTTGCGGGATCGGTGCCCGCCTCGACCGCCGCGATGCGCCCCGCAACGAGCCGCAGCCGCACGCGCTCTGCCCAGCCTTCCGGCAGCAGGGCGCTGGAGAACCACAGGCTGCGGGCGGCGGCAGACGGCATCGCTTCTCGGGCTCACGCGGGACTGGACAAGCGCGAAGGCGCGTATTTATGTATATACATTATTGGCGTCAGGGCCAATGGATTTCGGCGCGAAGGGGAGGCTCGGCGTAATGCCAACAGGGGCGGCGATCCGCTGCGACCGCATCTGGCGCAAGGCTCGCCTCGCCACGCTGGCGCCGGCGCGCGAGGGCCTCGGCCTGGTCGAGGACGGCCTGGTCGCCGCCCGCGACGGCGTCATCCTCTATGCCGGCCCGGCCGAGGAGGCGCCCGACTTCGACGCGCCGCTGATCGAGGACTGCGCCGGCCGCTGGATCACCCCCGGCCTCGTCGATTGCCACACCCACCTCGTCTATGGCGGCGACCGGGCGGACGAGTTCGAAAGGCGCCTGTCGGGCGTGCCCTATGAGGAGATCGCGCGGGCCGGCGGCGGCATCGTCTCCACCATGCGCGCGACCCGCGCGGCGAGCGAACAGGATCTGGTCGCGAGCGCGCTGCCGCGGCTCGACGCGCTGATCGCCGAGGGCGTCACCACCATCGAGATCAAGTCCGGCTATGGGCTGGAGCTTGGCGCCGAGATGCGCCAGCTCCGCGCCGCCCGCGCGCTCGGCGCGGCGCGGCCCATCACCGTCGCCACCACATTCCTGGGCGCCCACGCGCTGCCGCCGGAGGCGAACGGCGACAAGGACGCCTATGTGCGCCGCCTCATCGACGAGATGCTGCCGGCCATCGCCCGCGACGGGCTGGCGGACGCGGTCGACGCCTTCTGCGAGGGCATCGCCTTCTCGCCCGAGCAGGTGGCGCTCGTGTTCGCGGCGGCGCAGGCCCACGGCCTGCCGGTGAAGCTCCACGCCGACCAGCTTTCGAACCTTCACGGCGCCGCGCTCGCCGCCCGGTTCGGCGCGCTCTCGGCCGATCACCTGGAGCACACGGACGCGGCGGGCGTCGCCGCCATGGCGCAGGCGGGCACGGTCGCGGTGCTGCTGCCCGGCGCCTACTACTTCATCCGCGAGACCAAGGCGCCGCCGGTGGACCTGTTCCGCGCCGCCGGGGTGCCCATGGCGCTCGCCACCGACTGCAATCCCGGCACTTCGCCGCTGACCTCGCTGCTGCTCGCCATGAACATGGGCGCCACCTTGTTCCGCATGACCGTGGCCGAATGCCTCGCCGGGGTCACGCGCGAGGCGGCGCGGGCGCTCGGCATGGGCGACCGCATCGGCACGCTGGAGGCCGGCAAGGCCTGCGACCTCGCCATCTGGGACGTGGAGCGCCCGGCGGAGCTGGTGTACCGCATGGGGCTGAACCCGCTTCACGCGCGCATCCGGGGCGGGCGATGAGCCTCACCCTTATCCCCGGAGCCGTGCCGCTTTCGGCGTGGCGCGCGATCCATGCCGGCGCGGCCTTCGCGCTCGATCCCGCCTGCGCGGACGCTGTGGCGGCGGGGGCGAAGGCGGTCGAGGCCATCCTCGCCAAGGGCGCGCCGGTCTACGGCATCAATACCGGCTTCGGGAAGCTCGCCAGCGTGCGCATCGAGGCGGCCGACCTCGCGCGGCTCCAGCGCAACATCGTGCTCTCCCACGCCGCCGGCGTCGGCGAGGCCATGCCGGCCGACACGCTCCGCCTGATGCTGGCGCTGAAGATGGCGAGCCTCGCCCAGGGCGCTTCCGGCATCCGGCCGCAGACGCTGGCCTTCATGGCGGCGATGGCCGAGCGCGGGCTGATCCCCGTGGTTCCGGCGCAGGGCTCGGTGGGCGCCTCGGGCGACCTCGCGCCGCTGGCGCACATGGCGGCCGCCATGATCGGGGTCGGCGAATTTCTGGTGGAGGGCGAGCGCGTTCCGGCGGCCGAGGCGCTGGTGCGGGCCTCTCTCGTGCCGCTGGAGCTGGGTCCGAAGGAGGGCCTCGCGCTGCTCAACGGCACGCAATTCTCCACCGCCTGCGCGCTCGCCGGCCTGTTCGCCGCCGAGACCGCCTTCCGCGCGGCTTTGGTGACGGGCGCGCTTTCCACCGACGCCGCGCGCGGCTCGGACGCGCCGTTCGATCCGCGCATCCATGCCTTGCGCCGGCATCGCGGGCAGATCGAGACCGCTGCGGCGCTGCGGGTGCTCATGGCCGGCTCCGCCATCCGCGCCTCGCACCTCGTGGGCGACGAGCGGGTGCAGGACCCCTATTGCCTGCGCTGCCAGCCGCAGGTGATGGGCGCCGCGCTCGATTTGCTGCGCCAGGCGGCCGGCACGCTGGAGATCGAGGCGAACGGCGTCTCCGACAATCCGCTGATCTTCGCCGATACCGTCGAGGCGCTGTCCGGCGGAAACTTCCACGCCGAGCCGGTGGCGTTCGCCGCCGACCAGATCGCGCTCGCTCTGTGCGAGATCGGTTCGCTCGCCGAGCGGCGCATCGCCATGCTGGTGGACCCGGCGCTCTCCGGCCTGCCGGCCTTCCTCACGCCGAGCCCGGGGCTGAATTCCGGCTTCATGATCGCCCAGGTGACGGCGGCGGCGCTGGTGTCCGAGAACAAGCAGCGGGCCTATCCGGCGAGCGTCGATTCCATCCCCACCTCGGCCAACCAGGAAGACCACGTTTCCATGGCCGCCCACGGCGCGCGGCGGCTTTCTCCGATGGCGGAGAACCTCGCCGCGGTGGTCGCGATCGAGCTTCTGGCGGCGGGGCAGGGCTGCGACTTCCATGTCGGCCTCGCCTCCAGCCCGGCCTTGGAGCGGGTGCGCGCGCGGCTGCGCGCCGCCGTGCCCACCCTGGGCGAGGACCGGTATTTCCATCCCGACATCGCCGCCGCCGCCGGCCTCGTGCGCTCCGGCGCGCTGGCCGAGGCGGCGGGCGCCGATGCGCTGCCCTCCATCTGCGGAGACTGACGTGACCCCTTATCCCCATTGGATCAGCGTGACCCGCGGCACCGCCCCCCTGGTGGTGAGCCTGCCGCACACCGGCACCGACATTCCGGACGAGTTTCTGCCCGATCTCGTCTCCCTGGAACGCGCCCGCAAGGATGCGGACTGGTGGATCCACCTGCTCTACGACTTCGCCGCCGGCCTCGGCGCCACCGTGGTGCGCACGTCGATCTCGCGCACCGTGATCGACGTGAACCGCGACCCCTCGGGCGTCTCGCTCTATCCCGGCCAGCAGACCACCGAGCTGTGCCCCACCACCACCTTCGATGGCGAGCCGCTGTACCGCGAGGGCCGCGCCCCCGACGCCGCCGCCATCGCCGCCCGCAAGGCGGCCTATTTCGAGCCGTACCACGCGGTGCTCGCGGCCGAGATCGCAGCGGCGAAGGCGCGCCATGGGGTGATCGCGCTCTATGACTGCCACTCGATCCGCTCGGTGATTCCGCGCCTGTTCGAGGGCACGCTGCCGGAGTTCAACATCGGCACCAACAAGGGCGCGAGCTGCGACGGCGAGCTTGAATCAACCGTGCGCGACATCTGCGCCGGGAGCGGGCGGCCCTATGTGCTGAACGGGCGCTTCACCGGCGGCTACATCACCCGCCAGTACGGCCGGCCCGCCGAGGGCGTCCATGCGGTGCAGATGGAGCTCGCCTGCCGCGCTTACATGAGCGAGCCGCTGGGCTACGTCGCCGACGATGCGTGGCCGACGCCCTACGATCCCGCTTATGCCGCGCCGGTGCGCGCCACCCTCACGCAAATCCTCGAAGCCTGCCTCGCCTTCGCGCGGGCGCGGGCCTGACCCTCATCGCAGCAGGAACGAACCATGACGCGCATCGACAATGAGCGCCGCATCCGCGCCCCGCGCGGGACCGAGCTGTCGGCAAGAAGCTGGCTCACCGAGGCGCCGCTGCGCATGCTCATGAACAATCTCGACGCCGAGGTGGCCGAGAAGCCGGGGGAGCTGGTGGTTTATGGCGGCATCGGCCGGGCCGCCCGCGACTGGGAAAGCTTCGACCGCATCGCCGCGACCCTCAGGCGCCTGGAGGCGGACGAGACGCTGCTGGTGCAGTCCGGCAAGCCGGTGGGCGTGTTCCGCACCCATGCCGACGCGCCGCGGGTGCTGATCGCCAATTCCAACCTGGTGCCGCACTGGGCCAATTGGGACCACTTCAACGCCCTCGATAAGAAGGGCCTCATGATGTACGGTCAGATGACGGCCGGCTCCTGGATCTATATCGGCACCCAGGGCATCGTGCAGGGCACCTACGAGACCTTCGTCGAGATGGGCCGGCGCCATTATGGCGGCGACCTCTCCGGCCGCTGGATCCTCACCGCCGGGCTCGGCGGCATGGGCGGCGCGCAGCCGCTCGCGGCGGTGATGGCGGGGGCGAGCTGCCTCGCCATCGAGTGCCAGCCGAGCCGCATCGAGATGCGCCTGAAGACGCGCTACGTGGACGTGCTGGCGAAGGACCTCGACGAGGCGCTCGCCATGATCGAAAAGTCCTGCGCCGAGAAGACGCCGCTCTCCGTCGCCTTGCTCGGCAACGCCGCCGAGCTGCTGCCCGAGCTGGTGCGCCGCGGCATCCGCCCGGACGCCGTGACCGACCAGACCTCGGCCCACGATCCCGTCAACGGCTATCTGCCCGCCGGCTGGTCGCTCGCCGACTGGGAGCAGAAGCGCGCCGCCGATCCCAAGGCGGTGGAGAAGGCCGCCAAGGGTTCCATGGCGACCCATGTGCGCGCCATGCTGGACTTCTGGAAGCAGGGCGTCCCGGTGGTCGACTACGGCAACAACATCCGCCAGATGGCGCTGGAGGAGGGGGTGGCGGACGCCTTCGCCTTCCCCGGCTTCGTGCCGGCCTATATCCGCCCGCTGTTCTGCCGCGGTGTCGGCCCGTTCCGCTGGGCCGCGCTCTCGGGCGACCCGGAGGACATCTACCGCACCGATGCCAAGGTGAAGGAGCTTCTGCCCGACAACCGGCATCTGCACCACTGGCTCGACATGGCGCGCGAGCGCATCCAATTCCAGGGCCTGCCGGCGCGCATCTGCTGGGTGGGCCTCGGCGACCGGCACCGGCTCGGCCTCGCCTTCAACGAGATGGTGGCGAAGGGCGAACTGAAGGCGCCGGTGGTGATCGGCCGCGACCACCTCGATTCCGGCTCCGTCGCCTCGCCCAACCGCGAGACCGAGGCCATGCGCGACGGCTCGGACGCGGTGTCCGACTGGCCGCTGCTGAACGCGCTGCTGAACTGCGCCTCGGGCGCCACCTGGGTGTCGCTGCACCATGGCGGCGGGGTGGGCATGGGCTTCAGCCAGCACGCCGGCATGGTGATCGTCGCCGACGGCACGCCGGAGGCGGCGAAGCGCCTGGAGCGGGTGCTCTGGAACGACGCCGCCACAGGCGTCATGCGCCATGCGGATGCGGGCTATGAGGACGCCGTGGCCTGCGCGCGGGAAAAGCAGCTCGACCTGCCGGGCATCCTCGGGTGAGGGCGCCCGGGGACGTTCTGCGCATCATCCGCTCTGCCGAGGGCCGGCGCATGCCGTGGAAGAACGGCGGCGGCGAGACGGTGGAGATCGCCTGCTTTCCGGAGGGCGCGGGCCTGAACGACTTCGGCTGGCGGGTGAGCAGCGCGCGGGTGGCGGTGGCCGGCCCGTTCTCGCTGTTTCCGGGGGTGGACCGCACGCTCAGCGTGCTCACCGGCGACGGGCTGATGCTCGACTTCGCGGACGGCGCCGAGGTGCGGCTTGACCTTGCGTCGGCGCCCTATGCCTTCCCGGCGGACGTCCCGGTCGCGGGCACGCCCCTCGGCGGCCCGATCACCGACCTCAACGTGATGACCCGTCGCGGGATGTTCGCCCACCGGGTGACGCGGATGAGCGCGCCGGCCCGCCTCGCAGCCGGCGCGGGGGCGTTCGCGCTGGCCTTTGTCGCTGCGGGCGAGGCGCAGGTTCCGGCGCAGGACGGCCGCCCCGGTGCCGCGCTGGCATCCGGCGACGCGGCGCTGGTCACGGGCGGCGCCGCGATGCTCCTGCCGGGGCCCGAGGGATGCCGCCTTCTTCTGGTGGAGTTCGCGCCGGCTTGACGGGCTCGGCGGCGCTCCGGCTTCAGCTTTGGCGCGGCCGGGACTGCGAGCGCATTTCTATTGTTGGACCGGCACCGACTTGGCGCCGATATCGGCCGATTCCGCCGCCGTGGGCCGAGGCTGAACCGGCTGCGACGGCGGCAGCGGGATCACCCGCACCTGCCGCCGGCCGGGCTGTTCGGAGGCGGGGGCGAGCGGCGCCGTGGCGGTGGCGGCGAGCGAGGGGGCGTTGGGCTCGCCCGCCGGCTGCGGCGCCGCGCCGCGTGCCTTCGGATCGTTGAAGCGCGGCTGCGACATCTCGCGTGCCTGCTCTTCGGTGACGATGATGTCGCCCTTGCGCAGCGTGGTCTTGTCCTCCAGCCCGGCGAGCGCCTGCGCCCACGACTGGCCGGCCGGCTTGCAGGTGCAGGAGGCGACCAGCTCCTTGCGGTAGCGCAGCGCGTTCGGCAGCGACATGTAGGACTGGCCGGCCACATTGGTGGCGTTGCGGATGTCGTCGCCCGGAATGGTGAAGAGCTGGGTCTCCGACGCCGGACACAGACGCTGGCACAGCGCCTCGTCCTGGGCGAAGCGGCCGGGCGAGGAATAGTTCGCCATGGGGAAGAAATAGCCGTCGCAGGTGCGCACGCACACGGACTTGTAGCTTGAGGGCCGCGGCGTCTCCAGCGGCAGGACCTCAAGGTCGGTCGAGCCCTCGCCCGACTGGATCGGGCCGCCGAACAGCGCCTCGAAGAAGTTGCGCGGGCGCTGCTGCTGCTGTTGCGGCACCTGGCGCACCGCGGCGGCGTATTGCGGGCCGCAATTGTTCTGCGCGAGCGCGATGATGAGGGCGCGGCGCTGGCCCTGGTCGTCGCCGCCGGCGCGATCGCTGGCGGCGAGCTGGGAGCGCAGGCGCGAGATCTGGTCGGAGATCTGGTCGCACTGGGGCGGGCGCGGCGGCCCCTGGAAGATCAGGAAGCCGCGCGGCGCGTCGCAGCCCATGCTGTTGGCCTGGCGGGTGAGCTGGTCGAGATCGGAACGGATGCGCGCCGCCTGGTTCTGCTGCTGCGCGCGGGCACCGACGCCGCGGTCGAGCGCGACGAGCTGGGCTTCGAGCTGCTGGCAGATCGCGTTGGGCACCTGTGCCAGCGCCGGACCGGCCGCGCCCGCCACGAAAAGCAGCGCCATTCCGGCGCTGCGCGCCAGCATCCCGAGCCGCTCCACCACCGTCTCCGCTGCGCCCATTCTCAGTTCTCTTCCGTACGGCCCCCGCCATGCGCGCCGAAAGGCAGCGGCGCACAGCTTGGTTTCTATAACGCGGCGGCCTTGCCCAATGGTGACCAAAGTAAGGAATTGCACGCCCGGGGTGCGGTCTGACGTGGCCCGCTTGGGCGCGGCCCCCCTCCCCGCAATGGGGAGGGGTTTCCCGGCATCGGCATCGGGCGGGCGCGCGAAACGGTGTGCCGCCGCCGTTCAGCTCTTGCCGCGGGTGCGGATGTTGAAGCCGTCGAAGGCGTATTCGGCAATCTGCCACCACACCAATTGGTCGGCGCGGATCGCGTTCATGCTGTCGAGCGCCTGCTTGAAGGCGGGGTTGCCGGCGGCCAGCTCCGCATAGAGCTCCTGCGCCGCCTTGTAGCCCGCCTCCATGATGGGGGCGGGGAAGGGGCGCAGCTCCACGCCCTGCTGCACCAGGCGGCGCAGCGCCGGCGGGTTCACCGAATCGTACTTCGCCAGCATCCAGTTGTTGGCGGCCTCGGCGGCATTGCGCACGATCGCCTGGTAGTGCTTCGGCAGCGCCGCCCACTTCTGGGCATTGACCACCAGGTGCAGCATGGCGCCGCCCTCCCACCAGCCGGGATAGTAGTAGTATTTCGCCACCTTCACGAGGCCGAGCTTCTCGTCGTCATAGGGGCCGACGAACTCGGCCGCGTCGATGGAGCCGCGCTCCAGCGCCGGGAACACGTCGCCGGGGGCGATCTGCTGCGGCACCACGCCGAGCTTCGCCAGCACCTGGCCGCCGATGCCGCCGATGCGGAACTTCAGGCCCTTGAGATCGGCGACGTCGTTCAGCTCCTTGCGGAAGAAGCCGCCCATCTGGCAGCCCGAATTGCCCATGGGGATGGAGGTGACGTTGTACTTGGCGAGCACGCCGTTGATGATCTGCTCCCCGCCGCCGAAGAACCACCAGGAGTGCTGCTGGCGCGAGTTGAAGCCGAACGGCACGCCGGTGCCGAAGGCAAGCGTCGGGTCCTTGCCGGAATAGAAGTAGGTCGCGGTCTGGGCGCAGTCGACCGCGCCGGTGGAGACCGAATCGAGCGCCTGCAGGCCGGGCACGATCTCGCCCGCCGGGAAGGTCTGGATCTGGAACGCGCCGTCGGTCGCCTCGGCCACGAAGCGCGCGAACATCTGGGCGGTGCCGTAGATGGTGTCGAGCGAGCGCGGGAAGGAGGAGGTGAGGCGCCACTTCACCTGCGGCTGCGACTGGGCGATCGCCGGTGCGGCGAGGCCGCCGGTGGCGAGTGTGGCGGCGGAGGCGCCCACGAAGGCGCGGCGCGAGGGGACCATGGCGTCTCTCCTGGAGCGACCTTGTTCGCCGCCGTTCGGCCAGCGGCGCTTGAAGCGCGACCGGTGTCACGGCGCGCGCCGTCCGTCAATCGCCCGGCGCGCCCGCCACCCCCGCGCATGCCGAAGGCAGACCCCGGGCGTCTTCCCCTTTGCCCGGCGCAACCCCATATCTGGCGCCGACCGGGCGCGCATGGCGCCGGGCCGGGGACCGAGGGAGCGAAGGCGTGACGATGACGCGGATTTCAATCAGGGCCTGCCGTGCCGTGGCCGCCGCCGGCCTCCTGCTGATGGGCGCCGCCGCGCCGGCGCTGGCCCAGGAGCCGGACCTCATCTTCCGCAAGTCGACGGTGTGGAAGTTCCTCACCCCCGACGACAAGCTCGCGGTCTACGGCATCGACGACCCGGTGGTGGACGGCGTCGCCTGCCACTACACGACGCCCGAGAAGGGCGGCGTCTCCGGCATGTTCGGCGTGGCCGAGGAGACCTCCGACATCTCGCTCGCCTGCCGGCAGGTCGGGCCGATCTCGTTCAAGGGCAAGTTCGAGCAGGGCGACGTGGTGTTCCGCGAGAGCCGCTCCTTCTTCTTCAAGAAGATGCAGATCGTCCGCGGCTGCGACCCCAAGCGCAACGTGCTGGTCTACCTCGTCTATTCCGACAAGCTGATCGACGGCAGCCCGAAGAACTCCACCTCCTCGGTCCCGATCATGCCCTGGGGCGGTCAAGGCGAGGTGCCCAAATGCGCGGACTTCATCAAGAAGGGGTGGTGAGGGGCCCTACCGCGAGCAGGTGATCGCCACCACCGGCGGGCACAGCGGGCCGTGGCACGAGGGGCCGCCGGCGGAGCCGGAGGAGATCGGCGTCATGGCGTCGTTCGCCACCCGGCCGAAATCGATGGCGCGATCATACTGGTGGGCGCGGCACCAGGCGGTGGCGATGCGCTCGCCGCACGGCGCGCCGGTGGCCAGGCACGCGTCGATGCCGTAGCCGTCCGAGCTGTCGATCAGGAAGATGCGGGTTTCGGCGCGGGCCTCCGCCGACAGAGCGAGGAGCGCGACCAGCGCCGCCGCGAGGCTGCGCCAGAGGCGCGCCGCAGGCTTCGGCGCTACCGGCTTCGGCAAGGCGGATGTCGGCAAGGCGGATCTCGGCATGAGCGGGTTCATAGCCTTTCTGACGGTGTCGCCCGGCGTGTTGGCGTGGACGGAAGCCGCGAGGCATTCGCCCGGTGGGACGCGGCGGACGGCGCAGGCACCACGCTGGCGCGCCGATTCCAGCCATTGTGTGGCATCCGCCGTGGGGCACCCCGCCTTGGGGCATCCCGACGGGTGGCATCGCCGAAGGCCTCTCCCGCAAGAGGCCGGCCAGCGAACGCGCCGCGCGGCATACGCAGGGGTTGCGGCGCGGGTCAATGCGTCGCGCCCGCGCGGCGGGCGCCGTCCCGCGATGGGCGGCCGCACGCCCTTGTGAAATCCCTTGACGGGCGGCGCGGGCGGAACCATTGTCCCGCGCCATGCAAGGTTCTTTCACCATCGTCGGCGCCATTCTGCCGATTATCTGCGGCTAGCCCTCACGCTGGCCGTGGCCGTCCCTTGCTCATCTTGCTGATGCCTTGAGGATCTGGACGCCCGGCCGGTGGCGAGCGCGAGCACGCGCCGAACATGCGGAGCGGAGCGATCCATGGAGCTTAGGCTCTACAACACCCTGACGCGGTCGAAGGACCCCTTCCGCCCGATCGATCCGGCGCGGGTGCGCATGTATGTGTGCGGGCCCACCGTCTACGACCACGCCCATATCGGCAATGCGCGGCCGGTGATCGTGTTCGACGTGCTGTTCCGCCTGCTGCGCCGGCTCTACGGCGAGCGCGCCGTGACCTATGTGCGCAACATCACGGACGTGGACGACAAGATCAACGCCCGCGCCGCCGAGCGCGGCATCACCATCCGCGACCTGACCGAGGAGACCTACGCCTGGTTCCGCGAGGACGTGGCGGCGCTCGGCTGCCTGCCGCCCAGCGTCGAGCCGCGCGCCACCGAGCATATCGCCGAGATGCACCAGCTCATCGAGCGCCTCGTCGCCTCCGGGCATGCCTATGTGGCGCAGGAGCACGTGCTGTTCAATGTGCCCTCCATGCCGGACTACGGCCAGCTCTCGCGCCGCCCGCTCGACGAGATGATCGCCGGCGCGCGGGTCGACGTCGCCCCCTACAAGCGCGACGCCATGGACTTCGTGCTGTGGAAGCCGAGCACAGGCGACGCCCCCGGCTGGCCCTCGCCCGCCGGCATCGCCACCCCTGGCCGGCCCGGCTGGCACATCGAATGCTCGGCCATGAGCTGGAAGCATCTGGGCGAGACCTTCGACATCCATGGCGGCGGCATCGACCTGGTCTTCCCGCACCACGAGAACGAGATCGCCCAGTCGCGCTGCGCCTTCCACACCGGCGTGATGGCGCAGGTCTGGATGCACAACGGCTTCCTGATGCTGGAAGGCGAGAAGATGTCGAAGTCGCTCGGCAACTTCGTCACCATCCGCGAACTCATCGGCGAGTGGCCGGGCGAGGTGCTGCGCCTCGCCATGCTCTCCACCCACTATCGCCAGCCCATCAACTGGACCCGCCAGGGCCTCGGCTTCGCCGCCAAGACGCTGGACCGCTGGTACCGCGTCGTCGGCGACGTCGCGGCGGTGACGGGCGGCGAGAACCCGTTCGAGGCGGAGCTGGCCGAGCGGCTCGGCGACGACCTCAACACGCCCGCCGCCATCGCCCACCTGCACCAACTGGCCGACGTGGCGGAGAGCGACGCGCGCTCGGCCATGCTGTTCAAGGGCGCCGCCAACCTGCTCGGCCTGCTCGGCGATACCGAAACCGGGTGGCGCGCGCGGGCCAAGGCGGCCATTGCCGTGGACGAACAGGCGATCGAGAGCCTCATCGCCGAGCGCCTCGCCGCCCGCAAGGCCAAGGACTTCAAGCGCGCCGACCAGATCCGCGAGGAGCTGGCGGCGGGCGGCATCGTGCTGATGGACAACAAGGACGGCACCACCAGCTGGGAGATCGCGCGATGAGCGAGGCGGCGAAGATCGCGCTGCGGCCCTATCTGCCCGCCGATGCGCCGGTGCTGGCGGCGCTGTTCCGCGCCTCCGTCGCCGAGCTGACCGGCGAGGACTATGACGAGGAGCAGCAGGAGGCCTGGATGGCCGCCGCCGACGACGAGGCGGCGTTCGGAACCCGGCTCGCCGGCCTGCTCACCGTCGTGGCGCTCCGCGGCAGCGAACCGGTGGGCTTCGTCGCGCTGAAGGACAACGAGCACATCGAGCTGCTCTATGTGCGCCCGGACGCCGCCGGCACCGGCGTCGGCGCCGCGCTCGCCGGCGCCGTGGAGGCGCTCGCCAAGGCGCGTGGCAAGACCGCGCTGACGGTGGACGCGAGCGACACCGCGCTCGGCTTCTTCCAGCACCGCGGCTACGAGGCCCAGCGCCGCAACATGGTCCCCCGCGCCGACACCTGGCTCGGCAACACCAGCATGAAGAAGACCCTGGGGGAGGGGAGATGATGTCGGCCGCGCCGCAGGCTCCGGTTGCCCGCGCGCGCACCCTGCGCCGGAGCATGACCGACGCCGAGGCGCGGCTGTGGCGCCTGCTGCGGGATCGCCGGTTCGACGGCGCCAAGTTCCGCCGGCAGGTTCCCGCCGGACCCTATGTGGCGGACTTCCTGAGCTTCGGACACCGCCTCGTGGTGGAGGCGGACGGCGGGCAGCATGCGGGCGCGCTCCGCGATGCGGCACGGGACGCCTTCTTCCGCCGCAGCGGCTTCCGTGTGCTCCGCTTTTGGAACAACGATAACGCCTGCTGCCACACCTCCGGCTGCACCGGCCGACGCGCCGGGCGCCAACCCCTCTCCCCTTGCGGGAGAGGGTGGATCGCGGCGCAGCCGCGAGACGGGTGAGGGGGCGGGCGCCGCCTCAGCACCGATCGAGGCCGGCACCCGGCCTACCCATGACCCCCGACTCCACTCCCGCAACGGGAGAGGGGAGGAAAAAGAGCACGCTGCCATGGCCAAGGAACGCCTGTATCTGTTCGATACCACGCTGCGCGACGGCGCGCAGACCAACGGGGTCGACTTCACCGTCGCCGACAAGCTGAAGGTGATGGGCCTGCTGGACGGCCTCGGGGTGGACTACATCGAGGCCGGCTATCCCGGCGCCAACCCGACCGACAGCCAGTTGTTCGCGCAAAGCCACCCGGCGAAGGCGCGCGTCACGGCCTTCGGCATGACCAAGCGGCCCGGCCGCTCGGCGGCGAACGATCCCGGCGTCGCGGCGCTGCTGGAGGCGAAGGCGGATGCCATCTGCTTCGTCGCCAAGGCCTCCGCCTACCAGGTGCGGGTGGCGCTCGAATGCTCCCGGGAGGACAACCTCGATTCGATCCGCGACAGCGTGACGGCGGCGGTTGCCGCCGGGCGCGAGGCGCTGGTGGATTGCGAGCACTTCTTCGACGGCTTCAAGGAAGACCCGGACTTCGCGCTCGCCTGCGCCCGCACCGCCTTCGAGTCCGGCGCGCGCTGGGTGGTGCTGTGCGACACCAATGGCGGCACCCTGCCGCACGAGGTGGAGGAGATCGTGCGCAAGGTGGTGGCCGTGGTCCCCGGCGACCATGTGGGCATCCATGCCCATAACGACACCGAGCAGGCGGTGGCCAACTCGCTCGCCGCCGTGCGCGCCGGCGCGCGCCAGATCCAGGGCACGCTGAACGGCCTCGGCGAGCGCTGCGGCAATGCCAACCTCGTCTCGCTGATCCCGACGCTTTTGCTGAAGGCGGACTATGCCGACCGGTTCGAGATCGGCGTCGACCGCGAACGTCTCACCCATCTTGCCCAGGTCTCGCGCACCCTCGACGAGATGCTGAACCGGGCGCCGAACCGCCACGCCCCCTACGTCGGCGACAGCGCGTTCGCCACCAAGGCCGGCATCCACGCCTCGGCGATCCTCAAGGACCCCGCCACCTACGAGCACGTGCCGCCGGAATTGGTGGGCAACCGCCGCCGGGTGATGGTGTCCGACCAGGCGGGCAAGTCCAACGTTCTGTCCGAGCTGGAGCGGCTCGGCGTCGCGGTGGACAAGGGCGACCCGCGCGTCGCGCGCCTGCTGGACGAGGTGAAGAGCCGCGAGGCGCTGGGCTATTCCTACGAGGCGGCGGACGCCTCGTTCGCGCTGCTGGCGAAGCGCATGCTGGGCACGGTGCCCGACTTCTTCCGCGTCGAGCGCTTCAGCGTGAAGGTGGAGCGCCGCTTCAACGCCAAGGGCGAGATGACCACCGTCGCCGAGGCGATCGTGAAGGTGGAGGTGGACGGAGAGGTGCTGATCTCCGCCGCCGAGGGCAACGGCCCGGTGAACGCGCTCGACGTCGCCCTGCGCAAGGACCTCGGCAAGTACCAGCCGCTGATCGGCGGCCTGAAGCTGACCGACTACCGCGTGCGCATCCTCGACGGCGGCACCGAGGCCATCACCCGGGTGCTGATCGAGAGCGTGGACGAGACCGGCGACCGCTGGAGCACGGTGGGCGTCTCGCCGAACATCATCGACGCCTCGTTCCAGGCGCTGATCGATTCCATCACCTGGAAGCTGCTGAAGGAAGGCGCGCGGGCGTAAGCCTGAGGGGGGCAGTTTTGCGATGCCGCACGGTTTTCGCTATTCTGCACGGGAGGTCGCATCGCCATGAAGGTCTCCTCCGCCGAGTTTCAGCAGAATGTGGGGCGCTATCAGGACGCCGCGCAGCGGGAGCCGGTCGCCATCACCAAGGACGGCCGCCCGCATACCGTGCTGATGTCCGCAGCCCTGTTCGAGCTGGTGGTGAAGGGTCGCGTGGCACGGCGGGTCGAGGACCTGGACGCGCAGACGCTGGAGGCCATCGCCGCCGCCGAGGTGAGCGCCGATCATGCCGAGCTCGACGCCCTGCTCAAAGACTGGACGCCGTGAGCCTGCCGACGCCCCGTCCGGGTCTCGTCATCGGGTATTCCTATCTTTGGGCCACCGAGCACCGCGCCGGCCATGAGGAAGGGCGCAAGGCGCGCCCATGTGCCATCGTCGCCGCACGGCAGGTGATCGAGGGGCACGAAATCGTCACCGTCGTGCCCGTCACGCACACGCCGCCGGCCGATCCTCAGGACGCGGTGGAGATTCCTGCCGCGCTCAAGGCCTACCTCGGCCTGGATGAACAGCGCTCCTGGATCGTTGTGACCGAAACCAACGACTTCCTCTGGCCTGGCCCGGACCTGGCGCTGGTGTCGGGCAGCGCACCGGCACGCTTCCACTACGGAATGCTTCCGCCCCGCTTCTTCTCCCACGTTCGGGAGCAGATTCTGAAGGCCCATTCCCGCCGCCGCCTGGATCGCGTTCAGCGGACGGATTGATCCGGCGGGCAGGCTATGCGCGCCGTCCCGCGCGCGGCTCACATCTTCTCCGTCACCGCCTCGTCGGTGCCGCGCAGCGCCGCGTCGGGTATGCGGGCGGCGGCGGCCTGGAGCATGGGCAGGATCTCGTCCACGCTCTCGGCCACCAGCATGTCCACCGCATAGGGCGCGCGGATGAAGCCGGTGGCGCGCATGTGGTCCACCAGCGTCAGGAACGGGTCCCAGAAGCCGGCGATGTTGGCGAGGAGGACGGGCTTGCGGTGCTGGCCGAGCTGGGCCCAGGTGAGCTGCTCCACCAGTTCCTCCAGCGTGCCGACGCCGCCCGGCAGAGCGACGAAGGCATCGGCATGCTCGAACATCAGCCGCTTGCGCTCGTGCATGTCGTTGACCACCAGCATCTCGGCCTCGTGCGCGAACGCCCGCTCGCGCCGCACCAGGAAGCCGGGGATGATGCCCATGACCTTGCCGCCGGCGAGCGCGACGGCGCTCGCCACCTCGCCCATGAGGCCGATGCCGCCGCCGCCATAGACGAGGCGCACCCCGTGGTCCGCCAGGATGCGGCCGAACCGGCGCGCCTCCTCGGCGAACAGGGGATCGGAGCCGGGGGCGGAACCGCAATAGACGCAGACGCTTTGAATATGAGCCATGGCCTTGATTTGGTGATGAAGCTTCGGCGGCGCCACCATCGACGCCCGCCGCGACGAAATCGTGACGCGGTGGACAATCCAAGCCCCCGCCTTCAAAAAGTGCAATTCATCGGCTATCGGCGATGAACGATGGATGATCTCACCCGCGCCCGCCCCGAATCCAATTCCGCATCCTGCCCCGCGCCCATGACGGAGGGTGACGCCGAACGGCTTGCCGCCCGCCTGCGCGCGCTCGGCCATCCGGCGCGGCTCGCGGCGCTGCGGATGCTGGCGCGGCGGGACTGCTGCCCCTGCGGCGACATCGTGCGCGAGCTGCCGCTGGCGCAATCCACCGTCTCCGAGCACCTCAAGGTGCTGCTCGCCGCCGGCCTCGTCTCGGCCCGGCCGGACGGCCAGCGCACCCACTACCAGATCGACGCCGAGGAAGTGCGCCGCCTGAAAGGCGACCTCGACGCCTTCTTCGACCGCCTGCTCCCCGCGCCCCACGCGCGGGCGGAGCGCGACTAGGAACATCATGTCCCCGACCCCTTCTCCCGTCCGCGATCCCTCCCTTCCGCCGCCGCCCGGCTCGCGCCTCGCCGCGACCGTGCGCGCGCTGTGGCCCTATCTGTGGCCGGCCGACCGGCCGGACCTGAAGCGCCGCGTCCTCTTCACCTTCCTGCTGCTGTTCGCCGCCAAGGGCGCCACCATGGTGGTGCCGTTCGTGTTCAAGTGGGCCACCGACGCGCTTGCCGCCGAGGCGGACGGGCAGGGCGACGGCGCGACCATCGCCTACATCCTCGGCGCGCCGATCCTGCTCACGCTCGCCTACGGCCTCGCCCGCATCACCATGGCCGGCGTCACCCAGTTGCGCGACGGCCTGTTCGCGCGCGTGGCGCTGCATGCGGTGCGCAAGCTTGCGATGGTCACGTTCCGCCACATGCACCAGCTCTCGCTGCGCTTCCACCTGGAGCGGCGCACCGGCGGGCTCACCCGCATCCTGGAGCGGGCGCGCGACGGCATCGAGACCATCGTGCGCATGCTGGTGCTGCAGCTCGCGCCCACCATCGTCGAACTGGTGATGGTGCTGGTCGTGCTCTATTTCGCCTTCGACTGGCGCTATGCGGCGGTGGTGGCGGTGACGGTCGCGCTCTACACCGCCTTCACCTACAAGGCGAGCGAGTGGCGCATCGCCATCCGCCGCGAGATGAATGAGAGCGACACCGACGCCGCCTCCAAGGCGGTGGACAGCCTGCTCAACTACGAGACGGTGAAGTATTTCGGCGCCGAAAAGTGGGAGGCCGCCCGCTACGACCGCTCGGTGGCGCGCTACGAGAAGGCGACCGTCAGCACCTATACCTCGCTCGCCTGGCTCAATGCCGGGCAGGCGGTGATCTTCACCCTCGGCCTCACGGCGCTGATGGCGCTGTGCGTGATGGACATCCGCGCCGGGCGGCAGAGCGTCGGCTCGTTCGTCATGGTCAACGCCATGATGATCCAGTTCTACGTGCCGCTGAACTTCCTCGGCATGATCTACCGCGAGATCAAGCAGGCGATGGTGGACATCGAGGCCATGTTCGCCGTGCTGGCGCGCGATCCGGAGATCACCGACGCGCCGGGCGCGCCGGACCTCGTGGTCTCCGGCGGCACGGTGCGGTTCGAGGACGTGCGCTTCGCCTACGATCCGGAGCGCGAGATCCTGAAGGGCGTCACCTTCGAGGTGCCGGCGGGGCGCACGGTCGCCATCGTCGGGCCGTCCGGGGCGGGCAAGTCAACGCTCTCGCGCCTGCTGTTCCGGTTCTACGACATCTCCTCGGGCCGCATCACCATCGACGGGCAGGACATCCGCAAGGTGACGCAGGACAGCCTGCGCGCCGCCATCGGCATGGTGCCGCAGGACACGGTGCTGTTCAACGACACCATCGCCTACAACATCCGCTACGGAAGGGCCGGCGCCTCCGACGCCGAGGTGGAGGAGGCGGCGCGCCTCGCCCAGATCGACGGCTTCATCCGCTCCACCCCGCACGGCTTCAAGACCGAGGTGGGCGAGCGCGGCCTCAAGCTCTCCGGCGGCGAGAAGCAGCGGGTCGCCATCGCCCGCACCATCCTGAAGGCGCCGCCCATATTGGTGCTGGACGAAGCGACGAGCGCCCTCGACAGCCATACGGAAAGCGAAATCCAGACCGCGCTCGACCGGGTCTCGGAAGGCCGCACCACGCTGGTCATCGCCCACCGCCTGTCCACCGTGGTGGGGGCGGATGAGATCCTGGTTCTGGCCGAGGGCCGCGTCGCGGAGCGCGGCAGCCATGCGGCGCTGCTGGCCAAGGGCGGCCTCTATGCCGCGCTGTGGAACCGCCAGCGCGAGGCCGAGAGCGCGCAGGAGAAGCTGCGCGCCGCCGAGGAGGTGCTCGCCGCCACCAGCCGCGACCACGCCCTCCCGCGCGACGTGGACCCGGACCTGCGCGAGGATGCGCCCAGCGCGGCGTGAGCGTGCGAGCAGGCCGGGCCCGCGCGGCGCCGCGAGCGGTTCAGACGCGGACCTCGCCCGGCGTCGCCAGCGGGTCGATGGGCGCGTCGGCCGAAAGCGTCTCCAGCACCTGCTCCTCCCGCATGTAGCGGTCGAACGTCTCCTGCGGCAGGCGCGACTTGATCGCATAGACGAACACCAGCGCGGCGAGCAGCGCCAGGATCGCCATGTCCAGCCCGAACGGAATGATCCCGCGCCCG
The DNA here is from genome assembly GCF_003667445.1 of Xanthobacter tagetidis. Taxonomy (GTDB): domain Bacteria; phylum Pseudomonadota; class Alphaproteobacteria; order Rhizobiales; family Xanthobacteraceae; genus Xanthobacter; species Xanthobacter tagetidis. The sequence goes on along the minus strand of NZ_RCTF01000011.1, from coordinate 5,004 downwards.
CCGAAGGCGCCGAGATAGGACACGATCGCGATGCCCAGGAGATAGGGCACGAGCCACAGCGCCTGCGTCACGTCGAGCTCGCGCGTCATGCGGGCGCGGGCGTTGACCAGGAACAGGGCGAGCCCGACCGCAAGGCAGATGCCGAGGCGCCATACCGTGTTCCACCCGCTCCAATAGATGATGAGCGTGGCCACCACGAAGGCCGCGAGCGCCACGAAGAAGACGCCGGGGATGCGCAGCGGCCGGGTGGCCTGCGGCAAAAGCGAGCGCAGCGCCACCACCGCCACCGGCCCCACCGCGAACGAGAGGATGATCGCCGCCGAGTTCAGCTGGACCACCTCGTCGAACGGCAGCAGCACGAAGGCCAGCACCGCGAATGCGAGATTGAGCAGCAGCGCCGCCAGCGGCACGCCGCGCGCCGAGATGCTGGCGAACAGCTTGGGGAAGAAGCCGTTCTCGGCCAGCGCGAAGGCGAGGCGGGCGTTGGAGCCGACCGCCACGAGGCCGCCGCCGAACGGGCCGATCACGGCGCCGAAATTGAGCAGGCTGACCAGCCAGAGCAGTCCCAGCGCGGCGGCGATCGCGCTGAGCGGTCCGAGCTCGCCGGGAAGGGCCAGCGCGCCCCAGCCCTTGGCAAGGTCGCCGGGGGCGAGCGCGCCGGTGAACGCGAACTGCAGCCCGCCATAGATCAGGAAGCAGATGAGCACCGACAGGACCAGAGCGAGCGGGACGGTGCGGCCGGGATTCTTCACCTCGCCCGCCATGTCGATGGCGTGGCGGAAGCCGATATAGGAGAAGATCACGCCGCCCGACGAGATGGCGCCGAGGATGCCGGCAAGGCCCATGGGGGCGAACCCGCCGTGCGCGGTGAAGTTCGCGGTCTCGAAGCGCGAGGCGAGGAACAGGGCGATCACCAGCATCGGGATGGCGAGCTTGGCCCAGGTGATGGTGGTGTTCACATAGGCGAAGAACTTCACGCCGAAGGCATTGATGACGGTGAACAGCGCGAGCAGGCCGCCGGCGAGGGCGACGCCGCCCCAGGAGAGGGTGCCGCTGCCCGGCGCCGTGTAGAGCCAGTCCAGATGCGGCGCCAGATAGCGCAGCATGGCCTCCACCTCGATGGGCGCGGTGGTGGAATAGCCCACCCAGCCGCTCCACCCCATGGCCATGGAGACCACGTTGCCGTGGCTGAACTGGGGGACGCGGGCGATGCCGCCGGGCACCGGCAGCATGGCGGAAATCTCCGCGAAGGTGAGCGCCAGCAGCAGCATGGCGATGCCGCCGAGCACCCAGGCGACGAGCGCCGCCGGTCCGGCATGCTGGGCCGCGAGGAGCGGCGCGAACAGCCAGCCCGAGCCGATGATGGCGCTGACGGAGACGAAGGTGAGACCGATGAGGCCGATCTCACGGTGCAATTTGCCCATGGGTGCCCTCGAAGCGCCGCCGTCGGCTTACCCTAGGAGGCGCAGCGGCGCCGTGCATCAACTTTCGTCTAAGCTTGCGGTGTCATGATATGGTTTCCACCGCGTGCTTCTGGATCACGCCGCCTTGGGCGGGCGCAATCCGCTATGCGTCGCTCCCGCCGGCGGCTTCCGCCATGGTATTGGCTGACCGCGAGCTTGACGCTAGGCGTCCGGCCGGGAAGCGCGGGAGGAGATGCGGATGGAGGGGGCCTTGGATCTCGCAGGCTGGGGCGTGGTCGCCGGCCGGGTGCTGCTGGGCAGCCTGTTCCTCATCGGCGGCATCCACCACGCCTTCATCTTCGAACAGGTGGCGAAGATGATGGAGGCCAACGGCATCCGCCAGGCGCGCATCCTGCTCGCCATCGCCAGCGTTTTCCAGGTCGCGGCCGCCGCCTGCCTGATGGCCGGCATCCTCGTCGCGCCCGCAGCCCTCGGCCTTGCGGGCTTCACCGTGGTCGCCAGCGTGCTGATGCTCGACTTCTGGAATTCCAGCGGGCCGGAGCGCGACGGCAAGCTCCGGCAGATCCAGTCGAACCTCTCCATCCTCGGCGGGCTCGTGCTCGCCGCCGCCACCGCCTGAGGCCGCGTCAGGGGCGGAACACCACGCCGCCGCTCAGGGGCGCGGGCGCGCCCGTGGTGGTGGGGAAGGTGAGCGGCAGCCCCCTGAGCGCCCGCACGGCGAGGAAGGCGAAGGCCTCCGCCTCCAGCGCGTCGGACGACCAGCCCACCTGATCCGCCGTCAGCACCTCGGCCTGAAGCCGCGCCGCCAGCATGGCGCGCAGCGTGGCATTGCGCGCGCCGCCGCCCGCGACGATCCAGCGCTTCGGCGGCGCCGGCAGAAGCGGCACGATGGCGGCCACGCTCGCGGCGGTGAGGGCGTTAAGGGTCGCGGCGCCGTCCTCCAGCGACAGGCCGGCAAGCCCGAGGCGCGCCGTGGCGATCTCGCGGAAGGCGTTGCGGTCCAGCGACTTGGGCGGCGGCGCGGCGAAGAAGGGGTGCGCCAGCACCCGGGCCACCGCCTCGTCGTCCGCCGTGCCGCGTGCGGCGATGGCGCCGCCATCGTCGAAGGGAAGGCCGGCGCGGGCCAGCAGGAAGTCGTCCAGCAGCGCGTTGCCCGGCCCGGTGTCGCACGCGACGGGGTCCGTTTCGCCGTCGAGGAAGGTGACGTTGGAGACCCCGCCCACATTGAGCACCGCCAGCGGCCGCGGGCCATTAAGGCCGCGCGCCAGCGCCCGGTGATAGGCGGGCACCAGGGGCGCGCCCTGGCCGCCGGCCTCAACGTCCGCCGCCCGCATGTCGGCCACCACGGGAATGGCGAGCCGCCGCGCCAGCGCCGCGCCGAGGCCGAGCTGCACGGTGAGGCGCGCGTCGGGGCGGTGGATCACCGTCTGGCCATGGAAGCCCACCACGGCGATGTCGGAGGGCGCGAGGCGCAGGCTCGCCAGCAGCGCCTCGACCGCGGCCGCGTTGAGATCGGTGATGCGCGCCTCCGCGGCGGCGAGCCGGCCCGGCCGGTCGGTGCGGCCATTGACGCCGCGCGCATCCTCCACCGCGCCGGCCAGCAGCGCCCGCGTCGCGCCATCGAACGGGACGGCGAGGGAGGGGCCGCGCCAGAAGACGGCCTCGCCGTCGGTCTCCAGCAGCGCCACGTCCACCCCGTCCATGGAGGTGCCGCTCATGAGCCCGATCGCACGCATGCCTGTTCCCTGCCTCCCCATCCCCGGTTGCCCATCCCTGCCTCCCAATGTCGCAAAGCAGGCGGGGACCTGCTAAACCACCGCTCCTTCCGCCCGTCCTCCGCCAGACCGACAGAATTGCGATGACCAGCCCCGCCTTCCGCTCCGACTTCCTGAACACGCTCTCCGAGCGCGGCTACATCCACCAGTGCTCGGACCTTGAGCGCCTCGACGCCAAGGCGGCGGAAGGCCCCATCACCGCTTATATCGGCTTCGACGCCACCGCATCGAGCCTGCATGCGGGGCATCTGCTCTCCATCATGATGCTGCGCACCTTGCAGCGCACCGGCCACCGGCCGATCGCGCTGATGGGCGGCGGCACCACCAAGATCGGCGACCCGTCCGGCAAGGACGAGGCGCGCCGGATGCTGAGCGACCAGCAGATCGAGGACAATATCGCCTCGATCCGCAAGGTGTTCGCGCGCTTCCTGGATTTCGAGCACGGCGCGGTGATGGAGAACAACGCGTCCTGGCTGGACGAGCTGAAATACATCCCGCTCCTGCGCGAGGTGGGCCCGCACTTCACCATCAACCGCATGCTCACCTTCGATTCGGTGAAGCTGCGCCTGGAGCGCGAGCAGCCGCTCACCTTCCTCGAATTCAACTACATGATCCTGCAGGCCTACGACTTCGTGGAGCTCAACAAGCGCCACGGCTGCATCCTGCAGATGGGCGGCTCGGACCAGTGGGGCAACATCGTCAACGGCATGGAACTGGGCCGGCGCATGCGCGGCGCCGAGCTGTTCGCGCTGACGACGCCGCTGCTCACCACCTCGTCCGGCGCCAAGATGGGCAAGACCGCCGGCGGCGCCGTGTGGCTCGATGCCGACCTGCTCTCGCCTTACGAATACTGGCAGTACTGGCGCAATGCCGGCGACGCGGACGTGGAGCGCTTCTTGAAGCTCTTCACCGAGCTGCCGCTTGACGAGATCGCCCGGCTCGCGGCGCTTCAGGGCCAGGAGATCAACATCGCCAAGGAGGTGCTCGCCACCGAGGCGACCGCGCTCCTGCACGGCCGCGAGGCTGCGGACAAGGCGAAGGAGACCGCCCGCACCACCTTCGCCGAGGGCGCGCTCGCCGTGGACCTGCCGACCGTGGAGCTGCCCCGTGCGAAGCTGGAGGCGGGTCTCCCCGTCGCCAACGCGTTCGTGGATGCCGGCCTCGTTGCCTCCACCAGCGAGGCGCGGCGCCAGATCAAGGGCGGCGGGCTCCGGGTGAACGATCAGGCGGTGGCGGACGAGAAGGCCGCGCTGTCCCTAGCTGACCTGACGCCGGAGGGCGTCGTCAAGCTCTCGCTCGGCAAGAAGAAGCACGTGCTGCTCAAGCCGGCGTAAGGGCAGGGGATCGTCCGCAGCATTTGGGGTGGAGGCTTCCCCTCCCCGTTGTGGGGAGGGGAAGGGCAGGGGGTGTTCCGGCGCCCCCGATCCGCCGCCCCCCACCCCGCCGCGGTTTTACCCCCACCCCCTCGCCCCTCCCCACAAGGGGGAGGGGAGACGTTCCCCGGCTTGCGAGGTCTCGGCAGACGGCGAAGGGTCACGGCAAAAGAAAAGGCGGTCGGACCGAGGGTCCGACCGCCTTCTTTATTCGTGCCGCCCGAGCAAGCCGGCTGCTGCCGGCTTGCGTTGCCCGAAAGAGCCGGGCGGCGTCAGAACGTTCCTCTAGCTCAGAAGTCCATGCCGCCGCCCGAGCAAGCCGGCTGCTGCCGGCTTGCGTTGCCCGAAAGAGCCGGGCGGCGTCAGAACGTTCCTCTAGCTCAGAAGTCCATGCCGCCGCCCGAGCAAGCCGGCTGCTGCCGGCTTGCGTTG
>NZ_RCTF01000010.1 GCF_003667445.1 Xanthobacter tagetidis | reverse complement strand
CATCCGCTCCGGCGCCGGCCCCCGCCGCTGCGCCCGCAGCCAAGCCGGCCGCCGCGCCTGCGTCGACGGCCGCGAAGCCTGCCGCGGGCGGAGCGCCCTCCAGCCAGACGCTGTGCGCCGAGGAGTGGAAGAGCGCGAAGGCGGCCGGCAAGCTGCCGGCCGGCGCCACCTGGCCCAAATACTACAGCGAGTGCGCCGCACGCCTGTCCGCTGCGACACCCACCGCGACGCCCGCAGGGGCTGCCGCGCCGCCCGCCGCCGCCCCGGCTGCCGTGGCCAAGCCGGCAGCGGCTCCGGCAGCAAGCGCCGGCTATAGCAGCCAGACGCTGTGCGCCGAGGAATGGAAGCAGGCGAAGGCCTCCGGCAAGCTGCCGGCCGGCGCCACCTGGCCGAAATTCTACAGCGACTGTGCCGCGCGGCTTGCCGCAGGCACGCCCGCCGCTGCCTCGCCGGCCGCCGCTCCCGCCGCCGCGAAGCCGGGCGCACCCGCTGCCGCCAAGCCCGTCTCTGCGGCTCCAGCCTCTCCGGCCGCCGCCAAGCCCGGCACCAAGCCAGCCGCCACCCCCGCCGCGGTGGACGACGACGAGGACACCGGCGAGGGCGTGCGCGAGCCGACGCCGGGCCAGCTCGCCGCGCGCGAGCGCATGAAGGAATGCGGCGCGCAGTGGCGCACCCAGAAGGAGGCGGGCAAGATTCCGGACGGCCAGACCTGGCCGCAATACTGGAGCGCCTGCAACAAGCGCCTGAAGGCTGCCGCCGCCCGCTGAGGCGGGGCGGCGGCGCGCGGCGCCGGCTCAGGCGCCGGTGAAGCGGGGCGCGCGTTTCTCGGCGAAGGCGAGACGGCCTTCCCGATAGTCCGCGCTGGCATTGGCGAGGGCGGCGGCGCGGCGCGCCTCCGCCAGCACCTGGTGCGGGGCGCCCTCGGTGGCGCGGATCGAGAGCTTGGCGGCGCGCAGCGTTAGGGGCGCGTTCTCCGCCATGCGCTGGGCCATGCGCTGGGCCTCCGCTTCCGCCTCGGCGCCCGGCAGGCACCTGTCCACGGCGCCGACGGCCTCGGCCCGGGCCGCACCCATGCGCTCGGCCGTGTAGAACATCGCGCGCACGCTTTGGCCGCCGAACACGCGCGCCAACCGGGCGAAGCCCCGCGGATCATAGCCGAGCCCGAGGCGGGCGGCGGGAATGGCGAAGAAGGCGTCGTCCGCGGCGATCCTCAAGTCGCAGCTCGCCGCGAGCGCGGCACCCGCCCCGACGCAGGCGCCGCGAACCAGCGCGAGCGTGGGGAAAGGCAGGCCTTCGATCGCCGAGCAAGCGGTCTCCACGATGTCGTCATAGCTCTGCGCGCCGGCCGCATCCGGGCGCGCCGTGTCGAAATCCGAGATGTCGGCGCCGCCGGAAAAGGCGAGATCGCCCTCGCCGCGCAGCATCGCGACGCGGATATCGGCCCGCCCCCCGGCCTCGGCGGCGAATGCGCTCAGCGCCCGCCACATGCCGCTGGAAACGGCGTTGCGCCGCTCGGGATTGGACAGGACGAGCCGGGCGATGCCGCCTTCGACCGAAATTGCGATGGTCCCCGCCAACTGCGCCTCCCTGTGCTGCCCCTGCGATCCGGCATGGTGCACCAAGGGACGATGCGCGCGCCCTTCGCTGGCGCCGTGCCGGAGCAGATCGGCCGGCCGCCCGATCTCGTCGCGGCGCGGGCCTTGGGGAAGACATATGCCCCAATCGCTGCCGCAAGGCCATGCGTTCGGATGCGCGCGATGCGGACTGCCGGGCGGAAGGGGTCGCGCCGCAGCGGGTGCGAAAGAGCATATGGGAAGCAGGCGCGGGTGCCGGTCCGGGGCTCGGGAAGGGAGCCGGGACGATGCCGCGAGGCACCGTCCCGTCCCTACGGGCGCCGGTCAGGGCTTGGCACCCGAAGGAAATTGGCCACGCGGCGGGCCCTCGCGTCTTCTGTGACGAGTTCGTGATGCGACTTCAAGCGAAAAATGTCGATCATCGCCAACAAATTCAACCACTGGTAACTGAATGGTCTGTGCCCCCGTGCAACCCGCCGGAGCCGCTGATCGAGAGCGTGGCTGTCCTCGTAGAGCCGCTGGCGCTCATTCCTTCCGGAACAGCAGGTTTGCCAGAAAACCCACGATGAGACTGCCGAGCGCGACGGAAATACCATAAAGAATACCGTTGGTATGGGCGAAAGACGCAATACTCTGCTCGAATCCTGAACGGGCGACCTCGAAGTGCGTGCGCGCCTCGCCGGTCACGCGGCCGTCGCGAAGCACCTTCACATGCACCTCGTAGCGGCCGATGGGCGCGTGGCCGGGCAGCCGGAGCTGCGCCTGGAACACGTTCGGGGCGAGCAGCACGACGCCCCCCGGGTCTTCCTGGTAGAGCGCGTGTGCGGCCTGGATGCGCAGGAAGGCGGTGCGGAACGGGTCCGAGGCCACCACGTCCGCGAAGTCGGGTCCCACCCGCTGGACCAGCAGGAAGCGGTCGAGGCCGATCTGTTCGGCACGCAGCACTTCGGGCGCGGCGAACGTCGGCGCCGGCCGGCTCGACATGACGCTCAGGAACCCCGGAACGTCGAGGAAGGCGCGGCTGTCGGTGTTCATCCACAGCCCGATCACCTGCGACTTGCGCCAGGTGAGGAAGGTCTGCGTGGGCCCGCGCACGGTGATCACCACGTCGGGTGGCGGGGTTCCGGCGCCCTTCGCCTCGGCGACGCCGAAGATGGCGAGGTCGGCGCCCGCGAAGCTGGAGGTGATCAGCACCTCGCCCTGGGAGATCGACAGCACGACGCTCTCGGCGCGTGCCGCACCCGATGCGGCTGCGCCGGCAAGGACGCAGAGGAGCGCCGCGGCGAGCCGGCGTCCGGCGCGGCTGCGGGGGCCGCTCATGGCGGTCCCTCCACCGGCGCGACGATGAAGGCGTCCGCGGGCGGGCGCACCAGATCGGCGGCGACGCGGATCGCCACCGAGAGCACCAGGAGCCCGAGCAGCAGCCGCAGATATTCCGGCCGCATGGTCTGGCCGGCGCGGGCGCCGAACTGGGCGCCCACCGTGCCGCCGATCATCAGCACCAAGGCGAGCACCGCATCCACCGTGCCGTTCGCCTGCGCGTGCAGCACGGTGGCCGCCGTCATGGTGACGAGCGTGAGCACCAGCGAGGTGCCCACCGAGGTCTGGGTCGGCACGCGCAGCATGTAGATCAGCGCCGGCACCAGGATGAAGCCGCCGCCGACGCCCAGCACCGCGCCCAGGAGGCCGATGACGAAGCCGAGCACCACCACGGGGATCGCCGAGACATAGATGCGCGAGCGCCGGAAGCGCATCTTCAGCGGCAGCCGCATGAACCAGGAATGGGTGCCCGGGCGCCGCACCTGGGGCTGCCCGCCGCGCCGGGTCCGGGCGATGGCGCGCACGCTCTCGGTCAGCATCATCGCGCCGATGGCGCCGAGCAGCGCGGTGTAGGACAGGGCGATGGCGAGATCCACCTGGCCGATGCGGCGCAGGAAGGCGAACAGCGCCACGCCCGCCGTCGTGCCCACGAGCCCGCCCGAGAGCAGCACTCCCGACAGCGTCAGGTCGACCATGCCCTTGCGCAGGTAGGAGAGTGCGCCGGAGAAGGACGAGGCCGCCATGTAGGGCGACACGCTTGCCACCGCCACGGCGGGCGGTACGCCGGTGAAGATGAGCAGGGGAGTCATCAGGAACCCGCCGCCCACCCCGAACATCCCGGAGATGAAACCAACGGCCAAACCCATGGCGAATATGGTGAAAATGGCAACCGGCAGCTCGGCGATGGGCAGGTAGATCGTCACGGAGGGGTCCTGATGACGGAGCGGCGGGCCGATGGCGCAGAGGATGAGACGCGCTTTACGGCATCGCGGCGGGCATTTGAAGGCCCTTCCGCCCCACGCCAGAAATAATTTATTTAATCAAATCAATGGGTTTACTTTCAGCGCGCCGGCATGGCGCCCGCTGTGCCTTGGCGGTGGACAGCGTGCCCCCGCGGAGGAAGATGGCTTGTTGCATGATTGCGCGCGCGCAATCATGCGGCCCGGGTGGCCGAGGGGGCATTGTGCCGAAGCTTGAAACCTACGCGTTCTTCGGTGATGTCCTGGACACCCTGGACGTGGCGGTGTGCCTGTTCGACCCGGACGACAGGACGGTTCTCTGGAACGACGCATTCCTGCGCTTCTTTCCCGAGCATGCGGGCCATGTCCATCCGGGCGAGCCCTATCGCGACAATCTCCTGCGCTTCTATCGCGGGCGGCTTTCCCCCGGGGAACTGGCCAATATCGAGCGCTATATCGCGGAAGGCATCGAGCGCCACCGGACCCAGACGCGCCCGTTCGTGTTCAGCCATCTCGGCCGGCGCCTGCGCGTCGCGTCCCAGGCCACCGGCGACGGCTACCGCGTGCGCATCTGGCAGGATATCGCGCCGGAGCAGGCGGCGCCGGCGCATGGCGCGCTGTGGGCGGACTTTCCCATCGACCTGCTCAACTTCATCGCCGACGGCGCCATGGTGCTGGACGGCGAGGACCGGATCGTCGCCACCAATGACGAGTTCCGCACGCTCTACGACGTGCCGGAGGAACGCTCGGTCATCGGCCTGACCTTCGCCGAGGTGGTGCGCGAGGCGTGCCTGAAGGCCGGCCAGGAAGACCGCGCCGCCGAGGCGTCGGCGCTCGACAACCTGCGTTTTGCCGGCGCACCGTTCGAGATCAGTCTGCCGGGCGGGCGCTGGCGGCGGGTGATCGCGCGCCGCTCGGCCAGCGGCGTCGGCTTCTTCACCCATTCCGACATCACCGTGCTCAAGCGCCAGCAGGCGGAGCTGAAGCGGGCGATGGACGAACTCTCCACAATCGCCGCCACCGACGTGCTCACCGGCCTCGCCAACCGTCGCCGGTTCGACCAGGCGTTGACCGAGCATTGGGCGAAATCCATCAGCGGCGGGGGGCCGGTGGCGGTGATGCTGATCGACCTCGATCACTTCAAGGCGGTCAACGACACCTTCGGCCACGCCGCGGGCGACGAATGCCTGCGCCGCGTGGCGGCGGCGGTTCAGGAGGCGATGACGCCCTCGGCGGACGTCGCCGCGCGCTATGGCGGCGAGGAATTCGCCGTGCTGCTGCCGAACGCGACCGGCGAGGAGGCGATGGCGGTCGCGCGCAGCATGCGCCGTTCTCTGCGCATGGTGGACTGGACGCGCATCGATCCGCTCCTTGATCGGCTGACCGTCAGCATCGGCATCTGCGCGGTGCGCCGGCCGTCCGCGATCGCCACCGTGGAGGCGATGAAGCTCGCCGACGACATGCTCTACCGCGCCAAGAACGGCGGCCGCGACCGGATCGACCTCATCGAGGCCTAAGGCGGCCGCCTCCGCGGGCCTGGGCGGCGAAGGCGACCAGCAGGTCGCCGAGCGCGCGCTCCATGCAAGCGGTGCCGACGCCGATCGGGCGTCCGGTGCGGCCGGGCAGGTGGACGAACACCACGGGCGCGCGGCCAGCGGCTCCCAGCGCCCGGAAATAGGCGGCGTTGCACAGATAGCGCCCGGCATCGCGCGACAGGTGTGCCGGCACGCCGTGGCGCCCCAGCGCCGCCAGCAGCGGCGCAAGGCGCGCCGAGGCGGTCCGCACCGGCGCTTCGCCCGGCGCGAGGAGCGGGCCGGGCGGATAGGCCTTGGCGGCGTCCGGCGCCGCACGGGCGGCGTTCACCGCGCGGGCCTCGATCGAAACCTGCCGGCGGCGCGCGGCGACACCCAGCAGGAGCACCGCCGCCGGTTTCTCCTGCGCGATCAGGGTGCCGAGCCCGTCGAGGCCGTCCCAGCGCGTGGGCAGCACCGCCAGCTTCACCTCGAAGGGCGCCAGAGCCGGCCGGCGCAGCCGCGTCAGCCGGCGCGCGAGGACGGCGGAAGGGTTCGCCGGCACGCCGGGGAACGGGCCGAAGCCGGTGACGAGGAGGACGGGCCGGCTCATGCCCGCCTCACAGTCCGATCAGGCCGGCGATCTCCGCCGCCGCCAGAGCCGGGGCGAGCGTGCCGTCAGCCACCTGCCGCTCCAGCTCCGGCAGGCGCGCCTTCACCGCCGGATCGTGGGTGACGCGCGCGGCGAGGCGCTCGTTGAGCAGGGTCCACATCCAGCGCACCTGCTGGGTTCGGCGGGTGGCGGCGAAGGCCCCGGCCGCCTCGCATTTCCTGCGGTGCAGTTCCACCTGCTCCCAGATGTCGGCGATGCCGGCGCCGGTCAGGGCGGAATAGATAAGCACCGGCGGCGCCCAGTGCTCGGTGCGCGGGCCGAGCAGGTGCAGCGCGGCGCGGTATTCGCCGGCGGCGGCCCTGGCGCGGGCGATATTGTCGCCGTCCGCCTTGTTCACGGCGACGATGTCGGCAAGCTCGAGCACGCCCTTCTTGATGCCCTGCAGCTCGTCGCCGGCGCCCGGCAGCATCAGGACGAGGAAGGTATCCGTGAGGTCGGCGACCGCGGTCTCCGACTGGCCGACGCCCACCGTCTCCACCAGCACCACGTCGAAGCCGGCCGCCTCGCACAGCAGCATGGTCTCGCGCGTCTTGGCGGCGATGCCGCCGAGCGTGCCGCTGGAGGGCGAGGGCCGAATGAAGGCGTTCGGGTCGACCGAGAGCCGCGCCATGCGCGTCTTGTCCCCGAGGATGGAGCCGCCGGTGCGCGTGGAGGAGGGGTCCACCGCAAGCACCGCCACCTTGTGGCCCCTGCCGGTCAGATAGGTCCCGAGCGCGTCGATGGTGGTCGACTTGCCGACGCCCGGCACCCCGGTGATGCCGATGCGCAGCGCGCCGCCGGTGCGCGGCAGCAGCCCCTGGAGCAGGGCCTCGGCGCGCTGGCGGTGGTCCGGCCGGCGCGATTCCACCAGCGTGATGGCGCGCGCCAGCGCGGCCCGCTCCCCGTTCGCCACGCGCGCAGCGAGCGCCGCATCGTCCTCGTGTCGCACCAACGCCTGTCCCTTTCTCGTCCGTCTCGTCGCGCCGGGAACTTGTGGCGCCCGGTCTGCGTTGTCCCGGCATCTTCCAACCATTGAGAGGACGAGCCATGAACTGGGATCGCATCGAGGGCAACTGGAAGCAGATCTCCGGCAACGTCAAGACGCAGTGGGGCAAGCTCACCGACGATGACCTGACGCAGATCAACGGCAACCGCGAGATCCTGGAAGGCAAGCTCCAGGAGCGCTACGGCTATGCCAAGGACGAGGTGAAGCGCCAGATCGACACCTGGTCCACCAACGTCCGTACCATGTGAAACCTTCCCCCGGTCCGGGCCTAGTCCCCTGGTACCGGTCGGAGGAAGCACCGGCGCCGTCCCGTCCTCAGGATGGGGCGGCGCCTTTTTCATGCGCCGTTTCTGCCGCTCCGAGGCGTCTTATGCCGGAGGCGTCCAGCCCGGCCAGCGCTGCCTTGGCGCTGATGCCGAAGGCCGAGAAATCCGGCGCGATCTCCACCAGCGGCACCAGCACGAAGGCGCGCTCCATGAGGCGCGGATGGGGGATCTCTAGGTCCGCCTCGGCAATCGTCTCGCCGTCGAACCACAGGATGTCGATGTCGATGCGGCGCGGGCCGTAGCGCACTTCGCGCGCGCGGTCGCGGCCGAGCTGCCGCTCGATGGCGAGCGCAAGCTCCAGCAGCGCGCGTGGTCCCACCGGAGAGGCCACCTCCACCACCTGGTTGAGATAGGGCCCCTGCGGCACCGGGCCCCAGGGCGGCGTCTCGTAGAGCGAGGAGACGGCGGTCAACCGCACGCCGGCGGCCTCAAGCCGCACGCGCGCCTCGCCCAGCGCCAGCGCGCGGTCGCCCACGTTCGAGCCGAGGCACAGGAAGGCGCGCCGGGATAGGGCCTCAGCGGGCATCGCGGATCGCCTCGGCGACGCGCAGCGCCTGGACATGGGCGGCGACATCGTGCACCCGCACGATCTCCACCCCGGCCATGGCGCCGATGACGTTGGAGGCGATGGTGCCCGGCAGGCGCTCCGACGGCTCGGTGGCGATGACCTTGCCGATCAGCGACTTGCGCGAGGTGCCGAGCAGCAGCGGAAGGCCGAGCACGCGCAGTTCCGGCAGGCGGCGGATGGCGGCAAGGTTCTGCGGGAAGCTCTTGCCGAAGCCGATGCCGGGATCGAGCACGATCTTCTCGCGCTTCACGCCCGCTCTGTCGGCCCGCTCCAGCGCACGCGCGAAGAAGGCGAGCATGTCGGCGACGATGTCGAGGCTCTCGTCCACCTCGGTGCGGTTGTGCATGACCACGGCGGCGGCGTCGTGGTCCGCCACCACCCGCGCCATGTCGGGATCGTGCATGAAGCCCCAGACGTCGTTGACGATGACGGCGCCGGCCTCCAGCGCCCGGCGGGCGACCGAGGCCTTGGTGGTATCCACCGACACCGGCAATGCGGTTTCCGCCGCGAGGCGCTCCAGCACGGGACCGATGCGCGCCCATTCCTCGTCCGCCGGAACCGGCGTGTGGCCGGGGCGGGTGGATTCCCCGCCGACATCCAGGATGTCGGCACCTTCCTGCGCCAGCCGCCGCGCGGTGGCGAGCGCGTCGTCCGGCGCGGCGCTGCGGCCGCCGTCAGAGAATGAATCCGGCGTCACGTTCAGGATGCCCATGACGAGCGTGCGCGGGCCGAGCGTCAGCGTGCGGCCGCAGGCGAGAAGGGGTCGGGGTGCGATGGGATCCATGGTGCGCCGCAGGAACAGGGGCGGCCACTGAAGCCCCTGGCGGCGGATGTGGCAAGGGCGGGGGGCGTTTAGACGGATTCGCCTGGAACGGGATTGGCCGCCTTCGGCGAAGTCTTTGCGCTGGGCCCCGGCTCTCCTTCCACGGCGCGGGGCGCCGTTCCAGTCGGCCGGGGCACGCAGGCGTTCACCAGCCAAGCGACGGCACAGCCGCCGCCGTTCCCCGTCCCAGCGACGGCGCAGCCGGAGCGCCGAGCCGGGGTCCAGCGCAAGACTCCTGCGCAGCAGGCAATGCCCTCTCTACCATCCGCCGCCGATCCACCCGCCTTGTGGCCGCCTCGGGCCGATGCTATGCGGCGCGGATGACCGCCAGCGCCCAGAAGCATATCCGCAACTTCTCCATCGTCGCCCATATCGACCACGGGAAGTCGACCCTCGCCGACCGGCTGATCCAGATCACCGGCGGGCTCTCCGAGCGCGAGATGACGGAGCAGGTGCTCGACAGCATGGACATCGAGCGCGAGCGCGGCATCACCATCAAGGCGCAGACCGTGCGCCTCTCCTACAAGGCGCACGACGGCGAGACCTACGTCCTCAACCTCATCGACACCCCCGGGCACGTGGATTTCGCCTATGAGGTGAACCGCTCGCTCGCCGCCGTGGAGGGCTCGCTCTTGGTGGTGGACGCCTCCCAGGGCGTCGAGGCGCAGACGCTCGCCAACGTCTACCAGGCCATCGACAACAACCACGACATCGTGCCGGTGCTCAACAAGGTGGACCTGCCCGCCGCCGAGCCGGAGAAGGTGAAGGCGCAGATCGAGGACGTGATCGGCCTCGACGCGTCGGACGCCATCGGCATCTCCGCCAAGACCGGCCTCAATGTCGATCAGGTGCTGGAGGCCATCGTCACCCGCCTGCCGCCCCCCATGGGCGACCGCGACGCGCCGCTGAAGGCGCTGCTGGTGGACTCTTGGTACGACACCTATCTCGGCGTCGTGGTGCTGGTGCGCATCATCGACGGCGTGCTCAGGAAGGGCCAGCGCATCAAGATGATGGCCGCCGACGCCACCTATGACGTGGACCGGGTGGGCGTGTTCACCCCCAAGATGGTGGTGCTGAACGAGCTGGGACCGGGCGAGATCGGCTTCCTCAACGGCTCCATCAAGGAAGTTGCGGACACCCGCGTCGGCGACACCATCACCGAGGAAAAGCGCCCCTGCGCGGAGATGCTGCCGGGCTTCAAGCCGGCGCAGCCGGTGGTGTTCTGCGGCCTCTTCCCGGTGGATGCGGCCCAGTTCGAGGATCTGCGCGCCGCCATGGGCAAGCTGCGCCTCAACGACGCCAGCTTCTCCTTCGAGATGGAGACCTCGGCCGCGCTCGGCTTCGGCTTCCGCTGCGGCTTCCTCGGGCTGCTGCACCTGGAGATCATCCAGGAGCGGCTGGAGCGCGAGTTCAACCTCGACCTGATCGCCACCGCCCCCTCGGTGATCTACCAGATCGAGATGACGGACGGCTCCACCATCGATTTGCACAATCCGGCCGACATGCCGGACGTGGTGAAGATCGAGGAGATCCGCGAGCCCTGGATTCGCGCCACCATCCTGACCCCGGACGACTATCTCGGCAGCGTGCTCAAGCTCTGCCAGGACCGGCGCGGCAACCAGATCGAGCTGACCTACGTGGGCGCGCGCGCCATGGTCACCTATGACCTGCCGCTGAACGAGGTGGTGTTCGACTTCTACGACCGGCTGAAGTCCATCTCCAAGGGCTACGCCTCGTTCGACTACCAGATCACCGAATACCGCACCGGCGACCTCGTGAAGATGTCGATCCTGGTGAACGGCGAGCCGGTGGACGCGCTCTCCATGCTGGTGCACCGCGGCCGTGCCGACGCGCGGGGCCGGGTGATGTGCGAGAAGCTGAAGGACCTGATCCCGCAGCATCTGTTCAATATCCCGATCCAGGCCGCCATCGGCGCCAAGATCATCGCCCGCGAGACCATCAAGGCCCTCCGCAAGGACGTGACCGCCAAGTGCTATGGCGGCGACATCTCCCGCAAGCGCAAGCTTCTGGACAAGCAGAAGGAGGGCAAGAAGAAGATGCGCCAGTTCGGCAAGGTGGAGATCCCCCAGGAGGCCTTCATCGCCGCGCTCAAGATGGACGAGTGATTCCGGCACGTCGCTTGCTTGCCTGAACTGCGCCGGCTCAGGGCCGGAGCGGCAGGGGAGAGCGGGCGTGACGGCAGGGGTGGCGAGCGAGGCTTCGGCCTATGGCCTTCAGGCGGTGGTCGAGGAGGTGCACGCCCGCGCTCTGCCGGACGGTTCCGGGCATCTGGCCGACTATATTCCCGAACTGGCACAGGTTTCGCCCGACGCCTTCGGCCTCGCGGTCGCCACCACGGACGGGCATCTGTGCAGCGCGGGCGATGCCGATGCGCCCTTCACCATCCAGTCCATTTCAAAGGCATTCGCCTATTGCATCGCCCTTGAGCTCCTGGGCCGCGACAAGGTGCTGGAGCATGTGGGGGTGGAGCCCTCGGGCGACGCCTTCAACGCCATCGTGTTCGATCCGGCGACCAACCGGCCCTACAACCCCATGGTCAATGCCGGCGCCATCGCGGTGGCGGGGCTGATCCAGGCCCATGCCGGTGCCGAGGCCTTCGATCTGGTGCTCGACCGCCTGTCCGCCGCCGCCGGCCGGCCGCTCGACATGGATGACGCGGTCTACCGCTCCGAGGCGACGACGGGCCATCGCAACAAGGGCATCGCCCACCTCTTGCGCGCGACCGGCGCGATCCGCGGCGATGCGGACGCGGCGGTGGACCTCTATTTCCGCGTGTGCGCGATCCGCGTCACCGCCGCCAACCTCGCCCGCATGGGTGCGACGCTCGCCAATATCGGCGAGAACCCGGTGACCGGCCGCGCGGCGTTCGCGGTGGACGCGGTGCGTGCCACGCTGTCGGTGATGTTCACCTGCGGCATGTACGATTATGCGGGCAACTGGGCGTTAGACGTGGGCGTGCCGGCGAAAAGCGGGGTGGGCGGCGGCATCCTCGGGGTGGTGAACCGTCAGCTCGGCATCGGCACCTTCTCCCCGCGGCTCGATGCCAAGGGCAATTCGGCGCGCGGCATCCGCGCCTTCCACGAACTCGCCGAGGAACTGGGGCTCCACGTGTTCGATCCCACCAACCGGGGATCGGCACTGCTCGGCGTATTCAGGAGCTGAGGCCGCCCGCGCCTACCAGCGATAGGTGGCGGAGGCGATGACGGTGCGGCCCTGCTGCCAGAACAAGGTGCCCTCGTTCGCCAGCGCCTCCTGCTGGTTGAACAGGTTGCGGGCATTCAGCGCGAGCTTCCAGGCGTCCTTCTGGAAATAGAGCGCGGCATCGACGGGGAACTGGGCCGGGTTCTTGGTGGTGTTGAGGTTGTCGGCCCAATAGGGCCCGATGAAGCGGACGCCGGCGCCCACCCCGAAGCCCGCCAGCGGCCCGTGCTCGACCATGTATTTCATCCACAGCGAGGCGACGTTCTCCGGCATGTTCACCGGCGTCTTGCCCATCAGCACCGGGTCGGTGCTGCCGGTGATCTGGCCGCGGGTGAACGTGTAGGCGGCGGTGAGATCGAGCCCGTCCGCGAGCTGGACCACCGCCTCCGCCTCGAAGCCGCGCACCCGCACGTTGCCGACGGCGGTGTAGAACATGCCCACCGGGTCCGGCACGGCATAGTTGCTCTGGGTGATCTGGTAGGCGGCGGCGGTGAAGCGGCTGCGGCTGCCGGGCGGCTGATACTTGAGGCCCGCCTCGTATTGCTCGCCGGTGGAGGAGGGCAGCAGCAGGCCGAACTGGTCCAGGTTGTTGGAGGGCAGGAACGAGGTGGCGTAGCTCGCATAGGGCGACAGGCCGAAATCGAACGCATAGAGCAGCCCCGCCTGCCAGGTGAAGGTCTGCTCGTCCAGCGTGGTGGAAACGTTGAGGCGCGGCGCGCTCTGCGACTGGCCGGTGAAGTCCTGGCGGCCGGCGATGGTGAAATGCCAGCCGTCGCCGAACGTCATCTGGTCCTGGAGGTAGAAGCCGATCTGGTCGAGCGTGATGCGGTTGGTCAGGGCCGGCGACGGCAGGTATCCCCGGTCCGGCGCTCCGGGATCGAGCAGGCTGACCGGGGCGATGAGCGGGCTGTAGGCGAGGCCGTAATTGGTGGAGCCCCAGCCGTAGTCGAGGCCCGCCAGCACCTTGTGCCGGACCGGTCCGGCCTCGAACCGGGTCTCCACTTGCGTGTCGGCGACGAACATGGACAGGTTCTCCCTCAGCGACGTGCCGTAGACGCCGATATAGGGTCCGCTGTTGATCCCCGTGGGCATCAGCCACGAGCTCTCGTTCTCGATCCGGCCGTAGCGCAGGTTCTGGCGCAGGGTCACCATGTCGTTGAGGTCGTGCTCCAGGCGGTAGCCGATCTGCTGCTGGGTCTGGCTGATGGTGTTGAAGGAGGTGCCGAGCGGCACCTTCGTGAGCACGCCGCCTGTCTCGTAGAACAGCCGGCTGCTCGGCAGCTCCGTGCCGAGCACGCTGGCGAGCACGGTGAGGCGCGTGGTGTCGTTCTGGAACGTCATCGCTGGCGCGAGGAAATACTCGTCATTGTCGGTGTAGGGCCGGTTGCCGTCGGCGGCGCGGGCGACGCCGGTCAGGCGGAAGAGCGCGCCGGCGTCCCCGCCGGCGCGGCCGCCGATGTCGAAGGCCGCCTGGAGCCATTGCGGGTCGCCCGCCTGGCCCTGGGCCTCGTAGAAGGTCCGGTCCACCGGCATCCGCGAGATGCGGTCGATGAGGCCGCCCGGCACCATCTGGCCGTAGAGCACGGCGGCCGGGCCCTTGATGATGTCGATCCGCTCCAGCCCGTAGACCTCGGTGCGGAAGTTGGCGAACACCCCGGCGCCCTGGCGCAAGCCGTTGAGATAGTCGCCGCTCGCGGCCACCGGGAAGCCGCGCACATAGATGGTGTCGAAGCGCGGATCGTAGCCATAGGTGCCGCTGACGACGCCAGCCGTGTAGCCGACCGCATCGGTCACGCTCTGCGCGCCGCGGTCCTCGATCTCCTCGCGCGTGACCACGGAGACGGAGCGCGGGGTCAGGAGGATGGGGGTGTCGGTCTTGGTGCCGACGGCGCTCGATCGCGCGAGATAGCCGTCCACCGGCCCCCACGCGCTTTGGCCCTCCACGGTGAGGACGTCGAGCGCGATGTCGTCGGCCCGCAGTCCGGTCGGCGCCAGGCCGGCGAGCGCCAATCCCGTGGCAAGCGCCGCGGCGGCGAGGCGCGTGCCCGTCCGGCGGCGCGGCCGCGCCGGCGCAGTCATGGCGCGGACGCTCATGGTGCGGGAGGTATCGGAATCGGCGCGGACCGGTCGCATCCGCATGGGGTACGATTGCCGTGCCGAGGTTTCAACCCCAGGTGAATGCGTGCCCGCCGCGACATGACGCAGCGGAAATGAAAACGGCCGCCCGAGGGCGGCCGCTCCTGAAGCGATTGTGATGCGCTGCGCTCAGGTGCAGCGCACGAACACCATGGTGCCGTAGCGCTTGGAGATCTCGGGGTCGACCCATTTCAGCACCAGGACCTTGCCGTCGAATCGCAGCACCTGGCGGTCCTTCTCGCTGCCGGGGTCCATGTCGGGCGGGCCGATATAAGTGGGGCCGCCGGCGACCTGCTTGGACACCAACTCGGTGAGCTTGTTGTCGTCGGCGAGATACATCAGCACGCCGCCATTGGGGCCAGCGGAAATGACGTAGGGGTTCGAGCACTGGGCGCGGGCCTGCGTCTCGGTGCGGGCGGCGTCGTCCGGCCGGTGATAGGCGGCAAGGCCCCAGCGTCCGACCAGGCTGTCGGCGGGGATCGGGCTGGTATATTGCACGCGCGCCGGCATGGGGGGCGCGCTGGGCGTGGTCTCGCAGGCGGCGAGGGCGAGCGCGAACGTGACGGCGATCGCCGCGCCCCACGGGCGGCGGACCGCGCCCCGGCGACGTGTCCGATCGCAGGACGTCTCGTGTTCCACCGTCTGTGTCAGCATAAGGCCACTCCGCAACCTACGCGCTTCCTGCGCCCTGGAATTTCGCCTCCCCGTCCCGCCAAGCGGGCGAGCCGGACCATAAAGGCTTCCCGGCGCGCCGTCGACCTGGGGAGCCGACTTTGGCCCCGGCTGGGGAATGACGCTGCGGCATCGCCCCCGCGGCCGTGGACATAAAAGAATCCTAGCTGCGGCTTGGTTACCGATTGGTATGCACCCGCCACCTGTGCCGTCGCGCCTTGACGTCGGGCGGGCGGCCCACTATCTCCGCCGCGAGCTTGGCACTCTCCAAACCGGAGTGCCAGAACCGGCGGGATCGCCCGCCCCCAAGCGCCGAGAGGAAAAATCCCATGGCCTTCCGTCCCCTGCACGACCGCGTCGTCGTCAAGCGCATCGAAGCCGAGCAGAAGACCGCTGGCGGCATCATCATCCCCGACACCGCCAAGGAAAAGCCCCAGGAGGGCGAAGTGGTGGCGGTGGGCGCCGGCGCCCGCGACGAGGCCGGCAAGCTCGTGCCGCTCGACGTGAAGGCCGGCGACCGCGTGCTGTTCGGCAAGTGGTCCGGCACCGAGGTGAAGATCGACGGCGAGGATCTCCTCATCATGAAGGAGAGCGACATCCTCGGCGTGATCGCCAAGTAGGCCGCACGCCGCTCCATTCCCGACATTCAGACCAGGAGGCCGAGATGGCTGCCAAAGACGTGAAGTTTTCCTCCGACGCGCGCGAGAAGCTCCTGCGCGGCGTCGACATCCTCGCCAACGCGGTGAAGGTGACCCTCGGCCCCAAGGGCCGCAACGTGGTCATCGAGAAGAGCTTCGGCGCTCCCCGCATCACCAAGGACGGTGTGACGGTGGCGAAGGAGATCGAGCTTGAGGACAAGTTCGAGAACCTCGGCGCGCAGCTGGTGCGCGAAGTGGCCTCGAAGACCAATGACCTCGCCGGCGACGGCACCACCACCGCCACCGTGCTCGCCCAGGCGATCGTGAAGGAAGGCGCCAAGGCGGTGGCCGCCGGCATGAACCCGATGGACCTGAAGCGCGGCATCGACCTCGCCGTCACCGCGGCGCTCAAGGACATCCAGGACCGCGCCAAGAAGGTCTCCTCCTCCGCCGAAGTCGCGCAGGTGGGCACCATCTCCGCCAACGGCGACAAGTCCATCGGCGACATGATCGCCGGCGCCATGCAGCGCGTGGGCAATGAGGGCGTCATCACCGTCGAGGAAGCCAAGACCGCCGAGACCGAGCTCGAAGTGGTCGAGGGCATGCAGTTCGACCGCGGCTATCTCTCGCCCTATTTCGTCACCAACGCCGAGAAGATGATCGCCGACCTGGAAGATCCCTACATCCTGATCCACGAGAAGAAGCTCGGCGGCCTGCAGCCGATCCTTCCCGTGCTTGAGGCGGTGGTGCAGTCGGGCCGTCCCCTGGTCATCATCGCCGAGGACGTGGAGGGCGAGGCGCTTGCCACGCTCGTCGTCAACAAGCTGCGCGGCGGCCTGAAGGTCGCGGCCGTGAAGGCGCCGGGCTTCGGCGACCGCCGCAAGGCCATGCTGGAGGACATCGCGATCCTCACCGGCGGCCAGGTGATCTCCGAGGACCTCGGCATCAAGCTCGAGAACGTGACGCTGGCCCAGCTCGGCCGCGCCAAGAAGGTGATCCTCGAGAAGGAGAAGACCACCATCGTCGACGGCATCGGCGAGAAGGCCGACATCGAGGCGCGCGTGGGCCAGATCAAGGCGCAGATCGAGGAGACCACCTCGGACTACGACCGCGAGAAGCTCCAGGAGCGCCTGGCCAAGCTCGCGGGCGGCGTCGCGGTGATCCGCGTCGGCGGCTCGACCGAGGTCGAGGTGAAGGAGAAGAAGGACCGCGTTGACGACGCGCTCAACGCCACCCGCGCGGCGGTGGAAGAGGGCATCGTGCCCGGCGGCGGCGTGGCCCTGCTGCGCGCCAAGAAGGCGGTCGAGGCGGTGAACTCCGAGAACGCCGACATCGCCGCCGGCATCAAGATCGTGCTCAAGGCGCTGGAAGCGCCGCTGCGCCAGATCGCCGAGAACTCGGGCGTGGAAGGCTCCATCGTCGTCGGCAAGCTGCTGGAGGCGAAGGACCCGAACCAGGGCTTCAACGCCCAGACCGAGGAATATGTGGACATGATCTCGGCCGGCATCGTCGACCCGGCCAAGGTGGTGCGCACCGCCCTCCAGGACGCGGCCTCCGTGGCCGGCCTCCTCGTCACCACCGAGGCCCTCATCGCCGAGCTGCCCAAGAAGGACTCGGGCATGCCCTCGATGCCGGGCGGCGGCATGGGCGGCATGGGCGGAATGGACTTCTGAGGAAGGCCATTCCAACCGGGATGTTGAGTCCCCAGGCCGGCGGCGCCGGCTTGGGTGGCGGAATGGACTTCTGAGGAAGGCCATTCCAACCGGGATGTTGAGTACCCAAGCCGGCGGCGCCGGCTTGGGTGGCGGAATGGACTTCTGAGGAAGGCCATTCCAACCGGAATGTTGAGTACCCAAGCCGGCGGCGCCGGCTTGGGTGGCGGAATGGACTTCTGAGGAAGGCCATTCCAACCGGGATGTGGATTACCCAGGCCGGCGGTGCCGGCTTGGGGGAGACGACAGAAGGCGCGGCCGCAAGGCTGCGCCTTTTTGTTGGCAGGAGCAGCCGGCGTTTCCCGGTGCGGAGCCGGACGTCGTAACGTAAGCTGTCTCCGCTGGAGGCATGGGCAGGACGGATGGCGACGGAGAGCGGGACGGAGGGCGCGGCCGGAAGCGGCGAAAACGCGGAGCACGCCCGGCTGCCGTTCGACGCCGCCCTCGCCGCCTTCGCCCGCCTCGCATCGGCCGCCTTTCCCGGCCGCACGGTCGAGGTGTGGCTCACCGATGCGGCGCGCGCACGCATCGGCCGCGCCGGTCCCTCCGATCCGAGGGCTGAGGCGCTGCTGGGCCGGATCGGGGCGTTTTCCGGCGTGTTCGAGATGGCCGATGCGGCGCGTGATCCCGTCATCGCCGCGGCCGGGCCGCCGCCGCCGGGCGTCATCGCGGTGGCGCCGCTCAAGGCGGGGGCGGGCGTGGTGGTCATGTGGGGCGGGGCGCAGGCCGCGCTCACGCCGGCCGAGCGGGCGCGCGCGCTGGACGTGGCGCACATCGTCTCGGCGCATCTGGCGGCGCTGGCCGAGGAGCGCGAGGCGAGCGAGCAGCGCGATCTGTTCGGCCTGATCGCCGAGCACAACTCCGACACGCTGGTGCGCGGCAATCTGGAGGGCGTGCGGCTCTACGTTTCCTCCTCGGTGCGCGATCTTTTGGGCTATGCGCCCGAGGAGATGGTGGGCCGCCGCGCGGCCGAGCTGGTGCATCCCGACGACCTGCCCGAATTCCGCGGGCTGATGGAGGGGGTGCGGACCGGACGGGTCGAGCTGCTGCGCACCGAGCATCGCCAGCGGCGCAAGGACGGCACCTATGTGTGGCTGGAGGCCTATCTCAAGCTGACGCGCGACAAGGAGACCGGCGCGCCGGACGGCTACGTGGTCTCGGTGCGCGACATCTCGCAGCGCAGGGCGGCAGAGGACGAACTGGCCTTCGCCGCCTCGCACGATCCGCTCACCGGCCTGGCGAACCGGGTGATGGCCGAGGCGCAGCTGAAGGCGGCCGTGGAGCGCTGGGCGCGCGGGGGCGCCGGCCTTGCCGTGCTGCTGCTGGACCTCGACCGCTTCAAGACGGTGAACGACACGCTGGGCCACGCCGCCGGCGACCAGGTGCTGCGCGCGGCGGCGGACCGCTTCCGCGCCGAGCTGCGCACGGGCGACCTGGTGGCGCGCATGGGGGGCGACGAGTTCCTGATAGTGCTGGAGCACCCCGCGGGCGCTGCGCCGGAGGCCCCGCCGGCCGGGACGTCCGGCGCGGGGCAAGGCGAGACGGCGGGCGATGGCGCCGGGCTGGGCGGGGGCGAGCGGGCGGGGGCCGCCATCGGAGCGGACGCCGCCGCGCCCGCCATGGAGGCCGCCGCCTGCGCCCTGTCCGAGCGCCTCATCGCCGCCATGGCGAAGCCGGTGGAGACGGCGGCGTGGAGCGTGGGCGTCGGCCTCTCGGTCGGCATCGCCGTGCCGGGCGAAGGCCGCGACACCCCCGAAGCCCTGCTCCAGGCCGCCGACACGGCGCTCTATGCCGCGAAGGCGGGGGGGAGGAATGGGTGGCGGGTGGGGTGAGGGGGGAATTAACGATCAGGAAATTCTATTTTCTTTTATGAAATCTATTACAGGACTCCAAAAATGACTATTTTTTTCATTAAATATGTCGATCATTCCTGCGCGTATGTATACGGCAGATATAAAATCTAATTTTTCACTTAGTTCGGAAAAAATAATATGCGGATCACATTGTGAATTGCGTACAGTTTGTATTGATTCGAGTATTTTATCTTCTGTAAACTGAGACAAAAAACATCGTTGTCTAATTAATGAAACTAGTTCGCGTCTGTTACTAAAAATGTATTCAAATACAATAGATTCCGGAGTTCCTTCTCCGAGAAACATGGCATGTTCTGGAAGTGATTGACCTCTGGTTTGGTCATAAATATCTCCATCAACTAGGGCAACGGAGGGAATCTGTAAAAGGGGGTTCTCATTATGAAACTGACTAACCTTTACGACATTTGGATAACCTCCAGCAGAAAATACCTTTGTTGTTCCCGCGATGCCTTCTCCGAAACGCCCAATTGCATTTTCCGTCCATTCTTTCACAAATGCATCCTCAACATAAACAACGTGCGTGCTGGGGGCGTCCCCTGTGATGGCTCTCAAGCTTTCAATGCTTAATTTTCCGTTCCATGTTCTTTTATTAATGGAAGCCCACACCGCTTCTGCGGGTAATTCATTAACTGCATCCTGCGAATGTGTAGTAAAAATTATTTGTAACCTTTTTCTTCGGGCGGCATTTTGAAGGTATTGGACAAACATCCGCACGGCCACCGGATGCAGGCCATTTTCAACTTCTTCGATTAAAATCAACGCATTGTCATTCGATGATTCTATTCTATCTATCGTTTCAATCACGGAAGCCTCTCCGGCTCCAAAATGAAATTGCGAATATCCTATAGCGGATTCAGTAGATCCAACATACATTTTTATATTAGGATTTCTAATGTTCTGAACTACGCGATAATGTTCAATATTTTTATCTAGAACCGCAGTTGCATATTTAATAGTATTTTCATTTAATGATGAAACATTGTAATCATCTAAATTTCCGCTCAAAAACCGTCTAAATCTAGTCAGTTCGCCTGCCGGTACTGTTCTTTGAATTTCAATGTATTGAACAGGTCGCTCCGGAAAATCATCTCGTCTCCATTTGGATTTAGAAAAGCGAGCTGTCCTGGTGACTGTGCGATCTTGAGCTATTTGTTTGGCTATCAGTTCAAGCTCTATTGTCCAATCAGACATGCTTTCGTCCCCAAGAAATGCCTTGGGAAAAAATTGACCAGGCTTAATGTTTTTATATGCTATAGCAATCGCACCAAGAATAGTAGATTTACCACCGCCGTTTGTGCCCACGAGCGCTGTTACAGGATACTTTAATTCAATGGTTTCGTTTATGAAGCCGCGAACTTTTTGTAATCTGACTTTCTTTACAAACTGCCGGAAATTATTTTGGCGAACGCGTTCTATTTCGCTATGAATTTCTGTCGGCGAGAGTTTCATTGTTTGATCCTGCCGAAAGGTCGCCAGCGTGAGGTCGATGAAATGCTACAGTCTCGCACGGCATTCGGCAATCCTTGTGAAAATCCCCCTCACCACCCAATCGCCCCCGGCAGCCAGGTCGCTAGCGTCGGGAACAGGAACACCAGCACCGTCGCCGCCACCTGCAAGGCGATGAAGGGCACCACGCCCCGGTAGATGTCGCCCGTCTTCACCTCCGGCGGCGCCACGCCGCGCAGGAAGAACAGGGCCCAGCCGAAGGGCGGGGTGAGGAAGCTGGTCTGGAGCATCACGCACACCAGCATGCCGATCCACACCAGGTCCACGTTCTGCGCCTGGAAGATGGGCAAAAACAGCGGCACGGCGATGTAGCAGATCTCGATCCACTCGATGAAGAAGCCGAGCAGGAACACGATGGTCAGCATGAACCAGATCTCGGCCGCCTGACCGCCCGGCAGGAGGTCGAAGGCGTCATGCACCAATTGCTCGCCGCCGAGCCCGCGGAAGGCGATGGCGAACACCTGCGCGCAGATCAGGATGAACATCATCTGCGCCGTGATCTTCGCCGTGTCGGTCATGGTGGCCCACAGCGTCGCCCAGGAGAGCCGCCGCCCCAGCGCCGTCACCAGGATCGAGCCCAGCGCGCCCATCGAGGCGGCCTCGGTGGGCGCGGCGACGCCGGCGATGATGGAGCCGAGCACCGCCAGCACCAGGCCGAACGGCGGCAGCGCCACCCGCAGCATCTTGCCCATGAGTTCGGCGCGGCCCATGGCGGCGCGCTCGTCCACCGACACCGGCGGCACCATGTGGGGCCGGAAGACGCCGAGCGCGAGGATGTAGAGGCAGAACAGCGCCGCCAGCATCAGGCCCGGGATCACCGCCGCCGCGAACAGGGTGCCGACGCTCTCGTTCATGATGTCGGCGAGCAATATCAGCACCAGGGAAGGCGGGATGATCTGGCCGAGCGTGCCCGAGGCGCAGATGGCGCCGCAGGCGAGCCCCTTGTCGTAGCCGCGCTTCAGCAGCGCCGGCAAAGTGAGCAGGCCGAGCGTCACCACTGTGGCGCCGACGATGCCGGTGGTCGCGCCCATGATGACGCCCACCAGGATGATGCCCACCCCGATGCCGCCGCGCACCGAGCCGGCGAGATGGCTCACCACCTCCATCAAATCCTCGGCGAGGCGGGATTTCTCCAGCATCACCCCCATGAACACGAACAGCGGGATGGCGAGCAAAGTGTAGTTGGTGACCACGCCGTAGATGCGCGCCGGCACCAGGTTGAACAAAAGCGGCCCGAAGCCGAACCAGCCGGCGACGAAGCCCGACACCGCGAGCGTCAGGGCCACCGGCAGGCCGGCCATCAAGAGGCCGAAGAAGCCGACCAGCATGCCGATCGCCAGCCACTCGTTCACGCTCATGATGTCACCGGGGAAAGAGGCGCTGCCAGGCGCGGATGGCGTCGGCCAGCGATTGCAGGAAGAACAGCGCGAAGCCGAGCGGGATGAAGGCCTTCAGCAGGTAGCGCATGTCGATGCCGCCCGGGTTCGCCGAGCCCTCGCCCATGGCCGCCGACTGCATCACGTAGGGGATCGAGAGGCGGAAGATGATCGCCGCCACCACCATGGAGACGAGGGCGGTGAGCACGTCCGTGACCGCCTTGGCGCGGGGGGAATAGCGCGAATAGAGCACGTCCACCCGCACATGCTCGCCGTGGCGCAGCGCATAGGCCGCGCCCAGCATGCAGATGGGCACCAGAAGGTGCCATTCCAGCTCCTGCGCCCAGATGGAGCCGGTGGAGAAGAGGTAGCGCAGCAGAACGTTGGTGGCCATGACCAGGACCAGCGCCAGGCAGGTCCAGGCCGAGAGCGCGCCCACGCGGTCCACCAGCGTCTCGATGGCGCCCGCGACGCGCCCCCCGAAGGAGGGCGCGCCGGCCAGATCGGCAGGTGCGGTCACGGGCGTCAGCCGAGGATCTTGTTGTAGTAGACGCCTTCGGACAATTCGGCCCAGCTCTTGTAGGTGCCGAGGAAGGCGAAGTAGCTGTCCGAGACCTTCTTGGCGATCGGGTCGGCCGCCACCGCCGCGTCCAGCACCTTGGCGGTGCCGATGCGCAGGTCCTTCACCACGTCGTCGGGCAGCGGCTGGGCGATCACGCCCTGGTTCTTCACGAGGTCCTGCATGGCCTCGCCGTTGGCCTTCTGGCACCAGGCTTCCGAG
The DNA here is from genome assembly GCF_003667445.1 of Xanthobacter tagetidis. Lineage (GTDB taxonomy): Bacteria > Pseudomonadota > Alphaproteobacteria > Rhizobiales > Xanthobacteraceae > Xanthobacter > Xanthobacter tagetidis. Next base: position 162,121 of record NZ_RCTF01000010.1, on the reverse strand, counting down.
ATCACGTTGCAGGCGGCGCAGGCATTCTCGACGATCGCCTTCAGGTCGTCCGGCAGCTTGGCCCAGGCGGCCTTGTTGACGATCACCTCGGAGACGGTGGCGGGCTCGTGCCAGCCGGTGGTGTAATAGTATTTCGCCACCTTCTGCAGGCCGAGCTGGCGGTCGAGATAGGGGCCGACGAACTCGGCCGCGTCGATCACGCCGCGCTCCAGCGCCGGGAAGATCTCGCCGCCCGGCAGTAGGCGCACGTCGACGCCGAACTCCTTGTAGACGCGCCCGGCAAGGCCGGGGATGCGCATCTTCAGGCCGTTGAGGTCGGCGGTCTTCTCGATCGGCTTCTTGAACCAGCCGGTCATCTGCACGCCGGTATTGCCGGCCACCAGCGGCACCAGGTTGAACTTGTCGTAGACCTCCTTGTAGAGCGGCATGCCGCCGCCCTCATAGAGCCAGCCATTGACGCCCTGGAAGTTGAGGCCGAACGGCACCGCGGTGAAGAACTGCGCGGCGAAGCTCTTGCCGGTCCAGAAATAGGCGTTGGCGTAGTTCATCTCCACCGTGCCGGCGGAGACCGCGTCGAAGCCCTCCAGCGCCGGGATCAGCTCGCCCGCGCCGAAGAACTGGATCTTGAGGCGCCCGCCGGACATGGCCTCGATGCGCTTGCACAGGTCCGTGGCGCTGCCCGGCCCCACGGAATAGAAGGCGGCCTTCGGGCCGTAGGCCGAGGTCATCTTCCAGGTGAAGGTGGTCTGGGCGCGCAGCACCGCCGGGGCGGCGACGGTTCCGGCGGCGGCGGTCAGGGCAAGCTTCGTGAAGTCGCGGCGGCGCATGGGAGGCCTCGTGCGTCGGGGAAGGTGCGGGCTGACCGTTCGCAACGTCCGTGCCAATTGCATGCACTTTGTGGATGCAGCACGGAAACCGCGCTTTCCCGTCGCCGGGTAGGGGCGCTCTGCCTTCCGAAGCGGCAATTGGCGCGCCACAGGGCAGAGTTCGCCGGTATCACGCGGTCGTGAGTCGGTGCCCCCTGGTTGGCGCGGCCGACGGCGCCGCCGGAAGGCTCAGTCGCGCACCAGCGTCATTTCCGCCAGCGGGATCACGGTGGGTGCCGGTGCCGCGGCCAGGCGGGCGGCGGCATCCTGCTCCAGCGCGTCCATGAAGCGCGCGGCGCGGTCGGCGTCGGCGCCCAGCTCCGCGGCGAGCGTCGGGAACACCGAGGCGCGTGAGAAGCCGGCCCATTTGGCGCCGAACGCGCGGGCGTCGCCGTCGGCGGAGAAATCGGCGAACACGTGGTCGAAGCCGTGGAACACGTCGAGCCCCTCCAGGCGCAGCCCGGCGAAGCGCCCGCCCGCGAACGGCGCCGAAAACTCTGCGCGGGTCCGCCCATAGGTCGGGATGGCCATGCGCCCGAGCTCGGCGGCGGTGATCGCGCCGCGCGCCGCCATGTCCTCCAGCGCGGCGTAGAGCGTCGCCACCTGCGCCCCATAGCCGAAGTCGCTGGCATCGTCGGTGGCCATGGCCAGCACCACGAGGCGCCCGCCGGGAGCAAGCTCGGCGCCGCGCGCCTGAAGGAAGGCGCGCCAGTCGGCGGCGGCCTGGGCGGCGAAGGCGGCGCGGGCGGCGGCATCCCGGCTGAAGGCCACCTGCACCTGGTCCGGGATCGGCGCCGGCACCCGGCTCAGCCACTGCACCGCCCACGAGCTCCAGCCGAGATGGACGCTTGATCCGGGCAGGATCTGGCCGAAGAAGGAGCGTCCCACCGCCGAGGGAAAGACCGCGCCGTCGCCCTTGAGGTAGCTTGCGGGATCGCTCTCCAGCGTCTCGAACAGCGCCGAGAAGTCGTTGCCCGGCAGGTCGGTGTGGACGACGCTCACGGCGCGGTCCGGCCCGGCGCGCCGGCGCAGCTCCGCGAGCGCCGAGCCGATCGGGGCGAGCGAGTTGCGGCCCTGGGATGCGCCGTAGTCGGCGATCACGAGCGGCGCCGGCGGATCGGGCAGGGGCGCCGCCTGCGCCGCCGCTTCAAGCAGCCCCAGTGCCGGCGCCGAGGAGGCGCCCTGCACCCGCGAGCCGCGATTGTAGGCGCCGTGGCCCTCCATGGCCGCGGGCATGTCCGCGCCGCCGGTCTGCGCCAAACGCTCTCCCCCGATCTGCATCGCGATCCTTTCTTCCCGTCGCGGCCTCAGTGCGGCACCGGCCGGAAGCCGATCAGCCCGGCATCGGCATCGAAGAGATAGTCGTAGGCATTGAGCAGCCGCACGGTGGTGTTCACGAAAGGCGGCCTGCGGCCATTGCCCACGAGCACCACGCGCTCGGGCGTCACGGGTGCCGCGAGATCGCCGACAAGAAAGCGGTAGGACGGCGCGCTCGCCCCCGATGGGGGCAGGATCGACACCTCGACGCCGTCGGCGAGGATCGGCTCGCCGCGCGCGCTCAGGAACTCCAGCTCCGCGGCCTGCCCGTCGGGGACCGACAGATACATGGTGGCGACGCCGGTATCCACCAGCAGCGTTCCGCATGCGGGCGGCTTGCGCTGCGCCAGCGAGATGCAAGCCTGCGGCGGCGCCCAGTCGCCCCGCGTCGGATCGCGTTCGAGCGCGGTGGTGACGAACCGGTCCGCCGCGTCGCGGGGGCCGAGACCCACCTGCACGCCCCGGCGCTCGATGATGTAGCCGCGCCCGAGCGGTCCGGGCGCGTCGGGGCCGCCCATGTCGGGCAGGTTGAGGAACGGGTTCTTCTCAGGGGTCGCGGCCCGCTGGCGGTCCGCTTCGCGCGCGAAGCCGACGCCCAGCATGGCGATGCCGCGCGGCCGGTCCTGCGGCTCGCAATTGCGCGCCGAGGCGAGGCAGTCGACGCTCTCCACCGCCAGCACGGGGATCGGCCGGGTGGTGATCGCCGCGCCGTTCTTGCCGATCACGGTGACCGGCGAAAGCACGTAGCGCCCCTGCATGATGCGCCCGGAACTCGTATAGGTGAGCTGGCCGGGGCCGATCACCGGCAGGTCGTCGATGTCGAGGATCGAGGAGGCCGAGACCACGACGCCGGTCGAGCCCGTGTCGAGCACCGCCCGGTGGATCTCGCCGCTGCCCACCGCCAGACCCAGGGTGGGGGGGCGCAGCAGAGGCCCGCCCTCGGGCGGCGCGTTGAAGAAGGTGAGGGTGACGCTGCGCCGGTTCTCGCCCTCCCCGGCGACGGCCGGCCGTGGGCAGGCCAGCGCCGCGAGTGCGGCGAGCGCCAAGCACAGGAGGCGGATGCCGAGGGCGGCATCCCGGGCGCCTTCGTTGGACATCATGGAACGCACCTTGGAAGGCAGGTTTTGCGCCGTGGGCCACCGGCCGACATCATCATTCCGCGTCGAAAACCGCAAGCCGTTCAGGCATTGAACGGCGGTGCGGCGGGGGAAATCCGGTGGCGGAGGTTGCCGCGTGCCGCCGGGCCGCGTGCCCCGAAAAGCCCGCCCGGCCTTGGTGCGTCGGCTGCCGAAAAAACTTAGCCGATCTGCGAAGTGTTGGTTGCGCGGCGGGTGCGCCGGTGATAGTTAGCATCATGGCTAAGCATTATCCGGATCTCTCGCTCATCTTCCACGCTTTGGCCGATCCGACCCGGCGGTCGATCCTGACCCGGCTCGCCACGGGGCCGGCGCGGGTCACGGAGCTGTCGGGACCGACGGGCCTGCGCCTGCCGACCGTGATGCGGCACCTCGGCGTGCTGGAGGAGGCGGGACTGATCGCCTCCACCAAGGACGGGCGGGTGCGCACCTGCGCCATCGTGCCGGAGGCGTTCGCGCCCGCGCGGACCTGGCTCGATGCGCAGCGGGACATCTGGGAAGGCCGGCTCGACCGGCTGGATGCGTTCGTGATGGCCACCATGAAGGAGCCCAAGGAATGACCGCCAAGCCGAACCCCGCGCCCACGCCTGCGATGCCTGAGCCTGCGGCCGGCCGCTTCGCCACGCTGACCTTCGCGCGGGACGTGGCCGCGCCCCTCCCGGTGCTCTGGCAGGCCTGGACGGCCCCCGCAGCGCGCGCGGTCTGGGCGGCGCCGACGCCCGCGGTGGTCGTCGAGTTCATCGAGGCGGACACCCGCGTCGGCGGGCGCGAGGTCTCGCTCTGCAAGGTCGATGGCGCGCCGGACATCCGCTGCGAGTGCGGCTGGCTGGAGCTGGAGCCTGCGGTGCGCGCCGTGAATTACGAGGTGGTCTCCATCGCCGGCGCGGCGCAGTCGGCGGCGCTGGTCACGGCGGATTTCTCCGGCTCGGACGCCCGCAGCCGGCTGGTGGTGACGGTGCAGCTCTCCGCTCTGGCAAAGGAGCCCGTACGGGACATGGCGGCCGGCTATCGGCAGGGCTTCGAGGCGGGGCTCGGCAATCTCGCTGGCGTCGCCGCGCGCACCATGCTGCTGGAGCGCGTCATCCGCGCGCCGCGTGCCGCCGTCTGGAATGCCTGGATGAACCCGCTGACTCTGCCGCAATGGTGGGGCCCGGACGGCTTCTCCTGCCGCACGCAGCGCATCGACCTTCGCGCCGGCGGCGAATGGGTGTTCGACATGATCGCGCCCGACGGCACGGTCTTCCCCAACCATCACCGCTATGGCGAAGTCCGCCCGCAGGAGCGGATCGCCTACGCGCTGTTGTGGGGCGAGAACGGGCCGAAGCACGCGGACGCCTGGGCCAGCTTCGAGGACGAGGACGGCGCGACCAGGGTGAGGCTCGGCATGGTGTTCAGCACCGAGGCGGAATTCCAGACCGCGAAGGGCTTCGGCGCCATCGAGCTGGGGCTGCAGACGCTCGGCAAGCTGGCCCGCTTCGTCGGCGCGCCCTAGGGGAGCGCCGCGGCCGGCGCTTCCGGGCCGCCGCCCGACCGTGTTAGATTACCGTTGGCGCGACGTGAGCGCCGAACGGGAGATGCCCAGGCATGCGCAGCGAGATTTCCGGCACGACGCTCCCCGTCCTCACGGTCACGCTGGAGGCCGGCGAGACCATGCTCGCGGAGCCGGACCGGCTGTCCTGGATGACGTCCAACGTGGCCATGCGCACCACCGCGGCCACGGGCGGCGCCACGGGCTTCTTCGGCGCCATCGGCCGTGCGGTGTCCGGCGGCGGCCTGTTCATGACCGAGTTCACCGCCGAGGGCGGCGAGGCGCTGGTGGCGTTCGCCGCGACCCTGCCCGGCGCCATCATGGAGACGAAGGTGAGCGCGGGGCGGGGCCTGCTGATCCACCGCCACGGCTTCCTTGCCGGCGCGGCGGGGCTCAGCCTCGCCGTCGGCTTCCAGCAGTCGCTCGGCGCCGGCGTGTTCGGCGGCGAGGGCTTCGTGCTCCAGCACCTCACGGGGGAGGGGCCGGCCTTCGTGGAGCTGGGCGGCGAGATCGTCAGCTACACGCTCAAGCAGGGCCAGGACCTGCTAGTGCATCCCGGCCATGTGGGCATGTTCGAGGAGACCGTGGGCTTCGAGATCACCACCATACGCGGCGTCAAGAACGTCCTGTTCGGCGGCGACGGCCTGTTCCTCGCCCGGCTCTCCGGACCGGGGCAGGTGTGGCTCCAGTCGCTGACGCCGGCCAAGCTCGCCCACGCGCTGCGGCCCTATCTGCCGTCCGGCGAGCACCGCTGAGGGGGGGGGAGCCCGCCGGCGTCACCCCCGCATCAAGGCGGTGACGTGCGCGGCGGCGGAGGTGGCGAGGCCTTCGAGGTCGTAGCCGCCTTCCAGCACCGAGACCACGCGGCCCTGGCACTTCTTGTCGGCGATCTCCATCAGGCGCTTGCTGATCCAGCCGAAGTCCGTGTCCACGAGGCGCAGCGAGGCGAGCGGGTCGCGCACATGGGCGTCGAAGCCGGCGGAGATCAGGATCAGGTCCGGCGCGAAGCTCTCCACCCGCGGCAGGATGCGGCTCTCCATCGCCTCCTTGAACTTGGCGCCGTCGTCGCCGGAGGCGAGCGGGGCGTTGACGATGGTGCCGACCGCGCCGGTCTCGCTCACCTCGCCGGTGCCGGGATAGAGCGGCATCTGGTGGGTCGAGCAATAGAGCACGCTGTCGTCGGCCCAGAAGATCTCCTGGGTGCCGTTGCCGTGGTGCACGTCGAAATCGATCACCGCCACGCGGTCGAGGCCGTATTTGGCCTGGGCGTGGCGCGCGGCGATGGCCACCTGGTTGAGCAGGCAGAAGCCCATGGGCCGGCGCGTCTCGCAATGGTGGCCCGGCGGGCGCATGGCGACGAAGGCGTTGGAAACCTTGCCGTCCATCACCTCGTCCACGGCGAAGCAGGCGCCGCCCACCGCGCGCAGCACCGCCTCCCAGCTGCCGGGCGAGAGCAGCGTGTCGGAATCGATGCGCACCAGCCCTTCCTTCGGGCTCGCCTCGGCCATGGCGTCGACGAAGTCCTCCGGATGCACGCGGATGATGTCCTCGCGCGCGCCGCGCGGGGCGAGGTCACGCACCAGGTTCGCGAACTTCTCCTGCTCGAAGATGCGGTCGAGCACGCGCAGCCGGTCGGCCCGCTCCGGATGGCCGGGCGGGGTGGCGTGGGCGAGGCCGGACGGATGGGTGACGAGCAGCGTGGACATGGGGGCGGCGTTTCCTCGGGCTGTCTTCTGGAGCGCGATCCGATCAAATCGACTCAATTTGGTCGGCGCGTGCTCTTGGGCGCGCAGAGCTTCGCCCTGCATACCATATTCCAACCGGCCCGGTAGCGCTTTGAGCCGGCTCAATCGCCGGCAGGCCCTGCGCCCGCTCAGTTCCCGTCGAGCCGGCGGGAGAAGACGATGCGCTCCTCCTCCTGGTAGCCGAGCGCCGCGTAGAAGGCGCGCACCTGGGCATTGTCCGGCCGCACCATGAGCATCAATTTGGGCACCGCGCGGCCCTTCAGCCAGTCCTCGGCCGCCAGCGCCAGAGCGCGGCCGATGCCCTTGCCCTGGAGCGCCGGCTCCACGGCGAGGTAATAGAGCCAGCCGCGGTGGCCGTCATGGCCCACCATCACCGAGCCGGCGATGGCGTCGGCCTGGCGCGCCACCAGGATGGTGGAGTGCGGCCCGCGCCGGGCGAGGGCGATGTCGGCGAGCGGATCGTTCCAGGGCCGGGTGAGGCCGGCGCGCGCCCACAAGGCGGCGAGGGCGGCCGCATCTCCGTCGCCCGCATGGTCGATGGCGAGGGTGCCGGCGTCGGTGGAGACGGCGATGGGGTGGGCGGTCATTGCGGCGTCTCCTCGGGAGCGGATCGGGGGGCGGCGGCCCGTGCGAGGCGGTCGGCGATGGCCTCGCCGAGGCCGTGGCGCGGCAGGGGAACGACGGCGATGGCCGGTGCGCCGCAAGCGTCAAGCGCCCGCAGCGCGCCATAGAGGCGGGCGGCGGCTTCCGCCAGATCGCCGGTGGGACTGAGGTCGATGGTCATCGCCGCCGCCGCAGCGCCCGGTGGGCGCGCCCCGGCGAAGGTGAGCAGCGCCTCGCCCGGCGCCAGCGCCTCGGCCTCAAGCCGCACCGCGGCGCGCGGCGCATAATGGGAGGCGAGGCGCCCGGGGGAGGCGGGGCGCGCCGCGTCGCCCGTCCCGGCATCCGCCAGCGCGTGGCCGAGCACCTGTTCGAGCGCCGCACGCGGTACGCCGCCGGGCCGCAGCAGGCGCGACACTGCGCCGGTGGCGTCGACGATGGTGGATTCGACCCCCACCTGCGTTGGCCCGCCGTCGAGGATGGCGTCGATCCGCCCGTCGAGGTCGGCCGCGACGTGCGCGGCCTGGGTGGGCGAGACCCGGCCGGAGCGGTTGGCGCTCGGCGCCACCACCGCGCCGCCGAACGCCGCGAGCAGCGCCTGCGCCACCGGATGGGAGGGCACCCGAAGGGCGACGGTGGCGAGCCCCGCGCGCGCCAGCTCGCACACCGCGTCGCCGCCGGCGAACGGCACCACGAGCGTCAGCGGGCCGGGCCAGAAGGCCGCGGCGAGCCGCCGCGCCTCGGCGGAGAAGGCGCCGATGGCGAACGCCTGCGCCGCCGTGGCGGTGTGGGCGATCAGCGGGTTGAAGGCCGGCCGGCCCTTGGCGGCATAGAGGTCCGCCACCGCCCGCGGGTTCGCCGCGTCCGCCCCGAGGCCATAGACCGTCTCGGTGGGAAAGGCGACCAGCCGGCCCGCGCCGAGCAGCGCCGCGCCTTGCGCCAGCGCGTGCGGGTCGGCGGCCGGGAGGCTCAGGGTATGGCGCTGCGGGGGGCTTGCGGAAGGGTCCATGGGTGCCGGCACATCATACGAAGTGGCCAAAGCCAGGCCCTTGACGAAAGGGGGGCAACGCCCCGAATTGGTGCGCCGGTTCCGGCTCTAGTGAGCGGGCCGTGCCGGGTCAAGCCGCATCGCGCCGGGCGCGGGCGTCACATATGCACACGTGGAGAGATCGATGGCCTATCGCGCCCCCGTCGAGGATGTGTCCTTCCTGCTGAAGAGCTGCACCTCCCTGCCGCGGCTTATGGAAGAGGGCATCGTCGATCTCTCGTTCGACCTCGTGGACAGCGTGCTGGAGGAGGCCGGCAAGTTCGCCGCCTCCGAGGTCGCCCCGCTCGACCCGGTGTCGGACAAGGAGGGCTGCACGCTGAAGGACGGGGCGGTTGCGACCCCTACGGGCGTGCGCGCCGCCTATGCGGCGTGGGCGGCGGCAGGCTGGCCCTCGGTCGCCGCCGAGGAACGCTTCGGCGGCCAGCATCTGCCGGTGGCGCTCACCTCCGCGCTCACCGAGTTCTGGAATTCCGCCTGTCCTTCCTTCGGCATCTGCGGCGTGCTCACCATGGGCGCGGTGGAGGCGCTCACCGCCCACGGCGCGAAGGCGCTCCAGGACACCTATCTGCCGAACCTCGTGGCCGGCACCTGGACCGGCACCATGAACCTCACCGAGCCGCAGGCGGGCTCCGACCTCTCCGCCTTGCGCGCCCGTGCCGAGCCCAAGGGCGACGGCACCTACCGCATCTTCGGCACCAAGATCTTCATCACCTATGGCGAGCACGACGTGGCCGAGAACATCGTCCACCTGGTGCTCGCGCGCCTGCCCGGCGCACCCGCCGGCACGCGCGGCATCTCGCTGTTCCTGGTGCCGAAGTTCCTGGTCAATGCGGACGGCAGCCTCGGCGCGCGCAACGACGCGGTATGCACCGGCATCGAGCACAAGCTCGGCCTGCACGGCTCGCCCACCTGCACCATGACCTTCGGCGACAAAGGCGAGGGCGCGGTCGGCTGGCTGATCGGCGAGGAGAATCGCGGCCTCAATTGCATGTTCACCATGATGAACAACGCCCGCCTCGCGGTGGGCGTGCAGGGCGTCGCCATCGCCGAGCGCGCCACCCAGCGCGCCATCGCCTTTGCGAAGGAGCGCCGGCAGGGCAAGGCGGCGGGCTACCAGGGCGAGGGCATGGCGCCCATCGTCGCCCACCCGGACGTGCAGCGCACGCTGCTCACCATGCGCGCCGAGACGTTGGCGGCGCGCGCCATCTGCCTGATGACCGCGGACGCGCTCGACCGCTATCACCGCCTGCCCGACCCCGCCGCCCGCGCCGCCGCCCTCGCCGAGGCGAGCCTGCTCACGCCGGTGGCGAAGGCGTTCTCCACCGACATCGGCATCGAGGTCGCCTCCATGGGCGTCCAGGTGCATGGAGGAATGGGCTATATCGAGGAGACCGGCGCGGCGCAGCACCTGCGCGACGCGCGCATCTTCGCCATCTACGAGGGCACCAACGGCATCCAGGCCATCGACCTCGTCACCCGCAAGATTGGCCAGAACGGCGGCGACGTGGTGGAGGCCCTGATCGCCGACTGTCGCACCGTCGCGGCGGACGTGACGGCGGTGAACGCCGTGGAGTTCGGCCATATGGGCGTGCGGCTCGGCGAGGCGGTGGACGCGTTCGCCACCGCCACCCGAAAGATGCTCGACTGGCTGGGCGAGGATCAGGGCAAGGCGCTCGCCGGCGCGACGCCCTATCTGCGCCTGTTCGCCCGCGCGGCCGGCGGCGCCTATCTCGCCAAGGCGGCGCTCGCGGCGCACCGCGCCCGCACCGAGGGCGAGAGCGACCCGCGCCTTGCCGCCCGCATCGCGCTTGCCCGCTTCTTCGCCGAGAACCTCGCCACCGAGGCCCGGGGCCTGTGCGAGAGCGTCATCGGCGGCGCCGGCGCGGTGCTGGAGGCGGAAGCGGTGCTGGCGCTCGACTGACGCGGGCTCCCTATGGCGCCGCCGTCACCCTCCGGCTTGGCCGGAGGACCCACGGCCCGCGCCGTTTCCCTGCCCTGAGGCTGGATGCTCCGGTCAAGCCTGTCGCCGCCCTGGAACGGCATAACCGGTCGCGCCCCCTCTCCCAACGGAGGAGGGAGCCCGTCACCAATACTCCGCATGGTGAGACGCAAGGACGCCGGCCCTGGCGTTTGCGCCCCCTCTCCCCTCGTGGGAGAGGGCCGGGGTGAAGGGGCGGACGCCGGGGCTTCGATGCACCGCGGCCTGCGCTTCGCGCTCCCCCTCACCCCCGCCCCTCTCCCGCGGGGGGAGAGGGGAGTCCGGCCGGCGCTTCGACGCACCGCGGACTGCGCCCCCGGCCTATGGTCCCACGAAGCGGTCGAACACCATGTCGGGGGCGCTGGTGTTGTGGGCGGAGGGGGCGAGGCGGCCGGCCCACAAGGCGCGCACGTCGGACGCGCCGGGGAAGGTGGTTATGTGCGCCTCGCGCCAGCCGTGCGCCCCCGTCCGCCAGGCGAGGCGGGCGACGTCGGCGTTCGCTTCGGTGACATACATGGAGCGCAGCGCCGCGAAGGCGCCGGCGCGCGGGCGGTCGAACGCCGCCTCCAGCACCATGCGCGCCTCGGACAGCTCGGTCAGAGCGAGCCGCGCGGTGCCGCCCGCGGCGAAGGCGAGCGTGAAGGCCTTCGCCTGCGGGTCGAAGGCGATCTCCTTCAGGTCCACCACCGGCCGGCCCTTCTCCTCCACCGGGCCGAGCAGGAACGACGAGCCGTAGGCCACGGCGCGCAGGTGCGGCGGCGGCAGCGGGCGGGCGCGCCAGTAGCCGTCCGGCGGATAGACCACCAGCACCTCCTCGGCGCGCTCCTTGTGCCAGACCCAGAGCTGGACCAGGTGCAGCCCCTCGAAGGTGCGCCCGCCGACCCGCACCGGGGTCGCCGCCGCGCGCCAGAAGGAGGGGAAGGTGAAGCCCACCAGCCACAGGTCCGGCGTCTCAAAGAGCGTGGTGCGCTTCGGCCCGCTGAGCGGCGCGGCGGCCGGAACGGCCGGATCGTTCGTCATGTCGCAGGCGGTGAAGTCGGGCGCCGTGCTGTCGATGGCGAGGGTGCCCACATAGGCCGGGTGGCGCGCCTCGATCCTGAGGCCCGTGACCGCGGGGGCGGAAAAGGTGAGCGCGACGTTGTCGGTCTCGGCGCAGGCGGTGGGCGCGGTGCCGTTCGCCACAGCGACGCCGATCTCGCCCGCTTCGGCGCCGCCGAGCGCGGCACAGGCCATCAGCAGCGCCGCGCCGGCGATGATCTCACGTCGCAAAGGCATAGCCGGCGCCCCTCGGCTCGATCAGCCCGCGCACACCGAGGTGGGAGCCCATGACCGCGATCTTGTCGGCGCTCACCAGGTCGAGCAGCCGAAGGCGGGTCGCCCGCGCCTCCGCCATGTCCACGTCGAACAAGAGCGACCAGCCCGGATGAGGAAACTGGAGCGCGGCGGTGTGCAGCACGTCGGTCCACAGCAGGATGCGCTCGGGACCGTCCTCGATCAGCACACCCATATGTCCCGGCGTGTGGCCGGGGAAGGGCATGGCGAGCACGCCGGGCGCCAGCGCCGCGACGCCTTCCAGCGGCTCGATCCGGTTCCCGTAGGCGGCCAGCACGTCGCGGGCGATCTTGAAGAAGGGCTTCATGTCGTCCGGCGCGCGGGCGAGCATGGCGTCGTCGCTCCAGAAGGCGATCTCCTTGAGCTGGACCGTGACGCGCGCCTTCGGGAAGCGCGCCGTGCCGTCGGCGGCGAGGAGGCCGCCCGCATGGTCGCCGTGCAGATGGGTGAGGTGGATCGTCTCCACCTTCGCCGGGTCGATGCCGGCGCCGGCCATGGCGCCGAACGCCTTGCCGAAGTCGGCGCCGAACAGGGAGCCGCAGCCGCAGTCGATCAGCGCCAGCCGGCCGTTGCGCTCCAGCGCGAAGGCGTTCACCGGGATCGGCACCGGGCCCTTCGCCGGCAGGTCGGCGGCCCTCAGCAGCGCGGCGCCCGCGGGGCTCTGGGCGTCCGGGATGATCGGCAACGGCAGAGGGAAGGTGCCGTCGAACAGCGGCGTCACCTGGAACGCGCCCACCCGGAACCCGGCCGCCCCGAGCGGCGCCGACCGCGGGCGGGGATGCGATTCGGCCAAGGCGGCCGTGGGGCCGAGTGCGGCGGCGGCGCTCGCGGCAATGAAGGCGCGGCGGGAGAGGGCGGACATCATCTGCTCCTGGAGACGAGGCGCGCGAGGGGGGCGGACCATATCAGGCGCACCGATCACGGCCAATCTCGGGCGGCCGCGGGGGTATCGCCCGCTGCGCGGAAGCTTCCCCCGGACCCCGGCTCGGCGCTCCGGCTGCGCCGTCGCTGGGCCGGGGAACGGCGGATGCGACGCCGGACATCGCCGCCCGCGCGTCCCGGCCGACTGCAACGCAGCGTCAGCGGAGTGGAAGGAGAGCCGGGACCCAACGCAAGGGATGCGCCGAAGGCGGCTTCTGATGTGAGCGCGGTTGGGTCATGCCCCGCTGCGCGGGAGTCCTGCGCTGGACCCCGGCTCGCATTCCGCTGGCGCTCCATGCGTCCGGGGCACCGCCCGCGCTCCGGCTTCGCCGTCGCTGGGCCGGGGAACGGCGACGGGGCGTGCGCAGACACGCGTGCCGCGCTGCACACCAAGGCTGCACACCAAGATTTCAAGTGAAGCGACACGCTTGCCCTGGAAATCGGGGGCGTTCTTCCCATATGTAAGGGCAAGCTACCGTTAGGTCAGGTGGCGGCGGGAGGACTCATGTTCCGGAAGACCACACTTTTTGCGGCCCTTGCAGTGGCGGCCGGCCTGACGCTGGCGGCAGTCGATGTGGCCGAGGCCAAGCGCGGATTCTCGTTCGGCAACCGCGGCTCGCGCACCTATCAGGCGCCGCCCGCAACCAATACTGCCCCCAGTGCCGCTCCCATCCAGCGCTCCACCACGCCGCAGACCACGCCGGCGCCCGCCGCGACCCGCGCGCCCGGCGCCGCCGCGCAGGCGGCGCGGCCCTCCATGTTCGGCGCCGGCCTCGGCGGCGCGCTGATGCGCGGCCTGCTGATCGGCGGCATCATCGGCCTCCTGATGGGCGGCGGCTTCGGCGGCCTCGCCGGCATGCTCGGCCTCCTGCTCCAGGTGGGCCTGATCGTGCTCGCCGTGGTGCTGGTGATGCGCTTCCTGCGCCGCGGGCAGCCGCAGCCGGCAGCCGCCGGTGCCGGCGCGCCCTATGCCCGCTCCAGCGGCGTGCCGCCCATGGGCGGCGTTCCTCCGATGGGCGGTGCGCCGGCCGGCGGCACGGGCTATCCGGCCGCCGCAACCGCTGCCTCTGCCGCGGCCTCCGAGCCGGAATTCCAGTCCGCGGCACGCGCGCCGTCCGACGACCTGGGCCTCAAGGGTGAGGATTTCGACGCCTTCGAGCGCCTGCTCGGCACCATCCACGGCGCCTTCGGGGCCGAGGACCAGGGCACGCTGATGCAGCACACCACGCCGGAGGTGTTCTCCTACTTCGCCGACGAGCTGCGCGAGAATGCCGAGCGCGGCGTGCGCAACGTGGTGAGCGACGTGAAGCTGCTCCAGGGCGACCTCGCCGAGGCCTGGCGCGAGGGCGGCAAGGAGTTCGCCACGGTCGCGCTGCGCTACGAGAGCCGCGACACGATGGTGGACCGCGCCACCGGCCAGGTGGTCGGCGGCGACCGCGACGCCAAGGGCGAGGCCACGGAGATCTGGACCTTCGTGCGCGAGCAGGGCGGCGACTGGAAGCTCACCGCCATCCAGGGCACCTGATCCCGCAGGATTGCATCCACAGCAGGACAGGGTCCCGCGCCTGACCGCGCGGGACCCTTCCGCGCGCGGCCGGACAGGTCTAAGAGGGTGCCATGCCCGACCCCGAGTCCCGCGCTGCGCCCGGCGCCGTCATTTCCGTCTCCCGCCTGTCGAAGACCTACGCCACGGGCCATAGCGCGCTCAAGGACGTGAGCTTCGACATCCGCCGCGGCGAGATCTTCGCCTTGCTCGGCCCCAACGGCGCCGGCAAGACCACGCTCATCTCGATCGTCTGCGGCCTCGTCAACGCCACCGCCGGAACGGTGCGGGTGGACGGCCACGACATCGTCAGGGACTACCGCGCCGCCCGCGCCGCCATCGGCCTCGTGCCGCAGGAGCTGACCACCGACAGCTTCGAGACCGTATGGGCCACCGTGAGCTTCTCGCGCGGCCTGTTCGGCAAGAAGGCGAACCCCGCTTTCATCGAGAAGGTGCTGAAAAGCCTCTCCCTGTGGGACAAGAAGGACGCCAAGATCATGACGCTCTCGGGCGGCATGAAGCGGCGCGTCTTGATCGCCAAGGCGCTGGCCCACGAGCCGCATGTGCTGTTCCTCGACGAGCCGTCCGCCGGCGTCGACGTGGAGCTGCGCCGCGACATGTGGCGCCTGGTGCGCGAGCTGCGCGAGAGCGGCGTCACCATCATCCTCACCACCCACTATTTGGAGGAGGCGGAGGAGATGGCGGACCGCATCGGCGTCATCACCAAGGGCGAGTTGATCCTGGTGGAGGAGAAGGCGACGCTCATGCGCCGGCTCGGCCGCAAGGAATTGACGGTGGAGCTGGTGGCCCCGCTCGCGGCGATCCCGCCGGCGCTGGCGCCGTTCGGCCTTGAGCTCTCGGACGGCGGCACGCACCTGACCTACGTCTACGAGACCTGCGCCTCGGGCGCCGAGGAGGAGGGCGACACGCACTCCATCGCCGACCTTTTGGCGCTGCTCTCCGCCGAGGGCATCGCCTTCAGGGACCTCCACACGGAGCAAAGCTCCCTCGAAGACATCTTCGTGAGCCTCGTGAGGCGGGACCAGTGAACCTCGAAGCCGTCCGCGCCATCTACATGTTCGAGATGGCCCGCACCATGCGCACCCTGCTGCAGAGCGTGGTGTCGCCGGTGATCTCCACCTCGCTCTATTTCGTGGTGTTCGGCTCCGCTATCGGCTCCCGCATGGCGGAGATCGAGGGCGTGCCCTACGGCGCCTTCATCGTGCCGGGCCTGATGATGCTGACGCTGCTCACGCAGTCCATCTCCAACGCCGCGTTCGCGATCTACTTCCCGCGCTTCACCGGCACGATCTTCGAGCTGCTCTCGGCGCCGGTGTCGCCGTTCGAGATCGTGCTCGGCTATGTGGGGGCGGCGGCGACCAAGTCGGTGGTGCTGGGGCTCATCATCCTCGCCACGGCCTCGCTGTTCGTGCCGCTGGAGATCAAGCACCCGTTCTGGATGCTGGGCTTCCTGGTGCTGACCGCGTTCACCTTCGCCCTGTTCGGCTTTATCATTGGCATCTGGGCCGACGGGTTCGAACGGCTGCAGGTGATCCCGCTCCTGGTCATCACGCCGCTGACCTTCCTGGGCGGCACCTTCTACTCGCTCGACATGCTGCCGCCGGCCTGGCGCACGGTGACGCTGTTCAATCCGGTGGTCTATCTGGTGTCGGGCTTCCGCTGGAGCTTCTTCGGCATATCGGACGTGGCGGTCGGCCTTTCGCT
Organism: Xanthobacter tagetidis; assembly: GCF_003667445.1. Taxonomy (GTDB): domain Bacteria; phylum Pseudomonadota; class Alphaproteobacteria; order Rhizobiales; family Xanthobacteraceae; genus Xanthobacter; species Xanthobacter tagetidis. The sequence continues at coordinate 146,382 of NZ_RCTF01000010.1, read as the reverse complement.
CGCCATGACGCTGGGCTTCCTCGCCTTGTGCCTCGGCGCGTGCACCTGGATGTTCCGCACCGGCTACCGGCTGAAGAGCTGAGGCGGCGGCAGCCGCCGCCTCGCGCGTCGGGGGCTCAGGTGGCCGGGGTGGCGGCAGGGGCGGCGTGCAGGCCGGCGGCGGCCTTGGCGAGGGCCTCCTTCAGCTTCAGCTCGGCCTCGTTGGAGAGCGAGGTCTTCAGCACGCGCGGATTGTAGGGCTCGATCTCGGGCAGCACCTTGTCCTCGGTGACGCTCTTGATGAGCACGAACAGCGCCGACGAATTGGCCGGGATGGTGTCGCCGAGATTCTTCACGAAGTCGTCGTCGATGCCGTAGTCGGCGAGCGAGCCGGAGATGGCGCCCGCGCCCGCGCCCGCCACCGCGCCCAGCGCCATGCCGGCCAGCGGGTTGAGGAACAGGAGGCCGACGAGGCCGCCCCACAGCGCGCCCATGGTGCCGCCCTGGGCCGCGCCCAGCGCCACGAGGTTCACCGCCTGCTTGATGTGGACCTTGCCGTCCGGCTCGCGCTCGACGACGCAGGCGTCCTCCAGGTCGATCAGGTGGCCCTTCTGGAGCGACCGCAGCTTGTTCAGGACCTCGTCCGCCGAATGGACGCCGTCGAAACCGAATACGACAAGATTGCTCATGACACCGTTTCCTCACAATGCGGGACGCCTCGCCTCCGGCCGAAGCGCGAGCCCGGCCGCGGGGGAGCGTCCTCGCAGAACGTGACACTGGCACGACCTGTTCCGGCGCGCGAGGGGGGGGAGGGCTCACGGCGCGACGTCGCAGCGTCATGCTGAACGGCGCCTTGTGCCCGCCGCCCGGCGCGGCTATTGGGCCACGCCAGAGGCGCGCGCGGGCGTGCCGCCAGGGCGGACCCTGCCGATGACACAAGTGCCGACCCCGTCCGCCGCCCCGGCCGTGCCGGGCGTGATCTCCATCCGCCTGACGCACGTCTCCCAGCTCTTCAACATGCTGGACCCGTTTCCCTTCCGCGAGCGCGACCTCGCGCCGGAGGCGGAGGAATACATCGCCGGGTGGGCCGAGGAGATGCCGGCCCGCGCGCCGCTCGCCATCGTCGTCCACCTGCCCGAAGCCGAGGCGGCCGGCCCGGACGCGCAGGGCCTTCCGGAGGCGATCGCGCATTTCTTCGACTATCGCCGCCACGAGACCGCGCGGGAACTGGCGCAGCTGTTCCGGGTGGGGCGGCTGTCGCTGGTGATCGGCCTCGGCGTGCTGGCGGTGTGCCTTGTGGCCGCGCAACTGGTCGGACACGTGCTGGGGGAGGGGACCTTCGCCGGCATCCTGGAGGAGAGCCTCGTCATCGTCGGCTGGGTGGCCAATTGGCGGCCGATCGAGATCTTCCTCTACGAGTGGTGGCCGCTCGCCCGGCGGCGCGACCTGTTCGCCCGCCTCGCCGCCGCCCGGGTGGAGGTGCGGGCGGAAGGTGCCGCGGGCAGCGCCGATGCGCGCGGGGTGCCTTCGTAGGGCAGGGGGGTGGTCATCCTTCCGCCGGTACGGGATGGCGCGCCAGCAGGTCCAGGACCTGCGCATCTCCCACCTGGCGGAAGTCGTCGTAGAAATAGCCGATGGCGCCGAACGGCTCCGGTGTCGCGAGGCACACCACCGCGTCAGCCTCAGCCCTGAGCGCGTCGACGGTCTCGGGCGGCGCCACCGGCGCGGCGAGCACGAGCATCTTCGGCCGGCGTGCCCGCACCGCCCTGAGCGCGGCGCGCACGGTGGCGCCGGTGGCGATGCCGTCGTCCACCAGCACCACCGTCCGCCCGGCGATCGGGGCGCGGCGCCGGGTGCCGATATAGCGCGCGCGCCGGCGCTCGATCTCCTCAAGCTCCCGCGCGCGCACCGCCTCGAACGCCGTGCGCGTCACCCCCGATGCGGCGATGACATCGTCATTGCGCACCACGATGGGATCGGCGCCGTCCACCACGGCGCCCATGGCCAGTTCCTCGGCGCCGGGCACGCCGATCTTGCGCACCAGCACCAGATCGAGCGGCGCGCCAAGCGCCTGCGCCACCTCCGCCGCCACCGGCACGCCGCCGCGCGGCAGCGCCAGCACCACCGGCGCTTCCGCCTTCAGGTGCGCGAGCGCGGCCGCGAGCTGCCGCCCCGCCGCGCGGCGGTCGGCGAACGGAAGGATCATGGCGCCTTCCAGTCGTCGGTGCGGCCGAGCAGGTGCCGCTCGAACCAGCGCGTGGCGAGCGCCGTCACCTCCTCCTGCGCGCCGGGCTCGGGGAAGAGGTGGCTGGCGCCGGGAACGATCTTCAGCGCCTTCTCGCAGGCGAGCCGGCCGAACGCCTCGGCGTTCAGCTCCAGCACCGTCTCGTCGGCGCCGCCGACGATCAGGAGGCTCGGGGCCGTCACGCCGCCGAGGACGTCCCAGGCGAGGTCCGGACGTCCGGAGCGCGACACCACCGCCGAGATCAGGCCGCCAAGCCGCGCCGCCGCCTTGAGCGCGGCGGCGGCGCCGGTGCCGGCGCCCAGCAGGCCGAGCGGCAGGCGCGCGGTGCGCGGCTCCGCCTTGGCCCAGCCCACGGCCTCCGACAGGCGGTCGGCGAGCAGGTCGATGTCGAAGACGTTGGCGCGGTCGGCCTCCTCCTCGGGCGAGAGCAGGTCGATGAGCAGGGTGGCGAGGCCCTGCCGGTTGAGCGCTTCGGCCAGGGCGGCGTTGCGCGGGGCGAGGCGGTCCGATGCGCTGCCGTGGGCGAACAGGACGAGGGCGCCCGCATAGTCCGGCATGCTCAGCGTCGCGGGAAGGCCGTGCGGCGGCACTCTCACCTCGAACGTCGCCATGCCGCCCTCCGGCGCCGGCGGGAACCCGGCGCCGTACTTTATGCGGGCCGCTGCCGCCCCTCGGCCTTGATCGCGGTCAAGTGGCGCCGGGCGCTCAGAGGTCCCCCCGCCAGGCCCACAGCAGGTGGTGCATGCCGTCCTTCACCTGGAAGCCCTTGCCCGCGAGGTGGGCGATGACGGCGGCGCGGGTGCGGTTGCCTTTGCCCTGGTCGTGGATCTCCACCACCATCTGGCGGATGCGGGCGAGCACGGCGTCGGAGGCGCCGTAGAGGATGTCGAACTCGGCGCCCTCGCAATCCATCTTCATGAGGTCGCAGGTGGCGATGCCCTGCGCCGCGAACGCCTCCTCCAGGGTGACGGCCGTCACCGTGATCTTCTCGCCGGTGCTGCGCACGAGCGAACCCGAGGTGGAGACGCCGGTGGCGTCGCCCCGGTGGAACACCAGCGTGCCCGCCTCTCCGGCGATGGCGGTCTCCACCGCCGTGATGCGCCCGCCTGCCTCGGCGGCGTTGCGGGCGAGCGCCGCGAAGTTCACCGGGTCGGGCTCGAAGGCAACGACGCGGGCGGCCTTGAAGCGGGTGGCGGCGAACACGCTGAAGGCGCCGATATTGGCGCCGATGTCCACCACGGTCGCCCCCTCCGGCAGCGCGAGCGGCATGCCGGACAGATAGGCCTCGTCGAAGAACACCTCCTTGAACTCGTGCATCACCTCGCGCGGGACAAAGATGCGCCCGCCGCCGCGCAGCTCGAACACCGCCGGCGAGGCGGTGGTGAGGTTGAATTTATGCGCGAAATAGACCGGCCAGTTGGAGATGGTCTTGATGAGGTTGAGGTAGCGCATCCGTGCTCCGCCGATGGTCCGCGCGGGTTGGTCCGCCGGACGGCCCCCATTGTCAAGGGCAGGCCGCCCGCAGCCCCCGCCGATGCCGCACCGCGGATGGGGGAGAAGGGGGCCGGCTCGCGCGCTGGCGCCCCCGCTCCCGCGTGCGGGGGAGGGTGGGGGCGGCCCGCTGCCGGCGGCCGGGACGCGGGCGGCTCAGTCCAGGAACTCGCCGTGCTCCTCGACGTGGCGCGCAAGGCCCAGCGTGTGCTCGCGCACCAGGCGCTCGGCAAGGTCCGCGTCGCGCTTCTCGATGGCGGCGACGATGCGGGTGTGGTCGACGATGGAGCGCTGGGCGCGATGGTCCTGGCCGATGGTCACGTTGCGCACGCCGCGCATGTGCGGGAACAGGCCCTCGGTCATCTCGGCGATCAGCTCGCAGCCGGACATGCGGATGATGATCTTGTGGAAGGCGAGGTTGGCCTCGGAATATTCCGAGACGAACTCCTCGGGGTCGCGGTCGGCGAAGGCGCGCACGTTCTCGCGCAACTCGCGGATCTCGGCCTCGGAGGCGCGCGCGCAGGCGAGGCGGGCGGCCATGCTCTCCAGCGCGGCCCAGACCGTGATCATCTCCAGGATTTCCTGCCGGGTCTTGCGCACCACGAAGATGCCGCGCCGCGGGACGGAGCGCACGAAGCCCTCCTGCTCCAAGAGCGTCATGGCCTCGCGGATGGGGGTGCGCGAAACGCCGAGCTTCTCGGAGAGCTGGCGTTCTTCGAGGCGGATGTCCTCCCGGTGGCTGTAGATATCCATCTCCATGATGGCCGCCTTGAGGGCCTTGTAGGCCTTCATTCGGAAGCTCGATTCGGTCTCGATCGGCTTCACGTTGATGTCCTGATAGGTCATCGCTCCCCTTCGCCTTAGGCAGTCTTCGTGGCGCGGCGCGGCCCGCATTCGATGCCGACCAAATACATCATATCAGATGAAGGACTTGTGCGTTGAGGGCAAGGGTTGCCGCAGGCCGATGCAAAACCGGCCGTCTTCGCGCATCTTCTTGCAATGCAGCATGAAATCGCCCGTTCTGCTGCTTCAGTGTGCGTTGACATCCAGTATTTTGAATACCAGAATTCCTCCAGGTGCCCTTCAAGAGGCCCACACTTTCCAGAAACGGGGCTCCGGCCCGGAGGAACGCCGCCATGCTGATGCGCGTCGACGACATCCTGCGCGAGAAGCGCGACACCCGGATCATCACCGTCCGGGCCAACGAGACCGTGGCCACCGCCGTGAAGATCATGCAGCGGGAGAACGTCTCCTCGGTGATCGTCAAGGACGTGTGCCGCACCGAGGGCAACACCGTGGTCGGCGTGTTCTCCGAGCGCGACGTGACGCGGGCCTTGCTGGCCCATGGCGCCGGCACTCCGGCCGTGGTGCTCGCCAGCCTGCTCAAGCGGGAGGTGATCTCCTGCGCTCTCGCCGATTCCATCGTCACCGTGCTGCGGCTCATGAACGAGCACCAGGTGCGCCACCTGCCGGTGATCGAGGACCACGCGCTGGTGGGCGTCATCAGCGCCACCGACCTGATGCGCCACTATCTGCACGAATCCGAGGTCGCGACCCACGCGGAGCAGGCGCTGAGCGGCATGGGCGCGGAGCTCGCCGTGCTGCGCTGACCCTTGCGCCGCCGCCGGCCGATGCCGCGCCGGCAGGGGCATCGGGATGGGCCGGAGGCGGCCCGCGGCCCCCTGCATTTTACTTTAGTCGAATTCGGTTGCAGGCGGAAAATGGCGATGATAACGTCTGTATATGGCATACAACATCCAGTAGACACGGATGGGTGCCGGGCGCGGACTGCGCCCACAAGCCGGCTCAAGACTGGCGGAACATACGGTCGGATCGAGGAAATCCAGGGGTAACGGCATGGGCAAGGCGCTTGAGGGCGTGCGTGTCCTGGACATGACGCATGTTCAGTCCGGACCGTCCGCGACCCAGATGCTCGCGTGGCTCGGGGCGGAGGTCATCAAGGTCGAGATGCCCCGCCGCGGGGACATCACCAGATCCCAGCTCAGGGACAAGTCGAACGTCGACAGTCTCTATTTCACCATGCTGAACGCCAACAAGCGCAGCCTCACGCTCAACATCAAGAGCGCGCAGGGGCAGGAGGCGCTGACCCGTCTCATCGCCAGCTGCGACGTGCTGGTGGAGAATTTCGGCCCCGGCGTTCTGGAGCGCCAGGGCTTCGGCTACGACCAGGCGCGCGCCATCAATCCGCGCCTGATCTACGCCACCATCAAGGGCTTCGCCGACGCCTCCGGCATCGACGCCAAGGCCTACGAGACCATCGCCCAGGCCATGGGCGGGGCCATGAGCACCACCGGCTGGCGCTCCGGCCCGCCGACCGCGTCGAGCGCGCAGATCGGCGATACCGGCACCGGCGTCCACTGCCTCTCCGGCGTGCTGGCGGCGCTCTACCAGCGCACGGTGACCGGCGAGGGCCAATTGGTCGAGGTCGCCATGCAGGACTGCGTGATGAACCTCCTCAGGGTGAAGCTGCGCGACCAACAGCGCCTCGCCTCCGGCCCGCTCCCCGAATATCCCGGCGCCCCCGAGACCGATTGCGTGCCGCGCGCCGGCAACTGCTCCGGCGGCGGCCAGCCGGGCGCCGCGGTGCGCTGCGCGCCGGGCGGCGAGAACGACTATTGCTACGTCATCATCCAGCCCCAGGGCTGGGCGCCGCTGATGCGGCTCGTCGGCCGCAAGGACCTGATCGACGATCCCAAGTTCGCCAGCCACGAGGCGCGCCTGCAGCGGCTCGACGCCTGCTTCGACGTGATCGAGCGCTGGAGCCTCAAGCGCACCAAGTTCGAGGTGATGGACGCGCTCAAGGCGATCGACGTGCCGTGCGGCCCGGTGCTCTCCACCAAGGACATCCTTCAGGACCGCGCGCTCTACGACCGCGGCTTCCTCGTCGAGGTGCCGCATCCCGAGCGCGGCACCTACGTGACGCTCGGCTCGCCGATCCAGATGTCGGCGAGCCACGTTCCGGTCGAGCGGGCGCCGCTGCTCGGCGAGCATACGGACGAGGTGCTCGGCGCCCTCGGCTACAGCGCGGAGGAGATCGCCGGCATGCGCACCGCCGGCGCCGTGTGAGGCGCACGCGCCTTGCCGCTTTTTCCGAACATGCCGCTTCCGAGAGGGAAAACAACGGGGTGAGGCGGCTTTGTCTTCTTGGAACTAAAATAATAATGTTCTCAAAGGGTGGATAAAATGGTGAGTGAAGCTGTCAAAGCTGCCGGCCCCAATCGCTGGCTCCAGTTGGTGGCGGGCATCGTCTGCATGGTTGCTGCCGCGAATATTCAATATTCCTGGACATTGTTCGTTCCCGAGATCGTTTCCGGCAACTCCTGGACCCGCGCCTCGGTGCAGGTGGCCTTCACGGTGTTCGTGGTGGTGCAGACCTGGGCGACGCCCATCGTCGGCTACTTCATCGACAAATACGGCCCGCGCAACGTGGTGCTGGTGGGCGGCCTGTTCACCGGCCTGTCCTGGGTGCTGAACTCCTATGCCTCCACGCTGCCGGCGCTCTACTTCGCGGCGGCGGTGGGCGGCATCGGCGTCGGCTGCGTCTATGCCACCTGCGTCAACAGCGCGCTCAAGTGGTTCCCCGACCGGCGCGGCCTCGCTGTCGGCCTCACCGCGGCGGGCTACGGCTCCGGCACGGTGGTGACGATCCTGCCCATCGCGGCGATGATCAAGTCGTCCGGCTATCACGAGACCTTCTTCACCTTCGGCCTGATCCAGGGCGCGGTGATCGTCGCCGCGGCGCTGTTCCTCACCGCCCCGACCGGCAAGGAAGTGACCTATTCGTCGACCGTCGCCCAGAGCCGGCGCGACTACACGCTCGGCGAGGCGCTGCGCACGCCGGTGTTCTGGGTCATGCTCACCATGTTCACGCTGACCGTCACCGGCGGCCTGATGGCGGTGGCGCAGCTCGGCGTGATCGCCGAGGACCTGGGCGTGAAGCACGTGGAGGTCAACCTCTACTTCTTCGCCATGGCGGCGCTGCCGTTCGCGCTGATGCTGGACCGCATCCTGAACGGCTTCTCGCGGCCCTTCTTCGGCTGGATCTCGGACCATATCGGCCGCGAGAAGACCATGTTCTTCGCCTTCATGATGGAGGGCATCGGCATCGTCGCGCTCGGCACGTTCGGGCACAATCCGTGGGCCTTCATCATCCTGTCGGGCATCGTGTTCCTGGCCTGGGGCGAGGTCTACTCCCTGTTCTCGGCCACCGCCGCGGACACCTTCGGCTCCAAGCACATCGGCAAGATCTACGGCATGCTCTACTGCGCCAAGGGCATCGCCGCTCTGCTGGTTCCGGTGGCCAACCTCCTGATGGAGGCGACCGGCAGCTGGACGGTGGTGCTCTACACCGTCGCCGCCATGGACATGACCGCCGCCATCGCCGCGCTTCTGGTGCTGAAGCCCCTGCTGGCACGTCATCACCGGCTCAACGAGGCCCACGCCCTCAAGGCGCGCGAGGCGACCGTCTGACCGCTCCATAGGATCGCGCGCGCCGCACCTCGTCGCGGCGCGCGCCTGAAGTCCCTCCACCGCCTTCTGGGCGGCCCCTGCATGGCCCCGACGCGTGTCGGGGCCATTTTTTTGTGTTGGCGCTGGGGCTTGAGGGGCGATCATACGGGTCGGACGGGCCCGAGGGGCCGGTCGGCGCCCCAAGGCCGCGGCGCCTCGCCCCTCGGCCGGCCGCTCCTGCCCGGGCGGCCCTGCGCCTCCCCGCCTTGCGCAGTCCGCAGGGGAGAGTCCGCGAACCGGCACGAGACGGAATCGGCTTCCCCTCACCGGCAGGGCAGGAGGATGCGCGCTCTCCTGCGCTGAGTGGTCTCCGCATGCCGCTCGAACCGCGCGAAACACCGCCCAAGGGGCCAAAGTAGCCGTTACATAGCCGAAACTTGCATACGGTATACGGTATTCCTGACCCATCCTTCCCGACGGAACGCAGCCGCATCCGCCTCAACGAGGTGCGGCCGAATGGTGTCCGTCACGGGCCGTTCATCGTCCTTCGATGATCCCCAGTGAGAAAGGGAAGGAAATGCCGTCTTCAACTCTGCCGGCCGCGGCCGGCCGCGGCCCCGTGGGCGGGCGCTGGCTCCAATTGCTCATCGGCGTCGTCTGCATGTCGATGATCGCCAACCTCCAGTACGGCTGGACGCTGTTCGTCGAGCCCATGAACGAGAAGCACCAGTGGGGCCGCGCCGCCATCCAGGTGGCCTTCACCATCTTCGTGCTGTTCGAGACCTGGCTGGTGCCCATCGAGGGCTGGTTCGTCGACAAGTTCGGCCCGCGCATCGTGGTGATGCTCGGCGGCATCCTGTGCGCCGCCTCCTGGTGGCTGAACTCCATGGCCGACAGCCTGACGATGCTCTACGTCTCCGCCGCCATCGGCGGCACCGGCGCGGGCGCGGTCTACGGCACCTGCGTCGGTGCGGCGCTGAAGTGGTTCCCGGACCGGCGCGGCCTCGCCGCGGGCATCACCGCCGCCGGCTTCGGCGCCGGCTCGGCGCTGACCATCGTGCCCATCGCGGCGATGATCAAGTCGCAGGGCTACGAGCACACCTTCCTGTTCTTCGGCCTGCTCCAGGGCGCCGTGGTGTTCGTGCTGGCGCTGCTGCTCCAGAGCCCGAAGGAGGGCCAGCTGCCCAAGGTCGAGGTGGCGGTGAACCAGAGCCGGCGCAGCTACGGCCCCGGCGAGATGGTGAAGACCCCGGTGTTCTGGATCATGTACCTGATGTTCGTCCTGGTGGCGGGCGGCGGGCTCATGGCGACCGCCCAGCTCGGCTCCATCGCCAAGGACTTCAAGATCGCCGACGTGCCGGTCTCGATCCTCGGCCTGACCATGCCGGCGCTCACCTTCGCGCTGTCCATCGACCGGGTGCTGAACGGCGTCACGCGGCCCTTCTTCGGCTGGGTGTCGGACAATATCGGCCGCGAGAACACCATGTTCATCGCCTTCTCGCTGGAGGCGGTCGGCGTGCTGGCGCTGGCGCATTTCGGCGCCAATCCGGTGGCGTTCGTGATCCTCACAGGCCTCGTCTTCTTCGCCTGGGGCGAGATCTACTCGCTGTTCCCGGCGACCTGCGGCGACACGTTCGGCTCGAAGTTCGCCACCACCAATGCCGGCCTGCTCTACACCGCCAAGGGAACCGCCTCGCTGGTGGTGCCCATGGCCTCGGTGGCGGTGGCGAGCCTCGGCAACTGGGACCTGGTGTTCCTCATCACCGCCGCGGTCAACGCCATCGCGGCGCTGATGGCGATCTTCGTCCTGAAGCCGCTCCGGGCGCGATTCGTCTCGCAGGCGCGCGCGATCGAGACGGTCGAGGGCCGGGCGCCCGAGATCGCGCGCTGAGCCCGCACAAAGCTACCGGCGCGCCGTTTCCACCCCGCGCCGTCCTGGAGGGAGAGGTTGGCGCCTCTCCCTCTTTTTTCGTTCAGAAGGCGCGCGGGAAGGCGGCGACCGCCGGCTCGCGCGTCTCGCCGTTCTGCGAGCCGCCGAAGCGGACGCCGGCGAAGCGCGGCGCGGCCGGGGCCTCGCCGAGCGCGTCGACGATCGACAGGCCCACGTCGCCGCCGGCCGCGAGGAACGGGCGGGGCGAGGAGAAGCCGATGGTGGCGGCGGTCAGGGTGATGCCGAATATGCCGAGGGCGGCGAAGTCGAAAACGCTCATGTCTGCCTCCGGGCGCCGGGGCGCCGACCGGGAGGTGACCTCCCGATTACAGAAGGCATCCTGACTCACTTCCGGATCTCTGTGGTATACATAATACGTAACCGAGCCCTGTCTTTGCTGCATAGCAGCATGGCGCCTCAGCGGCCGCCGATCTCCTTGAGGTGCGTCAGCAGGCCGCGCGTCGAGGCGGAGGCTCCGGGCGGCACCTTGGCGTCCATCACCGCCGGCAGAAGCTCGGTCGCCAGCTCCTTGCCCAGCTCCACGCCCCACTGGTCGTAGGCATTGATGCCCCACACCGCCGCCTCCACGAACACCCGGTGCTCGTAGAGCGCGATCAGCCGGCCGAGGGTGAAGGGATCGAGCTGGGCATAGGCCAATGTCACCGAAGGCCGGCTGCCGGGAAACACCCGGTGCGGAGCAAGCCGCGCCACCTCGGCCGCGTCGAGCCCCTTGGCGCGCAGCTGCGCCGCCGCCTCCTCCAGGGTGCGCCCGCGCATCAGCGCCTCGGACTGGGCGAGGCAGTTGGCCACCAGCAGCTGGTGATGCTCCAAAAGCTTCGGCTCGTGGCCCTCTGCGGCGATCAGGAACTCCACCGGGATCACGTCCGTGCCCTGGTGGATGAGCTGGAAGAAGGCGTGCTGCGAATTGGTGCCCGGCTCGCCCCACACGATCGGCCCGGTGGGCCGGGCGACCGGCTTGCCGTCGAGCGTCACGCTCTTGCCGTTGCTCTCCATGTCGAGCTGCTGGAGATAGGCGGGAAAGCGCGCGAGCCGCTGGTCGTAGGGGATCACGGCGCGGCTCGGAAAGCCGCAGACGTTGCGGTGGAACAGGCCGACCGCCGCGAGCAGAACCGGCAGGTTGATCTCCGGCGGCGCGGTGCGGAAATGCTCGTCCATGGCCGCGGCGCCGGCCAGGAACTCGCGGAAGTTCTGCGGCCCCACCGCGAGCATCACCGGCAGGCCGATGGCGGACCACACCGAATAGCGTCCGCCCACCCAGTCCCAGAAGCCGAACGTGCGCTCGGGCCGGATGCCGAACGCGCCCACCTTGTCGAGCGCGGTGGAGACGGCAGCGAAATGGTCCGCCACCGCGGCCTCCCCCAGCGCGTCCTTGATGAAGGCGCGGGCGGTGGCCGCGTTGCACATGGTCTCGACCGTGGTGAAGGTCTTCGACGCGATGACGAACAGCGTGGTGGCCGGGTCGAGCCCCTTCAGCGTGTCGGCGATATGGGCGCCGTCCACGTTCGAGACGAAGTGGCAGCGCGGGCCGTCATGGTAGGGCGCAAGCGCCCCCGTCACCATCGCCGGGCCGAGGTCCGACCCGCCGATGCCGATATTCACCACGTCCGTGAAGCGGTCGCCCTTGGCGCCGGCGATGGTGCCGGAGCGCACGTCGTCGGCGAAGGCGAACAGCCGCGCCAGGGTCTCGCGCACCGGCGGCTTCACGTCCGCGCCGTCCACCGCGAGCGGCGCGTCCTCGCCGTCGCGCAATGCGACGTGCAGCACGCTGCGGCCTTCCGTGGCGTTGATCCGCTCGCCCGCGAACATGGCGTCGCGCCGCGCCGTGACCCCTGCCGCGCGGACGAGGTCCAGCAGCAGGCCGAGGCTGTGCTTGGACAGGGCGGTCTTGGAGAAGTCGAGCAGCAGGTCCCCGAAGGCGCACGAGAAGTCCTCGAACCGCTCCGGCTCCGCGACCACCTCCCTCAGCGGGCGTTCCCGGTCCGCCGTCCAGGCGGTCGAAAGGGACTGCCAGAGGGCCTCGGTCTCGCTCATGCACGTCTCCATCAGGGGCACCACAGGACATCGAGGGGGCGCCGGGCGTGGCGGAGCACGGCCCGGATGGGCATCTGCCCCTGCGGGCCGGGGCGGGAGGCCGCCTCCAGCACCTCCCGCTTCACCTTGCCCTCGATGTGCAGCAGAAGCGTGTCGGCGGCAAGCAGCTCCGGCAGGGTAAAGGTGATGCGCGGCTCGCCCGCCGCTTCGGCGCGGATGGCCGCGAGCAGGGCCGGCGCGGCCGGGTCGATGGCGGCTTCGAGGCCTTCGGCACCGGGAAAGAACGACGCGGTGTGTCCGTCGTCGCCCATGCCCAGAACCACGGCGGCGAACGGGTGAGGCAGGCCGCCGACGCGCTCCTCGGCGGCGGCAAGCCCTGCCTCCGGCGTCGGCGCGCCGGTGAAGAGCGGCACGAAGCGGGCGGCGGCGGCCGCGCCCTTCAGCAGGTGGGCGCGCACCAGAGCGGCGTTGGAGCGGTCGGAGGTCTCGGGAACCCAGCGCTCGTCCACCAGCGTCACGCTGATCCGGCCCCAGTCGAGCGGCGCCGCCGAAAGCGTCTCCAGGAACAAGGCCGGCGTGCGCCCGCCGGAGACGGCGAGGCTCGCCGCGCCGTCCCGCGCGGTGCGGGCAAGCAGCGCCTGCGCCACATGGGCGGCGAGCGCGCGGGCGAGCGCGGCCCGGTCCTCATAGGCCGCGAGCGCGAAGGGCAGGGGGGCGTCGTCCACGGCCGGGCTCAGGCGTCGTCCGCCCAGGTGCGCCCGTCGCGCTCGATCAGCGCGATGGCGGCGGACGGCCCCCAGGTGCCGGCGGTGTAGGGCTTCGGCGCCTCGCGGGAATTGCGCCAGGCCTCCAGGATGGGGTCGACCCAGCGCCAGGCGGCCTCGACCTCGTCGCGACGCATGAACAGCGTCTGGTTGCCACGCACCACGTCCATCAAGAGGCGCTCATAGGCATCGGGATTGCGCACGCCGAACACGCTGGCGAAGCTCATGTCGAGCGGCACGTGCTGCAGCCGCATGCCGCCGGGGCCGGGGTCCTTGATCATGATCCAGAGCTTCACGCCTTCGTCCGGCTGCAGGCGGATGACGAGGCGGTTGGCCATGATCGGCCCGGCCTGCCCGTCGAACACCGAGTGCGGGATGGGGCGGAACTGGATGACGATCTCGGAGACCCGGCTCGCCAGCCTCTTGCCCGTGCGCAGGTAGAACGGCACGCCCGACCAGCGCCAGTTGGCGATCTCCGCCTTCAGCGCCACGAAGGTCTCGGTGCCGGAGGCGCCGGCGCCCAGCTCGTCCAGATAGCCCGGCACCGCCCCGCCTGCCGAGGCGCCGGCGCGGTACTGGCCGCGCACGGTGAGCTGGCCGGCCGTCTTCTCGCCGATCGGCACCAGGGCCTTGAGCACCTTCAGCTTCTCGTCGCGCACCGCGTCGGCGTCGAGCGAGACCGGCGGCTCCATGGCGACGAGGCAGAGCAATTGGAGGATGTGGTTCTGCACCATGTCGCGCAGCGCGCCGGCGGTGTCGTAATAGCCGGCGCGCCCGGCGGTGCCGAGGCTCTCGGCCACCGTGATCTGCACGTGGTCGATGTGGGCGTTGTTCCAGATCGGCTCGAACAAGGCGTTGGCGAAGCGCAGCGCCATCAGGTTCTGCACCGTCTCCTTGCCGAGATAGTGGTCGATGCGGAACACCGCCTCCTCGGGGAAGACCCGGCCGACGGCGGCGTTCACCTTGCGCGCCGAGGCGAGGTCCTTGCCCACCGGCTTCTCCACCACCACGCGGGTGAGCGGCGTGACGAGGCCGTGGGCGCCGATGCGGGCGCAGATGTCGTCGAACAGGTCCGGGCCGACCGCGAGATAGAACACCCGCACCCGGTCCTCGGCCTCCTTGAGGCGCGCCGCGAGATCGTCCCAGCCGGCGTCCGAGACCGCGTCGACCGCCACATAATCGAGCCGCTTCAGGAAGCGGGTGAGGTCGCCGGGGGCGTTCTCCTCGATGCCGTCGCGGTCCTCCACCGCCTCGCGGGCGAACGCCTCGAAGGCGTCGCGCGCCATGGGGCGGCGCGAGGCGCCGAAGATGCGGCAGGCGTCGGGGAGCTGTCCCGCGCGGTCGCGCTCGTAGAGGGCGGGCAGGAGCTTGCGCCGGGCGAGGTCGCCGGTCGCGCCGAACACGACGATGTCGAAGGGCTCCACCTCAATCACCCGTGCGACCATTCCTGTCTCCCGTCCCCGTACGCCCGACCGGCGGCGCTCCGCAAGCCCCGCGACCGCCGCCTGATTCCGTCGATCGGCGGCGCCTGCAACAGGGCGCCTGCAAGGAGGCAATGCCGCTCGCCGCCGGACGTTCCGCGAAAGGCGCGCCGCACTGCCATCCATCCCGCCGACGGTCGAACGAGGCCCAGTTCTAAATCGATTTGCCCTGCATGTCGCGGGGCATCGCGGCGGTTCGCAGCACGGGCGCGACGCGGTTTCCTTTGCGGGGGGCAGCGGCTAAGGTCGCGCTCCCCGCGGGGCGGCGCTGCGGCGCGCCCCGCTTTTGCCCGTTTCTTGGCCGACCGATCGCACCCATGAGCGCCTCCCTGCCGCCGCCCGGCGCACGCCTGATGATGATCCTGCCGCCGCAAGGCGTCGCCGACCTCGGCGCCTGCCTCGATGCGGGCGACGTGGCGGCCGTGATCTGGCGCGGCCCGCCGCCCGCCGATCAGGTGGCCGAGGCGCAGCGGCGCGACGTCGCCGCACTGGCGGAGGGCGGCGCGCGTGCGGCCGTCGAGGGGCTCGACGGGGCGCATGTGGGCGATCCGGCCGCGCTCAAGGCCGCGCTTTCGGCGCTGAAGCCGGACGCCATCGTCGGTGCCGGCGGCCTCACCGACCGCCACGAGGCCATGGTCGCGGGCGAGAGCGGCGCCGACTACGTGCTGTTCGGCGACCTCGCGGGCGCCGCCGGCAGCTTTCCCCGCACCCTCGACCTCGCCGCCTGGTGGGCCGAGGTGTTCGAGGTGCCCTGCGTGGGCGTCGCCACCTCGCTCGACGAGGTGGAGGCGCTGGCGCGCGCCGGGGTCGATTTCGTCGCCCTTGCGGGGCCGCTGCTCGACGCCGGCCAGGGGCCGGCCAACGTCGCCGCCGCCATGGCGCGCATCGCCGAGGCCGGCGCCTGATGCGGCGCGGCTTCGCGGCTCTTCCGACGGGCGCGATGGTGCTGGCGCTCGCACTCGGCGTCGCGGCGCCGGGCCGGGCCGCCGCGCAGACGGCGCAGGCTCCGCCCACGCCGCTGACGCCGCTGCCGCCGCTTTTGCCCAACACCGTTCAGCCCGGCACGGCCGCTCCGGCCGCCCAGCCCGCCCCGAAGCCGGCGCCGAAGCCCGGCGCCAAGCCCGCCGCCAAGCCGGGCGCGGGCGCCAAGGCCGAGCCCGCGAAGCCGCCGGAGCCGCCGCCCGCGGGCGGCGGCGACCTCGCTTATGGCGCCTACCAGCGCGGCTATTTCCTCACCGCCTATGCCGAGGCGCAGAAGCGCGTGAGCGCCGGCAACGACGCCGCCGCCATGACGCTGCTCGGCGAGCTCTACGGGCGCGGCTTCGGCGTGCCGCAGGACCTCAAGAAATCGCGCGACTGGTACAAGAAGGCGGCCGACGCCGGCTCGTCCGACGCGCTGTTCGCGCTCGGCCTCATGGCGCTCACCGGCCAGGGCGAGAAGGCGGACGAGGCGGCGGCCGCGCGCCTGTTCAAGACCGCGGCGGAGAAGGGCAGCGGGGCCGCGGCCTACAATCTCGGCCTGCTCTATCTCCAGGGCCGCACGGTGCCGAAGGACGTGCCCGAGGCCGCGCACTGGTTCGAGGTGGCGGCCAATTACGACCTTGAGGATGCGGTCTATGCCCTCGCCGTCCTGGTGAAAGAGGGCAACGGCGTGGACAAGGACAATGCCCGCGCCGCCAAGCTGATGGCCAAGGCGGCGCGGCTCGGCCACGTCACCGCCCAGGTGGAATTCGCCATCATGCTGTTCAACGGGGTCGGGGTGCCGAAGGACGAGGCGGCGGCCGCCGCCATGTTCCGCCGCGCGGCGCTCTCCGGCAACGCCATCGCGCAGAACCGCTATGCCCGGCTGCTCTCGGCCGGACGCGGCGCCGGCCAGGACAAGGTGGCGGCCGCCGGCTGGCACCTGGTGGCGAAGAAGAAGGGCCTCGGCGACCCGATGCTGGACGATCTGGTGGCCAAGCTCCCCGACGCCGACCGCCAGAAGGCCGAGGCGCTGGCGCGCAAGTGGGGCGGCTGAGGGCGCGCGCCTCCCGATCCGAAGCGCCGCCTTGACGGCGCCGCATGTCGCGGGCACACCTCGCGCCGACTTCACGCCTGCCCCGCCGAGGCGCGCCCCGAAAGCGGGCGCCCGCACGGCCAATTCCGGGAACCCTTTCGCGATGATCCGTACCCCCCTCATGACCGTCATGGTGCAGGCCGTGCGCAAGGCCGGCCGCGCGCTGGCCCGCGACTTCGGGGAGGTGGAGCAGCTCCAGGTGTCCATGAAGGGGCCGGCGGACTTCGTCTCCGCCGCAGACCGCAAGGCCGAGGACGTGCTGTTCGCCGAGCTGTCCAAGGCGCGTCCCGGCTTCGGCTTCCTGATGGAGGAGCGCGGCCGGGTGGAGGGCAGCGATCCCGCCAACGAATGGGTGGTGGACCCGCTCGACGGCACCACCAACTTCCTGCACGGCATCCCCATGTTCGCCATCTCGGTGGCGCTGGTGCGCAACGGCACGCCGGTGGCGGGTGCGATCTACAATCCGGTCGCGGACGAACTGTTCGTCGCCGAGCACGGCCAGGGCGCGTTCATGAACGACCGGCGCATCCGCGTCGCCGCGCGCAAGAAGCTCGCCGATGCGGTGGTGTGCTGCGGCCTGCCGCACATGGGTCGCGGCGACCACGGCCAGTTCAACCGCGAGCTGGCGGCGGTGCAAAGCCATGTGGCGGGCCTTCGGCGCACCGGCTCGGCGGCGCTCGACCTTGCCTGGGTGGCGGCGGGCCGCTTCGACGCCTTCTGGGAGCGCAACCTTGCGGCCTGGGACATGGCGGCGGGCCTGATCCTGGTGCGCGAGGCCGGCGGCTACGTCTCCGACATGGACGACGGCGACAAGGTTCTCGACAAGGGCCACGTGATCGCCGGCAACGAGGTGATCCGCCGCGATCTCCACCGCCTGCTGAAGGCGGCCTGAGGGGTCAGGCCGTCTCGGCACTGATCCAGGCGAGGAACGGCGCGCCGCCGCCCGCGACGGGCAGCACCAGGAGCGCCGGCACCTCATAGGGATGGAGCGCGGCTACCGCCGCGACCACGTCATCGGCGCGGGCGGCCGTGGTCTTCAGCAGCATCACCACCTCATCGGCGCGCTCGGTCTTGCCCTCCCAGCGATAGAGCGAAACCATGCCCGGCAGGATGTTGGCGCAGGCGATGAGCCGTTGGTCCAGCAAAGCGCGCGCGGCCTGCTCGGCAGCCGCGCGGTCGGGGAAGGTGGTGTAGACGAGGCGGTGGTCCATGGGCTGCTCCGGAAACGCCGGCTGCGGCGCCGGAGCCGCCAAGGTGCCCGCCCGCGCGGCCCGGCGCCAGTTCGACAAGTCCGGACCAAACGCCCTCTCCCGCGTGCGGGGGAGGGTGGGGAGGGGGAAGGGCAGGCCGGTGCGGCCGAAGCCGCGTTGGGCTTCCGCGCGACCATGCCCCCACCCTGCCCTCCCCCGCAAGCGGGAGAGGGGTCCGCGTCGCGCCCGGACGCAGTCTCCACTTCAAGCCGAGGCGCCGGCGCGCCGCTCAGGTGAGGTCGGAGAGATAGTGCATGGTGCCGGTGAGGCAGAGGCTGACGCGCCACTCCACCGGCTGTTCCTCCAGCGAGAAGGCGAGGCGATCGATGAGCAGCGCCGGCGTTCCCGCCGGCACGCCGAGCACCGCTGCGTCCTCGGCCGGCGCGGCTACCGCCTTCAGCTTCTCGCGCGCCCGCGCCACGGTGACGCCGTAGCGTGCGGCGTAGACGCCATAGACGTTGTTCGGCACGCCCGCCTCGACAAGGCCGGGAAACAGCGTCTCGGGCAGAGCGAGATCCTCCACCAGGATCGGCACGCCATCGAGCGCGCGCATGCGGCGGATGCGGATGACCCGCGCGCCGCGCACCAGCGCCAGCGCCTGCGCCTCGTCCTCGCTCGCCTTGCCCTTGGCGATGGAGAGCACCCGGCTTTCCGGGAAGCGGCGCACGCCGTCGTCCGACACCAGCTTGAAGAACTGGAACAGGATGCGGTCTTCGTCGTGGCGCGCGACGAAGGTGCCGCGGCCCTGGCGGCGCACCACGAGGTTCTCCGCCGCCATCTCGTCCAGCGCCTTGCGCACGGTGCCCTGGCTGACGCGCAGCTCGGCGGCGAGCTGCATCTCGCTCGGCAAGGGCGCGCCGGGCGCCCACACGCCGTCCACCATGCGGCGGATCAGCGCCTCGCGCACCTGGCGGTAGAGCGGCTTGGAGGCGAGGCCGTGGGCCTCTGGAGCGGCGGACGAGGGCAAAGCGCGCCCGCGTGCTCGCGCGGGAGAGGCGCCCTCCGGCCGGGCCGCGCCCGCGTCCGCTGCCTTGGTCCTCGCCACGCTGGTACCCCGTCGATCCATCAACGCTCCGACTTATAAGCAGATTCTCCGTCACACCCGAATCCAGCTTGCGGGATCGGGCGGAGGAAGTCATATATCTTATATATAACATCAGAATGCGCGGACGCCAGCCCGGCGCGACCCGGCGGTCGATCCGGAGGCAGCGGGGAGAGGATTGCGGGAGCGGACATGGCAGAGATCGTCGTCACCGAGTTCATGGATGAGAGCGCGCTCGACGCGCTGCGCGCGCATTACGACGTCACCTACGATCCGGCCCTGGTGGATCGTCCGGAGGACCTCGCCGGCCTCGTCGGCGCCGCGCGGGCGCTGATCGTGCGCAACCGCACGCAGGTGCGCCCCGCGCTGCTGGACAAGGCGCCGCGCCTCGAAGTGGTGGGCCGGCTCGGCGTCGGCCTCGACAATATCGACGTCGCCGCCTGCGAGGCGCGCGGCATCGCGGTGCGGCCTGCCACCGGCGCCAACGACCTCTCGGTGGCGGAATACGTGATCTGCGGCGTGATGATGCTGCTGCGCGGCGCCTACCATTCCTCCGCCGAAGTGGCGGACGGCGCCTGGCCGCGCACCCGCCTGATGGGCCGCGAGACCTCCGGACGCGCGCTCGGCCTCGTCGGCTTCGGCGCCATCGCGCGCGAGACCGCGCGGCGCGCCTCGGCGCTCGGCATGACCATCCTGGCGCACGACCCGTTTCTGCCCGACGACCATCCGGTGTTCGCCGAGTTCCAGGCGACGCCGCTTTCGCTCGCCGGCCTCCTGGCGCAGGCGGACGCGGTGAGCCTCCACGTGCCCTTGACCGATGCGACGCGCGGCCTGATCGGCGCCGTGGCGCTCGCCGGCATGCGCGCCGACGCGGTGCTCATCAACGCCGCCCGCGGCGGCGTGGTGGACGAGGCTGCGCTGGCCGAGGCCCTGAAGGCGGGGCGGCTCGGCGGCGCCATGCTCGACGTGTTCGAACGCGAGCCGCTGCCGGGCGGCGGGCCGCTCCAGGGCGTGCCGAACCTCATTCTTACCCCGCACATCGCCGGGGTGACGGAAGAATCCAATGTCCGCGTGAGCGCGGCGGTGGCCGAGGCCGTCGCCCGCGTGCTGAAGGAGCGCGCCGCCGCATGACTGCCCATCTGACCCTTTCCGAGGCGCGCGACCTCGCGCACGCCGTTCTGGTCGCCGCCGGCACCAGCCCGCAGAACGCCGCCGCCGTTGCCGATGCCCTGGTGGCGGCCGAGGCCGACGGCATCGCCAGCCACGGTCTGTCGCGCCTGCCGGCCTATGCCGACCAGGTGAAGAGCGGCAAGGTGGCCGGCGCAGCCGTTCCCGCGCTCCACTGGACCGCCGAGGCGACGCTGCGGGTGGATGCGGGCGCGGGGTTCGCCTTTCCCGCCGTCGCCGCCGGCCTCGACGCGGCGGCCGGGCGGGTGGCGAAGACCGGCATCGTCGGCGTCGCGGTCTATGCCTCGCATCATGCGGGCGCCATGGGCCACCATGTGGAAAAGCTCGCGGCGCGCGGCCTCGCCGGCCTCGCTTTCTCCAACTCGCCGTCCGCCATCGCGCCCTGGGGCGGGTCGGCGGGCGTGTTCGGCACCAATCCCATCGCCTTCGCGGTGCCGCGCGCGGGCGCGGCACCGCTGGTCATCGACGCCTCGCTGAGCAAGGTCGCGCGCGGCAAGATCATGGTCGCCGCCCAGCGCGGCACCGCAATCCCCGACGACTGGGCGCTCGATCCGGAGGGCCGGCCCACCACCGATCCCAAGGCGGCGCTGGAGGGCACCATGCTGCCCATCGGCGACGCCAAGGGCGCGGCTCTGGTGCTGATGGTGGAAATCCTCGCGGCGGCGCTCACCGGCGGCCAGTTCGGCTTCGAAGCGTCCTCCTTCTTCACAGCGGACGGGCCGGCGCCGCGCATCGGCCACCTGTTCGTGGTGATGGACCCGGCGCGGCTCGGCGGTCCGGACTTCGCGGCGCGGCTGGAAGTCCTGCTCGGCGCCATCCTCGGCCAGGACGGCACCCGCCTTCCCGGCGACCGCCGCCTCGGCGCGCGGGCGAAGGCCGCCACAGCGGGCATTTCCGTGCCGGCGGCGCTGCTGGAGGATTTGAGAGCGAGGGCGGAGCGATAGGTCCAAAGCCGGTCGGGCGCGCCGGGCGTTGCGTTGAGCCTCAGATGAGACTAATTTTGGTCTCAGATGAAAGGGCGCCACGATGGTCGCGTTTGCACATATCGCCGATGTGCTGGGGCTTCCCGGCGGAGCGGCGGCGCCACGTTCGCCCTTCGATCTGATGGACGAGATCGAGGGCGGGCTGCCGCTTGCGGCGCTGGAGCGCATGTCGCGCCTGCTCGCGCCCGACGACGCCCGTTTCAAGTACCGGCTGGTGGCCAAGGCGACCTATGAGCGGCGCAAGGCGGCCCATCGCCTGTCGGCCGACGAGGGCACGCGGCTGGCACGCCTCGCGCGGGTCTGGAGCCTGGCGCTGGACGTCTGGCGCAGCGAGGCGGAGGCGCGCGACTTCCTGTTTCGCGCCCATCCCATGCTGCAGGACGAACGGCCGATCGACGTGGTTCTGCGCGGCGAGATCGGCGCCGAGCTGGTGCTCGATGTCCTCGCCGGCCTGAAGTACGGCACCGCCGCGTGACCGCGCAGGTCCTGGATCGCACGCTGGTGGGGTTCAGGATCGGCGATCCGGACGGCGACTATCCGATCTTCGACGCGACCGGCTCGACCCTGGCGCCGGGACGGTGGAACACCCCCGCCAGCCCGCTCATCTATGCGAGCGAGCATTTTTCCACCGCGCTGCTGGAGAAGCTGGTGCGCGGCAGCGGACGGCTGCCGCCCAACCAGCATTATGTGGCCATCACCCTGCCGCGGGGGCTCACCTACGAGGTGTTCTCGCCGCCAGGCCTGCCGGGGTGGGACGAAATGCCGGCGACCGTGAGCAAGGCGTTCGGCGCGCGCTGGTGCCTGGAGCGGCGCAGCGCCATCCTGCTGGTGCCGAGCGTGGTCGCGCGGCTCGACAGCAACATCCTGATCAATCCGGCGCATCCCGAGTTCGGGCTGATCGCGGCGAGCCTGCACCAGCCGGTGTTCTGGGATCGGCGCCTGTTCGGGCCATAGCCCGAGACGCGGGCCGGGCGGGCGTCGCCGCCCGTCCGGCCGTGCGTGTCACGCGCTGCGGTAGAGCTTCGTCATGACGAACTCGCGGTGGCCGAGGGCCTCCGCGGCGGTGAGGCGGCCGTTGGCGGTGCGCACGATCATGTCGATGAGCGCGTCGCCGGCCTCCGGGATGGTCATGTCGCGGCGCAGGACGCCGGACACGTCCACGTCGATGTGCTCGCCCATGGTGCGCACCGTGCGCGGGTTGCCGGAGATCTTGATCACCGGGACGATGGGGTTGCCGATCACGTTGCCCTGCCCGGTGGGGAAGGTGTGGATCACGTAGCCCGCCGCCGCCATCAGCGTCACGCACTCGGCGGCCGCGGACGAGGTGTCCATGTAATAGAGGCCGGGGCCCTTCGCCGGGGCCTCGGCGGGCTCCAGCGCGTCGATGTAGCGGCACTCGCGGCCTATCTTCTCCAGGTTGCCGAGCGCCTTCTCCTCGATGGTGGTGAGGCCGCCCACGATGTTGCCCTTGGTGGGCTGGCTGTCGGAGAGATCGTTGGTCTTGTGGGCCTCGATGACGTCGTCCTGGTAGGACTTCCACATCTTGAACCACTTCTCGGCGATCTCCGGGCTCGCCGCGCGCTCCTTGCACAGGTGCTCGGCGCCGGTGATCTCGGAGGTCTCGCCGAACACGCCGTAGATGCCCTTCGGGATCAGCTTGTCGTACATGTTGCCCACGGTGGGGCAGGAGGACAGGCCCGTGGTGGTGTCGCTCTCGCCGCACTTGGTGGAGATCCACAGGTCGGAGATCGGGCAGTCCTCGCGCGGCAGCTCGTTCGCCCACTGGACGAAGCGCTTGGCCTGGTAGGACGCCTTGGCGACGGTGGCGATGTCGCCGTTGCCCTCGATGCCGAAGCCCACCACCGGCTTGCCGGTCTTGGCGATGCCCTCGACCACGATGTTGGTCCACTGGTCCTCGATGCCGATCACCACCACCGCGGCGACGTTCGGGTTCGAGCCGATGCCGATCAGGGTGCGGAAGAACAGATCGAGGTCGGCGCCGAACTGGAGGCGGCCGTAGGCGTGGGGCAGGGCCATGGTGCCCTTCACATGGTGCGCCACGGCCTCGCAGGCGGCGTTGGAGAGGTCGTCGAGCGGCAGCAGCACGACGTGGTTGCGCACGCCGACGCGGCCGTTCTCACGGCGCCACCCGCGGAAGGTGGCCTTCGCATAGTCGAGCGAGGCGCGCTTGGCGGGGGTGGCCTTGGTGACCAGCTGGTCCGGCGCGCCGCCCTTGAAGGGGTCGGCGGCGCTCTGGGCGTGGAACATGGCGATCTCGGTCATTTTCACACCTCACCAGCGCTTGGTCTTGGCGTTATGGACGTGGACGTGCTCGCCCTTGGCGATGTCGGCCTTGGCGATGCCGATGTCCTGGCCGTACTTCCAGATGGTGTCGCCGGACTTGATGTCGACGAGCGCGATCTTGTGGCCGATGGGCACGTCCATCTTCGACGTCAGGTGGAAGGCGGAATTGTCGTGCGTCACCACGCACAGCATGTCGGTGCCGGCCTTCAGGCCTTCCACCACCACGACACCCACGGTGTCCTTCTTCTCATGAACCAGCAGCTGCGGCGCAGTCACACGTGCCTCCTCGCCTCCTGCGACTTGCCCTACGGGGACAAGTCTTCTATAAGATATAGGATAGATGAGTTAGTCGGAGGAGCGTGTCAAGCGCCCTCCGGTCGCAAGGCTCACGGGAACTCGCGGAAGGGCCGGCGCAAGTCCGGACCCCGCGGGAGGAAAATGCCACCAAGGAGAGAACCATGATGCGTTTGGGGAAATGGGTTGCGGCGGCCGCGGCGGGGCTCGCATTGGCGACGGCGGGGGCGCAGGCCCAGACCTTCCCGTCCCGTCCCATCACGATGATCGTGCCGTTCGCCGCCGGCGGTCCGAGCGATGCCATCGCGCGCCTCGTCGGCCAGTCCATGTCGGCGAGCCTCGGCCAGCAGGTGGTGATCGAGAACATCGCCGGCGCGGGCGGCACGGCCGGCGCGGCGCGCCTCGCGAAGGCGGCGCCGGACGGCTACACCATCCTCATCCACCACGTGGCGCTGGCCGCCGGCGCGGCGCTCTACGGCAACCTCACCTACGAGACCACCAACGCCTTCGCGCCCCTCGGCCTCATCAATTACGGCCCGATGGTGCTGCTCTCGAAGAAGGACTATCCTGCAAACACCATCGCCGAGCTGCTGAAGATGGTGAAGGAGAACGGCGCCAAGACCACCATCGCCCATGCGGGCGTCGGCTCGAACGCGCATCTGTGCGGCCTGCTGCTGCAGAAGGCGCTGGGCGTCACCCTCACCGAGGTGGGCTATCGCGGCACCGGCCCGGCCATGAACGACCTCATGGGCGGACAGGTGGACCTTCTGTGCGACCAGTCCACCACCGCCGTGCCGCAGATCCAGGCCGCGACCATCAAGGCGTTCGCCGTGACCTCCAAGGAGCGCCTGCCGGTGCTCAAGGACATCCCGACCCTGGAGCAGGCGGGCCTGAAGGGCTTCGAGTTCGTGATCTGGCACGGCCTCTATGCGCCCAAGGGAACGCCCGCGGACGTGGTCGGCAAGCTCAACGGCGCGCTGCAGAAGGCGCTGAATGACGAAGCGATCGTCAAGCGCTTCGTCGACGTGGGCACCAACGTGTTCCCGCCGTCCGAGCGCAGCCCCGACGCGCACGGCGCGCGCTTCGCGGCCGAGATCGCGGTGTGGAAGTCGGTGATCCCGAAGCCCGTCAACTGAGGCGGGGCGGGCCGCCGGCGGCCCGCGGAAAAGTGTCCGGTCAGGGCTGGGGGGGCTCCGGGGCGCACGCCGTCACGGGGCCCTTCTCGCGTGGGGCGCGTGCCGGCGAGGCTACCCGGGCGCCGGGCCGCGCCCGGCAGGGGCGGCTCAGTACCAGATCTTCTGCGTCTCCAGGCCCTTGTACAGGCCGGCCACCTGCTCGCCATAGCCGTTGTAGAGCAGCGTCGGCCGGCGGTTCCCGGTGGCGATGTCCTCCTCGCTCGCCTGGCTCCAGCGCGGATGGGCGACCTTGGGGTTCACATTGGCCCAGAAGCCGTATTCGGAGGCCTGCACTGCCTCCCAGAAGCTCACCGGCTGCTTGTCCGTGAAGGTGAAGCGCACGATGCCCTTGGCCGACTTGAAGCCGTATTTCCACGGCAGCGCGATGCGCAGCGGCGCGCCGAACTGGTTCGGCGCCGGCTTGCCGTAGATTCCGGTGACGAGGAAGGCCAGCTCGTTGCGCGCCTCTTCCAGGGTCAGCCCCTCCACATAGGGCCAGGGATAGCGGAAGTCGCGCTGGTTCGGCGCCACCTTGGGATCGACGAAGGATTCCATCTGGATGTACTTCGCCGATGCCATGGGTGCGGCGAGCGCCACAAGGTCCGCCATGGGAAAGCCGGTCCACGGCACCGCCATGGACCACGCCTCCACGCAGCGGTGGCGGTAGAGGCGCTCTTCCAGCGACACCTTCTTGAGCAGGTCGTCGATGCCGATCTCGAACGGCTTCTCCACCAGCCCGTCCACCTTCACCGTCCAGGGCCGGCGCTGGAAGCGCGTCATGGAGGGGGCGACGTTCTTGCCGTAGCTGAACTCGTAGTAATTGTTGAGCGTGCTGGAGCGCGCCTCGGGCGTCACCGGCCGGTCGAGCGCATAGGCGTCGTTGCGCTTGGCGGGATAGAGGTCGGCGGACGGGTCCGGCATGTCGCTCACGCGCTGCGCCGCCGCCGGCGTCGCCAGGAGCGGGGAGGCGAGCAGCGCCGCGCCCGCGCCGATTCCCGCGCCGAGGGCCTCGCGGCGGGACAGATAGACCGCCTCCGGCGTCGCCGCCGATTCCGGAATTTCCCAGCCGCGCCTGCGTCGAATATGCATGCCTCGTCCTCCGAACAGGCGGCCAACATCTGGCGGGCTCGAAGGATCGGCAAGTCAAAGGAGCGTGTGAGTCAAAGGAGGGTAGCGTTGGTCAAGGCACCGTGATGGCGGCGGCGCGCTATTGCGGCACGGTCGCGGAGGACTCCAGCTTCAGCGTCGCGCCGGCGAAGGACAGGCTCAGGCCGCTGTCGGCGGAGATGCTCAGCGGCTGAAGCGTCACCTGCCGCCCGGCATCCTGGGCGGCGAGCATGTTGGCCGAAAAGCCCGGCCCGACCGCAAAGCCGGTGGAGAGGCCCACATAGGTGCCGGCCAGCGCGCCGGGATCGATGTTCGGCGAGGTGGCGAGCACCGCCCACAGCATGCTGCCCTGGTCGGACACCCCGAAGTCGAGGCCGACGCGGTCGAGCGTGCCGGAATAATAGTGGTTGAAGCCGACCGAGGGGCGGAACTCGCACGTCACCTTGCGGGAGGAGCCGAAGCCGTAGCCGGTGGCGAACGCGCCGCGGCATTCGAGCAGTCCGGCCGAGACCTGCGGCATGGTGGGGCTTGCCGCGTCCACCGTGCCGGCGAGCGTCAGCCCCAGGCCGAGGGACAGGAGCGGGACGAGACCTCGCATGCGGCAACCCTCCGGAGCTTGCCCCTCGGAGGACGCGACATCAAAGGACGCGCGGTTTGCCCACGCATCCAGGGGGCCGACGCGGAAGGCCCGCCCCGGCCCGTCTCGCCCCCGGCGAAGCGGGCTCCGAAGCGCGATTCGCCTCGGTTCTTGTGCGCCTTCGGCCGGGCGATTGCAACGGCCGAGCGCAGCGGGCCCGCTTGAACACGCGATCCGCCGATGCCTGCGGCCGAAGGCCCCGGACATGAAAACGGCGCCCCCCGCGGGCGGCGCCGTTTCCTCAAGGACAGATGATGCTGCGGCTCAGGGCTGCAGGGCGAGCTTCATGTCGGAGATGCCGGCGGCGATCATGGCGCCGGTCACGCCTTCCAGCGACAGGGGCTGGAGCGCGACGGTGTTGTTGGAGCCGCCGAGCAGCACGTTGGCGCCGCCGCCGATGGCCCAGGCGGCATCCGCCGAAACGCCCACATAGGTGCCGGAGATATTGCCCGGCGCGATCTGCGAGGTGGGCGCGAACACCGCCCAGCCCAGCGTGCCGCCGGTGCTCACGCCGATGTCGATGCCGAAGCGGCTCACGGTGCCCTTGTAGCGGGCCAGAAGGTTGTAGGGCTGCACCTGGGCGGTGCGCAGCTCGCAGTTCATCTCGCGGATGGAGCCGATGACGAAGCCCACGGACGGGGCGACGCTGCACACCAGCACGCCCGCCTGGACCTTCGCCGACTGGGCGGCGGCAGGGGTGGCGGCGGCGACGAGAGCGAGGGCGGCAAGGCTGACGAAGGACGTGCGCATGGGTTCCCCCAAGAACAAAGGACAAGGATGACAGGTACGTCGCCCGCCGCCGAGGCGCAACAGCGGTGCGCGGATAGGACAGGGGGCGCTGGCGACAGGGTTACGAACCCCTTGATTGCGGCCCACAAATGCAAAACGCGCCCCCGCGAGGGGGCGCGTTGACGGGCCGGGCCGGCCTGCGCCGCCGCTCCAGGGAGAGGCGGCGCGGCGCCGAATCAGCGCAGGGTCAGGTCGGAAACGCCGAGCGCGAGGTTGAGGCCGGTCTGGCCTTCCACGGACAGGGGCTGGAGCGCGAAGGTGTTGCGCGAGCCGCCCACCAGGACGTTGGCGCCGAGGCCGACGCCGATGGTGGCGTTGCCGGAGGCGCCCACATAGGTGCCGCGCAGCGCGCCGCTGGGCACCTTGGCGGAGGGAGCGAACACGCCCCACACCAGCACGCCCTTGCCGCTCACGCCCACGTCGAGGCCGAAGCGGCGGACCGTGCCGCGATAGGCACCGGACTTCGCGCCCTTGACCGACGGACGGAAGTTGCAGGTCATCTCGCGCACGGAGCCGATGACGAAGCTCACGTTGGGCGCCACGTTGCAGACCAGCTGGCCGACCTGGACGCGGGACTGGGCGGACGCGGGCAGCGCGCCGAAGGCGAGAAGGGCGGCGGCGGCGAGGCCGGCCTTGAGAACAGTCTTCATGGTGTCGTTCCTCCTATGGGAAGCGGGTTCTGAGACCAGCGCTGACGACGGCGAAGCCTTAGCCCGACTCCAACGCGCCGCCAACGCTTGTCTACGCCGCAAGTTCCTTTTCTTTTGTCTAGTGTCCGCCTCAGCTCAGGTTGCCGCAGAAGCGCTGAATACGCGTGCAAGCTTCCTCAAGGTCAGATGTGGCGGTAGCATAGGAGATGCGGAACGCCGGACCAAGTCCGAAGGCGGATCCGTGTACCACCGCCACGCCCTCCGATTCGAGCAGCTGCGCGGCGAAGACTTCGTCGCTCTCGATCTTGACGCCCGAGGGGGTGCTCAGGCCGATCACGCCGGCGCAGGAGGGGAACACGTAGAACGCGCCCTCCGGCTTCGGGCAGGTGAGGCCCTTGGCCTGGTTCAGCATGGACACCACGAGGTCGCGGCGCTCCTTGAACACCTTGTTGTTGGCCGGGATGAAGTCCTGCGGGCCGTTCAGCGCCTCGACCGCCGCCCACTGGGCGATGGAGGAGGGGTTGGACGTGGAGTGCGACTGCAGGGCGCTCATGGCCTTGATGAGCGGCTCCGGGCCGGCGCCGTAGCCGATGCGCCAGCCGGTCATGCAATAGGCCTTCGACACGCCGTTCATGGTCAGCGTGCGGTCATAGAGCCGCGGCTCGATCTGGGCCGGGCTGTAGAACTTGAAGTCGTCATAGACGAGGTGCTCGTACATGTCGTCCGACAGGATCCACACCTGCGGATGCTTCACCAGCACGTCGGTGAGCGCCTTCAGCTCGTCATGGGTGTAAGCGGCGCCCGAGGGGTTCGAGGGCGAGTTGAAGATCAGCCACTTGGTCTTGGGCGTGATCGCCGCCTCCAGCACCTCGGGGCGCAGCTTGAAATTGTCCTCGAGCCGGGTCAGCACCGGCACCGGCTTGGCGCCGCAGAACTCGACGATGTCGGGATAGCTCACCCAATAGGGCGCCGGAATCAGCACCTCGTCGCCGGGATCGAGGGTGGCGACCAGCGCGTTGAACAGCACCTGCTTGCCGCCGGTGCCCACCGTCACCTGCGAGGGCTTGTAGTCGAGCCCGTTCTCGCGCTTGAACTTGGCGCAGATCGCCGCCTTCAGCTCGGGGATGCCGTCCACCGCCGTGTACTTGGTCTCGCCCCGGCGGATGGCGGCGATGGCCGCCTCCTTGATGTTCTCGGGCGTATCGAAATCGGGCTCGCCGGCCGAGAGCGCGATCACGTCGCGCCCCGCCGCCTTCAGCTCCTTGGCCTTGCCGGTGATGGCCATGGTGGGGGACGGCTTGATGCGCTTCAGCGCCGACGAGATGAGGCTCATGGCCTTGGAACTCCGGACGCGCCCTTGCCGCGGCGCCGCCGCTCGGGCGGCTTCGGCTGCGGTTGCTGGGCGGATTGTGGCACGTTGCGCCGCACGGCCTTCAGCCGGGGCGCGCGGACACTAATGGAGGCCGGGGCCGCGAACAAGCGAGGATAAGCGATGGCGGCGTTCGCCGACGGTGATGAATCGCCGCCCCCGCCACCGGGACGGGACGTCGGCGGGACCAGGCGAGATTTTGCGGGACCAGGCGGGATTTTGTGCCGGACCAGGAGGGATTTGCGGGACCACCGGGTGAATCCCGGGCCGCGCTCGGCTAGACAGGGCGGCGACATCCGCCATCCAGGATCAGGGACTGGAGCCGCCGTGCTGACGCTTTATTCCTCCGGGTCGTCCGGCAATTCCTACAAGGTGCGGCTGATGCTCGCCAAGCTCGGCCGGCCGTTCCGCCTGATCGAGGTGGACATCTTCGCCGGCGAGAACCGGACCCCCGAATTCCTCGCCATGAACCCCGAAGGCCGGGTGCCGCTGCTCGCGGTCGACGGCCATTTCCTCGCTGAATCCAACGCCATCCTGTTCTATCTCGCCGAGGGCACCGGCTTCCTGCCGCAGGCGCCGCTGGAGAAGGCGGAGACCTTGCGCTGGATGTTCTTCGAGCAGCACAGCCACGAGCCCGGCATCGCCGCCGCCCGCTTCTGGCTGCGCCAGGTGCGCGGCGGCCGCGACCTGCGCACCCACGACGTCGACCGCTGGATGGAGGAGGGATACGGCGCGCTGAATGTGATGGAGCGCCATCTCGAAAGCCGGCCGGAGGGCAGCGACTTCTTCGTCGGCGCGCAACTGACCATCGCCGACATCGCCCTCTACGCCCACACCCATGTGGCGGAGGAAGGCGACTTCTCGCTGGCCGGCTTTCCCGCCATCCGCGCCTGGCTCGCCCGCGTCGCAGCCGCGCCGGGCCACGTGGACATGGCCTGGCGGCCGCAGGGCGCCACGGCCTGAGCAGGGGGCGCGGCATTTTTTCTGTGGGAACCTTTTTTCGCGGGCGCAGGTTGATCGGCGGTCAGGTGGCGCGGGGCCGAAGCCTCCAACTGCTTGGTACGCGGCGGGAAATCGCGGGACCGTGACCAGGTGTCACGATGTCGCCATGGTTCTCCGCCGTTGGGCCACAGTTGAACTCCACCCTTTACAGGTCGAATCAGCTGATTCGCGGCGGTAATGCCCGGGTCGGCAAGAACATCGAGCGAGTGCATCATGTCGGAGCCTTTCGACTTTGAGTCCCGCGTTCTCGGTCACGCCGGCTTTTCCGCGCGGACGCCGCTTTCCGCGGCCGATCCCGAAGTGCTCGCCCGCGCCGTGCGCGCGCACAAGGCCGGCGACGCGGTGGCGCAGGCGGCGCTGACGCTCGCTTTGATGTTCGCCATCGGCACGGTTGCCTTCGTGCTGAGCATCGACCGCGCGGCCGCTGCCACCCTCACCGCGGTGCAGAGCGTGTCGGGGCCGGCCCTGCTCATGGGCGTCACGCTCATCGGCGGCGGAATGCTGGCCGGTCTTGCCGTGCGCCGCAGGGCGGCGGCGAAGGTCGCTGTTCGCCGCCAGCCGTGATTGGACGGCACCGGGTTTTCTCTTTCATCGTTATTGCAGTGGCCGCGCTCGCCGCCGGCGCCGCATCGGCTGCGCCGCAGGATAGCGCGCCGATGCGCTTCGCAGGCGAGAGCGTGCGCGTGGTGCCGTTCGCCCAGGGGCTCGAAAATCCCTGGGGCATGGCTTTCCTGCCGGACGGCCGCGTTCTGGTGACGGAGCGGCCGGGCCGGCTGCGCATCGTCGATGGCGAGGGGCGGGCATCCGAGCCGGTGGCCGGCGTTCCGAAGGTGTTCGCCGTGGGCCAGGGCGGCCTGCTCGACGTCGCGCTCGATCCCGACTTCGCCGCCAACCGCTTCATCTATCTGAGCTATGCCGAGCCGCGGACGGGCGGGGCTGCCACCGCGGTGGCCCGTGCGAAGCTGGATGTTCAGGCGCTCCGGCTCGATGACCTCAAGGTGATCTTCCGTCAGGAGCCGGTCCACGCGACGGGCCAGCATTTCGGCTCCCGGCTGGTCTTCGCTCGCGACGGAACGCTGTTCGTGACCCTGGGCGACCGCTATTCCCTCTCCGAGCGCGCGCAGGATTTGTCCACCACCATCGGCAAGGTGGTGCGGATCAATCCGGACGGCTCGATCCCGGCCGACAACCCCTTTCGCGGCAAGGCAGGCGCGCGGCCCGAAATCTTCAGCTATGGCCACCGCAACGTGCAGGGCGCCGCGCTGGAGCCGGCCACCGGTGCCCTCTGGACCATCGAACACGGCGCGCGCGGCGGCGACGAGGTGAACCGGCCGGAGCCGGGCCGGAACTATGGCTGGCCGGTCATCAGCTATGGCCGGCACTATTCCGGCGGCCGGATCGGCGAGGGCACCGAGAAGGCCGGGATGGAGCAGCCGCTGTTCTACTGGGACCCCTCAATCGCCCCTTCCGGCGCCGCATTCTACACCGCGGACCTCATGCCAGCCTTCAAGGGCCACCTGTTCACCGGCGGCCTCGCCGCGCAGACGCTGGTGATGGTGAAGATCGCCGACGGCAAGGTCGCGGGCGAAGAGCGCCTCGATATCGGCGCGCGGGTGCGCGACGTGCGCCAGGGGCCGGACGGCGCGCTCTGGCTCGCCCTCGATGCCGAGGACGGCGCCATCGTGCGGGTGGTGCCGGCGCGCTGAGGCGCCGTCAGAACTTCTGGAAGATGAAATAGGCCCCCGCCGCGATCAGGGTGAAGCCCACCAGGTGGTTCCAGCCCAGCGGCTCCTTCAGGTACAGCACCGAGAAGCCGGCGAAGACCAGGAGGGTGATGACCTCCTGCATCGTCTTGAGCTGGGCCGTGGAATAGACCTGCGAGCCGATGCGGTTGGCCGGCACCGCCAGGCAATATTCGAAGAAGGCGATGCCCCAGCTCGCCAGGATCGCGATCAGCAGCGGCGAGGATTTGTACTTGAGGTGGCCGTACCAGGCGAACGTCATGAAGACGTTCGAGGCCACCAGCATGAGGATGGGCGAGAGGTGGGGCGGCAGAAGAGTGGAGAGGTTCGGCATGGGCGATCCGGCGCGGAGAACCCGGCCGGGGCCGGATTCGGAAGGGAGTCCGCAGAGGATCGCCAATTGCTTCCGGACGCAACAGCCGCTGGGGCATGCCGCATCGGCGCCTGCCGGACGCCTAGTTGCTCCCCTCCTTCTTCGCCGGCGCCGAGGGCGCGGTGGCGGAGGCGTTGGGCTTGTTCGCCTGCTCGGTCAGGTTGGTCAGCCCGGACATGAACGAGCATTGCTGGTGGTAGGCCTGCGCATCCCTGAGCGCGAGCGAGACGGGGTAGGCGGCCAGTGAGGTGGGCAGCCCGTTCTTGACCCGCCGCTTCATGATCTCTTCCACGATCTGCTGCCGGTTGGAGCGAATCTTGGCGGCGATCAGCGTGACGAGCTGGTTCTGGAGGATGGTGGTGTCGGCGAGCTTGTCGGTGCCCTGGGCGATGGTGGAGACGAGGCTCAGCGCCTCGGCCGCCGCCCCGCCGGAGAAGGCGCCCACCGCCGAGGCGATGAGAGCGGTCTCGCCCAGCAGGAACTTGCGTTCGGTGACGCGAATGTACATCCCGTCGACGAAATGCTCGCACAGCACGTCGGAGCGCTGAAGCAGGGCGTCCTGCACGAAGTCGCGCCGCGCCGGAGAGGATTCCGCAATGCTGACGTCCGTCATCGTCATCACCGGGATCGCCCGGTGCGAGAAGGCGGTCTGGAAGGCGTCGCCGGTCCGTGCCGCGCGCACCGACGCATCGTCGCTCACCGTGCCGGTCGCGGGGTCCACATAGGCGACCGGAACCGCGAAATCGACCAACTGGGCGGGACGCATGGAGTCCCGTGCCGTCGTGGTCGTCCAGTCGCAGCCCGCGGTTGCGACGCATAGCGCCAGGGCGGTCGCCCTTGCCAAGATCCGCTCCATACCCTGCCCCCCGAGCAGTGAGTGGATGCAGCTTCAGATTGCATTAACGATTCATCAATCCTTTTGGAGCGAGGCTCGCTGCATTCTTGAGTTGTGTTACATATTTGATGCACCCCATTCAGGGGATATCTCGCTGCGCCCTTTTCCCCGCTGGCCGGCGGCCCCATATTGGCGCCATGGCCAAAGCATCCCGTCCCGGCAAGCTCGGCGAGCGCTCCCAGCGTCATTTCGAGCCGGCGCCCCAGCAGGCGCTTGATCCCGCCCTCGCGAAGTCCCTGGGTCTCGACCCCGCGGACCTGTCGGTCGACCTCGCCGCCGGCGGGGCATCCGCCACCGTGCAGGCGCTCTCGCGGCTGATCGAGGAGGGGCGGCCGGAGGTCACGGGCCAGCTCTGGGTGCCGCACCGTCCGCCGCGCCCGGAGAAGTCCGAAGGCGGCGTCCCCTTCACCATGAAGAGCGACTTCCAGCCCGCCGGCGACCAGCCGCAGGCCATCAAGGAGCTCTGCGCCCAGGCCCAGGCGGGCGAGCGCGACCAGGTGCTGCTCGGCGTCACCGGCTCCGGCAAGACCTTCACCATGGCCAAGGTGATCGAGACGCTCCAGCGCCCGGCCATCGTCATGGCGCCGAACAAGACGCTGGCCGCGCAGCTCTATGGCGAGTTCAAGAGCTTCTTCCCCGACAACGCGGTGGAATACTTCGTCTCCTACTACGACTATTACCAGCCCGAAGCCTATGTTCCGCGGACGGACACCTATATCGAGAAGGAATCCTCCGTCAACGAGCAGATCGACCGGATGCGCCATTCCGCCACCCGCGCCCTGCTGGAGCGGGACGACGTGATCATCGTCGCCTCGGTGTCGTGCATCTACGGCATCGGCTCGGTCGAGACCTATTCGGCAATGACTTTCGACATCAAGGTCGGCGAGCGCATCGACCAGCGCGCGCTGCTCGCCGACCTCGTGGCGCTGCAGTACAAGCGCATCCAGTCGGACTTCGCGCGCGGCACCTTCCGGGTGCGCGGCGACGTGGTGGAGATCTTCCCGGCCCACTATGAGGACCGGGCGTGGCGCGTGAGCCTGTTTGGCGACGAGGTGGAGAGCATCTCCGAGTTCGACCCGCTCACCGGCCACAAGAGCGGCGACATGAAGAGCGTGCGCGTCTACGCCGCCTCGCACTATGTCACGCCCCGGCCGACGCTGATCCAGGCGCTCGGCGGCATCAAGGCCGAGCTGAAGATGCGGCTCGACGAGCTGTACAAGATGGGCCGCCTGCTGGAGGCGCAGCGGCTGGAGCAGCGCACCCGCTACGACCTGGAGATGATGGAAGCGACCGGAAGCTGCGCGGGCATCGAGAACTATTCGCGCTGGCTCACCGGCAGGAAGCCAGGCGAGCCGCCGCCGACCCTGTTCGAATACGTGCCCGACAACGCCCTCGTCTTCATCGACGAGAGCCATGTGACCGTGCCGCAGATCGGCGCCATGTATCGCGGCGACTTCCGCCGCAAGGCGACGCTGGCGGAATACGGCTTCCGCCTGCCGTCCTGCATGGACAACCGCCCGCTCCGCTTCGAGGAATGGGAGGCCATGCGGCCCCAGACGGTGCACGTCTCGGCCACCCCCGGCTCGTGGGAGATGGACCAGACCGGCGGCGTGTTCGTGGAGCAGGTGATCCGCCCCACCGGCCTGATCGACCCTCCCGTGGACATACGTCCGGCCCGCACCCAGGTGGACGACCTGCTCGGCGAGGTGCGGGCGGTGGCGGCCAAGGGCTACCGGACGCTGGTCACGGTGCTCACCAAGCGCATGGCGGAGGACCTGACCGAATATCTGCACGAGAACGGCATCCGCGTGCGCTACATGCACTCGGACATCGACACCATCGAGCGCATCGAGATCATCCGCGACCTGCGGCTCGGCGCGTTCGACGTGCTCATCGGCATCAACCTGCTGCGCGAGGGCCTCGACATTCCCGAATGCGGGCTGGTGGCTATCCTCGATGCGGACAAGGAAGGCTTCCTGCGCTCTGAAACTTCGCTGGTGCAGACCATCGGCCGCGCCGCGCGCAATGTGGACGGGCGGGTGATCCTCTATGCCGACCAGGTGACGGGCTCCATGGAGCGGGCCATGGCGGAGACCACCCGCCGCCGTGAGAAGCAGATGGCCTACAACACCGAGCACGGCATCACGCCCGAGAGCGTGAAGAAGGCCATCGGCGACATCCTCAATTCCGTCTACGAGCGCGACCACGTGCAGGTGGATGCGGGCCTCGCGGAGGAGGGGGCGGCCTTCGGGCACAATCTCAAGGCGGTCATGGCGGACCTGGAAAAGCGCATGCGCGCCGCCGCCGCCGACCTCGACTTCGAGACTGCCGCCCGGCTGCGCGATGAAATCCGCCGGCTGGAGGCGACCGAGCTTGCGGTTTCCGACGATCCGCTCGCCCGCCAGGAAGCGGTGGAGGACAGGACCGGCGGCTTCCGCGGCCCGCGCAAATACGGCCGCGCCGCCAACGAGCCGCCGAAGGAGGCCGGCAAGGCGAAGGGGCGGGGGGCCAAGACGGGCGCGAGCAAGACGGGCGCGCCGGAAGGTCGCGCCGCGCCGCGCGGTTCCGCGCCGGAGATGCCCATGTTCGCGCCGCGCGCGCACATGCCCTCGCTCGACGACATGGGGCCGGGCACCGACCGCGCGGTGCCCCTCAGCGAAGACGCCTTCCGCCCGGGACCGCGACCCGATCCGGGCACCAAGGGATTCCGCAAGGGCGGGCGGCGGACGAAGGGGTAGGGCAGCCCGACGGGCACCGCCGCCCTTCGGCAGGGCGCCCGTCGCGCTACGGCTAGAAGCCCGGCGCCATGCTGCTGGAAGCGCTGCGCCCTCCACCAAAGCGCCCCGTCTCCCTCCGGCTTGTCCGGAGGGTCCACTTTGCGGCCGGGATGGCGCTTGGTCTTGATGCGCGGCGTGTCGGCAGGGTGGATGCCCCGGACAAGCCGGGGCATGACGCTGCCCGGGAGGCGTCGAGGCGGGGCACGGTCGCTTCAGCGCCTCTGCCCGTGGCGGCTCCCGTCCCTCGGCAGCGGCACGACCTTGCCGACCGCCAGTTCCTCGATCTCCAGCCGCCTGATGCGCGCCCGGCCGATGCTGAGGCGGCCGATGGCCAGCGCTCCGATGGCGAGCGCGCCCACCGCCAGCGCGCCCAGGGCGAAGGCGCCCACCGAGCCGACGCCCAGCGCGCCGGCACCGACGGCTCCGGCGCCCGCTGCCGCGCCGGGCGTGGCCTGGCTGCGCAGCTTGTGATGGCGGCCCGTGCGATGCCGGTTGGGGGCCTCAGCCGCGGGAGCGGCTTCGTCCGCCGGGGCGGTACCGCTGGTGTCGTCGGTGACGGGGTCGGTCATGGGCTCGATCCTTTGGCAAAGGAAAGCGCGTTTCGCCGCGCCGATCGAGGAAAATTCCGCGCCGGCCCGCCGCCCACTCACTCCACTAGGCTGTGCGCGTCCCACTGGTTGCGGGGCACCTCGGCGCCGAGCTGGTAGCGGAAGTCCTCCACCTCCATGCCATCGGCGCTGGTGCGGCACTGATAGGCGAGGTGATACCAGTGGCCGCGGCTGCGGACCGCGGCACCCGGCGCGGCGATGCTGGCCTTGCCGAGCTTGGGTTCGGCGAAGGCATAGGCCACCACCTCCTCCGGGCGCATGGTCTTGTCCTCGCGGCCGAGCTGGCCCATGGCGCGGGCGTTGCACCGCTGCTCGATCCGCGTCGCCATGTCGACGTGGAGCATCATGT
Source organism: Xanthobacter tagetidis (assembly GCF_003667445.1). Taxonomy (GTDB): domain Bacteria; phylum Pseudomonadota; class Alphaproteobacteria; order Rhizobiales; family Xanthobacteraceae; genus Xanthobacter; species Xanthobacter tagetidis. Next base: position 109,380 of record NZ_RCTF01000010.1, on the reverse strand, counting down.
CGTCGCGATGCCCCCCGGCGGCGGCCGGGGTGGCGAGGAGGAATACGGCGGGCACCAAAGCCAGGGCCGCGCGGAAGGCACGCTGCATCAGGGCCGCTCCCGAATCAGGATGATCCATCGGCCGCGATTCTAGGCAGCTTCGTGGCGAGGATGGGACCGGGACGTGCTGTCGGAAGGGAGGGCCGGCGCGGCGCGCGCTGTTCCATCTTAACCCCTTGTCAGGGTTAATCGCTGCTTAAGCATCCCGTGGCAACCTGCGGCCCATGATCGGTGAAACATGGGTCGTCCCGTGATGTGGCGTAAGGTTCTGCCTCTCAGCGCAGCGGCGCTCGCGGCCTCGGCTGCGGCGGCTCTCGCCGCGGATCCGGCTCCTCGCCTGGGCAAGGCCGGCGACTTCTCGCTCGCCTCGCCGGAGGTGCACGACGGGCCGGAAAGCGGCTGGTATCTGCGCGGCGACGCCGGCTATGTGGCGCCGCGCTCGGGCGCGGTGACCTCTGCGGCCGTGCCGCTCAATCCCAGCCCGGACTACGGGTCCGGCTGGTCGATCGGCGGCGGCTTCGGCTACGATTTCTCCGGCCCGTTCCGGGTCGACGGCACCATCGACTATTTTTCCCTCGGCAGCACGGCGACGGTGGCCGGCGACGTGGGCGCAAGCGCCACCGTGGGCATGGCGAATCTCTATTGGGACGTGGGCACGTTCGCCGGCTTCACGCCCTATGTGGGCGGCGGCATCGGCTTCGGCATCATCTCCCTCGATGCCCCGATCAGCTATGCCCAGGGCAACAGCTGGAACTTCGCCTATTCGATCTCGGCGGGCGTGAGCTACGCCTTCACCTCGGCGCTGAGCGTCGATCTCGGCTATCGCTACGTCAATCTCGGCTCGGTCTCCGCGCCCATGCCCTCGGGCAGCGTGCCGCTGGAGGTGGAGGGGCTCTCCGCCCACCAGGTGCGGCTCGGCGTGCGCTACGCCATGCGCTAGAGAACACGATGCCCGATCAAATTGATTCAATTTGATCGGGTCGCGCCCTGGGCGGCGCGCCGCGCCCAGAACGGCGCCGTGGGCCAGCGCCGCTCCAGGCGCGCGTAATAGGTGCGCAGGTCCGCCGTCTCCGCTTCCAATGTCCGGTAGTCCTCGGCCCAGGGCGCGAGGTCTGGCATCGTTCCCTCCGAAAGCGCGTCCGCCACCGCCGCGCCGGCGCGCGAGCCCATGAGCACGGCCGCGGAGACCCCCTGCGAGGACAGCGGATCGAACGTCATCGCCGCGTCGCCGGCCGCAAGCCAGCCCGGACCGTGAAGCCTCTGGGCGCTCGCGCTCTCCGCTGGCCAGGCGCGCGGGTGGGCGGCGGACGCGGAAGGGCCGGCGCAGCGCGCCATGTGCCGGGTCTCGCCGAGCAGCGCCGGCCAGTCCTGCGTGCGTGCCTGCCAGAGGTCGGCGTCGGTGAGCAAGGCCAGCACGCGCCGGCCGCCGGGCAGGGGCGTGGTGTACCACCAGCCCATGGGCACCGCCTCGATGCTGGTGCCATGGAAGCCGTCGCCGGCATCGGCGAAGGCGGCGACGATCGCCACCTGCCGGTCGGCCGCCGTGCGCCCCGCGCCGAGCTGGCGCGAGACGGCGGCGGAGCGTCCCGTGGCGTCGATGACGAAGCGCGCCGTGAGCGCGCCGCCTTCCGCGCGGGCGATCTGCCACGCGCCGTCCGCGTGCATGATCGCACTGGCGCGTCCCTCCACCAGCCGCGCCCCGGCCGCCACCGCCGCGGCCCGCGCCGCGGCATCGAAGCGGGCGCGGTCGAGCAGCAGGCCGCCGCCGAGCGGGTTGGCGAGGAAGTCGGTTTCCTCCAGCGCATCGCTGCCCCAGGCGGCACGGGTGCCGTGAGCGGGCAGGTGGCCGTCGAGGATCGCGGCGCCGAACACGGCCGCCACCAGATCGGGCATGCCCGGCGGCAGGCTCTCGCCCGCCCAGGCCTGGCCACGGCGGGGATCATGCAGCAGCGTCACGTCACAGCCCCGGCCCGCGGCGGTGGCGGCCGCGGCGGCGCCGGCCGGTCCCGCGCCCACCACCAGGAGGCTGCAAGCGCTCATCCGATGAAGACGACGCCGCCCGGATTGGGCAGGCCGTCCGCGAAGTCGGAGACCATGCCGACCTCGCCCTTCAGCTCCACCCGCTTGATGAGGGTGCCTCGGGTCTGCGAGGCGTAGAGGTCGCCCTTCACGTCGAACACGAGGCCGAACGGCATGGTCAGCGTCGCTCCGCGCAGGATCAGCGGGATCGGCACGCCCATGAGATCGAAGCGGCGCACTGCATTGTTCATCTGGTCCGCCACGTAGAGGCGGTAGGAGGTGTCGTAGGCCATCTGGCGCGGGTTGTGGAAGTTGGTGAGCCAGTGCAGGTCGATCACCTTGCCGGTGGCAAGGTCGATGCGCGCCACCGAGGCGCCGCCCCAGCTCACCAGCAGCGCGCCGTCCGGCGTGACGACGATGCCGATGGGAGAGACGAGCCCGGCCTCGGGCGGCACCAGCACGCGGCTCTTCCCGTCGGGTGTGATGACGCTGATGAAGCCCTTCTCCACGAAGTTCGCCACATAGAGGTTGCCCTGGCGGTCGCCGGCGATCCCGACGGGCGAAGAGAAGCCTTCCGCGAACAGCGTCACCACCCCCTTGGGCGTCACCCGGCGCACCACGTTGCCGTTCATGCAGCAGACATAGAGATTGCCGTCGAGGTTGCGCGTCATGCCCTCGGGCCGCTCCAAGGGTGCGGTGAGGCGCATCTGCGTCACCTCGCCGTCGGCGGCGACGAGGCGCAGGCTGTTGTCGTCCGAATTGGCCGTCACCAGCGGGAAGGTGCCGATCTGCGGGTAGAGCGTGTTGGCGCCGTAGGCCACCTCGGGCTCGCGCGCGAAGCCCACCAGGGTCTCCACCTTCATGCTGGCAGGGAAGGGGCCTTCGGTCGGTCCCGGCCGCTCCTGCACCAGGCCGAGGCGGTGCCATTCCTGCGCCATGGCGGCGAGCACCGGCGGGCGGGTGGGGGCACTGATGAAGCGCTCCCAGTCGCGCCGGCGGGCGAAGGCGGCGCGCCGTTCGTCGATGGAGCGGGCGGTGTCCATCACCACCTTGTAGTCAGCTTCGGTCAGCACCGTGGTGGGCACCCGCGCCGGCCAGAAGGCGGGCAGGATCGGCGAGACCGCGCTCTCATAGCCGGCGCGGCAGCTCGACCAATCCGCATGCCACGGCAGGCCCATCCACTGGGTGATGCCGCCCGGCCCGAGGCGCGCGAGCGGGCCCGATTTCGACAGCGCCTTCGGCGCGGTGAGCACGGCGCCGTAGTCGGTGAGGTCCGGCGCCCGCGCCGTGGACTTCAACCGCATGTCGGGGCCCCAGATCCAGGCGACGCGGGCGATCCACGGGAATTCGATGCCGGGATGGAACGGCCCGCCGAGGCTGGCCTCCATCGCCGCGCGGTCGAGCGCCCCCGGCTGGTCGGCGAGCGTGAAATCCTCCAGGCGGTTGCGCGGCCGTTCCGGGGCGCGGGTGAAGCGCCCCTCGGCCCAGGCCTTCAGGTGCCGGTACTGGAGCGGGGTCAGGGCGAGCCACTGGCGCGGCTCGATGGCGTCCGGCGGCAGCACCACCTTGTCGCCGTAGAGCTGCGGTTCGAGGTCCGGCTCCACGCGGGTGAAGGCGGGATCGCGGAACAGCGCGAGTATCTCGGCCCTGAGCGCCGCATTGCCCGCCGAGCCGTCGGCGAGGCGGGAACGCCAGGCGACGCTGGAGAAGTCGCGCGCGCTACCGAAGCCGTATTTCTGGAAGAAGCCCTCATTGACCCATTGCAGGTCGGCCATGCGCTCGAACACCGGCCAGACATGGCGTTCGAACTCGGTGGACGGCGCGCGGCGGACCCCGGCATCCACCAGTGCCGCGTCCACCACGTCGTGAAGGGAGACGAGGCCGCTCGCCACCGCCGGCGCGTAATTGGGGCCGACGCTGACCACCCATGCGGGCTCGGCCTGGAACACCCGGTCGCCGATCTTCACGCTCGCATCCACCGGCCCGTCGCAGGTGTCGTCGGCCCAGCCGTCATTGTCCGCATAGCCGCTCATGGGCGGGGCGCCGTCGGCGGCATAGGCGGCGCCGGAGCCGCCCAGCACCACGAGGCGCCCGTCCGCGTCGGTCATGACCTCGCCGAGGGAGATGGGCCGGCCCTTGAAGGCGCCGCCGTCGAGCGGGCGCGGGCGGGCGCCGGGTCCGGTGAGCGTGCGCGGCGTCGCGACGATGGCGAGGGAGGCGCGGTCGGTCACGGCGCCGTTGCGGCGGTCCGCCGCGGGGGCGCCCGGCAGGTCGAAGGCGATGTCGGCGTCGTACCAGAGGGCCTTGGTGTTGGCGACCGCCACCTGCCAGGTGATCTCGGCCTCCTTCGCGGTGATCTCGGCCACCACGCGCCCCTGGGCGTCATAGCCGTAGATGCGGAAGCGCGCCGCCTGCTTGGCCATGGCGCCGGACTGGTCCTTGAACGGACCGCGCGGCACGCCGCCCGGCATCTCGGGGCCGAAGAAGAAGGCGTCGTCGCTGTTGCCGACGCGGGCAATGCCGATGGCGGGGTGGATCGCCACCCTTTGGATGCGGTTGAGATCGGCCGGCGTCGCCGCCCGGGCCGGGGCCGCGCCGGATACACCCACCGCCAGTCCCGCCACGAACGCGCGGCGCGAAAGCAACGCACCCATCTGCCGAAATCCCCCGTGCGGCGGGCGCTCCGGCTCGATGCCGGCGCGCCCGCCGAGGGGGAAGCTAGTGCAAATTGCCGGCGTGTTGAAACCTGAAGAAATTTCATGCCGGCCGGACGCCCTCAGGCCGGCGCCAGGAGGTCCGCCAGCGCGAGCGCGACCACCTTTGTCGCCTTGTGGAGATCGTCCAGCTTCAGCTTCTCGTCCGCGCGGTGGCCGTTGGCCTCCAGCAGCGTGCGGGGGCCGGCGCCGTAGAGCACGGTGGGGATGCCCGCGGCCGAATAGAGCCGCGCGTCGGTGTAGATCGGCACGCCCTTGGTGCCCACCGGCTCCGGCATGATGCCCTCGGCCGCCTTGCGAATCGCTCCGACGAGCCGCTCCTGCCCCGGCATGGGCACGAAGGGCGTGGCGATGAGGATGCGCGTGAGCCGGCAGGAGATGCCCGGCAGGCCGGCGACGGCGTCGGTGATGGCCTCGTGGAGCTGCGCCTCGGCCGCGCCGGCGTCCTCCTCCGGGGTGATGCGGCGGTCGATGCGCAGGCTCACCTTGTCCGGCACCACATTGGTGTTGATGCCGCCGGAGATGAGCCCCACCGTCAGCCCGGGCGCACCGATGCCGGGGACCGCCGAAGGCTGCGCCTTGAGGCGGTGCCGCAGGCGGTAGAGCGCGGCCAGGACGGCGGTCGCCGCCTCCAGCGCGTCGGCGCCCGTGTCCGGCATGGCGGCGTGCGCCGAGCGGCCGATGATCTCCGCCTCCAGGTGCAGGCAGCCATTGTGGGCGGTGACGATGTCGTAGGCGAAGCCGGCCGAGACCACATAGTCCGGCTTGGTGATGCCCTCCTCCAGCAGCCAGCCGGGACCGAGCAGGCCGCCGATCTCCTCGTCATAGGTGAAGTGCAGCTCGATCGTGCCGGCAAAGCGCGCGCCGGCCCGCGCCGCCGCCTTCAGCGCCAGGAGCGCATAGGCATAGGTCGCGAAATCGGACTTCGAGACCGCGACGCCGCGGCCGTACATCACCCCGTCGCGGACTTCGGCGCCGTAGGGGTCGACGCTCCAGCCGAGGCCGGGCGGCACCACGTCGCCATGGGCGTTGAGCGCCACCACCGGGCCATCGCCGAACCGCTCACGGATCACGAGGTTGGTGACGCTCTCCATGCCGCCGGCGCGCACCCGCGCCTGCGGCACCCGGTGGCGCTCCACCGTGAAGCCGAGCGCCTCCAGCAGCGCCGCCGCCCGCTCCGCATGGGGGGCGCAGTCGCCGGGCGGGTTGTCCGAGGGCACCTTCACTAGTTCGGCGAGAAAGGCGGTCTCGGCCGCCTGCGCGCCATCGACGAAGGCGAGGATGTCCTGCCGGAGGCTCGCGGGGGTGGGAACGGCGGCGGTCATGGCTTCCTCGGATGGCTGTTCGCCCGGCGGCCGGGCGGCTTCGGCTCCGCCTTGGCCTTCCGGTCAGGTGCGTCGCCGGTGGCCGGTGCCGCGAAGTTCTCCATGGCACACAGCAGAACCCGCGCGCCAGCCGCCACGTCCTTTTCGTCCACATGCTCGCTCGGATGGTGGCTCACCCCGCCCTTGCAGCGCACGAACAGCATGGCGATGTCGGTGAGGTCGATCATGGCCATGCCGTCGTGGCCGGCCCCGCTCGGCAGCTCCAGCACGCGGTGCCCGGCCGCGGCGATGGCGGCGCCGAGCTGCGCCTTGAGGCGCGGGGCGCACAGCGCGGTGCCGTTCTCGTGGGTCTTGGTGATGCGCGCCTTCAGCTTGCGGCGGGAGGCGATCTCGTCGATCGCGTCCACCACGTCGGAAACGGTCTCGCGGCGCTGGGCATCGTCGGGCGCGCGGATGTCGATGGAGAAGCGCGCGCGTCCGGGGATGACGTTGGCGGCGCCCGGCTCAGCGGTGATCTGGCCCACCGTGCCCACCACGCCGACGCCGGCGCGGCACAGGGCTTCCACCGCCAGAACGCATTCGGCGGCGCCGGCGAGCGCGTCGCGCCTGAGCCCCATGGGCACCGTTCCCGCATGGCCGGCCATGCCGTTGAGCTCGACCAGGAAGCGGCTTGCCCCGCTGATGGCGGTGACGACGCCCACCGGCAGGTCCTCCGCCTCCAGCACCGGCCCCTGCTCGATGTGCAGCTCCAGATAGCCGAGCACCTCCTCGCGCCGGCGCGCGGCCCGGCGGATGCGGCGCGGATCGAGGCCGAACGCTTCCAGGGCGGCGCGCGCGGTGGTGCCGTCCTTGTCCTTCGCCTCCAGCGCGCCCTCGTCGAACGTGCCGGCGACCGCGCGGCTGCCGAGCAGCGTGGAGGAGAAGCGCGTGCCCTCCTCGTCGGCGAAGGCGATCACCTCCAGCGCGTAGGGCAGCCGCGTGCCGCGCGCGGCGATGGCGGCGACGCACTCGATGGCGGTGACGACGCCGAGCGGGCCGTCCCATTTGCCGGCATCGCGCACGGTGTCGTAGTGCGAGCCGACCATCAGGGCGGGCAGGCCCTGCGTTTCGCCCTCGTAGCGGCCGATCACGTTGCCGATCTCGTCCATGCGGGCGCGCATGCCCGCCTCCTCCATCCAGGCGACGAGGAGCTTGGCGGCGCGGGCGTGCTCGGCCGAGAAGGCGACGCGGGTGAGCGCGCCTTCGGTCTCCGACACCCGCGCCAGCTCCTCGATCCGGCGGACGATGCGCGCGGCCATCGCCGCCGCCACCTTGGCCGGGACGGCCGGCTGCGCGCGCTCCATGGTCGCGTCCTCTTCCCGTGTCATTGTTGGTGCCTCGGCGTCAGTGGATGCCGCCCACGAACTGGGCGAGCTCGGGCGTGCCCGGATTGGCGAACAGCGCCTTGGGGTCGCCCTCCTCGTGCACCAGGCCGTGGTGCATGAAGACCAGCTTGGTGCCGACATCGCGGGCGAAGCGCATCTCGTGGGTGACGAGGATCAGCGTCATGCCTTCGCTGGCGAGCTGTTCCACCACGCGCAGCACTTCGTTCACGAGCTCCGGATCGAGGGCGGAGGTGATCTCGTCGCACAGGAGCACGGTCGGCCGCATGGCGAGCGAGCGGGCGATGGCGACGCGCTGCTGCTGGCCGCCGGAGAGCTGGCCCGGATAGGCGTCGAACTTGCCTTCAAGTCCGACCTTCTCCAGCAGGCTCTCGGCCATGGCCCGCGCCTCGCCCTTCTGCTCCTTCGCCACCACGGTGGGGGCGAGCATGATGTTCTCGCCCGCCGTGAGGTGCGGGAACAGGTTGAACTGCTGGAACACCATGCCCACGTGGCGGCGCAGGGTTCTGAGGTCGGTCTTGCCGTCGCCCACCGCCATGCCGTCCACCGCGATCGAGCCGGACTGGAAGGTCTCCAGGCCGTTGATGCAGCGCAGGAGCGTCGACTTGCCGGAGCCCGAGCGGCCGATGATGGCCGTGACGTCGCCGCGCTTGATGTCGAGCGAGACGCCCTTCAGGACCTCGTTGGCGCCATAGCTCTTGCGCACGTCCTTGATGCTAACGAGCGACATTGAGGCGGCCCTCCAGACGTTTGGAATACCAGGACAACGGGAAGCACAGGGCGAAGTAGATCAGCGCCACCAGCGTGTAGACGAGGAACGGGCGGAAGGTGGCGTTGTTGAGCATGGTGCCGGCCTTGGTCAGCTCCACGAAGCCGATCACCGAGGCGAGCGCCGTGCCCTTGATGACCTGCACCGAGAAGCCGACCGTGGGGGCGACGGCGATGCGCAGCGCCTGGGGCAGGATGACGTGGCGCATCTGCTCGGTGTAGGTCATGGCCAGGCTCTCGGAGGCCTCCCACTGGCCTTTCGGGATTGCCTCCACGCAGCCGCGCCAGATCTCGGCGAGGAAGGCGGAGGTCCAGAAGGTCAGCGCCAGCGAGGCGGCGACCCAGGGGCTGACCTCCACGCCGAGCAAGGCGACGCCGAAGAAGAACAGGAACAGCTGCATCAGCAGCGGCGTGCCCTGGAACAGCTCGATGTAGCCGATGGTCAAGGTGCGCAGCGCGCGGCTGTGCGAGACCCGGGCGAACAGGACGATGAGGCCCACCACCCCGCCCAGCACGAAGGCGATGAGCGAGAGCAGGATGGTCCAGCGCGTGGCGAGGAGCAGGTTCTCCAGGATCACGCTGAAGGTGAATTCAAGCATGGCTCACCCCTTCGGAAATACGGCACGGGCGATGCCGCGCAGGAGGGCCCGCAGGGCGATGGCGAGCGCGAGGTAGATGCCCGTCACCACCAGGTAGACCTCGAAGGCGCGGAAGTTCCGCGACTGGATGTAGTTGGCGGCGTAGGTGAGGTCCTCCGCCGAGATCTGCGACACCACCGCCGAGCCCAGCATGACGATGACGATCTGGGACGACAGTGCCGGGTAGACCTTCATGAAGGCCTGCTTCAGCACGATGTGGCGGAAGATTTCCCACCGGCTCATGGCGAGCGACGAGCCGGCCTCCAGGTGTCCGTACGGCACCGCCTGGATGCCGGCGCGGATGATCTCGGTGGAATAGGCGCCGAGATTGATGGTCATGGCGAGGAAGGCGGCTTCCGCCTCCCCCATCTTCACGCCGATGGCGGGCAGCCCGAAGAAGATGAAGAAGAGCTGCACGATAAACGGCGTGTTGCGGATCAACTCCACATAGATGCTGACGCACGTTCCGGCCCATTTCGGCCCGAAGGTCCGCGCCCAGGCCCCCGCCGTGCCGACGAAGATGCCGGCGACGGTGGAGACCAGGGTGAGCACCACGGTGAAGAGGAGACCCCGGGCGAGCACCTGCCAGTAGGGCAGGAGGTCGCCGAAGTTCATTTGATAGAGCATGGCCTGCCCCCGGGGCGCTGTCTTGGCGCTGGCGCGGGGCGCGGCTCAGAAGGTCGCCGGCAAAGGCTGCTTCAGCCACTTCTGCGAGAGCTGCTCCAGCGTGCCGTCCGCCTTGGCCTTGGCGATGATCTCGTTGACCTTGGCGAGCAGCGCCGGCTCTTCCTTGTTGAGGCCCACGTAGCAGGGGCTGTCCTTGATGACGAACTTCAGCTCGGGCTTGCGGGCGGCGCTCTTCTCCGCGATCACCGCGGCCACCGTGTTGCCCGTGGCGATGAGGTCCACTTGGCCGGAGATGAAGGCGGAGATGGTGGCGTTGTTGTCCTCGTAGCGCTTGATGGTGGCCGTCGACGGGGCGAGTTTGGTCAGCTCCTGCTCCTCGATGGCGCCGCGGGTCGCGCCCACGGTCTTGCCGGCGAGGGCGTCCGCATTCGCGATCTTCTCGCCGGCAATGCCGTAGACGCCGGAGAAGAACGGCGCGTAGGGCACCGAGAAGTCGATCACCTTCTCGCGCTCGGCATTCTTGCCGAGGCTGGAGATGACGAGGTCCACCTTCTTGGTCTGCAGATAGGGGATGCGGTTCGCGCTCGTCACCGGCACGATCTCCACCTTTACGCCCAGCGACTTGCCGATGTAGTTCGCCATGTCGATGTCGTAGCCCTGGGGCTTCAGATCGAGCCCGGCCGAGCCGAACGGGGCGAAGTCCTGCGGCACCGCGATCTTGATGACCTTGGCCTTCTCGATATCCGCCAGCGCATCCGCGGCGGCAGGGGCAAGCGCGGCGAGGAAGACGGTGGCCAGCGAGGCGGCGGCGACGGCGCCGAGGCGCAAGGCATTGAATTTGCTCATGGAAGGTTTTCCTTATGGTGCCCGGTTCTGGAAGGGCGGTCGCGGATGTCCAGCAAGAGCGATGCCAGATGTCCGGCCGTTGCAACCAGAGTTGCGCGGATAAAGGGATACGTCCAATATATCGTTGAACTAGATTGATCTGGAAAAGATATGGATCTTCGGCAGCTCCGCTATTTCGCCGCCGTGGCCGAGGAACTGTCCTTCACCCGTGCGGCGGAGCGGCTCCACATCTCCCAGCCGCCGCTGTCCCAGCAGATCGCGCAACTGGAGGCGGAGCTGGACACGAAGCTCTTCACCCGCACCAGCCGGCGCGTGGAACTGACGGCGGCGGGGCTCGAACTGAAGGTTCAGGCGCGGGCGCTGCTCGACCAGGCGGAGCGGGCGCGCCAGCAGGTCAAGGCGATCGGCGCCGGCCGCTCGGGCAAGATCGAGATCGGCGCCACCGGCACCATCCTGCGCGGCGGCCTCGCCCGATGGCTTGCCGCCTATCGCCGGGAGGCGCCGGAGGTGCGCACGGTGATCTACGAGCAGGCGCCCGCGCTGCAGGTGCAGGGCGTGCTGGAGCACCGCACCGACATCAGCTTCAACCGCTCGGTGGCCGATCATCAGGACCTGGAGAGCACGCTCGCTTGGCACGAGGGAATCTCGGTGATCCTGCCAAAGCGCCACCGCCTCGCGCGCCGCCGCGAAGTGGCGCTGACCGACCTCGCCGAGGACGAGCACGTGATGCTGCACCCGGATTCATCGGAATTCGCACGCTATCTCGGCCGGAGCTGCGTCGAGGCGGGCTTCCTGCCCAAGGTGTCGCAGCAGGTGGTGGACAGCCAGTCGATCCCGAGCCTGATCGCCTCCGGCTTCGGGGTCTCCCTGGTGCCTGCCTCCACCGAGGCCTTCACCAGCGCCGACGTGGTGTTCCGCCCGGTGGTGCCGCAGCTGGTGGCGGACGTCTACATGATCTACCGCCGCCACGAGCCCTCGCCCGCGGTGCACGAATTCCTGCGCTGGCGCCGCGCCATGGCGGCGGTGGAAGGGGCCGCGGGCTGAGGCATCAGGCCTGAAGGGCCGCCACCTCCTCGCCGATGGCGAGCGCGCTGGTCAGTCCGGGGGATTCGATGCCGAACAGGTTGACGAGGCCCGCCACCCCATGCGCCTCGCGCCCCTGGATCAGGAAGTCCGGCGCGCCGCCGCCGATGGCGGGGATCTTCGGCCGGATGCCGGAATAGCCGGGAACGAGGTCATCGGCATCGATCTGCGGCCAGTAGCGGCGGATCGACGCCAGCATGGAGCCGCGCCGCGCCGGGTCGACCTCGTAGCGGCGCTCGCTCACCCATTCCACGTCCGGCCCGAAGCGGCCGTGGCCCGCGAGGTCCAGCGTCAGATGGGTGCCGAGCCCGCCCGGCTCCGGCACCGGATAGATGAGGTGGCGGAACGGCACCTTGCGGGTGCAGGAGAAATAGTTGCCCTTCGCCAGCGTCTGCTCCGGCACCCGCGCCGGCGGCATGCCGTCGATGGCGCGGGCGACGGCGGGCGCGTCGAGACCGGCGGCGTTCACCAGGAGGCGGCAGTCGAGGGTCATCGGCTCCGGGCCGCCGGTGCGCACCCTGAGCCCGCCGGAAACCGCATCGGCCCCGGCGAAGGGCGCGGACAAGGCCAGCATGCCGCCGGCCGCCTCCATGTCGCCCAGTAGCGCCAGCATGTAGCCGTGGGTATCGACGATGCCGGTGGAGGGCGAGAGCAGCGCCGCATGCACCGACAGCGCCGGCTCCAGCGCCCGCGCCTCGCCGCCGTCCAAAAGGCGGAGATCGTCGACGCCGCAGGCCACAGCATTGGCCGCCAGTTTCTCCAGGTAGGCGACCTCGTCGGCGCTGGCGGCGACGATGAGCTTGCCGAGCCTGCGATGGGCGACGCCGTGGCTGGCGCAAAAGGCGTAGAGCGCGTCGCGGCCCTTCACGCACAGCTTCGCCTTCAGGCTGCCCGGCGGGTAGTAGATGCCGGCATGGATCACCTCCGAATTGCGCGAGGAGATGCCGGTGCCGATGGCGTCCGCCGCTTCGATCACGACCACCTCGCGCCCGGCCAGAGCGAGCGCCCGCGCCACGGCGAGCCCCACCACGCCGGCGCCCACCACCAAGCAATCCACCTGATCCATCGTTCTCGCATGCCCGCATCATCGCCGGCGCACCCGCGCCGGGCGGCGGCAACCTACATGCGATCGCGGCGGGAGCGAAGCCGGGTCCGCGCCCTCAGGCGCCGCCGCCGTAAAGGCGCGTCGGCGCCGGGAAGCCGCAGCCGGTGCCGTCGGTGACGCGGACCTCGTCTTCCCACGGCAGCCGGTATCTGCCCGCCACCATGTCCTGCATGAAGGTGTAGGGGCAGTCCTGCGCGCCGCCCTTCACCGCCACGTAGCCGCGGTGGCCGAGCTGGTAGATGTTGTTCTCGACCCCCCAGATGCGCCGGGCCTCTCGCACGAGGTCCGGGCGCACCTCGGCGGTGATGATCTCGTCGGCCCGCCCGGTCTCGCCATGGGCGAGGATGGTGCCGTCGAAGTTCACGATCATGCCTTCGCCCATGGAATCGAACGCGCCGTCCGAGCCGCACATGCACACGTTCGCCGTCACCATGAGGTTCTGGAACGCGTTGGCTTGGTTGGTGAAGCGCCAGGAGGCGCGGATCGGCGCCGTGTAGCCGGCGGTGCGGATCATGATCTCGGCACCCTTGTAGGCGCATTCGCGCGCCATCTCCGGGAACATGCCGTCATGGCAGATGATGAGCGCGATCTTCGCGCCCTTGGGACCCTCGATCACCGGGATGCCGAAATTGCCCGGCTCCCACGGCTCCACCGGCACCCAGGGATGGAGCTTCCTGTAGTTGAGGCGGATCTCGCCCTGGTCGTCGATGATGAGGCCGGTATTGTAGGGCATGCCGCCGGGGTTCAGCTCCATGATGGAGAAGCAGCCCCAGATCTTGTTGTCGATGCAGGCCTGCCTGAAGGCCGCGACCTCCGGTCCGTCCACCCGGCACATGATCTCCGGGTTGATGTCCATGGACAGGCCGTGCAGCGCATATTCCGGGAACACGACGAGGTCCATGGTGCCGAGGTTGCGGCGCGCCTTGCCCACCATGGCGACGATCTTCTGTGTCTGCGCCTTGAGGTCGGCAGGCGTGACGACATTCGGCAATTGAAGCTGCACCATGCCGAGGACCACGCCCTGGTCCGACTTGTTCAATCCACCGAGTCCGTTCATGGCGTTCTCCATAGAATATCCGTGGCTGCGGCCTGCGTTCGGGTCCGCGGATCAAAAATAAAATGCGCAGAATCTCAAAAGTCAGACAGATTAAAATGTAACCTTCTGCGCGCTTACGATCGATGCGGCTGAGTTTAAACGCGTCATAAGCGCGGCTTATCTGGCCTGATATTACGGCGACTGCACGCCGCTCGGGCGCCCTGGCACGGCGGTTGCACATCGAAGCCCGTTCCGTGGCCAGCCGAGGGAAGCCCAGACCATGACCGAGGACCATCGACCGCGCCGCCTCCGCCCGGATTGCGCCTGCGGCTGCCGCGGCGCCATGGGCCAGCATCGCGATACGCTCGGCCCGGCCATGGGCGCCGATGCCTATGAGGGCACCGAGAACTACGTCGACCGGGTGGTGGAGACGGCGGTGCTCAACGCCATGATCCCCAACCCCATGCAACGCCGCGCCTTTCTCCAGTCGGTGGGGGCGGCAACCGCGCTCGCGGCCATCGCTCAGATGTTCCCGCTCGGCACCGCCAAGGCGATCGCACAGGAGGCGGCCAAGCCCGAGAAGACCAAGCTTAACATCGGCTACGTGCCGATCACCTGTACCGTGCCGCTGCTGCTGGCCCATGCCATGGGCGAATACGGCAAGGAGGGGCTGGAGAGCGTGAACCTGTCGCGCACGCCCGGCTGGGCGATCGTGCGTGACAAGCTGGCGGCAACCGAATTCGACGCCACCCACCTCGTGCTCGCCATGCCGCTCACCATGACCATGGGCGTCGGCGGCCCGGCCATGCGCACCTACGTCTCCTCGGTGCAGAACGTGAACGGCAACGCCATCACGCTGCACGTGAAGCACAAGGACCGGCGCGACCCGAAGGACTGGAAGGGCTTCAAGTTCGGCATCCCGCACCAGCATTCCATGCACGCCATGCTCCTGCGCTACTACCTCGCCGAGCATGGCCTCGACCCCGACAAGGACGTGGAGCTGCGCGTGTTTCCGCCGCCGGATTCGGTGGCCAACATGGCCGCAGGCAATCTCGACGGCATGCTGTTCGCCGAGCCGTGGGGCCAGCGGGCGGTGTTCGAGGGCGTCGGCTTCCTGCACATGCTGACGCGCGACATCTTCATGGATCATCCGTGCTGCGTGGTCTCGGTCACGGACAAGTTCGTGAGCGAGGCGCCCAACAGCTACGGCGCCATGTTCCGTGCGGTGGTACGGGCGACGGAGTTCGCGGACAAGCAGGAGAACCGCAAGAAGGTGGCGGAACTGCTCGCGCCCGCCGCCTATCTGAACCAGCCGCAGACGGTGCTGGAGCAGGTGCTGGTGGGCCGCTATGCCGACGGTCTCGGCCAGGTGGTGAGCGAGCCGAACCGCATAGGCTTCAAGCCCTTCCCCTACACCTCCACTGCGGTCTGGCTGCTCACCCAGCTTCGGCGCTGGGACATGGTGCCGAAGGACGTGGACTACCAGGCCGTCGCCCAGCAGGTGTTCCTCGCCACCGACGCAGCCAAGCGCATGAAGGAGATGGGGCTGGCCGCGCCGGCCTCGGCGTCCATCAAGCACACCATCCTCGGCAAGGTGTTCGATCCGTCCCAGCCCCAGGCCTACGTGGACAGCTTCGCCATCCGGCGCGCGTGAGGGAGACGACGATGACCCGCGGCTATCACGACATCGGCGGCGCCAGCGCCGGCGAGATTCCCATCGTCGAACTGCCCTGGCTCCAGTGGGAGAAGCAGGTGGAGGCGATCCGCAACGTCCTCGGCGACGGCACCCGCCGCATGATGTCGCTGGACGAGCTCAGGCGCGGCTTCGAATCCTTCGGCGAGGAGAAGTATCGGTCCTATTCCTTCTACCGCCGGCGCCTCGAAGCGATGCTCGACATCCTGATCGAGAAGGGCGTGTTCACACGCGAGGAATACGAGGCCGCGGTGGCCGAGGCGCGGGCGCAGTGGGAGCCGGCGCCCGAATGCGCGCCATGAGGCCGCGCTTCGATGCCGGCGACAAGGTGCGCGTGCTCGACCTCGGCAAGCCGGGCCATGTGCGCACGCCCTTCTATGTGCGCCATCATGTGGGCACGGTGCTGCACCGCGCCGGCATGTTCCTCAATCCCGAAGACCTCGCGATCGGCCGCGTGTGCGGCCCCGTGGTGCCGCTCTACCGGGTCGGCTTCGCGATGACCGAGCTGTGGCCCGACTATGACGGCCCCGCCGACGACATGGTCGCCATCGAGATCTATGACCACTGGCTGGCCGCCGCCGAGCCGCCGCCGGCCCCCTGACAAGACGGGAGACAGGCATCATGACCCACGACGGTCACGAGCATGACCATGACCATGGGCACGACCACGGCCACGAGCCCCACGAGCCCCTTGTGGTGGAGGACGAGGCCGGCAACATCGAGGGGCAGATCAGGGTCGCCGCGCTCCAGGCGCTCCTGGTGGCGCGCAATCTTGTGGCGCCCCAGGAGGTGCGGCGGGAGATCGAGCGTATCGAGGCGCCCGGCGTGCATCTTGGCGCGAAGATCGTCGCCCGCGCGTGGACCGACGCCGCCTACAAGGCGCGCCTGCTCGACAATGGCAAGTCGGCCGCCGCGGAGCTGGGCATCGGCGTCGGCGAGGCGCAACTGATCGTGGTGGAGAATGACGAGGCCACGCACAACCTCGTCTGCTGCACCCTGTGCTCGTGCTATCCGCGCTCGATCCTCGGCCAGCCGCCGGCCTGGTACATCAGCAAGGCCTATCGGGCGCGGGTGGTGCGCGAGCCGAGGGCCGTTCTGAAGGAGTTCGGGCTGGAGCTGCCCGTCGCGATGCGCGTGGTGGTGCACGATTCCAACGCCGACATGCGCTATCTGGTGCTGCCGCAGCGGCCCGAGGGCACGCAGGCGATGGACGAGGCGGCCCTGGCCGAACTCGTGACGCGCGACTGCATGATCGGCGTCGCGGTGCTGCCGGCCGCCTGAGACCCGCATCCCGTCAGTCGGCGCGGGCCTTGCGGGCATTGGCTGGGGCAAACCGCATCAGCTCGTCGGCCATGGAGATGTCCTCGGCCACCTCCAGGAAGGCGCGCACCGCCGGCGGCTGGGGCTCGCGCTCCAGCACCATGATGCCGATGGTATTGGTGATCGTGGGCTCGACAAGGCGGATGGCGCGCGTCTCGCTCCATTCGCCCACCATGAGGAAGAAGGTGTTCGGCACCACCGCGAACCAGTGACCCGGCCGCACGTGGGAGCACAAAGCGAGCGCGCAATTGGTCTCGATCACCGTGCGCGGCGAGGCCCCGACGCTGGCGAAAACCCGGTCGAGGATGCGCCGGTTCTGCATGTCCGGGGTCAGCATGCACAGAGGAAGGCGCCCCGCCTCGGTCCAGGTCACGCTGTCCTGCCGGGCGACGGGATGGTCCGCGGGGGCGATGAGATAGTAGGACTCGTCGTAGAGGAAATAGGGCCTAAGTCCCGTGGATGCGCCGTGGTCCAGATAGTTGATGCCGATATCCACGTCGAAATTCTCCAGGCCCGCCTTGAGCGCGGAAAAGTTGAGCGAGGACACCGAGACGCTCACGTTCGGATACAGCTGGTTGAAGGCGGTGGTGATGATGGAGATTCCGGGCATCGCGACCGGGATCACGCCGAGCCGGACATGGCCGGATAGCGCGCTGCCGGCTGAAAGCAGCTCCTGGTTCAGATGCGCGAAGCCGTCCAGGGTGCGGCGGGCGAAGTCGAGCACCAGGGCGCCTTGGGGCGTGAAGCCCTCGAATCCCTGATTGTGCCGGTCGACGATCGGCACCTGGAAGGCGTGCTCCAGCTGCCGCAGCGCCTGCGACAGGGCGGGCTGGCTGATCTGGCATTCCGCCGCCGCTCGCCCGAAATGGCGATGCCGCGCCAGCGCCACCAGATAGCGCAACTGCTTCAGATAAAGGCTCATGACGCCTCCGCAGAGGTTCGAGCAGCCCGACCGGCGTAGTCGCAGGCAAGCTCCGCGCCAGATGGCGCGTCGGGGGAGGGGAGGGGCGGTTCAGCGCGCCGCGGCCCGCGGCTCGGCGCGGGACTTTTCCCCCGTGAGCTTGGCGCGCCAGGCGCCGCTTTCCACCATGGCGGCGATCACCTCGGCCATCACCTCGGCCACCGCCTCGGCGCCGCGCGGGTTCATGGTGCGCTGGGAGACCACCACCGAGAGCCGCCAGGAGGGCGTCGGCTCGACGATGGGGATCGCCACCATCTCGCCGCGTGCCATCTCGTCGAGGAAGGCGAAGTGCGGCATCACCCCGAGCGCGCGGCCCGACTGCACCAGGCGCGAGATGGTGGGCAGGCTGTCGCAGGCCATGGCGGCGGGCACCACGTCGTGCCGGGCGGCGAACTGCTCGATCACCGTGCGCATGACGTTCGGGGCGCCGGGCAGCACCACGGGCAGATCGAACATCTCGCGGAACGTCACCGCCTCGGCGCCGGCGAGCGGATGGTGGGGCGGGACGAACAGCATCAGGTCCTCGACCATCATCTCGGTCCAGGCCACGTGCTCGAACGCCTTGTGGTCGTAGAGCAAAGCGACGTCCAGGCGGCCGTGCTGGAGGAAGTCGTCGAGATAGCCCGTCATCGCCTCCACCACATGCAGGGTGATGTTGGGCTGGCGCTCGGCCAGCGCCGAGATGAGCGGCAAGCCGAGCCCGCGGCAGGCGGAGGTGGGCAGGCCGACCGAGACCTTTCCCGAGGGATTGCGGGACCTGGAGCGGACCACGTCCTTCGCCCGGTCCACCTCCTGGAGGATGCGGCGGGCGTGGTCGTAGAGCTGCTGGCCGAGTTCGGTGGGGGTGACGCCTCGGGCGTGCCGCAGCAGCAGGTCGACGCCCAGCTCCTCCTCCAGGTTCTTCATCTGCTGGCTGAGCGAAGGCTGGGCAATGCGCAGGATCTCGGCGGCGCGCGAGAAATTGCCGCTTTCTGCGATCTGGACGAAGTATTTGAGCTGCCGGATTTCCATATCGTGCCCTTCCGGCGAGGAACGTTCACCGGATCATGAGCGATTGTCAAACTGCATGATAATGCGCCATATGCACAAGCTATGGGCATTCAAAATGTGAAACACCATTATTTTCAATGTTTTATTATGCGCTGTGGTGCATCGGTATTGCCTATTGTTATATGTCATAGGCGTTTCCGATACCTATGATTGGAAATTAATCTTTGTCGATTGCCAGACCCTGCATCTAGCTTTTCCCTGCTCGTGATTTTTGGGGCGTCATCGACCCCATTCATCCTGTAGACGGCAGGAGAAAACAAAATGCTTCCAGAGACTTCGTTGCGCGGCACGCTCCTGGCCGCGACGGTGGCGCTCGGCCTCTCGGCCACCGGCGCCTTCGCCCAGCAGGAGCCCTGCATCGGCAATTCCGTTGCCGTCACCGGTCCGGCCGCATTCTCGGGCCAGGCCATCAAGCTCGGCGCCGAGATCGCCATCGACGAGATCAACGCCGCCGGCGGCGTCTTGGGCAAGAAGCTCAAGCTGATCCAGTACGACGACGCCGGCGCCCCGCCGCGCGGCGTCGACAACACCCGCCGCATCGCGCTCGCCGACAAGTGCATTGCGGTGCTCGGCGGCTTCCACTCCACCGTGGCGCTCGCCCAGGTGGACCCGATCCACGAGATCGGCATCCCCTACATGGGCGTGTGGGCGGCCAACACCAAGGCGATCGAGAACGGGCGCGACCCGAACTTCATGTTCCGCATCTCCGCCAAGGACAAGTGGGTGGCCCGCTTCCTGGTGGACGAGGCGCTCAAGGTCTCGAAGAGCGGCAAGATCGCCTTCTTCTACGAGAACACCGGCTGGGGCAACGGCGCGCTGCCGGACATCAAGGCCGCGCTCGCGGCGAAGGGCAAGGAGCTCGCCGCCGCCGAGACGTTCAACTGGAACGACCAGGACATGACGCCCCAGGTCATCCGCGCCCGCGACAGCGGCGCCGACGTGGCGATCGTCTGGTCGCTGGACCGCGAGGCCAACCAGATCCTGCGGTCCATGGACAAGTCGTCCTGGAAGCCCACCATCATCGGCGCCTGGGGCATCTCGGGCAATCTCGGCGAGCTTGCCGGGCCGCTCGCCAACGGCGTGCGGGTGATGCAGACCTACTCGTTCCAGACCGAGCAGAGCGCGACCGGCAAGAAGGTGCTCGCCGCCATCGAGGCGAAGACCGGCATCAAGGACCCGAAGGACATCAAGGCCGCCTCGGGCATCGCCGACGCCTATGACGCGGTCTACCTCCTGGCCGACGCCATCAAGATCGCCGGCGCCTACGACTGGAAGAAGGTGCAGGCGGCGCTCTACGAGGTCAGCCGCGACGGCCTGGTCGCCCCCTACAAGCCCGCCTTCGACAAGAAGGACCCGGAGCGCCAGGACGCCCTGCTGCCGCAATACTACCTGCTCACCGTCTGGCACGACGGCAAGCTGATCCCCTTCAAGGGCTCGCCCTACGACAAGTGAGCGCGCAGGGGCGGGCGCCCGGCGCCCGCCCCTCGCTTCGCCTGCCTTAACGCCGTACGCCCCGCCTGAGCCGGGGCGCCCACCCCTGACCAGACGGGCCATCCGCCATGAGCACGGTGGTGCAGTACATTCTCTCGGGCCTTGCCATCGGCGGCATCTATGCCCTGGTGGCGCTCGGGTTCCATATCATGTGGTCGTCGGCCAAGGCGGTGAACTTCGCCCATGGCGACACGCTGATGATCGGCGGCCTGCTCGCCGTCTACTTCCTCGCCGCCGGCCTGCCGCTGGCGCTCGCCTGCCTTCTCGCCATCCTCGTCGGCGGACTGTTCGGCGTGGTGCTGGAGCGCATCGCGGTGCGGCCGTTCCTGGGACAGCACGGCTCGGTGGGCTGGATGCTCACCACCATCGCCATCGGCATCATGGTGGAGAGCGTCGCCACCATCCAGACCCAGGGCTATGCGCTGCCGCTGCCCTCGCCCGGCATCGCCTCGTCGATCCAGATCCTCGGCGCCGGCGTCTATCCGCAGGAACTGGCGATCCCGGTGGTGGCGCTCATCGCCATGTTCGGCCTGCGCCTCCTCCAGCACCATACGCTGATCGGCCGCGCCATGCGCGCCGTGGCCCACAACGGCGCCGCCGCCTCCCTCATGGGCATCAACGTCTTCCGGGTGGTGGCCTTCTCCTTCGCCCTCGCCGGGCTGCTCGGCGCCGCGGCCGGCGTGCTGGTGGCGCCGGTGGTGCAGGCCTCCTCCACCATGGGCGTGCTGCCAGGCCTGAAGGGCTTCGCGGTGGCCATCATCGGCGGCATCACCTCGGCGCCGGGGGTGGTGGTCGCCGGCCTCGCCTACGGGGTGATGGAGAAGTTCGTGGAGGGCTACATCTCCTCAGCCGCGCGCGAGATCGTCGGCTTCTCGGTGATGATCCTGACCCTTCTCGTGTTCCCGCAGGGCCTGTTCGGCAAGCGCGAGGTGATGAAGGTATGAGACACCTCACCACGATCGGCTTCCTGGCGCTGGCGGTGATCCTCGTCGCCGTGCCGCTCGCCTCGAACAACGAGTACGAGCTGCGCCTGTTCATGCTGTTCCTCATCTACGGCATCATCGCCGTAGGGCTGAACGTGCTGGTCGGGCTCACCGGCCTCGTCTCGCTCGGCCAGGCGGGCCTGTTCGCGCTCGGCTCCTATACCGGGGCGATCCTCGCCACCCGGCTCGGCTTCGACATGGTGTCGTCGGCGCTGGTCGCGGCCATCGTCGCCGGCTTCTTCGGCGTGCTGCTCGCCTATCCCACGGTGCGGGTGCGGGGCGTCTACCTCGCCGTCGTCACCATCGCCTTCGGCCTCATCGTCGAGAACGTCGCCATCGAGTGGCAGTCCATGACGGGCGGGACCACGGGCATCACCTCCATCCCCTCGCCGAACGTGTTCGGCTTTCGCCTGTCGGGCTATGCCTATTACGGCCTCCTGGCCGTGGTGCTGTTCCTTGCCGCCGCCGCCGCGCACAACCTGAAGATCTCGCGCTTCGGCCGCGCCATGCTGGCGGTGTCGCAGAGCGAGACCGCGGCGCGCGCGCTCGGCGTGGACGCGACCGGCGTGCGCACGCTCGCCTTCGTCGCCGCCGCGGTGACGGCGGGGCTGGCCGGCACCTTCTATGCCTTCCTGAACTCGTACATCTCGCCCGACATCTTCACCTTCTCGGACAGCGTGCGCTTCCTGCTGATGGTGATCCTGGGCGGCGCCGCGTCCACGTTCGGGCCGATCCTCGGCGCCTATATCCTCACCTACCTGCCGGAATACCTTCAGCAGTTCGCGGTGTGGCAGAAGTTCGCCTATGGCGCGCTGCTTTTGATCGTGATGTTCGTGATGCCGCGCGGCATCATGGGCTCGCTTGCCTTCGGCCTGAAGAAGCTGCGGCCCGCTCCGCGCGCGGTGAGCGCGACGGAGGGCATCCTGGCCGAGGACACGCTGCGGCGCGACCCCAACGCCCTGCGCTCGGAACTGGTGGCGCGGGACCTCACCGTGCGCTTCGGCGGCCTGACCGCGCTCAACAAGGCTTCGCTGCGCGTGAAGCCGGGCGAGGTGCATGCCCTCATCGGCCCGAACGGCGCCGGCAAGTCCACCTTCGTCAACACCATCTCCGGCTTCTACCGGCCCACCGAAGGGGAATTCGAGATCGACGGCGTCCAGCTCGCCGGCAGGAAGTCGCACGAGATCGCCCGCCTTGGCCTGTCGCGCACGTTCCAGAACACCGAGCTGTTCGGCGAACTCACCGTGCTGGAGAACGTGATGGTCGGCTACCAGCAGGGCCTCGGCTACGGCCTTGCGGCGGCCCTGCTGCGCACGCCGGCCATGCGGCGGCAGGAGGAGGAGTGCCGGCGCGCCGCCATCGGCCTGCTCGCCTTCGTCGACCTTCAGGACTACGCCAACGAGGAGGCGCGCTTCCTGCCCTTCGGCCTCCAGCGGCGCCTGGAGATCGCCCGCGCACTGGCGGCGCGCCCACGCCTGCTGCTGCTCGACGAGCCCGCCGCCGGCCTGACCACCCAGGAGATCGACGCGCTGGAGGAGATGATCCGCCGCATCGCCGCACTCGGCGTCTCGGTGCTGCTCATCGAGCACCATGTGGAGCTCATCATGGCGGTGGCCGACACCGTCACCGTGCTCGACTACGGGCAGATCATCGCCTCCGACACGCCGGCCGTGGTGCAGGACGACCCGCGCGTGATCGAGGCCTATTTCGGCACCTCGCTGGAGCACGCCGACGCGGCGGAGGCCACCCCATGAGCGCCACCGAAACCCTCGCCCCCGCCCCCGGCGCAGCCGAGATCCTGCTCGACATCAAGTCCATGGAGCTGCGCTACGGCGCGGCGGTGGCGGTGCGCGACGTTTCGCTCACCGTGCGGCGCGGGGAGCTGGTGGCGATCATCGGCAATAACGGCGCCGGCAAGTCCTCCACCATGAAGGGCGCGACCGGCCTGGTGATGCCGTCGGGCGGCCAGGTGATGTTCCGTGGCGCGGACACCACCCGCCTGCCGGCCTATGCCAAGGTGGCGCGCGGCCTCGTCATGGTGCCCGAGGGGCGCATGATCTTTCCGGACCAGAGCGTGGAGGACAACCTCACGCTCGGCGCCTATGTCCATGGCGGCCTCAAGGGCGCGCGGGCCAAGCAGACGCTGGAGAAGGTGCTGGCGCTGTTCCCGCGCCTGAAGGAGCGGCTCGCCCAGCAGGCCGGCTCCATGTCCGGCGGGGAGCAGCAGATGCTCGCCATCGCGCGCGGCCTGATGGCGGAGCCCGAACTGCTGGTGATCGACGAACTGTCGCTCGGCCTCGCGCCCAAGATCGTCGACCAGCTCATGCGCGTGCTCTCCGACCTGAACAAGGCCGGCCTCACCATCCTGCTGGTGGAGCAGCTCGCCTCCTACGCGCTCGCCATCGCAGACCACGCCTATGTCATCGCCAACGGGCGCGTGGCGCGCCAGGGGCCGAGCGCCGCGCTGGCGCGCGATCCGGAGGTGATGGAGGCCTTCCTCGGCAAGAAGAAGCCCGCCGCCTGAGCTGAAAATTCCGCAAGCAAGACCAGACACGTCAAGGAGACGTCATGTCCAAAGTCATCGATCTCAGCCTTCTCATCGAAGACAACATGCCCGCCCACAAGCTGTTCCAGCGGCCGGTCATCACCACCCACCTGAGCCACGAAAGCTCGAAGGCGTTCGGTCTCGGCGTCGAGGGCGACGCGATGACCTTCCAGACCAACTTCATCGCCATGCTCGACCATGTGGGCACCCACGTGGACGCCTTCCGCCACGTGAAGGCCGACGGCGCGCCGATCGACGAGATGCCGCTCGACATGTTCATGGGCAAGGCCGTGTGCTTCGACCTGCGCCACATCCCCGACCTCGGCGACATCACCGCCGAGGACATGGACAAGGCCGAGGCGGCCGCCGGTGTGAAGGTGGACGGCCACATCGTGCTTTTGTGCACCGGCTTCCACGAGCGCAACTATCCTACCCTCGATTCCGTGTGGAAGAACCCGCTGCTCACCGTCGAGGCCACCAAGTGGCTGCACGCGCGCGGCTCCAAGATGCATGGCGTGGAGGGTCCCTCCACCGACAAGCCCACCGACAACATCTTCGCCCAGCACCGCCTGTGCCGCGACCTCGGCATGAGCCACTGGGAGTGGCTGGTGAACCTGGAGCAGCTCGTCGGCAAGGGCGAGTTCCAGTTCTTCGGCGTGCCGCTGAAGTTCAAGGGCGGCTCCGGCTCGCCGGTGCGCGCCTTCGCGATCCTGAACTGAAGAAACCAAGGATGCGTCTCAAGCCCTGATCGAGACGTGTGGGGGTGCCCGGGCGGCCTCTGCCGGCCGCCCGGCGCCGCTCCCGAACCAGCGGGGAAGCCATGTCCGCCGAATTCGACACCATGAGCGCCGTCGCCCTGCGCGCCCTCGTGGCGCGGCGCGAGGTCTCGCCCGTGGAGCTGACGCGCCGCGCGCTCGACCGGGCCATCGCGACGCAGGAGACGCTGAACGCCTTCTTCGTGATCCTGGAGGAGGAGGCCATGGCCGCCGCCCGCGTCGCCGAGGACGCGGTGATGGCGGGCGCGCCGCTCGGCGTGCTGCACGGTCTGCCGTTCTCCGCCAAGGACCTTATGGCGGTGAAGGGGGTGCGGTATTGCTCCGGCTCACGCGCCATGGCGAACAACGTGGCCGATGTGGACGCGCCGGCGGTGGAGCGGGCGCGGGCGGCGGGCGCCATCCTCATCGGCAAGACCACCACCAGCGAGTTCGGCTGCAAGCCCATCGGCGACAGCCCGCTGACCGGCATCACCCGCAATCCCTGGAACCTCGCCATGACGCCCGGCGGCTCCAGCGCCGGCGCGGCCGCCTCGGTCGCCGCCGGCATCACGCCGTTCGCGCTCGGCACCGACGGCGGCGGGTCGATCCGCATTCCCTGCGCCCTGTCGGGTCTTTCGGGCCTCAAGGGCCAGTTCGGCCGGGTGCCGGTGTGGCCCACCTCGGCGACGCCGACCCTCGCCCACGTGGGTCCCATCGCCCGCTCCATGGAGGATGCGGCGCTGCTGTTCTCGGCGGTGGCGGGCTTCGACCGGCGCGACCCGTTCGGCGTCGCCGGCCCGGTGCCGGACGTGATGGGCGCGGCCCGCGCGTCGGTGGCCGGCATGCGCGTCGCCTACAGCCCCACCTTCGGCTATGCGCGACCCGAGCCTGAGGTGGTGGAAGCCACCGACCGGGCGGCGCTGGCGTTCGAGGCGCTGGGCTGCCGGGTGGACCGGGTGGAGACGGTGTTCGACACCGATCCCGCCGATCTGTGGACCGCCGAATTCTATGCCGGTGTCGGCACGCGCCTGCGCAGCGTGCTGGAGAACCAGCGCGACCTGCTGGATCCCGCGGTGGCCGACATCCTCATGCCGGCGCTCTCGCAGGAGATGCGGGCCTATTATGCCAGCGTGTTCGAGCGCTATGCCCTGCGCGAGAAGCTGCGCCGGTTCTTCGAGACCTACGACCTGCTGATCTCGCCCGTCGTGCCCGTCAGCGCGCTTGAGGCGGGCCGCGATCTGCCGGCGGGGCTGGAGGACCGGAACCTGGTCTCGTGGGTGTTCTACACCTACCCCTTCAACCTCACCGGCCAGCCGGCCGGCGCGGTGTGCGCGGGC
The DNA here is from genome assembly GCF_003667445.1 of Xanthobacter tagetidis. Classification (GTDB taxonomy): domain Bacteria; phylum Pseudomonadota; class Alphaproteobacteria; order Rhizobiales; family Xanthobacteraceae; genus Xanthobacter; species Xanthobacter tagetidis. The sequence goes on along the minus strand of NZ_RCTF01000010.1, from coordinate 83,663 downwards.
CTGTCTGCGGCGGGCATGCCCATCGGCCTGCAGATCGTCGGGCGGGCCTGCTGCGAGGACGACGTGGTGCGCGCCGCCTGCGCCTTCGAGCGCACCATGCCCCCCGGCTACAACCGCCCGCCGGCGCGGGCGTGAGGCCGGCCGTGCCGGAGCGCCGCACCCCGGAGGCCGCGGCCAACGGTGACAGGTCCGCCGCCCTGCGTTAAGAATCTGTCAATCGATAAGACAGAATGGGGTGGAGCGGACGTGGGCAGCCGGGGGCGGCGAGGCGACTGGTGGAAGGGCCTGCGCGGTGCCGTGGGCCTCGCACTGGCCTATGCGCTCGTCTTCCAGCTCGTCTTTGCCGGAGCCGTCGCCGAGCGCATGGCCGTCGGCGGGATGGCGGGCACCGAGGCGGCGCTGTGCCTTCCCGGCAAGGACGGGCCGGCATCCGGCGGCACGGAGCAGGACCGCCTGTCGCATCTGTCCCGCTGCGTGGTCTGCGCCTTCGCCGCACTGACGCCGCCGCTGCCCGAGCAGGCCGCCCCGGTGGCCGCTCCCGCTTCCCACCACACCCGGCCGCCGGAACTGGCGCTGGCGCAAGCCGCTCCCCTCGGCACCACACGGCACGATCCCCGCACATCCCAAGGACCTCCCGCGAGCGCGTAACGGCCTGATTCGTCCACCGAACCCGTTCCGCCCGATGGAGACCTCCCATGCCCCGCGCGCCCCGGCTCGCCTGGGCAGCCTCGGCATCGCTGATCGCGATGGCGCAGGCCGCCATGGCCCAGTCGCCGACTCCGCTGCCGACCCTCATTGTCCAATCCGACACCGCCGCCACCGACGGCACCACGCAAGGACCGCCGGTGGAGGAGACCACCGCCGGCCCGGTCCAGGGCTATCGTGCCCTGACCGCGGCGAGCGCCACCCGCACCAACACCCCGATCGAGCAGATCCCGCAGTCGATCCAGGTGGTGCCGCGCTCCCTCATCAACGACCAGGACGACCTCTCGGTCGCCGAGGCGGTGCGCAACGTGAGCGCGACGCAGGGCACCAATCCGGTCCAGACCCCGGCCTTCACCTCCGCCTACATCCGCGGCTTCCCGGCGGAATACTGGGTGGACGGGCTCACCACCTTCTACAATGGCGGCGACCGGGATTCGCTCGTCAATGTCGAGCGCATCGAGGTGCTGAAGGGGCCGAACGCGATCCTCTATGGCGGCGGCAGCGGCGCGCCGCTCGGCGGCGTCATCAACCTGGTCTCCAAGCTGCCCACCGAGAAGGCCTTCGCCGAACTGGGCTTCACCTTCGGCAGCTACAGCTATCTGCAGCCCTATTTCGACGTGAACACGCCGCTGACCAAGGACGGCACGGTGCTGTTCCGCATGACCGGCGAGTACACGTCGGCCGGCTCCTTCATCGACGTGCTGGAGACCGACCGCTATTCGTTCAACCCGACCCTGACCTTCACCAACAAGTCCGACACCACTCTGACCTTGCAGGGGAGGATCTCAAGCTGGGAGCAGCAGGAATATCAGGGCCTGCCGGCGACCGGCACGATCACCGGCGCGTTCCGGATCAATCCCAACATGTTTATCGGTCCGGCCAATATTCCAGATTCCTATTCCCGCGTGCAAAGCTTTACCGCAACCTTCGATCACCAATTCGACGAGGTGTGGTCCGCGAACATCCAGGCGCGCATCTCCAAGACCGAATTCAGGGAGCTGGCACAGAACTTCTCGGCCGGTTTCGACTTCGCTGGCAATGCCCCGGCGTTCCCGCCGGCCTACTGGAACCTCCTGAACATGGCGCTTTACCAGAGCCAGCAGGAGGCCACGGTCGTTGCGAACGCGCTGGCGAAGTTCAATATCGGTCCGACCGAGAACAAGCTGCTGTTCGGCGCCGACTACAGCCGCGTGTCCGATGATGGCGTCATGTACGGCAATCTCTTCGACCTCGTCCTGTTGCCACCCGTCAACCTCCTGAATCCGGTGTATCCCCCATACATCGAGCCGGGGCCGGGCATCGGCAATTCCAACGTCATCGCGGACAATGCGAACATCTACGCGACGGCCGGCGCCTATGTGCAGCTCCAGACCACCGTCTGGGATCGGCTGCATCTTCTCGGCGGTCTGCGCCTTGCCAACATGCACATCGAGAGTGCCTCGCCAGCCTTCGGAACGACGTCGACGCTCGACACCACCCAGGTTCTGCCGCGCATCGGCGCGGTGGTGGACGTGACCAAGGGCATCTCGCTCTATGCGAGCTATTCGGAGGGGCTTAAGGCGAACCCCTTCACCATCTATCTGGGCCCGCCCAAGCCCGAGCATTCCGAGCAGCTGGAAGGCGGCGTCAAGTTCAACCTCGGCTATGGCCTCACCGGGTCCATGGCCGTGTTCGAGATCAACCGCACCGGCGTGCCCGTGTTCACCGGCATCGCCTCCGAGGCCATCGGCGAGCAGCGCTCGCGCGGCTTCGAGGCCGATCTGCTGTGGCAGCCCAACGACAACTGGCAGGTGCTCGCCAACTACGCCTATGTGGACGCTGTGCTGCTCAACGACATTCCCGGCGTCGCGCCGGCCGGCAGCCAGCTCAACATCGTGCCGCCGAACTCGGGGCGCCTGTGGGTGAACTACAAGTTCGACCCGCAGGTGGCCAAGGGGTGGAGCGTGGGCGCCGGCATCTATGCCGCCTCGGGCGCCTATGTGGACCTCGCCAACCTCTACGAGACCTCGGCCTATTTCACCATCGACGCGAAGATCGCCTATCAGAGCGAGAACTTCAAAGCGCAGGTCACCGCCAAGAACCTGACCGGCCAGGACTATTTCGTGCCCTACAACTATTATGGCGGCCGCGTCGCGCCCGGCGAAGCCCGGGGCGTCTATGGCAAGGTCGCCTGGACATTCAAGTGAGGCCGAGATGGACCTGACCCGACGCGATCTTGCAATTGCGGGCCTTCTCGGCCCGCTTCTCGCCCAGGCGGTGGCGCCGTCCGCGGCCCAGGCGCAGGCCCCGGTCGGGGCGGCGGCGCCCGCTGTCCCAGGCCATGACATGTCCATGATGCCGGCGCACTGGATGGGGAGCGAGAAGATCGCCTTTCTCGTCTATCCCCAGTTCACGGCGCTCGACATGGTCGGTCCGCACTACATGCTCACCAGCCTGATGGGGGCGACCACGGTTCTGGTGGGCAGGACCAAGGCGCCCGTGACGAGCGACGCGGGGCTGATCTTCACGCCCACCGCGGATTTCGAGGACTGTCCGCGGGACCTCGACATCCTGTGCGTGCCCGGCGGCTCCGCCGGCACCCTCGCCGCCATGCAGGACGAGGCCGCCCTGCGCTTCCTGAAGGATCGCGGTGCGCGCGCGAAATTCGTCACCTCGGTCTGCACCGGTTCCCTGCTGCTGGGCGCTGCCGGGCTGCTGGAGGGCTATCGGGCGACCTCGCACTGGGCCGCCCGGCAGATATTGACCGAGTTCGGCGCCATCCCGTCGCCCGGCCGCGTGGTGCGCGACCGCAACCGCATCACCGGCGGCGGCGTGACGGCAGGCATCGACTTCGGCCTCGCGCTGGTGGGCAGCCTGCGCGACCGCACCTATGCGGAAGGCGTGCAGCTTCTGGCGGAGTATGCGCCCGAGCCTCCCTTCGATGCCGGCACGCCGGAGCGGGCGCCCCCGGAGGTCACGGCGATCATCGACGCGATGATGGCCGACTTCCTGGTCCAGGCGCGCGCCACCGGCGCGGCGGCCTTCGCTCGTGCCAGGACGCTGTGAGCATGGCACCGCATCCGTTCCCCCAGCCGCGTCGTCCTGTTGCGGGCGGCCGGGGCAACCCCACTCTCGCCACAGCGGGGGAGCAGCGTCCCTCGCGCTCTGCTTCGGGCGGCGAGGGCAGTCCACTGAAGGAGTTTCCCATGTCCCACACCATCACGTCCCGCCGTCGTCTGCTGCTTGCCGCGGCCGCGGGCGCCATGCTGCTTTCCGGCGCCGCGGTGGCGCACGAGTTCAAGGCCGGCAGCATCGAGATCGAGCATCCCTGGTCGCGCGCCACACCGGCCGGCGCCAAGGTCGGCGCGGGCTATCTGGTGCTGAAGAATGCCGGCGCCGCCGACCGCCTGGTTTCCGCCACCGCCCCGTTCGCGGGCCGGGTGGAGATCCATGAGATGGCGATGAAGGACGGCGTGATGACCATGCGTCCGCTGGCCGACGGCATCGCCGTGCCTGCCGGCAGCACCGTCGAGCTGAAGCCCGGCGGCTACCACATCATGTTCATGGACCTGAAGTCGCCGCTCAAGGAGGGAACGCTGGTGGACGGCACGCTTACCTTCGAGAAGGCCGGCACGGTCAACGTCCAGTTCAAGGTGGAGCCGGTGGGCGCCGGCGCCAGCGGCCACAAGCACTGAGCGAGGGCCGCGGGGCCGCCGCCTCGACCGGTGCGGCCCCGCTGCTTGTGCCGCGCACCGCCTCCGCGTGCGCGGCACCGCCCGCGTGGCAGGCTCAGATCGCCGTCTGGGTCTTGACCAGCCGCGCATAGAGGCCGCCGGCCTTCAGGAGCTGGTCGTGGCCGCCCTCTTCGCTCACCCCCTCGCGGGTGACGACGAGGATGCGGTCGGCATTGCGCACGGTGGACAGGCGGTGCGCGATCACCAGCGTGGTGCGGCCGCGCGACAATGCGGCCAGCGCCTGCTGGATCTCCCATTCGGTCTCGGTGTCGAGCGCGGAGGTGGCCTCGTCCAGGATCAGGATCGGCGGGTCCTTGAGGAACATGCGGGCGATGGCGAGGCGCTGCTTCTGCCCGCCGGAGAGCTTCACGCCCCGCTCGCCGATCAGCGTGTCGAGCCCGGCCGGCAGGCCGGCGATCATCTCGTCCAGCATCGCCCGCCGCGCCGCGCTCATGATCTCGGCGTCGCTGGCGCCGAGGCGGCCATAGGCGATGTTGTCGCGGATCGTCCCGGCGAACAGGAACACGTCCTGCTGGACGATGCCGATGGCCCGGCGCAGGGAGGAGAGCGTCACGTCGCGGATGTCGTGCCCGTCGATGGTGATGCGCCCGGCTCCCACCTCGTAGAAGCGCGGCAGCAGCGCGCAGATGGTGGTCTTGCCCGCGCCGGACGGGCCGACGAAGGCCACTGTTTCCCCCGGCGCGATGGAAAGCGACAGGCCGCTCAGCACGCGCTTGTCCGCCGTGTAGCCGAAGCTCACGTCGTCATAGCGGACCTCGCCCCGGACCTCGCCGAGCTCCACCGCGCCCGGCCGGTCGGCGATGTCGGGCCGGGTCTCCAGGAACTCGAGGTAGGAGCGGAAGCCGGCGATCCCCTTGGGATAGATCTCCACCACCGCCGCGATCTTCTCCAGCGGGCGGAAGAACACCGCCACCAGCAGCAGGAAGCCGACGAAGCCGCCGTTCGACAGTTCGCCCCTGACCACGAACCAGGTGCCCGCGAGCATCACGGCGAGCTGGGTGAGGCGCATGCCCACATAGCTCAGCGAGGTGTTGGCGGCCATCAGCCGGTAGGCGGCGAGCTTGGTCTGGCGGTAGCTGCCATTGTCGGCGGCGAACAGCGCGCGCTCGTGGTCCTCGTTGGCGAACGCCTGGACCACGCGGATGCCGCCCACGGTCTCCTCGATGCGGGCGTTGAAGGCGCCGACGCGGCCGAACAGGGTGCGGAAATTCTCCGTCATCGCGCGCCCGTAATGGGTGGTGGCGAACGCCACCGCCGGCACGATCGCGCCGGTGATGAGGGCGAGCGGCACGTTGACCCACAGCATCAGCAGGAAGGCGCCGATGAAGGTCATCACCGCCAGGAACACGTCCTCGGGCCCATGATGGGCGACCTCGCCCACCTCCTCCAGGTTCTTGGTGAGGCGCGCCACGAGGTGCCCGGTCTTCTGGTTGTCGAAGAAGGAGAAAGAGAGCTTCTGCAGATGGTCGAACGCCTTCTGGCGCATCTCGGTCTCGATGTTGATGCCGAGCATGTGGCCCCAATAGGTCACGACCGCCATCAGGCCGGTATTGACGAGATAGATCACGAGCAGGCCCACCGCGGCGATCAGGATCAGGCTCCAGTCCTGCGCCGGCAGGAGGTGGTCCACGAACGCCTTCACCGCCACCGGGAAGGCGAGCTCCAGCAGGCCGGACAGGATCGCGCAGGAAAAATCCAGCAGGAACAGAGCCTTGTAGGGCGCATAATAGGAAAAGAACTGGCGTAGCATTTGGCTGGCTCTGAGGGCTCGCGTTCAATCGCCGATATCTACGCCTTCGTGGCCGCGGCGCCAGTAGGCGGCGACCTGGATTTGGCGCTTGTCGAGGCCGCGCGCGGCGAGAAAAGCGCGCAGGCGCCGCGCGGCGGCCTGCTCGCAGCCCGCGAACACGCGGATGGTCTGCATGTCGGTGGGAAGTGCGACCGCCGCGACCGCCGCCTCGATGGCCTGCGTCCCGGCCGGGGCGCCGCCGCGATGCAGCCAGCGCACCTCGAGCGCGGCGGGTGAGCGGAGCGCCTGCTCCTCGCGCCCATCGGCCACCTCGATCAGGGCGAGCGCCCGCGCCTCGGCGGGCAGGCGCGCCAGGATGCGGGCTATGGCCGGCAGCGCGGTCTCGTCGCCCGCCAGCAGATTGAACGCGTCCGGCACGAACGGCGCGCCGCCCGGCCCGAGCAGGCCGACGCGCGCGCCCGGAAGGGCGGCGCGCGCCCAGGCGGCGCCGGGACCTGTGGGGGCGTCCGGGCCGGCATGGAGCGCCACATCGATGGCGATCTCGCCGCGGGCCGGGTCGACCTCGCGCACCGTGTAGACCCGCGGCACCAAAGCATCGGCGCCCTGCGGCCAGACCATCCGGCCCATGGCGTCCGCATGCGGCCAGACCGGGGCGCGGCCCGGCGGCGGGATCAGGACGCGGACATGGAGCGAGGCCGTGTCGTAATGCGCCGCATCCCCGGCGAGCACGATGCGGCGCATGCCGGGCGTCACGTCGAACGCGCGCGCGACCTTCAGTTCGCGGAAGAATGGCAGCGGCCCGCCGCCGGCTCCCGCCCCGGTCCAGGCGAAGGCGGCTTGCGCGCCGCCTGCAAGCGGCAGCAGCGCGTCGGCGGCGGCCATCTTGGCGAAGCTCAGCGCGCTCGCGGTCGGGCAGGTGCAGGAGATCACCAGCACGCCCGGTGCCGCCGAGAGGGCGAGGCGCCCGAGCCTCGGGCTTTCCACCGTCGCCCCGTCCGGGGTGCGGGCCACGTCCGCCTGGTCGGCGAAGCGCGCGGCGAAGGCGGCGACGGCGGCGGCGGGATCGGCGAGCGGAATGCGCGCCTCGGCGTGAAGCAGTTCAGGCATGGCCGCTCCTGCGCTGCAGCAGCCAGATCAGATAGGGCCCGCCCACCAGAGCGGCGAAGAAGCCCACCGGCACCTGGTAGGGATAGGCCACGGTGCGGCCGAGGAAGTCGGCAAGCATCAACAGCACCGCGCCCAGCAGGGCGGAGGCGGCCGGGAACAGCCGGCCGCCCGCGAACCCAAGGAGGCGCGCCAGATGCGGCGCCAGCAGGCCCGCGAGGCTGAGCGGCCCGACGAAGAAGGCAGCCACCGCCGTCATCAGCGCGGCGAGCAGCGCCAGAGCGAGCCGCCCCGCTGCCACCGGCAGCCCCAGGCTGCGGGCCACCGGCGCGCCGAGCGGCAGGATGGCGATCCAGCGCCCGAGAAGCGGCAGCGGTGCCAGCAGGAACAGGGTCGCGAGCGCCAGCAGGACCGCCTCGGGCGGATCGACGCGGTCGGTGGAGCCGGCCATCCAGGTGAGCAGCAGGAAGGTGTTCCAGCCCCCGGCGGCGAACACGGCTGCGAGGATGGCCAGGCACGTGGCGCCGAGCGCCACGCCTGCCAGCAGCATGCGCTCCGGTCCGAAGCCGGTGCGCGCCGCCACCGCGAGGATGAAGGCGATGGCGCCGATGGCGCCGATGGCGCTCGCCGCCATCTGCGTGCCGCGGTCCGGCATGTCGAACAGGATCAGCGCGGCGGCGATGCCGACACCCGCGCCCGCGCCGACGCCGAGCACCTCCGGGCCGGCCAGTGGATTGCCGGTGAGGCGCTGCATCAGCGCGCCAGCGGTTCCGAGCAGCGCGCCGGCGCAGGCCGCCGCCACCACGTGCGGCACCCGGAACGGCAGCAGACCGGCAAGCAGGTCCCCGGTCGCCAGCGACCAGCCGTCCGGCCCGGGCCCCAGCGTCAGCGCCAATGCGGCGAGCACCAGAGCGCAGCCAGCCAGCAGCAGAAGCGCCCGGCCGGGCCGCGCGCGTCGCCGCCCGTCGGCGGCCGCTGCGGCGGGGGGCACGGTCGGGCGCACCTGTGGCAGAAGCCAGAGCAGAAGCGGGCCGCCGATGAGGCCCACCATGGCACCGGTGGGGATGAGGTCGCCGCTGCCGGTCGCGGTGGCGAGGACGATGCCGTCGGCAAGGCTGAGCAGCAGCGCGCCGATCAGCGGCGCGCGCCACAAAATCTCGCTCGGCGTGCGCGCGCCGGAGATGCGCGCGAAGGCGGGCGCCGCGAGCCCGACGAAGCCGATGATGCCCACCTGCGATATCACGCTCGCCGCGAGCCCCACCGCGAGCGTGATCACCAGCACCCGAAGCGCCGTGAGCGCCACGCCGAGGCTGCGCGCGCCGGCATCGTCCAGCGCCAGCATCGCGAGGGGGCGCAGCAGCAGCGCGGCGGCGATCGCGCCCAGCACCAGCCGGGAGCCGATGACGAGTGCGCTGTTCCAGTTCTGCTGGTGCAGCGAGCCGGCGCCCCAGATGAAGACCGAGAGCACATATTCGCCGCGCGCCAGCACCACCGCCGCGCTCGCCGCCGCCGCCATCAGCGCCACCGTCATGCCCGCGACCACCACGGTGACGGGATCGAGCCCGCGCCGCCAGGAGAGCGCCACCACCAGCGCCACCGCGCCCGCGCCGCCGGCAAACGCGACCGCCTCGCGCGAGAAAGCGAGCAGGCCCGGCGCGAAGGCGAGGGCCAGCACCAAAGCGAGCTGCGCGCCGGAGGCGATGCCGAGGGTGGAGGGATCGGCGATGGGATTGCGCAGCACGCGCTGGAGCAGCGCGCCCGAAAGGCCGAGCGCGGCGCCCGCGAGCAGCGCCGTGGCCGCGCGCGGCAGAAGGCCGTGCCACAGCAGTGCGGCCTCAAGCCGCCGCACGGTCTCGGGATCGCCGGCGATCTCCGGCCGCCGCAGCACGCCGATCGCGAACAGCGCCAGCGCCGCGCCGGCGAGGGCGAGCCACAGCGGCAGGCGCGGCCTCATGGGTTGGCGCGGCAGGGTCATGTCAGCCAAGGCCGGCCCCCGGCGGATGGGTGAGCGCCTGCGTGAGCAGCCGGGCGAACCGCATGGCGGTGGGCAGGCCGCCGAACGGGTTCATGGAGCCGAGCACCACCACGCGGTTCTCGCGCACGCTCGGCAGGGCGCGCCAGACCGCGCTCTGGGGCAGGATGCGCCGCGCGTCCGGCGGCACCGGCGGCAGGATGACGACGCCGGCATCGGCGAAGCGCGCCAGCGCCTCCAGGCCCACCGGCGCGGAGGCGGCATAGGAGGTGCCGGAGGTCCAGGCATTGGCGAGCCCGAGCCGCGCCAGCACCTCGCCGAACATGCTGTCGGGGCCGAACACGCGGAAATGGCGGGCATCCCCGAGATTGATGACCAGCAGCGGGCGCGCGCCCCATCCCGCCAGAGCCGCGCGGCAGTTCGCCAGCGTCTCCTGCGTCGCCGCGACGAGCCGCTCGGCCGCCTCCGGCCGGCTGGTGGCTTCGGCAAGGCGGCGCGCGGCCTCCTCGGCACGCACGAAGGGCGGCGCGCCGCGCCGGTAGATGGAGATGGTCTCCACCGGCGCGATCAGGCGCAGCTTCGGCTCGGCGGCGACGTAATAGGCCGAGTTGAAGATCAGGTCCGGCGCGGCGCGGCGCAGTGCCTCGAAGTTCGGCATGCCGCGCAGCCCGACGTCGATCACGCCTTGGGGCACCAGCGGCTCCACCGCCACCTGGCGGAACAGCACCAGCTCCGCCGCCGCCACCGGCGCCACGCCCATGGCGAGCAGGGTCTCCAGCAGCGCCCAGTCGAGCGTGGCGACACGCGGCTGCGCGGCGCGCGCCGGGCCGGCGGCGAGCAGCGCCGCGGCGCCCGCGAGCACGCTGCGGCGCGACAGGCGGCTCACAGCACGAACCCCATGGGATGGCCGCTGACCGGATGGGGCAGGATGCCCATGGGAAGGTCGTAGACCGACTTGAGCGTCTTGGGCGCCATCATCTCGCGCGCCGGCCCGTGCGCCACCATGTGCCCGGCGCGCAGCGCCACCAGATGGTCGCAGGTGCGCGCCGCGAGGTTGATGTCGTGCAGCACCACGATCACCGTCAGGCCCTCGCTATCGGCCGCCAGCTCGCGCACGATGGCGAGCAGCTCCATCTGGTGGGCGATGTCGAGGGCCGAGGTGGGCTCGTCGAGCAGCAGGCAGCGGGCGCCGGTGCCGCCCTTGAGCTGCGCCAGCATCACGGCGAGCCAGGCGCGCTGGCGCTCGCCGCCGGAGAGGCCGTCGACCGCGCGGTCGGCGAGCCGCTCAAGCCCGGTGCGCAGGATCGCCGCCTCGGCCGCCGCCGCGTCCGTGGCACCGAAGCGCCCGAGCGCGCCGTGCCAGGGATAGCGGCCGAGCGCCACCAGCTCGCGCACGCTCATGCCGTCGGTGGGCGGCGTGAACTGGGGCATGTAGGCGACCCTGCGGGCGAACGCGCGGCCGCGCCAGCGGCCGAGGGCCTCGCCGGCGAACCGCACCGCGCCTTCGCTCGGCGCGAGCTGGCGCGCCAGCACCTTCATGAGCGTGCTCTTGCCGGAGCCGTTCGGGCCGATGAGCCCGTAGACCCGTCCGGCTTCGAGCGCGAGCGTCAGCGGCGCCAGAATCCGCCGTCCGCCGGCATGAACGCCGACGCCGTCCAGCTCCCACAGCGCCGCCGCCCTCACCATCGGTAGCTGAGCTGGCCGATCACGGTGCGGCCGTTGCCATAGTAGCAGCCGAAGAAGCCGCAGCTTGAGACATAGGTCTCGTTGGCGATGTTGTTCACGTTGATCTGGGCCTTGTAGGGCCCCTTCTCATAGGTGAGCGCGGCGTCGAACAGCGTGTTCGCGTCGAGGAAGATGGAGTTGTTGTCGAGCGCATAGCGCGAGCCCACATAGCGCACGCCGCCGGCGACGCCGAGGCCCGCGAGCGTGCCGCTCTTGAAGCTGTACTGGAGCCAGACATTGCCCATGTTCTCGGGCACGTTCGCCGGACGGTTGCCGGCGAACTCGCCTTCGGTGATCTCGGCGTTCATGTAGGTGTAGTTGGCGAGCACCCGCCAGCCGTCGGACAGGCTCATGGTGGCGGACAGCTCCAGGCCCTTCACCTCCACCGCGCCGATCTGGGTCTGGTAGTTGATGCCGCCGATCAGCTCGTTGGAGAGCACGTTCTGCTGCCGGATGTCGTACAAAGCCGCGGTGAAGAACGCGTTCCAGCCCACCGGCTGGTACTTCACGCCCACCTCAACCTGCTCGCCGGTGGACGGCTTGAAGGCCGCGCCGCCAAGCACCGCCGGCATGTTGCCGATCACCGGCTCGAACGAGGTCGAATAGCTCGCATAGGGCGCGAGGCCGTTGTCGAACAGGTAGGTCAGGCCGATGCGGCCGGTGGTGGCCGCGTCGTTCTGGTCCTGCACCGTGTCGCCGAAATTGGTGTCGGTGGTGGAATCGACGCTCGCCCAGTCCTGCCGGATGCCGGCGGTGAGCAGCCACTTGCCGTAGCGGATCTGGTCCTGGGCGTAGAGGCCGGTCTGGGTCACGGTGCCGTTCACGGCCGAGGTGTACCAGGGCGTGCCGGGATTGATCGGCCCGTAGGTGGGCATCAGCAGGCTGATGGGCGGCGCCACGCCGAACTCGGTCAGGTTGTCCTGGCTGTAGTGGCGGAAGTCGACGCCCAGCAGCAGCTTGTGGCTCAGCGCCCCGGTCTGGAAGTTGCCCTGGATCTGGGTGTCGAGCGTGAAGGTGTCCTGGTTCTCGCTGTTGGCGGAGGAGCCGCGGTTGGCGATGGTGGGGTTCGTCGCGTCGAGGGCGCTGTAATAGAGGTTGGTGTAGTCCCAGTTCAGCGACAGATAGCGCCCGTTCTGGCGCACCTGCCAGGCGTCGTTGAAGCTGTGCTGGAACTCGTAGCCGATGCTCGCCAGCGTCCGGTTCGACGAATTGTAGTTGGGATCGCCCAGGAACAGGTTCGGCGACAGCAGGTTCTGGCGCGGCCCGACGGTGTATTCCACCGGCAGGCCCACCGGCGAGCCGACCTCGTCATACTGGACGTTGGCGAGGATGGTGAGCGAGGTATCGGCGCCCTTCCACGTGAGTGCCGGGGCGAAGAACAGGCGGTTGTCCTGGAGATAGTCGGTCTCGGTCCCCGAATCGCGGGCAAGGCCGGTGAGGCGGTAGGCGAAGTCGGTGCCGACCACGCCGCCCACGTCGAAGGCGCCCACATAGCGGTCGAACGAGCCGATCTGCCCCTGCACCTCGCCGAAGGTGGTGAAGGTGGGGCGCTTGCTGATCATGTCGATCAGGCCGCCGGGATTGCCCTGGCCGTAGAGCACCGAGGCCGGGCCGAGCAGCACGTCGATGCGCTCCAGGCCGTAGGGCTCGATGGAGGTCGCGCCCAGTTCGCGCACCAGCTTCAGGCTGTTGAGATACTGGCTGTTGGCCGCGGAGAAGCCGCGCAGTAGCGGAGCGTCGAAGCGCGGGTCGGTGCCGAACGGCTGGCCCAGCACGCCCACCGAATAGTCCAGCGCCTGGCCGACATTCTGCACCTGCCGGTCGTCCATCTGGTCGCGCGTCACCACCGAGACCGACTGCGGGATCTCGATGATCGGCGTGTCGGTCTTCGATCCGGTGATGGTGTTGCGCGCCACATAGCCCTGCACCGGCCCGGTGGGCGACTGGGTGTTGCGCCCTTCCACGGTGAGTTCTTCAAGCTGCGTGTCGGACTGCTGCGCGAGGCCCGGCGCCGCGGCCAGCGCGCCCAGCGCGACGCCGCACAGCAGGATTGTCCGGGATCGCGTGCGGGAGATTGCAGTCATTCTCTCACCTGTGCTGGCCGTCTCTAGTTAAGAATCTTTCAAAACTGACATATTGCGGTGCCAGTCCTGGTTTCAGATCCTGATACCAACTCGACGGCTGCACGGATTGTCGGCTCCACTTGCAGATTGACTGCTCTTGGCCTCTTATTGCATTGCAGGCTAGCCACTGCACGCAGCAAGCCGCACATTGCACTTGTTCTAAATTTACGCGCCCGCCCGGCGGCGACGCGACCTAGGCCCATCCATGGCGTTCCGACCCCGCATGACCTCCTCGATCGAGGGCATCACGCTGCGCGACAGCCTGCGCTGGCGGAGCTGGAACGGCGTGGTGGCCGATGTCTGGCACGTGCATTGCGCGGCCGGCGCGCGCGGCAGCTACATCTCGCGCGATGCGCGGCTGTTCGTGGCGCTGGAGCGCGAGGAGGGCCACACCCAGCTCCAGCTTTCGGCCCATGGCGCCGACATCGCCGCCTGCGCGCCGGTACACATGAGCTATGTGCCGGCGGACATGCCGCTCTGGTCGCGCGTGGAGACGGCGGGCGAGCTGCGCCACCTCGATCTGCATTTCGACGTTCCGGCGCTGGAGGCGCGGATCGGCGAGGACCTCGACGGCGAGCGGCTGGCGACGCCGCGCCTCGGCTTCATGGATCCGCGCATCCATGCGCTGGCCGGCATGATCGCGCGCGAATGCCTGGAGCCGGAGGGGCACCACGACCTCTATGGCGACGGCCTCGTTCTGGCGCTGTTCATCGACCTGCTGCAACTGGGACGCAGCGCCGCCGCCAAGCGCACCCCCCTGTCCGAGCGGCAGCTGCGCCGGGTGACGTCCTTCATCGAGGACAACAGCTTGCGCAACATCCGCCTGGAGGAGCTGGCGGCGCTGACCGACCTCTCGCAATCCTATTTCAGCCATGCCTTCAAGGCGTCCACCGGGGTGCCGCCGAGCCAGTGGCACATGCAGGCCCGCATGCGGCGGGTCCAGCGCATGCTGGCGGAGGTCGACCTCCCGCTGCGCGAGATCGCGCTGGCGGCCGGCTTCGCCGACCAGGCCCATTTCACGCGCGTGTTCCGCCGCTTCTGCGGGGAAACGCCGGCCGCATGGCGCCGCGCGCGCCGCGCCTGATTAGCTTTGCGCGCTGTTTCCGCAGGCGCAGGGCTTCATCCTGGTCGGCGTCGAGCCCTGCCCATGGGACGGGGGGCTCGACCTAGATCTCGCCGCGACCATCGCGGCGGCCCGGCATTACCTGGGCTTCTCGTATTTCATCACCAAGGACCTCAAGGCGGCGATCGCCTCGCTCGCATGCCGTAAAGGACGCTCCACGAAACCCCGGCACGGGGCGAGGATAGGCCGCAGTGCACATGCGTGGCGGTAATTTTGCACCGAATTTGTACTGAGGCTCCGGCGATCATTCATCGGTTAGCGAATCAAATTCGATGACTTTCGGGTCGTCCTGGATTTTGATAAACGACCTGTGACTGGACATCATTGGGGCCTGCGCGTGACTGAAGCTATGCCGCAGGCTTTGGCCTGCGGGAAATACGTCATCGTCGAGCCGCAGACGGGCTCCGTGCTCCAGGCCCGGAATGCATCCGAGCCCACCCCCATCGCCAGCATCCAGAAGCTCATGACTGCCTTGCTGGTGATCGAGGCGGGCGATCTCGACCGGCCGGTCGAGATCGTGCCGGACGACATCGCCTGCATGCCCATCCGGGCCGATCTGCGCCCCGGCGGGGCCTATGCGCGCCGCGACCTTCTCGGCGCCATGCTGGTGGGCAGCGCCAACGATGCGGCGCTGGCGCTCGCGCGCGACCATGCGGGCAGCCTGCCGGCCTTCGCCGAGGCGATGACTGCGCGGGCGCGCGCCTTGGGCATGGCCGACAGCACGTTCCGCAACCCCACCGGCCTGCCGCACGAGGGCCAGCAGTCCACCGCGCAAGATGCGGCGCTGCTGTGCGCCGCCGCCGACGCGGTGCCCCTGGTGCGCACGCTCGTGGCGCAGCGGCACTGGCAGGTGAGCCACGGCGCGGGCGACGCCACGCGGCTCGACGCCACCAACCGGCTGCTGCGCACGATGGAGGCCTGCGACGGGATGAAGACCGGCTTCACCCGCGCCTCCGGCGCCTGCCTCGCGGCCACCGGATCGCAGGGGGTGACCCGGCGGCTCGTGGTGGTGCTCGGCAGCACGCCGGACGACATCTGGAAAGACGCCGGCGGGCTGCTCGCCGCCAGCCTCGGCATCGAAAGCACCATTCACGGAGGGGCGCTTGCTGCGCAAGACTGACACCGACGCGGACGCCGACCGTGATGGCGCCGGTGCCCCCGACGGCCTCCGCGACCTCACCCTTGCCGGCATCCGGCCGGACGCCGGTGCCGTGAGCCACGCGGGCGCCGCGCGCGAGCTGGACGATCTGTTCGCCCGCTTCGAGCGCGCCCATCGCGCGCCGCTGCGCGCCTGGGCGCAGGCGCATCTCGCCCCGCGCGGAGCGGTCACGACCGTGTTCTATCCGTTCGGCGGGCCGGACTTCTGCTTGCCCCACGCGCTGTTTCCGCAGGCGCAGGACTTCATCCTGGTCGGCGTCGAGCCCTGCACATGGGACGAGGGGCTCGACCTCGACTTCGCCGCGACGGTCGCGGCGGCGCGGCATTATCTGGGCTTCTCCTATTTCATCACCAAGGACCTCAAGGCGGCGATCGCCTCGCTCGGCGGCGCCGGCGTCCTGCCGCTGCTGCTGATGCAGATCGCCCGCTGCGGGCTCGCGGTGCTCAAGATCGAGCCGCTGGGCGCGCCGGCGCGCGGCATCGTCATCACCTTCGGCGACCCGGCCCGGCCGCAGCGGCTCAGCTATGTCCAGCAGGACCTGCGCGATCACCACTGGCCGGCGGACCACGGCCTGCACGGCCGCCTCGCGGCGGCGGGCGCGCTTGCGGTGTTCGTCAAGAGCGCCAGCTACCTGCTGCACGAGGCGCCGTTCGAGGCGCTCAGGCGCGTGATCCGCGCGCGGGCGGCGCTGGTGGTGCAGGACCCGAGCGGCGTGCCCTACGAGGTGCTGCGGTCCTGGGGCTGGAACGTGGACCTCTTCGGACGCTTCACCCGGGACATCCCCGTGTTCGCCCGCTACGACCAGTCCGCCCTCGCCGCAGCGTATCGCAGCGAGGCCCGCGCGCCGCTCGGCTTCGGCATCGGCTATCTCGTCGATCCCGCCTCCGCCAGCCTGATGGTCGCGGCCCGGCCGGAGGCCCCATGCGCATCCTGATGACCCAGCGCGAGCTGCTCCAGGCGGGCGGCTCGGAGATGGTGGTCGTCGAGGTGGCGCGGACGCTGGCGGAACGCGGCCACGACGTGGTGGTGTTCTGCCCCAAGGTCGGCGACATGGCGCGGATGCTGCTGCCGGCCGGCGCGCGCGTCGTGCGCGAGCTGCGCGACGTGCCGTGGACGCCGGACCTGATCCACGGCCAGCACCATCTGCCGGCCATGGCGGCCATCGCCCGCTTTCCGGGGACGCGCGCCATCTACCACTGCCACGGCACCATGCCCTGGGTGGAGCAGCCGCCGCGGCATGTGCGCATCCTGAAATACGTGATGATGTGCGAGTGGATGGTGGTGCGCGCGCAGGCGGAGTTCGATCTCCCGCCGGAGCGGGTGACGTGCGTGCCGAACTTCGTCAACACCACGCGCTTCTCCGAGGTGCGCCCGCCGCCGGAGGCGATCCGCCGGGCGCTGCTGTTCGGCGGGCCGGCCCTGCCCGATGCGGAATTCAGCCGCCTCAACGGCGCCTGCGCCGCGCTCGGCATCGAACTCGACTGGATCGGCCGCGCCTACCAGAACGTGCAGCCGCGGCCGGAAATCTTCCTCCAGGACTACGACCTGGTGTTCGGCATGGGCAAGAGCGCGCTGGAGGCGATGGCGACCGGATGCGCCGTCATTCCGGTGGTTCCGGGACAGGCCGGCCAGCTCATCACGAGCGAGACCTTCGACCAGTGGGCCCATGCCAATTTCGGCCCGCGCTACTTCACCGCCGCGACGCAGATCAGCACGCTGTGGCTGAAGCAGCAAATCGAGGCCTACCGGCCGGCCGATGTCGCCGCCGTGACGGCGCGGGTGCGCTGGGAGCGGACGCTGGAAGGCGCGGTCGACCGGATCGAGGCGATCTATCGCGAGGTGTCGGCGACGCCCGCCGAGCTGTCGGCGGACACGTCCTTCGCGCCCTATCTGGAGGGGCTCGCCCGGGAGGTCGATGCCCTGTGGCTGGAGCGTGAGGCGGTTCCCGTCCTGCGCAAGCGGGTCGACGACCTGGAGGCGAGGCTGTTCCTGCGGACGCCGCGCCGGCGGCTTCCGCGGCTGCGCAGCCTGGTGCTGCGCGCGCGCTATGGCTGCCAGCGGCTCTGGCGGCGGCTGCGCCCGCTCCGGCAATGAGGCGCCGAGGGTCGTTCCACCGGCCGGCGCAGGATGGGATCCGACATGCGGGTTGATGTGGCGGTCCTCGGGGCGGGCATCGTCGGCGTAAGCACCGCGCTGCACCTGCAGGCGCGCGGCATGGACGTGGTCCTGCTCGACCGGGGGCCGCCGGGGGAGGGGGCAAGCTTCGGCAATGCCGGCCTCATCGAGCGCTCCAGCGTGATCCCCACCGCGTTTCCGCGCCAGGCGCGGGCACTCGCGCGCTACGCCCTCAACCGGGTGCCCTCGGTGCGGTACGATCCGCTCTATCTGCTGCGGAACGCGCCGACGCTGGTCCGCTACTGGCAGCAGTCCTCGCGCGCCAACCTGCGGCTCGCCATCGCGGCGATGCTTCCGCTGATCGAGGCCAGCGTCGACGAGCACAAGGCGCTGATCGCGCAGGCCGGCGCTGCGGACCTCGTGCGGTCGGACGGCTGGATCGGCATCTGGCGCACGCCGCAGACCTTCGCGACCATCGCGCAGGCGGTGCAGCGGCTCGACCGGTTCGGCCTCGCCTACAGCGTGCTCGATGCCGCCGAGATTGCCCGCGTGGAGCCCGCGCTCCGCGTCGGGCCGGGCGGCGCCGCGGGGGGCCTGCATTGGCACGATCCCCTGACCATCACCGATCCGGGCGCGCTGGTGCAGCGCTATGCCGACCTGTTCGTGCGCCGCGGCGGGCGCCTCCTCGTGGGCGATGCGGAGCGCCTGCGCCCCGCGGCCGGGCGGTGGTCGGTCGCGGTCGAGGGGGAGCAGATCGAGGCGCGGCAAGCGGTCATCGCTCTGGGAGCGCAATCATCCCGCCTCGCCGCGCGCTTCGGTCATCGCGTGCCGATCCTCATGAAGCGCGGCTATCACCGCCATTTCGCGATGGGCGACGCCATGCCGACACATGCGGTCGCGGACCAGGAGCAGGGTTTCGTGATGTCGCCCATGGCGCGCGGGCTGCGGCTGACGACCGGGGTCGAGTTCGCGCCGCCCGAGGCGCCGGCGAACCTGCGGCAGATCCGGGCCGCCGAGGTGGCCGCCAGGCAGCTTCTGCCGCTCGGCGCGCCGGTGGAGGCGACGTCCTGGCTCGGCATCCGTCCCTGTCCGCCCGACATGCGGCCGGTGATCGGCCCGGCGCCGGGGGCTGAGGGCTTGTGGTTCAATTTCGGTCACGCGCATCATGGGCTCACCATCGGCCCGGCCACGGGCCGGCTGCTGGCGCAGATGCTGGCGGGAGAGACGCCGTTTGCCGATCCGGCGCCCTATCGCGCCGATCGATTCTAGAGCGCGATCCGATCAGATTTGATCGGCGCGCGCTCGATAGGCTCAAGGCCGGTTCCTGTCGCAGGCGCCGGCAGGCAGGAGAGGGTCGTGACCACCAGAATTCGCCGCCCGGTGCGCCCGTGACCGCCTCGCTCCGCCTGCCCGAGGAGGCGCTATCGGGGTTCTGCGTCCGTGCCCTGATGGCGGGGGGCCTTTCGGAAGCGGATGCGCGCGACGTCGCCGCCGTCCTCGTCTTCGCCGACAAGCGGGGCATCGCCTCGCACGGCTGCGCGACGCTGCCGGGCTATGTGCACCACCTCGCCGCCGGCACCCTCAATCCGCGCCCGGACGTGCACCTGGTCTCCGATGCGCGGGCCTGCGCGGTGATCGACGGGGACGGCGGGCCGGGCGCGGTCACCGCATTGCGGTGCGCGCGTCTGGCGGTGGAGAAGGCGAAGGCCTCCGGTATCGGCTGCGTGGCGGCCCGCAACAGCACCCATTTCGGGGCGGGCGGCTATTACGCGCTGCTGATGGCGCAGGCCGGCATGATCGGCGAGGTCATCAGCACCGCGCCGCCGGTGATGGCGCCCACCGGCGGACAGGGGCGTGTGCTGGGCAACAATCCCTACGCGGTGGCCGTGCCGACGCGCGACGATCCTGCTTTGGTGTTCGACATGGCGACCAGCGTCGCCGCGGGACGCAAGGTGATCGGATCGGCCGCGGCAGGACAGCCGGTCCCAGACGGCTGGCTGCTTGATGCGCTCGGGAACCCCTCCACGGACCCCGGTGACTTCCTGCGCGGCGGGGCGCTCCTGCCGTTCGGCGGCCACAAGGGCTTCGGTCTCGCTTTGGTCTTCGAGGTCTTCGCCGGCATCCTGACGGGAACCGGCCCGGACGGGGAAGCGATGGGCAAAGCGACAGGGGCCGCGCCCGGGCAAGGCGGGACGGGGCACATCTTCCGGGCCACCGACGTCGCCGCATTCATGCCGCTCGACGCCTTCCATGACCGGATGGCGGGCCTGCGCGGGCGGATGAAGGCCGCCAACCGGCCGGGCGCAGCAGCAGGGGTCATCCTCCCCGGCGAACGTGCTCACGCGGAGGCGGAGAGGTCGGATCGCCTGGGCGTCCCCCTCGCGCAGGAAACGCTCGACGCCTTGACCGGGATGGCGTCGGCGCTGGGCATCGCGC
Organism: Xanthobacter tagetidis; assembly: GCF_003667445.1. Lineage (GTDB taxonomy): Bacteria > Pseudomonadota > Alphaproteobacteria > Rhizobiales > Xanthobacteraceae > Xanthobacter > Xanthobacter tagetidis. The sequence goes on along the minus strand of NZ_RCTF01000010.1, from coordinate 63,717 downwards.
CACCCGGGGCCGGCGCGATCTGAAACACGGCCGGCGGTGAGCCGGCTCGCTCCGGCGATCTCCGCGCGGTGCGTCAGGCCGGGGCGGCGGCGAGCCGGCCGCGGGCGTATGGGACCAGGCCGCCGGCCGCGACGATCGCCATCACCGTCGGCGGCAGGCTCTCGCCCCTGAACACATGTCCGCCGCAGGTCACCGTGCCAGCGCCAAGGTCCACGGCCGCTGTGGCACCATCCTGCGCCACCGCCGCGAAGGCGGGACAGACCAGCACCGGCAGGCCGATATTGATCGCGTTGCGATAGAAGATGCGTGCGAAGCTCTCCGCGATCACCGCATGGATGCCGCAGGCCTTGAGCGCTATGGGGGCATGCTCGCGCGACGAACCGCAACCGAAGTTCCGGCCCGCGACGATCAGATCTCCTGCGCGGATGCGGCCCGCGAAGGCGGGATCGATCCCCTCAAGGCAGTGCGGGCCAAGCTCCGCCGGGTCGGTGATGGAGAGATAGCGGCCGGGCAGGATCACATCGGTGTCGATATGGTCCCCGAGCTTGTGGATGCGCCGTTCCATGGCCGCTCTCCTACGATTGTGCAGGCGTGGCGAAGGCGCCGGGATGCGCGATCTCGCCCGCCACCGCGGCGGCCGCCGCCACCCAGGCATTGGCAAGAAACACGCGGGAATCGGGATCGCCCATGCGGCCACGGAAATTCCGGTTGGTGGTGGCGATCGCGGTCTCGCCCTTGGCGAGAATGCCGTTGTGCCCGCCGAAGCACGCCCCGCACGTGGGTGCGGAGATGGTCGCTCCCGCCTGCGAGATGACGTCGAGCAGGCCCTCGCGCATGGCGTCGCGGTAAATCGCCTGGGTCGCCGGAACCACGAACATGCGCACATTCGGCGCAACCTGGCGGCCCCGCAGCACAGCCGCGACCTGGCGCAGGTCGGTCAGCGTGCCGTTGGCGCAGTTGCCCACATAGACCTGATGCACCGGCGTGCCGAGCAGCGCCGAGACCGGCAGGCCGTTGGCAGGCGACGGCGGCGCAGCGATCGTGGGTTCGAGCGTCGAGAGATCGAGGGCGATGTGCGCCACATAGGCCGCCTCGGCGTCGGGATAGGTGGCGGTGAAGTCGTGCGCCCCGTGGGCGCGCGCATAGGCCTCGACCGCGGCGTCCGGCTCCATCACGCAGGTCTCGGCGCCGGCCTCCACCGCCATGTTGGCGACCGCCATGCGCTCGTCCACATTCAGGGCGCCAAGGCCCGGCCCGCCGAACTCCAGCGCGGCATTCAACGCACCGTCCACGCCGATGCGGCGGATGATCTCCAGGATCACGTCCTTGCCGGAGACATAGACCGGCAGCGCTCCGGTGAGGTCGACGCGGATGGCGTCCGGGACCCGCGCCCACAGGCTGCCGAGCGCCAAAGCGGCGGCCAGGTCGGTGGAGCCGAAGCCGATGCCGGAGGCATTCAGCGCGCCGGCCGTGCAGGTGTGCGAATCCGCGCCGAACACCAGCGCGCCGGGATAGACCCGCCCGGTCTCGGCGAGCACCGCGTGCTCGATGCCGCCATTGCCCGTGTGGTAGTAGCTCTTGATGCCGTAGGTCTCGCCGAAGCTGCGCAGGCGGCGGATCAGTTCCGCGCTCTGCACGTCCTTGGCCGGCGAGAAATGGTCCGCCACGAGCACTACCTTGTCGGGGTCGAACACCCGCGTCGCGCCCATCTCGGCGAAGGGGCCGGCGGCCACGGGGCCGCTCACGTCGTTGAGCAGAACCACGTCCGGCTGCAGCTCGACGATCTCGCCCGCGCGTGCCCGGCCGTCGGCCGTGTGGCGTGCAAATATCTTCTCGGTCATCGTCGCGCCCATGGCCCGCTCCTCTAGTGCGCGCCGTGGGTGGGGCAGGGCAGGACGTCGATGCCGAGCAGCCGGGCGGGATTGTCGCGCATCATCTTGCGCACGTCCTCGAACGGCATGCCGAGGTCGAGGAAGGTGCCGGCGAGCATGCGCAGCGTCTCGGACGCGGGTGGCGACCATTCGAAGAAATAGTCGGTGGTGATGATTGCCCGGTCCGGGCTGATCTCCGAGACGATCTCCATCGCCGTCTTGGGCGAGATCCGCTGGAACTGAGGCAGCATGCCCAGGGTGCAGAACTCGCACACGGCATCGAGCGCCACCATGTCGCGGATTTCCTCGCGCGAGGCGGCGACGGAGTTGCTGTCGGGATGCGAGAAGACCACGGAACCGATCCCGTAGTCCTTCGCCTTCTGCGCCACCGCGATGCTCTCCTTCGGCGAGATGTGGGCCGTGCAGACCAGCATCCGGTGTTCGGCCGCCACGGCGAGGCATTCGCACACCTCGGGCAGGACCTTGCCGCCGGCGTCGGTGGCCCGCATGCCGGGCTCGCAGCGCAGGTTTCCGGCGCGGGGAAGGACATGGCCGAGATGACGCGACATGCCGCCCCGTTCGCGATCATGGGCTGCGCCCCAGGTGGGGAAGAACAGCACCTTGGCGCCCTGGCGGGCGGCGGTTTCCACCGCCAGCGGACTGAACCCTCCGGCGATGGGGTTCATGGTGATGGAGGCGTGCACGTCGATGCCGGGCACCAGCCGCCGCAGGTGGTAGGCGCGCCCCACGGTCGGCCACATGTGGGACTTGAGCACGATGCCGGCCATGCCCGCCGCGCGGGCGATGGCAAGCTCGTCCCAGTCCTCGTTGCGCGTCTTGTGATCGAACGCGATCTCGGGATAGCCGTGATGGTGCAGGTCGATGGCGCCGCGCACCAGTTCGTCGGCCGGGGTCGGCCCGCCGGGCGGGAAGGGGTAGAAGATATCGTTCATCGCGCGGCCCTCTTCAGAATATCCGCCTCGAATGCGCGCACCTCCGGCAGGCCGAGGGCGGCGTTGGTCTCTTCCAGGCTCGCCATGCGGTTGATCCAGGCGCGCGAATCCCCGCTGGTGCGCAGATCGGCGAGGAAGTCCGCCACCTGGCGGACGGTGATGCGCACAGTGGAGCTCGGGAAGATCACCAGCGAGAAGCCCATGGCCTCCAGCTCCGCGGCCGACGAGATGGGCGTCTTGCCGCTCTCCGACATGTTCACCATCAGCGGGCCGTCGAGCTCGCGCGTGATGAGCGCGAGTTCCTCGTTGGATTGAGGGCCGTCGACAAACAGCACGTCGGCGCCGACGTCGCGGAACTTGCGGCAGCGCTCCAGCGCCACCTCGATCCCGTACGGCCCGCGCGCGTCGGTGCGGGCGATCACCACGGTGTCGGAACGGCGGGCGCTCACGGCGGCGTCGATCTTGCGCAGCGCCACGTCCTCGGGCTCGACGATCTTGTCGTCCATGTGCCCGCATCTCTTGGGCCACGCCTGATCCTCGATCTGCACGGCCGCGACGCCGAGCGCCTCCAGGCCGCGCACCGTGCGCACCACGTTGGCGACATCGCCGTAGCCCGTATCGCAATCGACGATCAGGGGAATGTCCGTCACCTGGCGGGCGGCGCGCACCAGCTCGGAGCTCTCGCCATAGGCCACGAGGCCGATGTCGGGCACGCCATAGCGCGACGCCGCCGCGGCATAGCCGCTCACATAGGCGGCCTCGAAGCCGGCCCGCTCGATGAGCTTCAGCTCCAGCGGCGAGCCGCCGCCGGGCACCACCAGGATTTCGGGACGCGCGAGGCGTGCGCGCAGCATTGCGGCGGGGCCGGTCATATGAGCTCCTTGCGCGGCCGCCATGCAGCCGCCTTGCGTTCGACGCAGCCGATCAGGAAGTCGAGGAAGCCCGTGAGGCACAGCACCAGGATGATGCCGAAATAGACCTCGGGCGTCTGGAACATGGATCGGTACTGGGTGATGAGGAAGCCGAGCCCCGCCGTGGAGGCGAGCATCTCGGCCACGACCACCCCGATCGTCACCAGTGAGCCGGCGATGCGCAGGCCGGAGAGGATCGAGGGAAAGGCGGCGGGAACGAGCACCTGGAACAGGATTTGCGCGCGCGTGGCGCCCATGGAGCGCGCAGCCCGCACGAAGGCCGGGTCGACGGTCCGGACGCCGGCGGCGGTGGCCAGGATCATCGGGAACATGCCGTAGATGCCGGCGAAGATGACCTTCGATTCCATGCCGATGCCGATCCATGCCGTCAGCAGCGGGTAGGCGACGATGAACGGCACCGCGTAGATCGAGGACACCAGCGGCAGCACGGCGCCGCGCAGCGGCTTCACGGAACCCAGCACCAGGCCGAGGATGCCACCCACGCCGTAGGCGAAGACCAGTGCGAACGCGATCTCGACCATGGTGACGCCCATCGCCTCGGCAAAGGTGCCGGCAGAGGCGACGCCGCTCTCCAGCACCGTCGAGAGTGGCGCAACGAGGACAGGCGGCACGAGTTCGAGGCGCGGCAACACCTCCCACGCCAACAGGAGGGCGGCAAGGGTGAGCAGGCCAAGGGCGCGCGGCGGAAGCCAGGGTCCGCGCCTGATGCGCGGCGCCGATGCGGCGCTCGGGGAAACGGCGGTTGCGGGCATGGTCACGTGGTCCGGATCGAGCGCCAGATGCGCTCGCGCAGGTGTCCGAATGTCTCGGTCGCCATCATCTCGTAGGTGCGCGGGCGCTCGAGCGGGATCGTCACGCGGTCGATGATGCGACCCGGCCGATGGCTCATCACCAGGACCTCGTCGCACAGATAGACCGCCTCGGTGAGCGAATGCGTGACGAAGATCACGGTCTTCTGGTGGCGGGTCCAGATCTTCAGCAGTTCGTCGCCGAGCGTGAGGCGGGTCTGCTCGTCGAGCGCGGCGAAGGGCTCGTCCATCAGCAGGATCTTCGGATCCTGGCTGAAGCCGCGGGCTATGGAGACGCGCTGGCGCATGCCGCCGGAAAGCTCGTGCGGCAGCCGGTCTCGAAAGTCGGCGAGCCCCACCAGCTCCAGCAGCTCCAGGGCCCGGTCCCGGCGCTCGGCCCTGGCCGTGCCGCGCAGCTTCAGCGGAAACTCGACATTCTCAAGCGCGGTCTTCCAGGGCAGCAGGCTCGCCTCCTGGAACACGACGCCCACGTCCGCGGGGCGCGGCGCGGTCAGGGCATGCTCGCGCACCACGATGCGGCCCTCGCTCGGCTGGAGCAGGCCGGCAAGCATCAGCAGCAGCGAGGACTTGCCGCAACCCGACGGGCCGACGATGCCGACGAACTTGCCCTGCGGGACCTCGAAATCGATGTCGTCCAGGGCTTTGACCGCGCCGTTCGCGGTCTCGTAGACATGGGTGAGGTGCTCGACCGCCACGTCCGGGGGGCCGGCCGGGGCCGGGGCGGGGGCATTGGCTACTGCCGCCATTTTCCGACTCGCAGTTCGTACCATCTCAGGCTCTCGTTGATGGCGATGCACAGCAAAGCGGTGATCAGGATCCCGCCGATGAGGTTGGCGATCTCGAAGTTGCGACCCCATTCGGCCACCAGGGCGCCGATGCCCGCGCGGGACACCGACATCTCCGCGAAGATCACGCCGGTGATGTTGAAGATCACGCCGAGACGCATGCCCTCGATGACGATGGGCAGCATCGCCGGCCAGTAGATCTCCCGGTAGATCTGCCAGCGCGTCGCCCCGCTCACCTTGGCGAGCCGCACCAGCTCGGGGGCGACCGATGAGGCGGCCGTCATGGTGGCGATGACCAGCACGAACACCGCCTGGAAGACGCCGAACGCGACCTTCTGGGAGATGCCGATGCCGAAGATCAGGATGAAGATCGGCAGGAAGATCGACTTGGGCACGCCGGTCAGGAAGAAGAAGAACGGCCGGTAGGCCGCCCCGAGATAGGGGCTCTCGGCCAGGACGAGGCCGATGAGGACGCCGATGGGGGCGACGATGGCGCTCGCCAGCACCACCTCCAGTGCCGTGACGCCGAGATTCTCCAGGAAGCGGGCGGAGACCAGCATCCTCCCCATCTGCGTCGCGACCTCCGAAAAGGGCGGCAGCAGCATGGCGTTCACCGCGCCCGAGCGGGAGGCGATCTCCCAGCCGGTCAGGATCGCGGCCAGGATCGCGATCTGGACGGCAAGATAGCTTGCGCGCTGGGTCATGAGGAGGATCCTCGGCTGTATGGCTGGCGCGGTCTCGCGGCCCGATGGCCGACCGGCGCGCCGTGCGGCCGGTCGGCGCACGCCCCTCAGGGCGAGATGGTCTGGACCGGGACGAACTTGTCGGTGAACAGGCTCTTCGGGTCGGGCATCTTGACGTTGCCCGCGAGGGAACCGAGTTCGAGCGAGGCCGCGACGTCCGCCTCCTTCAGCGTGCCGGTGGAGGACAGGCCCATGATGGTCTGCTTGAACTCCTCCTTGGCGATGTCGGGCGCCAGCTGCGCCTGCTCTTCCAGGAGCTTGAGCGTCCAGTCCGGATTGTCCTGCATGTACTTGATGGCGCTGTAGAGGGCGACGAGGGCGCGCCTGAGCGCCTCGGGCTTCTTGTTGATCACCTCGTCGGACGCGATCCACACGTCGGGCAGGTTGGCGCTCATGGCGCTGCCGAGATCCACCAGGATGCGCGCCTGGCCGCCGAGGGCGAGGCGATAGGTGAGCGGCGGATAGGTGGAGATGGCCTCCACGTTGCCGGCGAGCAGGCCGGGGACCAGTCCGCCGCCGCCGAGCGGCACGCGGGTGATGGCGCCGCCCGCCTGCTTGGCCGCCCACAGGGCGAAGAAGTCGGTGGTGGCGCCGTTGGTGGTCACGCCCACCTTCTTGCCCACCAGCTGCTTGATGTCGGTGATCGGGGAATCCTTGGCCACCATGATCGCCCAGCCGCGCGGGGTGGTGGTGCTGGCGCCGACGATGGTCGCCTTCACGCCGCGCGCCTTGGCGAGGGCGAGTCCGGGCGGGAAGTAGTTGATGAGATCAGCCTCGCCGGCCGCCAGTCCTTCCATGGACTGCGCGCCGCCGGCGAAGTTCGTGAACTGCATCTTGACGCCCGCCTTCTCGAACAGGCCGAGCTTCTCCGCCGCCTTCACCGGAAGGACGGGGCCGTAATTCGCTGTACCGCCGATGCGGATCACATCCTGCGCCTGGGCGGCGCCAAGGAGCGCGGCCGACATGGCGGCAGCCAGAAGGGCGCGATGAAACATCATGGTGGACCTCCCCTATCGCTCTTGTTTGTTTTCGATCTCACGCCGTTCAGCGCGGACGGTTTATGCAAACGCTTGCGCAGATTTTTGTCAACGCTCCAAACAGAAAAATTCTCGTCATCAGGCGCCAATCGTGCATACGCTAACCCTATCGAATGCGGGCCGGAGTCGAAGGTGATGGCGAGGGAGCAGGCAGGCCGGCGGCCGACTGTCGAAACCATTTCGGCGGAAGCGGGCGTGTCGGTCTCGACGGTCTCGCGGGCCCTGAGGAACGACCCGCGCATCTCCGCGGAACGGCGCGAAGCGATCGCGGCAATCGCGCAGCGGCTCGGCTATACACCGCATGCCAATGCCCGCGCCCTGGTCACGCGCCGCACCGGCATCGTCGGGTTCGTGACCGGCAGCCGCAGCAACCCCTTCTATCCCCAGCTTCTGGAGACGCTGGTGGAGCGTGCGCGGCTCCGCGCGCTCCGCATCATGCCGCTGCACATGAGCCGCGACCCGCTGTCGGAGAGTTCGATCCAGGCGCTGCTGCAATACCAGATGGACGGCTGCATCATCACCTCGGCGGAGCTGTCCTCGCGGGCGGCGGACATCTGCCAGGCGAACGAGGTGCCGCTCGTGATGGTCAACCGCGTGCCGCGGCTGCATGGCTGCGCGGTTTCCTGCAACAACTTCGCCGGCGGCGAGATGATCGGCGCGTTCCTGGCCGCGGGCGGGCACAGGCGCATCGCCATCGTGCTGGGCACGCCCAACGCCTCCACGAGCTCGGAACGCGAGGCCGGCGCGAGCCAGGCGGCGGCGCGGGCCGGCCTGGAAATCCTGGCGCGGGTCGCCGGGCACTCCACCTATGCCGGCGGCTTCGAGGCGGCGTCGGTCCTTTGGTCCCTTCCCGAGCGGCCCGACGCCATCTTCTGCGTCAACGACATCATGGCGTTCGGCATGATGGACGGATTGCGGCGCCTCGGCGTGCGGATCCCTGAGGACGTCTCCGTGGTCGGCTTCGACGACGTGGATCAGGCCTCCTGGGGCGCCTACGACCTCACAACCGTCGCCCAGCCGGTGGGGGACATGGTCGACCGCGCGCTGGACATGCTCGACATGCGCATAAGGCGGCCGGGCCTCGCGCCCGAGATCGCCTATCTCGGCGGCCTGCTCAAGGTGCGCTCATCCGCCCGCAGCGCGCCCGCTTGAGCACAGGTCACGGGCTGGAGAACGGGGGTGCCTGCGGGGGGGGGGGGCACAAGACGCCTGCGAATCCCGCGCCGTCCTGTGCCGGGCCAGCCGCCGAGAGCCCGCATCTTCTGCTGTCCGCCAAATCGGAAGGCGAGGCGCAGAGCTTCCCCCCGGATGACGCACGGCGGCCAGCGGTGCGTGGCGCTGCGCCGGCCGCCTTCTCGCAATTTTGCCGGACGCATCTTGTCAGACAATACGCATGACGTTACGGAAGATCACTCTTTCTGCCCGGCGGATTGTCTCACCTCTGCCCGCACCGGAGCGTTCTCCGGAAGGTGGCGTTTGCCGCAAGAAGACTGGGATGGTTCGCTCTCTGCGGCCACGCCAAAGGTCCCGCGCCAGAGCCAGGGCTTCGCTCCAAACTGGAAGGAGACTGCTCCCCGAGGCTTGATCGTTCATGCCGTCCCCCTCCATCATGCGGGAGATGGTCACGCATCGCAGAGGTAGTGACGAATCGTTGAGCGCGGAGGCCAGAAGGGATGCCCGACGGGATGCTGCTTTTTGCCCTTGTCGGGATGCCGTTTCTCGGGAGCCTTCTCGCCAGCCTGCTGCCGCGGGCGGCGCGCGAATCTGCCGTCCTGATCGCCGCCGCCGTCACGGTGGTCGGCATCGGCATCACCATCCTGTTCTATCCTCAGGTGCAAGAGGGCGCGTCGGTCGCGGCGAAGCTCCCCTGGATTCCGGAGTTCGGCCTGGAGTTCGGCTTCCGGATCGACGGTCTCGCCTGGCTCTTCGCCATCCTGGTGTACGGGATCGGCGGGCTGGTGGTGCTCTATGCGCGCTACTACATCGCCGCCGAGGACCCGGCCCCGCGCTTCATCAGCTTCCTGCTCGCCTTCATGGGCGCGATGCTCGGGGTGGTGCTGGCGGGCAACCTCATCCTGCTCGTGTTCTTCTGGGAGCTGACGAGCCTCTTCTCGTTCCTGCTGATCGGCTACTGGCACCACAATGCGGGTGCGCGCGACGGGGCGCGCATGGCGCTGACCGTCACGGCCGCCGGCGGCATCTGCCTGTTCGTCGGCGCCATCCTGCTCGGGCGCATCGTCGGCAGCTATGACCTCGACGTGGTGCTGGCCTCGGGCGAGGCGATCCGCTCAAGCCCGCTCTTCCTACCGGTGCTGGTGCTCATCCTGCTCGGCGCGCTGACCAAGAGCGCGCAGTTCCCGTTCCATTTCTGGCTGCCCAACGCCATGTCGGCGCCGACCCCGGTGTCGGCCTATCTGCACTCGGCCACCATGGTGAAGGCGGGCGTGTTCCTGCTGGCGCGGCTGTGGCCGGTGATGGCGGGAACCGACGCCTGGTTCTACCTCGTCGTGCCCGCGGGCCTCGCGACCCTGGTGATCGGCGCCTATTTCGCGATCTTCCAGCAGGACCTGAAGGGGCTGCTGGCCTATTCCACCATCAGCCACCTGGGGCTCATCACGCTGCTGCTCGGCCTCGGCAGCCCGCTCGCCGCGGTGGCGGCGGTGTTCCACATCCTCAACCATGCGATCTTCAAGGCCTCGCTGTTCATGGCGGCGGGCATCATCGACCACGAGACCGGAACCCGGGACCTGCGCCGGCTCAGCGGCCTGTGGCGCTACATGCCATTCACCGCATCGCTCGCCATGGTGGCGGCGGCGGCCATGGCCGGGGTGCCGCTGCTCAACGGCTTCCTGTCGAAGGAGATGTTCTTCGCCGAGGCGGTCGCCGACCATACCGGCTCGCTGCTGGACGATTCGCTGCCCTATTTCGCGACGCTGGCCGGCATGTTCTCCGTGGCCTATTCGCTGCGCTTCATCCTCGGCACGTTCTTCGGCCCGCCGCCGACCGACCTGCCGCGCATGCCGCACGAGCCGCCGCGCTGGATGCGCTTCCCCATCGAGCTGCTGGTGGTGATCTGCCTCGTCATCGGCATCATCCCCGGCCGCGCCGTGGGCTGGCTTCTGGCGAGCGCGGCGCAGGCGGTGGTGGGCACCGACCTGCCCTATTACAGCCTCGCCGTCTGGCACGGCTTCAACCTGCCGCTGCTCATGAGCGTGATCGCCATGGCGGGCGGGATCGTCCTCTATCTCGCGCTGCGCGGATATCTGGCGAGCGGCAGCGAGGGGCCGCCGCTGCTCCAGGACCTGAACGCCCAGCGCATCTTCGAGAACGTGATGGTGACGCTGTCCTGGAAGTGGGCGCGCACGCTGGAGCAGATCTTCGGCACACGGCGCCTGCAGCCGCAGCTTCGGCTGCTGGTGATGGTCGCCATCCTGGCCGCATCCGTCCCGGTCCTGGTGCACGGCGCGGCGAGCGTCGGCACGCGCGCGCTCACGCCGGCGACGCCCGCCTTCATCCTCGTCTGGGCGATCGGCATCGCCTGCGCTTTGGGGGCCGCCCATCAGGCGAAGTTCCACCGGCTCGCCGCCTTGGCGCTCACGGGCGGCGCCGGGCTCGTCACCTGCCTCACCTTCCTCTGGCTGTCCGCCCCGGACCTCGCCTTGACCCAGCTTCTGGTGGAAATCGTCACCACGGTGCTGATCCTGCTCGGCCTGCGCTGGCTGCCGAAGCGCATCATCACTCAGGAGGATATGCGGCCCTCCGGCGCCGTCATCGCCCGGCGCTTCCGCGACCTCGCGCTGGCGCTCGCAGTGGGGCTCGGCCTGTCGATGCTGTCTTATGCGGTGATGACGCGGCCCTTGCCCGACACGGTGTCCCGCTTCTTCGTCGAGCGCGCCTATACGGAGGGCGGCGGCACCAACATCGTCAACGTGATCCTGGTCGACTTCCGAGGCTTCGACACGCTGGGCGAGATCACCGTGCTGTGCGTGGTGGCGCTCACCGTGTTCGCCATGCTGCGCCGCTTCCGCCCGGCGCCGGACAGCGTCGAGAGGCCGGAGCAGCAGCGCATCCAGAACGCCTATGACGCGGCGCGGCCCGACCGGGAGGTGGGCGACACGGTCGCCGACTACCTGCTGATCCCGCGCTTCATCATGCAGTGGCTGTTCCCGCCCATCGCCGTGCTCGCGGTCTACCTGTTCATGCGCGGCCACGATCTGCCGGGCGGGGGCTTTGCCGCCGGCATCGTCCTGTCGATCGCCTTCGTGCTGCAATACATGGCCGCGGGCGTGCGCGGCGCGGAGGCGGTGCTGCGCGTGCTGCCGCTGCGCTGGATGGGGCTCGGCCTGCTGACCGCAAGCCTGACCGGGCTCGCCTCGCTGCTGCTCGGCTACCCGTTCCTGACATCCTACGCGCGCTACGTGCACCTGCCGGTGGTGGGCGAGGTGCCGATGGCCTCGGCCCTCATGTTCGACCTCGGCGTGTTCGCGCTGGTGGTCGGCGCGACCGTGCTGATGCTCATCGCGCTCGCCCACCAGTCGCTGCGCGGACCGCGCGAGACGCGCAGCCTGGGAGAGCCGTGATGGAGACCATCCTCGCCATCGGCATCGGCGTGCTCGGCGGAGCCGGCACCTGGCTCCTGCTGCGCCCGCGCACCTACCAAGTCATCATCGGCCTGTCGCTTCTGTCCTATGCGGTCAATCTCTTCATCTTCTCCATGGGGCGGCTGCGGCCGGGCGCCCCGCCGATCCTGGAGAAGGGGGTGGCCGGCGATCCGGCCGCCTTCGCCGACCCGCTGCCGCAGGGGCTGGTGCTGACGGCCATCGTCATCGGCTTCGCCATGACGGCGCTGTTCCTCGTGGTGCTGCTCACCGCGCGTGGACGCACCGGCAGCGACCACGTGGATGGGCTCGGCGACTGATGCAGACTCCCCCCCTCTCATTCCTCGTCGTCCTGCCGGTGCTGCTGCCGCTGATGGCCGGCGCGTTCCTGCTGCTGTTCGACGACCGTCTCCGCACCCTGAAGGTCACGGTGAGCCTCGGGACGATCCTGGCGCTGCTGGCGATGGCGGTGACGCTGCTGGTCGCGACCGACCGACAGGGCGCCATCGTCCAGGCGGTGGGCAACTGGCCGGCGCCATTCGGCATCGTGCTGGTGGCCGACCGGCTCTCGGCCATGATGCTCGTGCTCACCGCGCTGCTCGCCTGCGCCAGCTTCGTGTTCGCGCTCGCGCGCTGGCACCGGGCGGGGCCGCGCTTCTATTCCATCTTCCTGTTCCTGCTGATGGGACTGAACGGCGCGTTCCTGACCGGCGACCTGTTCAACCTGTTCGTGTTCTTCGAGGTGATGCTGGCCGCGTCCTACGGGCTGGTGCTGCATGGCTCCGGCATCGCCCGCGTCAAAGCGGGGCTGCACTACATCCCGATCAATCTCGTCGCGTCCTCGCTGTTCCTGGTGGGCGTGAGCCTGATCTACGGCGTGACCGGAACGCTCAACATGGCCGACCTCGCCGGCCGCATCCCCGCTATCGGCGAGGAGGGCCGCACCCTGTTCGAGGCCGGCGCGGCCATTCTCGCGGTCGCCTTCCTGGTGAAGGCGGCCATGTGGCCGCTGAATTTCTGGCTGCCCACCACCTATTCCGCCGCGAGCGCGCCTGCCGCGGCCATGTTCGCCATGATGACCAAGGTGGGCATCTACGTGATCCTGCGCCTCAGCCTGCTGCTGTTCGGCGCGGATTCGGGGCCGTCCGCGGGCTTCGGGGCGCACTGGCTGCTCTATGGCGGGCTCGCCACCATCGCCTTCGGCACGGTCGGCGTGCTCGCCTCCCAGTCCATGCCGCGGCTGGCCGGCTACAGCGTCCTCGTCTCCTCGGGCACGCTGCTTTCCGCCATCGGCTTCGGCGATGCGGCGATCATCGCCGGCGCGCTCTATTATCTCGCCAGCTCGACGCTGGCGATCTGCGCCTTCTTTCTGCTGATCGAGCTGGTGGAGCGCGGGCGCGCGGCCGGCGCGGACGTGATCGCCGTCTCCATGGAGGTGTTCGGAGACGGGGAGGGGGCCGGGCAGGTCGAGGAGGAGGTGGGCACGGCGCTGCCCATGACCATGGCGGCGCTCGGCGGCGCCTTCTTCATCTGCGCGCTGCTGCTGGCCGGGCTGCCGCCCTTGCCCGGCTTCCTCGCCAAGTTCGCCATGATGTCGGCGCTCATGACCCCGAGCGAGGGGATTTCCGGCAGCGCCTGGGCGCTGATCGCGCTGCTGGCGCTGTCCGGCTTCGCTGCGCTCGTGGCCATGGCGCGCACCGGCATCACCACCTTCTGGGTGCCGATGCAGGCGAGTCTGCCCAGCGTGAAGGCGGTGGAGTTCGCCCCCGTGGCCGGGATTCTCGTCCTGTGCGTCGCCATGACGGTGTTCGGCAGCCCGGTCATGCGCTTCATGACCGAGACCTCACAGGCGCTGCATGCGCCCTCGGCCTATGTGGGCGCTGTGATGCCGGCCCCGCCCGCCGCCGCGGCGCCGGCCGTGCCGGAGGCCGGCCGATGACCCGCCTGCTGCCCCATCCCTTGCTGTTCCTGGCGCTGCTCGCCATGTGGCTGCTGCTGAACCAGAGCGTCTCGCCGGGGCACCTGGTGCTCGGCGCCATCGTCGCGCTGGTCGCGTCGTGGACGCTCTCGGTGTTCCGGATGGAGCGGTCGGGGCTGCGCCGGCCCCAGGCCATGGTGCAACTCGCGCTCCGGGTGCTGGTGGATATCTTCCGCTCCAATCTCGCGGTCGGCACGATCATCCTCACCGGCACCCGCGGAGGCGGGCGGGCGGGGTTCATGACCATCCCGCTGGATCTGCGCAGCCAAGGCGGCCTCGCCATGCTCGCCATCATCCTGACGGCGACGCCCGGCACCTTGTGGATGAACTACGATGCGGCGAAGGGCGAACTGCTGCTGCACGTGCTCGATCTGGTGGACGAGGAGCACTGGACCACTCTGATCAAGCAGCGCTACGAGCGCCTGCTGATGGAGATCTTCGAATGAGCGCTCTTTCGGCCAGCGCCCCCTGGGCGACCCTCCTGCTCGGCGCCGCCCTCACGCTCGCCCAGGTGATGCTGACGGCGGCCATGGCGCTGGCGACGCTGCGCATCCTGCGCGGCCCGCGGGCGCAGGACCGCATCCTCGGTCTCGACACGCTCTATGTGAACACCATGCTGCTGTTCCTGACCCTCGGCATGCGCGAGGGGAGCCAGCATTTCTTCGAGGCGGCCTTGATCGTCGCCCTGCTCGGCTTCGTCGGCACGGTGGCGTTCGCCAAGTTCCTGATGCGCGGCGAGGTGATCGAATGACCGCGGCCCCCGATCTGCCCGCCTGGGCGGCGCTGCTGGTGGCGTTCCTGGTGGTCGCGGGCGCCGCGATCACCCTCATCGGCTCCGCCGGTCTGTGGCGGCTCGACAGCTTCTATGCCCGCGTCCATGCGCCGACGCTCGGCGCGACGCTCGGCACCGGCGGCATCCTGGTCGGCTCGATGGTCTGCTTCAGCGTGCTGGAAAGCCGCTTCGTGCTGCACGAGATCCTGATCGCGGTGTTCATCACGGTGACCACGCCCATCACGCTCATGCTGTTGTCCCGCGCGGCGCTCTATCGCGACCGCGTGGAGGAGAACCCGGAGGTTCCGGCATCGGCGTTTCCCGAGACCGAGCCGCCGTCCGACCCACGCTGAGGCGCGCGCATCGCTTGACCTGTGAGGTTTCGGAGCCTTGATGGGGCCGGGATGGCCACCGGGGGAGCGAAGGCGTTGGGGTCTGCAAGTCAGCGATGGCGCGGTCGGGCATGTGCCTGGCGCGGCGCTATGACGACCGCTCTGCGCTGGTTCGCGCCACCTTCAACGCCGCCGAGCGCCTGAAGCGGAGCGGAGGCAAGGACGCGAAGGGCTGGGCATCGGCGTGTCGGCCGTCCAGCGGGTGGGGGCCGGCAGGTGAGTTTCGCGGCGTGCCCCCGACGCTCTCCGTCCACCGCCCAGCCACCGCCGCGCCTGCACGCTCTTGCTGTGCGCCGGGACACCGGCTCTTGTTGCGGCATTCGCAGGGAGACGAGCACCATGCACGACGAAACCACGAGCAGCCTGTCGCGGGCGCCGGCGCGGCGCGCACCCGAGCTGCGCCGGTCGTGGCTGTTCGTGCCGGGCGGAGATCGCGCGCAGCTGATGGATGCCGCGCAGCTCGGCGCCGACGCGCTGATCCAGGAGCTGGAGGACTTCACGCCGCCGCAGCTGCGCCCTGAGGCGCGCGCCATGGCCGCCGAGGTGTTCGCCGCATGGCGCGGCGCCGGCATCGTCGCCTGCGTCAGGATCAATCCGCTGGAGGGTGACGGCCTTGCCGACCTCGCCGGGGTGATCGAGGGCCGGCCGGATGCGGTCCACCTGCCCAAGGTCGCCGAACCCGCTCATGTGGCGGCGCTCGACGCGGAAATCACGCTTCACGAGCGCCGGCTCGGCCTGCCGCCCGGCGGCATCGAGATCGTGCCCAACATCGAGACCGCCCGCGGCATCATGCAGACCTATGCCATCGCCACCGCCAGCCCGCGCGTGAGCGCGGTGCTGTGCTCCACCGAGGATCTCGCCGAGGACCTTGGCGCGCCGCGCAGCCGTGCCGCCATCGAACTCGCTTATGCACGCCAGCGGCTGCACCTGGAAGCGCGGGCCGCCAAGGTGGTGTCCATCGACTGCCCCTACACATTCGCCGATGCCGCCGGCTGCGAAGCGGATGCGCGCGCCGGCCGCCAGCTCGGCTATGGCGCGAAGAGCGCCGTCGATCCGAGCCACGTGGCGATCATCAACGCGGTGATGACGCCCTCGGCCGCCGATGTCCGGGAAGCCGAGGAGATCGTCCAGGCCTTCGAGGCGGCGCGGGCGGCGGGGAAGGAGCGCGCACGGCGCGGCGACCTGCTCATCGAGGTGCCGTTCTACTTCGCCGCCAAGCGGCTGCTGGCACGCGCGGCAGCATTGGGGCGGTGAAGCCACTTCTGGGGGCGTGCCGGCCGGCGGCTCCCGGGGTAGGTCCCTATCACTGCACAAGCTGCGATAAACGCTCGCTACAGCCGACGCTTCCCGACGTCATGGGCGAAAAAATCCTGTGTTTTTCAAACTTCTCAGACGCCAATCGACGCCCATCGACCGGGAATTCGTGCGGGTGAGGTGATCGAACAATTTCCTTAAATATATTGATATTAATTCGTCGATTTCGGCAGACAATCCAGAAATTCCAAGAATATGCCAACACGAAGATGAGGTGCGCTGCGTGATTTCGGGGGGCGGGACCGAGCGCGCGCTGCCTCCTTTATTGTTCGCCCGCACGCGACGTTCGCTCGAATGCGGTGATGATGTGCTGAACTGGTCACGCCGCATCGCAAATCGTGCAGCACGGGCCGTCAGAGAAGACTAGCCTTTGGTGTCAGAGGTGCCGTCCCCAGTCCGGGACCAGAGCGTCTCCCCTGTGACACCGGCAGTGAGCTTTCTGTTGCGTGCCTACCAATCAAGGTGCGTGCCGCCACGCCAGCGCGAGCCTTCAACATTCCCAGTCCTTCCTCGGCCGTCGCGTCCCTCGGATGCGTGGCGGGTTGACACGCGTCTGTCCCGATGCTTCTATTTGTTAGAATTAAATTCTAATCAATCGAATAAGGGAAACGCCATGCTGGATCGGCCCGCGCCTCAGGCGCCGACTGCCTATGACATGCTGATCGATGGCCGTTGGGTCGGTGCCGCCTCCGGCCGGCGCATGGAAAGCCTTGACCCCTATGCGGGCTCAGCCTGGGCCACGGTGCCGGACGCGGGCGCGCAGGATGTGGCCGCCGCCGTCGGCGCGGCGCGGGCGGCCTTCGATGCCGGGCCGTGGGGCCGCGCCACCGCGCGCGAGCGCGCCGCGCTGCTGCGCCGCCTCGCCGAGCTGATCGCCCGCGATGCCGAGCGCCTCGCCGCCGTGGAGAGCCGCGACAACGGCAAGCTTCTGCGCGAGATGACCGCCCAATGGCGCTACATGCCGGACTGGTTCTTCTACTTCGCGGGCGCCGCCGAGCGGATCGAGGGTACGACGCTCCAGTCCGACCGGCCGAACTTCAGCGCGTTCACCCGCAAGGAGCCGGTGGGCGTGGTGGCCGCCATCACCCCCTGGAACTCGCCCGGCCTGCTGCTCGCCTGGAAGCTCGCCCCCGCGCTCGCCGCGGGCTGCACCTTCATCGTCAAGCCGTCCGAGCACACGCCCGTCTCGGCCATCGAACTCGGCCGGCTGGTGCAAGAGGCAGGCTTTCCCGCCGGCGTATACAATGTCGTCACCGGTGGCCCGGAGGCCGGGCGCGCGCTGGTTTCGGACCGGCGGGTGGACAAGATCGCCTTTACCGGCTCCACGGACGTCGGCAAGGCCATCGCCCGGACGGCCGCGGACAACCTCACCGGCGTCCTGCTGGAACTGGGCGGCAAGTCGCCCAACATCGTGTTCCACGACTGTGATCCCGTCGCCGCCGCCAACGGCGTCATTTCCGGCATCTTCGCCGCCTCGGGCCAGACCTGCATGGCGGGCTCGCGCCTGGTGATCCAGCGCTCCATCATGGATGACGTTCTCGGCCGTGTGATCGAGCGGGCGCGCACCATCAAGCTCGGCGATCCCGGCCTGCCGGAGACCGAGATGGGTCCGGTGGCGACGCCGCAGCAGTTCGCCAAGGTCAACGGCATGATCGAAGCCGCGGTGAAAGAAGGCGCGCGCCTCGCCTGCGGCGGGCCGGAGGCCGGGCCGGGCGGCCTGTTCGTGCCGCCGACGATCCTCGTGGACGTGACGCCGGACATGACCATCGCGCGGGAGGAGGTGTTCGGCCCGGTGCTCTCGGTCATCCCCTTCGACACCGAGGAGGAGGCGATCGCGATCGCCAACGACACCGAGTTCGGACTCGCCGCCGGCATCTGGAGCCTCAACATCCAGCGCGCCCACCGGGTGGCCAACAAGGTGCGCGCCGGAACGGTGTGGCTCAACGCCTACCGGGTGGTGGCCTACAACGCGCCGTTCGGCGGCTACAAGCAGTCCGGCTCCGGCCGCGAGAACGGTGCCGCGGCGGTCGAGGAATATCTCGAGACCAAGACGGTCTGGGTCGAATTGTCCGGCGCCACCCGTGACCCCTTCACCATCGGCTGAGGGGGACGGCATGGCTGCTCCTCATCCCCAACCCCTGCTCGTGCTCGACGATGTCGAGGCGGTCTATGGCGGTTCGATCCTGGCGCTGCGCGGCATCAGCCTGAACGTGCCGGCGAACGGCATCGTCGCCCTGCTGGGCGCCAACGGCGCGGGCAAGACCACGGTTCTGCGGTCCATTTCGGGCTTGCTCTCCTGGCATCGCGGCCGGGTCTCCCGCGGGCGCATCGCCTATGACGGTGCCGACATCGCCGGCCTCGGCGGCGCCGCGCTGGTGCGGCGCGGCATCGCCCAGGTGATGGAGGGCCGGCGCATCTTCGGCGAGCTGACGATCGAAGAGAACCTGCGCATGGGCGCCTTCACCCGTCGCGACGGCGCCGAGACGCGGCGCACGCTCGACCAGGTGCTGGAGCAGTTCCCCATCCTGCGCGAGCGCTTCGCGCAGCCGGCGGGCTATCTCTCCGGCGGCCAGCAGCAGATGCTCGCCATCGGCCGCGCCATGATGGCGCGCCCGCGCCTGCTGCTGCTGGACGAGCCCTCGCTCGGGCTCGCGCCCATCATCGTCAAGCAGATCCGCGAGGTGATCCGCCACATCGCCGCCGGGGGCGTCTCGGTGATGCTGGTGGAGCAGAACGCCGACATGGCGCTTTCGCTCGCCGACTACGGCTACATCCTGGAGAGCGGGCGCATTGCGCTCGAGGGGCCGGGGCCGGTCCTGAAAGAAAACCCGATGATCCGCGAACTCTATCTCGGCATCGTCGGGGCGCAGGAGGCGGAGATTGCCTCCAGCGGGGAGGGCCGGCGATGACGAGCCTCCTCGAAGTGCGCGATCTTTCGGTCTCCTTCGGCGGCGTGAAGGCACTCTCCGGCGTCTCCTTCGACGTGAAGGCGGGAGAGATATTCTCCATCATCGGGCCGAACGGCGCCGGCAAGACCACCATCTTCAATTGCCTGAGCGGCCTCTACCGGCCGACGGCCGGCGCCATCCGGCTCGAGGGGCGCGATCTGGTGGGCCTGCCGCCGAAGGACCTTGCCACCCTCGGCATCGCCCGCACGTTCCAGAATCTCGGCCTGTTCGAGCACCTCACGGTGATGGAGAACGTGCTGCTCGGGCGCCACCATCTGATGGCGACCTCGCTACTCGGCAACGCGCTGCGGCTTCGCTCAACGGTGCGGGAGGAGCGGGAGAACCGCGCCCGAGTCTCCGAGATTCTCGAAATTTTCAGTCTCGCCCGCGAGGCCGACACGCCGATCGGCGTGCTGCCCTACGGCGTGCGCAAGCTGATCGAGATCGCCCGCGCGCTCGCCATGGAGCCGAAGCTGCTGCTGCTCGACGAGCCGGTGGCAGGCATGAACCACGAGGAGACCCACCGCATCAGCGAGGCGATCCTCGACGTCCGCCGCCGCCACGGCACCGGCATGGTGCTGGTGGAGCACGACATGCGGATGGTGATGACCATCTCCGACCGGCTGATGGCCATCGACTTCGGCCAGCACGTGGCCACCGGAACCCCGCACGAGATCCAGAACGATCCGCGCGTCATCGAAGCCTATCTCGGGAGAGCGGCATGAGCGAGCTGATCCAGCTTGTCATCGGCGGCCTGTCCTTGGGCTCCATGTATGCCCTCATCGCGCTGGGCTTCGTGGTGGTCTACAAGTCGACCGGCGTGCTGAATTTCGCGCAGGGCGGCCTGGTCCTGTGCGGCGCCTATTTTTGCTATGCGCTGCGCAACGCATTGGGCCTGCCCTTCGCCCTCGCGGTGCTTCTGGCGGTGCTCGGCACGGCCCTGGTCGCAGTGCTGATCGAGCGGGTCGTCATGCGGCGCATGATCGGCAAGCCGGTGTTCGCCGTCATCATGATCACCTGGGGCCTGCTCATCATCCTGGAGCAGGTGCCAGCGGCCGTGTGGGGCTACGACCTCCTGGCGCTGGGCGATCCCTGGGGCATGGGCATGGCCGGCATCGGCGGCGTGCAGGTCCTCGAAGTGGACTTGTGGACGCTCGGCGTGGGCGCGGCGGTGATGCTCGCCGTCTATTTGTTCTTCGCCCGCTCGCGCTGGGGGCTCGCCATGCGCGCCTCGGCGCTGGACCAGGAGGCGGCCATGGCGCAAGGCGTCTCTCCCGGCCTCGTGTTCGCCCTCGCCTGGGCGATCGCCGGGGTCATCGCCGCGCTCGCCGGGGTGATGCTCTCGGGCGGTGTTCGCGGGCTGAGCCCGGAGCTGTCGCTGATCGCGCTGCGCGCCTTTCCGGCCATTATCCTCGGCGGCATGGATTCGCCCGTGGGGGCCGTGGTGGGCGGCCTCGCCATCGGCGTCGCCGAGGTGCTCACCGCCAGCTACGTCGCCCAGCACGCCCCCTTCCTTGGCCAGAACTTCCACCTGGTGATGCCCTATTTGCTGATGACCGCGTTTCTGCTGGTGCGGCCCTACGGCATGTTCGGCACCAAAGCCGTGGGGAGGGGCTGATGCACGTGCCGATGAACCTCTCCGCGACGTCCGTGGAAGCGCCGCAGGTGGTCGCGGCCTCGGTCTCGCGCCCTCTGGCGCGCCCGCCGGCCAGCATCGGCTGGGGGCTGCTCGCCCTCGCGCTCGGGGCGATCTTCGTCCTGCCCTTCGTGGCGAGCGACTTCTGGCTCTCGATCCTGAACTACGCCGGCATCGCGGCGGTGGGAGCCATCGGCCTCAACCTGCTCACCGGCAACACCGGGCAGGTCTCGCTCGGTCAGCCCTTCTTCATGGGCGTGGGCTGCTATGCGGCGGCGTTCGCCGGCCAGGATCTCGGCCTGCCGCTGCCGGTATGGCTCGCCGCAGCCATGCTCATGGGCGCGCTGGTCGGCGGCCTCGTGGGTCCGTTCGCGCTGCGGTTGCGCGGCCAGTATCTGGTGATTGTCACCCTCGGCCTGGTGCTGATCGGCCTCCATCTGTGGCAGAACCTGCCCTGGCTCACCGGCGGGGCGAACGGGCGTTCCGTCCTCATTGCCGCCAGGCTCGGGCCGATCGACTTCTCGGCACTGTCCGTGTTCGGCACGACGCTGGCGCGCAACCAGGGCTGGTTCATCCTGATCTGGCTGTGCGCGCTCGGCGCCGGCATCTGCGTGCTCAATATCCTCAACTCGCGCTCGGGGCGGGCGCTCATGGCCATCCGCGACCGCGAGATGACGGCCTCGGTGATCGGCATCAGCGTGTCGCGCACCAAGATCCTCGCCTTCGTAGTCTCCAGCATGCTGGCGGCAGCGGGCGGCGCGCTCTATGGCGGCTATGTGCGCTATGCGGCGCCCACCGAGTGGGACCTTCTGCTGGGCGTGCAGTACCTCGCCATGATCGTGGTCGGCGGCACCGGCTCGGTGCTGGGCTCGGTGCTGGGCGCGCTGTTCGTGACGCTGATGCCGCAGGTGGTGAAGCTTGCGAGCCCCTACCTGCCCTTCGTTTCCTTCACGCCGGGAGACGGCGGCATCGTCAGCCTGTTCGCGCTCAACCAGATCCTGTTCGGGCTGTTCATCATCGCCTTCCTCATGTTTGCCCCGCGCGGGCTTGCGGGCCTCGTGCCGCGCCGCCGCGGGAGGCCGCCGACGCCAAAGCCCTGAAGGCTTCGACGCCGCTCGAAGACACCAAAAGAGATAACTGGAGGAGACCCCCATGGCCAAGATATCGGCCCAGATCTGCCGCCTCGCCGCCTGCGCCGGACTGTTCGCGGCGACGCTCTCGGCCGCGCCAGCAGCGGCCCAGGGCGAGCTGAAGCCGGTCAACGGCTTCGACGGCAAGACCATCCGCCTCGGACTGATCCAGCCTCTCACCGGGCCCGCCGCCGTGCTCGGCCAGCCGGTGGTGGCCGGCGCCCGCACCTGGTTCGACTACATCAACAAGGAGAAGGGCGGCATCGCGGGCAAGTACAAGGTCGAGCTGGTGGTCGAGGACCACATGAACCAGCAGGCGCCCACGGTCCAGGCCTACAACAAGATCAAGAACGATGTGGTCATGGTGGCCCAGTTGTTCGGCACCCACACGACGCTCGCCGTGCTGCCGCAGGTGAACGACGACAAGATGCTGGTCGGTGCCGGGGGCTACGACTACGTCTTCTTCAAGGAGCGCCAGCTCCTCGCCGTGGGCGCGCCCTATCAGATCATGGCGGTGAACGCGCTTGCCGAGCTCTGGAACAACCAGGGCTACAAGGACAAGACGGTCTGCGCGCTGATCCGCGACGATCCCTATGGCGCCGCCGGACTTGAGGGCGTCGAGTTCGCGTCCAAGAAGCTCGGATTCAAGGTCGCCGCGGTGGTGCGCTTCTCGATGGCCGATCAGGACTTCAGCGGCCAGATGGCGCAATTGAAGGCCGCAGGCTGCCAGCTGGTCTATGTCACGACCATTCCGCCCCAGTTCGTGCGCATGGTGGGCAACGCGGTGCGCGTGAACTTCGCGCCGCTGTGGCTCGGCCAGTTTCCCACCTGGTCCGGCGTCCTGGTGGACAATCCGGCCTATGACTACATGGCCAAGAACCTGATGATCGCCTCGGAAGGTCCGGAATGGGGCGACATGAGCGTGCCCGGCATGGCGCGCATGGTGGAACTGCAGAAGAAATACGCCCCCGAGGCCAAGCCCGATTTCTTCTTCACCATCGGCTACAAGTCCGCCCAGGCGGCGACCGCGGTGCTGGAAGCGGCGGTGAAGGCCGGCGACCTCTCCCAGCAGGGGCTGGCAAAGGCCTATGAAGGCATCGGCGCCATGTCGTTCGGCGGCCTCACCGGCGATCATGTCTATGGTAGCCCTGACCAGCGCCGGCCGCCGCTCACCTCCAGCCTCTTCAAGGTGAACAAGGCCAAGCCGTACGGCCTCGAAGCGGTGCGCACCAACTTCACCTCCGATCTCGCCGCACAGTACGTCGACGCCCACAAATAGGCCGGCCATCGACCATGGCGGGGAGGGCGCGCGTCCTCCCCGCCCGCCACGGGACCGAAGACAGGACAGAAAGATGATCGCGAATTTCTTCATGCCCACTCGCCTCGTCCACGGCCCGGGCGCCCTCAGCCGGATCGGCGAATTGGCGCGCGGCCTCGGCATGGCACGGCCGCTGGTGGTGTCGGACCCCGCCATCGCCGCGACCGCCTTCTACCGCGATGCGCTGGCGACGCTGCGCGCCGCCGGGCTCGATGTCGCGACGTTCGAGGGCTGCGGGATCGATGCGCGTCTTGCCCATGTGGACGGCGAGGCGGCGCGCGTGCGCAGCGAGGGCCGCGACGGTGTCATCGCCATCGGCGGGGGCTCGGTGATCTGCACCGCCAAGGGCATCGCCATCGTGGCGCCCAACGGCACGACGTTCGCGGACATGACCGGCGTCGCCAACTTCCGCAACAAGGCGCTGCCCATGATCATGGCGCCCACCACCGCGGGCTCGGGATCCGAAGTCTCCCAGTTCACGCTGGTCAAGGACGAGGCGAGCCACCGCAAGCTGGTGGGCGGCGGCCCGCTGAGCTTCCCGGACGTGGCGATCCTCGATCCGGTGACGCTCGCGACCCTGCCGCCGCGTGCCGCCGCGGGCTCGGCGGTGGATGCGCTGACCCATGCGGTGGAAGCGCTGTTCTCCTTCCTCGCCACGCCGCTCACGGATGCGCTGGCGCTGGAATCGGTCCGGCTCCAGGCCGGCAGCATGCGCCGGTCCATCCTTTCCGATGACGAGCGCGCGCGGGCCGACAATCTGCTGGCCTCCTCCATGGCCAATATGGCGTGCGGCAACGCCCGGCTCGGCCTCGCGCACACGCTCTCCCTGCCTTTGGAGGCGATCCTCGATTTGCCGCACACCATCGGCGTCGGGGTGCTGATCCCGCGCGTCGTGGCCTTCAACGCGCCAGTGGCGCCGGAGAAGGCGCGCGCGCTTGCGCTTGCTCTCGGGGCGGCGCCTGCGGACGACCTGCGGGGCACCGTGGCGGCGATCCGCGACGCCTTCTTCCGCCTGTTCGAGGATGTGGGCACGCCCACCGCGTTCACGCAGGAGCAGCTTCCACAGGCGCGGATTGCCGAGATGGCGGCAGCTGCCATCCCCGGCCTCTATGGCGGCGCCATGCCGGAGGGCGAGGTGCGCGACGGCCATGTGGTCCACCAGCCCGGCGTGCGCCGCGCCACGGTCGCCGAAGCGCGCGCCCTCTACGCGCAGTGCTATGCCTGAGGAGCGGTCACGATGAAGATCGAGAACACCTTCCGCGTCGACCTGCCGCCGGACGAGGCCTGGCGCGTGCTGCTGGACATCCCGGCGCT
The DNA here is from genome assembly GCF_003667445.1 of Xanthobacter tagetidis. GTDB lineage: Bacteria > Pseudomonadota > Alphaproteobacteria > Rhizobiales > Xanthobacteraceae > Xanthobacter > Xanthobacter tagetidis. The sequence continues at coordinate 39,187 of NZ_RCTF01000010.1, read as the reverse complement.
GGTGCCCTGCATGCCGGGTGCGGAACTGATCGCAGTTGAGGGCGAGCGGACCTATCGCGGGCAGATGAAGCTCAAGCTCGGTCCGGTGGCGGTGGCGTTCCAGGGACGGGCCGAGGTCGTCGAGATCGACGAGGACGGCCGAAGTGTGCGCGCCAGGGCGAGCGGCACCGAGACCAAGGGGCGCGGCAACGCCTCCGCAGATGTCGCCTTTCGCCTGGCACCGGAAGGGGCGGGATCACGGGTGGACGTGACCACCGACGTGAACCTCGCCGGCGCGGTCGCCCAGTATGGCCGCGCCCAGGGCGTGATTGCCGGCGTCGCCCAGGTTCTGGTGGACCAGTTCGCCGCCAACCTCGCCGCGCGCCTCGCGGCCGAGCGGCGTGCCGCCGCTGCGCCGAATGAGGGCCGATCGGCGGCGGTGCCGTCGGCACCTCAAGCCCAAGGCCTCTCCGTCCTGGCCCTTCTCGTCGCCTATATCCGCGGCCGCCTTGCGCGGCTGGTGCAGAGGAACGCGTCATGACCGCCGACACCGACCTGCTGAAGCTCATCAACCCCGCTTTGGTGGAGGCCGCGGCGTCAGGCCCGCGCCTGCTCGGCGGCGCATGCCGCGCCTGCGGCGCCCGCAGCTTCCCGCGCGCTGCCGTCTGCACCGATTGCCTGTCCATTGATGTCGAGACCTTGGCGCTCCCGTCTGAGGGCCGGCTCTACTCCTATTCCGTGGTGCACCAGGCCCCGAAGGGGTGGGATGTGCCCTACGTGCTCGGCTATGTGGACCTGCCCGATGGGCTGCGGGTGCTGGCCCATATCGCCGCGCCGCCGGCGGCCATCGCCATCGACCAGCAGGTGCGCCTCGCGCTCGGCGTGGTCGGCACCGATGCGGCGGGCGCGCCGCTCTCCACCTACACCTTCGTTCCCGCCTGAGGAGGCTCCCATGACGTCCAACGCTCTGCGCGAGGTGCGCGTGGTCGGCACCGGGCTCATCCCGTTCGGCAAGTTTCCCGACCAGACGCTGGCGGAGATCGCCTGGCCGGCGGTGCGCGAGGCGATCCTCGAATCGGGCGTGAAGCCGAAGGAGATCGGCGGCGTGTTCTGCGGCACCGCGCTCGGCGGCATGCTGGCCGGCCAGCGCATCATGAAGACGCTCGGCATCTCCGGCATGCCCATCATCAACGTGGAGAACGCCTGTTCGTCCTCTTCCTCGGCGCTGTCGCTGGGCTGGCTTTCGGTGGCCAGCGGCCAGCACGACGTTGTGGTGGTCGTGGGCGCGGAGAAGCTGACCAAGTTCGGCGGCGGCACGCTTCCTTTGGAGCGCGAGGACTGGGAGGTGAACCAGGGCATGGTGATGCCCGCCCTCTACGCCATGCGCGCGCGCCGCTACATGCACGAATACGGCCTCACCGAGACCCAGCTCGCCGAGGTCGCCGTGAAGGCCCACGAGCACGGCGCGCTCAACCCCAACGCCCAGATCAAGAAGCGCGTCTCGCTCGACGAGGTCATGGCGGCGCGCCCCGTCACCGAGCCGTTCACGCTCTGGCATTGCTGCCCGACCGGTGACGGCGCGGCCGCGGTGGTGCTCGCCAGCGCCGACGTGGCACGGCGGCTCGAGGGGAAAGACGTGCGCATCGCTGCATCGGAAGTGACCTCGGGCCTCTATACCGACCATTTCCGCGACATGACGTGGCCGGAGCTGACCGCTCGCGGCGCCAGAGGCGCTTTCGAGATGGCGGGGATCGGGCCGGAAGACGTTGACGTGGCCGAGATCCACGACGCTTTCACCATCGCCGAACTGATGTACTACGAGGCATTCGGCTTCTGCGGGCGCGGCGAGGCCTACGGGCTACTCAAGAGCGGTGCGACTTCGCTCGGCGGATCGATACCGGTGAACCCGTCGGGCGGCCTGTTGTCGCGCGGCCATCCCATCGGCGCCACCGGTGTCGCCCAGGCGGTGGAGGTGACGCGCCAGCTGGAAGGCCGCGCCGGCGCGCATCAGGTGGAGGGGGCGAAGGTGGGTGTCACCCATGCCACCGGAGGCGGCATCGCTGGGCTCGACCACGGCGCCTGTTCGATCCACGTGTTCGCGCGATGAAACCCGCACCATTCGACTATTACGCGCCGACGAGCCTCGCGGAGGCTGCCGGCCTGCTGGCGCGGCTCGACAACGCCAAGCTCATCGCCGGGGGACAGTCCCTCGGCCCGATGATGAACTTCCGCTATGTCATTGCCGACCATCTGGTTGACCTCGGCGGGATCCCGGAGATCGCGGGCATCGCGCTCGCCGGCGAAACGCTGCGCATCGGCGCCACGACGCCGCAGCGCGAACTGGAATTCTCGGACGTGGTCGCGCAGCGCTGCCCGCTGCTGAAGGCGGCGCTCAAGCACGTGGGGCATCGCCAGACCCGCAATCGCGGCACCTTCGGCGGCAGCGTCGCGCATTTCGACCCGGCCTCCGAGCAGCCCATGATGTGCGCCGCCCACGACGCGGTGATCGAGATCGCCTCCGTGCGCGGGACACGACGGGTGCCGTTCGCGGAATTCGGCGTCGACTTCATGACCACGGCGCTGGAGCCGGACGAGATCCTCGCTGCCATCGAACTGCCACTCTGGCCGCAGGGGCACGGCTGGGGTTTCCACGAATTCGCCCGGCGCCACGGCGATTTTGCCATTGTCGCCGCCGCGGCGCTGCTGGCGCTCGGGCCGGACGGGCGGATCGCCCGTGCCTCGCTGACGCTCGCCGGCGTCGCCGTCGTGCCGCTGCGCCTGCGCGAGGCCGAGGCCGCGCTGATCGGCCATGCGCCCGAGATGGCGCCGATCGAGGCGGCCGCCGACCTCGCGGGGGCCATCGCGCCTCTCGCCGACATCCATGCCAGCGCCGACTATCGGCGCCATCTGGCCCGCATTCTGACCGGGCGCGCGCTTGCCGACGCCGCCGCGCGCGCCGCGGGGAGGAGCGTCCCATGATTGCCAAGCGAAACATCAGCGTCGAGGTGAACGGCGCGTTGCGCCAGGCCGAGGTCGAGCCGCGCCTGACGCTCGCGGACTTCCTGCGCCACACGCTCGACCTCACCGGAACCCACGTGGGCTGCGAGCACGGCGTGTGCGGCGCCTGCACGGTGCTCGTCGACGGGCGGTCGGCGCGCTCCTGCCTCACCTTCGCGGTGCAGGTGGATGGGCGCGCCGTCACCACCATCGAGGGCCTCGGGCCGGGAGCGGGCGGGCTCGGCGTGCTGCAGGAGGCGTTCCAGCGCCACCACGCGCTTCAGTGCGGCTTCTGCACCCCCGGAATGCTGACGACGCTCACCGAGCTGCTGAACGACAATCCCGATCCCACCGAGGACGAGGTGCGTGAGGTCATCACCGGCAATCTGTGCCGCTGCACCGGCTATGCCGGCATCGTCGCCGCCGCTCTCGACGCGGCGCGGCGCCTGCGCGAAGGGGAGGCCTGAGCCATGGGCGTGAAGCATTTCGGCGCCCGCGTCGCGCGCCTGGAGGACCCCGCGCTCCTCACTGGTCGCGGGCGCTATGTGGACGACGTGAATATCCCGGGCATGCTGCACGCCTGCTTTGTGCGCTCGCCCCACGGCCATGCGCTGATCCAGTCCATCGACGCCGGTGCGGCGCGGCAGATGCCGGGCGTCCACGCCGTGCTGACAGCCGACGACCTGCCGGCCCCCATGGCCGGCGCGCGCATGCCGATGCTGGTGCCGAACGCGGCCATCGCGGCGCTGCGCACGCAGCACTGCCTCGCCCGCGACGAGGTCTGTTATGTGGGCCAGACCGTGGCGGTGGTGATCGCCGAGAGCCGGTATCTCGCCGAGGACGCGGTGGCGATGGTGGAGGTGGACTACGATCCGCTGCCCGCCGTGAGCGATTGCCGCGCCGCCCTGGAGCCGGGTGCGCCGACGGCGCACCGGGACCTGCCGGACAATCTCGCCTCGGCCTTCCGCCAGTCCTTTGGCGACGTGGATGCCGCGTTCGCCGGCGCGCCGCATGTGTTCAGGGAGAGCCTGTTCCAGCACCGGGGCGGGGGCATGGCGCTGGAGACGCGGGGCGTCGTCGCCCATCACGATCGGATCACCGATCTGCTCACGGTGTGGTCCGCCACCCAGACGCCCCATATCGGGCGACGCATGATCGCCGATCTGCTCGGACGCAGTCCGGAACGCATCCGCGTCATCGCGCCGGATGTGGGCGGAGGCTTCGGGCCTAAGGCCATCTTCTATGCCGAGGAGGCGGTGATCGCCGCCGCGGCGCTGCTGCTCGGCACGCCGGTGAAGTGGATCGAGGACCGGCGCGAGCACTTCCTCGCCGCCACCCAGGAGCGCGACCAGCATTGGGATGTGGAGATCGCCGTCGAGGCGGACGGCCGCATTCGCGGTGTGCGCGGGAGCTTGATCCACGACACCGGCGCGTTCGTGCCGTGGGGCGTCATCATGCCCTACATCGCCTCCGCCACCATGCCGGGTCCCTATGTGCTGCCGGCCTATCAGCTGGACGTGAAGGTGGCCCTCACCAATAAGGTGGCCACCACCCCGGTGCGCGGCGCCGGCCGGCCGCAGGCCGTTTTCGCCATGGAGCGCCTTATGGACCGGGTGGCGCAGGGGCTGGGGATCGACCCGGCCGAGGTGCGCCGGCGCAACTTCATCCAGCCCGAGCAGATGCCGTATGCGGTGGGCCTGATCTTCCGGGATGGCAAGCCGCTGGTCTATGACAGCGGGGATTATCCCAAGGCTCAGGCCGAGGCGCTGACGCTTGCCGATCACGCCGGCTTCCCGGCGCGCAAGGCGGCGGCGCTGAAGGCCGGCCGCCATATCGGCATCGGCATCGCCAATTACGTCGAAGGGACCGGCCTCGGTCCGTTCGAGGGCGTGACGGTGCGGGTCCAGCAGAACGGCAAGGTGCTGGTCGCCACCGGCGCCACCAATCAGGGCCAGGGCACCCGCACCACGCTCTCGCAGATCATCTCCGACCGGCTGGGCTGCCGCATCGAGGACATCGAGATGAGCATCGGCGACACCGCCGCCATTGCCAACGGCGTGGGCGCCTTCGCCAGCCGGCAGGCAGTGAATGCCGGCTCTTCGGCGGCCATGGCGGCGGAGGTGGTGCGGGCCCGCGTGGTGCAACTCGCCGCAAGGGCGCTCGGCGTGCCGGAGGCCGAAGTTGCGATCGAGGACGGCAAGGCCATCGCCCAGAGCGGCAACCGTCCCGAGATCGGCTTCGGTGACCTGGCGCGGCTCTCCCAGGGCATGCCCGGCTTCTCCATGGCTGCCGGCGACATGCCGGGGCTGGAGCACACCGCCTATTTTACGCCGCCCCAGGCCTCCTATTGCAGCGGCACCCACGTGGTCGAGGCGGAGGTGGACATCATGACCGGCGGCGTGCGGCTGCTGACCTACAGCGTGGCGCATGACAGCGGCACCATCATCAATCCGCTCATCGTCGATGGGCAGGTCCAGGGCGGGGTCGCCCACGGCATCGGTAACGCGCTGATGGAATTCATGAAATACGACGAGAATGCGCAGCCGGTGACGACCACTTTCGCCGACTACCTCATGCCCATGGCGACCGATGTGCCCACGTGCCGGATCGCCCATGTGGAAAGTCCATCGCCGCTGAACCCGCTGGGGGTGAAGGGGGCGGGCGAGGGCGGGACCATTCCCGCGGCGGCGGCCATCGTGGCCGCCGTCGAGGATGCGCTCTCGCCGTTCGGCATCCGCTTTTCCGAAACCCCGCTTACCCCCGAGCGCATCGTCGAGGCGCTGACGGTGGCGGGCGCCTACAAGAGGGCTGCATCATGAGCGGCAAGGGCGAGAGCCTCGGCACGGTCCAGCGCGTGGTGGAGATCCTGCGCCACATGGCCGAGCGGGGCGAGACCACCATCAAGGATCTTTCCGCCGCGCTCGGCCTCGTGCCGAGCACCTGCCACCGGATGCTCGACCTGCTGGCGCGTGAGGGACTGGTGGAGCGCAATGCGGCGCGGCGCAGCTATCGGGTGGGGCCCGAATTCTTCCGGCTTTCGGCGCTCGTGCAGACCCATCTCGACGTGCGCAGCCTCGCCCGGCCGTTTTTGGAGCAGGTGGTGGCGGCCTGCGACGAGACCTGCGTGCTCAGCCTCTATCTGCCGGCGGAAGGCCACATGGTGTTCGCCGAGAAATGCGACTCGAGCCAGCTCCTGCGCTACCAGCTGGCGCTCAACACGCCGCTGCCGGTGGCCTGGGGCGCGAGCGGGCGCTCGATCCTTGCTTTCCTGCCCGAGGAGGAACGCCGGCGCCTGTTCGAGGCGACGGGGGCCGCACCGGCCACCGGGCAGACCGTGTCGTCCTTCGCCGCACTGGAAGCGGACCTCGCCGAGGTGCGTCGGCGCGGCTACGCCCTCACCCACGGCCAGAAGATCGCCGGCGCGGTGGGCATCAGCGCGCCGGTGTTCGACGCTCGGGGCGCCGTGATCGGAAGCCTGGGCGTGACCGTTCCCGAGCAGCGCATCGCCGAGGCCGACGAGGCGAAGCTCGCCGCGCTCGTGCGCAGCCATGCCGAGGCGCTCTCCCGTGCGCTCGGCGCCCCCGATCCGCTCGCCCTTCCGAACCAGGCCAGATCCGCATGAACGCGCCCGCTGCCAACCCTCCCGACACCCCGCAGGCGCGCGGCCCGCTGGGGCACCTGAGGGTGCTCGACCTGACGCAGTTCCTGTCCGGCCCATACGCCACGCAGATCCTCGGCGATCTCGGCGCCGAGGTCATCAAGGTGGAGGCGCCGGAGGGCGACATGACGCGCCGCCTGCCGCCATATTTCGTGGGCGAGGACAGTGCCTACTATCTCAGCGTCAACCGCAACAAGAAGAGCCTCGCGGTGGATCTGAAGTCCGAGGCCGGCCGCGCGCTGGTGCGCGACCTTGCCCGCGCCTGCGACGTGGTGGTGGAGAATTTCCGCCCCGGTGTCCTGGATCGCCTCGGCCTGTCCTATGCTCAGCTCTCCGCCGAGAAGCCGGACCTCGTCTGGTGCTCCATCAGCGGCTTCGGCCAGGACGGTCCCTATCGTGACCGGCCGGCCTACGATATGATCGTCCAGGCCATGTCGGGCGGCATGTCGCTGACCGGCGACGAAGACGGCCCCTCGGTGCGCTCCGGCATCCCGCTCGGCGACATCGCCGCCGGCATGTACGGCGTGATCGGCATCCTCGCCGCGCTCGCCGACCGAGACCGCAGCGGCAGGGGACGGGCGGTGGATATCGCCATGCTCGATTGCCAGATCGCCATGCTGAGCTATCAGGCGGCCTATTTCCTCGCCTCCGGCCATGTGCCGGGACGACAGGGCAGGGGACACGATTCCATTCCCACCTATCGCGCTTTCTCGTGCGCCGACGGCGCGGACGTGGTCATTACCGCCAACACCGAGCGCATGTGGCAGGCGCTGTGCGGCGTTCTCGGCAGACCGGAACTGGCGGACGATCCGCGCTTCTCGGTGAACGCCAGGCGCTACGAGAACCGCCTCGCCTTGTGGGAGATCGTGGAAGCTGCATTCCTCACGCGGCCGGCGGTGGAATGGGTGGAGGCACTGGTGGCCGCAGAAATCCCGGCCGCTGCGGTCAATACTCTCGACAGGAGCCTGTCCGACCCGCATGTGCGCCACCGCGGGATGGTCTTGGAGGCCGAGGGGCCGGGAGGAGAGGTGCTGCGGGTGGCCGGAAATCCGGTGAAGTTCGTCGGCGAGGCCGAGCCTCCAACCCAGTTTCCGCCGCGGCTCGGAGCCGACGAAGACTATGTGCTCGCCCGTATGCTGCAACTCCCCGCCGAGCGCATCGCGGCGCTGCGTGCTGCGGGGGTGATCGGGCGTCGCGGCACCGACGTCGGGCAGGCCGGTTCGCACCGGACGGGTGCGGCATGAGCGCCGGCGCGATCCTGAGCAGCCTGGACGGTGCGGTCGCGCGCCTCGTCATCGACCGGACGGAACGGGGCAATCTGCTCACCCTCGACATGGTCACAGCGCTGGCGGCCGCCATGCGCGCCGTGCCGGCCGATGCCAAGGCGGTCCATCTCTATGGCGTAGGGGCGGACTTCTGCCGCGGCCGCGATCCCGCCGGCAGTCCCGCGACGGCCACAGCGCTCGACGTCCGCGCGCGGCTGATCGAGCCGATCCTGTCGCTTTATGAGGCCATTGCCGCCTGCCCAATCCCGGTGGTGGCGAGCGTGAACGGCGCCGCCCGCGGGCTCGGTGCCGCGCTCGCGGGGGCTTGCGACGTCACCATCGCCTCCGCCACAGCGCGCTTCGCCCTGCCCGAGATGGAGAAAGACCTGCCGCCTACGCTCGCCATCTCGGCGCTCATGCGCCGCGTGCCGGCGAAGCCGCTGGCCTATCTGGTCCTGAGCCTGGACGAGATCGACGCGCAGACTGCGCGGGAGATCGGCCTCGTGAGCCACGTCGTGGAAGGCGACGCGGTTGCGGGTGCGCACCCTTTCCTTGCGACGCTGGCTGCGCGCTCGCGAACCGCGCTGGTCGCGGTGAAGGATTATCTGCGCGCGGCCCCAGAGATCGGCCCACAGCCGAGGCACGATCTCGCCGCAAATCTCCTGGCGTGCGTGCTCTCCTCGCGGGCGTCCTGAGACATGCTGCTCGAATTTCTTGAGGCGAACGGCGAGCGCATTGCCTTTCGCCGCGCGGGTGCCGGTCCTGCGGTGCTGCTGATCCACAGCCTCGGTACCCATGGAGGCCTGTGGGCGGGAACGCTCACTGCGCTGGCCGACAGGTTCAGCCTCGTCGCCATGGACTGCCGCGGCCATGGCGGCAGCACCAACCGCACCGGATTCTCGGTCGAGGCCGTGGCGCAGGACGCTCGCGCCCTCATGGAGCATCTCGGCTACGAGCGCTTTCATGTGGCGGGGATTTCCATGGGCGGGCTGATGGCGGTGCGGCTTGCCGCCTCGGCACCTGACCGCGTGGCCTCGCTGGTCCTCGCCGGGGCCTATGCCGGCGTCGGCGCCGCCGGACCGCCGCGCCTCGCCGCAACCCGCGCGCTGCTCGCCGACACCTCCATGGGGGCGTTTGGCGCGGCCTATGCCGCCGATACCTTGCTGCCGGCCAGCCCCGAGGTCGCCCGCGCGTTGGTGGCGGAGGCGATCGCGGGCATGTCGGCTGACGACTATCTGGACACGCTCGCAGCGATCCTCACCGCGGACGTCTCGGCTCTCCTGCCATCCATCGCGGCCCCGGCCCTGGTTCTGACGGGGCAGGAGGACCGGCGGGCTCCGGTGGAGGCCGGCCGGCGGCTTTCGGAGGACCTGCCTCAGGGATCGTTCGAGGTGATGCCGGGCGCAGGCCATCTGGCCCTGCTGGATCAGCCGGCCTCCTTCAACCGACGGCTTCTCGACTTCTTTACTCAAGCACGCTGAGTCCAGTCTCGACTGATGCTGACACCAGCACGATCAGCCTCCGCGTCCCATTCCCGCTCCCTCAGCCTCACGCCGTCGCTGTTCGCCAGCCGGTCCCCTGAGGATCAAAACCCAGCCGGGCCTGACTTATGACCGGCAGGAAAATGGGGGCACGTCAGTCGGAAAGGGAGATCGTGCTGGCATCCAGATGTGTTGGCACGACGCAGCGCCAACGATGATGCCAACAAATACGCTCGATGCCAGCAGACGCCAATCGACGTTCACCGACCGGGAAATGGTGCCGGCTGAGGGGATCGAACCCCCGACCTTCGGTTTACAAAACCGCTGCACTACCGCTGTGCTAAGCCGGCCCGGGCCGACACGTGGCGCACCCGAGGCGCACGTGCGGATATCGAGGCGGGGCACCCCGGCGGCCGCCTTTGGCCGCCGGCAGGGCTCTGCCTCGTGGGTCTTATTTCGTTCACCCGCCCGCGGGCGTCAAGCCGGGGACGGGCGCCCCCCGAAGAACGCCGAAACGAAAACGGCCCCGCCGGGACGGCGGGGCCGGGATTGTCATGAAGACGGCCCCGAGCGGGGGTCGGGGCCGTCCTGGGGCAGGGCAGCCCGCGTGCGGGCCGCCGGCGCCTCAGTGCCAGTGATCGATGTTGCGATCCTTGGTCTCGGGCACGAACAGAAGGCCGATGACGAAGGTCATGAGCGCGATCACGATCGGGTACCAGAGACCGAAATAGATGTCGCCGGTGGCCGCCACCATGGCGAAGGAGGTGGCCGGCAGCAGGCCGCCGAACCAGCCGTTGCCGATGTGGTAGGGCAGCGACATGGAGGTGTAGCGGATGCGCGCCGGGAACAGCTCGACGAGCGCCGCCGCGATCGGTCCGTACACCATGGTCACGAACAGGACCAGGACGAAGAGCAGCGCGATCACCGCCGCGACCTGCGGCGTGAAGATGTCGAACGGGTGGTTCATCTTCACCACGCCGGCGGTGGCGCCGGCCTTGGGATAGCCCGCCGTGTTGAGGGCGGCCGCGGCCTGCTTGGAGAAGTCAGCCGAATACGGCACCACCTGGTCGTTCACCTTGAGCTGCACCGGCGAACCGGCGGGGCCGGGCTCGGTCGTGTACTTCACCGACGACTTCGCGAGGAAGTCGCGGGCGAGGTCGCAGGGCTGGGTATAGATGCGGGTGCCGACCGGGTTGAACAGGCTGCCGCAGCCCGCCGGATCGGCCACCACCGTCACACGCACGTTCTGGATCGCCTTTTCCAGCGCCGGGTTGGCGTAGGTGGTGATCAGGTTGAACAGCGGGAAGTAGCTCGCGGCGGCGATGAGGCAGCCGGCGAGGATGATCGGCTTGCGGCCGATCTTGTCGGACAGCCAGCCGAAGAACACGAAGAACATCGTGCCGAACACCAGCGACCACGCGATCAGCAGGTTCGAGGTGTAGCCGTCGACCTTGAGGATCGATTGCAGGAAGAACAGGGCATAGAACTGGCCCGTGTACCAGACCACGCCCTGGCCGGCGACGAGGCCGAACAGTGCGAGCAGCACGAACTTCAGGTTCGACCACTCGCCGAAGGCCTCCTTCAGCGGCGCCTTCGAGGTGGTGCCCTCGTCCTTCATCTTCTGGAAGGTGGGGGACTCGGAGAGCTGCAGACGGATCCAGATGGACACGCCGAGCAGCGCGATCGAGACCAGGAACGGCACGCGCCAGCCCCATTCCTTGAACGCGTCCTCGCCCGTGATCGTGCGGGTGAAGAGGATGACGATCAGGGACAGGAACAGGCCGAGCGTCGCCGTGGTCTGGATCCAGGAGGTGTAGAAGCCGCGACGGCCGTGCGGCGCATGCTCCGCCACGTAGGTGGCCGCGCCGCCATACTCGCCGCCGAGCGCGAGGCCCTGGGCAAGGCGCAGGGCGATCAGGATGATCGGGGCGGCGATGCCGATGGAGGCTGCATTGGGCAGGATGCCGACGATGAAGGTCGACAGGCCCATGATGAGGATGGTGACGAGGAAGGTGTACTTGCGGCCGACGATGTCGCCCACGCGGCCGAACACGATGGCGCCGAACGGACGCACCAGGAAGCCGGCGGCGAAGGCCAGCAGCGCGAAGATGTCGCGTGTCGCCGGCGGATAGGCGGAGAAGAACTGCGCGCCGATGATCGCGGCGAGCGAGCCGTAGAGATAGAAATCGTACCACTCGAAGACGGTGCCGAGCGAGGACGCGAAGATGACCTTCTTCTCCTCCCGGCTCATGGGGCGGGTCGCCGGAGCGGCCGCAGCGGTTGCCACACTCATTTCACGTTTCCTCCAGACTTGAGTCCCGATGTGCCCGGCCGCACGGGGCGACCGGGAATGCCCGAACGGTGCGAACGGCGGCCGCCCACGCCGCTGCCTTCGGGCGCCGCCGGTGGCGCCCGTTCGCAAAATCAGCCGCCGAGCGGGCGCAAAGGTGCGGTTCGGACGCCGCGCGAACGCGACCCGATGCCCGGCTTGCGCGCCGGTCGGCTGAATTTTTCAAAGTCAGGGACGGCTGCGCGACGGGCCAAGGCTCCGCGGTGCGCCTCCAACTCCCGCCATGGCCGTCCGGCGGCCTCTTCGGATTGTCCAGGATTGCGCGCGTGCCCTGGGCACGGCGTTCGTGGCGTTTCCTCCGAGGTCTGTCCGGTCCCGGGTCTTGAAGCCCAGTTCGGCAGAAGGGCGCCCATGATCGAGACTCGATCCGGGACACCATGCGCTCACTTTGGCGGAGGTCGCACGCCATGGCGATTGGCAATTGGTCTTACGCGGATCGGCGCATGCACGCCGATTTTATGTTTACCTAGCGTCAGTTACGCTTGAGCGCCCGGCGCGCCATGCCGAGCGAGAGGGCCGCCGCGTTCGACACGTTCAGGCTCTTGATGACGCCCGGAAGGTCAATGCGCGCGAGCACGTCGCAGGTCTCGCGGGTCAGCTGCCTGAGGCCCTTGCCCTCGGCTCCGAGAACCAGCGCCAGGGGCGCCCGGAGGGGGGTGTCCTCAAGGTCGGCCGCACCCTCGCTGTCGAGGCCAACCACCAGCATGCCGTTGTCCTTGAGCTCGGTGAGCGCGCGGGAGAGGTTCTGCACCAGGCAGAACGGCACGTGCTCCAGGCCGCCGGAGGCGCTCTTCGCCAGCACGCCGGTGGCGGGCGGGCTGTGACGCGCAGTGGTGACGATGGCGCCCACCGCGAACGCCGCGGCCGAGCGCACGATGGCGCCCACATTGTGCGGGTCGGTGATCTGGTCGAGCACGAGCACCAGGTCCGCCTTGGCCACCTTGGACAAAGGCGGGGAGGGCAGGTGGTCCGCTTCCGCCAGCAGGCCCTGGTGGACCGCATCCGGACCCAGAAGCTTGTCGATTTCGGACGGGCGCACGACCTCGGGAGCGAGCGGCAGCGCGAGCCCTTCCTCGGCGAGGCGGTTCACCGCATTCTCGGTGGCGAGGATGCGCCGGAAACGCCTTTTGGGATTGGCGAGCGCCTCGGCGACCGTGTGCCAGCCATAGAGCAGGGCCACATCGTCTGCGCCCTCCCACGGCGGCGGCCGGCCGCCCTTGGGCCGGCGCGGCGGAAAGGCGGGCCGCCCGCCGGGGCGGCCGGCAAAGGGGGGGCGGGCGCCGGGGCGGCGCGGCTCGCGGGGAGGGCGATCGTTCATAAGCGAGGCTTTGTCAGAGCCAGCGCGCGGACGCAAGGGCGCTCGTGCCGTCTCCCGCCGGAACTGGCCGTCCGGGGGCAGAGATGTCGCCGTCGCGGCGAAGCCGGCTTTGCGCGCCGGTCCGCATCCCGGCCCGGGTCGCCGGGCCATCCACAGCCCGTGGCCGCGGCCGCTTCCCGGGGCGAGATTTCCGGTTGACTTGCACCGCTTGGTTTCACATAAAGCCGCTCCTTGGCGGGGATTTGAGCGCAACGCTCGCGCCCCTAAGGCTCGATGGCGCCATTCCCATCACCGGCCGAACTGCCAGGCTCCTTCCCGTCATGCAGGAAGGTGAGATGGACGACGGGCGTCGTTTGGAGGGGTGCCCGAGTGGTTAAAGGGGACGGACTGTAAATCCGTTGGCTCTGCCTACGTTGGTTCGAATCCAACCCCCTCCACCACCCGTCGTTCGCGCACGCAAAGGCGCCGCCAGCCGCAATCGGCGGCCGCCGGTCTCGGGCAGGCCGGCGCCTTGCTCATGCCCGTCGCGATGGACCGCCCATGGCGCTTTGCCGGTGAATCGGGTTCCGTTCGCGGTGCTGCCGGTGGCCACGGTGCCCGCCGGGTTACGCGCCACGGCGCACCGGCGCGCCATCCCGTTGTCGCCTTGCCCCGGCCTCGCGGCGGCGCCGACGCTGCCGGTGGCCGATCCACTGCCGGGCGTCTTCCACCTGCCGGGGCGCTGTGTTAAGCGTCGGCCCGATGCGGGTGTAGCTCAATGGTAGAGCAGCAGCCTTCCAAGCTGAATACGAGGGTTCGATTCCCTTCACCCGCTCCAGTTTTTCTGGATGCCCATCCCGTCGGCATCCGATGATCCGCGCCCCTGCCTTCGCCGGAATTCGCTTCCGCGCAAGGGCCTTGGCCTATATAGTCCGGGCGTTCTCGACATCGAAAGGGCTGGCGGATGCTCAGCCGGGACGAGCATGACAGGATCGTGCGAAGCCTGTATGCCGCCGCCGCGGGCGATGCGGACTGGCGCGATGTCCTCGCTTTGGTCGCCGATCGCCTGGGTCATGGTGCCGGGGTGCTTGCAACGCGCGGCTCCGGCGGCCTGAAGGCCGTGGCGCATGGCCGCGACGACCAGTTCGCTGATGGATACTATGCCAGCGAAACCTTCCGCGCGGACCCGCGGTCGGCCATCCATATGGCGGTCAAGCCCGGTGCGGTCTATCACGACACAGATCTCTACGACGTCGAGGCCATGCTGCGCGACGTCCGCGTGCGCAACTCGATCGAGATGATCGGAGTCGCCCATCAGATGGGCCTGGTGATCCGTCTGACACATGGTGAGGTCGGCTGGTTCACGCTGCTCAGCACCGAAGCCGAGGGCACGCCCGACGACGAGGCCGTGCAGGCGTTCCGCCGGCTGGCGCCGCACATCGAGCAGGCGTGCGCGCTCGCCGGGATCATCGAGCGCGGGGCCACATGTCAGGCCATGCTGATGGACGCGATGGCCGCACGGGCCGACGGAATGATCCTGCTCGATGCGGCGGGCCAGCCGGCTTTCGTCAATGACGGGGCGCAGGCGATCCTCGCCGCGGACGATGGTCTGGCGTGGCGCTCGGGCAGTTTTCGCACGGCACGGGCGGCTGAGACACGCCGCCTGCTGGGGGCGATCCGCACGGCGTTGGCTTGCGGCGCGCAGGCGGGGGCGCGCGGCGTGCGCGCGGTCGACGTCGGAACGGCGATGCCAGGCGGCCAGATGGCGATTACGCGGCCTTCCGGCCGCCGGTCCTATGTGGTGCGCATCCTGCCCGCGCCGCGGGTGGAACGATTTCTGTCGCGCTTCGGCTTCGCCTGCATCCTTCATATCCACGATCTCGGCGCCGAGCGGGTGCCCGATCACGGCCTGCTGGTGGCGGCATTCGGACTGACGGGCCGCGAAGCCGACCTTGCTGTCGCGCTGGTGCGGTTCAGCGGGCTTCCCGCTGCGGCGGTCGCTGCGGACATGGCGCACAATACCGCTCGCAACCATCTCCAGGCCATTTTCCGCAAATGCGGCGTTGCCACCCAGGCGGAGGCGGTCGCGTTGTTCGGGCGCCTGGGCTGACCCGCGCACCAGCCAAATGAACGTATCGGGCCACGACTGGTCCGATCGGACCAGTCGTGGCCCGATACGGCGCTTGCCCGAGGCCGAAATTCCATGCGTTATGGCCATGTTACCGCTGAAGATGTGTTCGGGTCACCCGCGCATTCAGGGCGGCAGTGCCGGGGAATGCCGGTCCTCCGCCGCGCAAGGACTGGCCGCGCCGTTCATCCTGGTTCGAGGCACCCCGAGTTCGCAGGCCAGTGTCTGCGTCTGCGCCCGCTGATGATCGTTTGATTGGGGTTCGGATACGAAGCCGGCAGTTTATTTTCTTGAATTTTGATATCAAAATTTATCTCCCGTCTTTGCGGAGACAAGAGTAAAAGAATAATTTTGTATTGCGGACGATATTTCCGGTGAATCTGACTGCCGATTTGGATGTTATCATGTTGAAGTCTGAATAAAATATACAGTCAAATGTGTTCGTGCCGTTCACCTGTCGACGCGTCAGGATCGATTCATGTCGCGAGCATCGCTTCACGCCGCTTTTGTCGCCGTCCTCCTCCTCGGGCCGCCGGGCATCGCCGCCGGCCAGCCGGCGCCACCGCCGTTGATCGGCCTTGGCGACGCGGTCGTCGCCGGTTTCGCCGGCACCGTCGTGCCGGACCCCACGCAGCCCCGGCTTCCAGGACGAAGCGTTGCGGACCTCACCTTCATCGATCCGGACGGGGCCTCGGCCCGCATTCTGAACATCGGCAATGCCGGCGCGCCCTGGAATGCCGCCGTCATGTCCGCCCCGAGCCGGCTCGACATCCCGGCCAGAACCATCGGCCAGGTCTTCGGCGTGGCGCTCGACGATGCGCCGGCGCCGAACGCATATCTTGCAGCCACGTCCGCCTTCGGTCTCGCGATCGTCGGCCGGGGGCCTGCCGGCTCTCCCGAGCGCCGACGGCAGGGCGGGCCGGGAACCTCCTGGATGGCCGGCCAGTTCGGACTTGAGCTCTCCGGCGGGCCGGGAAGCATCTATCGGGTGGACGGCGTGACCGGCGCCGTCACCCTGTTCGCTGAGGTGATGCTGAACGGAGCGGCCAATCCGGCGGCCGGGCTCGGCAATCTCGCCTACGATGCCGCTTCTCGCCAGCTCTTCGTTCCCGACCTCCACACCGGCATGATCCACCGGCTCTCCGTCGAGAGTGGCGCCGAGCCCGGCCCTGCCTTCGACCATGGCGTCCAGGGACGCAGCGCAGCCGGCCTGCCGCCGGTCGCGTTCGACCCGGCGGCGCGGCCCAACATCGCCAGTGCACGCTTCAAGGTGGATGATCCGAGCACCTGGGGCTTCGCGCCGCCCGCGCGCCGGGTGTTCGCGGTCGCCGTGCGAGATGGGCGGCTGTTCTATTCTGTGAACAACGGCGCGGACGCCGAGGCCCCGCAAGTCTGGTCCGTCGGGCTCACGCGCGAGGGTGGCTTCGGAGACGACGCGCGGATCGAACTCACGCTGCCCGCCGCGCCGGGTCCCTATCCGGTGACGGATATCGTCTTCTCGCACCGGGGCGCCATGATCCTCGCCCAGCGGGCGCCTCTTGCCGCGAGCTGGGACTTTTCGACGTTCACCCGGCCCGGCGAACCGCGCGTGCTGCGCTATGTGCTCGAGACGCCGGACGATCCGGCAACCCCCAGCCGCTGGGTTCGCGAGCCGGAGGAATATGCCGTCGGGTTTGCCGGCACCTTCCGCAATGCCAATGGCGGCGTGGACCTCGGCTACGGATACGGGCCGGACGGCATGCGCGTCACCAGCGCGGGCTGCGAGTCCACGCTCTGGGCCACCGGCCAGAAGCTTCGGGACGCGCCGGCCCTGCGCGACCGTCTGGAGCGCGGCGGACCGCTCCTGGTGGACGGACTCCAGGCGAGCCCCGCCGGACAGGTGCGCAGCTTCAACGCACCGCCGGAAACCACCTATTTCGTGGATTATGACGGCCGTCCCGCCGGTCCGGGAGATGCCGGCCACATGGGCGGCGTGCGCATCCGCAAGGCGCCCTGCGCGCCGCCCGCGGCCTGGTATGGCGGGCCTCTGTATCCCTATGCGCCGCCTTATGTGGTCGTGGTCTCGGACCCTCCGTTCTGGCCTCCGGGCGTCTGCCCGCCGGGCGCGGGCTGGGGAGGACCGTTCGGGGGGTGCGGGGGCATCGACGGCGGCTGCCCGTGGGGCGTCGGGCCGGGCGGATGGTGCGGCCCGATCGTGATCGACTGCAAGATCAACCCCGATCCCAAGCTCTGCCCGCTGCCGCCGGTGGATTTGAAGCTTGAGAAGACCGTCGCCGGCGAACCGAAATACGATCCCGGGACCGGACTCTGGACCATCGCCTTCACCCTCACGGTCAGCAATGCCGGCGCGCCCTTCGCCCCCGGCGCCAGCATCGTCATCTCCGATCCCGTGCCTACGGGCATGACCTTCACGAGCGCCACCGGCACCGGCTGGCTGTGCATTCCGGCGCCGCCCCTGTCGTCCGGAAACCTCAACTGCCGGCACAATTTCGGCCCCGGATTCCTGGCCGCGGGCGCGAGCGTCGCCCCGCTCACCGTCACCGCCACCGTCAAGGAGCCGGGCAAGTATGAGAATTGCGGCACGGCGGGCCTGTGGCCCGGCGCACCCTATTTCGAGGCCAGCCTCGACAACAACAAGGCCTGCGCCACGGTGGAGGTGAAGAAGCTGCCGGTGGACGTCGCCATCAAGAAAACCGGCAAGACGACGGCCGGCTCCGGTGGGCCGGTGGGCGAAACCGCGACCGGCTTGAGCTACACCCTCGCCGTCACCAATGTGGGCCCCGGCTTCGCCGGCGCGGGCGCGATCACGGTGACCGACGTGGTGCCGGCAGGCATCACCTTCACCGCCATCACCGCGCCGTCGGACTGGACCTGTACCCCGGCCCCCATCGCCGCGGGCGCCACGCTCACCTGCACCTATAACGGCACCGGTCCGTCGGCGCCCGGGGACTCGCTGGGCGCGATCGGCATCACCGCGACCGCCACCGGCAGCGGCCCGTGGGAGAATTGCACGAACGCGGCGATCGCCCCCGCCACCGGGACGGACGCCAATCTCGACGACAACAAGTCCTGCGTGACGCTCAAGAAAGACGACGAGTTCGACGATCCGGACGACCCGCCGCCGGTGCCGAAGATGTGCGGCGTCAACGTGATCTTCGTGGTGGACGAATCCGGCAGCGTCGGCAGCGCGGCGGGACAGGTCACCTCGGCGCTCACCAATGCGGCCTCGATCCTCAACACCAACGGCGCCCAGGCGGCGGTGATCCACTTCTCCGACGCCGCGCAATTGGTACAGCCCATGTCCACCAGCACGTGGGGTTCCATCGCCTCCGGCTACGCGCCCGTGGGCGGCACCAACTGGGAGGCGGGGCTCGCCGCGGCCGCCGCGCTCCTGCCCGGGCCGCCGCCCGGCACCATCGTGGTCTTCATCACCGACGGGGTGCCCAATGCCGCCCTCGATGGCTCCGGCAGCACCTTCTACACGGACTCGGTCACCGCCACGAACGAGGCCATTCCGGTGGTGAACCAGATCTATGCCGCCGGCGTGCCGGTGATCGGCATCGGCATCGGCAGCGTATCAACCCACCTCAACGCGCTGCTCGGCGGCAACGTGCAGATGACCACATTCGGCGGTCTCTCGGGCGCGCTGACCGGGCTCGCCAAGCAGCTGTGCCCCTCGCTCTATCTGTCGAAGAGCATCTCGCCCAGCTACATCAATCTGCACGATACGCCCAACGTGACCGAGGTGACGGTGACGCTCTCGCTCACCAACACTGCCGGCAACCTCACCAATGTGGTGGTCCAGGACGATTTGCCGAGCCAGCTCACCACCCCCACCATCGTCTCCACCTCCGCCACCCCGCCTTCCAGCGCCGTCGCCGGCGACCCGGTGGTGTGGACCATCCCCGCCATGGCGCAGGGCGACACCGCGACGCTCACCTTCAAGGTGACGCTCGCGCCCTCCGCGGCCATCCCCACCGACGGGTCATGGTTGTGCTACAACAATTTCGCGCAGGTCACGGCGGTGGGATCGGGCACCGTCGGCTCGGTGCCGAACAACATGGCCAATGCCGAGACCGGCCCGGTGCACGAGTCCGACGAGGCCCGCGCCCGGGTGTGCCTGCGCAATTACGACCCGCCGGACCCGGTGCCCTGCACCACGCCCTATCTGTGGGTGAAGAAGTCGCCGCTCAACGAGGTGTGCCGGCCGCCGGTCCAGGGGGTCGAGAGTGCCCTGCCGTGCAAGTTCACGGTGACGGTGACGGCGCAGTGCACCAATTTCAGCGGGCCGGTGCTGTTTGGCGACGGCCTGTTCTCCGGATCGTCGCCGAACCCGATCCCCATCGCCTCCATCACATCGAATCCGCCGGTGAACTGCACCTGGACTTCGGGCTCGCCGTCCACCTGCGCGGACCCCAGTGTCAGCCTCGCCCTCGGCCAGTCGATCACCTTCACGGTGACGCTCGGCGGGCCGATCCCGGCGGGGACCTACCGGAACTGCTTCGTTGCCGACGGCAAGACCCCCGTGCCGACGACCTATCCGGCAGCTTATGCGGACGTGAATCCGGGCACGAGCCCGAGCGGCGGCCAGTGGGGGCACTGTGCCAATTTCGTCGTCGCGGAGCCGGCCCCCGCCATTGCCGGCTGCCCACCGGGGCAGTCGCGGGTGGACGGAAAGTGCGTTCGCGTCGCTCCACCTCCGCCTCCGCCGCCGGTACTCTGCCCCTCCGGCACCCAGCTGCGCTTCGGCACCTGCGTGAAGGTGGACGCCTGTGCGCCGCCCCGGGTGCCAGGCCCCACCGGCGCCTGCGCCTGCCCGCCCGGCACCCTGGAGCGCGGCCGCGATTGCGTGAAGGCGCCGGCCTGCCCACCGCCGCAGGTGCTGACTGCGAAAGGATGCGAATGTCCTCAGGGGACCGTCCTGCGGGGCCGTGCCTGCGTGAACGTGCCCGCCTGCGCCGCGCCGCGGGTGCTCGGTCCGCAGGGCAATTGCGACTGTCCGATCGGTACCCGCGCCCGCGGACGCGAGTGCGTGCGCATCCCGTCCTGCGCACCGCCACGCATCGCCACGGCGTCCGGCGGCTGCCGCTGTCCCGAAGGCCTGATCGAGCGCGGCGGCGCCTGCGTGAGACCGCCGCCTGCCTGTGCCAAGCCGCGGATCGTCAACCCGGCCGGCCAATGCGTCTGCCCTCCCGGCCTGGAACAGCGCGGCGGCGCGTGCGTGAAGCCGGTGCCGGAAACGGTCCGCTGCACGCCGCCGGCCTTTCCCGACCGCAGCGGCAGAAGCTGCCTGTGCCCGCAGAACATGCGCAGCACGGGCCGGAGCTGCGTGCCGATCCCGGGGCGGCAGGGACCGGATGTTCCGCGGGGCTCGGCCGTGCCGTTTCGCTAGAGCACGCGCCGATCATCTTGCACCGCAAGCTGACCGGACAACGCGTTCTCTCCCAAAAATTTAGAGGGCGATTCACCGATCTGATTGTTTCAATTTGATCGGATCGCACTCCAGACGAGGCCGCAAAAGGCAAGCCCATGCGGGCGAATGCCATCAGAAAAGGGCAGGGGGTGTTTGTTGACGCTCGCCAACCCTGCTAAACCGCTGCCGGACATAGGACGCGGGCGCGACGCGCCCGTTCGACCGCTGACCGGAGCCCATGAAGACGACCGACCAAAAGGCCATTGCCGACTATCTCGACCAGTCCCGTGCCGTTCTTGAGACGGCGTTGGCCGCGCCAGCCTTCCTCGCCGCCGCGTCTGCCGTTGCGGAAGCGTGGGTCAGCTGCCTCGGCAATGGCGGCAAGGTGCTGCTGTTCGGCAATGGCGGCAGCGCGGGCGATGCCCAGCACATCGCCGGCGAGCTGCTCTCGCGCTTCCGCTACGATCGCGCCCCGCTGCCGGCGCTGGCGCTGACCGTCGACAGCTCCGTGCTGACCGCCATCGCCAACGACTACGGCTACGAGCAGGTGTTCTCGCGCCAGGTGGCGGGCCTCGCCAAGCCGGGCGACGTGGCGGTGGGGATCTCCACCTCGGGCCGGTCGCCCAACGTCCTGGAGGGCCTGAAGATGGCCCGCGCGTGCGGGGCCGTCGCCATCGGCTTCACTGGGGAGGACCCGCGCGACATGGGGCCGCTGTGCGACATCGTCCTGGCCGCGCCGTCCGGCTCCACGCCGCTGATCCAGCAGGTGCACCTCGCCACCGCGCACATCATCTGCGAACGGGTGGAGGCGCGCCTGTTTCCCCGCCCCGGCCGGTGACGCCATGCGGGCCGGCCACGCCTTCGCGGAAGACGCGCCAGATACGCTCGTGGTCCTGCTGGGCGCAGCGGACACTGCGGTCGACGGCGACCTGGAACGGCTCCAGCGGCTGATCGCGGAAGCCGGCCGCTATGGATTTCAGTCGGTTCACATCTTTCATGCGCCAGCCGCCACCTTCGTGGTGAACGAGGCGCTGTCCTCCCTGCCTGTTCTGCCGTCAATGCCGCAGGCGGACAGCTTCGCCACCGGCGCGCCCTTCGCCACCCTGCGCACGCGCCTGCCCGACCTCGGCACGCGCGTGCTGGTGGCAAGCGGCCTCGTGCTGCCGCACTTCAACTGGCTCGATCTGATGGCGGCGGTCGCGCCGTCGCGTGCGGGCGTCGTGGCCCTCTATGAGGGGGCGGCGGACGCGCCGTTCCTGCTGGAGGACGACCGGGCACTGCCCGGCCGGCGCCAGGGCGACGCGCCGAACCATGGCTTCGCCGGCCTCGCGCTGCTCGAACACCACGCCTTGGCGGGCCTGGGCGACGCGGTGACGCTGGCCGCGGCCCTGCGCCGCCTCGCCGAGGCCGGCACTCTCGGCGGGCGGATCGCGCCGGCCCCGACACGGCTGCCGACCGATATCCGCTCGCCCCGGCCGGCCTTGTTCCTGGACCGCGACGGCACGCTCAACGTGGACTATGGCTATGTCTACGATCCCGACCGGCTGGTGTTCCTGCCCGGCGCGGCAGCGGCGGTGAAGCAGGCCAACGACCTCGGCTTCTACGTCTTTCTCGTCACCAACCAGTCCGGCGTGGGGCGCGGCTACTACACCGAGACGGACGTGGAGCGCTGCAACGCCACACTCCAGCGGCACCTGCGCGCATTCGGCGCCCATCTGGACGACATCCGCTACTGCTCGGACCATCCCGACGCGCTGATCGAGGCCTACCGCCGCCCCACCGGCTGGCGCAAGCCGGCGCCGGGCATGTTGATCGACCTCATGGAGCACTGGCCGGTGCTGCGCGAGAAGAGCCTGATGGTGGGCGACAAGGACAGCGACATCGGCGCCGGCCGGGCCGCGGGCGTGGATAGCGCGAAGTTCGAGGGCGACGACCTCTGCGCCTTCCTCGGCCCGCTGCTCCTCGCCGAGCGTGCCGTGCCGGAGCCGCTCGCCGGGGCGCCGGACGCCGCCGAGGAGCCGGAGCCCGAACCGCCGCCGCCGGTGGCCGTGGCGGCTGTGCCGGCGCCCGCCACATTCACGCCGGTACCCGAGCCGGAGCGGGACCCGGAGCCGGAGATGGAGCCGGAGCCGGAAAAGCCGGTGTCGAGACACGGCGTCGCACTTTTTCCGCCAGATCACATCCTGTAAGGTGGATTTAGCGCATCTCACAGTGTGAGCCGGTATTTCGCCGTCGATCCCCCGGCGCATCCAATTGGATTTCGCAATGAGCAATTTCAACGAAGAGACGGTGACGAGCGTCCATCACTGGACCGACACCCTGTTTTCCTTCACCTGCACCCGCGATCCGGGGTTCCGCTTCCTCAATGGCCAGTTCACCATGATCGGACTGACGCTGGAGGGGCGGCCGCTGCTGCGCGCCTATTCCATGGCCTCCGCCAATTACGAGGAGGACCTGCAGTTCTTCTCCATCAAGGTGCCGAACGGCCCGCTCACCTCGCGGCTGCAGCACCTCAAGGTCGGCGACAAGATCCTCGTGGGGCGCAAGCCCACCGGCACGCTGATCCAGGAGAACCTGCTGCCCGGCCGCACCTTGTGGCTGCTCTCCACCGGCACCGGGCTCGCGCCGTTCCTCTCCGTGGTGAAGGACCCGGAAGCCTATGAGCGGTTCGAGAAGATCGTGCTGATCCACGGCACCCGCACGGTGGCCGAACTCGCCTATGACGACTACCTCACCACCGCGCTGCCGCACGACGAGCATATCGGCGAGCTGGTGGCGGAGAAGCTGGTCTATTACCCGACCGTGACGCGCGAGCCGTTCCGCAATCGCGGCCGCATCACCGACCTCATCACGTCCGGCAAGATCTTCGCCGATCTCGGCCTGCCCGAGATCAGCCCCGAGAACGATCGCCTGATGCTGTGCGGCAGCCCGCAGATGCTGAAGGACGTGGTGGAACTGCTCGAGAGCCGCGGCTTCAAGGAGGGCAGCGCGTCCGATCCCGGCCACTACGTGATCGAAAAGGCGTTCGTGGAGCGCTGAAGCCCCGCCTGCGCCCGGCCGCCGCGCTACCGCGTCGGCGGCTGGACGTTGGAATCGCGGAACTCGAAGATCTTCCGCAGGAAGCCCGGCGCGACCGCCGACATGGGGTTGATGCGCAGTGTCGGCCCGCCGGAAATGGGGCCGACGATCTCGAAGGTCACCCCCACCAAGCCCTCATTGGGCCCGCCGCCCAGGAACAGGCCGATCACCGGCAGCTTCGAGAAGATGTTGTTGAGCGCATAAGCGGGCACGAAGGTGCCGCGCATGGCCATGCGGTCCTGCGCGAAGTCGAGCGTGCCGTCGAATGTGGCGCCCACCGACGGACCCCAGATGGCGCCCTCGCGGAACGTCACCTTGCCGGTGGTGCGGGCAAACTGGGCCTGCGCCTTCTCGAATGCCGCCGAACCCGCCTCCACCCGACCCGAGCTGTCGCGCGCCGCGCTGGCGAGCCGCTCCAGCCCCGGCTCGCCCTTGATGGCGAAGTCGCGGATGTGCAGAACGCCTTCCTGGGGCGTCTGGTCGTTGCGCGGCGGGTCGATCACGACCCAGGCCTCGCCGCCCTGGACCTTGGCGTAGATGTCGAGGAAGCGCAGCATCGCGCCCGCATCGGACGTGGAGACGTGCAGCGCCCGCTGGCGGCCCTGCACCGACCGCATCTCGCCGGCGATCGCACCGTCCCTGCCGGCCTTGGCGGTAAGCACGAAGTCGCGCATCTCGACGCCGCGCCGGCTGGTCTGGAGTTCGAACTGGCGCAGCACCTCGCCGAAATTGCCCGTGAGCGCGCCGATCTTGGCCTCCACGTCCACGTCCGGGGCCTTCTGCGGCTTCTTCGAGGGCGGCGGGGTCGAGACCAGGCTCTTCATGATGCCGCGCGCGTCCATCACCTCGCCGGTGATGCGGATTTTCAGCACCTCGCCCGCCCGCTCCGCGCGCAGGGAGGCCTTGTCGCCGTCGGACAACTGGAAGGTCGGGAACTGGGCGCCGAGCAGGCTGCCGCCGTCGGCCAGTTCCAGCGACCCTTTCAAGAGCGTGCCCGAGCCGTCGAGGACGAGGTCCTCAAGGCGCACCGTTGGTCCCCGGTCATTGAGCGTGAAGCGTGCCTTCAACGGCTTGCCGCTCGGCTTCGACAGGCCGGGGATGAGGTCCTGGATGCGGGCGGCCGTGAGATCCACCTCGATGCTGGCACGCGTGTCCTTGTTGTTGGTGGTCCCCACGAGGCGCACCCCGAGGGTGCCGAAGATGCCGGGCACGTCCACGCCGAGGCGCTCGCGCGCCGCATCGTCGAGATTCGCGCTGACGCGGATGTCGGAATCGGCGACGTCCTTCTTCTTCTCGTACTCGAACGCCACCGGCGCCCCGCCGAGCTTGCCCTCGCCGCGCAGCACCACGCCGGCGGGCGAGGCGAAGGCCTTCACGGTGGCGCCCTCCAGGCGCTGGCCGTGGAACACCTTGTCCACGCCGAAATCGGTCAGCGAGGCCTCGAACGAATAGTCGATGTCCTCCGGCTTCATCACCTTGCGGAAGACGATGTTCACCTGCAGCAGCGCCGACAGGCGCCCGCGGGTGGTGGAGGGATCGAAGGCGGTGCCGGTGGGGCCTTTCAGCGGCTCCATGCCGAGGATTTCGATGCCGGCATCGGCCGGCCCCTCGAACTTCACGGAGATCTGGGACGTGGGCTCGCGCGGGAAATAGTCCGGGATCAGCATGATGCCGTCGCTCACCGCGAGCTTGCGGTTCTGCGGCGTCACCACGGTGCCGGAGGGCATGGTGATGCGCACGCTGCGGCCGGTGACGGCGATGGCGAGCTTGGCGCCCGCCACCGGCGGCAGGCCCTGGACCGGGCGCACCGTCACGCCGGAGGCGGCAACCTTGAGGTCCACGGCATCGTCCGGCAGCGGCACCTGCTTCTGGCCGATCAGGTCCATGGGAATGCGGACCGACACGGTGAGGCTGTCGGCGGTGCCGGCGGAGACGTTCTCCACCATGAACTGGCGCGCCGGCGGGGCGATCGAGACCGGCCAGACGCGCTTCAGCGTCGCCGCCGGCAGCGGGCTGGTGGAGGCGTCGAAGAACAGGGTCGGCACGTCCATGCCGAAATCGAAGGCGGCGGTGAAGGTCATGCTGCCGGTGGGCCCGCCGACCAAGCCCTTGTCCACCACCAGCCGCTTGTCCGGGCTGGTCCAGCGCCCGGAGACGACCACCTTGTCGAGGGTGACGGGCGGCTCCGGCATCTCCCCGGCGAGCACGATGCCGTCCGGTCCGAGGGTGAAGGGCCAGGGATCGCCCACCTGCGCGGGCACCACCACCTCGCCCTTCAGGCCGATGCGGTTCTGCCCCTTCGTGGCGACGATCGGTCCGAGCGCGATGATGCGCCGGGCGGGATCGAGCACCGCTTCGACGTGGGCCGCATCGATGTGGAAACGTTCGTCCACGGCCTCGCCGTTGCCGATGGCGCCGGCGCCGAACGTCACGTCCGCCTTCGCCGCCTGCACAGTTCCGTCGAGGCCGAGCCGCGCGGTGAGCGTCGCGTTGAGCGGCGTGTCCATGTAGAAGCGCCGGTGGTCCTGGCTGAAGGCCTGGACCAGGTCACGGGTCGACACGTTGTCGAGCTTCATCTCGATGGCGCGCGCGCCGTCCTTCGCCGGGCCGATGCGGGCAACCGCGGTGGCGATGCCGTGCGGCCCCTCAGAGGTGAAGGTGAGCTGGGCTCCGCCGCCCACAGGCCGGGCAAGGCGGACGCCGATGTTCTCGAACACGATGCGCCGGCCGGAACTCTCGTTTTCGACGATCAGCGTGCCGTTCTTGAGGCCGACGTCAGCCAGCGCGCCGCCGTCGAAGCCTGCCGCCTCCAGTTCCTGCATCCAGCGGGCGGGCGCCCTGAGCACCAGCGGATCGGTCGAGGCCGCAAGCGCGCCGTCGCCTGCGGCCGGGGCAGCGGTGCGCAGCGCCGGTTCGGCGGGGGCGCCCTGCGCCACGGGGGCGGACTGGCCGGTCGCCGGCTGGTTCGCGGCCGGCGGCAGAGCGCCGGGAGAGAGCGGCTTCGCACCGCGTCCGGTGGCCACCGCCAGATGGCCCGAGGCGGCGATGCGCACCGTCATCTCGGCGCCCACGAGGTCGATGCGGCGCGCCTTGGGCGCCAGCGACAGAAGCGAGCCCTCAAGCTCCACCTCGGCGCTCGGGGCGGAGGCGACCATCTGGCCATCGGGGCCGAGCACCTTGATGTCATGCACCACGACGGCGGTGGCGCCATTGTCCACGGTCTCGATCGTGGTCGAGCCGATGACGACCTTGTGGCCGCCACCGATGCGCTCGGCGAGCGCCTGCGCGATGTAGGGGGTGGCGATATTGGCGGTGACGACGCCGCTGGCGACCAGGACATAAAGCGTCACCGCTGCGACGCCGCCCAGCCCGATCAGGCCGAGGCACGCCACCATCAGCACGCGCGCCAGCCGTCCCTGCGGAACGAGGAGGCCCATGAGGCCGCGGCGCGCACGACGTGGCGCCCGTCGGACCGGTGGGGTCTGTCTCACGGTGTCCCGCATGGATATGTCGTCACCTCCCGCAACGTGAGGCTTCGGTCCGAGCCCGCGGACCACCTCGAAACACCGCCCGGTCCGCCGCCCGCGGCTCCCCGACGCCCTTTAGTGAACCTATCCTGCACACGCGGCGTAAAGATGAGGTAGATCAACGCGCGTCGATTCCCCCGGCGCAATGCGTGCCCCGTCCCCTAATGGCGCGGAACACGTCGAAAGGAAGGCGAATGAGCAAATTTCCCGAGGTTGGCGCCAAGGCTCCGGCCTTCAGCCTGAAGCGCGACGGCGGCGGCGAGGTCAAGCTCTCCGACTTCGCCGGACGCAAGCTGGTGATCTATTTCTACCCCAAGGCCGACACCCCCGGCTGCACCAAGGAATCGATCGCCTTCAATGGTCTGAAGGACGCCTTCGCCAAGGCCGACACCGCCATCCTCGGCGTCTCGGCCGACCCGGTGACGGCCCAGGACAAGTTCAAGGCCAAGTACGATCTCGACTTCCCCCTCGGCTCCGACGAGCAGCGCGAGATGCTCGAGGCCTACGGCGTCTGGGTGGAGAAGAGCATGTACGGCCGCAAGTACATGGGCATCGAGCGCGCGACCCTGCTCATCGGCCGCGACGGCACGGTGGCGCAGACTTGGCCGAAGGTGAAGGTGCCCGGCCATGCGGAGGAGGTATTGCAGGCCGCTCAAATACTTACCTGATTGGCAGGCGGAAGAGGTGTATCGTCGGCTCAGGCTAGGCTTGGGTGCGCGACGGGGAGGATATGGTGCTTGACGGCCTGCGCCAGCGCCTTGCCACGCTGGCCGACCGCTTGACTCTGGCTCAGCAGATCGCCCTTGCCATGGGCGTTCTGTTCGCGGTCAGCCTGGCTGCCGTGGCCTTTCTGGCTGCGGCGATCACGCGCGACGTGGCCATCGCCCGCATCGAGGGCGAGATGCGGGAGACCGCCAGGTCGTATGCCGGACGCCTTGAGCAGGAGATGCGCGAGCGCCTGTCCGACCTCACGCTACTTGCCGCTTCCGAGCAGATGAAGGACGTCTGGGGCGGCGACCCGGCGCGGCTGCGCGCCGTGCTCGATCAACTCGCCGCCTCCATGGACCGCCGCGCCTGGATCGGCTTCGTGCGGGCCGACGGCACGGTGGCCTCGGCGACGCGCGGCGCGCTGGAGAATCAGTCCGTCGCGTCGGAGGGCTGGTTCCGCGAGGCGCTCGCTGGCCCGACCTACCGCGACATCGCCGGCGGCGGCGCCACGCCCGCGGCGGCCACGGCGCGCGGCGAGCGGGCGCCGCCCGCGGCGCTCCTCGCCTTGCCCGTGGCCCCCAGCCGCGGCGAGATCGCCGGCGCGCTCGTCGCCCAGCTCTCCCTCGACTATGCCGACGCGCTGCGCCGCGACCTTCTCGGTGGGACGCTCGTCGCTCCCGCCCAGATCTGGCTGCTCTCCCGCGACGGGCGGATGCTGCTCGGCCCCAAGCCGGAGAGCAGGCCCTACGACGCGGCCCAGATCGCCCGCTTCCTGGCGGCGAAGTCCGGAGCCATGCTGGAAGGCGCCGGCGAGGGAAGCACGCTCACGGGGTTTGCCGTCGCCGATGGCGACGCGCACGCCCCATTCATCGACTGGATCATCATCGCCCGCCAGCCGGCGCAGGTCGCGTTCAGCGCGGCCTGGCGCCTCGCCGGCAGCATCCTCGCGGTGGGATTCGCCGTGCTTCTGCTCACCCTCGCCATTGCCGCCTTTCTCGCGCGGCGCATCGCCTGGCCGCTGGTGAGCCTCGCCGGCCGCGCGGACGCGATCGGCCGCACCGCCCACTCCGAAATGCTGCCGCGCCAGCATGGCAGCCGCGAGATCGTGCGGCTGTCCGGCGCGCTTCGCGCCCTCCTGCGCCGCGTCGGCGCGGCCGAGGAGAGGGTCAGCCTCCAGAGCGCCCAGCATGCCAAGGATCTGGGCGACCTGCGCCGCATGGCTGAGACCGACGCGCTCACCGGGCTGCTCAACCGCCATGCCTTCCAAAGCGAGGCGGCGCTGGCGCTCGCCGGCACGCGGGCGAGCGATACGGTGGGCCTGCTGATGGTGGACATCGACCATTTCAAGCGCGTCAACGACACCTTCGGCCACAAGGCGGGCGACCTCGTGCTCGCGGGCGTGAGCGCGGCCATCGCGGAGGTGGTGCGCGGCGCCGACCGGGCGGCGCGCATCGGCGGGGAGGAGTTCGTGGTCCTCACCCGCGACGTGGACGCCGGCGGACTGGTCGCTTTGGCCGAGCGCCTGCGCGCCGCCATCGGCCAGCGCGAGATCGATGTCGGCGCGGCGCGAATCCGGGTGACGGCCAGCATCGGCGCGACGCTGGCCGGGCCGGAGGATCGCGACATCGGCGACGTGATGGAGCGGGCCGACCAGGCGCTCTATGCCGCCAAAAGATCGGGCCGCGACCGCGTGGCGTTGCGCCATCCGCCCGGACGGCTCAGGGCCTGAGCCCCTCCGCCCCGATGCTTTGCGGCAGCACGAACGGGCCGACCGGAACGGCGCCGACGCGCACTTTCACGCCGAAGGCGCGCGCCAGCACGTCGTCGGTGAGCACGGTGCCGGGCGCCCCCTCCGCCACCACGCGGCCGCCCGCCAGCACCACCATGCGGTCCGCCACCATGGCGGCGAGGTTGAGGTCGTGCAGCACCGCGAGCACGCCGCCGCCCGCCCGCGCATGCTCGCGCGCCAGGGCGAGCACGGTGAGCTGGTGGCCGAGGTCGAGGCTCGACGTCGGCTCGTCCAGGAACAGGAATGCGGGCGGCGCCGCGCCATCGGGATAAGCGCGGCGCGCGCAGTCGATCTGCGCCAGCACGCGGGCGAGCTGCACCCGCTGGCGCTCGCCGCCCGACAGGCTGTCATAGCGTCGGCCGCCGAAGCCCGGCAGGTCCACCTGCTGGAGCAGGCGGGCGACGTGGGCGGCGCGGTCCGGCGCCTGCGCGCCGATGAGGCCGATGGCGATCACCTCCTCCACGGTGAAGGGGAAGGCCACCTCCGCCGCCTGCGGCAGCACGGCCCGGCGGAAGGCGAGGTCGCGCGGCGGCATGGCATGGATGTCGGCGCCGTCGAGCGTGACGCGGCCCGCCGCGAGGCGCATCTCGCCGGTCAGGGCCTTCAGCAGGGTCGACTTGCCGGCGCCGTTCGGCCCGACGAGGATGGTGACGGTGCCGGGCACGACGTCGAGGTCGACGTCCGAGACCAGGCGCTTGCCGCGGATGGCGACGCTGACGCCGCGCGCGCTGAGACCGGATGGGTGCATGCGCGCCTCCCTAGCCCGCGAAAGCCCGACGGCCCATGAGGAGCCACAGGAAGAAGGGCGCGCCGATGAGCGCGGTGACGACGCCGAGCGGCAGTTCGGCGGGCGCGGCGATCATGCGCGCGAGGATGTCGGCGCCGAGCACCACCGCGGCGCCCAGCAGTGCCGCCGCCGGCAAGAGCGCGCGGTGCCCCGGGCCGATCACCAGCCGCGCCAGATGGGGCACCATGAGGCCGATGAAGGCCACCACCCCCGCCGCCGCGACCGCCGCGCCGACGCCCGCCGCCACCGCCACCACGCAGATGCGCTTCAGCCGGTTCACGTCGATGCCCACGTGGAAGGCCTCCGCCTCGCCCAGCGCCATGGCGTCGAGCCCGCGCGCGAGGAAGGGTGAGAGCGCCACCAGCGCGAACACGAACGGCGCTGCCAGCGCCGCCTTCAGCCAGGTGGCGCCGCCGAGGCTGCCCATGGTCCAGAACAGGAATTCGCGGGTCTGCTGCTCGCTGGCGATGAACACCATCACGCCCGTGCCGGCGCTTGCCAGCGCGCCGAGCGCAAGGCCGGCGAACAGCAGCGTCGCCACCGAGGTCTGGCCGCCTCTGGTGGCGAGGCGGGCGATGACGAGGGTGGTCAGGAGGCCGCCGGCGAAGGCGGCGAGCGAGAGGCCGAGCCCCTGGAGGCCGAGCGGCAGCAGATGGGCGACCGCGCCGCCGAACACCACCCAGGCCACCGCCGCAAGGCCCGCGCCGGGCGCGATGCCCACGAGACCGGGATCGGCGAGCGCGTTGCGGAACACGCCCTGCATGATCGCCCCCGCCACCGCCGTCCCCGCGCCCACCAGGGCGCCGAGCATCGCGCGCGGAAGGCGCACGTCCATCACCACCACGCGCTCGCGCAGCGCGGCGCCGGTAAGGCTTGCGCCCTCGCCCCACACCGCATCGGCGATCACCGCCAGCACGCGGCCGGGGGCGATGGAGAGCGGGCCGATGGCGATCGCCCCGAGGAAGGCCACGATCGCCAGCAGCGCAAACAGGATCAGCCCCGCCTTGACGGGACGCGCGCGGTCGGCGGCGCCGGATGGCGCCATCTCGAGCGTGCCGGGCACGGGCGCGGCGCTCACTGGCCGTCCGCCCAGGCGCGCGGCGGCAGGTCCGCGAGCCGGGCGCCCGGATGGAGCGCACGGGCCAAGTCTAGCACCGCCTGCGGGGTGCGCGGGCCGAAGCCCAGCAGGTAGCTTCCCCACATGGCGACGTGGCGCCGGTCGCGGGCGGCGGGCGTGCCCATGAAGGCGGGCAGCGCGAAGATGGTCTCGGGGGGAAGCTCCTGGCCGCTCCCCTTCATCACCACCACCGCGTCCGGATCGGCCGCCATGGCCGCCTCGTCCACCGCGGGCTTGTAGCCGTGGACCGAGGCCATGGCGTTGGTGGCGCCGGCAAGCCGCAGCATGGCGTCGGCGCTGGTGCC
Organism: Xanthobacter tagetidis; assembly: GCF_003667445.1. GTDB lineage: Bacteria > Pseudomonadota > Alphaproteobacteria > Rhizobiales > Xanthobacteraceae > Xanthobacter > Xanthobacter tagetidis. Next base: position 7,308 of record NZ_RCTF01000010.1, on the reverse strand, counting down.
GGTGCCGCCGACCGTGGCGGAGCCGCCGGACGCCGCCAGCACGAACACCGCCTTGGGGCGGGTCGGCAGCGCGGTCACGGCGGCCTCCACCGCCGCGAAATCGGCACGCACCGCATCCGCGAGCGCGCGGCCTCGCGCGTCTTCGCCGACCGCTTTGGCGATGGCGCGGATCTTTTCCACCACCCCTTCCGGCGTGTGCACCTCGGGGACGATCACCACCGGCACGGAGGCCGCCTTGAGCACGTCGAGTGTGGATTTCGGGCCGGCGCCCTCGATGGCGATGATGAGGCTCGGACCGGCCGAGAGCACCCCTTCCGGCGACAGCGCGCGGGCGTAGCCCACCTGCGGCAAGGCGCGGGCGGCGGCGGGGAACTGGCTGGTCTGGTCCACCGCCACCACTTTGTCGCCGACGCCAAGCGCGAACAGGATCTCGGTGACGGCACCGCCGATGGACACGATTCGCGCATCGCGCGCCGCGCCCTGCGCCGCCGCATCCTGGGGCCGGATTTCGCTCGCAGACGCCCCGCAGGTGCCAAGCACAAACGCTCCGATGAGCGCAATCGCAGCACAAAACGCTACATTCGACGCATTCCAAACTCGCTTATAACCATATGATTCCGACATGAGACTCATCATCTATTGATTCATTCAAATCTGGAACGAATCTAAACAAACGATGTCTCAACACCGTCTTTGGATTAGTTCCCAAGTTTTGCACTATGCATGTTATTTACTTGACCGCAATGCGTCACCGCGATAGCCAAAATAGGGCAGGGCGGTATTCCCTGAGGCGCGCCACGCCCCGTTTCGGGCGGTAGCCAGCCAGATCATCCTGAATGGAGCGGGTCATGGCGGACGGACCGAGGCGGTCGGCATTCTCTTGTCATCTGCGGGAGCTTCTGCTCACCGGCGCGGCGTCGGTGGCGCTGCTCGCCGGTGCGCCCGAAGCCTTCGCCCAGAGCGCGGCGCCCGCTGCCGCCGTCGACGAGATCGCGCTCGACACCCTCACCGTCGTCGCCACGCGCTCCGGCGCCGAGCGCGCCGTGGATTCGCTTGCTGCCGTGAGCGTGGTGGGGCCAGGCGAACTGGGCCAGCTCATGCCGAGCACCACCCAGGACGTGTTCTGGGGCATGCCCGGCACCACGGTGCTGCAGAACGGCAACTCCAGCCAGGCCTCGATCAATATCCGTGGCCTTCAGGACTTCGGCCGCGTCGCGGTGCTCATCGACGGGGCGCGCCAGAACTTCACCCAGCTCGGCCACAATGACGGCGCCGGCTCCTTCTTCCTGGAGCCGGGCCTTCTGGCGGGCGTGGACGTGGTGCGCGGCCCGGTCTCCAACATCTACGGCTCCGGCGCCATCGGCGGCGTGGTCTCGTTCCGTACCAAGGACGCCGAGGACCTCATCAAGCCGGGCCAGACCTGGGGCGTGGAGGCCAATGGCGAGTTCGCCCAGAACGGCCCCATGGGCTTCGGTTCGCTGTTCGCCGCCACCAAGGTGGGGCAGAACGTGGACCTGTTCATCGGCGGCACCGTGCGCAACCGCTCCGACTATGTGGACGGCGACGGCAACACTGTGCCCGACACCGCGCAGGAATCCTGGTCGGGCATCGCCAAGGCCACGTTCCGCCCGGCGGACTTCCACGAGGTGAAGCTGACGGCGCTCAATTACGAGAGCTCCTTCACCACCGGCAACGATTTCCCCACCGCCGCCTCGACCCTCTACGACACCGACGTCGCCAACCGCACCGTCACCGCCAGCTACAACTACACCAACCCGAACGACAACATCTGGAACTGGCGCTCATCGGCCTACTGGAACCAGGTCGAGCAGAACCAGGTGAAGTCGAACGGCTCGTGCAGCAACGTGACCGGCTGCGTCGGCGACCCGCGCAGCTTCAAGATCGACACGCTGGGCTTCGACGTAAACAACACGTCGCGCTTCCTCCTCGCCTCGACCAAGCACGCGGTGACGCTCGGCGGCGACTTCTTCCACGACGACGTGAACAACGAGGACAATTTCGGCTTCGGCGCCGGCTACAACCCCTCGGGCGAGCGCTCGGTGGGCGGCGCGTTCGCGCAGTGGCAGGCCGACTGGACGCCGTGGCTCCAGACCATCGCCGCGCTGCGCTGGGACAGCTACGAACTCTCCAGCGCCACCGTGGACGGCACCAGCGGCGACCGCGTCTCGCCCAAGATCACGGTCGGCATCACGCCGTTCACCGGCTTCACCTTCTACGGAACCTATGCGGAAGGCTACCGCGCCCCGGCCGTGACCGAGGCCCTGGTGAGCGGGATGCACCCGCCGGTCAGCATCTGGTTCAACTTCGGCTTCCTGCCCAACCCGGATCTGCGGGCGGAAATCGGCAAGAACAAGGAGCTGGGCGTCAACCTCAAGTATGACGACATCTTCATGAAGGGCGACAAGTTCCGCGCCAAGGCCAACATCTACCGCAACGACGTCGACGACTACATCAACACCGTGTTCCTGACAGCCGGCGACTCGCCCGCTTGCGCCGCCACCGGCTGGGCGTTCTGCTACCAGTACCAGAACATCGCCGCCGCGCGGCTCGAAGGCTTTGAACTGGAGAGCATGTACGACACCGGCACCTGGTTCGCCGGCCTCAACGTGACCGTCTCCCAGGGCGACGACGTGGACAACGACCAGCCGCTCGTCACCATCATGCCGAACAATGTGGCGGCTACCCTCGGCACCCGCATGTTCGATAACAAGCTGACCCTGGCGGTGCGCTGGCAGTGGGTGGCGGCGAAGACCGCGAGCGAGCTGCCGGACACCCTGACGCCGGCCGAGATCGATGCCCTGGTCACGCCCAGCTTCAACCTGGTGAACGTCTATATGGGCTATCAGGTGAACCAGTGGGCCACCGCGTCCTTCTCGGTGGAGAACCTGCTCAACGAGCAGTACACTCAGTACCAGCAGTTCCTCCCCAGCGCGGGCCTCACCTTCAAGGCGGGCATGCGCGTGACGCTCGGCGGTGGGGAGATCGCAGCGGCGACGCCCGCCAAGTACGTGAAATAGTCTCGCCGGTCCGGCGGAAAATCATTGGAGTTCTAGAATGTTCATCGCCACCAACCGTTTCAAGGTGAAGCACGGGTCCGAGGCCGAGTTCGAGCGGGTCTGGCGCGAGCGCGACACCTATATCGCGGCCGTGCCCGGCTTCGTCGCCTTCGATCTGTGCCGCGGCGCGGAGAAGGAGGAATACACCCTCTACATCTCCCACACCGTGTGGGCCTCCAAGGCCGATTTCGAGGCCTGGACCAAGTCGGATGCCTTCCGCCTCGCGCACAAGGATGCCGGCGCGGCGTCGAACCGCGTGAACTATATTGGCGGTCCCGAGTTCGAGGGCTTCGAGTCAGTGCTGTCGCTCGGCCCGGCCGAGAAGGCGGCCTGACGCGAGGCAGGCTCTATCGCGGGCGTGCCCGCATCGTCACCCTCCACACCGGCTCGTCGTTGCGGCGAGCCGGTTTTTTTCGGCCCGCTCAGGCGGCGGAGGACAGGGTCCCCCGCGCGGCCCGGCGCGCCTCGCGCGACAGGATCGCCTCGGCGTCGAGGCTGCGGATGGGCGTGCCGAGATCGCGCGGCACCTCCCCCTCGGCCTGGAGCGCGAGGTAGCGCCCGCAGCACACCCTGAGGAACGAGGCGAAATTCTCCACCCGGCCGTGAGCGGCATCCAGCTCGCCGTGCAGCCGCACGAGGAGCTGCGGCAGGCTCATGCTGTCGCGGGCGGCGATCTCGCCGAGCACACGCCAGTAGAAATTCTCAAGCCGCACGCTGGTGGCGAAGCCGTTGACCCGGAGCGATCGGAGCCGGGTCTGCCACAGCTCGGGGTCGGCCTCGATGAAGAGCTTGCACATGGGCGCCTCCCTGGCGGTGCTGCCGTGTCCGGTGCTGTCTCGTCCGGTTCCCGGATGCGCCCCTTGCGTGCGCTTCTCCGATGCGCCTTTGCGGCGTGCAGGCGGGCCGCAGCATCGCCCGCCCGCCGATCCTATGCGCGGTTGGGCCGGCGCGCGAGCATCCTCAGGCGGCGCGGCGCTCCGCGCCGTGGACGATGGCGGTGCCCAGCACGTCCAGGAACTGGGCGAGGAAGGCCGGGTGCGCCGGCCAGGCCGGGGCGGAGACCAGATTGCCGTCGGTCACGGCCGCGTCGATGGCGATGTCGGCGTAGGTCCCGCCGGCAAGCTCCACCTCCGGCCGGCAGGCGGGATAGGCGGACACGGTGCGCCCCTCGATCACCCGTGCTGCGGCGAGCAGCTGGGCGCCGTGGCACACCGCGCCCACCGGCTTTCCTGCCGTGAAGAAGTGCCGAACCATCTCGATGGCGCGCGGATTGAGCCGCACATATTCCGGCGCCCGTCCGCCCGGGATCACGAGTGCGTCGTAGCTGGCCGGGTCCACGTCCGCGAACGTGGCATTGAGCGCGAAATTGTGGCCGCGCTTCTCGGAATAGGTCTGGGCGCCCTCGAAGTCGTGGACCGACGTCGCCACCGTGTCGCCGGCCTTCTTGTCCGGGCAGACCGCATGCACGGCGTGCCCCACCGCCAGGAGCGCCTGGAACGGCACCATGACCTCGTAGTCCTCCACGAAGTCGCCGACGATCATCAGGATGCGCTTTGCGGCCATCTTGTCCTCCCTGTCCCCATATGCCGGGGGCGCGGGAAGGATAGGCGTGCCGCAGCGGCGCCGGGTGTTATCCGGCTATAGCGCGGGAAACGCAAAGGGCGCGAGCCGTGCAGCCCGCGCCCTCGCAGAACTCAAACCGGCCGGGACGAGCCTCAGACCTTCTCCACCTGGGCGAATTCCAGTTCCACCGGGGTGGCGCGGCCGAAGATGGACACCGCGACCTTGAGGCGCGAGCGGCTGTCGTCCACTTCCTCGACGATGCCGTTGAACGACGCGAACGGGCCGTCCGCCACCTTCACGGTCTCGCCCACCTCGAACGTGATCGAGGGCTTCGGGCGCTCAATGCCTTCCTGCACCTGCTGCAGGATGCGCATGGCCTCGCCCTCGGAGATCGGCATGGGCTTGTTGTCCGCGCCGAGGAAGCCGGTGACCTTGGGGGTGTTCTTGATGAGGTGGAAGGCCTCGTCGGTGAGGTCCATCTTCACCAGCACGTAGCCGGGGAAGAACTTGCGCTCGGTATCGACCTTGCGGCCGCGGCGCACCTCGACCACCTTCTCGGTGGGCACGAGGATCTGTTCGAACAGGTCCTGCAGCCCGCGCTGGTCGGCCTGCTCGCGGATCGAGTCCGCCACCTTCTTCTCGAAGTTCGAATAAGCGTGGACGATGTACCAGCGCTTCGCCATGGGGGCTCTCCTCACTGGCCGATGGTGAGGAGGGTGGACACGCCGAACCGGATGATCTGGTCGGCGATCAGGAAGAAGATCGAGGCCAGGAACACCATCACGAACACCATCGCGGTGGTGATGAGCGTCTCGCGGCGCGTCGGCCAGGTGACCTTCGCCGTCTCGGCGCGCACCTGATTGAAGAACTCCACCGGACTGAGCTTCGCCATGTCTGTCCCGGCGGCCCCTTGGGAAACCCGGTGGCCGCCACCTCTCTCGTTGCGCGCGCGCCGCGATGCGCGCCGCGCCGTGATGTCCACTTTCCGCCCCGACGCTCCGATCCGGGATTGCCGCTGGCAGAAAATCCTCAAGCCCCGCAGACCGGGCCGCGCGCGCCGATTGCGCCCGCTGTGCCTAGATGGTCGGCCGAAGCCTGCCCTTCAACCTCGTGCCCGCCACCGGATGGGTGGCAGGAGTGGAGGGACTCGAACCCCCAACCCCCGGTTTTGGAGACCGGTGCTCTAACCAGTTGAGCTACACTCCTAGGGCCGCCGAGGGGCCTGACCTAGGGCCTGACACCCGCCCGCGGCGCCGGAACCCGGCTGCGTTCGGGGTAGACTCCGCCGCGCCGGGAAATGAGCCCAGCGCATCGGATGGCCGTGTTTAGTGTGAGGCGCCCCGCCTGTAAAGGGGCGGCGCGTTGCCGCTCAGCCTGCGGCGGCCACATGGCGGAGAACGAAGTCGGCACGGGCATCCACGTCCGCCAGCGGCAGGTCCAGCAGGCGATAGCCGAACTCGGGATAGATCCGCGCCATCACGCCATGGGTGCGCACGGCTTCGTCCCAGTCCTGCCGCCGCTCGGCATCGCGGGCGAAGATCTCGCGCCAAGGCGGGGCGAGGAAGACGTCGCGGGCATACCGGAACGCGGCGCAGGCGCGCACTATGTGGGCCGGCACCGGCAGGCCGCAGAGCGACAGATAGCCTGCCACGTCCGGGATGCCGCGATCGAAGAACACCGGTCCCGCCGCATTCGCCATCTCGTCGTGGGAGCGCATGTCGTGGATGAGCATGGCATCAGCGAAGGCCGCCCGGTCCTGCCACGGCAAGGCCGGGCCGTCGATCCGCATCTGCTGGCGGATGATCGCCCGTCCGGCTTCCGGCGCCACCTTGAACCCGCGCGCGGCCAAGGCGGCAATGAGCGTGCTCTTGCCCGAGCCCGGCCCGCCGGTGAGGACGAAGAATCGGTGAGCGGCAGCCGGCATGGCGCATCTCCGGACGGTTTGCGATCAAGGGGGATGGCCCGGCACACCCGCAGGGCAGTGGGGGCGGGTCAAAGTCTAGGACGGCAGAAGCGGCCGGAGAACCCCTCAGCGTGGCACCCCACCGGGCGGGGAAGGCGGTGGGGCAGGCGCCTGGTCGGCCGGCCGGCCCAGCGCGCAGGCGCGATTGGCGCCGGTGCCGGGGGCATTCTCGAACACGCAGCGCGTCTCCGGCGGTTCCCCGCATACCTTCGCGAGGTCCTTGAAGCCGACGCACCGCCCATCGGGAGCGCGATAGCCGGGGCCGCCCTTGCAGCCGCAGCCGCGGCAGGGCGGCTGATCGGGGCAAGCCGCCGCGACCGGGGCCGCGGCCGCGGCGACGGCGACCAGCGACAATCCGAGGAGGACCATGTGGCGACGCATGGGAGCCATGGCAGATACGAAAAAGGCGGCACCCGAAGGCGCCGCCTCATTCTTCACACGCGGGACGCGAGGTCCAGCGAGCGGATCACTCGATGATGGCGGCGACGACGCCAGCGCCGCAGCCCGTTCGCGCTTGTCGCGGACGGGTCGCTGGCTGCAATCACTCGATGATCGCAGCCACCACCCCTGCACCAACCGTGCGGCCGCCTTCACGGATGGCGAAGCGCAGCTTCTCCTCCATGGCGATCGGCACGATCAGGTGCACGTCCATGGACACGTTGTCCCCCGGCATCACCATCTCGGTGCCTTCGGGCAGCGTGCACA
>NZ_RCTF01000087.1 GCF_003667445.1 Xanthobacter tagetidis | reverse complement strand
GCGCAAGGCGTTCGGCAAAAGGCTCGACGAATTCCAGGCGCTGCAGTTCCGCCTCGCCGACATGGCGATCGAGCTGGAGGCTGCGCGCACCTTCCTGTGGCGCGCGGCGGCCGCGCTCGACGCCAAGGCGCCCGACGCCACCCAGCTGTGCGCCATGGCGAAGCGCGTCGCCACCGACCGCGGCTTCGAGGTGGCCAACGAGGCGCTGTAGCTCCACGGCGGCTACGGCTACCTTGCCGACTACGGCATCGAGAAGATCGTGCGCGACCTGCGCGTCCACCAGATCCTGGAAGGCACCAACGAGATCATGCGCCTCATCGTCTCCCGCGCGCTCAGCGCGCAGGGGAACTGAGGCGCCGAAGACCGACCGTCATCCCCCGCCTTGTGCTGGGGATCCACCCTGCGACCAGGCTGGCGCCTTCCGCTTCGGGCGCGGGCAGGCGGCCAGGTGGATGCCTCGCACAAGGCGGGGCATGACGGTGTGACAAGACGGGCGAGTT
>NZ_RCTF01000086.1 GCF_003667445.1 Xanthobacter tagetidis | reverse complement strand
CAGATTCATAGCGCGAACCAGCCGGATGCCGGGTGCCCCATTCATGACGGCCTTATCGTCATGAGTGGGATCCAGGTTCATAGCGCGAACCAGCCGGATGCCCCATTCATGACAGCCTTATCGTCATGAGTGGGATCCAGATTCATAGCGCAAGGCCCACTCATGTCGATGGAACCGTCATGAATGGGGCACCCAGATGGTGGGAACCAGTTCTCGGGATCCAGATGCGGGGATCCAGTTTTCGGGGTCCAGATGCTGGAACGGACCCTAATCTACCTGTTATCGATCTCCGAGAGCCGTCGCGCGACAGCATGGCCCAGCGCGGGAACGTGCCCCACCAGGCCGAGCACAGCGTCGCGGACCGTATGCATCAGCGGCGACGAGGTTACGGCAAGCTTTGTCATGGTGTCGGTCGTGCTGACCACGTTACGCGCGATCTTCAGCCGTTCCGTCTCCCACTTCGCGATGCCGCTCTCATCGCCCGTCGTGATCGCCTGGTGCA
>NZ_RCTF01000085.1 GCF_003667445.1 Xanthobacter tagetidis | reverse complement strand
GCTCTTCCGATCTGCCCTTCATCACCACCAGGAGGGCGGTGAGCGCGCCGCCGCAGCGCCCGGCCGGGGCGCGCACCAGGGCGGCGGCGTCCGGGGTGCGCTTCTTCGGCATGATGGACGAGCCGGGGGGGCAGGCGTCCGCGAGCTTCACCAGCGCGAACGAGGGTGAGGTTCCGCTCACCACGTCCTCAGCTAAGCGCGAGCGGTCGAGGGCGTCGACGATGTTGCGCGCCGATTGCAGCGAGACTTCATGCTCAGCCGAACGGCCCCCAAAAATAATCCCTACCCGCACCTTGCTCATGACCCGACCTCACTATTGAAAGTAAGGCTTCTTACCACGGGCGGTCAGCGATTCGCTACCCGATGTGCCTCGCCCAACACCTGCACAATCGTACAAGACCCCGGCAGACAACCGGTGCAGACTCAGTTAACGTGTTTCCACCTCCTTTTGTGACAAGTCACCATGGGCAACCCCACCCACTCCCTCGACTGGCTGCACCGCGCG
>NZ_RCTF01000084.1 GCF_003667445.1 Xanthobacter tagetidis | reverse complement strand
GCCGACTATCCCGACAAGCCCATCCGGCTGATCGTGCCGTACCCGCCCGGCGGCACGACCGACCTGCTGGCGCGAGCCATCGCGCCCAGGCTCGGCGAGCGCCTCAAGCAGACGGTGATCATCGACAACCGGGCAGGCGCCGGCGGCGTGATCGGCGCTCAGATGGTCGCGCGGGCAGCCCCCGACGGCTACACACTCGTCTTCGCATCGATCGCGACGCACGGCATCCTGCCGGTGCTGCAGAAGCCCGCGCCGTACGACGCGGTCAAGGACTTCGCGCCGATCACGCTCGTCGCATCGACCCCAAACGTGCTCGTCGCGAACGTGCAGACTTCCATCAAGTCGGTCGCCGACCTCCTCGCGCAGGCGAAGGCCAAGCCCGGCTCGATCAACTTCGGTTCGACGAGCCTCGGCGGCTCGCCGCACATGAGCGGCGAATTGCTGAAAACGCTCGCGGGCATCGACATCGTCCACGTGCCCTACAAGGGCGGCGCGCCGATGATGG